>JBGSLZ010000001.1:0-56472 GCA_041740415.1 Rubripirellula sp.
GCTCGAGTTCAACCTAGGTGTCCTGTCCGCCCAAGAGCAAAGTAGCCGCTGTCATAGGCCTGTTTCGCTACGCTCAGCAGGCCTATGACAGCATTCTTTTTGAAGCTGACATTTGGGTATACTTTTAGGCTGAGGCAACACAATAGGGAAAACTAATTGTCGCTAGACACCACTTTTTCACGATAGAGCCAAAAGAAGACAAATCCTGACATCGGAAAGAAGAATGGCACTGCGAGGTGGCCGTGGTCGTAGAGCAAGCTGAACCATGTATAAAGCGGCTGCTGCGTTTTGTCGAAATCGCTTGGCAGCTTGCAATGCTCGAAGAAAAAATGTTGCCGATGCCAAAAGACTACAGCCGCCGCAGCAAGTCCACGCGCGATGTCGAGAGAAAACAGGTATTTAGGAAAGTTCATACTTTCAGGCGAACATCAACATCACTGGCCTTGGTGTTGACGCCAAATGCGCGGACAACCAATGTCACGCGCCCGGCATGCTTCATCCGCAGTTAATGATTAAGTCAATCAAAACGGATGCTAGCACTGCGTTTACGATACTCTAACTTGCAACCGCAGACCAATACCGCAAAAAAAACGGCCGACTTTCGTCGGCCGTTTTCGTTAATCTGTTGCCAAGCCGATCGACTTAGTACATATCGTGGTCGCCGCCGGTTCCGGCCTTCTTGCCGGTCGGCTTCTCGGCGATCAATGCGTCGCTGGTCAGCAACAGCACCGAAACGCTGGCTGCGTTCGCCAACGCGGTTCGCGTCACCTTCGTTGGGTCAATGACGCCCGACTTGACCAAGTCTTCGTACTTGTCGGTCAACGCATTGTATCCATCGTTGCCTTTGCCGGCCAACACTTTTTCGCAAACGATGCCGCCGTCTTGGCCGGCATTTTGAGCGATCATCATCAATGGTGCGCGGCAGGCACGCAGCACGATGTTGTATCCGACGATTTGATCTTCCGTAAGTGATTCGGCAGGCTTCACGCTCGACGCAGCACGCAGCAATGCTACGCCGCCACCCGGCAGAATGCCTTCCTCGACCGCAGCGCGGGTTGCGTGAAGAGCGTCCTCGACGCGTGCCTTCTTTTCCTTCATTTCGCTTTCAGTCGCCGCACCTACGTTGACCTTGGCGACACCGCCGGCCAACTTCGCGAGTCGCTCTTCCAGCTTTTCCGTGTCGTAGTCGCTGGTGCTGTTTTCAATTTCGCGTCGGATCTGATCGATACGAGACTTGATATCGGCGCTCTTACCGGCGCCCTCGATGATGGTCGTGTTGTCCTTATCGACAATGATCTTCTTGGCGCGACCGAGGTGGGGCAGATCGACGCTCTCGAGCTTGACACCGAGTGCCTCGAAAATCGCTGAGCCACCGGTCAAGATCGCGATGTCTTCCATCATCGCCTTGCGACGGTCACCGTAACCCGGTGCCTTCACGGCACAAACCGAGAACGTGCCACGCAGACGGTTGATAACCAGCGTCGCCAACGCTTCACCATCAACGTCTTCGGCGATGATCAAAAGTGGCTTTCCTTGTTGAACAACTTTCTCGAGCAGCGGAACCATGTCCTTGATGCTGCTGATCTTCTTTTCGAAGACCAAGATGTAAGCGTCTTCAAGAACGACCGACATGGCCGATGAATCGGTCACGAAGTAAGGCGACAGGTAGCCGCGGTCGAACTGCATCCCCTCGACCCACTCCTGTTCGGTTTTCAGGCTCTTTCCCTCGTCAACGGTGATGACGCCATCCTTGCCGACCTTGCTCATCGCGTCGGCCAACAGATCGCCGATTTCACGATCGTTGTTTGCAGCGATGGTCGCGACGTTGGCCATCGCCTCTTTGTCTTTGACCTTGGTGGCCATCTTGTGGAGCTTGTCGGTGATGTCCGAAACGGCGGCTTCGATGCCCGTCTTCATTTGAATCGGGTTGACACCGGCGACGACGGCCTTGAGACCTTCGTTGAAAATCGCTTCAGCCATCACGGTCGCAGTGGTGGTGCCGTCGCCGGCGACATCACTGGTCTTGCTGGCGACCTCGCGAACCATCCGTGCGCCCATGTTTTCATAGACATCTTCGAGTTCAATTTCTTTAGCGACCGTGACACCGTCTTTGGTGACGGTCGGGCTGCCGAAGCTCTTTTGCAGAATTACATTACGACCCTTCGGGCCGAGAGTGACTTTGACCGCGCGGGCCAGTTTTGAAACGCCCCGGCGAATCGATTCGCGGGCTTCCTGATCGAAAACGATGATTTTTGGCATGATTGATTTTGTTCGTGAATGGAAATGGGTGGGGAAAAGCGACGATCGGGTCGCGAACCTTATTCGACGACGGCCAGGACATCGTCTTCGCGCATCAACAGGTATTCGACGTCGTCGATTTCAACGGTCTCACCGGCATAGCTGCTGAACAGGACCATGTCGCCTGCCTTCAATTGGCTTGCGGCGCGGGTACCGTCGTCAAGCAACTTGCCGCTACCGATAGCAACCACGGTGCCGCGGGCCGGCTTCTCGCGTGCCGAATCGGGGAGCACGATGCCGCCGGCCGTTGTTTCTTCGCTTTCCTGACGTTGAACGACAATTCGCTCGCCCATTGGCTGCAAACGGATCTTCGACTTGTTTTTCGTGGCTGTTGCCATCTCCGTGGTACCTTTCGTTGGATGACTGAAACGGATGTGATAGTTGACTATGTACTCGGTCGATTTCCTGGGCGAACCGCAGGCTTGCCCGGCCGAACGAATCGGCGAGTCGGGCTAGACCGATAGTGCACGTTTGGCAGGAATGCAGACGCGAATGAGTCAGAGAGCAATCGCTGTGCCAGTCGTTAGGTATCGCTCGTAAGCTGTTTTCCATCAATGCCTTACGGCTCGCGGCTTAGCTTTGGCGACGGAACTGGGGACAAATTTGGCAGGGGCGGCTTCGCGGCTCCCAAGATGTCATTCCGGTTCGTCGGTCGCCAAAACGTACGCGGTTGCGTGGGTACGACAGGTCCCTAGCGAGACGTGAAGTTTCTGAATCCCTACCTGCTCGGCCCACAGCGCGGCCGAACCGGTCAGCATGATTGTCGGCCCGTCTCGCAAGTTCGGAACGATTTCGATTTCGGTCCAGCGGACGCCCTGATTGCGACATCTCATTGCTTTCACTGTGGCTTCTTTTGCAGCCCACCTTTTGGCGAAATGTTGGATCGAGTTTGCGGCGCTAATGCAAAAAGCGATCTCGCCCGCCGAGTACACCCTCTCCAGGAATTGCTCTCCGTGCGTCTCGATCATTCGTCCGATGCGGACGCACTCGACGATTTCCGTTCCGCTGCCAAGAATTGTCATGGCGCCAGTTTAGCATTTGCCGCCGCCGATGTATCAGCCAATGTCCGGGCGCATCAGCGAGTTGGTCCTGCCGGTCGCAATCCGCATGCCGATTGGGCACGAGACAGGACGTCGGCTGCGACGTTGCGAGCCCGCTCGGCGCCGCTGCGCAAGGTTTCGTGAACGTAGTCTAAGTTCTGTCGGAGCTCGATTCGTTTCGCGCGAGCGGGCGCGAAATAGGCTTCACTGGCTTCGGCGATCGCCTTCTTGACTTCGCCATATCCGAAACCGCCGCGCCGATACATCGCGGCCATCTCAGCAACTTCAGATTCGCCGGCGAACAATCGATAGAGCTGGAACAGGTGATCGTCATCGGGTTCCTTCGGATCTTCCATCGGTCGACTGTCCGTCGTGATCCGCATGATCTGTTTGTTGATTTTTTTGACGGTATCAAGCGTCGCATCGCAGAACAGGGGCAACGTGTTGTCGTAGCTCTTGCTCATTTTTTGCCCGTCCGTTCCAGGCACCTTCGCGCCATTCTCGAGCGTTTTTGCTTTGGGAAGAATGAATGTCTCGCCGAAAGCATGATTGAAACTTCCCGCCAAATCGCGACAGACTTCGATGTGTTGAACTTGATCCTCACCGACCGGAACGATCTCGCTGTCGTACGCCAGAATGTCGGCCGACATCAGCACCGGATACGTGAACAGTCCTGCGTCCGCCGGCAACCCCTTTGCCTTCTTCTCTTTGTAGGCGTGACATCGTTCAAGCAGCCCCATCGGCGCACCTGCGAGCAAGATCCAATTCAGCTCGCTGACCTCCGGGACGTGCGATTGCACAAACATTGTTGCCTTCGCTGGATCGAGACCGAGCGCGAGTAAATCGAGCGCCGCATCGATGACGTGACCTCGCAAGACTGCGGGATCGCGAACGGTGGTCAGCGCATGCAGGTCGGCGATGAAATAGAAACCGTCGTTTTCTTCCTGCAAGTCGATGTATTGTCGAATCGCGCCGAAAAAGTTTCCCCAATGAGGACGGCCGGTGGGCTGGATGCCGGAAAGTACACGCATGGTGAAGTCGGTTTCAGGTAACAGGTATCAGGTGACGGGTAAGGCGACCACGCGACATCCTACGGCAATTGGAACAATCGTTTCGCATTGTCGGTGGTAGCCTGGGCCAGATGCTCCGCCGATACACCACGAAGTTCGGCCAGGCAGCGCAGCGTGTGCTCGATTCGGGCGGGTTCGTTAGGACGTTTTCCACGCAGCGGCTCAGGACTCAGGTAGGGCGAATCGGTTTCGGCCAGCAAGCGGTTTTCGGGAACCATCTTGGCAACCGTTCGCAATTCGTCGCTCTTCTTGAACGTCACCATTCCCGCAAAGCTGATGTGCAAACCAAAATCGAGGCACTCCTTCGCAACCGCCATGTCACCGGTGAAGGAGTGCATGATTCCGGGCGGAACCACACCTTGACGCCTCAATTGATCGACGATCATTGCACCACTTTCACGCATGTGAATGACCATCGGAAGCTTGGTGTCGCGACACAGTTGGAGATGTAAATCGAAGAATTCTTGTTGTTGATCGATGGGTGTGTCGTCCCAGTAGCAGTCGAGCCCTGTTTCGCCGATGCCTCGGACGCCGGGATAGCCCGCCAGTTCCCGGATGGTCGCAAAATCTTGATCGGCGGCTTCCGCGACCGAGTTCGGCTGAATGCCAACAACAGCGAACAAGTACCCCGGATGCTCGGCAGCCAATTCACAAGCACGACGACTCGTTGTCACATCGATGCCGATTACCATCACGCCGGCAACGCCGACCGCTTTGGCGCGATCAACTACCTCGTCGACATTACCAGCGAATGCATCGGAGTTGAGATGGGCATGCGTATCGAACAGATTCAGTGGCATCGCTACATTTTCTCGCTTCACGCCGACCAGAAAAATCGAGTTAGGTGATAGAAGACCGGCGCGGCAAAGCAAACATTGTCGATTTGGTCCAAAACGCCCGCGTGGCCCTGCACCAAAGTTCCCGTGTCGGTAACGCCTCGGTCACGCTTGATCGCGCTCATGGTCATCGTCCCAGCACTCGCCATGACAGTGGCAACGGCGCCCAAAATCCCGGCTTCCCAAGGATAAAACGGAGTCGCCCAGTAAAGCGACGCCGCGACCAATCCCGTCGTCACCATGGACCCAACGAATCCTTCCCATGTTCGCGACGCATTGATTTTTTCCGCGATCACGTGACGCCCGGCCAGTTTGCCCCACGCACGTTCGAAGACGGACGCCAATTGGGCGATCAGCACAAAGAAAATCAAGACGCTGACGGAACTGCCTTGCCACACCGTGTTGTCGGTATGCGTCAGCCTCAGATCCAACAGTGCCGGGGCGTAACTAAGTGAGTACACGCAAATCAGCAACCCCCACTGGATCTTCGCGCTTCGCTCGAGAAATCTTTTGTAGTCACCGGCGATCGCCGCCCGCGCCGGAATGAACAGACTAGCGTATACCGGGATCATGATGCTGTAAAAATCGTAGTAGTCGACTCCCTTTCGACTGCCCATCCCGATCAAAATGTATTGCAGCGGCGTGAAGATGAAGAACACCCAGAACAGCGTGCGGTGATCGCCTCGTCGGGTCGGAGTCATCGTGATGAACTCGCGGAGCGCCCAAAACGAAACCAGGCCGAACAGCATCACCACGCCGATGCGCCCCAGCAACAGTCCGAACGTGAAGATCACGACCATGATCCACCACACCCGCAACTTGTGATTGAATCGGCGCAATAAGGCCGATTCAATGCCGGTCTTTTCGCGGCGCGATAAGAGCACGCCGACGACGGTGGCGATCCCGAGCGCCGCCAAGATGACGGCCAATAAGATGTAAATGCGAGGATCCGTCCATTGGTTTCCCGACAAAGAACGTTGGCCTAATGCATCGTCCGAAAATGATTCCGCAATCAACCGTAGCATGCTCAAACGCTTAAACGCTCCACAACTGCGGCGCCCATCGCCTGAGTCCCAATCGATGTGTCCCCGCAAGCGATGTCCGCTGTTCGCAGGCCATCGGCTAAGCATTTACCGACAGCGTTCTCGATCGCGTCAGCTTCAGCGGTCATTGCCAACGAATGTCGTAGCAGCATCGCGGCAGCCAGGATCGTGGCAAGGGGGTTGGCGATCCCTTTGCCGGCGATGTCCGGCGCCGACCCGTGAATGGGCTCGTACAAACCAGGGCCGCCGTCGCCCAGCGATGCGCTCGGCAGCATTCCCAACGATCCCGGCAACATGGATGCTTCGTCAGTCAAAATGTCGCCGAACATGTTGCCCGTCACGACCACGTCGAAGTCGCGCGGTCGATTGATCAAGTGCATCGCCATCGAATCGACCAGGACGACATCGTACTTCACGTTCGGAAACTCGTCGGCCATGACGCGCGCGGCAACTTGTCGCCACAAGCGACTCGGTTCGAGCACGTTCGCCTTGTCAACACTGGTCAAACGATTGTCGCGACCTTGCGCGGCTTTCGCTGCCAGTCGCACAATCCGCTCGACTTCGGCGACGCTGTAAACCATCGACTGGAACGCCGACTCGGTCGGCCCACTTCCGCTGCGACCGGACGGCCCGAAATAGATGCCGCCCGTCAATTCACGAAAGAACAGAATGTCCGTTCCCTCGATGATCTCGCGCTTCAAGGGCGACGCATCGACGAGTTCGGGGTAGAGCTTGATCGGGCGGAGATTCGCGAACAGGCCAAGCTCTTTGCGGATCTTCAGCAAGCCCGCCTCGGGGCGCGTCTTCGCCGACGGATCGTCCCATTTCGGACCGCCGACCGCGCCCAGGAGAATCGCATCCGCGGAACGACAGGCCTCGATCGTTTCTGGCGGCAATGGATCGCCGCTGGTGTCGATCGAAATGCCGCCGATCAAATGAGAAGTAAACGAAAATTCATGGCCGAACAGTTTCGACACAGCGATCAGGACTAAACGGGCTTGTTCAACGATTTCGGGCCCGATGCCGTCGCCGGGTAAGAGGACGATGTTGGCTTTCAACGGAGTCGCTAATGGTTAGGGGAGAAATGGTCGTTGTTTGGCCCGAAATGACGGGTCGGCCCCTAATCTAGCCGAGGGATCTCGATAAAAGTAGGCACGGATGAAAGCCGATCCTTCGGCGCAACCGTCACAATGGTCAGACTTTTCGCGACCCGACGGATTCTCATGATGTTCGCAACCGCGATCCCACGACCGGCGACCAACACTTTCGGCAGTGGTTCAAGTCTCCAGTCGTCTCGATACGCCGGTTCCAAGCATGCTCTCACCGATTTACTCGGGCGCCGACTCGTTCATTCTCGGCGCTCCCGCCGTCGCAACACCGGTCGTTGTCCTTCCGCCGATCAAGACCGCGATCGATGTGAAGGTTTTGCACGTCGTCAACGGCGAACATTTTTCCGGTGCCGAGAGGGTTCAATCTCATCTGGGTCGTTGCCTGCCAGACTTCGGTGTTAGCGCCGACTTTGCGTGCGTTAAACCGGGCAAGTTCGCAGCGATGCTCAAAGAAGACGGTCGTCGATGGGGAATCGGCCATGACACTTCGATGACCAATCGACTCGATCTACGTGCGGCCGCGCGCATCCGCGAATTGGTTCACGCCCATGATTACGATCTGCTTCATGCACACACACCGCGAACCGCAATGATCACGGCGCTAGCTTCGCGGTTGACTGGCGTGCCGTGGGTCTATCACGTCCATAGCCCGGCGGCGCGTGATTCATCGCGGATGCTGGTCAATCGCGTCAATGCGTGGATTGAGGATCAGTCATTGCGAACGTGCTCGCACCTAATCACCGTTTCCGAAAGTCTACGAATGGACTGTATCCGGCGCGGAGCGACCCAGGACAAAATTACGGTTGTTCATAACGGCGTGCCGGCGATCCGCCCCGAACGGAAATGCTTTCCCGTCGTCGGCGGTCGTTGGACGATTGGAATGGTCGCGCTGATGCGACCGCGAAAGGGTCTCGAGGTCGCGATCGATGCGCTGGCGAAACTGCGAGACCGAGGTCACGATGTCGTTCTAAAAGTGATCGGGTCGTTTGAAACACCCCAGTATGAAGCGGACATTCAATTGCTGATCGATGCACTGGAGATTCGACGACACGTCGAGATGACTGGATTCACATCCGACGTTCCCGCCGCGCTGGCACATGTCGACGCAATGGTATTGCCGAGTCTGTTCGGTGAAGGCTTGCCGATGGTGGTTCTCGAAGCGATGGCTGCGGCGGTGCCCGTGATTGCAACGCGAGTCGAGGGAACGCCCGAAGCGGTCACACACGGTGTCGAAGGATTGCTGGCTGAACCTGGTAACCCAAAGAGTCTCGCCGAGCAAATCGAAGCGATGGTAACCGGAAAACACGACTGGTATCAAATGCGAGAAACCGCGTTCAACACGCACGCCCGCAAGTTTTCCGACACCGCGATGGCGGCGGCGACAGCCGATGTCTATCGAAAACTGCTAGTGAAGACAATTGGCTAAAAGATTGTAAAACGATTGTCTCAATCGCTTAGTCAACGAACTCTATCTACCCAAACGATTGGGGACAATCGTTCTCCGATTCGAACTTAGAAGTCGGCGTTGCCTGGCGTTCTGGGGAACGGGATCACGTCGCGGATGTTTGCCATCCCGGTCGCGTACTGCACGGCCCGTTCAAGCCCCAAACCGAATCCGGCGTGTGGCACAGTGCCGTATCGACGCAGATCGACATACCACTCGTACTGCGATTGATCCAGACCCGCGTGAGCCATGCGTTCTAATAGCACGTCAAGCCGTTCTTCTCGCTGGCTGCCGCCGATGATTTCGCCGACGCCAGGTACCAACACGTCCATCGCTGCGACCGTCTTTCCGTCGTCGGAAACTCGCATGTAAAACGGCTTGATCGTCGCCGGATAGTCCGTCAATATCAGCGGGCCGCCGACGTGTTTCTCCGTCAAATAACGTTCATGTTCGGCTTGCAGATCTGTGCCCCACTCGACCGCGTATTCAAACTTTTCACCGGACGATTTCAGCTTGTCGACCGCTTCGGTGTACGTCATGTGGGCAAACGGTTTTTGAATCATCGATGCGAGTTGCTCGATCTTGCCTTTCTCGATTCGTTCGTCAAAGAACTGCATGTCCTCGCCACAATTCTCGAGACAATCGCCGAAGACACGCTTGAGAAAGTCTTCGGCCAATTTCATGTTGTCGGCCAGGTCGAAGAACGCGGCCTCGGGTTCGACCATCCAAAACTCGGCCAAGTGACGCGACGTGTTGCTGTTCTCGGCGCGGAACGTCGGCCCGAATGTGTAGATACGTCCCATCGCGGTCGCGTAGGCTTCGCCGTTGAGTTGTCCGCTTACGGTCAAGTGCGCAGGCTTTTGGAAGAAATCGTATTCGTAGTTCACCGGTCCGCCCCGCTTGGCGAGCATTTCCAGATCCAACGACGTCACGCGAAACATTTCGCCCGCGCCCTCGCAATCGCTGGCCGTGATGATCGGTGTATGCGTGTAGAAGAATCCGTTTTCGTGGAAGAACTGGTGAATCGATTGGCTGATCTGATTGCGAACTCGCGCAACGGCGCCGAACGTGTTGGTCCGAGGACGCAGATGCGCCCACTCGCGAAGCTTCTCGAACGTGTGCCGTTTCTTTTGCAGCGGATACGTTTCGGGATCTGCCCAGCCGAGCACGCGAACTTCGGTTGCGTGAAGCTCGGTGGCCTGACCATCGGCGGGTGACGCTTTCAACTCGCCCGTGACCACGACGCTGCAACCAACGGTTAATTTTTGGATCTCGTCGGTGTAGTTTGCCAGTTCCGCCGGCGCGACGATTTGCAGATTGCCAAAACAGCTTCCATCGTTGACCTCGATAAAACTGAATCCACCTTTGCTGTCACGCCGCGTGCGGACCCAGCCGCGAACTTCGGCGTCGGGTCCGATCGATGTTTCGATTCGGGCTTTATCGATGCTGATCCACTTGCTCATGATTCCATCCTGTGATTTTCCGACCGATGTTCGTTCTGTTTACCGATGAATCCAACGATACCCACCAGCAGCATGACGACGATCGCAGCCAAAGCGAAGTTACCGATCGTTCCTTTGCTGAGCATGCCCCAGGCCGAGCCGAAACCGGCAACGGCAGTTGCGAAGATCATGAACGTGTTCCAAACGATTCGCTTGCCGCCGGTCGGCATCGCATCGCCGAGTGCTCGCCGAGAATTCATCAGTAGTAAGAAGGAAAGATAGGCGATCGGCAACATCGCACCACCGATGATCGATGTCGGCACTGCTAGTGCTGGCGCTGCTTGCCCCCAGACGAAAGGGCCAAGTACACCGACTGCGGGGATGAAGCTACCCAGCCGGTGCATTGAACCGTCCGGTGGTACGTTGATCATCTCACAGAACGCGAAGCCGTTGATCAACATCAAAATGATGATCGTCGACAGAGCCATGCCCAGTACACCGATTCCAAACAGCTTTTGCGCAATGGTCACGCCGACCAACGGCTCCAGTGTTCCGGCGAGTGCGAAGTTGTCACGACCGACTAACATTGCCGCGATTGTTTTGTCCGATTCGGGAAGTGATTCGCGGGCAAGTAACTTCTCGCTTTGAGTGGCATCCGGCATTTCTTGTTCGATTCGTTTGTCAAGAAATTTGTAATACTCTTTGACTTCGCTCGTGTTGGTTTGACCATTGGCGAGCATCCGTTTTACATCGTTCGAGTTTCCATGAAATTGGCTCGCCGCCGCGATCACGACACAACTTGTGGCAAGAACAAACGGCACGATCAATCCGATCGAAAGGTCATAAATCGCGAGTCCGCGTTGTTTCAATCCCCAGCCTTTACGGAGCATCGAATAGGGCAACAAAAATGTCATGTTGATGCCGACGGCGGTTGCGAAAGCGGTGATGATCCGATCTTTTTGAATGCCCGCGATCTCGTGCGTCCACCATGATTGATACCCACCCGTTTGCGCGACCGACGCAGCGAGACTCGGGACGGGCTCAAACAGGTAAGTGAGATTCGGGATGAAGCCGGCCAAGATAGCACTCCAATCGAGCGCTCCTTCGATCGACATCGCCAGCACCACACCGAAAAATGACAAGACGACGATGCCGACCATCGCTTTTAAGATCATTTCGAACGCTTTGATGCCTTTGCTGCCAGAGTTGTAGAACCAAACAACGATGGACGCGGCGATCAGCAGTGACAGGGCAACGACAACTTTTCCGGCATCCGTATTGGTCGACGGAATCAAGTTCTGCTGGATGGCCGATGTACCGAGTGCGAACTGGGGCAGACACCAAACGATGTTGGCCATCATCGTCGCGATCAGCCATCCCCACGCCAGCACCGGACTGATATGCGTCTTGAGCGTTTGAAACGGTCGCTCGCCGGTTGAGAGTGCGACGTAGCTGATCGCGCTGAGCATGATGACGCCTAGGATCATTGCCACGGGCTGCAACCACATCAGGTCATAGCCGGCGATGACGCCCAAGTACAACGCGCCGGCTAGCGAGCCACCACCAAGCGTGACCGCACCCTGCAACCAACCGGGACCGGAAAGGCGGGTGTAGATCACCGCCTTTCCCAGCACGCCCTTCGTCGACGCTTCGTCAAGCATCGCTTCTTCGCGTGAAAAGTCAGTCGTTTCGTTCATGGCGGCAGCGCCTGAGAAGGTGAGATGAGTAGAGGAGTTGGCAGATATCGAACGAACTTACGACTCGAATTCCACCAGGTACCGTTCGGCGTCCAGTGCCGCCATGCAGCCGGTGCCAGCCGACGTAATCGCTTGTCGATAGTAATCATCGGCGACATCGCCCGCTGCAAACACGGCGCGGACGTTGGTGTTGGTGCGAAATGGTTTTGCCCACTTGATGTAGCCGGCCTCATTCATGTCGACGGCACCCTTCAAGAAAGCGGTATTGGGAGTGTGCCCGATCGCGACGAACATACCACCGACATCCAAACGACGTGTCGATTTGTCGACGGTGCTGTCGATCTTGATCCCGTTTACCAGTTTGCCGTCGCCATAGACCTCGCCGACGACGCTGTTCCACAGGATTTCGATATTGGGATGGTTGAGGGCTCGGTCCTGCATGACTTTGGATGCCCGCAACGCATCACGTCGTACAATCATGTAGATGGTCGCGGCATTCTTCAAATTCGCCAAGTACGTCGCTTCTTCGACCGCCGAATCACCGCCGCCGACCACCGCCAGAGGCTTGCTGCGATAGATCGGCAGCGCGCCGTCGCACACCGCGCACGCGCTGACGCCCTTGTTCTTGTACTCCTCTTCCGATGGCAGGCCCAGGTAGTTCGCTCGGGCCCCGGAGGCGATGATCACGGTATGAGTTTTGATGGGATCGCCCTGCGCGGGGTACAGCGTGTGCGGTCCCGATTCGGCAAACTCGACTCGTTCAATGTCGTCGCTGACAACCCGGGTTTCGAAATTGAGAGCTTGTTGCTTCATCAATTCCATCAACTCGACGCCCTGAACGGCATAGTGCGGCAGGCCATCCTTTTCGTGACCTTTGGGAGCCGGTGGCAGATTGTAATGCCGATCCTTTGAGACTGCCGACTCGACGAACGCCCGGACATTGCCGGCTGGAAATCCGGCGTAGTTTTCGACTTCGGTAGTCCACGCCAACTGTCCCAATGGGATCATTTCGGGTTTGAACGTGCCCTCGTAAAGCACCGGACTCAGGTTGGCTCGTGCGGCGTAGATCGCGGCGGACCAGCCGGCCGGGCCGCTGCCGATGATGACTGTCTTTTCGATGTTTTCCGACACGTTCGATTCGCTCCGTGCGTTAGTCGTAACTGAATAAAAAGCTGCTAAGATCGTGGGTTACGCAGTATAGGCGTCGACAGCCACCAAACGTAGCCGTGGCAACTTTACCCATCGCGACAACTTTCGGATCGAAGGAACACGCCGTTTCCAATGAGCACACTTCTTATTGCCCTCGGATCGATGGTCGCCTACGTCATCGCCTACCACACGTACGGGCGATGGCTGGCGAAAAAAATCTTTCGGCTCGACCCCAGCGCGAATGTTCCCAGCGTCGAACTCAATGATGACAACGACTTTGTGCCGACGGACAAGTCGGTGCTGTTCGGGCATCACTTCACTTCGATCGCCGGAACCGGACCGATCGTCGGGCCAGCGATCGCGGTGGTGTGGGGATGGTTACCGGCGCTGGTTTGGGTTTTGCTAGGCTCGGTCTTGGTCGGCGCCGTTCACGATTTCGGGGCGCTGGTGGTTTCGATGCGCAGCCAAGGTCAAACCGTCGGTGACGTTGCCGGCCGAGTGCTCAACCGCCGTGTTCGATTGCTGTTTTTATTGATTCTGTTCATGGCGTTGACGATCGTGCTCGCGATCTTCGGGTTGGTGATCGCGGCTGTATTCAAACAGTATCCGGCTTCGATTTTCCCCTGCTTGGTTCAGATTCCGATCGCCGTTGCTATTGGCGCATGGTTGCACCGCAAGAACGTGAACCTGCTGGTGCCGTCGCTGCTAGCACTGGTGGCGATGTACCTGACGCTGATTTTCGGAAACGAGGGAATCCTCGGCAGCGCAAATCAATTGATGGCCGACTGGTCTGTCATCACTTGGGTGCTGCTACTGTTGATTTATTCGTACGTGGCGTCGGTCTTACCGGTTTGGTTGTTACTGCAACCGCGCGACTACATCAACTCCCTGCAACTGATCACAGCGCTCGGTTTGGTGGTGATTGGTTTGGTGGGTGCAGGCTTGATCGGTGGCGCGCCGATCGTCGACGGAGGTGAACGGATTCCGCTGGAGATTTCGGCGCCGATGTTTCGACCGGGACCGATCGGTGCCCCCTCGGTGATTCCGTTTTTGTTCATCACGGTCGCTTGTGGAGCCTGCAGCGGTTTCCATTGCTTGGTTTCTTCGGGCACCTCCAGCAAGCAAATAAAGAACGAAGCCGACGCGCAGTTCGTTGGTTATGGATCGATGCTCGCCGAAGGATTCTTGGCGACCATCGTGATCTTGGCTTGCGTATCAGGACTCGGACTCGGTGCAACCGCAATCGGAGGAACCGAGATCGTCACGGGCGAAGCAGCGTACATGATGCGATACGAGAGCTGGGGTTCGGCCAGCGGACTAGGAGTGCAAGTTGGCGCGTTCGTGGATGGCTCCGCCAATTTCTTGAAAGCAATTTCGGTACCCGCACCAATCGCCATCGCAATCATGGGCGTTCTGGTCGCGTCTTTCGCCGGCACGACGCTGGATACGGCTTGCCGATTGCAAAGGTACGTCATTCAAGAACTGGCGATGACATTCGTCGGAAAAGGTAGTCTCGATTCTGATCAGCGAGTCGCTTCGTTCAACCCGATGGTTTGGTTGACCAATAAACATGGCGCAACGATTTTCGCCGTCGTGCTGGCGCTCATCATCGCGTCGCTGCCCACACCCGATACGGCAGTTACGTTAGGCGAAGCGATCTCCGGCAATGTTCCGCAAAGCTATCTCGACTCACACTCGGCGGTATCGGAGTCTGCGAAATCGGGTGGGCTGAGCGGCGGGCTATGGTGGCTGACGACGTTCGCCGGCAAAGGAGGTCTGATCCTGTGGCCGTTGTTCGGCGCGACGAATCAATTGTTAGCAGGATTGGCGTTTCTAGTGATCGCGTTCTTTCTATGGCGGCGCGGCATCCCGGTTTGGTTCATTGTGATCCCCATGATTTTCATGCTGATCGTGCCGGCCTGGGCGATGCTTTCGGAGCTGCCCGGTTGGCTACAAGCCGAGAAGCCGAACTGGGTTGTCATCGTGGTGGGAATCGCAACATTGGTTTTAGAAGCGTGGATGCTGGTCGAAGCGGCGATCCTTTGGCCGCAAGTCAAAGGCATTCTCGAAACACCCGCTATCCCGAAACGCGGTCTCTCGACACCGGTGACGGAATAAAAACCCATGAGTTTTGACGCTTGGGTAACGCTCGCGGTTGTCGGCTTACTTTTCTTGTCGTTGCTGAAGAACGTGGCGCAGCCGGACGTGCTGTTTCTTGCCGCAACGGCAACGCTTGCGGCGATCGGCATCATCACGCCCGAAGAAGCCTTTGCGGGATTCAGCAACTCGGGAATGTTGACCATCGCGTTTCTGTTCATCGTCGTCGCCGGTTTGCGCGAAACGGGTGTGCTCGATCAAGTCGGCCATCGCGTTTTGGGTAAAGCCACCACCGAGAAAGGCGTCCTGGCGAGATTGGCGTTCGTGATCGTTCCGATGTCGGCGCTGCTCAACAACACGCCGATCGTTGCCATGTTCGTGCCGATTGTGATGGAGTGGTGCCGCCGAAACCGGATCGCGCCCTCGAAGCTGCTGATACCACTTTCGTTTCTGACGATCTTGGGCGGCACTTGCACTTTGATCGGGACATCAACCAACCTGGTCGTCAACGGATTGATGGTGCAAAACGGATTGCCCGGGATGGGCTTGTTCGAGATCGGAAAGATCGGCCTGCCATACGCGATCGTTGGCACCGTTTATCTGTACTTCTTTGGCGCTCAGTTGTTACCCGATCGAAAAGAATTGTTGGAGCAGCTCAGCGATTCCCGGCGCGACTATCTGATAGAGATGTCTGTGCGTCCGGGATGTCGACTGGCCGGCCAAACCGTCGAAGCGGCGGGACTTCGCCAATTGCCGGGGTTGTTTCTAATTGAAATTGATCGTGACGGACAAACCATTGCACCGGTACGGCCCGAAGATCGCATCGAAGCTAACGACTTACTGGTATTCGCGGGTGTGGTCAGCAGCATCATCGAACTCGAGAAGATACCGGGGCTCGTCGTCGACTCGCAATCGGATCACGACCTATCGCCGAAAGACTTGCGAGATCGAAGACTTTGCGAGGCGGTGATCTCGGCAAACTCGACGTTGGTCGGCAAGACAATTCGTGCCGCCGATTTCCGGTCCACATTCGGCGCCGCCGTGTTGGCGGTTCACCGTGCCGGCAAACGTGTCGAGATGAAACTCGGCGATATCGAACTTCGTCCCGGCGATACTCTGCTGATGCAAACTCAGCCGCACTTTGTTCGCACGCATCGCCATGATCCGGCGTTCTATTTGGTCAGCATGGTTGATGATTGGCGACCGATACGGCGAGATCGGGCCTGGATGTCGATCGGAGTGTTTTTGGTGCTGATGGCATTGATGACGACAGGTGTGGTCCCGATCGTTTTATCAACCTCGCTGGCCGCAGTGATGATGGTCGCCTTGGGTTGTCTGTCATCGGGCGACGCGAGGCAAAGTATCCAGTGGCAAGTGCTGGTAACGATCGCGGCCGCGTTCGGCGTTGGTACAGCGCTGCAAAATTCGGGCGCAGCGACGGCGGTCGCCGGTCTAGTCGTCGAGTCGACGCAGGCCTGGGGGCCGATCGCGGCGCTCGCGGTGATTTATGTTTTTGGTTCGATCATCACCGAACTGATCACCAACAACGCCGCCGCCGTCCTGATGTTTCCGTTTTGTTTAGAAACAGCCAAGATCTACCAAGTTGAGTCGCGTCCCTTCTTGATCGCGCTTGCCCTTGCCGCATCGGCGAGCTTCATGACACCGATCGGCTATCAAACGAACATGATGGTGTATGGCCCCGGCGGCTATCGGTTCTCCGATTTTTTGAGGATCGGTACACCGCTGAATCTTCTGCTCGGAATCATTGCGGTGATTCTGATTCCGATGATTTGGTCGTTTTAGTCATTACGTGTTCACGTCGATGTGTGGACGTAACCTTGCGGTGATAGACGTTCGTGGCGACCGTTTTCGAGTTTCCAGATCCCGGTGCGACTGGTCGTTTTACCGATCTGCGTCAACGCCGCGCCCATCTCTTCGACTAAGACGCGATCGGCGTCTTGCTGACTCATGGTGACGATCAACTCAAAGTCTTCACCGTCGCTCCAAGCATGTTCCATCGGCGTGCGACCGGACGTTTTAGAAAGTTCGACCGCATCAGCGTGGATCGGGATAGTGTCTATTTTCAGCTCGCATCCCACACCGCTCTTAGCAAGCAAGCGATCCAGGTCGATGGAAAGACCATCGCTGATATCGATCGCTGCGGTCACGGTCACGAGCTTGCGGAGTCGACTGGCCAACTCGACACGCGGGGTCGGCCGAAGGTGTCGGCCGCGAATACTGCCTCCGACCGCGCCGCTGACCAGGATCGCTTGATTCTCTTCAGCACCGCTTCGCAACCACGCGCCGCCGTGAGGAACTTCTCCCAACATCGTCACGCTGATCGCCAGCGGACCATCGTACGTCGTGATGTCGCCACCGGCGATCGCGAAATCGAAGCTTTTGGCCGCCTCGAAAATACCTTCGTAAACATCGCCGGCTACCCGCGTCGCGTTGGCTTTTGGCAAAGTCAGTGTTACCAAGGCCGATGTTGGAACAGCCCCCATCGCCGCGATGTCGCTGAGGTTGATCGCCATCGCCTTGAAACCGATGTCACCCAGCGGATGTCGATCCGACAAAAAATCGACGCCATCGACAATCTGGTCCGTGCAGGCGATCAATTGGCCGGTGACGGGTTCAATCACCGCGGCGTCATCGCCGATCCCCACCGTCACTTGTGGAAGACTGCGACAACGACCACGCAGGTACGCTAAAAAAGATTGTTCCACGGATCAACTCAAAAAGGACAATGGCGAGGGATCTCGATTTTGGACGCTGGCGAGCGATCGGGCAACCGCGTGGGCGAGTCAATTCGCTACAATCCGAGCGACAGAGTCTTTTTCCGATCGAGTGATCCCGCTTGCCATGAACGAGTCCCTACGTCAGTCGATCGAAAGTCAGTTTCAATGGCAAAATCAGTTGCCATGGTTGCTGCTGATTTTTCTGGCGCTGCCGCTGCTGTTCGTCGCTTGGAAATTGCGAATATTTCCATCCATCGGGTGGACGTTGCTGCTCGGCGTATCTCTTTTCGTCAGCGTCTTGACGATCTTCTTTCCAAATTTTCTTGTAGTCGCTGCCGCCATTGATGTGGCTTTGTTGTTGGTCGCCGGTGTCGACTTGGTCTTGCTCTATATTTTGAGCAATCGCGGCATCAGTGTCAGTCGAAACATTCCGCGGACGTGTTCGTTGGGCGTTCCGTTGACGAGCGAAGTCACGGTTGAGAACCGATCGGGGATGACACTGATCGGCGAAGTTCGCGATGACTTGCCGGATCACTTTGCGTCAACGCCGGCCGAACATTCGCTCAAGCTACCACGCTTGGGTCAGATGACCGCGCAGCGAAAACTGACACCTGGCCGCCGGGGTGCGTTCCAACTCAGCGGCGTCTATTTGCGGTTTTGGAGTCTGTGTCGATTGTGGAGACGACATTTGACGTTGCCGCTGGCAGAACCGCTCAATGTCTATCCCGACATGAAACAACTCGCCGACTATGCGTTACTTGCGCGAACGAATCGACTCAGCTTGATCGGCGTCCGCAAGACGCGACGGATCGGACAGGACAGCGAATTTGAGCGTCTGCGCGACTACACTCGCGATGATAATTATCGGCACATCGATTGGCGCAGCACCGCGAGGCGCAACAAACTGACCGTTCGCCAATTCCAAAGTGACCAGAGCCAACGCGTCATGTTTCTGCTTGATTGTGGGCGGATGATGACCAACCAACGAGACGGCTATTCGCTACTGGACCACGCGCTCAATTCGATGCTGATGATGGCGTATGTTGCCCTGTCGCAAGGTGACGCGGTGGGGATGCTTTGCTTTTCGGATACGATCCATTCGTATATCGCACCGGCGGGCGGAAAGAGTCAGATGAACCGGCTGATTCAAGCAGGCTTCGATCAATTTCCGCGACTGGTGGAATCACGTTACGATCAAGCGTTTTTGTATCTTTCGACGCACTGCAAACGACGTTCGTTGGTTGTGCTGGCGACCAGCGTCATCGATGAAGTCAACGCGGGCGCAGTGGTGGATTACTTGGGCAACATCAACGGCCAACATTTGCCGCTGGGTGTTTTGCTAAGAGACCGCGCGATGTTCGAGGCCGCAGACTCGCCCGATGGCGAGCCATTCAACATGTATCGCGCCGCCGCCGCGGCAGACATTCTGTTGTGGCGAGATGAGATTCTAAAGAATCTGGAACATCGCGGCGTGCTGATCGTCGACGCCTTTCCAGACGAACTGACCGCGCCGCTGGTGAACCAGTACTTGGAAGTCAAAGCCAAGCACTTGCTCTGATCGTGAGAATGTTTAGTTCGACGAGGGTCGGCTGGCAGTTCGCTCAATGCCGTCGACCAACGTTTCAGTCAATCTCGCGCGATATTCCATCAAACTGTTGGCACCCTGAAAGCCGACGACGGTTTCGTCCCAGTCAAGTTGCTTGCCGATCATCCGTCCGGCGTCCATGTCAAACCGTATTTCACCGTTGCTGACTTGCTGAACCACTTGAGCTCGAATTGACTGATCATCGATCGGCGTCAATGGCTCGGTGCGAATCGAAAGCGTGGCAACGCCGGTTTTAACCTTTTCGAGCGTGTACAGTTCGCGAATCTTGATGACTCGGACTTCACCGGCCTCGGTTCTGGCGCGTACCTCTCGGGGTACCGACCATGACGCGCCCACCGCGATGGGTTCCTCGGGCAGCGACAATGTTAGCGACCCCATTCCCAGCGACGCTTTTGTACCGCCGAAGTCTTCGCGATTGACTTCTTCGCCTTTGGAATTTATCGAGATGTTGGAAAGCTTTTGACCGATTTGTTCGGCGACCTTCTCAAACACGGCAACGGGCTTATCACCGGTCTCGCTGTCCCAGCGAAGTTCTTCCTGCTCGCCTTGCTGCTGGGTCATTTCGACGGAATCAAGGACGTGCTCGAACGACATCTCGCCATCGCTAGCACCCGTCACGTTCCAATGACGTTGGCTGACGGTATGCACGTTTGAGATTTCTTCGGCGCCTCGAATTCGAGTCTTCGTTTTGGCAATGTGGGTGACCTCGTATCGAATCTTCTCACCCGGCGCCAACGAATAACGCAACAAAAACTTAGGAGCGGATTCAAGAACTGACGCGGATTCCTCTGCGGCAACTCCGGTGACAGCCGTGATCGCGGCAAACAGGCTGATGGTAGCCAATACAAAACGGTACACGACGGGGATCTCCTTACTCGTCAAAACGGATGTTTCACGACCGAAAAATCGCAGATCGCGACATCCGCGGCAAGAGCGATTGGTCAATTGCTTATCATTCATGGACGCAACTCACGAGCGTTTCCCAGTCGCCATCATCCTTCCAGCGCGTTCACTTCAATGGAATCAAATGCTATCAGCGTTCGGCCGTTTCACGTCTACCTCTACGGAGAAAACCGAAAGCCGATTCCGACTTCGTTTGAGGAAGCCGCGGCCCGTCTGGAGCGTCTGCCACTTTTGTATTTTGAGCCGGATGGTTCATTCGTGTGGGCGCCGGATCGCGGGCGCCAGCAGGTTTACGGGATGATCTACGATGCGGCCGGCCAGATCCACTACTGCGAACTGCAAGGAAAGTCGTCGATCGAAACGTGGACGACGCTTTGCGAGGCGATCACCGGGCTCCCGCAATGTCGGGGACTCTACCTAATGCGATTGCCTGAACAAGAATTGCAGGATTTGCAAAGCTTTGAAGAAACGATCTGGCGTTAATCGGACCACTGATGGCGTTCGCAAACCTCTATGACGACGACTTTCCCTCATAAACCGAAGGAAACAAGCGTTTTCCGCGAACTCGGACCGGAATACCGACGTCAAAGCAGCTGATTGGCACAGAGGTTGCTAATCAAGTCAATCAACAAGCCTGCGAGTGCCAGGCTGATTGTCCTACATCCGGACAAATGACTTTTCAGGAAGGATCTCGATCATGTTGACCATCACTTGCGAGCCGAGCGTCTCGGAAATCACCAGGATCACTCAAAATGAGACTTTGCCGTCCGATGCAGAGATCTCACTGCGAGTTCTTCAAATTCGTTCAGGTTGGAGCGTCCGTGAAAGAATGGAACGACGCTATCAGGCTGAAGTTCGCTTTGCCGACCTACTCGAAAAGTTGACGTGCTGTGATGCTGCGTAGACCGGTCTGATGTTTCAGTCAGTGGCGAATGTTGATTGGTCATCCAATCCTTCGCCGCCAACCGCTGCTCCGGTGATTGGCTCACCCGCGACGCCTTCGTGATACCGACAGGCCTCCAAGAACGATTCAAGCAAAACCAGCGCAGCGATCGCATCGACCCGTTTTTTCTTCTTGGCTCGCGTGTAACCCGCACCCGCCATCCGCGACTTCGCCGCTGAAGTGGTGAATCGCTCATCGAAAAGACGTACGGGCAAATTCGTCGCTCCCGCTAACCACTTCGCGAACTCGCGGCACTCTCGGCTTTTCTCGCTCTCGCCTCCGTCGCAGTGAATCGGAAGTCCAACGACAAATCCGGCGATCCGTTCTTCCTTCGCCAACTCGGAAAAGTAATTGCCGTCTTTTCGCCAGTTGGCTGCAGATCGCACCTCCAGCGGGCTAGCCAGAATTCGATCTGGATCACAAATCGCGATCCCGATCCGAACCGTTCCATAGTCAATCGAGGCAATGCGTCCGACGAGGGGAAAATCGCTTTCGGAAGCAGTTTCGGAATCGGAACAGTCATTCATGCGCCGCATGATACCAGCATGCGCGACTCATGAGCATCCGCGACGGGCCGATATTACTCGTCGGAAAGACCGCTACGATCCAAATCCATTGCGCTCGGGCAACCGCACCCACGGTCGTGGCCTCCAAAAGATTCGCTTGCCGGTGCGAAAGAATCTGGGACAAACTGCCCGACTTTTTCAAGCAAACTCGGCGATGTCGCGAGCGCCACATTCGCTAACACCAGTGCTGCGACGACGAACCCAAAGACCCGCTTCATCCATCGGTGCGAAGGCGGGCACGCGGTTGCCGTTTCTTCCTCCGATTGTTGACTTGACGCGGTCGCGACGATCGGCATCGATTCGTAAGGATTCTCCATCTCGATTCACTCTTGCGGTATTGTGATTTGATACGAAACAAGAATTCAATGGCGAACGGCGACGCCCACCCGCCAACCAGTCGGGTCACCAACGTACGATCCACCGGGCAAATCGCAAGTACCAGTTCATGATCGGGTTGGCGACACTATTCAATAGGCGGCTCGTCAGATAAGGCGAATCGATCGTCGCACTGAACACCTTCAACAAATCGCGATCACCGATCCGACGCGAATTCTGAACCCGTTTCCTGGCTCTTCGCAACTGTGACAGAAAACGTGGACGTACAAACGACGCATACGCCCGAATTTTTGCACGCATCAGTCCGTTTTGAGCGGCGTAGACCCATTGGCCCACCTCCATCATCGCCAACATCGGAATCAGCAAGAATAACGTGGCGACTCGATAGTGAACGGCCAACAACCACCAGCGGTTTCGTTCGAGATACTGATAACTTCCCAGCGTCGACGCGAATCCATACTTGTGATAAACGATGCTCGCGCGACATAAATGTGGCGGTTGACCGATCAGATGCAACTTGATTCCAAGCTCGGCATCTTCCAAGTACATGAACAGTTCCGGACTGAACAATCCGTGCTTCCGCACAATGTCAGCTCGAACCAGCACCGCGGCGCCGGACGGGTATCCAATCACACTCGAATCGGGAGCATCCTCGGCCGAATGTCGAAAAAAAGTTGGCAGCCCGAACCCCAAGAAATGCAGCGAGTTGCCGGCCGTATTGATCAGATCCGTTTCCGGATGCAACAACAACAGCGACTGCGCTGCCCCCACATTTGGGCGAGTCTTCAGATACTCGACGGCTTGATTGAGAAAATCAGGATCAACCAACGTGTCCTGATTGAGAAGATATGCGAAGTCAAGTTTCGGAAACTCTGAATCTGCCTCGCGCCAAGCACGATTGTTGCCTTCGGCAAATCCGAGATTCTGTCGCGGCTCGACGACTCGACAAGCCGGATAGTTCTCGCGAACCCACTGGGCGGTGCCATCGGTCGATCCGTTGTCAACGACGACACAGCGCATATCGCACTGCGTTGTATCGGCGGAGAAGAGACTGCGAAGGCAGTCGTCGAGATAACGCATCCCGTTGTAGGCAACAATCAGGACCGCCACGCCGACGCGATCCGGCCGGGATTCATCGCACTTCAATGAACGATCAACCGGCAGACAGTTCGAGCCAGTCGGGATGCGACTCCGCGAAGCTCGCGATCTCGTCAAAGATCGAATCCGGCGATATCTCCGCTCTCCAATCCCAAACCGACTCCGCAAGAGTCGAATCGAGCACCATCCAGGGCACGTCGAACGGCCGTTGATCGTCGCTCGATGTCAACGTCGGATGCTTTCCCCATCGATCTTCGCACCAGCGACTCAATTGCTTCAACGATCGCGCCGAATCGATTCCACCGGAAGCGTTAACGATACGCTGGCAATCTTGCTCACGACGATTCAACTGTCGATCGATCAGTCGAAACAGATCATGTGGATGCAGGCAATCTCGGACCTGAAAACCGCTGCCCTCGAAACCGATGTAACGAAGCGGCTTTTGCTCACGCCAACTGTGAATCCAAAAGGCAAAAACTCCCTGGTCCGGCTTTCCGAACTGTCCGGCACCCGCCAAAACACCGCACCGATTGATCCAAACCGGAAAATCGAAGGCGAGCGAGTACTCGATCGCCAATTGTTCCGACGCCAGCTTGGATGCGCCGTACAAGGACACCGGCGGCCGCGTCGAAAACGATTCATCGACTCCCTTTTTTGAAACGCCTTTTGTCGAAACGTCGCTCAACTTCATCTCCGGTGCAATCGCTTGCTTCGCAGCGTAAACGAAAGCGTTATCGTCGACTTCCAAGCTCAAGCTACAGAGGTCTTCGAGGCAATAGACGCGACTGGTGCTGAGCAGGATCATGCCTGCTTGTTGACGTTTGCACATCTCGAGCAGATTGATGGTTCCGACTAAATTCGTCTCCATCAGAACGCGAGAACTCGATTGCCCAGCCGTTCCGGCGAGAACGGAAGGATTCGCCGCCGCATCAATGACCCAGTCGAAATCAGAAATCGCGGATAAGTCGGTAACGCTTCGAACGTCTGCGTGGTGAAACTGTACGTCGGCCTGCTTCAGCCGATCGATGTTCGTCCATGCGCCCGGGCGAGACAGATTGTCGAAGCCGATGATCTTCAAATCGGACGACGGATAGGTTTCTCGAAATCGAAGCGCCAGTGACGAGCCGACGAATCCGCAAACGCCAGATATCAAAAGAGTCTTCATTGATCCACTTCTTCCGCGACCACATACACGACAACGTCGTCGACTGCCAACCGAGTGGACTCCGATAGCGTGCCAAACGCAAATTGCTTCACGACGTTGCCAACGGTCAACGATTGTCGACGAAACGATCGATCCGGTACACCCAGGAATCGCGTCGGTTCCGAATCAGGTGCTCCCGGGTTCCAAACAGCCAAGAACGATCGCGGATCGCTGGCTGCACCGTCGACCGCCCATGTCCAACAGATACCATGCAACGGTTGCATCGGTGAAACAGAGAATAAACCAGTTTGACTATCGTACACGAGTGTTTTTCCGTCTTCGGTCAGCCGTCGGCACTTCGGCGATATGGTGGCTGCCGCGATCGCGCCCATTCCCTCTCTTCGCATCGATTCGAGTCGCTGGTACAGAACTTCCGGACTGGGATTGTAAAGCCCGAACGGATGCCCGTAGTACCGTTCGGATAAAAGTCGAAGCGGCGTCCCTGAATCAAGATCACGCATCAAATCCGTTCGCCTAGCGTGGTAGTCGCTCGCATAAGCGTGACCCGACTGCCAATTTCCCGCATACAACCCAATTGCGATGGCAAACGCGGCGTACGTTATTCGGTTCGCGGCAACATCGCTTCTCAAACTCGCGTACCACCAAACGGCGACTGGCCCGGTGATTACCAACAAGAAGTAGCGAACTTGAAATGCCTCGGTCGGATCATGCACGACTCGGTAGCGTGCCGCTGCGACCGCATAGATCAATCCACACGCGACAACGGTCGCCGCGATCACCGACCTCACGTCGCGATAACGCCAATGATTTTTCGCCAGCCAAATCAACGTCACCGTCAATAGCGCGGCGATGATGGAGCCAACGAGTTTCCAATGTTCAGCGGACACCGGCCCTGCGAAAATCGCCAAAAAAGCGACCATGGATTCCAAGAAATTCGCAGAGCTTTCCGTTCGACCTTCAACAGACGCGAGGGAAGCGTAGTATGCCATCGACGTGGCAATTCCAAGGGCGGTCAACGCGAATCCCCACCGTCGCACACAGCCTCTTGATCGATAGAACGTCAGGCCCAACGCGGGCCACAAGCACACGGACATGATCCATCCGTTCGCGCCGGTCCCCGGTAACAACAGCAAGCTGAGTCCCGCGAAAAAGAGCAGCAGTCCCGTTCGCTGGGGCATCCTATCGATCAGTGTGATGCAGGCCAGAAAAGCGAATAACAAAAACAGGTTCGAAGCATACTGAAGCTGAAATCCCCAAAGAAAGTTCTCTGCGTGTCCCGGGTTCAACAGCATCAGCGATGCCGCATTGTCGCTCCAGCGAAACTCACCACGCGTCAAGCCGATCGCGCCGAGCAAGATCGCTAGCCCAGAGCCGACGACCACCGGAACAGCCGATGCGGCGAACCGAAAATCGTATCCGAACAACGGCAATACCGAGTGCAGGAGTCCACGCGAGATCGGAATTCGGTGCTCATTGTGTTGCGAAAACAAATACTCGATATCAAACACTCGTTCACCCGTCATCACGGGGACGAGTTCGTATTCATCTCCGTAAGGCAGCAAGCTTGCATGCGCGTACGAAAACCAGACGGAATAACAGAAAACCAGCAGACTCGGTATCAACCGATAGAGAGATAGGCGGACTTCGGGATTGTCGGCATGTAGCTCATGCTTCTTCGCACCGCTTTTACGTCCCATCAGAAACGGAACTTTCGACTTCACGATCATGCGACGGCGTTTTCAGATAGTCACCTCGGCTGAAGTAGCGTTCCAGCCAAACGTAGGCGACGATGAAAAAATAGCGGCTGCCCATCTCCGTGATTTTCAACTTAGCCAATCCCGTCCGACGATTTCGCCACGTGATCGGCATCGTCGTCCAAGAGTATCCCCGAACAATCGCCTTGAGCGGTAGTTCCACAGTCAGGTTGAAATGCGGCGAAAGAAACGGGCGGCAACCGTCAATGGCTGTTCGCCGATAAGCCTTGAACGCATTGGTCGTATCGTTGAGCTTGATCCGAAACAAGATTTTGATGAACCAATTCGCCATGCGGTTAAGTCGCAGCTTGATCCACGGATAATCGATCACGCCGCCGCCCTTCATGAACCGACTTCCGAAGACGCAGTCCCATCCCTCGTTCAGTAATTCCCAGTACCGTACTACGTCGCGGCAATCATCCGATTCATCCGCCATCATGATCACGATCGCGTCGCCGTCACTGTGCTGGATGCCTTCAACGATCGCGCGTCCGAAACCGTGCTGACCAAGATTTTGGATGGGGCGAAGTTCGTGAATCCGATCTTTCAATCGGTCGAGAATTTGCCAAGTCTCATCGATGCTGCCGTCATCCACGACGACGATCTGGTGCGGTACGTTCTTAAGCGACAACTCCAAATGCAAGTGCTCCACCGTCGAAGCAATGCACCCCGCCTCATCCCGAGCCGGGATGATGATCGAGAGTAGCAGGAGGTGCTCATCAACATCATTCATAGACTACAAGAATAGGTCTTGAGCAATCGATTTCCATCCGTAGCTGAATTGACCATATCGCCCCGAGACCGCTTCGGTGGCCAATCGGGGTAGGCTAGTCGGTCGATTATCACGGATCGCAACCCGAGCAGCACAGTGCCGAACCTTCTGCTCGATAAGCTCCCCGATGCCCGGATGAACCCACTGGCTCTGCATCGACATGACCCGATCACGAACATCGGTGAAGGCTCGCAATTGTTTTGCAAAGTAATCAGCATCCATTTTGCGGGCCGCTTGAAATTGTGTCGCAAGCGAACGCATCTTATCGCGCTCGCCGACCTGTTGCCCATCATGCTGACGATAATCCATCAGCGGCTCGTCGATGACGCCAATTCGACTGATCGATGATAACACCAACGAAATCCAAGCATCATGCAAAAGATCTTTTGAAAACGGCAACAACGCATCCAAATGAGTCCGCCGAAACGCCATCGTCGCGCCCGTAACCAGAAATCGTCGTAGCAGCAGATCAAATGCGTGACTCGAACGGAGTTGATCCCGTTCCCAAGCGGACATGCGTACGGCGCTCCATAGTGTCGTTCCAAGATCGGCGCCGATTCGGTCAATCAGCCTCGCGTCGCTGAAGGCAAGACCCAACTCACGATCCGACTCGAACGCCTCACGAATTCGCGATAATTTGCCGCGATGCCAAACGTCATCTTGATCTGACAAGACGATCACATCCCCGGTGGCCTTTCGAATCGCTGCCTCAAAGTTTGAAATTGTGCCAACATTGATATTCTGTAGACTGGCGACAACTCTGCTCGACGTATTTGCGAACGACTTTGCGATCGCGAATGTCTGATCCGAGGATGCATCGTCCGATACAACAATTTCGTCTGCAGGAGAGTCTTGATCCAAGATCGACTGGATCTGTTTTGAGAGGAACGGGGCACCGCGGTAGGTCGCCATTGCAACGGAAAGCTTCATTAGGATGGTAGCCGACCCGCGAGAACTAAAATCCATTCTCGCACTGCAACGCGAAAAAATCGCTTGTCCCTTACTCGAATCAGCACTTTCAGAGCGTGAAGCGGCATCAAGACGGATGCAATCCATCGAGGAAACCGCCTTCGATCGGTGAGCAAGAATTGTCTTTGCGATGACAAAATACTTTCGTAACGACCAAGGCTCACGCGCTCCGACAGACGATTGACCGATAGTTCGTGCTGGAGTTCAACGTCGACCACAAGGATCGTTTGTCCATGCTGGTAGATTGTGCGACAGAGCCAATGGTCGACACCATCGATCCTGTAAGCAGTTGAATATCCGCCGATCGAATCAAGAAACGATCTTCTAACCGCAAGCCCGGAATTGATCGCTGAGATTGGCCTCCTCGAAACGCCGAATCTGCGAACCGGAAACCAGCCCAACGGAACGCCCATCACGAACCGTACCGGCGAACAGATCGTGGTCCCTTCAAGAACACGCGGCGCGATTGCAGCAACATTGGTAAACTCATTGCTGCCTAGGCACGAGAACAGCGTTTCAAAGAAGGTAATCGGCAACGCTGTGTCCTGATCGAGAGTGATCAGCCACTCGGCACCGCAGTCCCTGGCCAGCGAATGTGCACCGTTGTAAGCAACGGACAAACCGGGATTATCGGGATGAAACGAGTTCAGAATCCGCACATTCGATCGATCCGTCGAAAATGTGTCACTAGGATGAACATCCCTGTCACTATCGGGCGAGTTATCCCAGACAAGGATAGTGACATCCGCATCGTCGCAAGCCTTCGCCGCAAGAAGAAGCGTCTGAAGCCCCACGCTCGCACTCTGGGTGCAGCGATAAAGAACGACGACGGCAACGAATGAGTTCACGGACTGTATAAAGCACCTTCGTCCCCTCCCACATTATCCCAAGTACACGAAAATGGCTTCGTGTCAAGGGCTAGAGACGGAATAAGTCGCGAAAAGCGGAGCCGATCCCAAAACTAAACGATTGGTAGCGACCCGTCGCCAACTCCGAGATCAAATCCAAGAATCGGGCGTCTGAATTACATCGAACGCCGATTCGACGCAGGCAGTGATCTCGAATCTGCTTCAAGACATTCATCGACTTTTCACAAGCCACTTGATCGCCGGGTCGGTTGATTGTTGTGGCATTGGAGATCAAATTCGATGCATCGACTATGCGCCGCAACTCTTTGCTGACTGAATCTGCATACCGCCCACGCAATAGATCCCAATACGAAAAATGAGTTCCACCTAGCCCGAGTTGTTGCTGAGAATGGATGCGGTAATCGATCAACGGATCGAAACAGGCAATCGCTGAGTGCGAGTAGCTTAGAATGCTCGAAATCCACGCATCGTGTACCCATTCAGAGGGAAACGAGGGCACGAGCTCGATTGCTTCGCGCCGAATGGCCATTGTCGCCCCAGTGACGACGTTTCGCTGAACAAGAATACGAAACAAGTCAGGCGGAGGGAGCAATGTGGACTTCGGAGCGAAATGAATACTCGACCAAAGGTTCATTCTGCGCGGTTCGCCGTCCGCACTCACTAACCTCGCGTCACTGAAAGCAAACGCAGCTTTCGGATGGCGAAAAAGCAGTTCAGTCAGTCGCTCGACTTTGTCATTGCGCCAAACGTCGTCCTGATCGGCAAGAAACACAATGTCCCCCTTCGCGCGATGCAGAAGAGACTCGAAGTTGAGCGTGGAGCCGAGATTCTTTGGATTGCGAATCAAGCTAATTGCGAGGTTCGATTCGCGTCGGAATTGTTCAACAATCTCCAGAGTTTGGTCTGTCGATCCGTCGTCGCCGATCAGCAGTTCATTGGGAAGCAACGTTTGGGACGCAATGCTTTCTAACTGCTGTCTCACATACGTACCACCATTGTAAGTGGCCATTGCGACCGAGACAGTCACCATCAAGATTTTTGAGTGGTGAATGAAGACACGCGTCGCTTCGTGGCGGCATAGACACGGTAAGCGAAAGTGCTCTTAATGAAGTTGAGCTCTTGCTCGGCCTCCGAATAGCGATGGATAGCATCCCACAGATTAGCTCGCGCCGCCTTCAATTGGCCTTCGCTTGCATCGTCCTCCTCGCCCGTCACCCGCGTATGACACTCCTCGGCGATCTTCAATAGATCCACCAAGACGTGGCCGCCAACAACTGCCTCCGCAACCTCCTCCAGTCCAATGAATCCCGTATCAGCTGCTTCTCGAAAACCATTCAACCAAACGTTCCGTAAAGGGTTTCGGTCACTCTTCCATGGTTGGGTGGGCACATTCGTGTAGTGGAGCAACTTAGTCGTCTCGGGATCGTAGTACTCGAGGCAATTCCACCCAGGATCGAGGTCATCGCGAATCCCAGCTTCCGGAACAATACACAGATCGGTCATCAACTGCTTATATGTGTATGTTGCAGCATTGAGGTCAGAAACGATCTTGTCTATATCCCATTTCAGGCGGTCGCAATCCAATAGCATCACCGACATTTGACGCCCAGGTGAAAATGCAGGGTTACCTTTCCATGCGTCCGGAACGTAATCTTGTCTCGTACACAAGACGGATTGAGATTCAAACGGCAGTTCCCAAAGTTCAGATATATCGCCGAATACTTGCATGTCGGCGTCGCAATACATCGCACGCCCTTCAAACCCAGCAAGTTCAGGGATTTTGAACCTAGCGAGCGAAAAGCTTGTGCCGAGTTTTACATTGGGGTTCGTGATCTTTGGATAATGCAAATTACGCATATGAATTACCTGAACAGGGCGAGTCGCATGCTTTCGAATCGAGTGTTCAAGTGTCTTCGCAGCCAAAATTTGTGAGTCATCGGTCCCTATGAAGATTCTCATTGGCTTCGTCATGGGTCTGTAGTCCATATTGAATTGCTTTACGATTCGATCGATTTCCGCGAACTGGCTGTCAAAGTTTTCTCTTCCATTATTCAAAAGGGTCTTGCCTTCGAGAGAATGGAGCGATTTGCTATAGCTGGCGCCGCCGTCGATACCAAGACTATGAACTTTCCGTACGCCGAGAGCGCCCAAAATTCCAAAAGCTGCCTCGCTACTAAAGTATCGCACCGAAATCGATGGACTCTCGGTACTCGGATGCGAACGAACGACATCGCCGACTTGGAGAGAATACCAGACGAGGCGACTCTCGCGGCTTAATCGCTCGAGCACGGGAAGGACACCGAAGTACTCGTGCAGGCCGAGATTTCCCGATCTCGAACGAACGTTCGGGACGTAGGGCATGAGTAAAACTTTGCAATTTGATTCAATCTCTTTTTCGCAATCCTCGATGACTTCGAGATCGATTGCATGCGCGACATCAACTCGATTTTTTTGAACTACATGGTTCAGCCCGAAAGTACGAAAAATGCAACTGCTCGGGCTGTAATCCGCTAAAGTGGGACCTTTACCAAGAACAATCCACTCGCCGCGCAACTCCTGTCCACATCGACTCCACCATTCGGTGAGCTCAATCACGTTGACTCGCGATCAATTAACGGCTCGCCAATAAAAGTATTCGTGGGCCATTTCGCTCCTGGCGTCGCTCTACGATCTCAATCGTCGCGAAACCGACATCGCGAAGTATCGACACGATTTTCGTTTCGGGCAGCCATTTCGCATTGGCGGACATGCCCGCAAATGGCGATTCTCTGCCGTGCTCGGGGTAGGTTATCGCGCCGCGTTCTTCAACCGATTCGGCAAGGGTGTATGTCGACACGTGCGTGTCGAGCATTACGGCCTCCCGAACATACTTGGCAATCATTCGGAGATGCCCCTCAGGGTCCGGAAGATGGTAGAGGACGCCGACGTGATGCAGAATATCGCATTCAGTTTGGAGCGCAGTAGAAGGTGCAAACTCGACGTTCCAGTGCTCGATTCTTACTTCACACTGAAAAGCCCAACATCGTACAAGTGTTTTAAGCAGATGTTCAACACGGGCGTCCACAGCGATGACGTGCTTTGCCAATCTCGCCAAAGCAACGGTATGAATGCCCTCGAAACATCCAACTTCGAGTACGGTTCGTGTCGAAAGCGGGAACCGTTGGTTGAGCAGTTCGATGCGACGGTCGGGGACCATCTGCGGTGACTCTCGCTTTTCCGCATTTGTCCAATCGCCGAATCGTCTTCCCCGGCCGTCAACTACAAACGAATTCCATGGCAGTAGTCCGTTGACTCGACTCAGATCTTCGTCGGATAGCGAGTCAATCCGAGGAATCGATAACTGACCTTCTTGATATCCCGAGAACGGAGCGATCGCCCGCTTTCTTCGCTTCTTAAAAAACACAATGGATCAATTTGTTTGAACTGGTCAATTCGTCGGACCGGAATCTACTGCACGAGGCGTCCCTAAGGCGACGATATAGCCTGATTCGATCACGATACCTTTCTCGCGACGTACTGGGAGCTTAGCGATACTCAGATTTTCGACGAGCGGAGACAAAATTTCTCGAAATTCGTCTTCGGTGTACTCTCTTACGTGATAAGGCGAAACGCTTGCTGTGTCGCGAAATAGAGGCGTGCCAATGCAAACTTTGCCAGTCGCCTTCGTGCACCAAACCGCTGTTTCAATGAGCTGAACGGGATCCGGGAGGTGCTCAATGACATCCATCGAGTATGTCAAGTCGAAATGAGATTTCAGTGAGACATCATTTCGGAGGATTGTGATAGGTCCGTGAGAGATTCGAGTGTTAGTAATATTTCGCGACTTGAGTTCTGCCTTCGCAATGACTGTTGCGTCGTAGTCGCCGTCGATACCGTGAACTCTGTGCCCCTTCAAGGCCAGTGCGCCGACATAAACACCGTCACCACAACCAATGTCCAAAATAGATGACGGTCTCTCAGGAACCGAACATATAAAGTTAACTAGATTTCGGTAAACTTCGTCGGTTTCATAGCTGAGCCAGTGATATCCACCGTGCTCGCGATACTTCGGAAAGTCAACAAAGTTGCTATCGGAGAATCGGAATCTCCAACGATTCATAGTCCGAGAGAGTTTTGATAACATGCTCATTCGATTTTGTTAAACTAGCCGATACCAGCATCGATTAATTGATGCAGATGAATGATTCCGACGATCTTTTTCAGTTCATCAATGACCGGCATGGCAGAGATTTTGCGTCGCGTCATTATCTGTAAGCAAGAAATGGCGCTGATGGTCTCTTCAACGGTAACCGGATTCGGTGTCATCACATCGCGGATATCCTTCTGAAGCCATTTAATGTCGGCGTCAACCAGTCGCCGCAGATCACCGTCTGTAAAAATGCCGAGAAGTTCATTTTCAGGAGTTGAGACTAGAACGATGCCCAGCTTGCCAGCGGTCATCGTACGTACGGCGATCTCGACAGATTGGTATTGGCTAACACGTGGAATATCCTCGTCGCATTTCATGAGAACATCCACCTTCATCAGTAAGCGACGACCGATCGAACCGGCAGGATGAAAGCGAGACAACTCTTCGGCGGATGTCTTCTTTCGGTGCGACAGGAGGAGGGCAATTCCATCTGACAAGGCAAGCATCGCCGTTGTGCTTGCGGTGGGAATGATGTTGAACGCATCTGCTTCTGATTGAACGGGAATGGAAAGCACGCAGGAGGCGAATGAGGCAAGCGTTGAGTTCGGATTTCCTGTGATCACCAAAAGCGATGCACCCAACTTGGTTGCTGCGAAAGCTGCGTCCACGGTCTCGGTCGTTTCGCCGCTCATGGACAATGCAATCAGAACGTCCCCAAATTTCAGAGAGCCAATATCGCCATGCACCGCTTCGGTTGCGTGCATGAAGTATGCAGGACATCCGATACTCGCGAGTATTCCGGCAAATTTCATCCCGATGATCCCGGACTTGCCGACGCCTAAAACAACGATGCGGCCATTGCAAGCAATCATAGCATTTGCAAATTCGCAAACTTCCGAGCCAAGCGACTTGGACAGCAATTCGATAGCTCGAATTTCACAATTCAAAACCTGTCGGATGAACTGAATCGAGTCCGGTTTGAAATCGCTTGTTGCGTCAGAGAATTGTTCAGATTCCCTCGTCGCTTGGCAGCGCATATCTTCGGTTGAAGTTTTACTCATAAGAAGCAGAACTCAATTTGCGGTCATTGGCTGTGCGGTCCAGCTCAACACGGGAGCAAGTAGACCTGTCCGCTTTGCAAACCATCTAGGCGAATCGCTCAGGCCACCCTGAATCTCCAAGTGAATAGTTGGAGCATTTTGTTGTGGACGTGAAACCCATTCATTGCCTGGTGACTTAATGGCAAGTTCGATTCTATAAGATCCTTCGTTGAGTAGTCGCGACGGTATTCGCGTTTGTAATTTCCATTCTCCACAATGCCATTGAGTCCATTTGGAACGCTCTTGGTCAGTGATGCAAGACCAAAACAATTGATTCCCGTCGGAACCCGAAAGTAGAAAGCCCACGGTAAAGTCTTCAGCTACTCGTGAGATCGTACCTGATATTTCCACCATGATCACGGAGTCATTGCTCGTTGGTTGAGTGATCAGATGAGATTCTTGGTCAATGAGTCGAAAGTCAGTCGGAGAAAACCATGGATTTCGCAGTGACGTTAGTTCAATCGGCGGCACAAGCGTTTTCGATGAAGAGTCAGTTCGTATACCAAAGTATCTACTGATTTCTCCTTCTAGATCGACGGTCGGTTGTGAGCATTGTCCGCCTTGGACGTGTATGACCGAACGGCAGAGTCTGCGTATTGCGTCCATGTTATGGCTGACAAAAAGCACCGTTCGTCCATGCTCGGCGATCATGCTTATTTTGCCTAAGCACTTCTTTTGAAAGTCTGCGTCACCCACCGCCAAGACTTCGTCGATGATCAGTACTTCGCTTTCGAGGTGGGCGGCGACGGCGAAGCCGAGGCGGACTTGCATTCCGCTGGAATAGTGTTTCACCGGGGTATCGAGGAATTTTTCGACTCCTGAGAAGTCGACGATTTCGTCGAATCGTTTTTTGATTTCGGCTCGCGTCATTCCCAACGTTACGCCGCTGACGTAGATGTTTTCTCGTCCCGTGAGTTCCGGATGAAAGCCCGTGCCGACTTCGAGGAGACTTGCTACGCGGCCACGAACTCCGAAACGGCCACTCGTGGGTTCGGTGATTCGCGAAAGGATTTTCAGCAAAGTGCTCTTGCCCGCTCCATTGCGACCGATAATGCCGACGACTTCACCCGGCTGGACCTCGAACGAGACATCTTTTAAGGCCCAGAAGTCTTGGGCAGGTGTCAGGTGACAGGTGTCAGGTGACAGGCTATCAGAGACAGAGTCGTTAAGCCGGGAGCTGGCTGGAAATACGTTGCGGGCGGCATGCCAGATCGCTTGCGGGATGCCCGCGGCGGCTTCGCTGAGACGATGGTAGGCCGGACCACCGCCGCTGTTGATGCGGTAACGCTTACTGAGGTTTTCGACGATGATTGCGGGATCAGGCAAAAAATGGTCAGACTTTAACGAGGGGACTTGCAGATGATAATTTTCGTTGGCCCGTGGTAGACATCGACGGTTGAAAAGGGGTAGCCCGAAAGCCGCCAGGGTGACTGAATCCGTTTCTTTGTGTATTCAGCGTATCTTGCCAGCCATGCTTCTTCGTGTGCTTCAGAAAAATGATCGCCGAAGCCAGCGAGAATCACCACGTAGGGAAGTACAGGCTCATCTGGGAGACCATCGTGCATTGAGTAGTAAATCGACTGATTCGGATTTGCGAGCAGAATCGAGTCAGTCAATAAATAAGGCGACACGGAGGCCGAAATAATGGATCGAAAACGTGAAATGGCGACCGCTGACTGAGTCACGATCGCGATCGTTAGAAGGATCTGAGCGAGAAAGACGGTTCGGCGCTTCCAGTCAGATCCGAAGTATCGAATTAGGTTGCGTCCAGCCAAGCCGGTGGCAATCGCTGCGACGCAGTAAAAAACTTCATAATTCCGTTCAAATCGAACTTTTGGCAGCAATGCGAGTCCGATAGCAATAGCGAGATAGAAAGCGATCAGTCGATATCTCTGATAGCTTGGCTTCAAGGATTCAAAAAAGAATAGAAGAACAAGCAAGCAAGGAACATAGCCAAGTCCCAGACAACTCATGTAGGTCACGAGATAGAAAACGTTGTTGTCCCAAAAATCGAACGCCTGATGCGGTACGTGCCCGGATGAGTAGTGATTCGCCTCGTATTGAAGCCCCTCGACCATAGGATTTGGATTCGCAAGGATTTGGGGTGTTCCGAACAAGAATCCAAGACCAATGACGCCGGCTATTAGCGATAGCCGTTTCAATCGGAGGAAGCTTGACGTGGGACCCTGTTCAGCGGAATAAGCTGTTGCCACGAACGTCGCGGCTAGAAGTGGCACCGAGTTGTACTTAGTTGCTAGGGCGATTCCAGCTATAAAGCCTGCGACAAGACTCCACCGCAAGCAAGAATTCTGTTTTCTTGCCCGAATCAAGGAGTAAATGGTTATGGCAACTAGCAGCGAAAGGAGTGCTTCGACTCTTGCGTAGCTTGTGTCTTGAACATGCAAGAATCCGACGCACAGTACTAAGCCAGCGAGTGTGCTGGCGAAGATCGACGCGGAAAGTTCGTAGGCCGACCAAAACACGACTATCACCGTCAAGGCTCCAAGTACATTGTTGACGTGGCGTGCGAAGTAGATTTGATTGAGGATGGTATTTTCGAGCAAACCCAGTCGGTCAGCGATGATACTCAGAGATTGCTGCATCAAAGTGTAGGGTGAGAACTGGTATGTTGGTCGGCTCCACCATCGATCAAAGCCTTCCCAATTGGCGGTCAGCGAACCGGTTCGCACCGACTCTGCGGCCAGTATTCCGATTATCTCTTCGTCAGGATGGCCGCCGACAGCCATGCGAGCGGAAACGTCGTAACGGAGTGCGAGTGCTAGGATTCCGATCATCAAGGAGATTAGTAGCACCATGCTGCCGTCTCGGCTCTGAATGAATCGCGGCCGAGATATTATTGGGGACACCTAGCTAAGGTCCGCGAAATGACGTTCCATGCGCCGGAAGTAGGCGGCGCCGGTGATGGCGATCACGATCACCATCAGAAACGATACTGTGAGCGATGTCAGCGACGGCCAGGGCGAACCCAATAGCACGCTGCGGTAGCACTGCAGCAGTCCCGCCATCGGATTGAGGTAGTACAGAGACTGCCACTTTTCGGGGATCACCGCGCCGGTTTCATAGACGACCGGGCAGATGATCATTCCCAGTTGCAGCATGAACGGTACGGCGAACTGCACGTCGCGGTATATCCCGTTGAGCGCCGAGAACCATAGGGCAAAAGCGGCGGCGGTGATTGCCGTCATGGCGAACAGGACCGGAAGCAAAATGATTTGCCAGCCGGGCAAAATTCCGAAGTAGAGCATCATAACGCCCAGCATCGCCAGCGCTACCAAGAAATCGACCATCGCGGGCACGAACGCCGATAGCGGTAAGATGACTCGCGGGAAATAGACTTTCTTGATCAGTTGATTGTTCAGCGCGATTGAAAGTGTCGCCTGAGAAACGGCGGCGGCGAAGAACTGCCAGGGGACCAATCCGCAAAGGCTGGTGACCGCGTAGGGGACATCGCCGTCCGACGCGGTGCCATTGAGGAGTGAAATCAAGACGCCAAACACGATGACGGTGAAAAGCGGTTGGATGATGGCCCAGGCGATTCCGATGACAGCCTGTCGATAGCGAACTTTCAAGTCACGAAAACCGAATGCCCAGATGAGTTCGCGGTACCGCCACAATTCCGGCAAATCGATCAGTCGCCATGCCGGGCTGGGGCCGTACCAGCGTATCGGAAGTTGAGGGGAGTGGGTCGGTTCAGCCGCGATTTTTGGATCCGACAATTCGTTTTCCGCGCGGGGTTCGGATGTCGACACACTCATCTCGCGGAATCCTTGGCGACCGTGGGATGGTCGTCGCGATACTTTGAGAGTTCGCGGATGCGCTGGAGTTCGCGTTTGACGTCGGGCCATTGGGGACGCAATTCCAAAGCCCGCTGAAAATGCTCGACAGCCTTGTCCAGTTCACCCAGTCGCAGTTGCAGATCACCGGCGATAGCGCGGGCGTCAGGCGAAGTGTCGGAGATCGTGAAAGCACGGGACAGTTGGTCCGCCGCTTCGGGCATCCGATCGGTTTGCATCAGTGCGATGCCGTAGTTGACGTGGTGAGCAGCGAGTTCCTGTTTTTGACTCGGACTGACGAATCGCTCGTTAAACATTGCGATCGGTGGGTCCTCGGCGATTGCCCGCTGCAGCGGAGCGATCGCTCGGCTCGCCTCACCCCGTTTGACCAGTTCCTCACCGATTCGCCCGAGCAGCACCGCTGTCGGTTGGCCGTTGGCGATTGCCGGGGTCAACAACGCGGCGAACCAATCGAGCAGTTCGGATTCGCGGCCTTCTTCGCGGGCGGCGCTGGTCAGGTTCTGGCTCGCGCGAGGGTTGCCGGGATTTTGACGCACCGAAGCGATCCACAACCGCGAGCCGGATTGATAGTCGCTGGCTCTATCCCAGGTGAGCAAGCAGAACAAAGTTCCGACCGCGACGAGACCCGCTGCGGAAACGAGTTTGACGCGTTTCGGGATCGCTATCGGGTGTTGGAGTTCGATTGCGATCGCGAAAAGCCCTGCCAACGAAAACGCCAGCGGCACATACATTCGATGTTCGACCATCAGATCGGCCGTGGGGATCAATGACGAGGTCGGCGCCAGAACCAAGAGTGGACTGAGGAGAAAGAAACCGAACTTCCAGCGTGCCGCTGCACATGATGCGACACCGGCAAGCGCGACGACCGCCATCGCGATCATCCAGAATGCGTTGTCGGTCCATCGCCGCGGCACGGTCAGGCCGTGATCGATGTTCAGTCCGGTCGGGACGATCGCCATCGCAAGATAGGTGGGAATGACTTTCGCCTGCGCGGCGAGGTAGGGTAACGCCGGTGGGGCATCGCCGCCGAATCCGACGTTCGCGTCCCCTCGCAACAACCCGGGGATCAGGGTGGTGATGGCGATTGCGGCGGCAGCGACGGGCGGCAAGTACAGCGAGGATCGCTTTGCGAAAACTTGTTTCCACGAATCGCTTAACCAAGCCCGATCCATCAGCGGCCCGACGGCGAGCGCGGAGACCATGATCGTCTTAGACCAGAGGCCGGCTAGAAAAAAGATTAAACCGATGATGAGCCATTTCCGTTGGCAGGTACGATCGTGCAGAACGATCGCGAGCAAGAACGCGAAGAAAAACAAACCCATCAGCGACTCGCTGCGTTGGACGATATAGGCAACCGATTGCGTTTGCAGGGGATGGACCGCCCACAGCGTCGCGATCGCCAGCGCACAGAACGCGACCGTTTTCGATGGCCAACGATCTTTGGCGAGACGGAAGATCAGTTCGGCGAAAAGTGTTGCGGCGATCGCGTGGACCAGAACATTCACGAAACGGCTTGCCGCGGGCCATTTGCCGAAGAACCCATTTTCGATCGCGAAGGACAGCATCACCAGGGGACGGGATTCGGCGCGGTGCCAAGACAAGTTGGGCGGGAAAGTCTCGATCACTTCGTTGGTGACGATGTTATCAATGTCATCGAACAGGTACGGGCCGCTGAGCGATGGCCAGTACAGGATCATGAGCAACACAACCAGCGCAGCGGACCACCCGTTCCGAATGGTTGACCATGCCGACGCGGTTAGGAAACCCGAAAGCTGTTGAGCGATCGGATGGTTGAGTGTTGCGGGCAAACGTAATCGACAAACAACTAGGGTCGTCGGCGCGGACTTCGTCCACTTGGGTGACACCCTGAATTGAGATGGTAGCAGTTGTAAAGTGAGCCGGAACCCGGTCGCTGCATCAGCGAACGATCACTGTTGCGGATCATGAAGCGGTGAACGCATCGCTTCGGCGCGGGCAAGTTTGACTAACTTGCGTTCCAAGGCGTGGTTTTGGGTTTGCAGGTGGAACCAAGCGATCGGCGCGGCCAGCATGAACAGGTACATCACCAAGTCGGCGCCCCGACCGATACCCATCATCGTTGCCAAGACGCTTGATGTTTCGGGAAAGGCGATCAGTCCTGCAGCGACGGTCCAGCAGAGTATACGAACGAGTCGCGCGACGGGGTTTCCTCGCCCGGTGAAGACCCCGTGAAGATCGCGCGCCGCCATCAACGCGAGCAACGGCAACAATATGACTTGAAAAGTATTCATGAAACGAACTTGCCTAGCAGAACCTGGCTTCCGATTCGCATCGCGTCCCAGGTCGTTTGCCCCTTGGCGAGGCTTTCGGGTGTGTAACGAATTGTCACGGGAACCTCACAGAATCGAAGGTTCGACTTGCCGAGCTTTCCGAGAATTTCCGATGCGTGAGCCATACGCGGCTGTTCGATTCGAAGCTCGGCGGCGGCGGCGGATGTCATCGCGCGAAGTCCGTTGTGAACGTCGGTAATGTTCAGACGGCTGGTCAGTCGTGTAAGAAAAACTGCGGTTTTGAGCATCAAGAATCGCATCTTTGGCATTCCGAATGTCTGGCCCAAAAATCGTGAGCCCAGGACCACATCAAACTCGCCGCTGCCGATCGGTTCGAGCAGACGGTTGATATCTTCGGGACTGTGCTGGCCGTCGGCATCGAACGTCACGATGTTGACCGCATTTTTTGAGAGTGCGAAATCGATCCCCGTTCGCAGTGACGCGCCCTGGCCGCAATTGATCGGATGACGCAAAACCCAAACCGGATAACCTGAGGCGACGACGGACGTATCATCTTTGGAACCATCGTCGACAACGACAATCTGGATACCCGCTGCGATCGGATGATCGCAGAGTGAATGCAGCGTTTTACCGAGCCGAGTTGACTCGTTGTAAGCCGGAACGATGACGAAGGTTTTTGCGTCGGACGACATGAGTGAATGTTGATCGTTGATGGAGCGTATCATGGTCAGCGAATTTCGAATGAGTCGATCGCTTCGACTTCTGGTACGGTGTCGATGCCGGATCGCAACACTTCGGGACCGCGTGGGGATTCGGGTTGATTCTCGATGACGGCCGGCGAAGGAATTTCTTTCTTCGCGGCAAATTGGCTGGCGCCCCACGCGCCCGCCATCGTCAACGCAAAGACGCCAACAGCGGCAATCGCAAGTCGCCCGACACGGAAACGTCGAACCTTGATTTGCGGTGCGGAATCGAGAGGTGAGAATTCCTCGACATCCTTCCAAAGCACTTTTGCTGAAACGGCACTCACCCCGAGCTGGGTGTAAACCTGTTTAAGCACTTGGTGCAGTTGAGAGTAGCTGCTAAATCGATTGCCGGCCTTCTTCGACAACATGCGTCGAAAACATTGATCTAGCAGATCTGGCAACGAGGCATCTTGATTCAACAAACTCGGCACGCTCGTTTCGCGATGGGCCACAACGATTCGCAGTGCGTCGTGGCCTGGAAAAACATGCTTGCCGGTCAGCAAATAGAAGAGGATGCAGCCGATGCTGTAGACATCGGATTGAAATGACGGCAACGAGTCACTCAAAAAGACTTCGGGAGCCAAGAAGTGCAGGTGCTCGGTCGGCAACACTTGAGCCATCTGACCGGGATTGGCTTGATGCCGTTTTCGCTGAGAGACTGTGTTGGCAATTGCCAAGTCGCGGATGAACACTTCGCCGCTTCGATTGACAATGATTTTGCTCGGACGCAGTTCGAGGTGCAATTGCTTGGCCTGCTGCGCGGCGGCCATGTTTTCGACGATGCGTGCGACACAGTAAACGGCGTGCGCGGGCTGCAAAGCGCCTTTCCGCTCGACGAGGCTTCGTAAATCTTCGCCGACGATGTAGTGACTCGCCAAATAGATATGCTGCTTTTCAGCACAATCGATTGGTCGCTGAAATCGCTGCGAAGGAACCTCTTTCGCGCGTCGAAGCGCGGTCTTGAGGGAAGTCAGTTCGTCCTTGAACGTCCCAGGCAAAATTCGCAGCGAAACCGATTCACCGGTTGAGACTCGGGAGGCCTTGTAAACTTGTCCCCAGCTCCCCTGGCGAAGTTCGTCTTCGAGAAGGTAGGGGCCGATGATCAAATCATCCGGGTTCTTCTCCGCAAATCGTTTGGCTTGGTACGCAGTCAAGCCACGCGACTCGACGACTTCGGCGAGAATTTCTTCGGGCGATCTCATCACCGAGATCATGTCGAAGGGCGAGCGAGCGCGGTTGGACTGGTAGGGAAGCTTGATGCCACGAGCGGCCAGCGGTGAAACCGCGTCTCCAATGTAACCAGCGGACGCACCGGAGATTTCGCCGAGTCGCCGTTGGGCAACGACGCTGGCAGATTGAACGTCGGAGGTGATCGGTTCGTCGACCCGAAGTTCAAGCTGGGCCGTCGCTTTGGTGGCCCTTGCTTTTTTGCGAAGAGCTGCGTCGTATTTGGTTCGCGCGTCCGGATCGACGAGGCAGTCTTTTGCTTCGGCCAATCGAACGAAAACGTCTTTGCAGATTTCCGCATTGACGCCGCTCTGGTGAATGCTCACTCGGGCGACGCGGCGATAGTATGCAGCTTTGATGGCGCGTTCGTCAGACTCGAAATCTTCGACGCCGAGCAACTGATAGTGGTTCGGAAGGGCGACCGAAGGTGGCAGTTCGAGCCAATCGACGTACGGGTTGATTGCGGTGCTCATCGCACTCAATTCCTCGCCCTCAGACCGGTCTCGGGATCGAGGATCGGGAACATCTCCCAAACCTTCAGTTTGTTTTCTTCGCCAATCGTGGCCACAAACGCGGGGTAATCGCGACCGGGATCTGGCTCGGAAATCGCCACGCCGACGATCGGCCCGGAGTGAGCCGGGCGTTCACGAAGGTCTTTCAGTCTCGCGTCAGTTTCTTTCATCCGCTGCTCGGTCGCGTCCGTGATCGTCAGGCTGTATCGATCTCCCTTGAGCACGTCCCAAATGTAGGCCATACCGTTGTCGTCACCCATCACAATCCAACGACCATCACGGCTGACGGCGTACTCGGGGATTCCATGCTGAGTGGCCAAGTAGTTGATTTTCTGTTCGGCACGTTGGGATGAAATGTTGACCAACGCGAATCCCTCGGGAACCCGCACGAGGATTCGGCGGAAGTTGCTTTCTTCGCCGGGCTTCGCGACGAATCGCATCGCCGGGCTGCTGGACTCGACGAAGAATGGCCCTGATTCGTTCGTCAATTCTTTCAAGCCTTTCTTGGAACTCAGCAGTTGTCCGGACTCGGACCAAGTCAATTGCCATGTCGCGAGCTTATGCGATGCTTGGGTGTACTTACCATGAACGATCAGGCTTCGATCGTCGGGCGAGAACGTGATCGAAGTCGGACCTGGCGGGGCACTTTCGTTTCGCGAAACGCCTACGGAAGTATCCGCTAAGTTGAGCCACGGTTCGTCGTGATTGACTTCTTCGAGCTTCTGTAGCTTGAGCGTTTCGGCGTCGGCAATGAATAGACGGTGGACCGCTCGTTCTCGAACGCTGAAAGCGATCGTCGGCGAATGATTCGCGAACGCCATGGCCGTCACAACGCCCTCGAAACTTCGGTACTGCGAATAGGGTGAAACCTTTTCACGCGAGAAATCAGCGACATCAAATATTTTCAAGATCGCTTCCTCGGATCGTTGAGCGCCGGCGGTGCCAACGGCCAGGTACTGACGTTCGGAGGGCCCACCTTGCGAGATAGCCCAGCTCGCGACGGATGCGAGTTGGCGTGAACTGCCGTCTTGGCTAAACAACATCATCTGCGGCACGGTGAAGACGCCACCGGAATCGCTGAGCGGATACAACTCGCGTAAATACATCTCGCGAACGCTCCACGCATGGGCTTGCAACCCCGAGTAGCGATAGTCCCAGCTAAGGAGAGCGCCGTTGTCACCTTCGTCAATTTTTATTTCGTTGCCGTCTTCGTCATGCTGGACCTGACGATCGGCGAGCGCCGTGCGCGCGGCGTACAAGAATCGATCGGCAAACAACAAGTGAACGGGGCGATATTGCTTGTCGTCGCCGAACTGAAAGTTGGTGCTTCCGACAAATGTCAAATTGCTAAACCCGTCGGAGAAACTCGCCATCACGCGACCCTGGTCCGACGGATCGAGTTTCCGCTGAGTCGCCGCCAAACGCCGACGCTCTTTGGATAGGTCGGAAGCATCGGATTTGCTGTTTTTCTCCATCGACAACACGCGCGTCAAACTCTCCTTGACATCTTCTTTGACGTTTTCCTCGCCCTTCATCAAGTCAAGAATGTCGGTTGTTCCCGCACCCGCGATGAGTGCCTGGCGCGCGGCGTCGAAGGGGTCATCTTTGCCGACTTCACGATCGATTTCTGGCGGCGACAGATCTTGAACATCCGTTGCATCGGCGAGCGCGCCTTGCGGAATCTCGGCACCCGGCTGCGGCAGCGTGCTGGGGAACTTCCAAGACCGAATCGAGTGATCGATTCCACCGCTGACGAACTGGCCGGCATCGGCGAGTGCGGCGATATCCATCACCGGACCTTCGTGGCCACGGAACCTCGCGACCTCGCGACCTTCGCTAAGACTCCATGCTCGGATCACGCCATCGGTACCGCCAATCAACAAGAACTTCGAGTCAGATGTGAACGCGGTGCTCGAACTTTTCACGTCGCTACGAATGACCAACTTCGCTTCGATCTTTGTCGCCGTACCGCCGGACGCTTCCAAGTCCCATACCAACGTCGAGGATTCGGCGTCGTCGTAAACGGAGGCGACGTAACGACCGTCGCTGGAGACGGACGAATGCACGATCGGCGCGGTCAATCCGTCGAAGGCGGCCTGCGGCGCCGAGAACGCGGCTCGATTCCACAGCGTCATCGCACCATTCATGCTGGCGCACAACAGGTACTTTCCACCGCCATGGAACCCGAGCGAAACGATCGCCGAGTTGCTGACGTGTACCCGACCGAGCGACTTGAGCGATTCGACTCGAACGACGCCGTCGCCTTGCGCCAACAACAACTTCGACCCATCCCCGTTGAACGCTACTTGCCGAAGGGAAGGTACCGCTTCGAATGTTTCGAGACGCGCAGCCGACGACGCATCGAAGACTTCGGCGTGCCCGTCATCAAATCCGACGCTCAGCAAACCGCCGTCTCGCGAGAAACAGAGCATCGAAGCTTTGCCGCCAAGTTCAACTTTCGCAATCTGTTTGAGATCAACCGTTTCCCAAATCGCCAGCGATGTCTGCTTGCCGAGTTGGCTGTTGCCGATCGCGGCCACGTGAGTCGCGGTGGGATGGATCGCCAACTTTGTATAGGAGATGCCTTCGTCGAGCAAATTGCGTCGCACGTTCTTGTCCAACGAAATCAATTGCACTTTCGCTGAATCGTCAGTCATCGCAACGAACCGTCCATCGGGGCTTACGGCCGAATCGGTCATCCGCGGGCCACCTTGCGCGACAACATTGACCCGCATCGATGTTGAAACGATCGCCACCTTCGGCGCGTCCGAGGCAATCGCGATCAGTCGATCACCACCGGCATGCATGATCTTGCCGCATTTGAGTTCACAAGGGATCGAGTCGGGAGATTGATCTCGTTTGGTCAGATCCCATGACAGGATTTGTCCGGAGTCGTTTGCCGCGAATAACCAGCGAGCATCTTGGCTGGCCACGAGCGAACGGAGTCCGAGCGCGCTGAGCGAAGGGAACTCGGCAGTCGTTCCGTCCGCATCCATCACAACAATATCGGAATTTCCCGCCAAGAACGCGACGCGATCGGTCCCAGCGATCGGTGTCAGGCAACGAACTTCGGTGCGACCGGTGGTAACATCGCGTTGCGTTTCACCATCAACCGAATCCATTCGTTTGATCGCGCCGTTCGCGGTTGCCACGACGACGGAATTTCCGTCGGAGGAAAACGCGATTTCAGAAACCTTTTCCCCCACATCATGGGCCCAAACTTCTTGCGGCAATCCAACCGTCGTCAACCGCGACGACGCGTCCAAGAACCACAGCGCGTCACCCCGCCATTGAACCAACTTGGCCGCCTTCGCTGTGATCATCGTTTGCGACTGAACTTTGGCCGTAGCTCCGTCGACGACTAGAATTCTTTGTCCATTGGTGGCGGCGATGTGACGACCATCATCGCTCCATACGATTGATTTGAGATCCGTGATCGGCAAACGGATTGTTTTCGTTTCATTTTGGCCACCCATTCGAATTGCCAATCCGCCCGTACCGTCGCAAGTGGCAACACCGGCGGTCGCGGCGTGTACGGCCATTTCGGTCATTGGTCCGCTGGGTAGCGTGATTTTGGTAAATGACTGCCCGTCTTCGCGACGAACATCGATCGCGTCCCCTGAATGTGCGAAAAGAAATCCGCCAGCGATCGCGACCTTCGAAGGTTTTGTTTGCAATGAGAACTCGCCCGACGAATCCCGCTGGGTCAATTGGTCGACTTGAATGAATCCACCGTCGGGACCGATCGCTAACCAATTCGTCCGGCCGTTCTCGGCAAAATTGAGCACGACGCCGGTATCCGCCAACTTTGAAAAATCTTCGCGAGCGATGTCGTTTGCATCACGCCGAAAGTCGGCAACTTGCACGCCCTTGTCGGTCTTGATTACCAAATGGCCGTCGCGGTCGCCTGACAAGATGCTTTGAATCGTGACGCCCGTATCCATCGATGCAGAAACGCTGTCGGAGTCTGCTGAATACTTGACAAGTCGCGTGGCATTTTCGCTGATCGCTATGACATCGCTGCCGATTCCTGACGGGAAGATGTCGGAAGCGTTGGAGAGTTTTGCAACTGGGATAGCGGCGGTAAACCGACCGCCGGCCTGTGCCCATCGAATCAGTTCGCCGGATTTTTTTCGTCCCACGATGTACCTCGCATCCGCAGTGACGACGAGCTCGGCCAAGTCGGAACCCGTCGGAGCGAGCAGGGACGCATGCCCCACCTGCAAGGATTTCAATTCGCCCGGCTGGTCGACGAAATTCAATCGATCTCCGGTCAACTGAATCGCCAGTGTTTTAGCATCTGTCGAAGTCGACGCACCGATCAAAGTCAGTCCCGACGTGGGCTCAATCAAAGCAGTTTTTTTGCTGGCCGTGACGATCGCAATCAATGGAGCAACGGGACCGGCGTCGACAAGCGCAGAGGATACCGATAGGAACTCGATCGCTTCGCCACCGAGGGATGCGCCGGCCAATGCAATCGGCAGTTCATCTTTTTCACCGAGGCGAAAGATTACACCGTCGCTTGTGCCCAAGTAGACCGCATCCGAGGACGAAGCCATCGCCGTGAATTTTCCAGTTGGCGATTCGTGTGCGGCGCTGCCATCGTCCGCATTGATGATGGTCAAACCGCCGTTGCCAGCTCGCATTACCAAACGCTTCGACGATGAATCCAAAATCATCTGAGTCGAAACGTCTGCTGTTTGTCCGATCTTTTTTACGTCCGATGCTTCGGAGATTGAGCAGGACACGATATCGCGACTAGGCAATGCAAAAATCACCCGTTTCGCGTCCGCGCTGAAGGCCGCTGCAGTCGGTTGAACGACTGAAGCCTCGAAGATGCCCATCAGTCGCGGCGTCGATCGACCGATCTCGTAGCACAATGTTCGTCCACTCGTCGCAACGACCAAGAATCGTCCGTCAGCGGACAACGCGATCGGCTGCGCATTGGATTGGCCGGGCAACACGAGCTTGCGACCACTTCCAAGAGTGCTGGAGGAGTACAGATCGCCTGAGCCATCGAAAAAGACCATCGTGCGACCGTCAGCGGAAACGACCAAGTTGCGAATTTCACCGCCCGGCAAATCGCGGCTGTTGAGGTCGCCATGGCTAAGACTAACTTCCGTCGCGGTACCGTCGGCCATCAGCATCGTCATCACGTTGCCGGCCAAGGCGACTGATTCAAATTTGCGATCGCCCGACAAACCAACGGAGGCGACGCGATCGCCACTGGATCGAAGCACGTTGACCGAACGAGCATCGGCACTCAGCAATGCAACGTGATCTCCGCCCGAAACCATCGACTTGACCTGTCCGCGATCGATCGACTCGAGTTCGCTGCCGAATCGATCGGCGCGAAGCACTTCGTTCTTGTCGTCGAGCGCAAAGACGGCTCCGTCATTGAGCGAGACCACGTTGACGACGGGCGTTGTTAGTTTTCCGGTTTGCACGGTCGATCGTTTTTTCAGCGGCGTTTGTTTCGAGATGCCATCGGCATCGCAGCTCCAAACGGTCCCGAATCGAGTCATCCCGACCGCCACAACCGCACTCTTGTGAAGCTTGCTCGCGACGATTTCCGGCGATTGTTCGGGGCCGAGCAATGGCCAGACGAGCAGGTCACCGGTGGAAGTACCTATCACTGCTAGGCTGTCGTCCACTGAGATCGATGCCACACTCGCAGCCACGATCGTAGCGGACCGTTTTACCGTGCCATCATCGGGGGCGAGCAGTTTCAGATCGGCACCCCGCGCGAGCAACATCAGCGACCCGGAAGGCGTCACCGCCGCAAACTCACCCGTCCCATTTCCAATGGTTCGACCAGCGACGTTTGGAAACGAGGCAACGCCGACCTTTCCCGAGCCGGTTGAAAAAGCGAACCGGGTTCCGTCAGGTGATCGAACGAGTTGATTGATCGCCTCGCTGGCGAAATCGCAGTACGCCAAAGGCCGCTTGGCGTCGTCTTGAAATGAAATGCGTCCGCTCTCATCGGCCAGAGCGACGACGGAACCGTCGGCTGAAAAGGCAGCGCCAGTCAACTGTCGTCGACCGATCGAATGTCGACGAACTGGCTTTCCATCGGCAACCGAATACAGATCGAAGTTTCCGTTGCTGCTCGGCAAGCCGACATTGCGGCCGTCCGGTGTCGACACGATGAAGCCAGCACTTTCGACGATGTCGAATGTACGCTGTTCGGTGATTGGCAGATTCCATTTCGCGATATCGCCATCGCGAGCTACCGTCACCATCGACTTGCCGCCATCGGCAAAACCTACCGAAGCGATTGCGGTTGAGTGGGCGGCAAACGAAGTCCGCTTGAGTTCATTGTTTTCGGGAGTCCACAAAGTGACACGGCCGCTCGCATCGCCGACCGCGAGGCCTTTGCCATCGGAACCGGGCACCATCGTCGTCGGAGGCTGAGTGAAAACGCCAGCGGAAAAATCCCCGGCCTCGGTTTCTTTCTTTCCGACTTGCCAAAACGATACGCCCTTTGCGCCGGCCGAAAACAATAGCTGGTCATCTTGGTAGCTCAGCAGTTTGACGCAGTCTTCGCTGCCGCCTGTTAATGATACCGGATCATCGTCGCTTGCGGACCACAGCTTTACATCGCCATCGGCGCCACCGGTCGCGACAATCCCCACCGAATCGTTGACGGCGATTGCGGTGACGGGTCCGTCGTGAGCGATACGTGGTGGCAGAGTATCTTCACGCAGCAATCGGTTTCGTTGAAACTTGTCCAAGCCTTCGATCGACTCGATCGGAAAGACTTTCATACCGCCATCGATCCCACCCGCAGCCAGCAATTTACCGTTCTCGCTCAACGACAAACTAAACGGACTCAATTGAGGGTTGTAAAGTTGTCGCTGGAGACGTTTGGTGGCGACATCGTAAACACCGATCGACTGACTACTGCCGACGAACGCAACCTGTTTACCGAGTCGCCCGAATCGCAGCAGTTGATCGCGTCGAGGAAGCGAAGCGTCAGGTTCGATAACGTCCGGTTGCGGGTCGAGTCGCTTGCCGGAGGACGACACCATGCTGACCGCTGTTTCACTCGGCGAGTTCGCTGCGGCAGCCGTTTCGGGCGCCGGCGCCGTTGCGGCTGGGGACTCGTTTTGGGCCGGGACCGCGGGAGTTTCCGCGGCGACTGGTTCAACGGGCGGAGCGGGCGGCGAAGCTTGGGCTACTGCCTCGGCGGCTTTTTCTTGCGCGATTTCCGCAGCCCTTATCTGTCCGCGCGCCTGCGCCATCCGCAAGTATTTGTCTTGAGTGCTTTCACCGCAACCGGCAATCAATGCGACTACCAGCGAGGTTGCGGCGATAAGGCTGACGCTCTTCAAAGCGATCATGGGAGGCAGTTTTCGATAGGCATGAAATGACTGCCGTATCGTATCGGTGGCATCCAGAGCCCACTACCGATTTGGCCAAAGCTTGCGCCAGTCTTCAACGCCTCTTCACCGGATCTTCATCACAGGGGCGGTTAACCGAGACTACGTCACTTTTGCGGCCCCAACTTGGCCTGCCAAGCCCGTCCCACCAGAGCCGACGTGCGCTGCAGATCATCGTTTGAAATTGCCGCCAAATCGTGTCGATGCGATCCGGGATTGATCACTTGGCTCCGCAAAATCCCTTGGTCGTCGATCTCGAAAGCGCCCTCACAAACGTCACCGGGGTTTGACGGAATTTCGATTTTCCCAAACGGCACCCACCGCGTGTCGATCAACGATGTCGACTCCACCAGCGTTACGGCCTTGGATTTTCCAGACAAATCGGACCATTGGCGATTCGCGTAGGCCGGCAACGATGTCAAACGCGGTATCAACATCTGAGCCGACTTCATCGATGAGTCTTCACCGATCGCGATTCCCATGTCGTGGGCGTTGCACGGGATCAAATGCGGACGGTCGCGAACTGGCAGACGAGTCAACAGCCCCAAATTCGCGGCGGCGATCGCCAATTGCGACTGCGAAATGCTAATCGGTGGTGCAGCGATGCCAAAGTTTCGCAATAAATTCTGCACCGGTAACACGCTGGCCCACGGCCCCACTGCCATACACGCCACGACCTCATCGCCATCCACACCAGCTTCGGAGAGTGTCACAGCCAACATTTCGCCGAGTTGTTCGATCAAATCGCCGCAACATTGAAGGATCGTGTTGGCGCCGATGGAAAACCGAACATTGCGTTTGCCCATTCGGAAGGCGACCTCGACTTCGTTCTGCTTCGCCAATTCATGGACCGCGCGAAAAACACGCTGACGCAATTCGGTCTTGTCGATATGACTGACCGCGCTCTCACGAGCTTCCAACTGCGTGATTTTTTGTTCGATGCCTTTGCGCAAACGACGATGCCATCTTCGTTCGTTTGACTCCATGTCCCCGGCGACCGACAACATCTGCACTCGTCGCGCAGCAACCGTCAATAAACTCACCTCCATCGACAAGTCGGAAATGCTGACGATCAACCAGGGTCCCGGTGTCGCATCGAGTTTCGGTTTCGCGGAATAGTTCCCGAAATTAAATTGCGTCAAACAGGCTGCGAGATTGCGATCGATCATCTTGACCGCATCGAACTGGGCCAATCCCATCGCCGCCGCCAGCCGTTCTCGCATCACTTGAGTGAAAGAACTCGGCACTGTGATTGCGAGGTTAACAGACCTTAAGCTTTGATCGCCCGCCGAATCGGTCACGCTTGCGGAGTCTGCGATGTTTTTAACGTGCCCGAGCAACATCGCCAGGGGCGTGCAGGGCGGGTAGTCCAAACCATCGCACCATGGAAAACGATTTCCGGTCTTCAAGTAGTCCGCAGCTCGGTCGGTTTGGTCAGTGCCTCGCAATCGATTCACCGCTTCAGCGCCGAAGACTGCGACGCGACTGCGTGACGGCGCAACGATCGACGGCAACAGATCGAAGGCCTGATTTCCGATGTTCAAGACACGCGGCGCTTCCGCTTGATTGCCCAACGCAACGCCGAGATAGTCCGCACCTAAATCGACGCCGACTGTCGCGCGTTGGGCCATGCCAATCGTTTCTTCGCCTGTTCCGATGTCGGCATCGGATAAGAAACCAGATCGATGTGCGATCGGACTCGATCCCGTGAAAGCGACTTCATCTTTGACTTCGATTGCTCGGATCGCCGTAATCACTTGATCCATGGATGCAAATCGAGCGTCGGCGTCTTTGGCCGTCATGCGATCAAGGAGTGACTGTAGTTCCGCACGATTCTCTACGCCGTGATCACGCAGTCGGGGGAACGGCTTGGTGCAGTGAGCCCGCAGTTGGGCGACCGCGTTTCCTTCGTATGGCGGCTTCGCAGTCAGCAGCGTGAATAAAGTGCAACCCAGCGCGTAGATATCCACCGCCTCGGTTAGATCGCTGTTCTCGAACTGCTCCGGCGCCATGTATTCAGGCGTGCCGCAAATTCGACGTTGAGCGTTTGACTGACTATCGTCAAGCACCCCCGACGCGAACGCGGCTAATCCCAAGTCCAATACTTTCACCGCGCCATCCGACGTGACCATCAGATTGCCTGGCTTGACATCACGATGAATCACGCCATTGAGATGCGCGTGCTCCAAACCTTCAGCCGCTTGAAGAATCAAATGGAGCGCACGATCAACGGACTGCGGGCCTTGCTGAAGCAACAGCGAAACCAACGTCAAGCCATCAACGTACTCCATCACCAAGTAGACCATAGAGCCGAACTGGCCCGCATCGAAAGCGGTTACGATTCGCGGATGAAGCAATCGGGCAACGGCTCGAATCTCGCTTAGGAACTGCTCCTGCGCGTGGGTCGCGTCGGCTTGCGGGCCGGCGAGCACCTTGATTGCGACTCGGCGCTGCATCCGTCGATGCTCGCCCTCAAAAACAACGCCCATTCCACCGCGACCGAGGACGCGATGGACGGCATACTCGCCCATCTCCATCGGCAGCTCGATGTCGACGTTCGTATCGCGGCTGAGGAAATCGAGATATTGGGTTTGCGACTTTGTCGGCTCAAGATCGGCGCCCCAGGAACTTCGCCTCGCCGGATCTTTACGCTTACTGACTGGTTGAGACATCAGAGCCTAGCCAGCAAAGGTATGAAATGAACTTAGTTGGATTCAAGGGATCACTTCGCTTTTGCTCAGCGCGGTACGCCTTATCCATCCGTGCGCGAACACACCGCCTCCGACGCACCAACAGTCCTTCACATCAAAGCGAGAGTTCTGCTGCTTTGCGTCGGCCAGAATCTTTTCGAGCCTTCCGCGAATCTCGTCCTGCCGCCGCTCAACACCCAAATACTCCAGCGCCGGCGACGCGATCGCGGCGGGATTTCTCTTCAACTTCTCAGCCTCCGCATGAACCGTCTTCGACTCACGCGCCAATGCGATCGTCAGGTCCTCCGAGCCACTTTCAATCGTCCACGCCCAATGGGTCTCACCGGACACAATGACAAACTTTGTCGAGGCCGCGCCACAATCAATCAAAGCGATCGCCGGAGTTTTCTCTTCGCTGTTGTTGTACAGCGATTGAATCTTCTTTCGCCTCTTCTTCTTTTTCTTCTCGGCATCGTCAGCTTCGTCATCATCTTCTTCGACTTTCCATAAGTCGGCGAATTCGTACGCGGCGAAGTTCGCAAGCGCAACCGTGTCGGACTGCATGCTATCGACGTTCAAACCGATTTCATCGAAGAAGGTAAACCGATTGTCAACGTCCAACTTCTTGGCCGCAGTGACCACGGCGGCCCGACCATACAAACTGTCCTCGACCAGCGGCGCAACGTACTGAACGATCGAAAGATCCTCCGACGGCATTGGAATCCGTTGCTCAATTTCCAATCGCATCAAGTCAGTGACCTGCTTGTCGCCCACGGGCGGCAAACGCACAAACCGTGATACTGCCTGCGAAGCAGAAAGATTCGCGTAGATCGACACGTCGTCCAATTTGTTGTCAACATTTAACTTTTCAATGATCGATTTCAATATCGCGGTTCGATCACCCTCAAAACCGACTCGACAGAACGGAATTTCAAACTCTTCATAGTGACAATCCACGACGACGAGTTTATCGTCCTTCGACTCGAGAAGAACCGCTTTTAGGCTTGAGTTTCCGATATCGAATCCCCAGCATCCCGCTTTCTTCTTCTTGCCGAATCCGCCGAGCAATCCCTTTTTGCGTTTCTTGCTTGGTGGGTGAACGCCGTTGATTCTTGACTTGCCCAACCCTTGAATCGCCAAGCCGATTGCCACGCTAAACTTGCCGGCGCCAGCTCGCATCGTCGGCTGGCCGGCGAGATCGATCGTCAAAGGCAGCCCCAAAATGCCGGCGTTTCCGCCGACCCAACTCAAACGATCCGCTTTCCATTCGGGCTGATGCATTCGCTTTGGACGCGGCGATTGCTTGAGCGTTCTTGAGAGCTCCGCGACCAGATCCTGGGCACCCTTGTCGTCCGAAAATTCTTTGGCGAACTTGACGGCCAATCGTCCGAGCATTGGCGTCGCGTAGGGCTCGGCGTCAAATTGCGCCGACAACCACTGTGCATTCAAAATACGATCTCGCAGGTTCTTGTCGGCGTCACTGACACACACTGGTGGAATCGCGGTCAGCTTATCGACAGCCTTCTCGTACCTTTGCTTGACGAACAACTTTTGTGATTCGTCCAACAGCTTTTGCGAAATCTGTTTGCCGAAATTGAGGTATTCGGCTTTCTCGGGGGCAGTCTCGATCAGTTGGCCGATCAAGCTACCTGCGATTGTCCAATCCCGCTGTTCAACGGCGCCGCGAAACTCTCGCTCCAGTTCGCCAACCGCGTTTGCATACGCCTTCGCTTGTGCGAAAAGTCGACTCGCCGATTCGGTCATCAAGTTCGGTGGAACCGTCGAGAGCAATCGAGCCACTTCGGCCTTGTCACCGCCTTCAGAAGCTTTGAATGCGGCATGAATCGATGCTTCGGCCGACGAACCCGCCTGAGCTTTCATCGCGCTCACCTTCGCGAGCGCTTTGCCGGCACTTTCGGAGGCTTCGCGGAATCGAAAATCTTTTTGCTCTGCAACGCGTCCCAATAGCGAGATCGCGTCGTCGAATGCGTACGTCTTCGCAGCGGCGATCGCCGACGCCATCCACTGAGTATTCTGATCGTGCCGCTTTGCGAGCGATGCTTCAAGGTCCGATCCGCATGAGACGCAAAATTTTTGGGTCAGCAAAACTGGATCCGAACACGTCGTACACGGTTCATACAAGGAATGGCCGCAACTTTTGCAGAATTTTGCGCCAGAGTGATTGCCCGCTTTACACGCAATGCACTGAACTGCGTTGCCGGTCGATTGAATGTCGGTTGACATGCCCTACTGAAGCCTTGAATGCGTTCGGGATTTCGCCATGTCCTTGCCCCGCTCGGCCGACACGACGATCCCACTAATCTAACGAGACAGACGAAACGAACAATCGCGATCGATACCATCGATCCACCACCGTCGAGATTGTAAGCGACGTGCGTTCAAGGGAATTGTTAATTTCTGATGTGCATTCCGTTTCGGTCTCATCGAGTAGGTCGGGTTCGACACCTTACGCGGCCCGTAGTGCCATCGCAGGGGACAGTGATCCGACGACCCACTCGACTCACACGAACAGAGTCTTCGCAGCCGACTCGATGCCGTGCAACATCAATCGCATGTTAATTTTTGAGCAAGATTGTTTGGGCGGCGTTTGTGCCAAACGGCATCTCGATAAGATCTGTCGACATGGCACGACTCTCCACTCCGATTCTGTCAACGGCGATGGTGCTGTTGTGCTTCTTGCTGCCCGGATGCGCGCCCGATTCGGTCAGCTACGACCGCCCGCTGGTTGAACCGACGGAAGCCGATGTTCCTGATTCGCAATGGAAAGAATCAATCAGGCGAGAGTCCAAAATTTCGCGGAGCGAAGGCCTGTCAAGCGCCGCGGATTGGCCGGCGCTCTTCGGTTCACGTCGCACAAGCACGACGGATGCCGAGTTGAATCCGATCTGGCCGTCCGACGGTCCCGAACTGATCTGGGAAGCACAAGTCGGCACGGGTTACGGTTCGCCAGTCACGGCGATGGGAAGAGTCGTGATGAATTCCCGAATCGATTCGGTCGACGATGGCGACCAAGAATGTGTGCAATGCCGTGACGTCATCGACGGCAAGCTGATATGGCAACACTGCTATCCGACCACCGCCGTCTGCGATTTCAATTACAGCAATGGCCCCTACAGCACGCCGATCATCGACCCAGAAAAACGTCGCGTTTACACCGTTGGCGCCCAAGGTCAATTCATTTGCCTCGACTTCGACAGCGGTGCGGTCGTTTGGCAGCGTAATCTGCATGAAGAATACAACGTGCTAGCCGATATATTTCCGGTGGGCGCAAGTCCCATTTTGGATCACGAGGTTGCTCGCGAAGGTGGGCAACTGATCTTCAATCTCGGCGCGTTCGACAAAGACGCCGGGATTATTTCGCTCGCTGCTGATGGCGGCGAAACGCTCTGGCACGCGACCGATCACGGTGCCGCGTATGGCACTCCGTTTGTCACCACGATCGAAGGCCAGCGATTCGTTTTTGTGTTGACCGATCTGGGTCTCGTTTCGCTCGACCCGGACAATGGTAACGTGGATTGGCAGTTCGATTTTCAGCGCAAAGGCGATCTGACTCGCAACGCAACTTCGCCGATGGTGGTCGGCAACCATGTGATCTTGGTTGGAACCGGGATGGGCGCGGTTTGTTTAGAAATTCAG
>JBGSLZ010000002.1:0-8467 GCA_041740415.1 Rubripirellula sp.
CAAAGGTCGAGTCCTGCAAACGACGAGTTCTGCGAACATCCAAAAGAACACATTGGAAGTGAAAGTGGAATTGATTGATCCGCCGCCAAACGTCAGTCCCGAAATGCTCGTCACGGCAACCTTTTTGGCTCCGGTAGTGGAACAGTTGGATCGCGAGACGACCGATTCAGAGCGCATGTTTGTGCCGAGTCAGCTGGTTGTTTCGGGTGACTCCGGGGCATTCGTTTGGATCGTCGACGCAGACGAGTTGGCACAACAGCGATCGGTTGAGGTGGGAAGCTCAAACACCGGCGGGCTTGTGGAAATCAAGGCAGGGTTAAATGTGACCGACAAACTCATTGCCAGCGGTTCCGAAGGACTGAAGCAAGGTAGCCCCGTCAGAGTGACTGGCGACGATCAAACGATAGGCATATGGCGACAAGAGTCGAGAGCGGAGAGTCAAGAGCATGAAGTCGAGAGTGGAGAGTCGAGTGACAAGAGCCAATCACGGAACCGCGTTTTCCAGCTCTCGACTCTTGTCTCTTAACTCTCGACCATTCCGGCTCTCGACTCTCGTCTCTCAGCTCTCGACTTTTCCGAAGGAAAACAAATGGCATTAGTTGAACTACGTGGTGTCTCAAAACGTTTTCGCAAAGGCGATGAAACCATCACGCCTTTGGACAACATCGATCTTGATATCGAATCCGGCGAATTCGTTTCGCTGATGGGTCCGAGTGGAACTGGCAAAAGCACGCTGCTCAATCTTGTCAGCGGCATCGATCGTGCTGATTCGGGAACCATTGTGGTTGATGGAACCGAAGTGACGAGTCTATCACGAAGCAAGCTGGCCGATTGGCGAGCAGCGAACCTCGGCTACATCTTTCAAACTCATAACTTGATTCCGGTGTTGACCGCGTATGAAAACGTCGAACTACCGACGTTGCTGTTGAAGCTGTCATCGTCGCAACGCCGTCAGCGCGTAGAACTGGCTTTAGAAGCAGTCGGGTTGAGCGATCGGGCAGATCACTATCCGCGACAACTCTCTGGCGGTCAGGAGCAGCGCGTCGGCATCGCTCGCGCCATTGTCGCGCACCCCAAAGTCGTCGTCGCCGACGAACCCACTGGAAGCCTGGACGCTGAGACCAGTGAACAAGTCCAAGTTTTGCTTCAACGGCTCAACAAGGAACTCGACATCACAATGTTGATGGTCACGCACGACAGCGATGTGGCGAGTATCGCATCGCGGGTGTTGGTGCTTGATCGCGGTAAGTTTGTCGAGAGACAAGAGCGGAGAGACGAGAGACAAGAGCCAGAGCCTACAATGGCTTTCCGCGTTCGACCTTCTGCTCTCGACTCTTGACTTTTAGCTCTCGACCCTCGACTCTCCGCTCTTGACTCCCATGTATAGATACGTTCTCAAAACAATCTGGCGGCACCGCACGCGAACACTGCTAACCGTCACCGGCGCAGCGATGGCAATGTTCGTGTTCTGCTTTGTCGGTTCAGTGCAGGAAGGTTTGCATCGATTGACCAGTGGGTCAGACGCCGATCGCAGCTTGATCGTGTTCCAAGAGAATCGATTTTGCCCGACAACGAGCCGATTGCCCGAAGACTATTCGCAGAAGATCAAAGAACTCCCTGGCGTTCGCGATGTGATGCCGATTCAAGTCTGGACAAACAACTGCAGAGCGAGCCTCGATATCGTCGTGTTCAACGGAGCCGATCCCGAACAGATTCAAAAGACGCGACCGATCAAATTGACGAGCGGCAATTGGCAGCATTTCACCTCACAACGCGACGCCGCGATCGTCGGTCGCAATGTCGCTCAGCGTCGCGGCCTCAAAGCAGGCGACCAGTTTTCTATTGGTGACATTTCGGTGAAGGTTGCGGGCATTTTTGAATCGAGCGTGCCATCAGAGGAAAACCTCATTTATACGAGTCTCGCTTTCCTGCAATACACTCGCGGACTCGATGCAGCGGGGCTGGTAACACAGCACGAAGTCTTTCTGACCGACGACGCCGACGCTGATCGCGTCGCCACGGAGATCGACGCCAAGTTGCGAGCCGGTTCCGTCGCCACCAAGACGCGGCGCAAAGGTGCGTTCCAAGCCAGCACGCTTTCGGATTTGGTCGACTTGATCGGCTTTGCCCACTGGCTCGGCTACGCCTGCGTTGGATTGGTGTTATCGCTCGTCGCCACGACCACCGTGATGAGCGTTCAAGATCGAATCAAAGAGTGCGCGGTCCTGCAAACAATCGGCGTCCGTCCGATGCGAGCCTTACGATTGGTTCTGGCCGAAAGCACAATCCTGTGTCTCGTGGGGGGCATTGCCGGAACCGGGCTAGCACTCGCCGCTCTGGGCCTCGGCGGATTCGCGATCGGCGCAGAAGGTGCGACGATCGCTTTTCGTCCGTCATTCGGACTAGCGATCACGGGAACAATCGTTTCGCTCGTCGTTGGCGTCGTTGCTGGTTTAGCCCCAGCCATTCAGGCCGCGACCGTGCCGATCGTTGATTCGCTTCGCCAAACGTGAGCGGCACGGCGCTAGCCGCCGGTATCGATCGCAAAACACCGGCGGCTAGCACCGTGCCGCTCACAAAATTAGGGTTTATATGCCGAACAAAACCAGAGCCACAGACTCGATGCGATTGCAAAACGAGGTCGACCATGACCACGCGGGGCACGATCATGCACATGGCGGCATCTTTGGTGCAAAGTCGGAACTGATCTTTGCGATCCTGTGCGGCGTGTTTTTGCTCGTTGGCTGGCTCATTGAATCGTTTGCAGAACTCAACGAATCGGTTCCGCTTGGTTGCTACATCGCGGCGTACTTGTTGGGTGGTTACTACACGGTCACTGAGGCGATCGAGAAGATCCGAGATGGTAAATTCGAGATCGACTTTTTGATGATCGTGGCCGCTGCTGGAGCGGCTTCCCTTGGAGCATGGGCAGAAGGTTCACTGCTGTTGTTTCTGTTCAGCATCGGTCATTCGCTCGAAGGCTACGCGATGGGCCGAGCAAAACGAGCCATCGAAGCGTTGGCAGAACTTGCACCGAAGGTAGCGCGGGTTCGCCGCGATGGGACTGAGTCGGAGATTCCCGTCGAAGAGCTGGCGGTCGGGGATATCGTCATCGTCAAGCCCGATGAACGAGTGCCTGCTGATGGGTTTGTGGTGAAAGGTGAGTCAAGTATCGACCAAGCACCGATCACCGGCGAGAGTGTGCCTGTCGATAAGCGACCGGTCGATGACGTCGATAGCGCCGAGAATGATCCCGATTCGCTTCCACCGGAACATCGCGTGTTCGCGGGCACGATCAACCAATCAGGCTCGATCGAAATTCAAGTCACCAAAACTGCTTCGGAGAATACGCTCGCGCGTGTTGTCACGATGGTGAGCGAAGCCGAGACGCGGGTTTCGCCCACCCAAGTCTTCACCAAAAAGTTTGAGCGTTACTTTGTTCCGTCCGTAATCGCGATTGTCGTGCTGTTGATGTTCGCGCCATTGGTGATCGACGAATCGTTCAAGGACTCGTTTTACCGAGCGATGGCGGTCTTAGTCGCGGCAAGCCCCTGTGCGCTCGCGATCGCAACGCCGAGTGCCGTGCTCAGCGGTGTCGCTCGTGCGGCCCGCGGCGGCATTCTGGTGAAAGGTGGCGGGCCACTTGAGAGCCTCGGAAGTATCGACTCGATTGCCTTCGACAAAACCGGAACACTGACCGAGGGCGAACCGAAAGTCACCGATGTTTGCACGGCAGAAGGCGTCGAAGAATCCGAACTCTTGCGGATCGCCATCGCGGTGGAAGACCTCAGCAAGCATCCGCTGGCGAAAGCTGTTGTCAGGGACGGAAAAGAAAGGCTAGAGTCGAGAGACAAGAGTCAAGCGCAGGTTTCCGGCTCTGGACTCTCAACGCTGGACTCTCAACTTCCCGCAGCGACGGACATGAAGAGCATTTCCGGTCGCGGTATTCAGGCGACTGTCGATGGCGACATTGTTCATATCGGTAAAGACGCCTTATTTGCGGAAGTCGATGGGGCTGAGCTTACGGACAACATACGGTCGATGGTTGAGTCTCTGGAACAGAATGGACGAACGACCATGATCGTCCGGCGTGGCGACCGTTACCTCGGCGTCATTGGTTTGATGGACACACCGCGAGAAGCGTCCAAACGCACCATCGCGAAACTGCGTACACTCGGCATCAAGCGGATGATTATGATTAGCGGTGACAACCAACGGGTCGCCGACGCTGTCGCCAAAGAAGTAGGCTTGGACGAGGCACGCGGCGACCTGATGCCTGATGACAAAGTTACCGAGATCAAGAAACTGCAAATTGAAGGCGGCGTGGCGATGGTTGGCGACGGGGTCAACGACGCACCCGCGATGGCTTCCGCATCGGTTGGCATCGCGATGGGAGCGGCGGGCAGTGATGTGGCTCTGGAAACAGCCGACGTTGCGTTAATGGCCGACAATCTCGATCACCTACCGCTTGCAATCGGCTTGAGTCGAGCGACCCGCCGCATCATCCGTCAGAACCTTTGGATGAGTCTGGGCATGGTCGCGTTCCTGGTTCCCGCAACGATCCTTGGCCTCAACATCGGCCCCGCCGTCGCACTGCACGAAGGCAGCACACTCGTTGTTGTATTCAATGCACTGCGATTGTTGGCTTATCAGCCGAAGGCGTAAGCGTGTCGGTCGAGTAACAAGTTTAATGAATCTGCAAGAGAGTAACGCCATTGTCCCAAATTCCGTCGCCGAGACCCGGAGTCGATAAACCGCCGCTGCCGCGCAACGTCAAGGTTCTGGGTTGGTGTAGCTTTTTGAATGACGTCGCCAGCGAGATGATCTATCCGCTGTTGCCGCAGTTTCTCATCACGGTACTTGGTGGCAATCGTTTTCATTTGGGAATCATCGAGGGCGCGGCGGATTCAATCGCCAGCTTTAACAAATTGTGGGCTGGTGCATGGTCGGATCGAGCTGGCAAGCGAAAGCCGTTTATCTTGTTCGGATACTCCGTTGCCACGATTGCCCGCCCGCTTGTCGGACTCGTAATCGCGCCGTGGCAATTGTTTGCAGTCCGAGTTTTCGACCGCATCGGCAAAGGCGTTCGCACGTCGCCGCGTGACGCTATGATCGCGGATTCAACCGAACCAGCTTCGCACGGCCGCGCGTTCGGGTTCCATCGCTCGATGGATCATCTCGGAGCTGCCGTGGGTCCATTGGTGGCCGCTGCTTTCTTATGGTTTTATCCAGGTGAGTTAAGGACGCTGTTTCTCGTGGCGGCGGTGCCAGGCATCGCAGTACTCGTACTTCTGGCATTTGGCTTACATGAAGACGAAACGCCTGATGTTGTCGATTCTGATAACTCGAAGGAGCAACAAACACTTGCGCCGCTTAGCCGATTCGACGGTAACTTTCTTTTGTACTTGTTGTCGCTGTTGATATTCACACTGGGCAATTCGAGTGATGCGTTCCTGCTGGTCCGCGCCGGCGAACTGGGTGTTCCGGTTGTGATGTTGCCGCTGTTGTGGTGTGGGTTTCATATCATCAAGAGCGCCGCCAACTGGCTCGCCGGAGGATGGGCTGACCTAATCGGCGTGCGGCTTCCGATCATCGTCGGCTGGCTCGTTTATGCGCTGATCTACATTGGCTTCGGTTTCGCAAGCGAGGCTTGGCACGCGTGGCTACTGTTCCTGGCCTATGGGTTCTTCTACGCCATCACCGAGCCTGCCGAGAAAAAGCTAGTCGTTCAACTCGTTGGCACCGAGCGTCGCGGTCTTGCTTTCGGATGGTATCACTTCACGATCGGCATCGCGTCGCTGCCAGCAAGCTTAATCTTCGGCTGGCTCTACGAGTCGTATGGTGCTCAGACTGCATTCGCCTTCGGTTCGGGACTAGCCGTGATCGCAACAGTACTGCTAATACCAGTTCGACAATCTGAGGTTTTGGATTCCTAGTTAAAGTTCGTTGCAACTTGGCAATTACCATCCGAGTTAATTTATCTTTGCGTTTCAAAGCACTCGAAATGGGTATAGATTGGCGAGACTTCGTCTAGGCAGGTATGAATCGCCTCGGTACAATGGCGGCATGGATCGAGTCCTTACTCTGTTGTTGATTCCAATACTCATGCTGGCGCACGTGTTGCCACATTCGCATGTGGGGATCGCCACGGATCAACCGGACGATCATGCGGCGAGGCCGCATATCCACTTGGCTTCGCACGATCATCATCATGGTCATTCGCATGAAGAGGCTCAGGTTTCTGACGACGATGACCACGGTGACTTTATTCGTCTGTCGACCGACGCTGAGCATCGCGTTCCTGGATTCTACAGATTCTACAGATTGGACGACCACGATAGCGACGCAATCTATCTTGCTGGTTCGACGCCAACCTACGGTCGGCCAAGCGGAATGGATTCGCCTGACGGTGGCGTAGTTCCGGCGGTCAGCGAACCCGGTCTCATCGCCGATTTCCCGACAACTCGATTGGTTTCGGCGATTCCGTTTCGACGGAGTTCTTCGCTACCGATCTATCTACTCACGGCCTCCCTTCGGCTTTGAATTGAAGATTGTCGATCGTCGATTGACGGTTGACAGTTTCTTGTAACGCGTCTCACGATGGTTTGAGTAAATCGGCGCTAGCCGCCGGTTTCGGAATACATCGGTGGCTAGCGCCATTCCGCTCACAAATCTCTAATCGAAGATCTTCAATCATGAAATTCATTCGGGCGATCGCCGGGCCGGCGATCATCTTCGGTGTGGTTGGTGTCCTATGGCTGCTGCGCGGTCAGCTATTCAGTCGCAACGATATGAAGCAATCGGCAACGACGAGTAAGCAAGCGGATTCAGGCGAGAAGCAGTCTGTACTCGAAATCAGCTCGCAGGCACGCAAAAACCTCAACCTAGTATCCAAAGCTGCACGGCCGCAATCGTATTGGCGGACCGTCGTGATTCCGGGGGAGATTGCGGATCGACCTGGATTGTCGGATCGCGGAGTCACCTCGCCGGCCGTCGGCGTCGTCACTGCGATCCATGCGTTCCCAGGTGACACGATGCGACCCGGCGAGCCGCTGTTCACGCTTCGACTTCTCAGCGAATACCTACAAGCGACACAGACTCAATTGTTCAAGGCACGACAAGAAACTGCGATCGTCGGGGCCGAGATCAACCGCCTGTCCGACGCGGTCAGCACCGGAGCGGTCTCGCGCTCCAAGATGATCGAACTTGAAAGTGAGATAAGCCGCCAAAACACATTGATCCAGGCAGCTCGACAGGAGTTGCTCACGCGAGGTTTGACGCCGCAGCAAGTCCAGCAAATCGAAACAGGAACGTTTGTTTCGACAGTCGAAGTGGTCGCTCCTCCGTTACGAAAAATCGATTCCATGTCACAGCGTTCGAAAAGCGAAGACGTTCAACAGGTCGGCTTCGTTAATGCAGTAGCGGGCGACGAAGGCATTGCTTACGAGGTCCAAGAGCTTTCGGTCGAATTAGGCCAACAAGTGCAAGCGGGACAACTACTCGCCAATCTGTCGAACCACCAAATGCTTTACGTTGTCGGCCACGCCTTCAAACGAGAAGCCGCTTATCTCGAGCGAGCCGCTCAAGAAAAGCGACCCCTCGAAGTGGAGTTCGCGGAAGACGACTCGGCCGAATGGCCCACGCTGGATCAGACATTCAAAATTAGGCATCTCTCGAACTCCATCGACAAAGACAACCGGACTTTTGATTTCTTCGTGCCATTGGCGAACCAATCGCGGACCTTTGATGAACAAGGTCGCATGTTCCTCGTTTGGCGATTTCGACCTGGCCAGCGTGTTCGCATTCACGTCCCGGTCGAGAAGTTCGATGACGTCTTCGTGATGCCCGCTGAGGCTGTCGTGCGCGAGGGGCCTGAAGCGTACGTGTACAGGCAGAACGGCGACCTATTCAAGCAGATTCCAGTCCATGTGCTGCACGAAGACCGACGTTCGGTTGTGATCGCCAACGACGGCAACGTCACAGCGGGCTCATTCCTGGCACAAGGCTCAGCCGCGTCGCTGAACCGAGTGTTGAAATCGCAATCGGCCAGTGGTCAACAACCCGGTGTGCATGTTCACGCCGACGGCACCAGTCATGCTGCGCATTGATTTTCGGGGCGAAGCCCCCGCCGTTTACCTAGCCCAGGCCAACGGCCTGGGCACACGGCCAACAACAAAACATATAAGGCCAACGGCCCGACCGTTTACCTCGTTAATCCCACGCAGAGCGTTCGTCGATCTCGATCCCGTGACGCTCACACATCAATCGAAACTCATCTTGAAAAGAAACCACCGCATGATGTTCGGCTTGCTCACGAATGTATTTATCAACCGCGTTACGTTTCAAATGACTGACAGAGAAAACACCATATCCAGATTGCCACGCAAACTTGGCAGAACCTTTGGAGGCTGTCTTCGCCCATTTCAATGTCTCGGTTTTGATGTTCTCAACAAGTTTCGCGATGGTA
>JBGSLZ010000003.1:0-2469 GCA_041740415.1 Rubripirellula sp.
GCCGAGCACAACATTCAACGGTGCGCCGATCCTGAGGAAATCTGTGAAGCGATAGCCGCCGGGACCATACACCATCATGTTGGTCTGGTAACCGATCGGCGTCATGAAGCTGGCCGATGCCGCCAACGTCAGAGCGATCAAGAAAGGTCGCGACTCCACGTCGTACAATTTTGCCAGTTCGAGGCAAAACGGAAACATCAAAACAGCCGCTGCATTGTTGGTGATCACTTCGGTCAAGATGGAAACAAATGCATACAGAATCGCCAGCGCTGCCAGTGGCCCAAGCCACTGCGTATTGGCGACGATCACGCCCGCGACCACCGAAGCGGCTCCCGAATTCTGCAGTGCCGCGCCAACTCCGAACGATGCGGCGATCGTGATCAGCAATTGCCATTCAATACTTTGCCGGGCACCATCGGATGACAGGCAACGAAACGTGATCATCAATACCGCGGCCGACGCAGTGGCGATCGCGATCGGAATCCAGCCCGTCGTCATCAGGACGATCAGCACCAAAAAGATCGCAATCGCTATCCAAGCCCGCTCCCGACGAACCGGCCGCCACTTGTCCACCATGCTGACGAGATAGAACGCTGGATTGTGGCGGTGCGTCTGAACAAAATTCGGCCCCGTTTGCATTAACAACGTATCGCCCGGTTGCAACGAGATATCACCAATTTTTCCATCGATGCGATTGCCGTAACGATGCACGGCCAGCACGACCGCACCAAACCGCGAACGAAACTCGGCGGCGCGAATCGTCATGCCGTTGAGCGATGAGTTCTGCGACACAACGGCTTCGCACATCCGACGATCGCGTCGCTCGATGGCGGTCAAATTCACATCGGGATCGACCACCGAAACCAACCCTTGAATTTTTTCCAATTCAATGATGCCGCTGACCACTCCGGCAAACACCAAACGATCGCCCGCCTCGATTCCATCTTCCGGACGCACCGGCGTGATCGTTTCGCCGGCACGCTCGATCTCAATCAAAAACAATCCAGGCAAGTGCCGCAGGCCGCCCGCTTCGACGGTTTTGCCCGCCAAGCGGCAACTCGGTTCGACACTCATTTCGATCAAGTAATCACGCCGCGCATCACCAAGCTGTTCTAACAACTCGGCGCGATCGGGCAACAATCTTCGACCAAAAAAATACAAATAGCCCGCGCCAACAACCGCATACGGAACACCCACTTGACCGAGTTCCCATAGGCTCAAACCGGGCAACCCGTTCTGTTTCATCAAACCGTCAACGACCAAATTGGTGGACGTGCCGATCAAGGTGCAAGTGCCGCCCAAAATCGTCAGATACGACAGCGGGATCAGCAGCTTCGATGGCGAGACTTGATGCCGTCGACACCAGTCCATCACGATCGGGACGAACATCGCAACGATCGGAGTATTGTTAAGAAATGCCGACATCGGCATCACGACAGTCGACAAACGCATCAGCGCGCTGCCCGGCGTCTTGGCATTGCCCAATACATGATGCCCGACTTGATCGAGCACACCGGTCTCACGCAATCCCGCCACCACAACGAACAAGAACGCGACCGTCAGCACACCTGAATTGCTGAACCCAGCGAACGCCTCGTCCGCCGAGATAATACCGGTTGCGGCGAACAGCGTCGTCACCGCCACGAAAAGGACGTCCGTGGGGGCGAGGTTCTTGAGCAATGCGACAAGCAACAGCGCGACGACGCCGATGGTCAGCCAGCCTTCGTAGGTCATGCCACAACCGATTTCGATTCAACGACTTGGCTCTCGTTACGACTCCGCCACGCGAGAAAACTAAATGCGACGCAGATCAACGGAAAGACGACGTATGCAAAGCCCGGCTTCGCACCGGCAACCCAAAACCACTGCTGCGATTCGGCAATCAATAGAACAGTGTAAGTCGTATACAACCCCAGCATCACGGCACCCTCGCCGCGACTGACCGTGGCACCGCTGATAAAGATTGGCCAGCACAACAGGGCCGTCATGACCATGATCGCCATGTCAAACCACAAGACCGGCGGTGCAACGGGCACGCCGGTCTTGGATACGATCGAAGCGGTTGCCAGCACCATCAATAAGTTGAAGACGTTGCTGCCGACAACGTTCCCCACCGCGATGTCACGTTGTCCCTTCAAAGCCGCAACCAGCGACGTCGCCAATTCGGGAAGTGACGTGCCTGCGGCAACAATCGTCAATCCGATCACAATGTCACTGACGCCCAATGACCTTGCGATCGTTGTGGCTGAATCGACCAGTAGCTGCGCTCCCCAAACGAGCATCCCTAACCCAGCCGCCAACAGAACCAGGTTCGTAGCCAACTTGCTCGGCGAAACCTTTGTGGCCGGGGCCTGCTGATCGGAATTGTCACGAGTCTCTTTTCGCCCGGCGCGGATCAACCATCCGGTGTAGGCCAAGAACCCCAGCAACATCACCGCGCCTTCCCAAAGCTCGACCGTGCCGTCGACC
>JBGSLZ010000004.1:0-24350 GCA_041740415.1 Rubripirellula sp.
GCCGCGAAACACGACTGAGGGGAGGGGGCCGCTGTGCGCGGCGAGAGCAAATTGACGTTAAAATGAGTCCATTGCTCACGACGAAGTGCTCCACAATCAAATCCGCTGAATCTCACGTCCTTGGTGAATAATGCGGGCTTACGGAGCTATTCCTGTCTTTTCTGGATACTGCATCACGAGCAGCAATTAGCTTGTTGGTTTCTTCATCAGCGGGGCGAATTTCAAATGGCCCAACCTTCACGCCAGGATGCTGCGACATCAACGCGATGGCGTGATTCAAATCGCGAGCTTCCAACAGAAGTATTCCTCCGAGCATTTCCTTCGTCTCTGCGTACGGCCCATCGGTGACATCGACCGAGGCATTTTTCATCCGCAGGGTCACGGCATTTCTCGCAGATTGCAGCGCTTCGCCACCAAGAAAGTGCCCGCCTCGCCGCAGTTCATCGTCGTAGGCAAAGCATTCCTCCATCATTCGCTGGCCTTCTGCCTCCGACAGTGCCTCATACTTAGATTCCGAAATGAATCCCAAACAAACAAATTTCATCCCATTTTCTCCCGCTGAAGTCGACGAATATTGTCTCCGTTTTGGAAATAGTCGAGTTGCGAATGCGAAATTCGACATCGTGCTCAAAAATTCTTTGCGAAATCGCAAAACTCTGATATCACGGTCGTTTCCTACGCAAAATATGTAGTCACGGGCATCACCACACCGCACGATTTGCGGGGCTAACGGACGCGAAAGCTCTCAGCGGTTCCCTTGAAAACGCTCCATCATTTCATGGGTTATGAGTCGCGCGTCGGCCGTTTTGCATTGATAGATCTGGGAGGGATGCCATTTCGGTTCCCTCGAAGGTCTTTCCATGGAGGCAGAACCATCGAGGCTATCGCCCTCGAATCACTTCACTCAGACGCCTGAAGCCGTGTCGAGATTGACGTTATTGATTCTTGATGCGTGCGTAGTCATCCAACTTCATGAGCTCGGTCGCTGGCAACAGGTGGTTGATCAATGCGACATCCATCTGTCAGAAGTCGTAGCTCGACGTGAAGTGAAATTCGATGATGCCAACGGGACACGAATTGACCTGGAGCGACACGCTCATTCGGTGGCACGGGTTTGGGTTTGGCAATTTGCCGCCGTTTGGCGCGAGCGCTTGGTGGTGATATTTCGCTCAACAGTGAATTTGGCAAAGGCAGCACATTTACTCTGACGATCAATGCCGCTGCGAAAGGTCAGTTAGTCGAACCGAATCTGGCGCTCGGCGTGACTGCGGAAGCGCCACCGGAGTCATTGTCGCTGTCGGCCAATATCCTTGTCGTTGATGATCGACGCGACATTCGGTATCTCGCCCAGCACTTCATTGAAAAAGCGGGCGGGCGAGTGATAACCGCCACAAATGGTCAAGAAGCGATCGAGACGGTCAAGTCAGCCGACCGACCCACGATCGACTTGATCGTGATGGATATGCAAATGCCCGTGATGGACGGCTATGCCGCTGCCGCTGAATTGCGTCGTCGTGGTTGCGATTTGCCGATCATCGCTCTCACGGCAAACGCGATGAAAAGCGACCGCGACGAGTGCATTGCGGCGGGATGCACCGATTACACCACCAAGCCGCTCGATAGCCAAAAACTAATCGCTATGATCCATCGCCTAACGAGCAATTCGAACGATTGACAGTCAATAACTGTTTCCAATAGCCAGAGCGGCGCATCGATTGCTTCTCCTGAAATATCCAGGAGAGAACGATGAGGCAGGCAGAACAAGACCCAAGTGAACCCGAACGGCCGCTCGACATCATTGCAGCGGATGATATGCGCGTCCAGCGCTATTTAATGCGCGCGTTCCTCTCATCGGCAGGTCATCGAATCCGGACTGCCAACGACGGCCGAACCGCGTTTAGGATGGCGGTCCAGTCTCCTCCCGACTTGTTGATCACCGATCTTGAGATGCCGGGAGGCGGTGGTTTTGACCTGATTTATGCAATACGCAACTCGTGTGACGAGCGGTTGTGCCGAATCTCCATCATCGTTTGCAGTTCGCGAAGTGAGATCTACACGCTGAACACCGCGTTAGACTATGGAGCGAACTCCTTTGTCACCAAGCCGGTGCACCGAAACGAATTGTATCTGGCGATCAACAACTTGCGGTCCCTTGGAACGCGAGACATGGGTTAGGCTTTCAGCCTTTATATATCCCACAACTTTTCGGCATTGGGATGTGAGTTTGTCTGCCCGAAGGGTGATCCGTTCAATCAGCTTTGCCGCCTGGGATCCAGAGTCCTTTTTTACGTGAACCATTTGCTTTTGACAAAATAACAAATCATTCCTGCGGGAACCAAGATGCAACTTGCCAACATGCCGATCATTAACCCGTAGTTACCGAACGGCATGTCTTCAAAATTCTGACCGAAAAAACCGGTGATAAACGTAAGCGGCAAGAAAATCGCGCTGAGGATGGTCAACCGCTTCATAATCTCGTTCGTACGTTGCGATGCGGACCACAAGTATGCATCGCGCGTGTTTGCCACCATTTCGCGGGCCGATTCGACAGATTCATGCAAACGCAAAACGTGGTCGTAGACATCGCGAAAATAGATGGCGGTATGCTCATCGATCCAACCTTCGCCACGTTTTGCCAACAGTGCCAAAACGTCGCGTTGCGGAGACAGAATCCGGCGAATTTCAACCAACAAACGCTTCAGGTCCAAGATCTCTTGCAGGTTCACTACGTCGGACACATCAAGCACGCGATCTTCAAGTTGATCGATCTTTGCCATCATTCCATCCACAACCGGAAAATAGCCATCGACCATCGCGTCGGCGATGAGATAGCAGACATAGTCGGCACCTCTCCGGAGCAAGCTGCCGTCGCGCGTTAAGCGATTCCATACAGCATCCAATTCTGGCAGCGGATGTTCGTGAACGGTAACCAGAAAATTGCGGCCGAGAAAAATGTGCAGTTCCAACGCGTCCGACGTTTGGGCCTTGTCCCCGCTAACACGGAACCCATGAATCACCAAGAACATGTGATCCCTGTAAGATTCCAGCTTGGGACGCTGATCGAAGTGCAAACAGTCTTCGATGGCGAGCGGATGAAAATGGAACCGTTCAGCCAATAAATTCAACTGGACCGCATCCTGATGGACCAAATCGATCCAGCGAATATCGCCATCAATCGGCGGCAAAATCTTTGAACAATCGTCTTCGACAACCGATGGACCGTCTGCATGAACATCCAGAATACGAAACACAGGCACTTCTCCGACTTCTGAAAATACTTTGCTTGGGTGGGCCGACACTCAAAGGCAGCGAAAGGAGAAACAAATTCGCGTCTATTGGTACGCAATTCGCGTAATTTAATTTCAGCTTATCACTTTAACCCCAAGTCCAGGAGAGCACGACGATGTCTGATGAACGCGGTCAGCAAAATTCACACGACACAGGGTCACCGAAGCCGCGCCCGAGGGATGACCTTCGCACAGCTACTAAAAAATCGAAACCCGATGAAAAGCGGGACGAAGCTCGCGACAATAAAGATAATTTGGATCGAGCAGATAAGAATAAGTCAGAGTGAATCGATTTCGTTCGCTCTACGCCACTCCGTCTTTTCTACAGATTTAGAAACTTTAACAAGTCGGCTTCAAGTTCATTCTGGTGAGTAGCGAAAAGTCCGTGCGGCGCACCTTCGTATTCCTTGAACAACGCAGACGCGATACCTTTTGCTGCCGGTCGTCCGCTTGCGTCGATCGGCACGGTTTGGTCGTGCGTCCCGTGGATAATCAACGTGGGAACCGTTACCGCCTCAAGGTCAGGCCGAAAATCAGTCGTGGCGAAAGATTTAGCACATGCGAGCGTCGCCTTCAAACTGGCCTGCATCGCGACGCTAGAGGTCCACTGCAAGTATTCGTTACTCACAGGCTTAGACAGTATTCCAACCCCGAAAAAGTCTTTGAAAAAGCTTGCGAAGAAGGCGGCTCGATCGTTCAGCATCGCTGTGGTCATTTGATCAAACACGCCTTGATCGACACCATTGGGGTTGTCCTTAGTTTTCAACATGTACGGTACGACCGACGAAATTAACCCGCATTGCTTGACGTGCCTTCCAGCATGTCGCGACATATAGCGAACCACTTCACCGCCGCCCATCGAAAAGCCAATAATCGATGCGTCAGTACACTGCGTGGCGGTCATTACATCGCTCAGATCGTCTGACAGAGAATCATAATCGTAATGCCCAAATGGTTGATCAGATCGACCAAAACCTCGTCGATCATAAGCAATCACTTTGAAACCGGCGTCGGCAATCTTCATCGCGTGATAGTCCCAACTATCGGCCGACAGGGGCCACCCGTGAATCAGCACCACCGGCCGACCGCTTCCCCAGACTTTGCAATACAGTGCATGTCCATCACGGGTCGGAATCATTGTCATAGCGTTCTCTTTGGGTACTTCTGTTAGATCTGCTTCGAGCCTGTCATGAGCGCAGAGACAGGCCGGAAGCCTAGCCCGCTTTGCGCTGTTGATTACGAGATTCGCACCACTGACTTGCCAAGGTTGTCACGATCGAAAAAACCGATGAACGCTGCCGGAGCGTTTTCAATTCCTTCGTTGACAGTCTCCTCCTTGGCACGCACGGGTGCAGTTCAGCTAGCGAGGTTTCGTCGATAAAGGTCGTTGCCCATGCAAACGCTGGTAAGCATCCATGGCTGCGGGTTGAGCTTCCTCCCAAGTCATATAATCTGATCCACCTTCGTTCTCCCAACGTTGACGTGCGATCGCTTCACGAGAAGCCCAGTCGTCATTCACATCTGCATCGAACGCTTCCCAACCAGATTGATACGCTGGCTGATAGTGATCGTACTTGTACGACTCGTTGTAGTAGGGACGATTGACGTGGTGTTCACGCCAGTAAGCATCCTCAACGGTCGGGTCATAACTCTCCGCGACCGCTTTGCCTGCCAGTCCACCGGCAACTCCGCCAATCACAGCACCTGCGACAGTGCCGATGGGTCCGGCGACGATACCAGCAGCAGCTCCAGCGGCTGCGCCACCCAACGCCGCTCCTACACCGGTTCCGACGGGATGTGCGCCGGGTTCACCCGTGATCGCATCTTCGTTGCGAAGCTCCGCACGAGTCTCGTCACGGGTTGTTTTCTTCGACATGTCTCTTTCCTTGTTCAGTAATGGATTAACCAACCATTGCGATGGATCGCACCGGTTTTTGAGTCAAACGCCATACGATGGGGATAGCATTTGGCGTGCCGATCCGGTTCTTCAGCGAGCTATTCTCGGCCCAACATTTGCTCCGTCGAAAGCCAGATCTTCGAGGCAAGCATCGCTGGTGCACTGGCGATTATGCCTGATTGAGACACAAGCTCAGAATGACTAACCACAGGGATCGAAATCATGTCGCAAAAGTTTCGGGTGAGCCAACACGTCACATGGAATCATGCAGGCAACGTCGCTAAAGGCCAAATCAAACAGGCTTTCACCGAGAAAGTGACTCGCAAGATCAAAGGCAACGAGGTGACTCGCAATGCGACTGAAGATGAACCCGCGTACTTGATCGAGCAAGAAGACGGTGACAAAGTGCTTAAAAGCGAGAGCGAGTTGTCCAAATCGTGAACATTCCCACCAAACTTGCTGCGGCTGCGATCGCTGGCTACACCGCATTGCACATCGCCAGATACGTTGTACGTAGGAATCGCCATTTTGATTGGCAAGGCAAACGAGTCATCATCACCGGCGGTTCACGTGGACTAGGTCTGGTGATCGCGCGGCAGTTGGTCGACCAAGGTGCTCGATTGGCAATCTTTGCACGAAACGAATCGAAACTCGCAGTCGCCGAGAACGAACTTCAAAATCGTGGCGGAGAAGTGATTGCCGTTCCAGGCGACGTTAGGGAGCGCGAGCAGGTTGAATCGCTTGTGGATCGTGTCGTCAACCATTTCGACGGTGTTGACGTTCTAATCAATGTCGCTGGCGTCATGACTGTCGGTCCGCTCGATTCCATGACGATGGACGATTTCACCGACTCCATGAACACAAATTGCTGGGGCGCATTGCACATGTCACGAGCGGTACTGCCTTTTATGCGAATGCAGGGGTGGGGACGAATCGTCAACGTCGCGTCCATCGGTGGCAAACGCGCGGCCCCTCACATGTTGCCTTACGCAGCAAGCAAGTTTGCACTGGTTGGATTGTCCAACGGCATGCGAGCCGAACTGAAACACGAGAACATATTTGTGACCACCGCCTGTCCCGGGCTGATGCGTACCGGCAGTCCACGAAACGCGAACTTCAAATCACGGCATCGGCAGGAGTACGCTTGGTTTAGTATCGGTGATTCGTTGCCGCTGGTGTCGATGGACGCCGAAACCGCCGCGAAACAAATTCTGGTTGCATGTCAGCAAGGTCGAGGCGAAGTACTCATCCATAGTCCTGTAAACGTCGGCGTTGCCTTGCAGCGAATGTTTCCCGAAATCACCCGAGAAATACTCGAGCTCGCCGCAACGGTACTTCCCAAGATGGGCGGCATCGGTCGCGACACCGCGAAGGGATACGAGAGCCAATCTGCGTGGTCGCCTTCTTTCCTCACCACCCTGACGCAGCGTGCTGCGGCAGCTAACAACGAACTGTAGTACGATGCTATTAAATCACCCTGAATCAAACGATCTCATTCGGATCGTCGACGTCGACGAGTTGATGAACCCTCACGCCTGCAACGTCAAAGGACGCAGTCAGTCTGGCGAAGAAGAACAAGAGGTTACTGACTATTCGAAGTCCTCGTTGAGATTCGCTTCGGGCGAGCGCCTCCCCCATTGCTGGACCGACCCCAATCACCAACTCGAAGGTAAGCAGTAGGTCAGTCCGGTTAGGCAGAGAGTCAAACGATGCATTGGGAAATCTATCAATCGATTGCCATCTCGCTTGGTCTCGGATTGCTGGTCGGTCTACAACGCCAGTGGAGTGCGTCCGAGATTGCCGGAATTCGCACTTTCCCGCTGATAACGCTTTTGGGAACACTGGCCGCATTGCTCGCCAGTCAAAGTGAAAATCAAAATGCGTTTGGATGGATCGTCGGAGTGGCATTGACCTGCATCGCTGGGTTGCTGGCGATCGCCAACTTCACCAAGATCATCGACGGCCAGTCCGATGTCGGGATGACGACCGAGAGTGCCGCGCTGCTGATGTTCATGGTGGGGGTCGCAGTAGGAGAGGGTCTGCATGGTCCCGCAGTGGTCATTACGGGCATCGTCGCCGTGTTGCTTCATTGGAAGAAGCGGTTGCACGGCATCGTTGGAAAGATGGGCGAGAAGGACATTCGTGGCGTCATTCAGTTTGCCTTGATCGGTCTGGTAATCCTGCCCGTCCTACCAGATCAAACTTACGGTCCCTACGACGTTTTGAATCCCTACAACATCTGGCGGATGGTTGTTTTAATCGTCGGCATCAGCATGGTCGCGTATGTCGCGTTCAAACTCGTCGGTGCCGGTGCAGGAGCCGTTCTCGGCGGAATCCTCGGTGGCCTAATCTCTAGCACAGCAACCACGGTCAGCTATGCGCGACAAACGAAAGGCAACGCTGATGTTACCGCGATGGCGGCCCTCGTCATCATGATCGCATCCACGATCGTTAACATTCGCGTGCTATTTGAAATTGGTGTCGTTTCACCCAAACTACTCAGCTCGGCAGCGCCTCCGCTCATTGGCATGTTGCTGCTGATGACGATGGAATGCGTCGTTCTGTTCATCCCTTTGAGGAAGGCCAAGACGAACGGCCCTGAGCATGACAACCCCGCGCAACTGAAGCCGGCCATCTTCTTCGGTGTTCTTTACGCGGTCATTCTGTTTTTGGTTGCGGCTGCCAAAGACATCTTTGGCAGCAACGCCCTCTACGGCATCGCCGTCATTTCCGGTTTGACTGACGTCGACGCCATCACGCTTTCGACGGCAAAGCTCTTCAACGACGGTCGCGTCGATGCCTCCACCGCCTGGCGAGTGATTTTGATCGCAACCATGTCGAATCTCGTATTCAAAGCCGGAGCCGTCGCTGTTCTGGGCAGCCGAATGCTGTTGCTCTGGGTCGCCATGCTATTCGGCATTGCTCTGGTTGGTGGCGGGGCGTTGCTTTTTCTTGGAGAAGGCATCAACGCAACCGTTGACACGTGGTTGTCACCGATCATCGAGTGACTCCACCCTCAGGCATCTGGCCAGTTTTTGTAGGGTGGGTCAAATCGCGACAGCGGTGCTGACCCACCAGTAGCTCAAGTCGAAAATGGTGGGTCATCACGGCCGACCGGCTAGCTCGACCCACCCTACATTAAAATAGAGTTCAAAGTCACGGTTCAAGCGACACGTTTGTTTCTATGGATTGCCTACACGCTAGGCTGGATTCTGTACGAGTAGACGATTGCACGCTTCGTCCGCGATACTGTCAACAATTTCCATTTGGACATTGGTGGCAATCGGTTCGGTGCCGTCAAGGTTCGCTGGTTATCCCCGGACATCAAAATGGGGTTGCATTGGGCCGGCCTGAAGATAGGTACTGCATCAATGTTTCGCGCGTGTGCGAGGGATAGCCATCGAATGCAAATGCAAAGAGTCATAACAAGCGTCGGGTCGCCGGACTGCGAGGCGGCACGGGTGTACATGGTTTGTTCTCCTTACGTTGCGTTTGAAGTGGGTAGCTTACGTTCGATCCAATCCGGAGCAATGGAAAGCATCAGCAAGTGACCACACTCCCAATCGACATCGATTTCCGTCCAGTCAATTTGTGGATCGATGCCGACAATGGTTCCCGCTGGAATCCGAACGGGAGGTGACGCCTGATGTCACCGTTCATCATTAGTTAGTTTACAAATATCGGCAACTGATGTTTCGTCGAATGGCTTTTCAGATCGCACGGCGTGAAAAGAGAACTGCTCGACACTTCTCGATTGCGATTATCGCTGAGCGAACGCTCCGCATCCTGGATTCTTTGAAAGCAGCTCAAGAATTTGTCAACGACTTGCGGGTCAAAATGTTCCCCTCTTCCTTCGCTAATAATGGCCAGAGTTCGGTCGAGCGGCATTGGTTCTTTGTAGGGCCGGCGACTCCTCAGCGCATCATAAACATCGCTCAAAGCAACGATTCGCGCGGAAAGAGGGATTTGCGTTCCAACCAATCCATGGGGATATCCGGAACCGTTCCATTTTTCGTGGTGCGACCCAGCAATTTCGGCGGCCATTTTTAGAAATGGGTTGCTATTGTTCGGTTTGGTTGCGGAGTTACCTCCGGCGGCAAAGCTAACTGCCAAGCGACCCAGATTGCATTCCTCCTCTAAGATCGAGACACCGATTTGACAGTGTGTTTTCATAATGGCCCATTCCTCAGGACTGAGCTTACCTGGTTTCAGCAGGATCGCATCCGGTATGCCTAGCTTGCCAATGTCGTGCAGCGGTGCGGCGTGGAAAATTGCCGCAACATAGTCGCTGGAGTGTCCGAGTGCTTCGGCAATGATGCGGCTGTACGCTCCGACTCGGACAACGTGATGTCCGGTGTCCTCATCGCGATACTCACTGGCCTTGGCAAGTCTCCAGATGATCTCCAATCGCGACGACGATAGTTCGGCCGTCTTCAGTACGACCTGTTCGGCCAGCCATTCACCTTGCTTTTCAAGCTGCTCCTCGTAGTGCTTGATCTTCAACGAGCTGCGTATCCGTGCCACCAAGTCATCCACTGACACTGGCTTGCTCAATAGGTCCGTCGCGCCACCATCGAGAGCATTGCGTTTATTGTCGTGTTCGGCGGAGCCGGTCACAATCACAACCGGTATCAAACGCGTGGCATCCTGTGATTTGATTCGTTTGAGAAGCTGTGATCGCTTCGCACTTCGATTCCAGTCGTTCTACGAAGCTGTTCGACCAGAGGTGATGCCATCCACTCATTCTTGAGTCCGTCAGGGTAATAGACAAAAGCGCGACACGCCAAGCGGCCATGGAGTTTTTGCATCAACTGCTCAAGTTCGTGGGCCGTAGCGCGAGTACAAGGACACTGAGGATGAATACCGACAATCAATGTCCATTTCTGGCGCGTTGAGAGCGGATTCATCTGCGACATCGTTGGACGGTCAGCCCCAGCCGAATAGCTGTAGGCTGCCATTCCAAAGAAGCCGGCTAGGACCAGCACTGACCAAGCAACGACCACCAAGAAAACCGTTCCTGGACGTTTTCGGTCCCCCGTCAATCTTGAACGTATAATCCGTCCAATCCAATTCATGCTCATGACTGCCCCCAACGGAAGATGTTTTAACCAACGATTGGTTGCCCCCAATACGTTTGCCGGATAAAGATCCCGTGACGTACAAACATGCAACCAAATTCGTGACAGGGGCTGTACTGTCGGCAGAACGACACTTGGCATTGCGACGGTAGGTGGACAGCGCGACGTGCAGTGAGCAGGCTGGCGGATATCAGTAGAAGAGGTGGTCGTCGCGCAATTCGGAGTCGTTAATCAACTGAAGATAGGCGATCCGCATAACGTCAAAGCATCGGCAGCTTTTTCCCATCAATTTCTTGTGATCAAGAACTTCAACTCTGCCATGTGTGTAACGAATAATCCCTTGCGATTGGAGTCGGCGCGCGTGTTCGGAGATGGTCGAGCGGTTATTTCCGAGCATTTCAGCGAGAATCTGGTGCGTCATGTCAAATCGGTGATGACCACCGTTACGAGCGTCCCAAACGAGGATTTTTTGGCAGAGTCGTTGCAGTTTTGTGTGCGTCTGCCGGCAAGCGGCGCGCTGAGAGATGTTGAGCATTTGATAAAGTGCATATCGATCGCACAGCCGTTTGATCTTGGCATTTCCCTGAAGGAGGTTACCGAACGTGTCCAGGCTCATTTCCAAAACGTTGCCGGCCTGACGAACCACGTATTGACCGGACACAAGATCCGTTCCCGCAACCGGGGAGATCCCAAAAAAGCCCTCGCGACCTATCGTCGTGAGTTCGGTGCATGACGAGCCGTCAAGACACAATTCGACCGAGACGATTGCTTCCACAGGGAAAATGATGCGATCGACTACATCAGCGTCTGCAAAGACAGTCTGAGAAACAGAAAGATACTTCGGCGAAACGACTTCCCGCAGGTTCGACGTCGTTAATCTTTCTAATCGTCTAAAAAAGCTGTTGTTGAAATTCGCGTTCTCGGATGACTGCATCAGCTCGGACCCAGTAAGCGGCAACCAATCAACTGACGCACTTCGGCAAGTCAGCATGCAGGAGGGGAATTCGCATTATATCCTTGACTAACGGGACAGCCGCAACTACGGCAGCCGCAGAGGGTTTTACAGCGTTTTTCAATGACCGGGGGCTAACGCCGGACGGCTGATCTGGACCGGCAATTTACGGTTCTCCAGACCTTTCAAGACGGCCATAAGGGCTTCACGATCAAAGACCGCGGACCGGGAATCGCTCCCGCTCAACGCCTTCACATTTTTGAACAATTTCACCGCGCCGATGCGTCGCGTACGCACGCTACCGGTCTCGGGCTAGCAATCTGCAGGACCGTTGTGGAAGCTCAAGGCGTTGTAATATCCGTCGAAAACGATCTTGTAGCAGGAACGACCCTCGTGGTTCTCCTAACGCCGACGCGGCATTGAACTTAGGCTCTACTTCCCGATCTCGCCTAGTTTGATTTATAGTGATCGTCTGAACGCTCAGGCTGGATTCTCATCCAATGCGATAGCTGCTCATACTCGCTCGTCATCTACAAGTCCTCGTCGCTCTGAAAAGCTGCTTTTGCGTCTATCGGTCGCTCGTGGCCGGACAACAACGGTTAATAGCTCGTCATCTGTAGGGTGGGTCAAATCGCAACGGCGGTGCTGACCCACCAGTAGCTCAAGTAAGTCGAAAATGGTGGGTCATCGCGGCCTACCGGCTCGCTCGACCCACCCTACGTTAGAAACATTACAAACGGGCGAGAATACTCTACAATCTCGTCGAACTCGGAGGGTGTTCGAAGATACTGTCCACCGAAAGCAACCGTGACGATGAACAAACAAGCAGGAACCAGCGAATCCCCCTTGATCGTGGGCGTGGGCGCTTCAGCGGGCGGACTCGAAGCGTTTCAGGATTTGCTTGCCTCGCTCGACGACACCGCTGGCTTGGCGATAGTTTTCGTACAGCATCTTGACCCGCACGGTAAGTCGCTATTGGCTGAGTTGCTTCGCAAAACGACGAAAATCGAAGTTGTGGAATTAAGCGGTCGTAAGAAATTGAAAGCCGGCTGCGTCTATGTGTGCCCACCACAACGGCTGCTGGAAATGAAAAATGGCTTCGTCCGCGTCCTGGAAAATGAAGACCAGGCGCGACGCCCGCATGTGATCGATCATTTCTTGCATTCACTAGCCGAAGATCAAGGCCAGCGGGCGGTCGGGGTCATTCTCTCAGGAGCCGACACCGATGGGACTCTCGGGCTGAAGGCGATCAGTGACGCGGGCGGACTGACGTTCGCGCAAGAACCGATGTCCGCCAAGTTCGATTCGATGCCACGCAGTGCTGCCACGACCGGGGTGGCCGATCATGTGCTGACACCGGCGGAGATTGCCAAAGAGCTGCGGCAGTATGCCCAGCATCTCGCCGATCTCGGCGGTGCTAAGAAGATGGTTCGGCTGCAAGATCAAATCGTCGATGCGATTCCGACGATCGCCGAGACGTTGATGAAGATTACGAACCACAATTTCCAGCATTATAAAACCAGTACACTCTCGCGGCGAATTCAGCGGCGGATGCAAGTGTTAAAGATCGCGGCTGTCGAAGACTATGCCAGTTATCTTGCCCGCCATGAAGAGGAAACGCAGGCGCTTTTCCGCGAGTTGTTGATCGGCGTGACGGCGTTCTTTCGTGATCCCGAAGCGTTTGATTCGCTGGCGTCGAACGTGTTGCCAAATTTGTTGGATGGTCGGGGACCGGAGGATACGGTTCGGATTTGGGTGGCGGGTTGCGCCAGCGGTGCCGAAGCGTACACGATGGCGATTTTGTGTTGTGAATCGAGGGATCGTGAGCCGACGGCGCTAGCCGCGGGTTCTGATGAGTCGCCGACGTTTCAAATCTTTGCGACCGACATTGACGAACGCTCACTGCAGACCGCGCGCGCCGGCACGTATCCGGTTGGCATTGAAGACCATCTGTCACCCGAGCGACTCAAACGGTTCTTTGTCAAACGCTACCAGGTCACCAAAGGAATTCGTGACATGGTGTTGTTCTCCTCTCATAACCTGATCAGTGATCCGCCGTTTTCGCGGCTCGATCTGATTTCGTGCCGCAACCTATTGATCTATTTGGGTCCGCATCTGCAAAAGAAACTGATTCCCCTATTTCATTATGCCTTGCGTGCCGGTGGGTATCTGTTGTTGGGCCCGAGTGAAAATATCACCTCCCATGCGGAGTTGTTCAGGCCGGTCGATGCCAAGCATCGGATCTCGCAGCGAAAAGGAATGGCGATCGGTTCGGCCAACTCGATCAGCCTTCGTCAAAGTCGGTTGCCTGCACCGACCAGCGATGATCGCGGACCGGATGCATCGACCGATCTGACGGAAATCCGGCAACGGATTGTGCTGGACGAGTTCGCGCCGAAGGCGTGCGTGATCGACGCATCGGGACAAGTCGTCAACGCAGCACCCAACATGCAAAAGTATCTATCGCTCGGTGACGGCGACTTTCAAAACAATATTATCAAGATGGCGGCCAGCGGTTTACGGATCGGTCTGCGTGCGGCGATCGCCGAGGCCAAGAAAACCACTCGCAAAGTCCAGCATGAAAACTTATCCGTCCGTGTTGGTGATGCGATCCAACGCGTGATGGTGACCGTTCAGCCGATGCCGCAATTGGGCGAACACGACGCACTGTTCATGGTCGTTTTCCATGATGTCGGCATGCCGATGAGTGGAAGCGAAACTCGCCAAGATCATCGAGATGACGCGACGAATCATTCAGACGACCCGTCTGTCTCGGTGTCGTCCGCAAATCGAATGGAAGCGATCATCGTCCAATTGGAGAATGAACTGGAGACGACGCGGAGCGATCTTGACAAGTCGATGCAGGACATGGAAGCGGCGAACGAAGAGTTGAAGTCGTCCAACGAAGAACTGTTGTCGATGAACGAGGAACTGCAGTCGGCCAACGAGGAACTGGAAACGTCAAAGGAAGAAGTCAGCGCCGGTAGCGAAGCGGTCGCGAGAGCCAACAGCGATCTGGAGAATCTACTACGCAGTTCGCAAATCGCGACTGTGTTCCTTGATGATGAGTTGATGATACGCAGCTTCACGCCTGCCATCTCGGAAATCTATGGGCTGATCAGCACCGACGTGGGTCGTCCGCTGGAACGCTTCGTGCCCAGCGTGAAAAACATGCCGCCGCTGCCCGATCCGAAAACGCTGGTCAGTGCACGTTCGATCGAACACACCATCGTCGCCGATTCAGGAAAGACATTCATTCGACGCGTGCTGCCCTACGAATCTCACAAAGGAGATTTTGATGGGATTGTGGTCACGTTTCTGGACGTAACGCAGCTTCACGAAAGCCAAGAGTCGTTTCAGTTGCTGGTCGATGCTTCGGCCCAGATCGTGTGGATCACGTCCGCCGAAGGCAAGGTTGTCGAGGACTCGCCGAGTTGGCGAGCGTTCACGGGCCAAACCTACGATCAATGGATCGGCCACGGATGGCTCGATGCGATTCACCCCGACGATCGCCAGCCCACGATGCAGCAGTGGGAGAAAGTGCTCCTGTCCTGCGAACTCTTGTCGCTTGAATATCGGCTGCGTCATCACAGCGGCGGTTATCGCTGGACTCAAGTTCGCGCGATCCCACAGCGAAACCGCGATGGATCGGTCAAACGCTGGATCGGGATGAACACCGATATCGACGACCAAAAGCGACGCGGTTTAGAGACCTTTGATCGTGCCGCTGAACTGCGAAATGTGATCGACAACGTCACCAGCTTCATTGTCGTCTACAAACTGGACGGAACCGTGTTGGACGTCAACCTGCCAGCGCTGCAAGCGACAGGACTTGAGCGGGACGAGATGATTGGGATGAAGTTCTGGGACTTTACCTGCTGGAACTACAACGCCGACGTTTCGCAAAAGTTCAAAGAATCGCTACTGAAAATTGGACGCGGAGAAACCATCCGATTCGATACCGAATATAAGTCGGCCGACGGATCGTTGCGAATGGTCGATCTGAGTTTTGGGCCCGTTCGCGGCCCGGATGGAGGCGTCACGCGAGTGATCGGCTGCGGCATCGACATTACCGAACGCAAGATCGCCGAAGTGGAACTCGCCGAAGCTAAAGAACGACTGGAACTGTCGTTGGAAGTATCGGATGTGGCAACCTGGAATTGGAACATGGAAACCGATGCCGTGCTTTCCAATCCGGCACTCAACCGGATGTACGGATTCAATCCGGACGAACAACTTGTCCTGGCGGACTTCGTAAATCAAATGGATGAATCGGTGCAAGGGCGAGTTTCGGCTGCCATCGAAGATGCCGTTAAAAACGCGGCCAAGTACGATCAAGAGTATCCCATTCGGCTGCGAAATGGCGAACTTCGACACATCCGGGCGGTCGGTAAGGTTCAACAGGCCGACGGAATCCGGCCACAGCAGTTCTTTGGGGTGGTCTTGGATGTAACCAAACGGAGACAGCGTGAGTTGGATACGGCCGAGCGAGAAGCACATCTTCGCCGAGTGATCAATAACCAACTCGGACTGGTCGGCGTGATCGGTCGCGATGGTACGTTGCTGGAGGTGGACGATCGCTCGCTGCAAATCGCACGATCCCGTCGCGAGGAGGTCATCGGCAAGCACTTTGCCGATGCACCGTGGTGGAATTATGACCCGGCAGTCGCGCAGCAGATGCGTGACGCGATGCAGCGTGCGTTTGCCGGTGAAGTCGTTCGCTACGACGTTTCGCTTTTCTCGCATGGTGACGAAGGGGTAATGATCGATTTTATGATTGCACCCGTTTTCGACGACGATGGCATGGTCGAATACTTGATCCCATCAGGCGTTGAAATGCGCCAACGGTACGCTGCTGAACAGAGTTTGAAGGAAAGTGAAAGCCGTTTTCGCGCCATGGCCAATGGTTTGCCGCTGCTGGTTTGGGTTCACGACCATGAGGGAAACCAAGTTTCCGTGAATCAGGCTTTTTGCGACTTCTATAACGTCAGGGAAGAACAAATGCGAAACGTGGAATGGCAGAAACTGGCACACCCCGATGACTTCAAACGCTACACGGAAGAATTCGCAAGATGCGTCCGCGAGCAATGCCCGTTTCATGCAGAGGTTCGCGTCAAACGAACCGATGGACAGTGGCGTTGGCTGGAATCGTGGGGCCAACCGCGATTCTCCGGTTCGGGTGAGTATCTGGGACACATCGGTGCCAGCGCCGATGTCACGCAGCGAATCGAGGCGGTGCAGGAGTTGGCCGAAAGTCGTCGCCGCCTCGCGCTGGCGATGTCCGCCGCCCGCATGGGTTCTTTCGTTTGGGACCGCATCACCGACGAAGTCAGTTGGGACGAACAATGGCTCGAAGCGGTCGGATTGCCGCACGACGTCGAGCAAACCGGAAAATCCTTTTTCAGCATGATCTATCCCGAGGATCTGGCGATACTACAAAAGGCGACTGAAGACAGCCTTCAAGGAAAAGACACGTACAAGTGCGAGTTTCGCATCATTCGTCCTGATGGAGAGCTGCGTTGGCTTGCGGCGGTCGGGAACTGGGTTAAAGGAGATTTCATCGAGGACGATGGCAAGCCACGCAAGCTTGCGGGACTGAATTGGGACATCACCGACAAAAAGCTTTCCGAAAACGAAATCAAACTGAACGAAGAACGACTGCGCGTCGCCGCAGGCGCGGCTGGCTTCGGGATGTTCCATGTCGATGTCGATAACAACCGTGTCGAGTGGTCCCAGGAATACCGACGGCTGGTCGGTGTCGGTCCTGGTGAACACGTCGACATCGCCATCGGTGACTTGCCCGACTTTATCCACCCTGATGACGTCGAGCTGGTGAAGAAAAAGAACAGCGAAATTCTTGCTGATCTCGACGAACCCGATCACTGGTTCACGCACCGGATCGTCAAAAAAACCGGCGAACAAAGTCACGTTCGTGTGCAAACGCGTTCGATCTACGAAGGCGAAGATGGCAACAAACGCATCAAGATGCTGGTGGGGACACTCACCGACATCACGCAACAATACGACTATGAGCAAAAGCTACGAAAGCAAAAACGGATCGCCGAATCTGCTAACGCATCCAAGAGCGAGTTCGTCGCCAACATGTCGCACGAAATTCGCACGCCAATGACGGCGATTTTGGGATACGCAGAATTGCTGGGTGAATTCGTTCAGAACGACGAGGCACGCAAGCATCTGAGCACCATCCGCCGCAATGGTGATTACTTGCTAGAAATCATTAACGATATTTTGGACTTGTCGAAGATCGAGGCCGGCAAACTGGATGTCGACAAAGAACGTTTCGAGCCGCATCGTTTGATCGAAGACGTCCGCAGCATCATGGAAGTGCGGGCGGCCGAGGGCGGATTGAAATTAGATGTCGAGTACGACGGCGAGATACCAACGATCATTCAATCCGATGCGAAGCGGTTGAAACAGATTTTGATCAACTTGATTGGCAACGCGATTAAGTTCACCCGCGAAGGTGGCGTGCGAGTTCGCATCAAGTTCAGTGCCGAAGACAATTGCTTAATGCTGGATGTCATCGATACCGGCATTGGTATCTCGGATAAACAGATCCAGCGGCTGTTCAAACCCTTTTCGCAAGGTGACGCGAGCGTGACGCGCAGTTTTGGCGGTACCGGATTGGGACTAGCCATCAGCAAACGTCTCGCCGAAATGTTGGGCGGTGAGATCACCGTCAGTAGCACGGAAGGCGTCGGCAGCACGTTCTCGGTCAGCATCTCAACGGGCGATTTGAGAGACATTCCGATGATTCAACCAGCGGACGTGATCGAAGCAAAACCGACTACGGCACCGACGGAAGAAGTCAAACTCGACGCCAGCATTTTGATCGTCGATGACCGCCGCGACATTCGATTCCTCAGCAAACACATTCTTGGCAAGGCCGGGGCAACGATCACGGAAGCGGAAGACGGCGTCATTGCCATCAGTACGGTGAAGCAAGCCGCCGCTGACAATCGTTCGTTCGACCTGATTTTACTCGATATGCAAATGCCCAACTTGGACGGGTACGAAACCGCCGCCGCGCTCCGCCGACTTGGTTACGCCGGTCCGATCATTGCCCTCACCGCCGACGCCATGCAAGGCGACATGAACAAGTGCATGGTAGCCGGCTGCAACGACTACCTATCCAAACCGATCGACAAAAACGTCATGCTGCGAAAAGTCGCGGAGTTACTCAGGTAGGGTGGGTCAAGGAGCGAAAGCGACGCCGACCCACCATCACACTGTACGTCATCCAATCCAATAAGATGGTGGGTCTGCACCGCGATCGCGGTTTGACCCACCTACGATTGCTACGATTGCTACTACGATTGTCACCTTACGACCGGGGGACGCTCACTGATGCCGAATTATCGACGGAACTTTGTGCCGGGTGGGACTTACTTCTTCACTGCCGTGGTTCACCAGCGTTACCATTTATTCGATTCAGCGCTTGCCCGTCAGTTATTGCGTGAAGCGATCTTGTCCGTTCGTCTCGATCGACCTTTCAATTTGTTCGCCATCTGTTTGTTACCCAATCATCTGCACACGGTTTGGGTCATGCCGCCAGGCGATAGCGACTATCCGACGCGATGGAGAAAGATCAAGGAAGTCTTCACAACACCATGGCTGGAATCAGGAGGTTGGGAAGGCGAGGTCTCAGCTTCACGAAAAAAGAAAGGCGAACGCGGAATTTGGCAACGACGATATTGGGAACACACCGTTCGAGACGAAACCGATTTAGCTCGCTGCGTCGATTACACGCATTGGAATCCACGCAAACACGGACTGGTAAGCCGTGTTCGAGATTGGCCATATTCGAGTTTCCATCGTTTCGTCGAACAAGGTGAATACGAGCTGGACTGGGGAGGCACCGATCCTTGTGTTGGTTGGAACGCGCCAGATGAATGGGGCGAATGATTGAGCTAGGTTTACCAATCAATTGTGGGTCTGCACGGCTATCGCCGTTTGACCCACCCTACGATTAACTACGATTAACTACGATTGGCATATTGGTAGAAAGTAGGGTGGGTCAAGGAGCGTCAGCGACGTCGACCCACCATGAGCAAACTTTAGAGGACAGACGGGTGAATTGAATCAACCTACGGCTTCAAAACCACTTTCACGCAATCATCGCTTCTTGCGTCAAAGGTCTTGTACAGCTCTGGCGCGTCGTCGAGCGTTCCCCGGTGCGTGATGATGAACGATGGGTCGATCTCGCCAGCAACCACCTTTTCAAGCAGTGGTTTCATGTAGTGCTGCATGTGCGTTTGCCCCATCCGCATCGTCAGACCTTTGTTCATCGCCGCGTGCATCGGTACGTCGCTGAGCGTGCTCGTATAAACACCAGGAATCGAAACCGTGCCACCCTTGCGGCAGCACAGGATCGCCTCGGCGAGCGCGTAGGGATGATTCGATGGAAGATGCATAGCCTCGCGGGCGTCGTCAACGAACTCGCGGACGGTTCCAGCTGAGTGCGCTTCCGCGCCCACCGCGTCGATGCAACGATCAGGACCGCGACCCGCAGTCATTTCCAGCAAACGCTCTCGGACGTTTTCGTTTTCAAAATTGATCGTTTCGGCGCGACCCTTGGTTCTCGCCAACTCTAGCCGGTTCTCGACGCGATCGATCGCAATCACTCGGCCCGCGCCGAGCATCCAAGCACTTTGAATCGCGAACTGCGCGACTGGTCCGCAGCCCCAGACGGCTACGGTGTCACCTGCTTCGATGCCGCAATTCTCCGCTGCCATGTAGCCAGTCGGGAAAATGTCCGACAAGAACAACACTTGTTCGTCAGGGATACCATCGGGGACTTTGATCGGTCCGATGTCCGCGTAGGGGACGCGCAGGTATTCGGCTTGTCCGCCCGCGTAACCACCCATCATGTGCGAGTAGCCAAGCATCCCCGAGGGCGAATGGCCGATCGCCTTGCGAGCCATTTCCGCGTTACGGTTACTGTTATCGCACAGCGAATACAGATCGCGATCACAAAAGAAGCAGGAACCGCAGGCGAGAGTGAAGGGAACAACGACGCGATCGCCTTTCTTCAGATTCGTGATTGCGTTTCCGACTTCGGCCACTTCACCCATTGGTTCATGACCGACCACGTCGCCCGCCTGCATCGTCGGCATCACGCCGTTGTACAGGTGCAAGTCGCTTCCGCAGATCGCTGTCGCGGTGATCTTGATGATCGCATCGCGAGGGTCTTCGATCTTCGGATCGTCAACGTTATCGACCCGCATATCCCTACGCCCGTGCCAGCAGACTGCCTTCATAACTTCGCTCCCGATTGAGACGACGAGTGATTTTTCAATGCGAGCGCGGGGCAATGCCCACGCGGTCAAACGCAGCCGGTACGGGTAAGCAATGCGCGTGCCAACTGGCGAATGACAGCTGGTTTACGCGTGGGTCCGTGCGAGTTGGGAAGACAGAATCTCTAGCATTTCCGATCCGTTGATCGGCTTGGTCAGATAGTCGCTGCATCCTGCTGCGACGCACTGATCGCGGTCACCTTGCTTTGCGTTCGCGGTCAACGCGATGATCGGACCACCGTAACTCAGCTCTCGGATTCTTCGTGTGGCTTCATAACCGTCCATCTCGGGCATCCGCATGTCCATCAAGATCGCGTCGAACGGCATCGCTTCCGATTCAGCATCATTCATTCGTTGCATCACCAATTCGACCGCGTGGCGTCCGTTGTCCGCCGTAACCGTGCTGGCTCCCGCCTTTTCAAGCAGACGGGTGGCGAGAAATCGGATGTCACGCCGATCATCCGCCACCAGGATGTTTCCTGACAATTGAAACACTTCGTCATCGGGTTCTTCGGCACGATGCTCGGTTAGGTCGGGAGTGATATGCGGAACGTCTTCGCCGTGCCAACTTTCGTTTGTCAGCGTAAAGGTACTGCCGGTTCCTGGCGTACTCTCCACCGATATGTCGCCACCAAACATCTTCGCCGACCGCCGACAGATCACCAGTCCCAACCCCGTACCGCCGTAGTGACGTGTATTGGAGGTATCGGCTTGCGAGAACGGTTGAAACAATTCGTCGATTCGGTCACGACTAATCCCAATGCCGGTCTCAATCACGTCAAAGCGCAACTGCGATGTTTCGGCGAGGTAAGTCACGACCAAGCGAACCGTTCCGGTTTCGGTGAACTTGATTCCGTTGCCCAACAGATTGAGCAGGATTTGCCGCAGACGAGCGGCATCACTTTCGATCGACTTGGGCACAAGCGAAGCAAACTCAATCGAAAGTTCAACACCTTTTTCCACCGCCCGCACGTCCATGAGAGAGCGCACGTTAGCCAACAATCTCCCCAGCTCAACTGGCTCTCGTTCAATGCTCAATTTGCCCGCATCAATTTTAGAAAGGTCTAAAATGTCATTGAGAATGCCAAGCAAAAATTTCCCGTTCTGACGTACCGTTTCTAAGTATTTTCTATGGTGCGACGACTCTCACGCGAAAGCGATCAACTGACAACGATCGCGTCGACTGCGTCGCGAATCTGCTGAATCGTCCACTCCGGATTTTTTTTCCCGCTCCTGCTGGCAGGTTTGCGACAAAAACAAGTAGCTGAACGACGTGATGATTAAATGACGCTTCAGCCCCAAGTAGCGACGCCCCTCGTAACAGTCCAAGCCGACTTCTTGTTTCTGATCTTCAAAGCAACGCTCCACCCGCCAACGCTGGAAAGCCACTTGGAGAAGCATCGCCATCGAAGTGAACTCGCTCGCGAGTCGTCAAATGAACTCGCGTATCGCTCCTCCCAGAGCAATCGCCAAAGCGAGCCAGATAAGCATCGAGACGATCTTCAATTCGTTCCAAATCATCGACATCCATGCCCAAACTTCCGTGCGGCGACCAAAACTCCAAACCGCTATTTTCAACGAAAAACTCAACCCGCTACAATACCAGCTATCGCTGTAGTACTAATCGCATTGGGCACGGATTTTATTCCTTAATTGTAGCGATTGCTTGCCCCTTCCGTTTACGTCAGCCGGAAATTCGCGGACTGAAATTGTTTCATGCTGCGACTAGCCGGACACGACTGATCCGCATCTTGCTTTTTGGGCGAGTCGGAAAACGATTTAGCGCCACAGTGAGGTCTTGCGCGGGGACTTCGTAAGCAATCTTTTTGACGAAGAAGTTAAGACAGGACGACAGCAGCCGACGCGTGGCTTGCTCACCGGCGCAGCGATGTCCCGATAAGTAGTCACCACCGCCGTGCGGAATGAAGGTAAACTCTTGATCGATGCTGGCTCGGAAGCGATCCGGGTTAAAAGATTCAGGATCATTCCAAAGCTCGGGATGATGATTGGTGCCATACAGGTCCAATAGCACGCGCGTGTTAGCCGGGAACTTCAATCCGTTCCACACGAAGCCGCATTTGGTTTTTGCGGCGACCGCTGGAAAAAAGGGATAGAAACGCCGCACTTCATCCGCGAAACGATCAATCGCTTCGTAGGTATAATCTTCTTGAAGTTTGCTTGCCGCGTCGGGGTGACAGTGCAGCGATCGCACTCCGAACATCACCCAACGGGCGACCGCGACGATCGGCCGAATGATGTTCAGCACCTCCACACCGGCGATCGAGGCGTCCAGCAACTTGCCTTCAAGATTGCGGTGCACTGCAATTAACATCAGCGGCGAAGAACTGGGCGGCAGATTGTCGCCGCGACGCACTTTCCGAATTGCGCCCGTCGCCCAGCGATTCATTCGTTTGCGAGCCCGCCGAGCTTTCCAATGTCGAATGCCTACTCCACCCGATCCGTCAATCATCGTGGCTAAGTTGTGGCTGACAGACTTCGCGCTCTTTTCGTCGAGTTGAAGTCCGGCCCACGCACAGGCCGCTCGACAAAGCAACTCGTGCAATGCCGATAACACTTCGATTTCATCAGCCTGCTGCCAGACGTGCGCGGCCTCGTCGAGGTTGTCTTCAACGGTCGCGACCAGTCGATTGATCTTAGATTCGGACAGTACCGACATCAGCATTGCTTTACGGTGACGGTGAGTCTCTCCGTCCAGTCCTTGCACACCGCCACTGCCAAAAAGTGTTTTAACAACTCGAATCGGACAGGCACCGCTGCGTTGAAACCGTTCGTCGTCATAAAACAACCGCGCTGCATCCGCACCTCTCATGCAGATCGTTTTTGGCATTAGCAAGCGTGTCGCGAACACGTCTGTATTCAAACGCTCGCATTCGTTGGAGACGAACCGATAGCCTTGTCGCATGAAGGCCATTGTGCTCGTCAAGCGACCATTGTGGACAATTTTAGTCGTGCCTGGCTGCACAAGTATTCGCCACTGATTGATTTTTTGAAATTGATTGGTTGTTAAACGACACCTCGCCCGGTTGTGCCGAATCTTTAACGCGAATGCAAATCAAGTACCGTTCCCAGCGCCGTTGTGGGATTCGCAAGAATTTCTCTGACGCTGGAATTCTGGCGAATCCCACTACGGCGACTCCGTCGAGATTGACCAAAAGTTCAAGCCAAGCCATATTCATCAGGTTTCCGACTTTCCAACGCTTCCAAGGTTACTCAAATGGATATTCAGGCAATCGCTGAGGAGTTGCATCAGATGATGCGAGTCGGCGAAGCGGCGAAATACATGGGCGTTTCGACTAAGACACTTCGCAATTGGGACCAGAGTGGTCGGTTGCCAGCCAAGCGAAACCCGATGACCCGCTACCGCTATTACTGCAAGGAGGATTTAGACGAGCTGATCGATCGGACACTACAAACACGACGGGACACGACAGCATGAACGAATTCTTCACGAAGCTGTTTGACACGTCCGACTTTCCGGCCCGTTGGCACTGTGGTAACTGGTCCGACTTTCTTGGCTGGTTGCACATCGGCAGCGACCTCGCGATCTGGGCCGCGTACTTTGCGATCCCCATTGCGTTGGTCTACGTCGCCCGTCAACAAGCGGGCACCAAGTTGCCTCGGTTGGCCTATCTGTTTGCCGCTTTCATTCTGGCCTGCGGCACCACGCACCTGATCGACGCGACCATCTTTTGGTATCCGATCTACCGCGTCTCCGGGCTGGCGAAGTTCGCGACGGCAGTCATTTCATGGATCACGGTTTTGTCCATTGTTCGGCTGATGCCTCAAATGTTGCAGTTT
>JBGSLZ010000005.1:0-127083 GCA_041740415.1 Rubripirellula sp.
GTGGAACCGGACCTACTCTTGTCCGGTGGAACCGGACCTACTCTTGTCCGGTGGAACCGGACCTACTCTTGTCCGGTGGAACCGGACCTCCTCTTGTCCGGTGGAACCGGACCTACTCTTGTCCGGTGGACCCGGACCTACTCTTGTCCGGTGGAACCGGACCTACTCTTGTCCGGTGGAACCGGACCTACTTGATCGGTCGATGTCGTTCTTCATTGGCGGTTCATTGACGGCTTGGCCGATCGAATACGCCAGTCGCCCGATCATGGAAAAGTACGTGAACGCGATGCCGATCACCGCTACGATCCCGATCGCCGCGCCGACCGGCGGCGCCATCGCTGACAACATTGCCAACAACAAGAACAGGCACACGAACAACAACCCGCTGCTGAAATAAAATCCGCCCCACGACTCTTGGCACTTCGTCACGCTGCGTGCAACTTCCGCCGAGAACGGTACGAACGGGCTGCCCATGTCCAACATCGACAGCAGGACGAACGGGAACAACGTGTAGACCGAAAACATCGTGAACGCGATCGTCATCAAACCCGGTTCGAACACCATCGAACATGCCAACCAAGCTGGCACGAAAGCAACACCGGCCGCCGCCAACGCCACCACCAACTGACCCATCCAGGCGAACGGATCAAACACCGGCCATTCGGAAACGCTGTCTTCTTGATTGGCAACCGATTGCAGAATCGCGAATCCGCAACTGACCACGACGCCGCCCAAAATCGCGCCGCCGATGATCAACGCCAAACGCAAAATCGATGCTTCGGTCGACAGAATGAAGTACGTCGGCACCGCCGCCAGAACCGATAGCGCGATCCAGTGCATCACGACGCCGGGGTCCAAGAAAACGCCGAAGACGTTTTTGAACCACTCCTTCATGTCCGGTTGGTCTTCGTACTTGTGGTTCGTGTTGATCACGTCTTCGCGCGACGCTTCTTCCAAAAACTGAGCGGCCGACTTGGAGAACGGATCGGGGCGTCGATCGGCCAACGAATTCTGCTCGAACTGAAACGATTCCGCGTTATCAATATCGATCTCGACCTTCTTGCGAATCTTCGGCGGCGGCGGAACCAGCATCGGCGAATGACAATCGGGACACTTGATCGTCTTGCCCGCCTGACCCGCCTTGGCGTACGAATTCGACCCGCAGATGTTGCACAGCACGCGATACTCCGACGCATGAGTCGGCGCGACGGGCACCGCAGCTTTCGCGGGCGCGGCCGGCATCGGCTTCGGGCCAGGAACCACGGCGGCTCGCGCTGCCGGCGGCGATTCGATCCGAGCCGTGAAGTCGTCCAAATCGCTCGAGAATTCAGCCAACAATCGGTCGTCGTCGGACTGTCGCTTTTTCGGAGCAGCCTTCGGCGCGGGAATCCTAAACTCATCTTCGATATCGGCTTCGACAAGGTCAGCTTCGGTGATCTCGACGACTTCGCCGGCATCGAATTCAGGCAGGCCAGAAAACGAATTGTCGGTCGTCTTCGCGGGCGCCGGCTTGTCCGTTTTCGCCGATTTGCTTTTCGGCAAATTATCTAGTTTCAGCCAATCGTCGTCGTCGTTAGTCGACGCGGCGATGCCGGGCGCCAAAAACGGTTTTTCGCAATGCGGGCACTGAACGCGTTGGCCGGCCGCATCATCAGCGATGGTCACCGAACCGTGACAGCGTGGACATTGCAAGGCGAGCGGCATAGCGGACAAACAGAAAATAGTTTGGAAGGAAAGCGGGGAAGAGCGTTATCGTCGAAGTTGTTATTTTATCCGGATGGCATGCCCCATGTCACCTCACTCACCATCATCGTCATGATCGTCAACGCCTACAGCACGCTCCGCGAGCCCGCCCCACTCGACTTCGAAGCGGAATTGCACCTCGCGCGAAGCGATAACGACGTCGGACTGAGCAAACATATCAGCCAGATGATGGGCGTCGCCTGCGACCGTGGTCGACGCGAGATGACGCCGACTCTGTACGCCGTGATGCGCCATCTCCAGCGAACCCGTCATCATTATCGAATGGAAGTCGACGGCGACGAGATGGATCGCTTGGCCGTTTGGGGCTGGCAATCCAACGCGATCCTGATGACGACCGACCAGTCGTTCCGCGATCCCGCAGGTCGAATCCTCGTTCACGGCGAAACCGGCGATGCCGAAGGAAACGCGACGGTGCCCTATCCGATCGATGCGATCGAACGGGCCGCCGACAGCCGCGAAGCTCTGTCGCTGATGGGCATCGAGACGCCGCGCGATCTGCCGCCGGTGATCGGTATCGGCGAAGTCGAGATGCGACCCGACGACGAAATCGGCTGGCGAACTTTAGCGCTGTTCATTGTCGCAGTCCGCGCGGAGTCGCTGGCCAGCGGATCGCCGATCCCGCCAGCCGCTCTGAAAGCGAAATCGCCGATGGCTTTTGAAGCTTTTTCGCCCGCCGAGCGTACTTTCATCGAAACCGAGTCATCGGATCTTCAGGCCATCACGAACTTTTCTTGGCGCTACGAGGCACTCTACGCGCTGCAGTGGGCGGTCGATTTGTATGAAGAAATGACGTTTGCGAATAAGATCTGTGATGTTCCCCAAGTTGCCCAAATCATGGTCGATCGGCCTGACCGAGAAATCGTGACTTCTGCCCAACTGCGGCCCACCAAACAGATTTTGGACGCTCTGGATACGAACATGCGGCTGTTGTGGGCAGCCCGGTCGGCGGCGAATTCTGGCCGTGAAATGCCGGCGAAAATCGACGGCGGAGTGCTCAGCGAACGCCAACACGCCCTGAATTGGCTGGTCCAACAGGACCGGGCGGCCTGGGACGACGTCGATACGCCGACATGATTTCGCGGATTATTCCGTTTGATTGAAGATTAACGATTGCGCCGGCCGATACCAAAGATGTACCCGATGGGGCTACGGTTTGTTTGCGTCAGCGATCTTGACGACCCGATATGGGCTGCTTAGACTTGGCAAAGTGTTAAGTTGAAGTTGGCAAAGGGTTTACAGCGATCGCCGTGCGGCAATCGGTGGCGTCGTAGGAGTCAGAGTGACCAAGAAAGACATCGTGCGAACGATCTCGGAAGAGGTTGGGCTGACTCAACAGCAGACGAAAGAAATTGTTCAGAAGACCTTTGACGCGATCATCGAGTCCTTGGTACGAGAGCAACGGATTGAGTTGCGGAATTTCGGCGTTTTCGAGGTCAAACCTCGGGCCGCTCGGAAGGCTCGCAACCCGCGAACCGGTGAACAGGTCGATGTGCCTCGCAAGTACGTCGTGACGTTCAAACCGGGCAAGAACATGGAAGCGAAGATGCGGGAATTGGACGAAGCGGAAGCCGCCCAAGCGGACGACGCGGCGACCAAACCAACTGCAAAGCCGAGTACGAACACGAACAACCATCCGACTGACCACAACCCGAACCAGTACGGTCGGACCAGTGGTCGATGGGATACCGATTAAGAAGCGAAACGTTCACGGAGGAACGATCGATGCGACGCCTGATTCAACTGACGCTGCTTGCGGCCTGCTTCACGACCACGGTCGGGTGCTTCGTACCGATTTATTCGGCGCGTCCTGAACGACGAGTGCAACAGTTGTTGTACACCTCGGAAGATCTCCGATCGGTCGTCGACGAATGGGAACGCTTCTGGTTCTTGGATCAGCCCAGCCACATGACCCCGATCCGTACCCACGGCGGAATCATGTAGGTTGTCGCCGGACGGCATGAAAAAAAAGTAGGTCCGGTTCCACCGGACAATGCGATACGCAAAAACCGTCCGGTTCCACCGGACAATGCGACACGCGAAAACCGTCCGGTGGAACCGGACCTACGCTTTTCTTGTCGACAGATACGTGTAGTTGCCGAGCGATTTTTCGTAGAACGAAACCGTTTCGCCGGCCTGTTCGTGCGTCAACATTCCTCGATGCACGGCGTCCTCGACCGCTTCTTGCAACTTGTCCACCAACTCGCGCGTCTCGTACTGGACGTAGCCGAGCACTTCTTGGACATTGTCGCCCTTCACGATCGATTGCACCTTCACGTTGCCCGCTTCCACATCGACGTGAACCGCGTGCGTGTCGCCGAACAGGTTGTGCAGGTCACCTAGAATTTCTTGGTACGCGCCCACCATCATCACGGCCAATTGATACGGCTCGCCCGGCGTGTACTCATGCAACTTCAACGTCCGACTGCGTGTTCCGCCGCAAATGAACGCGTCCACTTTGCCGTCGCTGTCACAGGTGATGTCACCCAGTACCGCGTTGCGCGTCGGTTTCTGTTCGAGCCTGTGGATCGGCATGATCGGAAACAACTGATCGATCGCCCACGAATCGGGCATCGATTGGAACAACGAAAAGTTGGCGAAGTAGATATCCGAAAGCATCCGGTCGAGATGCCCCAGCTCTTCCGGCATCTCATCAAACTCCGCGCAAATCTGGCGAGTCGCGTGACAAATCGCGAAATACAAATCCTCCGCTGCAACCCTTTGTTCCAGCGGCAAGTAACCGCCGCTGAACAGATTCATGCACAAATCCAACGACACCTGCGCATCGTGATAGACCTCGCGAACATTGTCGGCCGTTAAACTTTCGAGCGAATCCCACAAGTCATGAACCGGCTGTTCGTACTCGTCCGGCAACGACGCCGGTCGCGATTGCACGCTACCTTGCTCGGTGACACCCAAGATCTCCATCACCAGAAGACTGTGCTGAGCCGCGATCGCGCGACCGCTCTCGGATACCAATGTCGGATGTGGGACTTTGGCTTCGTCGCAAACCGTTTGAACGTGATAGACGACGTTGTTGGCGTATTCTTGAACGGAATAGTTCATGCTCGATTCAGTGTCAGTTTGCGAACCGTCGTAATCGACACCGAGTCCACCGCCGACGTCCAAGTACTTCAAACCCGCGCCGCGACGATACAAGTCGACGTAGATCCGCGCGGCCTCCAAGATCGCCGACTTCAATTGTCGGATGTTGCCGATCTGGCTGCCGACGTGAAAATGCAACAGTTGGAAACAATCGCCCATGCCCAATGCGATCAAGCGATCGAGTTGCGCGAGCATTTCGGCGACCGTCAAACCAAACTTGCTGCGATAACCGCCGCTGGCCTGCCACCGACCGGTTCCTCGCGTGGCCAGCTTCACTCGCATCCCCAAATTCGGGCGAACGCCCAAAGCTTCAGCGTGCTTCAGGATCAAATCCAACTCGCTGACTTTTTCGACAACCGGAATCACCGTTCGTCCCATCCGCTGGGCCAACAATGCCATGTGAACGAATTCGTCGTCCTTGAACCCGTTGCAGATGATCGGCATATCGGCATCCGTCATCGCCACGACGGCTAGCAGTTCGGGTTTGCTACCCGCTTCGACGCCGAAACCGTATTGCCGACCGTGCGCGATGACTTGCTGGACCACGTCACGCTGTTGGTTCACTTTGATCGGAAAGACGCATCGATACCGGTTCTGGTACTCGTGTTCATCGATCGCCGTTGTGAAGCAATCGTTCATCCGCTTGAGTCGATCGGCGAGGATGCCGTTGAAGCGGATCAGGATCGGAAGATCGAGACCGCGAAGTCCCAATCGATCGACCAACTCTTTGACGTTGACCGCGTTGGCCGAGTCTCGATCGGGCGACACCATCAAATGTCCGCTGGCGGAGATATGAAAGTAATCGTCGCCCCATTTCGCGATGTCGTACAGTTCAGAAGTATCTTCGACGGACCAAGTTGGCGAGACAGCGACGTTCATTCAGGGGTGGTCCCAATCGAAGTAAGAGTAGCCTCGATTGTCCACATCGCGACCGACTCCGACAACGGGCCTAATACGGCGAAGCGATTCAAGCATTGAATACCGCGAACCGTCCAACTTACGACTTCTTACGAAATCCAGTCCGCGCTAGCTGTTCTTCGACGGCCGATACCGGGATCGGGATGCCTCGCAGGGTGCCTTCGAGCACCAGCGTTTCGCCGACGATGCCTTGGAATGCGGCGATGCACATTCGACCGCGGCGCGTCTTGAGTAGTTCGACGATCAGGATCAAGTTGTCGCCGGGTGTTACCAACCCGCGAAACTTCACGTCGTCGACGCCGCCGAACCCGACAATGTCGGCGCCCAGCAGGTCATACTTCTGCGTGAAGTAACTCGACAGTTGCGCGACGGCCTCAAGCATGATGACGCCGGGCATCAACGGCATGCCGGGCATGTGCCCTCGACACCAGAATTCGTCTTCGGTGATCACCTTGACCGCTGCGCAGACGTTTCGGACGGTATCCTCGTACAGGATCGCCGTGAGCTGTTCCATTTCGTGCCGCTGTGGATTCAACTTGCGGATCGCCTCGATGTCGGCGATCGGTTTGTTGATGTCCAGCAGTGAAAGGTCGATGATGAATTTGGAAATCATCCGTCCGACTCCCCGCGCGGTCCTAAGTCTTTACCTTGCGACGCTTTGCCTTACGAGCCTTGGCGTTGGACGGGCGTCTACCGTGGTTCGCTTTTTTCAGTTTGTGGTGAGGTTTTGCCATCTTCGATCGTCGAACAGAGTGATATTTGGGAAAGCGTCCCGAAACGGGAGGCTCGACAAGGTAACAGGTTTATCGATGCCCCGGTAGGCTCAGCGATAACGTCGTTTCAGCGGAAACGGGCAGAACCGTCCGCCCAGTTCGTCAAGTCGTTGGCTTCGGAGCCTCGGAACCGGGCGTCGTATCGGCCGCCACGCGAGAGTTGGAATTCGGGCTGTGGCTGTGCCGACTTGTAACGGCTGTCGTTGTATTGGCCGCTGGCGCGAACCGAGGGTGGAACCATCGGCGTCGTCGGGGTCGGCGCCGCCGCGAGTCCCGGGTCACCCGAGACCGCTTCGCGACGTTTGCGCTGGTAGAAACCGTCGCCCGAAATGCTGGCCAGCGCCATCGTCGGACCGACGGCTGCGGCCGGGCGGACCGTCGAACTGGGCACGCTCAGCGGACTGGCCGCGTTGAGTTGGAAATCGTTTCGCGCGATTGCATTGCTCGCTGCGAAAGCCTGCGGATCGGGCGCGGGTTGGCGATTGGGAGTCGGTGGGCGATTGGGATCTGCCTTCGCGAATCGCTCGACCGGGCCGCTGCCGTCACCGACCCATGCCAACCAATACTGTTGCAATTCGGCCAGCGAGTCGTAGCCGTAATGCTTTTTCACGTTCTCGGTCCACGACGGACGACTCATGTAATCCGTCAGAAACGCGATGAACGTCGGCGCGTCCTTCTGTTCGATCAGAAATCGGCAAACCGAATATCCTTGCGCGTACATCGGCAACACATCGTTGGGATACTCCGTCAGCAAGAACAACTGGTTCATCGCGATCCCACGACGAGTGCTCAGAAATTCGCGCAGCTTGGCTTCGTGCTTGTTCTTTTCCGACTCGTGTTCCACCGTCGTGCAGATTCCTTCGTCGGCCCATCGCGGCAGCGGACGACCGAAGTGAGTTGCCAAAACGGTGTGCGTTACCTCATGAGGCAAAACGCTATCGAGGATTCGTTCGGGAGTTCCGACGACTTCCATTTGAAAGTCGCGAACGGGAGCCCGGTTGTAAGTCGTAACACCCTGAGCCGCCAAATTCGGCCCGGCGACAACGCGAACGGGGCACGGTGTGGGCCAAGTCGGCAAGGGATGCCCCAGCCAATAGGTCGCCAGGTCGTTGCGATAGCGCTCGGCCGCTTCACCGACCGCGCGAGCGAGCTCGGGATCGGGAGCCTGGATCAGAAAATTCTGAGTGCGAAAGTTGGCTGCCATCGCCGTCGTTGCGGCAAGCACCGCAAAGTGAGCGACCAGTAGGCAAACAGTCCTTGCGGCTAACGTCGCGGTGAGGCGACGCAGTCTCGAGTCGGCTTCCATGCCGAGGTGCTCCTAAACGCGTTTCGATTCAGACGAGGCGGAGTCTAAGAGAATTTGTCGCAACGCCGATAGGCGAAAAGCACGTGCGTTTCTTGCTCCGACACGACTTCCGCTGATTCATGACCACTGAGATTCCCGACGTTAGAAAAGAGCGAACTTGCCGTCTGGCTTTTCTCGCAGGCGGCACGAAAGTCGCAGACTCCTGAAAGTGCCCAGCCGACCATCAATCTTGACAGATAATGCGCCGAAAATTAACATGAGATTAACAAACGCGATTTTTTAGCGCGATCTTCACGCAAGGAGCCGGCGATGTCGACCGATTTGGCCAGCGGGATCTTTTTGATCACCGGGCTATCGGTCTTGGCTTATGTCGCTGGCGTGCGGATCGGTTCGGCGTCCGCAAAACTGCGCCCATTGTTGCTGGTCGCGTCGTTGATCGTCGCGGTTTCGTTCTCTTGGGTGGCCGCCGGCAAGCTAGCTTGGGCTTGGTGGATTCCTTCGGCCTCGATTCTGTTCTGGTCCAACTTGACGCCCGCGCTGATGTCGTTGACCGCCGGACTGATCAGCACCAGCCCGTCGAGCCATCGTTACAGTCGTCCCGTCGCGCTGGCCTTTTTGATTTTGCTGACCGTCGGCCACACCTTGACACCCGTGCTGCGTCCGATCGTTGGACCCGCTCATACGGACGCTATTTCGACATGGCGAGATGAAGTTTGTCTGCAGAGCCATTCCGCGACCTGCGCACCGGCAGCCGCGGTCACTCTGCTGAAAACAGCGGGCATCAAAAGGAGCGAAACGAATCTGGTGTCGGCTTGTCTGTCGAGCACCTACGGCACCGAACCACTCGGGCTCTTTCGCGGTTTGGCGATTGCTTCACGAGGCTGCGTCATGCGTCCAGCGGTCGCGTCATCGGACCCATCGAATTGGATCGAGGGAGATCAGTTGCCCAACGTCGCGCTGGTCCGATTCGACATGTCGGAATCGGCGGGCGCTCCGGCCTGGTTGCTTGGCCAGAAAAGCGAAGGCCACGCTGTCGTGATCCTCGGTCGCGATCCTCGCGGCAATTGGATCATCGCCGACCCAGCATTCGGTCGTACGCTGTGGTCAGAATCCACGTTCCGCGATCGATTCACCGGCGACGCGATCTACATGGCCAAGCGTTAATCGGGCCAAAACAACAAATTTCGCATTTGCGACTGGCCGATTCGTAAATGCGATATATGCTTCGGTAGTGAAAACCGCAACCATGCCTGCCCCGCACGTTTGCTTCACTTTAAATCGGAGGCCGGAACTCACATCGTGCCCCAAGTGAGTTCCGGCGACCGACTTCACGACACACGAACGATCGAACAGGATTGCTTACCTTGCAAATACTCTGTCTCGATTCACCGCCAAGAGGTCCGATCCCGACTTTTTGCAGTCCACTTTTGCTGCATGCGAGTTTTGTGGGGGTCGCGGCACGACGAACCAACTTACGGCAGATCGATGTCCCATAGCGACGACGCGAGATCGACGACAGATCCTGCCGCGGCCTTACCGGCGTGGGCGACCAACCTGCAATACGAGACATCCTTCGACGAAACGAAACAGCTAGTCGTCGATGCGATCCATGCGTGGTATCCCAATCGCGAGACTGAGAAGCTGGACTTGGCGAAATTTGAAGGTTGCGTGGCAATCAAAGATCACAACTGGGTCGTCGTAGCCGAGAGTCCAGCGGTCGGCCATTTTTTTACGGTCGGAATATCCGCCACGGGACGCGGGGCCGAAGCGATCGCGTTCAAGAAATCGGCCGTGTTGACGCAAAGCACCGATCAACTGATTCGCGACGGCGTACATTCGCTCGAGTTCGATCATGTCGGCCGAGACTTGGAAGGACGACTTTACACCATCCATTCGATGAAGCTTCGGCTGTCCGAGTTGAAGGATCCGAACTACTACCTGCTGGCCATCTCGCGACCGACTTCGTTCATCGGGATGTCGGAAGAAGAACGCAAGTTTTCATTGAACGAGTTGTTGATTATCTTTCAAAACTTGGACGAAGTCGATCAAACGATTTCGCATCTCGACGCGGCCGGTGAAACGACCAAGGACATCGCGGCCCGCGTCGGCTTGACATCGCGTTCGATCGAAATGCGACGCAAAAAAATGATGGAAACTTTCAAAGTTCATCGGCCGATGGAACTGATCCGTATCACGATCCGGCTTCAAGAACACGGTTTGCTTCCGCACTGAACAACTGACCGTTCACTCGCGGTCGAACACGCCCGCGATTTTCTGGGCATCTTCCAGGAAGTAGTTGAGATCCTTCAAATCATCTGCGTGAAGGACTTCATAAGCGTGCGCGGGGCTGTTGGCGCTGTAGAGCTGTTCGCGAATGCTCAGATCACGGGTGATCGCCGTCGCGAACGCCGCCAGAATTTCGAGGTGCCGCTTGCGACTCGACTCGGGCGTTGCCAGCATCAAAACTGCATGCACGACATTGCCATCCGGGGTATCCAGGTCGATGCCTTTGGCGCTCAATCCCAGCACACCCTTGACCGCGGGTTCACCAGCCTCGTCCAGAATCGCGTGAGGAATCATCAAGCCTTCGCCCAGGCAAGTCGTCGCAACTTCCTCGCGCGCGTTGACGGCTTCGATGAACTCGCGTTGCGAAACGCTCATCGGCGTGGTGGCGTACAACAAACTGGTCAGCTTCGCAATGATTTCGTCCTTGCTGCCATCGAGTCCCACCATGATGCGATTCTCTTGCAAGAAGTCCAGCAACTGCGGTCGATCTTTGTGATCTTCGCCCGATCGAGTCAGCGCGAAACGCGTCGCGCTCGGCCCGAGCAACTGGTTGATCGCAAGAGCGGATAGCCCAACGATCGTCACGGTGGCTTTGACATCATCGGAGAAGCCGGAATGTTCGCTGCTGACCAACAATATCAAACCGACGGCGACGCCTCCGTGGGGTAACAGCGCAATGCCGAGATAGTTGCGAACATTGTCGGTCGCGCCGGACAAACTCATCGCCGCGAAAGAGTTGATCGTTTTGGCGACCAACCGCGCCAGAAAGTACAAGATCACCAAACCAGATGCGTCAGCGATCAACAGCAAGTCGAGCTTCATTCCGGCGAACGTATAGAACAGCGCGAACAACGCGCCGCCGATCGCGTTGAGGTACGCTTCACCCGAACGCACCAAATCGTGGCGCAGATTGGTCAGCGCAATGCCCGCAAACGTGCATGCCAAGATCCCACCGGACGTACCAAACCCTGCGGCCGCGCCCCAAGCACCCAAGATCACCGCCACCATGATCGGGCCAAGGAAAGCTGGGCTGACGATCGTTCTTACCAACAGACTCGCCAGCCCCGCGCAAAAGGTTCCAATGATGAGCGTCACACCGAACTGAATACCGACGCTGTGCAACGAATGAACCCAACCGAGTTGATCGGCGATGAATGTCGAAATGAACACGAACGCGGCGACGGCAACCATATCGATCAACCCGATGGCAGCCAACAAAGTACGCGTCAAAATCCCGCGCGCGCGGGCTTCTTGAATCACCAACACCGTGGTACCGGGGGCACCCGCGATCGCGATGGCCGCCAACAGCGTCGCCGGCTGAAACGACATCTCGGGATTGATTTGCGGTCCGATGAAGTACATCACGCTGCCGACCAACAATGGCGTGATCAAGATCTCACCCAACAGCAACAACCCGATGCGTTTGCCCGTGTTACGAAGGCTGCCGATGTACAGCGAAGCACCGACGGTAAAGGCTATGAACCCGAGCACAAAATTCGTGTACGGTTCAAATCGATCCAACGCCAAACGATCGGACTGAGTATCCATGCCGGGCAGCGCTAGCTGACGCAGAATGATTCCCGTCGCAATCCACCCCGTAACCTTGGGCAATCGAATCAGCGCAAACAACTCGCCACCAACGATACCTGCGGTCAACACCACGGCCATATTGAACAGCGGGTCGTCGAGAACAAGGTTTTGAAAAAAGTCCATGCCATTGTCGCAGTAGGACACGGCAAAAAGAGTCGCCGCCAATATCGAAAAGTACCCGCATCGTAGAAGCCAGCCCGCGCGATGGGAACAAGTGGACACGGCACAGCAAGTCGTGTGTCTCAGTTCCGCGTTTCGTCAAGCTTTGCAGCGCTAGCTCAAAATGCCGTTGACGACGTTTGCCGATGGGTTCTCGACCAGATGGATGTCTCGGGTGCCGCTGCGGAACTTGATGCTTGGATGGTCCAACCCGAACAGATGCAACACCGTCGCCAGCCAATCGTGATGCGTCACAATGTCTTCAATTGCATGGTGTGAAAAATCGTCTGTCTTTCCATGGACATGGCCGGCTTTCATTCCGCCGCCGGCGACCCACTGGCTGAAACCGAAGGTGTTGTGGTCGCGACCGACACGCTTCATCGGTTCGTCGCCTGTCGGAATTTGGATGACCGGCAATCGACCCATCTCGCCGGTGAATTGCACTAGTGTCTCATCCAGCATTCCCCGTTGCTTGAGATCCTTCACCAGCGCCGCGGCGGGCTTGTCGATTTCACGACATCGCTGCGGCAGCGCCGTTAGGATGCTGTCGTGATGGTCCCAACTTTGACCGTTGTTGAAAATCTGAACAAAACGCACTCCCCGTTCGACCATGCGGCGCGCGATCAAGCACCGAGTTCCATAGTCGCGGGTGACATCGTCGTTGATGCCGTACATCTCCAATGTTTCTTTACTTTCGCCACTGAGATCGAACGCTTCTTTGGCAGACGTCTGCATTCTCGCGGCAAGTTGATAACTGGCGATGCGAGCTTCCAAATCACTCTCACCGGGATGGTCGCTGAGATGTTGCGTGTTCAGATCGCGAATCAAATCAAGCTGTGCATTTTGGACTTCACCGCGGTACATCGGCGGCGGGTCCAAGTTCAACATTCGTGGTTCGGTGGGTCTGACGACCGTCCCCTGAAACATCGACGGCAGTCCGCCGTTGCTCCACATGTCGCTGCCCATCAGCGGCATGCCTGACGGATGAGTCAGCGCGACAAACGCGGGCAGCTCTTGTGACTCGCTGCCCAGTGATTTCGTCAGCCAAGCACCCAGCGTCGCGCGACCGCCGACGCCCGCGCCGGTGTTGAGCGCGTACATCGCGGGAAGATGGTTGTTGACGTCGCTGTGCATGGAACGGATCAGCGTGATGTCGTCAGCGATCTCGCCGGTATGAGGAATCAGATCGGATAGTTCCATGCCGCATTTCCCTCGCGGGCGAAACTTTGCCATCGGACCCATCAGCTTGCGACTGGCTTGAGCCGCGTTATCGAAGACAACGTCGGCGCTGTAATCTTCGCCGTCGCGCCGAATCAACTCAGGCTTCGGATCAAACATATCCATTTGACTGGGGCCACCAATCATGAATATCGAGATCATCGCTTTCGCACGTGCCGGCTTCAGAGGTTGCTTCGGCGTCAAGTCAAACGACTCGGCCTCCAACACGGGCTTCGCCAAGCCGTCGCTTGCATCCGCCAACAAGCCGTCCTGACGCAACAGCATCGAGGCCGCAATTCCCGCCAGGCCAAAACCGGCCGACTCCAACAAGTGTCGTCGCGAGCAAAGTTGATGTTTCATCATTCCACGTACAAAAAGCGATTGGTGGACAACAGCGATTGGCACAGCGTTGCGTGAGCGGCCACATCGGGCGCGTGATCAAACTTCTTCACCAGCGTGACCCAATCTGCATCACCGTATTGTCGGAGCCGACTGGACTGAGACTTCAAAAACGCCAAGCAAGTTCGCATCTCATCGTCGTTCGGGTCACAAGCGAAGAAGCGGCGAAAGACATCGCGAACTCTCGCTTCAGGATTCTCGAACGACTGATCAAACATTCGATCGGCCAGTTTGTCAGTCACATCCAAAATCAAGGCATCGTTGAGGAACCACAACGATTGTGGAGCAACGGTTGAAACCGTTCGCCGGTCACAATTGGGCGTCATGATCGGCGCGTCAAAGGTGCTGAGCATCGTCAATGGCGAAATGCGTTCGTTGGACAGAAACACGCTGCGTCGATACTTCTGGTCGCCAACGTCGGCGATCTTTTCCAACAAGCCGCCGTTATTGAACACCGCTTTGCCGATCACCGTTCGACCATCGGGCTCCGTGGCGATCGGCACCGATGGACCAGCCAACTGTGACTCCATCAGTCCGGTCACCAACAGCAACGCATCACGAATTTCTTCCGCATCCAAACGCCGCAAGCTCATTCGTGACAACAGCCGATTGTCAGGATCAACCGCGTCGGCGTCGGTCGTCCGCCGCGATGACTGGCGATAGGTATGCGACATGACAATCATCTTGTGCAACCGCTTCATCGTCCAACCATGGTCGACAAAATCGGTGGCAAGCCAATCGAGCAACTGGGGATGCGAAGGTGGCTGACCGTTGAGTCCGAAGTCACCCGTGGTGCCAACGAAACCGGTCCCGAAATGCCGCGCCCAAATTCGATTGACGGCCACGCGCGCGACGGTCGGGTGCGTTCCATCGGTCAATTGCCGAGCGTAGGCGAGACGCCGACCCGTCGTTGGAAACGATTCCCGCTTGTTCGGTAGTGTGACTTCGCGATGTCGGGCCAGCACAAACAGTTCACCGGGACCGACCTTCGATTTCGGCGACAACGGGTCACCTCGCGCGAAGACGGCACTGTCGGGCAACTTATCAACCGTCTCGCGAACGCACATGATCATCCGTCTCTCGGGACCGGACTCGCGTAACTGGTCGATCTGTGTTTGCTCGTTGAAGAATTCTTTGTCCTTCGGGGCGTCATAGACAGAAATCCTGTTGACGATTTGTTCGACCGAATTGAACATCGGGAACTGATCGAGCAACGACTTCTCGGTTGCATCTCGCTGGTCGGGTTTCTTTTCAGTCGCCGCGATGACGCCCGCGCGGTGTTCGTCCGGCAATTCAGACTTGAGCCGTTCGTAGATCTCCGACGCCAACGCTCGCTTGCGTTCATTCAGAGCCGCCTCTTGTTCTTTGGCAACCACTTCGATCGCCGCAATCTCATCCAGCGTCGACTTCGGCGTCATGTCGTGCAATCGCTGTTCCGGTTTCGCCCAATCGTGAATCGGGAATGCGGGATCGAACACAGCTCGCATCGAATAATAGTCTTCGGCTGAAATCGGATCGTAACGGTGGTCGTGACATTGGGCACAACCAACGGTCAATCCGAGAGCCGCGGTAGAAACGATCTTCATGGTTTCCGCGACCACTTGATTGCGATCGCTGAGCGTATCGTTCTTCGATGTCAGGTCTGGCCCCATTTGCAAGAAGCCCGTTGCGGTCAACAACTCGACATGCCGATCATTCTCGGGATCGGGCGCGGCGCCCGTTTCGGCGATCAATTCGTCGCCCGCAAGTTGTTCCCGGAGAAACTCATCATACGGTTTGTCAGCATTGATCGACGCGATCACGTAGTCACGATATCGCCAAGCGTGTTGACGGTGAACGTCGCCGGCGAGATGTCCCTCGGTTTCGCTGTATCCGGCAACGTCCAACCAATGACGCCCCCATCGAACACCGAATTGTGCGGACGCCAGCAACCGATCGACGACCTTTTCGTAAGCAGTCGGCGAATCGTCGTGCAAGAAACCATCAAGTTCATCCGGTGTCGGCGGCAAGCCGGTCAAGTCGAATGTCACACGTCGCAACAGCACCGACGGATCCGCTTGCGGCGACTGCCCCAGCGACGACGACCTCAACTTCTCCGCGATGAAAGCGTCGATGGGAGTCCTGACGATCGCATCAATGCCGTCGGGAACCGCAAACTCCGCAATCGGCTGAAATGACCAGTAGCCCAGTTCCTCGTCGGTGTACTTTGCCGCGCCGACATCGGCAGGCTCGTGACGAAGTGTTCGCGCGCCCGCTGAAAGCCATCTGCGAATCGTTTCTTTGTCGGCCGCCGCGAGTTTCTTCGTGCCCTCGGGCATCTCGTCATTTTCGATCCGCTGCCATAGCAAATTTTGCTCGGCATCATCATCGCCGATCGCTTGGCCCGAATCGCCACCGGCTTTCATCAACCGGACCAATCGAAGATCGAGTCCGCCGGCCAGTTCGTCATCTTCGCCGTGGCACTGGAAGCACATGGCTTTGAAAATCGGCCGCACGTCCGTCTCAAAGCGGGGTGCATCCGATTCATCGGCCGCATACGAACGCTGATTCGCCGCAAGCAACAAACTCACGGCAACAGCGAGAACAACGATAGCGGCGGGGCTGCGAAACATGAGTTTGGCGATTCGCAAGGATCGTGGTGGGAACGATTATTATAGCAGAGATTCGCGTAGGCCATGCGGAGTGAAGCGACGCATGGCATGTTTGACTAGCCATTGGGTGTCCGAAACTACTTCATGGTTGAGGCCCCGGGACCATCACCATCCAGCCGACGCCGAACTTGTCCGTCAACATGCCGTACAGCGGTGACCAAAACGTCTCGGTCAGCGGCATGTCGACCGTTCCATCTTTGGCCAGCGCCTCAAAAGCTCGCTCACACTGCGGCGCGGATGCTATGGACAGGGCGAGTCGGAAGCCACCGAATTTTGACTTGTCGTCACACCCATCGGACGCCATGAGAGTCATCTTTCCGATATCAAACGAAGCGTGCATGATTTTGGATTCAAAACCTGATTGCAACATACCCTCGGGCACCGGATCGGGGCTCTCATTGAATCGCATCTTCATCGTCACCTTCGCGCCGACCGCCCGCTCATAAAACGCGAGCGCCTCCTCGCATCGTCCGGCGAAAAAGAGATAAGGTTGAACGAGTGTTTCGGACATTGTTGGTTCCTTGTTATTTGACAAGTTGTAAAAGGGACAGTGACAGCGGTGTGACTCGGTTCATGGATCGATATCATTGTCATGTTCGCCACAATCGCCATCGGCCGAACTGTTGCGCCGAACTGTCATAACAAACTATGACCTTATGTTCACTTTTTGCATCACGTGATCGAAAGATGTGCAACATTCTTGTACACCTAGCGGGTGAACGGAAGCGAAGGCGAAATTTTCGCGTCGCTTCGGGGGGCTTCCGAGTATTGTTCCATTGAAGCGGTTGACGTGTCGGGCACACACGTCGGCCAAAGTCCCACGTCTGATTATGCCCATTCGTATTTTGCCCATTCGTATATTGATCGTTGACCACTACGCCATCATGCGTACCGGCATCGAATCTGTCTGCAGTCCGATCGACGATTTTGAGGTCGTCGCCAAAGCCGGGTCGATGTCCGAAGCATTTTCGTTGGTGCAATCAACCAGCCCCGATGTCGTCGTCATCGAACCGAGATCATTCGGCAACAGCGCCGATTCGCCATCCGAGGATCTGCTCGGCAAGCTTCGCCGATTCCGCGACGCGTGCCCCGGGACGCGAATCCTGGTATTCACTGCAAGCGATTGCCCCGGAGACGCGGGTGACTGGATGAGATCCGGCGCGGATGGATTTTTGACCAAAGAGGCCGGCGTTGATGTACTCGCTTCCGCGATCCGCTGTGTCCATGGCGGACGAAGTTTCGTTTGCCACACGGGCCACAGCCTGGCTCCGCCGAAAGCCGCGACAAAGCTCAGCGATCTGTCGCAGCCGGTCGATCTGTCGGCTCGCGAACTGGAAGTGCTGGCGCTAATCGCCGATGGCATGACGAACAAGCAAGCCGCCGCGAAACTGTTTCTCAGTGTGAAGACCGTCGAAACGTATCGGGCTCGCGTGATGCGCAAACATCAGTTGAAGGACCGCAGTGAATTGGTTCGTTTCGCAAAGCATCAGGCGATCGGGAGGCCAACGGAACTGGATCGAGTCGGCTGATTTCCCCGTCAGGGAAAACCCTTCAATGCGGTCAACCTGTCAGGCTTACTTTGACTTCGCTCCCGATTTGCTTGTCGAACCCAAACCACGACATAGTTTTCAATCGTTACAGCGAACCGAATGAATTCAATGGCCCCATGTGAAACATCAGTTTCACGCGGACGTGATCGATCGGATCGTTGGTAGATGAAAGATAAGTCAACAGTTTTCGCTTCGGAATCGGTTGACCCGCGTGCACTGAACACCCTAATGTCACCTTCGGCGAACCGTAAAAAGTGCGGATCATCGAGGTTGACGAAGTCAACGAACCATCCCCACTCAATCGCCCTTAGGAAATACGCCATGAAATTCAAACTTACCCTTGTTGCTTTGATGCTGACCGTCACCGGAACCGTCATGGGTCAAACCACGGGAACTCAAAAGTTCACCGTAACCGTCCCCAGCGCGATCTCGATCACGCCACCACCAGCGGTCAACCTGACCCACGACCAGACCGAGAACGAGCAAGTGTTCCCGAACCAAAACTGGATCGTCAAAGGAAACTCGCTGGCCGGCGTAACGGCATCGTTCTCGACAGCTACCGCTTTCCGTCACACCGTCGACGCAACCGCTCGTCGTAACGCACGATTGGCACTGGCCGTCAGTTCGTCCGTTGGATCGGCCGCTTGGACCGTTTCGCAACCCACCGACGTCACCGACTATGCAAACAACGACGGTATCGCCACCGTCCAAGTTACATCCAACGGTTTCGGACGCGCCAACCTTGGTTTGGGCGTCAGCTTTGTAACCGACGGCTTCGGATCGTTCCCATCTGGCGACTACGAAACAATCGTCACCGGCACCGTCACCGCCAACTGATATCAATGATTCGCTGGAAACACGTTTTCGCCGCGCTCGCAGTCGCCGCATCGACAAACAATGTCGGTGTGGGCGACGGTGTGCGTTTAGGGGGAAACGGTTTGTTGGTCGACATGGCCGCTCCGGTTTCGTCGCCCTCCGTCGCCTACCCGATCGCAACGAGCGATTGCGTCGTGCGAGTCAACCAGCGACAAGTCGTGCTGCACTGGACCACGAGTTCGTTCCAGCATCTCCAGCATCCCGAATACCAGTCCGACGCCGCGATCTCGGCGGTCCTGACGAGTTCGATCGGCCAAGTCGCGGTGTCACCGCAACACATCGTCAACCGCACAAACTTGGCCAAGCACCAAAATCAAGCCGGCGTCGCGATGAGCATTGCGGGCAACGGACAAGCGAAAATCAAACTGAGCATCAAGTTGGAGGATGATGCCCCCGTCGCCGGAGTTCACTGCGCGACGGTGGTGTTGACCGTGACCGGAAACTAAACAGGAATCATTTTTGAAGCAGGCATGGAAGCCTAACCGCACTTCGCACGCCGCGATCACGTTCAACGTGACCGCAACGGTTGCGCTCGCGTTTGCCATGTCAGTCGGCTGTGTCTCGCGTCCTTTGCCGCCACGACCGACCATCGGAGAACTGGTGCAAGAATCGCTCGATTCGACGCTGCCAGATTTTGAGATCGAGAATGTTGCTGGTCCCAACCACTGGGAAGACGTCTACGATCTGAAAAGCGGCGAAGTGATCATCGATCAGCAGGTGATCGAAGATCGAGTCGTCGACGAACCAGTCATCCATCAATCGGCGATCCAACAAACCGCCGCCGACGACGACTACTTTCTCGAGACGCAACCGATCATCCGCGCCAGCGGCGTCAGCAGCGGCGAACCAGTGCTGTTCGACGAAGAATTCATCGAGACCGATGTTCGCGAAGTGTTGTTGACGATGGCGGAACATGCGGGCATCGACTTGATCATGGACGAACAGGTTCGCGGCGTCGTCAATTCGCGACTGAACAACTTGTCGACCGATCGTGCGATCGAAAAAGTATTGATGCCGCTGGGTCTGCACGTCGCCAAACGGGGCGACCAGTACTACGTCGCGCCGGCCGACCCCGAATCACCGTTATTTTCGAAGATCGCCGAGCGAGTCGAGTACCGCCCGAAGCATCTCGATACCAAGGCGCTGATCGACACCGTGCCCAAGGGTTTTGCGCCGTTTGTCCAAGAAATCGCCGGCTCGAACCTGATCGTCGTCGAGGCTCCCAACCGCATCGCGACCGAAATCGTTGACCGTTTCGCCGGCATCGATCAGCCGATTCCGCAAGTGATTCTGGAAGCCATCATTTGCGTCGTCTCACCCGAGAGCGGCTTTCAGTTTGGACTCGACTGGCAACACGCCGTCGAACTCAATGGCGAGAACGCGCTCAAGTTCGGCGCGGCGGGATTGGCGATCAGTTCCAACTACAGCCAAGCCGGTGCCAATTCGATCTTCGACGACTTCGCACAGACATCGACGTTCATCAAACTGCTCAACGAGTACGGTTACCTGACGATCCGCGCGTCACCTCACGTCATGGCGCAAGACAACAAGAAAGCCACGATCGCGATCAATCGTGAAACATTCTTCAGCGTCCAACCGCAATCGGCGAACAACGCCGACAACAGCGCGTTCTTCTTTCAACAAAACATTCAAACGGTACAGTCGGGTATCAGCCTCGACATCACACCTCGCATTCGCGGCGACGTGGTGACCATCGATATCGAGAAAGCTGAAGTCAGTGAAGATGTGCGAAGCGCGAATACTGAATTGGCGCTAAACCCGTATCCGATCATCAATCGTCGTTCGGTCTCGACAACCGTTCACGTCAAAGACGGAAAAACCATTGTGATCGGCGGTTTGGTGCAACGAGAAACGATTGATAAGGTGAATCGCATTCCGGGACTCAGCAAGATTCCGCTGCTGGGGTATCTTTTCGAGACGACCCAGCGCTCGACACGTGACGCTGAAGTTGTGATTTTCATCTCACCGCGAATTGTGCAGCCCTGCGCCGTTCCTTGAAACAAGACGCATTGCAAAACTGCATCACAAGTTTTGTCGCGTCTCCCGCATATCACCCCAATCAATCGCCATGCTCGCCCCACGACGCATCGGTGATCGATATCGAAGCAGCCTATTGATGGCGCTCGGATTGATCGCCACACCAACGTACGCGCTCGCCGAATCGACGTCGAAGGTCGAAGACATTGAAGGCGGGGCGAAGCGAATCACGCTGACCCAAACCGTTGAACCGTCGTTTCATATCGAACCGATCGTGCATCGATTCGAGGCCCGCCGTGGCACGACGATCCCGTTCCGATTCGAGATCAGTTCGACCGGTAAGTCGATGAACGTGACGGTCATGCCGGTCAAGCTGCGTCAAGAAGTGACCGGCATCATTCTGCACGATGACAACGGCGAAGCACCGAACGAGATCCGTTTCAAGTCGCCGACCGAATTCAAACTCGCGCCCGGTGAATCGACCTTTTTGGAAGGCGAAGTCACCGTGCCGCTCGCCAAATCGAACTACCTTTCGTATGGCGTTCTGGTTCGCGACAACGGTTATATGTCCGATCACAAGCTTGATCCGAACGACCCGACCAGGATCACCGCCGGCGTCCGCTTCGTGACCCAGTATGTGCTTCGCATCGACATCGAGACCGGCGTGAAGGACGAGAGCGAAATGAATCGACTGACGTTTGAGCACGGCAGCGTGCAGAGCGAATTGGGCATGCCGATCGCCAAGACATTTTTGATCAACCCGACCGACTTTGCGTTCGAGTGCAACGTCCGTGGCACCATCGAATCAGCAACCACGTCGCGACCGAAGCCGTTTCGATTGTCGCTGCCATCACGCGTCAGTTTGATCGGCGAAGAAAAGTATCTGGTGCGAGTGATGCCGCACAGCCGCGTGCAAGTCAGTGCGGCGGTCGACGATTTGCTGTTCCCCGGCGATCAATCTTTGCACGTCGAAGTCACCAACGGTCGTCGCGGTTTGGTCGACCAATCATTCGGCGTGAACGTCGGACGTGGCGACTTTCCTGCCTTGGAAGTCCAGCAGGCCTACTTGGATCACGAGTTGTCGGTCCAGCCGGGGCAAATCGAACTCGGCGACGTTGCCGGCATGAGTCGTTCGACCAGCCTTCGCTTCACCAACAATTCCGTCAACGCCAAGAATGTTCGCGTCAACATTGTCGATCTCCATGGGAAGCCAATCGATAAGGTCACTTTTTCGTCAGACTCGTTTGATGTCCGCGCCGGTCGCACCAAGACAGTCCGAGTTTCGATCGCGTCGGGCGTTAATCAAGGCGACGCAAAGTATGGCGACATCCAAATACGGGTGAGCGAAGATGGCGGCGCCGAATCACTCAGTTCCATTCCATTGATGTTGGCGATGGGTGTTCCGTCGACGCCAAACGTCAACGTCGGCGAATTGGTGTCGCTCGAAAAGAACGGGTTCACGTCGTTCGGCTTGAAAGTCACCAACGATGGCCAAGGCTTCGTTCCGGTCCACGCGAGTTTGCAAGTTGCCGACGGATCGGGTCGCGCACTGGAGTTAGCTGATGGATTTGGTCGCTGGTTACGTCCGGGCGAGACTCGCGAACTGTCGTTCATCCCGCCGAAAACGCTTGCCGCCGGCCAATATCAAGTCGCGCTCAAGCTAACCACGACGCCTGACCAAACACCCGTCGAACAGACCCTCGTGATCGATCTGACGCCGACACCACTGTAGAACAATCGTCTCCATTGCTTGAGCAGCCCCGTGTATCCCAAACAATCGGGACAATGGCTCGACTCTTTAATTGGGTTTTTCGAGACCGAAGACGGTGATGTCGGAAAAGTAGGCTTCGCCGCCGGTTGAGACGAGTTGCAGCATGTTACGTGCGATCGGAGGTTCCGTCGGGAAACTACCCAGTGGCTGCCCGTCGAACAATACGAACCAGCGATCCGCATGTCGCTGCATCTGGACCTCCTGCCAGTTCGCCACATCTGGATCACGACTCTCGCCGAGCTTGATGGAATCCGTTGACGTGAATTCGTCATCGCCGGCTAGGTAAAAACCGAGCGACACATCGTCTTCGGCTACGCGAACGGACCAACGCCGATCTTCGTTGAACGCGAACTGCACTTCCGCCGCCACGGCGTCACGCAAGTCGACGCGAACGCGCAAACCTGTCGCGATCGCCGAACGTACTACATCCGCCGGTGGATCGGGGACCACGGTCGAGATCGTGCCCTTGCCCGCCAACACCCGCGAGCCCTCGATGTCATTCTTCACGCTCCAGACGGATTGCTTGTTGATCCACCCGGCCATGCTGACACCATCGAACAGCGGATGCGACCAAACGGTTTCAATCGTCGTCGGCGCAATCTCGGGCGACGATTCGCGATTCAACAAGTAGAGACCGCCGAAGAGTCCGATCGCTAGCGGCGTGAGCGCCATCGCAACGACCAGATGTCTACGCGACGCGACGGGCCCATCGCTCGGATCTTGAATCAACGTCTCGGTCAAATCCGGTGCAACGATTTGTTCATCGATCCGTCGCATCAAAGTTGCGTAGTCGCCGATCCGATCTTCGGGGTCAAATTGCATCATGTCGACGACGAGTTGGCGGAGCGCCGGTGAAAGATTCGTCGGCAACCGATCAAATCTCGGCGACTCGCCCGTCACCTTCGCGGCGACCAGCTTCGGCAATTTGGTTGTCTCGAAAGGGGTAACGCCGCTGAGCATCGAAAACAGCGTCGCGCCGAGTCCATAAATGTCCGCGCGATGGTCGACCGGATCGCCCGTCAACTGTTCGGGCGCACAATACATCGGCGTGCCGAGCGTCGCACCCGTCATTGTCAGTCGCGACACATCGTCATCGAGTTCGCTCAGATCGCCGAAGCGAGCCAACCCGAAATCGGCGACCTTGACCAACGGCGCGCCCACCGGCAAATCAAATCCGGTTGTCGCGCTGGACAACATCAAGTTCGCGGGCTTGATGTCGCGATGAATGATATTTTGAGAAGCCGCGTGGGCCAGTGCCGATGCGGTCTGGCGCAGAATCGACACGATGTGGGCAATCGGAATCGGTCCCTGATCGATGCGCTCTCGCAAATCGATTCCGCGGACCAATTCCATCACCAGGAACACGTTGCCGCGATGAGTTCCCGAATCGAACGCGGCAACGATCCCGGGATGTTGTAGTCGACCGATCGCGGTGGCCTCTTTTTGGAACCGCTGCAACACGTTCATTTGCGAAATACGACTCTGCAAAATGACTTTGATCGCCACGTCTCGTTGCAATCGATCTTGATGAGCGAGGTAGACGACACCCAACGCTCCCTGACCGAGCACATCGAGCAACCGATATCCGGACACCATATCCTCCGGCGCCATGAAGGCCTCGACGATCTCGACCTCCGTCGGCGTCAACATCCCGGTCGCGATCGCGACTTGGCCGACCGGCGCCGTTCGCTCTCTCGCTTCATCCGCCAAGGCGGCAGCCTGTTCGGCGCCGATCAATTGACGATCCACCGCCGTCTGGACGAAACGGTCAATCACGGAAGGCGTCCGAATCAGCATCGCTGGGCATCCGCCAATCGCCTCGCGGCGATAGACTCACCGAACCGACCTTCGGCCCATCAGGGACACAATTGCGTTTGAACTGATTGAAAAAGAATCGCTTGATGAATCCATCCAGCGTTTCCTCAATCTGCTCCGGTGCATACGTTTGATCGAACTTTGCATGACCGGCCAGAAACAGAATCTTTTCGCGATCGAATCCGTTCCGGACGAAATGATAGAGAAAGAAATCGAGTAGCTCGTAAGAACCCACCGACGCTTCGGTCGACTGGCGAATCGTGCCGTCGGCGCGCGGCGGCATCAATTCAGGCGAGATCGGCGTGTCGGCGATTCGATGCAGCACGTCACGTAGCGCACCGTCGAAATGATGATCGGCGGCATAGCGAACCAGAAAGCGAACGAGCGTTTTGGGGATCGACGTGTTGACGTTGTACATCGACATATGATCCGCGTTGTAGGTCGACCAGCCGAGCGCCTGTTCGCTCATGTCACCCGTCCCCAGCACGAACCCGCGACTCATCAACAGCATCGTGCGAATCCGAGCTTGAACATTCTCGAACGTCAAATCCTTGGCATCATCGGGGGCCTCGTTCAGCTTAGCTTGCAAGTTTTCGACCGTCGTTTTGCCATCAATGACGATACCCAGTGGTGCGTGACCGAGCGACAAGAACGTATCCAAACTCAGCCGACGAATATCGATCTGCTCCCGCGTGATTCCGGTCGATTCGATCAGTTGATCGGCGCTAAGTTTGGTGTGCTGGGTCGTTCCGAAGCCGGGCATGGTGATGCCGACGATGTCCGTGAGCGATTTCCCGACGGCGGCGCAAGCTCGAACCGCAACCAGCAGTGCCAGCGTGCTGTCGAGTCCACCCGAGACGCCGATTGAAAGCTTCGAGGTCGTCCCAAGTCGCGACAACCGCTTGGTCAGCCCCGCTGTCTGGATTGCGAACACTTCGGCGCAGCGAGCTTCTAGTTCGTCGGTCGCATCAGGAACGAACGGGTGCGCGTCGAGCGGACGCAACAGATCGGTGCGCGGATCGCGATCGCCGTCGCAATCTGGAAACTCCGGTGCAACGATTCGGTACTCATTATGACGAGTCGATAACACGTCATCGAACGAACCGATCACGCGGCGGTCATGGGCCAGACGTTGCAGATCGACATCGCAGGTGACCGATGTTTCGATCAGGTGCGCGGGCTCGACACCATCACCGACACGGCGTGATTCACCGACGATGCCGCCGTTTTCGGCGATCAGACAGTGACCGCCGAAGACCAAATCGGATGTCGACTCGCCGGGCCCAGCGGAAGAATAAACGTAAGCCGCGATGCAGCGACCGGATTGACTTCGCACCAAATCTCGACGCCACGATGCTTTGCCGATCGTTTCGTTGCTGGCCGACAAATTCACCAGCACGTTGGCGCCGGCGATCGCCGCATTGGAACTCGGTGGAATCGGCGTCCAAAAATCTTCACAGATCTCGACCGCGATCAATGCGTCGCCGTGACGCACCAGCATGTCGGTGCCGAACGGTACTTCGTCACCGAACAGCACCACGGTCTTCGGATCGGCGGACGTCGAGCCGCGAAAGTGACGTCCTTCGTAGAACTCGCGGTAGGTAGGCAAATAAGTTTTCGGAACGATCGCTTCGATCTGTCCATTGGCGATCACCGCGGCGACGTTCATTAGCGCCGTACCGACGACCATCGGCAACCCGACGATCACGACTCTCCGGTGCAAGCTGCTGTGCGCCGCGATCTCGGCCAGTGCATCGATGGCGGCTTCCAACAGGGCATCCGATCCGAACAGATCTCCGCACGTGTAGCCGGTCAGCCCGAGTTCGGGCAATACGACCAAGTCGGCATCCGAGGCATCGATCATCTTCATCGATGCGATCGCATTGGCGGCCGGGTTGGCAACGGCAACCGCGGGTGCGGCAGCGGTGACGCGGTAAAGTCCGTGTTGGTGCAAAGGAATTCGCAAGTAGGTAGGAAAAGTAGGGGTGAAGGTTAAAAATCGTCAGCTTTGCGGTAAGCCGCGATCACATCCTGCTCGCCCTCAACGCCTTTGCCGCTGTTGCCGTGCTCCATGCCGATCACTCCGGTGTAACCTTTGGAATGGATGTACGCAAACACGTTCTGGTAGTTGATTTCGCCGGTGTACGGTTCTTTTCGTCCCGGGTTATCGCCGGATTGGAAGTACGCGATCTCGGACCAACATGCTTCGATGTTGGGGATCAAGTTTCCTTCGGTGATCTGTTGATGGTAGATGTCGAACAAGATCTTACATGACGGACTGTCGACGGCTCGGCAAATCGCGAACGCTTGATCGCTGCGTTGCAAGAACAGTCCGCCGTGATTGGCGTATGGATTGAGCGGCTCGAGCACCATCACCAACTCGTGTTTTTCGATCACGTCGACACATCGTCGCAACATGTCGATGACATTGGCAGTCTGGAAACCTTCGGCCAGCCGCGGGCCACCGTACTTGTTCCAGTTGTCGCTGTTGTGCTGCTGATCGACGCTGCCGGGAACGACCGTGAACCACTTCGCTCCGACACGCTTGGATATTTCGACGGCGTCGTTCATCGACCTCATGATCTGCTCAGTCGACGAATCACTGGGCCGCGCGAATGTGGGTTGGTCGAAGCTGCCGTAAGCGACGAAGACTCCCATTTGCATGTCCAAGGAGGCCAGTGTTTCGCCGATCTTGGTTTGCATTTCGGGCGTTTCACTCGGCATTCCGTTGTACTCGAGGGCCGTGAAGCCCTGGTCGGCACAGAATTTGATTTGGTCGATGATGTCGGAACCCGCCGATGCGGTGAACATGCCGGGGTGAGGTGCGTAACCGAGCTTGAACTTGGTCGCTGTTTTGGCCGAGGCGATGTCTTGCCCGATCAGGCGGGTCGATGCCAGCGCCGCACCGGCCGCCACGGTCTTGAGCATTTGTCGTCGTTGCATGTTGAATGTCTTCGATGAAGGGACTTTGCGAGTCACCAAGTATAACTGACGCGCCTTTGGGCACGCCAGTTGCACGATGGCCTTCTCAAACAACCCAGCTTTCGATGAAGTGTCTCGAAAGCCTTGTCTCAACTCGGATTTAGGATCAATAAAATGAAGAAGTCTATTTTCTCACTCGTGCTCGTCACGGCCGTCACGTCGGCAACCATCGTGTCAGCTCAAAATAACGTGGACACGCCCGCCGGGGATGTCGGACGCGCGGCCAAACAGACGGGACCTGCCGCTCAGGATTTTCGGGGCGTCAGCGATTCGGCGCAGAGCGGCAATACCGTCCAAAGTGCCGGAATTGAGCGCATCGATGGGGCGACGACGAATGCAAACAACTGGAACAGTCGCGACCAGAATGCTCGAACGATGGGCAACCGAAACGTCAATCCGCAAAGTAGTGGATGGCAATCCAGCTCACCGGTCCCTCAGGTCTACAACAACGGTGGAACGTATGGTGCGATGAACGGAACATACGCCAGCCCCTACGGCAATGGCGGCTATGCGAACGGCCAACCGATGAACAGCGGTCGTGCCCACACGCTCCGTCATGACGCCTCGGGTCGCGAATTCATTTGCCTCAACGGTCAACGAGTGTACTTCGACAACGCGCCGACCATGTCGGGCCAGAACGGAGCGTACAGCGCGGGTTACGGGGGCGATGATCCGAATATGAACATGAATCAAAGCAATATGGGCAATGAATCGAACCAGAACGGTGTAAACCAGAACGGTGCAAACCAGAACGGTGCAAATCAGAACGGTGTTCCCCAGGCTGAACCGGATGCTCGTACGGATGCGAATATCGGCGCCGCCGATTCAGAAGTTCAGATGGAAACGGATCTTCAGTCCGAGCCGAACGGTGGTGACAGCGATTAGTAACGGTTGCATCACTTCATCGACTTGCGAAATTCGTTTGGCGTCATGCCCATCCACTTGCCGAAGATGCGGGTGAGGTGGGCTTGGTCGAAGAAGCCCACGTCGAGCGCGATATCGCTGATCTTCATTTCGGATTCAGCGAGCAACCGACTGGCTTCATAGACACGGACTCGTTGCAAATACTCCGATGGCGGGATCTGCAACTTGGCTCGAAATCGACGATTGAGTTGACTGACCGACAAGTCAACGGCTTCGGCGATCTTTGCAACCGTGATCGATTCGCCGAATCGTTTGGCGATCAACTCGGTCGCCAAAGTGATGGGGTCCGAGCGAGTCGATGTCGGTTGAGTTCGCTCAGAAGGAACCATCACGCCTGCGATCCCGATGACTCGTCCCCGTTTGTCGAACAGCGGAATTTTGGTGCTGACCAGCGTGCTCATTTTACCGTCACCGGACGGAACCAACCATATCTGCTCGGGCAACTCTTGCCCCGACTCGATCACCCGTCGGTCCTCTTCTTGATACTGCCGAGCCCAATATAGCGGATGCAGGTCGACGTCAGTTTTCCCGATCAGTTCGTCCGCCGACGCGGCTCCGCGAATCTTGAACCAGTGTTGGTTTCCGGCGACGAATTGTCCGTCAACATTTTTGACGTAGACGAACACATCGGGCACGAAATCGAACAACCGAAGCATTGCCGAGGCATCGTCGAGCGACCGGAAGAATTCTTCGCTGAGCTGATTTTTTTTCGTCGACATGCGCGATTTGTACAAAAAAATGCGTGATCGCTGCAATCTGCTTTGGGGATCCCAAGTTACGATTGAGGGGACGCAGTGGACTCGTCGACTCCCGCAACCGCGCCATTCTCCAACCCCGCCCACAACGATGCTCAATCTTACTTCACGAGCCAGTTCCCATACGTGCAACGGCACCAAGCGGCGCGATTTCTTGCAGATCGGAGCCCTCGGCGCGATCGGTTTGGGGCTGCCAGAGTTCTTAGCGGCGGCCGAGCGTGGCGTGGTCGATCCGTCCAAGGACAATCGATCCTGCATCATGATTTTCAATCTCGGCGCGCCCAGTCAACTGGATACGTTCGACATGAAGCCCGAAGCACCAGCGGAAGTGCGAGGCCCGTTCAAGGCGATTTCGACGAAGGGCGACTTTCAGATTTCGGAAATTCTGCCAGGACACGCCGAAGTCGCCGACAAGTTTTCGATCGTCCGGTCGTGCTATCACACCGCCGCGGCCGTCCACGACGCGGGCTGGCAAATGATGCAAACCGGTCGCCAGTTCACCGGGGGCGTCAACTTTCCGCATGCCGGCGCGGTGTTGCAGTACATGAAAGGCCGGCGCAGCGACTTGCCGGCGCACGTGGTGCTTCCTGAAACGATGGGCCGCGGCGGTGGAAACTTGCCCAACGGACAAGCCGGCGGGTTCTTGGGCAAAGCGTACGATCCGTTCGCGTTGATGGCCGATCCGAGCGCAGAAAACTTCAAAGTGCCCGACCTGCTGCCGCCGCAGAGTCTTGGTGATGTTCGCATCGATCGACGGCGTCGGATGCGGGCGGCGATCGAAGAGCGGATGTCAGAATTGGAAGCGACCGAGTCGGCAAAGATGCTCGACAAGAATTTCGAAGCCGCCTATCGACTGATGAACAGTCCGCAAGCTCGCGAAGCGTTCGACTTGACCAAAGAACCGACAGCGGTTCGCGAGCGATACGGCATGAACCGGTTCGGACAGTGCTGTTTGTTGTCGCGTCGTTTGATCGAGGCCGGCGTTCGCTTCGTGACGGTCAATACTTTCTTGACCGTGTTTGATGAGATCACGTGGGACATTCACGGCAGCAAACCGTTCACAACGATCGACGGCATGAAGAACATCGTCGCGCCGATGTACGACAAGGGCTACTCGGCATTGATCGCCGATTTGGATCAACGCGGGATGCTCGCGGACACGATGGTGTGCGGGCTCGCCGAATTCGGGCGAACGCCGAAAGTGAATCCGGCGGGCGGACGCGATCACTGGCCACAATGTTTCTCATGCACGTTTGCCGGTGGCGGAGTTCAAGGTGGTCGAGCGATTGGCGCCAGCGATCCGATCGGCGCGGTACCGGCCGATCGTCCGGTGAATCCCGGTGAATTGATCGCCACGATCTTCAAGAGTCTTGGTCTCGACTTGCACGCCGAGATGCCCGGACCAGGCGGACGCCCGTTCCCGCTGGTCGATTTCGGAGTCCGTGAAATCAAAGAGTTGTTTGCTTGATATGAAAAAGTACTTCATCTTTCTGTTGCTCGTTTCGATCGGCGCGACCGCGCGTGCGGAAGAAGCGGCTGAAGCAACTCGCGTCCCCAGCTTCCGCAACGAAGTCCAAAGCATCCTGACGAAGAAGGGCTGCAACATGGGCGCGTGCCACGGCGCGCTGGCGGGCAAAGGCGGTTTCCGCTTGACGCTCAAGGGCTACGACCCCGCAGCCGACTTCGCATCGATCGCTCGTGAGGCCCGTGGTCGCCGCATCGAAATGGCTGACCCCGGCCGCTCGTTGGTCTTGGCCAAGCCGACCGGCGCGCTCGCCCACAAAGGCGGCATCAAGTTGGATGTCGATTCGGCAGACTACAAAACGATCGCCGCCTGGATCGCTGGCGGTGCTCCGGCGCCGACTGACGATGACGCTCGGTTGCAACGGATCAGCGTATCGCCGGAAACCGCGTTGCTCGCGCCGGGCGACACGTCGAACATTTCCGTGATCGGTCATTACGACGACGGCAGCGAAGTGGATGTGACGCATTGGTCACAGTTCACAGCTACCGACGAGGCCGTCGCGGGTGTCGATACGACCGGTCAGGTGACGGTGCGCGGCAGCGGCGAAAGTGCGGTGTTGGTTTGGTTCGGCAGCAAGATCGCGCTGGCTCGAATGACGGTGCCGTATCCGAACGAGATTCCCGAGAGCGTTTACGAACAGGCGCCGCGAGCCAACTTCATCGACGAACTCGGACTTGCTCAGTTGCAAACATTGAAGCTGCCGCCGTCGCCCCGTTGTGAGGATGACGAATTCGTACGCCGTGCGACCATCGACACGATCGGGCGACTGCCGACGCCGGAAGAAACGGACAACTACTATTCACAGCACGCACAAACTCGCCGAGGATGGTTGGTTGAACAGTTGCTCGCCAGCGAAGACTACGTCGATTACTGGGCGTACAAATGGAGCGACGTGCTGGTGATCAACGGCACTCGTTTGCGTCCGATCGCGGTGAAAACTTATTACCAATGGATTCACGAAGCCGTTCGACAGAATCAACCGTGGGACGAAACCGTCCGCGAAGTTTTGACGGCCAAAGGCAAGAGCGACGAGAACGGTGCGACGAACTTTTACGCACTCAATCAATCACCCGAAGAGATGACCGAGAACGCGTGCCAAGCTTTTCTGGGCCTTTCGATCGGATGCGCGAAGTGTCACAACCATCCGCTGGAAAAATGGACCAACGACCAATACTACGCGATGGCCAACCTGTTCGCTCGCGTTCGCGCCAAAGGCTGGGGCGGCGACGGTCGCAACGGCGACGGCATTCGGACTTTGTACGTTTCACAGATCGGTGATTTGATCCAGCCAAAGAACGGCAAGCCGCAACCGCCGGCGCCGTTGGATTCCGAACCGCTGGAAATCGACGACCCGAGCGATCGACGCGAAGCGCTGGCCGACTGGTTGACCGACCCGTCGAATCCGTACTTCGCCCGCGCGATCACGAACCGCATTTGGGCCAACTTCTTTGGTCGCGGATTGGTGGAACAGGTCGACGATTTGCGGGCCAGCAACCCGGCGTCCAACGAACCGCTGTTGGCCGCCGCGGCCCAGCACGTGATCGATGCGAAGTTTGATTTGAAGGAGCTGATGCGGGCGATCTTGAAGAGCGAAACGTATCAACGAAGCAGTCTTCCGTTGGCCGAGAATCGCGACGAAACGAAATACCTGAGCCATTACTACCCGCGCCGCATGATGGCCGAAGTGATGCTCGATTCGATCGATCAGGTGCTCGGTACTTCGACGACGTTCAACAAGTTGGCGTTTCCGGGCGCCGACAAACAGGACACCGACTTCTATCCCGCCGGCACACGTGCGATCGAGTTGTACGATTCGTCGGTGGATTCTTATTTCTTGCAAACGTTCGGTCGCAATCCACGCGAGATCACCTGCGAGTGCGAACGCAGCGGCGAGTCGAGCATGGTGCAAGTGTTGCACTTGTCCAACGGCGAAACGCTGAATCCGAAATTGGCCAGCGAAGATGGCTTGATTGCAAAACTGATCAAGGAAGAAAAAGGCAACGTCGAGATCATCGAAACGTTGTTCCAACGAGCACTGGTCCGTAAACCCACTGACGGCGAGCTGAAAAATTTGTTGGCCGTCGTGGCGGAGTACGGCGACGATCGGTCAACCGCGTTGCAAGACGTCGCCTGGAGCATACTGACCAGCGGCGAGTTCACGTTCAATCACTAATCAACCCGTCGATCCGCGACTCCGCTGGCGGATAGAACCTTTCAATCATGCAAAAACTGACACAATTCATCGTACTGCTCGCCTTCTCCGTGCCAGCCTCGGCTGCGGAAGAAGTCGACTACGTTCGCGACGTTTTCCCGATCTTCGAGACCTATTGCATCGGTTGCCATACCCAGGACGAAGCCCAGGGCGGGCTGGTGATGGAATCATACGCGCTGTTGATGAACGGTGGCGAGCACGGGCTGGCGATCACGGCCGGAGTGCCGACAAGCAGCCGTCTGTTCTTGATGGCTAGCGGTAAGTTGGAACCGGTCATGCCGCCCGATGGCGAACCAGGACCGAGCGAAGAAGAACTCGCGACGCTGGCGACTTGGATCGAACAGGGAGCGATTGGGCCCGATGGTGACATGCCGATCAAACGCGAATTGCGGACTCCCAAAATCGACACGGCTGACGGAGTCGTTCTGCCGATCACCGCCATCACCGCTTCGTCCGACGGATCAGTTCGCGCGGTCGCTCGATATGGCAAAGTCGAAGTCATCGGCGCCGACGGAAAACCGACCCAAACCATCGTCGGCGATTTCGGCAAAGTCAACCAACTGACGTTCAGCGGCGATGGCGGGCGAATCTTGCTCGCATCGGGTTCCACCGGCGCGTATGGAATCGCATCGATTCATTCGGTCGCGACGGGAAAGATGGACGTCGAGATGGTCGGTCACCGCGACGTGCTCTATGCAGCGATCTTCTCGCCCGACGAAACCCAGGTCGCGACCGCCGGTTATGACCGCGAAATCATTCTTTGGGATGCGGCGACTGGCGAAGCGATTCGACGTTTCACCGGACACAACGGAGCCATCTTTGATCTCGCGTTCTCACCCGACGGCAAAATTTTGGTCAGCGCGTGTGCCGACGAGACCTTGAAGGTATGGAATGTTGAAACGGGCGAGCGACTCGATACGCTCAGCCAACCCGAAGGCGAAGTCTACGCCGTCGACATTACCGCTGACGGAAAACACATCGTGGCCGCCAGCAGCGACAATCGGCTGCGAATTTGGGAGCTCCGTTCGACCGACAAGCCGCGCATCAATCCGCTGATCGTCACCCGCTTCGTCGATGAGTCGGCATTGGTGAACTTCGCATTCACGTCCGATGCGAAAGCGATGGTGGTGCTCAGCGAAGCGGGCAAGTTGAAGGTGATTCGTACATCGGATTGGACTCAGGCGACATCGCTCCCGCAGGTCGGACCCGGCGCCAGCGATCTGGCGATCACCGACGACGGCAAGACCGTGCTGGTATCGATGATGAACGGCAAGACGGAAGTAAGAAGTCTGCCGGCGCTGACCGAATCACAAGCCGTTGCATCGGAGAATATCACACCGGTCTATTTGGATCTGGGCGAGCTTGCCACGGTCAATGAATCCGGCGCCGGACCGACCGATGTGCCACGCGGCGCGAAGGTCGTTGGCAAGATCGCCGCGCCGGGGGAACTTGATTCTTACCGTTGGAACGCCCGACGTGGCGAAATGTGGGCGATCGAAGCAAAATCGACGGGACGCACGGATCCGATCGTCGCGATCGTCGACGACTCAGGAAAACCGGTGCTGCGAGTTCGTTTGCAAGCGATTCGCGACACGTACTTCACGTTCCGCGGAAAGAACAGCAACCAAATGGACGACTTTCGGTTGTTCAATTGGGAAGAAATGAATTTGAACGATTATCTGTACGCGGGTGGTGAGGTGACGCGATTGTCCATGCACCCTCGCGGACCCGATTCGGGTTTCAACGTGTACCCGAACGAAGGCGATCGCTGGACGTATTTCGGGACGTCGCAGGCAACGCACGCGCTGGGTGAACCCGCCTACATCGTTCGCCCATTGAGAACAGGCGAGGAACCGATCGCCAACGGACTGCCCGTGTTCGATATCTTCTACGAGAACGACGATGACCCGATGCGGCTGATCGGTAACGGCAGCAAAATTCTATTCAATGCACCGGAGGACGGTCGGTATACGATCCAGGTGACTGACACTCGCGGCGAGGGCGGTGACGAATACGGGTACGAGTTGACCATCCGCGGCGTCGCGCCGGCTTTCAATCCGACGGTGACCAAGATCGAGAAACCGTTGCTGCGAGGTTCGGGTCGCGAATTCAGCGTGCGAATCGATCGCGTCGACGGATTCGACGGACCGGTGACGTTCGATGTCGAAGGACTGCCGCCCGAAGTCGTGTCGAATTTTCCGCTGACGATCGAGTCAGGACAAAAGTATGCCGAGGGAACGCTGTGGGTAGACCAAGCGGCCAAAGGTTGGGAAGGTAAAGTGTCGCCGCAAGTGACGGCGTCGGCCGAAGTCTTGGGCAAGCGATTCGAACGTCGCGTCGGTTCGCTGGGTGAACTGACGATCGGGGATCGCCCCAACGTCATCGCCTCGATTCAGCCGACGGGATCGGCGACCGCCCCCGATGAAGACTGGACGTTGCAAGTCCGAAGGGGCGAAACAATTTCGGCTCGCGTGATTTTGGATCGCAAAGATGGTTTCACAACCGAAGTCAGCTTCGGCAAGGAAAACGCCGGTCGCAACACGACTCACGGCGTCTATGTGTCGAACATCGGCCTGAACGGATTGTTGGCGCTCGAGGGGATGACGGAACGCGATTTCTTCCTGACGGCTGATCCGATGGCCAAGCCGGGCAAACGATCGTTTTTCCTGACTGCGGCGACCGACGGAGGCGTGACCAGCCACCCGATCACGGTGGAAGTGCTGCCGTAGAATGAGGAGATCTCCGCGAGCTGAGTCGCGGAGCCACGCTTCTTCGCAAACCCCTTGAGAAAACTTGGAAAGTCGTGTATTCTCCGCGACCCAGATAGAAAACTTCAACGAATCTTACTGATACAGGATGCCTCGCAATGGCACATAAAAAGGGACAGGGCTCCAGCCGCAACGGTCGCGATTCGAACGCTCAGCGTCGCGGAGTCAAGAAATTCGGAGGCGAAGTGGTGATCGCGGGTAATATTTTGATCCGCCAAGTCGGCACCAAGTGGCACCCCGGCAAGGGTGTCGGCCAAGGCAACGACTACACCCTTTACGCTTTGATCCCCGGTAAGGTCATGTTCGACCGCAAAGGCCGCCGAATCAACGTAGTCGCCGACGAAGTAGCGACCGTTTAGGAAGCCAAAGTAGAACGATTCAGGACAATCGTTCAACTCTGTTCAACGAATTGAGTTGGACGCTTGTGCTGTCGCGATTCTCGGGACGGCTTCGATTTCAATACCGGCCCGGGCTAGCAGTTTGCTGCCCGTCTCGCTCGGTCGATTTGCCTTTGGCAATCTTGATGCCACGGCGACAACCGCTTCGAGCGCCATGTCTTCGGTCAAACCCATGATTCGGGCAATCGTTTCGCCGATCGCGGTCGGACGTACCGAATCAGCCAAACCCGGACGTCGATAAAACTCGGCGATTCGACAGATCAAATCATCGAGCAAACATTCGGGCGACGATGCGATCGTGTACCGTGGCTCGAGATCTTTGCCCATCACCCAGTCAGCCAACAGATCATCGGTCGCTCGGAAACTGTACGGTCGAGGTGCCGACGGCAACACGCTCCACATCTTCAGGTCGCGCGGTGCCCAATCGTACGCCATGTAGTCTTCTTCGATGCAGAAGACGAACGCCGAACCGCCGACCAACGCATCCAACTTGACAACTTCGATCGACGAATGTTCCACCGCGGCCACCATCACACTCGAACTCACCTTCTTCACCGTCGCCACATCGATCGGCTCTTGGAGAGCGATGTCGTTGATCGCGATTTGCAGTTCGGCGTCTCGTCGCGATTTTGCGTTTGCGGCGAGCCCATCAAACCAAGACTGCAAACGGCGAACGCTCCGTAACGAGCTATCAAAGGTCGGACCATCAAAGTAAGGACCAACCAATGCGAACGGTTCGGCAAGCTGCTGGAGATGGATGCCGGTCGTCGACAGCGCGGTCGCCGCGATGACGGACGCCGCGATCGGGGTTGCCGAAATCCGGGACTCGGTGGTTACAGGTGACTGCGGCTCCGATTCTCTCGGAGCAGATCGGTCGATCCAACCACAAAGATCGTCGACATTGGTTTTCCGCGACGAAGGATTGCCGGTAACAACAAAATGCACCGGAGAACGATTGGTTTCGATCAGCGCGGGGACTGGCACGATGTCGGAACCACAATCGAAGTCGCCTGCCCGCGAGCGAACGGCGAACGTGGTCATGGTCAGGAGGAATGCGATCGGGACGCAAATGAATCGGGAATGAAAAGGAATGAACATATCGATGAAGTCCTAAAGGCGGGCATCCCCGAGCGGATGTGACACAGGGCGGCAACGGCAAACGCCGTCGGCATCGCGAATGAATACGGGGACAACGTAGCTATCGGCGACTTTGCCACCCACGCTCGCCTTTCCGGTCGGGAAAGATTGACCGAAACACTGTCACCCGGTTGATTGTGCCGACTGTGCTAGCTTTCAAGGATTGTCAGCAGCACCTTCATGGATCGATCGTAAATGCCAGGGAATGTGCTTTCGCGAGACCCGGCGACGTTCAAGGTTGCGGGCCGCAAACCTGCCAACCAATCCCTGACTTCATGAAGACCGTCACGATCGATACGAACGATAAATTGCGGTTTTGCCAACTGCGAACAAATCTTACTGGTCAGCGCGGTACCACCTTCGAGTGCCCGTTCGCACAAGATCAACGTCGCGTCGCTGTCGATGACGTTTTGCCGAGTTCGCACGGCATACTTCGCCGACTCGTGTTCGCGCATGCTGTAGCGGCTCGGTATCGTCCCGTCTTCGGCGAGTCGACCTCTCGGGCACCAACCTCCATGCTCGATCCCCAGCGCGATCGCCACATCGAGCGCCGCCCGATCGACACCCGTTTGCCCGCCCGAAACGATGCAGCGAGGTAGATAGGCGACTGAATCGTCGACGAGAATTTCATTTGTGGTCATGGGTGATTCATTCCTTCAAGGCGGTTCTCGAGTTCGCGCCAACTCGCCGTCAAGTCACCGACAGGCCGCGTGTAGGCTCGCCAGGACTTAGGCAAATCGGCGGCAAAATCGAGTACTTCGCGAAGCGTCGGATGAACAATTTGAAGGCGCCAACTGTGCAGGGCAATCCCGGACGGAAATTGACGCCGCGATCCGTATTTCACATCACCGACGACCGGATGCCCGCGATCGGCAAATTGGACTCGGATCTGATGCTTCCGGCCGCTGTGCAATCGCACGGCAATCAACGTCGCATCGTCGATTCGGTTGACCACCGCGTATCGAAGATTGGCCTGTTGAAGATCGCTGGCGGGTACGCGTGCGTCCGATTTCGCGACCCGCATTCGCTTGGCCGAGTCGTCTTTGTAGACTTGGTCGATCAACATTTTATCGTCGGGTCGAACGTCGCCTTCGACCACGGCCAGATAGATTTTTTTTGCTCCGCCGCCAGCCTTTTCGGCGAACTGGGGCGCCAACCGAGACGCCGACTTGCTGGTGCGGGCCAGCACGAGCACGCCGGATGTCATCGTATCGAGGCGGCTGACGATGCCGACGAACACGCGACCGGGCTTCTGGTATTTCGCGCGCAAATATTCGCACGCCAACGAGTGAACCGTCGCAACACCGAACTCCGCGCCCATCGTCGCGATGCCCGCTAGTTTATCGACCACCAACAAGTGGTTGTCTTCGTACAGGATGGAAAGTTTGTTCATCGGTTACCGCCGATGCTATCTTACGCTAACCGATCGCTGACGATGTGATACTGCGGATCTTCCGACAGATTGATCTCGACCAAATCGCCGGCCTTGTCGAGCAACACGCGACATTCGGGACTCAAGTGCGTCAGGTGCAACCGTTTACCGGCCGCTTCGTACTTTTCCGCCAATCCATTGATCGCCTCCAAACCCGATTGGTCGTACACCCGCGTGTAGTAGAAATCGATCACCACGTCATCAGGGTCGCTGGCGACATCGAACATGTCTTTGAACGACGACACCGATGCGAAGAAAAGCGGTCCATGAAGTTGATAAATCTTGCTGCCGAATTCGTTGAACTTTACATCGGCGGCCATGTGAGTTGCATGTTGCCACGCGAACACGAGCGCGGACACGATGACGCCCAGGATTACCGCCGACGCCAAGTCGTGCATGAACACCGTGTAGCCAGCAACCAGGATCATCACCAACACGTCACTGGTCGGCATCCGTCGCAACATCTTCAGCGACGCCCACTCGAACGTCCCGATCACGACCATGAACATCACGCCGACGAGCGCCGCCATCGGAATCTGCTCGATCCACGGTGCGAAGAACAGCACGAACATCAACAAACAAACGGCCGCCGTGATTCCCGACAGCCGACCGCGACCGCCCGAGTTCACATTGATCAGCGATTGACCGATCATCGCGCAACCGCCCATTCCGCCGAACGCTCCGCATACCACGTTCGCGATACCTTGACCGATGCACTCGCGATTGCCCTTGCCTCGCGTTTCAGTGATTTCATCGATCAACGTCAGCGTCATCAGCGACTCGATCAAGCCGACGCCGCACAACACGATCGCGAATGGAAAGATGATCTTCAGCGTTTCCAGCTTCCATGGAACCATCGGATAGTCCAAGAAGTACAAACGCGGCAATCCACCACTGATGCCCGCGTCTTGGCCGTGTTCAGTGATCGCTACCGCGTTCGTTTCGGCGCGCAGTTGGGACTCGGAATCGATCGGGTAAGTTTGAGTTGCTTTGACGAGCGTGATGTCGACGTTTGATTCCGATTCAGTTCGTGCGTTGGCGATCTGATTGGCAACGTTATTGGTTCGCAACATGTCGCCGACTGTCGCCAACGTGTTTGGACCGCTGCCGCCCGACGATGCGTTGATAACAATGGACGCGATCGTGACTGTCAGGATCGCGGCCAACGACGGCGGTATCGCGCGTGTCAACTTCGGCAACCATGCAATGATCGCCATCGTGACCGCGACAAGCGCTAGCATGATCGCCAGACGCGAGCCGCTCAGGTAGACGAGGCCGCCTTCGCTCGAGAGCGTTTTGAAACTGCCCAATTGTGCTAGCCCGATCACGATCGCCAAACCATTGACGAAACCGAGCATCACGGAATGGGGGACCATGCGAATCAGTTTGCCGAGTCGCCCGAGTCCGATCGCGATTTGCAACAGTCCGCATAGGATCACCGTCGGAAACAGATACTCGACACCATGCTGGGCCACCAGAGCCACGACGACGACCGCCATCGCGCCGGTTGCTCCTGAGATCATGCCCGGTCGTCCACCGACAACGGCGGTGATCAAGCCCAGAAAAAATGCGGAGTACAGTCCGATCAGCGGCGAGACGCCGGCGACGAAAGCGAACGCGATCGCTTCCGGAACGAGTGCAAGTGCGACGGTTAAACCCGAGAGAACATCATTCTTGATGGTGCCAGATTGTTGGCCAAAGAAATTGAGCATGGAGTCGTGGTGCGAGGGAAGATTACCGAAGCGAGTGGCGACTCTAGCACAGATGACTCCGAAAACCACGGCATTTCACGTTTGCGGGGATCGAGTCCCCGTTAGGACGCCCGAATGCGAGAAGGGGAGGTTGCTTGATCGATCGAATTCGCTGGCAGCAATACTTCAAGGCGTCTACATTGATCGGGCAGCATGTGCTGCTTTAGATACCGATGATGGGGGCAGTTTGATGTATCGATGGTGGTTGACGAAGGCGATTTCCGTACTTGCGTTGAGTGGTTCGCTAGGCGGACAGACGGTTCGGGCCGACTACGTCGTTTATACGGTTCCTGGCACCGACGTGTCGGTAATGCTCGAAGGCCAGTTGACGATCAATACGCCGAAAACGGCGACGCTGAAGCATCCTCGCGGCACGTTGTACTTGACTCCTCGCGACATCCAGTTGCTCAAGAGTCCCAGCAAGAATTCGATCTATGTGATCAAGGCGCGGCAAGTGGCCAAGTCCAACAATGTCGACGATGTCCTGGCGCTATCGAAATGGGCGCTCCACAACGGCATGCTCGATAAGTGCAAGTCGCTGTTGAGTTCAGCGTGGAAGATCGACCCGACGCATGAACGTCTGAAAAAACTCGCCGGGTTGATGGTGTATCTGAACAAGCCCGTTGCGGACAGTGCCAGCGAGGAAGCGCGGGCGCGAGAGTTGGTGGGCGGTCGCGGCATGACCGCGTCGCGTAGCAAACATTTTTTGCTGCTGCATGATGGCGACAAAGCGGTCGACCCGGTGACCAAAAAAACTCGCGCGGAGATGCGACTTGATTTGTTGGAAACAGTTTACGAATCGTACTTTCTCGCTTTCGCCTTTGAAGGACTGTTCTTGCGCCCGCCGACGGAGTTGATGGACGTGGTGCTGTTCAGCAACCATGCGGATTTCATGCAGATGGAACGACGGATGGAAATGAGTTTGCGACAGGTCGCGGGTTTCTATCTGCCGTCCGAAAACATCGCCATTTTTTATGACTCTGGGACCACGAACCAGTACAAAGAACTTCAGCGGATCGCCGACCAGTTCAATCAACAGAAGGACGAAATGCGGCGCACACGCGCCCCCGGCGCGGCCGAAGTCATCCGATTCGCGAACACGTTCTCGCTGTTGGTCGACATCGAACGCGAGAGCGAGGATGTTGCCACGGTGTCTCACGAAGTCGTTCATCAACTGGCGGCCAACACGGGCCTGTTCCCTCACGATGGGACGTTCGTGCGTTGGGTTCACGAGGGGCTTGCGTCGTTCTTTGAATCGGCTCGATTGGCAGAATGGAGCGGGGTGGGCGTCGTCGACTCGAACCGAATCGCGTACTACCGAGCCTTGGAAGGCGATCCTGTTCGAGGCAGCCTGGAGTTCATCGTTTCTGATTTGGGATTCTTGGTCGAAGGCAAACTCGGCGACCAATTGCCCGCGTACGGACAAGCGTGGGCGCTGACGCATTTTTTGTACAACGAACGGTTCACGGAGTTGATCCAGTTTTATCGCAAGACACAAGAGATCTCCAACGAATTGACGAATCGCGAGCGGGCCGAAAAATTGGTCGCCGCCTTTGATGAAACAATCGGCGATCGAGTGACATTGGAATTGGAATGGAGACGGTACATGCGGAACTTGAAAACCGACATCGAGCGGCTGGCGGAGTCGATCGAGTGAATTGTTTGAGCGAGAGATTTCGACGAGTTTCCTTGTCCAGAATGATTGCAGTCGGGTTTCTCGGCCTGTTTCACTTTGCGATTGCCTGTCAGGCCGAATCGAATCATTTTGCGATCCATGTCGTTGATGAAGCGACGGGTCGCGGCGTTCCGCTGGCCCAGTTGCGTACCGTCAACGGTGTTAGCTATTGGACCGATTCCGCCGGCTACGCCGCTATTGATGAACCGAGCTTGATCGGCAGCGAAGCGTTCTTTCATGTCTCCAGTCACGGCTACGAATATCCGGCCGATGGTTTCGGTTTCCGTGGCGTGCGATTGACGGTTGCGCCGGGCGAAGAAGCGACAGTGAAGTTGCGGCGAATCAACATTGCCGAGCGACTGTACCGCGTGACCGGCGAAGGAATCTATCGTGACAGTGTGATGCTCAGTAAGCCGGTGCCGATCGCCCAGCCGCTGCTCAGTGCCGGAGTCGTGGGAAGCGACAGCGTGTTGACCGCCGTGTACAAGAACAAGCTGCATTGGTTTTGGGGCGATACCAATTTCGCAAACTATCCGCTCGGCAATTTTCATGTGCCCGGCGCCACGTCTTCGCTTCCCCGTGATGGTGGCTTGGCTGCGGATATCGGAGTGGATTTAACGTACTACGCCGATGCAAGCGATTTGGCAAAAGCGACCTGCAAGATGCCGGGCGATGGACCGACGTGGATCTTTGGACTGACGGTGCTCGGTGATGACTCGGAGTCTCAATCGATGTACGCGGGCTACGCGAAGATCCGACCGCCGCTGGATGTCTACGAACGTGGAATCGTGCAGTGGGATGATGCGAAGGAACAGTTCGTCAAACGCAACGTGTTTCCAACGGGTCAGCAAGGCTATCCGATGGGGCATCCCGTTATCACTGATCGCGATGGCGCCCGTTACATCCACTATTGTGATCCGTTGCCGATGGTTCGCGTCGCGGCGACGACGCAAGCCATCATTGACGGCGAAGCTTACGAAGTTTACACGTACTTGGCGGACGGCAGCCGTCCTAACAAACTGATCATCGATCGCGATGCAAGCGGAAAGCTGAATTGGAAGTGGCGTCGCGATTCGATGCGTGTGACGCGCGAACTCGAGGAACAACTCGAACGGGCGGGAAAAATTTACGGCAACGAAGGCGCGTATCGAATGCGAACTGCCGGCAGCGATCGGCGATGGACCTTGCATACCGCGTCGATAGCGTGGAACGAGCATCGATCGCGGTGGATCATGATCGGATTGGAAGTGGGCGGCGAGTCGTCTCACCTCGGCGAAGTGTACTACGCCGAAGCCGACGATCTGATGGGTCCATGGTCACCGGCGACCAAGATCGTCTCTCACGACGGCTATTCGTTCTACAACCCGCGACTCCATCCGATGCTAACCAGCGACGACGGCCGATCGATCTACTTCGAGGGGACTTACACGAAGTCGTTCTCGGGAACCTCCGTCGCAACGCCACGTTACGACTACAACCAAATCATGTACTGCCTAGACCTCAGCGACCCCTGGCTGAGCGACTGAATCGGCGACAAGCTCGGCACACGAATTGCGGAAGGAGAATCAACCAGCGGGAATTCTGGCGAATCCCGCTACAAGAGCTACTCGATTTAAGAGTTACTTCGATGTTCATGCGAATCCGTTGCGTCGCGGCTGTGGCTGTGATTGGTTGCTTTACGTCCGATCCGGTCTGGTCTCAGCCACCTGCGACGGATGTTTTCGATGAGCCGACCGCCGCGGACCCCGATTTGGTCGATCCTTTGGCGTTTGGCGACGACCTGCCGGTCGCGGGTTCCAAAGCGAGTGGCGAACTACGAAAGTGGACTGACGACAGCGGACGATATGGCGTAGAAGCTCGTTTCGTGACCGCCGATGATAAGTTGGTCGTGTTAGAACAAGCCGACGGCGAGCTGGTCGTTCTGCAGCGCGAACAATTGTCGCCCGAGGATGAAGAGTTTGTGACGAAGCGGCGTGCCGCACCGAACTTGGAAAATGACGCCAGCCTTTCGATTCCAAACATTTCGACTTGGCACCTTCGCGACGGGTCAGTAATCGAAGGACAATTGGCGGGCTTCGGTTCACAGAAGATGGTGGTTGTTCGCGAACGGGGCGAGCTGTACGTCAACAAACACAAGCTCGGCGCGTTGCCGTCTGCTTATGACAAGATTCTTCCGACGGTCGTGGCCGTGGTCGACGCAGTGGAAATCGCCGACGTGAAGGCTTTGGAAAAGCATCTCGCCGCGCTCGGGGGTGGACCGTACGAGTACGTTGTCGAAGGCGTGCAGTTGGAACTTGCGGAAGGCGGCGCGATCACGATCCCCATTTCGTTGCTGATGCCTTCAGACGCTAAAGAAATCGCCCCAAATTTCGCTCGTTGGAAAGCTTCCCGCGCGGGCGAGATCTCGGAGGAAGATCGTTATGCGTCCGAGAGTCGCGAGCGTTTGATGTTGGACAGTTACGCAAGATTGCGAACGCAAGAGGCGTATCAACAACGTCAATTGAAGATGGTCGAACTCGGGTTGCTGCAAGTTGAAACAGGGATCGTCGATGCCTGGGAGGTCACGTTGATCCCAAACAATGCGTACGGCTATCCAAGATCGGTCGTTGTTCCGGCGAGGGACAGTTTGGCGGCGCAGCAAATGGCCCAGCAGCGGTTTCCCGGTTGGACGCTCGGTGCGGTCCGCAAACTGAGCAATTAGGCTGGGCTACTTTCGGGCCGACTCCGCTTCGTCCATAATTCGCTGCCTTTCCCAGTCTCCCCGTTCTCGGAAACGCACGCATGTCGGACGACAAAATTGGTCCTCTCGGTATCACCTTCGACGATGTGCTGCTGCTGCCTCGGTACAGCGAAATCGTGCCCAGCGAGGTGGATGTCAGCAGCTTTCTAACCGAGCGGATCAAGCTGCAAATTCCGCTGATCTCGTCGCCGATGGACACGGTCACCGAAGCCGACATGGCGATCGCGCTAGCTAAAGAGGGCGGTTTGGGGGTTATCCACAAGAACCTGACGACGGACGATCAGGTCGAGGAAGTCACCAAGGTCAAGCGATCGGCCAACGGCATCATCATCGACCCGGTCACGCTTTCGCCCGACGTGCCGGTCCACCGGGCGACCGAGTTGATGGATACCGCCAACGTGTCTGGAATCCCGATTGTGCGTAGCGATCAGACGCTGGTTGGCATTCTGACGCGTCGCGACCTTCGCTTCCTAGAAGACCCAAACCTCCCAATTAGCGAAGTCATGACTCGTGATAATTTGGTGACGGCTGTAGGGAATGTAACGCTTGAGGAAGCTGAGAGGATTTTAACGGGAAAAAGGGTCGAGAAACTTCTGCTGGTTGACGAAGATAGAAAACTAACGGGACTCATCACAATCCGCGACATCGACATGATGAAGCGGTTCCCTCGTGCTTGCAAAGACGAACAAGGTCGTTTGCGAGTCGGAGCGGCGATCGGAGTGGGCGACTTGGAGAGGGCCGAGAGGCTGATTCGACAAGGCGTCGACGTGCTGACTGTCGATTCGGCTCACGGGCACAGCCGGAACGTGATCGAGACTGTGAGAGAGATCAAGAGTCAAAAGAGCTGGGACATTGACATCATTGCTGGCAACATCGCGACGGCTGAAGCGGCCGAAGCCTTGTTGGACGCTGGTGCGGACGCGATCAAGGTCGGAATCGGCCCCGGATCGATCTGCACCACGCGAGTCATCAGTGGAGTCGGCGTGCCTCAGATTACGGCGATTCTCAATGCGGTCAAAGTGGCCGCGAAACGTGGGAAACCGGTGATCGCGGACGGGGGAATCCGTTTTAGCGGCGACATCACCAAAGCGATCGCGGCCGGAGCAAGTTCGGTGATGATCGGCAGCCTGTTCGCGGGTCTGACCGAGAGTCCCGGAAAGATGATTTTGTACCAAGGACGGACCTTCAAGTCTTACCGAGGGATGGGATCGATGGGCGCGATGGTCAAAGGAAGCAGTGATCGGTATCGGCAAAAAGGCACCGAAGCGGGCAAGTTGGTCCCCGAAGGTGTTGAAGGCCGAGTGCCGTTCAAAGGTCCGCTCAGCGATTACGTCTACCAATTGGTCGGCGGGTTGAGGGCGGGCATGGGTTACATCGGAACACGGACGATCCAAGAACTGAGAACGGATGCCAGATTCATCCGCGTCTCGGCCGCGACGGTTAGGGAGAACCATCCACATGACATTGCCATCACGCAAGAAGCGCCCAACTACAGTCCCGACGTTTCGTCGCCGGAGTAGCCTCGGTTGCCTGATCGATTCCAGTCGTCGAGTGGGTGTCGATCGTTCCAAGCTACGCCTGGCGCTGGCCTTCTTGATGGCCACGCCGATTTCAACCGCGCTGGCTCAGTTTCCCGCGCAAGCTTTGCGTCCGGTGCCACGCGAAGGCACTCGCATGGTGACGCCGACACCCAACGCAAACGCGGCTCAATCGAATCTGGTGTGGCGCCGTAGTCCAAATGTTGCACCGGAGCAGCCTCGTCAACAGAATCGTGAACAAGCTCGTCAACCGATTGCTCAAACAAGCGGCCTGCAAGTCGCCGGTGAGACTCCCGATCTGCAATCGGTCTCGCAGAGCGCGTGGATGACTCAGCCCGCCCGCGTCGACGACTTACTCGCAGCGCCGCCCGCCGGACTGCGGGTCGCCCAGAACGCGCCGAACCCGCAAGACTTCTTCAACAATCCGTTTGCCGACGATCCATCGCCCCAGTCGACGACGCTGGTGGAGGCCCAGACGCCTCAATCGATTTCCGAAGATCCGATCGACGAGGGTTTCCTGTTCCCCGCGCCGGACAACGCGCCCAAAGCCACTCCGACGTTGCCCAAGGCAGTTCCGGCGCAGCCCAAAGCAGTTCCGACGTTACCCAGTGAAACGCGTCCGATGAACGAACTTCGCGATTCGTTCGGTTTCCCCCAAACTCCTGATGCCGCGCCGCAATCGAATCCTCGATTGCGAAAAGAAGACGGTCCGTCATTGGGCGACATGCTGCGGGACACGCAACCGAATCTGAACGAAGACGCGAAAGCCGATGTGCTGCCGCCGCCCAATTCGGACGCCGGTCGAAAGAAATCCGGCAGCGACGATGGCATGTTCGACAATCCGTTTCCAAGTGCGCGTGACGCCGATGATAAGGACGCCGACGCCGATGATCGCGATAAGTTGAATGATCCTCGCGATCGCGAAGACTCCGGTTCGCTCGACGTCGACCGAGACCTCGAAAGCATGAAAAACGCGGGCGGAATCACATGCACCGATTTCCGCGAGCGGATCGCCTTTCAAACGATCGATAAAATCTCGCTGGACATCAGCCCGCCTTATCGGCCGGACGAAATTGAACAGAAACGTTACGAAAGATTGAAGGCAGATTTCGACGAGAAGCAATCGATTCGTCAGTGGCGAAAGATCGACGGTACTCCGTTGGCGTCCGGCCGTCTTCGCGACTTGGCTTATGAGAATGCGATCATCGAAACCGACTTCGGCACTGAAGAACAACTGCCGATCAACCAATTGAGCGAAGCCGACTTGGCTTACATTTCGGAGAACTGGGGTTTGCCGAGCGAATGCCTCGTCGAACAAGTCGCTTACGTGCCGCGATCGTGGACACGATTGACGATGACCTACAAAGCATCAAATCTGTGTCACACGCCGTTGTACTTCGAGGATGTCAACCTGGAACGTTACGGACACACGCACGGTCCAGTGCTGGAACCGCTGGTCCAGTCCGCTCACTTCTTCGGCAACATCGCGATCCTGCCGTACAAGATGGGCGTCCACGCGCCGAACGAATGCACGTACTCGCTCGGTTACTATCGACCAGGCAACTGTGCGCCATGGATCACGCCGCCGGTTCCGATCAGTCTGCGAGGAGCCCTGTATCAGGGTGCCGCCGTGACAGGTTTGTTCTGGCTGATCCCCTAAAAGTGGGTCCGCGACTCCGTCGCGGACAGTGCATCCTATAATCACCCGCGAACGGAGTCGCGGGGCCACTTCGACTCCCAGCGATCGGAGTCGCGGGGCTACGCTAACCCATCTGCCTGATCGCTTCGGCGACGACGGTGGTTCCGTTGAGGACCATGTGAACGATCATCGGTGCGGTGATGTTGCCAGTTTGGCGATACAGATACCCGAGTCCGATCGCCAGAAAGAACAACGGTATCGGCGCGGCGCCCTGACCCAAATGCATCAGCGCAAAGATCAGACTTGAGACAAAAATCGGCCAGTGCGATCTTGGTCGCCACGCAAGCGACTGAACCGCCGCCTCAGTGGATTCCTCCGGTGCAACGATTGGATCAGCCACTCGTTCCAATCCGCCTTGCAACAGCACGCGGAATAAAAACTCTTCGACGAACGGTGCCACGATCGCTGTGCCAATAAAGATCATCGCAAACTTCAGCGGATCCTGCAGGCCGACCATCGAGTCGAGTACCGGGTGTTCGTAGGTCATTAGTTGAGACGCGACGAGGTTGACTAACAACACCGGCGGCAGGATCATCACGGCCGCTTTGAGTCCGAGTAGCCCGTCGGAATCGTTGAGCCGCAGCGAAAGTTTATCGATGAATTCTTTGTCGCGAGATCGCAACCACGCCATCGTGATCAGCGACGCGACCACGCCGACGGCTGTGTTGACGGTGATCAGTATCATCGCGCCCGATGCTGACTTCGCACCGTCACCGCGCGTCACCCATCCGCCCGAGAGCAACCCGGCGACGGAAAGTCCCGCGATAACTTGCATTGCACCGAACATCAGCATCGCGGCGCCTGGGTTCCAGAACGGTTGTTCGCGACGTTGGTATGGAACCAAGTACTCGGGCAAGCTGCCCAAGTCGCTACGAAATCGCCACAGGTACTGAGCCCACTGGATGAAGCTGGCGAACATCGCGGTCGTAATCAGGAGCGTCAGAGCGACTGTGAGTGTTGAGGGCTGTTCCATGATTCATCCGCGGCTACGAAAGTTCCGCGGGTGAGTCTCGCATCACTTTGGACGCGGCGATCACGTAAACGTAGCCCGAATAAACGGTCAGCCCGATCGATGACCACAACGAAACTTGTCCAACAATCCTCAGCCAATCGACTTCCGAATTGACAAGCGACAACAGGATCGAGATGACGGCGGTGCATTGAACGACCATCTTGCATTTACCGAGCTGGTTGGCGGAGAAATCGCCGCCACTGCCCTCGATGATCGCTCGCAGACTGGTCACCAACAATTCGCGAGCGATCACGATCGTTGCCATCCACGATGCGACGCCCGACTCCGCGACTTCGACTAACGCAATGAACGTCCCGCAAATGATGATCTTGTCGACGAAGGGATCGAAGATGCGACCGAGTTTGGTAATCTGGCCATACTTGCGAGCCCAATAGCCGTCCATCCAATCGGTCGAAACGGCGATCGAGAACACGACCAGCGCCGACAGATAGCGATCCATCGGGATCAGCACCATCACGGCGATCGCGAGTCCAAAACGTGCCGTTGTCAGCGCGTTGGGCACGTTGTAAATCGATGACGGTTTCAAGCTCATCGCGGGTATTGTGGTCATGTTCGAGATCGGTGTGCGAGCGTCACGGCTAAGTTGTCCCCCGATCACCAGAGCCTGCCAAGGTGGGTTGGTTGCGTGGCTTCGCGACTCCGTTCGCGGAGAATCCGATTTATTCTCCGCGAACGGAGTCGCGGAGCCACGGACCTACAACGGTGCGGCGACCAAATCGTAGCCGTCCGACGCTACGATCTCGCAATCGACCATGTCGCCGACGCTGATCGGGCTGTCGGGGTCGACGCCCGAAACGTAAACGATGCCATCGATGTCGGGCGCTTCGCCACGAGTGCGACCGATCCATACGCCATCTTGCTCCGGCAGCGGTGAATCGATGATGACTTTCTCCGTCGTCCCGATCCGGCTGTTGACCCAATCGAACGCGACCGCTTGTTGAACTTCCATCACGCGGTCATACCGGGCTTGCGCGACTTCAGCCGGTACACGATCGGGTAACTTTGCCGCCGGCGTGTCCTCTTCGATCGAGTACGTGAAAACACCCAAGTGCTCGAACTTCTGCTCGGCGACAAAATCGCAAAGCTGGTCGATGTCGTCTTCGGTTTCGCCGGGGAAGCCCGCGATCAATGTCGTTCGCATGATCAAATCAGGAATGCGGCTGCGCAAGTTGCCCAAGATTTCTTCTTGTAAACTGCGCGTCGTCTTGCGCGCCATTCGCTTGAGCATCGTGTCGGACGCGTGCTGTAGCGGCATGTCGATGTACGGCAAAATTCGCGTCGCACCGGCCATCGTGTCGATCAGCGCATCGTCGATGTACATCGGATAGAAGTACATCAATCGAATCCAATCGATCGAATCGATCTTGTCGAGTTCGGTCAGCAAGTCGGTCAGTCGCGGCTGGCCGTACAGATCTTTGCCGTAGTAGGTTGTATCTTGCGCGACGATGACGACTTCACGAACGCCGCTGTCGCCGAGTCGCTTGGCTTCGTCGATGACTTGTTCGATCGGCTTGCTGTAGTGCTTGCCGCGCATTTTCGGGATCGCGCAAAACGTACACAGCCGGTCACAACCTTCGCTGATCTTCAAGTACGCAAAGTGGCGTGGCGTGACCGCGCGTCGGACGGCGTCGGAAAGCGGCTTGATCGGCGCGGGGCGGAAGATCTTTTCTTGTTCTTCGACGCCCGATTGCAGTCGATCGATCACCGATACGATCTCGTTGCGACCGAAGACGCCGATCATCGCATCGATTTCGGGGCGTGATTCGAGCAGTTTGCCTTGCTGACGTTCGGCGAGGCAGCCGGTGACGACGACGTTCTTGATCTTGCCAGCTTTTTTGAGCGCCAGCATCTCATCGATCGCGCCGAGCGATTCCTCGCGAGCTGAATCGATGAAGCCGCAAGTGTTGATGACGACAAAGTCGGCTGAATCGACCGAGTCGACCATCGCGTAGCCGTCTTGGTCGAGCCGACCGAGCATTTGCTCGGTGTCGACCAAGTTTTTGGGACATCCGAGGCTGATGACCGCATAGCGTCCGCGAACGCCGTCGGTCTGTGTCGCGGCAGCTCGGGTGGAAGTCGGGAGATTGTCGGTGACGATCGGGAGCTGCATCGAGGGGGCTTTGGTCGGCAATTTGAGAGCGAAAGTTAGCCCCGAATTAAACCACAGCCGTCAAAAACAAGCAAACGAGTCGCCGGACCGGCTCATTCGTGCTTGAACAGCACGCAAATCGGGGCCGGCGCCGACACGATGCTCTGGTGATACGTCAATTCACCGGAACTGACGTCGACGTTGAACGACGCGATCGTGTTGGAATCTTGGCCGGCCGAGAGCAGCCAATGACCGCTTGGGTCCAAGTTGAATGCCCGTGGCGTGACCGCTCGCGCGTTCTCGACTTCGATCACCGACAACTCGCCGGACGATTGGTTCACGCGGAACACCGAAATCGTGTCGTGGCCCCGGTTGGCGCAATAAACGAACCGACCCGACGGGTGAACGCGAATCTCCGAGCAACTCTTGAAACGTTCTTTCGCCAACAATTGTTTCGGCACCGTCGGCACAGTCTGCTTCGGAGTCATCGTGCCGGTTTCGGCGTTGTAGTCGAACACGGTGACGCTGAGTGAAAGTTCGTTGAGCACGAAAATGAATTTGCCGGACGTGTGGAACTTCATGTGACGCGGTCCACCACCGGCTGGCACTTTGCCGAAACCGTGCGGCGTGATCGTCGCGGTCTCGGCATCGAGTTTGTAGATAACGACTTTGTCGAGTCCCAAGTCGGGAACGAACGCGAATCGGTTGTCGGGCGAGAAGCCGGAATAGTGCGCGTGCGACTCGCTCTGGCGATTGGCGACAACACCCGAACCACCTTCGTGATTGATCAACGCGGTGCGTTCCTTCAGCGATCCGTCGTCATTCAAACTGAACGAAGCGACGCTGCCGCCACCGTATTGTGCCGTCAGCAGAGTCTTGCCGGTCGGGTCGACGGCGACATGAGCCGCGCCGCCATCGCCGATTTCGAGCGAGTTGATCAGTGTCAGTTGGTCGCCCGCGATCGTGTAGGCGGCCACGACGGGTTTCTGGTCGAGATCGCCGACGGCGTACACAACTTTACCGCTCGGGTGCATCGCTAAGAAACCGGGACCATTGATCTCGGCGGCCAAATTCGTGTCGGAAAGCGAGCCGTTTTGCGTGTTGAGTTTGCAGTGGTAGATGCCACGACTCGATTTGGCGTTGCCAGTTCCGATCCAAACATCGATCGATTCGGCGGACATCGGGTGGCTCGTGATCATGAGTGCCGCGGTGATGAGGCAGTTGAGAATAATGAAACGCATCGGCGGGCAAGCTCGGGCGGGAGATAAGATGCAAAGGGCAGACCCAAATCATCGTCGAGCGGATAGCCGTGTGCAACCGACGGTTACGCCGCTCGCTGATAAACAACGCCGGTTTTCGTTCTTCCCGTTTGATCGATCGCGCCGGTTTTTCGCAGCACGTACGCGATCTGTTGAGCTTGCGAACGCGGTCGGTCGATCGCTTTTGCCAAATCGGCTGTGTTGAAAACTGACGCGCCCGCTGACAGATTCAATATCGCCAGCAAATCCGCCGGGATGCTAAATTCCATCGTCGATTCGATCGATTCGAGCCTGACGTCGTCGACTTGGTAGTCCTTCTGCCATCTCCGCCGTCGCCGTTTGTTGCTCGGCACACGCGTCTGTTCGACGTGGATCAGCGGCACTTCGATCGTCAGATTCGGGTGCGGAAAAATTCGCGTGAAGTAAATCAGATCATCAAATAGATCTAAAATGCTGCCACGCTTCGGGCTCATCCTTCGCGATTTGACTTTCCCATCGGGCGCCGCCAATCGTACAATCCGAGTCCTCACGATGACCGGTTTGACGACTCGCAGAGTGTGTCGCTTGAGCAAGTTTTGGCACTTGTCGCGGATCGCCGAGAGCGACGCGCATTGAACTTCGATCAGTTCTTCACCGCGGACCGCGTCGATCCGATAGCGACCCATGACGACTTCTGTTTGCGAAGGGTCATCGGCGTAACCGAGTTTAAGTTGTTGGTGGAGCGAAGTTTCCATGGTCGAGCAGCCGTGGACCCGCGACTCCGTTCGCGGGATGCAGCATGGCAAAGCCATGGAATGAAAAAAAGTACTCTCCGCGAACGGAGTCGCGGAGCCACGTTTCATACCAACGACTTCATCGCGTCGGCTAGACCAACTCGTTGGTCCGGATCGATCAGCAACGCACGATGATCGAGCACCAACAGCGTTTCACCGAGCCGGCGCGAACGATCCAGCGGCACCGGCTTGCGACATCGACGCTCGCTCGTATTGGCCAGCGACCGAAACCCCTCGCCGATCGGCAACCCGATCTCCGTCGCCGCCGCGATAATCCGCGATCGCTCGGAGGACGACGCAACGGTGAACGCGACCTTATAGAAAGCTGCATCCGCATCATCGCCACTTTCCCAAGTCCAACCGATCAAGCTGGGCAGGACTTCGTGCCGAATGAAGTTAGCGGTCTCGCGCCGCCGCTGGTTCAGTTCGTCCAGCCGATCGAGTTGCGGCATGACGACGGCGGCGGCCAGCGGCGCGAGCGAAAATGCGTCGCTGGGTCGATCGATCAATGTCGCCAACCGCGCCGCGGCGCGAGAATCACCTGCGAAGACCGCACCGCCGCTGCCGCAGGTGACCAGCTTGCTGCCGCCCATCGACAGCGTACCGAAGTGGCCGATCGAGCCCGCTGGTCCATCGCCGATCCGCATTCCCGCGACTTGGCAAGCGTCCTCGATCAACGTCCAACCTCGGTCGTCGCAAATCTGCCGCAGCAAGATCACGTCTGCGGCAACACCATACAAATGCGACGCGATCACTGCTTTGACCCGATCGCTTCCCGCCGCTTTGACTTGGATGGAATCAATGATGCACGAATCGGGGGAAACGTCCACCAGTACCGGTCGGGCACCGATCAACTCGATCGCGCGGACGTTGCCGGGATAATCGAAAGCGGCCGTGATGACTTCGTCTCCGGTACCGACGCCGGCCGCTCGCAGCGACAATTCGACGGCCGCGGAACCGCTGCTGCACAGACGAACGGAGTGGACGCCGAACTGATCCGCCAATCGTGAAGCCAGCGTTTGGCCGGCCAGAGACCCGTATCGCCCCCAATCGCCAGACTCGACGCAATCCGCCGCCGCGGTACGAATCGAGGGCCAATCGGGAGGCCAAATGGGAAGTCGAAGCGTCATCGGCTCATCTTAATGATTCCCTTTCCCCTTGTGACGATTTTTGCTGATCCATATCATGCCGCATTCAGTTTTCGCCGGCTAAGGATCGAGCGGAAAAAAGGCGTCTGACCCCAATTGTGCGAAGCACCCGAAGAGCCGGTTCCCGGCAATTGGGGTCAGACACCTTTTTTCCGCTCCTCGCTAAACGCGGGCGGCCACCCAACCAAGGCATTGTCGTTTGTTCATTGTTCGTGTCGTCGACGGGATTGAGTCCAATTGGATGTTGCTGGCGCAAAATGCGGCGCCGGCGGCAGACGGTGACGCCGGCGGGGCAAGTTTCTTGTCGCCGTTCGTGTTGCCAGCCGGTTTGCTGTTCCTGTTCTACTTCATCGTGATTGCGCCTGAACGTCGACGCAAACGCGATGAAGCGACGTTGATGTCGGCGCTGAAAAAGAATGACCGAGTCGTCACGATTGGTGGCATCCACGCCGTCGTGGCCGCGGTGTCACCCGACAGCGATGTGGTGACGTTGCGGATCGACGAAAACGGAAACACACGAATCAAAGTCAACCGATCCGCGATCTCGCGAATCGTCGTCGACAAAGAAAATACTGATAAAAGCATCACCGACCAATCCAAGGACGAAGGTTCCGACTCGAAACACTGATGTGACGACGGAACTTCTCTACTCACCGAATCCCGATCGAAAACTACGATGGACTGCTCTTTCATGACCAATTTGGTCTCCGCCGACTCGGCACTTCAATGGTTCAGCTTGGCCCAAACGGACCCCACCAGCGTGGCGACGGCCGCGGGCGAGATGGCCGCACGCAGCGCCACTGCGGCTGCCGAAAAAGGCATCTCGTGGGAGCAATACGGTGCGGTCGCGATCGCATTGGCGGTTTTGATCTTGCCCTTTGTCGTCGGCAATTTCCTGGCCAGATCGATCAAGATGCCCAATTACGGGACCCGCTTCGGCTGGATCCTGCTGGCGATCTTAGCCAGCAGCGTGGTGCTGGCGAAATCGCGTCCCGGTTTGGGCGTCGACCTTCGCGGCGGTACGATCTTGGTCTACGAAATGGACCCCAGCAAGATTGACGCAGGTGGCGCCGGCGAAGGGGGCGTGCCGAACATCACTTCCGAAGACTTGATCGAGCCGCTCGGCCGCCGAATCAATCCGTCGGGCACTCAGGAAATCGTGATTCGTCCGTACGGCGATTCACAGATTGAAATCATCGTTCCTGAAGTCGACCAACGTGAAGTCGACCGAATCAAAAAGCTGGTCGAAGAAGCCGGGATTCTGCGTTTCGCGATCCTGGCCAACCAATCCGACCACCAAGCCCAGATCAATCTGGCACTCGAACAGGCCAGCTCAAAAGATCGAGCCACGCGGTTGGGCGAAGCCATTCGCGACCCAGATATCGACGGAAAGCCGCTCGTCGCGTTCTGGGCGAACGTGGATCGCGAGAAGGACAATGGCGTTCCAGGATCGCTTCGTGTCGACGTCGGCAATGCTTTGGTGCGTAACCCCGACTCGGGCGAGATCTTGAATTTGCCGGCGCAGCTTCGTGGCGAAAATGGTTCCTCCGCAATCGCCGCCTACATCGACCAACAAGGCATGTCGGGCATCGAAGCGCTGATGATCGTCGACCCGTTGATCGATATCACCGGCGAGGATTTGGCGTTCGCAGCTAGCACCTTTGACGAAAAGGGCTCACCAGCGGTCGCGTTCACGCTGACCGACTCCGGATCGAATCGGTTCTTCGTGTTGACGACCAACAATGCACCCATCGGCCAACGAACTCGCCAGCTCGGCATTGTGCTCGACGACAATCTGTTGTCGGCACCCAGCATTCAATCGCCGATTCGCAAAGAAGGTCGTATCACGGGCCGTTTCACACGTCAGGAAGTCGACTCGCTCGTTCAGATTCTCAAAGCGGGCCAGCTTCCGGCGGCGCTGACGAAATTACCGATCGCAGAAAATCAAATCGATGCGACGCTCGGTCGTGACACGATCACCAAGGGCGTTTGGGCCGTTTCAGTTTCGCTGCTGATGGTGCTAGTGTTCATCCTGTTCTACTACCGCTTCGCGGGTGTGGTCGCATGCATCGCCCTGATGATGAACTTGGGGATGATCTTGGCGACCATGGTGCTGATCAACCAACCGCTGACCCTGCCCGGTTTGGCCGGTTTGGTGTTGACCGTGGGTATGTCGGTCGATGCTAACGTTTTGATTTTCGAGCGGATTCGAGAAGAACTTAAGAAGGGAGCCGCCCCGCGAATGGCGATTCGCAACGGTTTTGCCAAAGCAACGGTAACAATCACCGACGCCAACTTGACGACGTTGATCACGGCAATCGTTCTTTATGCAATCGGAACGGACCAGATTCGCGGCTTCGCGGTCACGTTGATCCTGGGCATTCTGTTTTCGATGTTCACCGCCATCTACGTTTCGCGAACGCTGTTCGACTTGGCCGAACGACGCGGATTCTTGTCGCTGAGCATGTCGGACGGAGTCAACGCGATTCGCAACGCAGTCTGGGGCGAAAAAGGCTTCGACTTCATGGGTGCCGGTCGCTTCGCAATGCTGTGCTCGGCGATCCTGGTTGCCGCCGGCATCGCCTCGATTTTCGCCCGCGGGTCCAGCATTTTTGATATCGATTTCGCCGGCGGATCATCGGTCCAGTTCCGGCTCGATAAACCGACGCCAACGGATGAAGTGCGGAGCATTGTGAAGGCGGATATGGTCCGCACCAACGACAAGGGTGCTTCCGAAAACGTTCCCTACACGGTTAACGGCGTGACGATCGAAGGTGTCGCCGCTCAAACGGTTTACAAAGTCGATTCGGCGTTCTCCACCGTGGATGAACTCAAATCTGCGGTCGCGAAATCTTTCGGAGCGGCCCCGGGCGTGAAGTTGGTCACCTACAACGTCTCGATCACACCGACCGGTGATCAGAAAAGCGGCGATCAAAGTTTCTTCAAATCCAATGATGACAACGGAGTCATGCTTGCGGTTGCCCGTGCTCAAGAAGATGCACCGGAGAATGGCACAGACAAAGCGGTCGCCGACGACGAGGAAGTGATCGTCAACAGCAGCGCGATGATTCAACTGGGTGTCGAAGGCGACAAAGAAGGCGGCTTGCTCAACGCATCGACTTTGAAGGAATCAATTTTGGCCGCCGCAGCCCAAGCAAATGTTCCCATGGTCGAGCGATCGATTCAGTTGACTCCCTACGGTGTGGGCAGCGAGAAATGGACACCCGATTCGTCGCTGACGTTCCAAAAATGGAAGGTAGATTTGCCGATCCGTGCGGCCCAGGCCGACAAGATCATGGAAGCGTTCAAGACGAAGCTTGACGCCGATCCGGTTTGGATCAGCAGCAGCAGCGTCGGTGCCAGCGTAGCCGGTGACATGATCGGTCGTGCGTTCGGCGCCCTATTTGCCAGCCTGTTGTGCATCATCGGTTACATCTGGTTCCGCTTCCAACGAGTGATCTACGGTTTTGCAGCCGTCGCCGCGTTGATTCACGACGTCTTGATCACGCTCGGTGCGATCGCCATTAGCTACTGGTTGGCCGACTCGCTCGGATTCCTATTGATCGACCCTTTCAAGATCAGCTTGACGGTCGTCGCAGCCATCCTGACGATCATCGGTTACTCGCTCAACGACACCATCGTCGTCTTTGACCGAATCCGCGAAACGAAGGGCAAAGCCCCACGTTTGACCAGTGACATGATCAATGCATCGATCAACCAGACGCTCAGCCGTACGTTGTTAACGTCGTTGACCACGTTGATCGTAGTGGTATTGCTGTACTGGTTCGGCGGTGACGGAATCCACGCGTTCGCGTTCTCGCTGGTCGTTGGTGTGACGGTGGGAACGTACAGTTCGATCTTTATCGCCAGCCCGATTCTGTTGTGGTTGGTCGAACGAGGCGAAAAAGCGAAGTTGGCGTCGTAGCCCTAACATTCCGTGGCAGGGTAAGCAACCCGAGTCTGCCCCGGCGAGGCGGCCCTAGTTTTGGCGGAACAACTCGTGAAACCAAAGATCTTCCTCACCCGCGAGCTGCCTTCCGAGTCGATGCAGATCCTTCGTCAGCATTCGACGCTGACGTACAACCGCGAAGATCGGTATCTGACGAAAGCGGAAATCATTTCGGGCGTTGCCAATGTCGACGGACTGTTGTGCTTGCTAACCGACACGATTGACGACGACATTTTGGCGGCCAACCCGAAATTGAAAGTCGTCGCCAACTTCGCCGTCGGTTTCAACAACATCGATGTCGATTCGGCGACCCGCCGAAGAATTCCGGTCACCAACACGCCGGGCGTTTTGACCGACACCACCGCCGACATGGCGATGGCATTGATGCTGGCCGCCGGTCGCCGCGTTGTCGAAGGCGATCGGTATGTTCGGACGCGTAAGTGGCAAGGATGGGGACCGCTCCAGTTCTTAGGAAGTGACATTTCCGGCGCGACGCTTGGGCTGATCGGACTCGGTCGCATCGGCCAAGCGGTCGCGCGTCGCGCGCGAGGATTCGATATGAAGGTTCTGTATTGGAATCGCACCCGGCTTTCCGAAGTCGAAGAACGCGACTTGGGTGTCACGTTCGCCAGCTTCGAAGACGTGCTGCGCCAATCCGATTTCATCTCGATCCACGTCGCGCTCAATGATCAGACGCGGCACCTGATCGGCGCGCCTGAGTTTGCGTTGATGAAGCCGACTGCCACGATCATCAACACCGCACGAGGCCCGATCATCGACGAAGCGTCGATGGTGACGGCTTTGAAGAACGGCACGATCGCATTTGCGGGATTGGATGTCTATGAGAAAGAACCAACGCTTGAACCGGAGCTGTACGATCTGCCCAACGCCGTGATCGCACCGCACCTGGGCAGCGCCACCATCGGCACGCGGACCAAAATGGGCAACATGGCCGCCGAAAATTGTTTAGCCGCATGCCGAGGCGAGCGACCACCCAACCTGGTCAATCCGGAAGCGTTAGAATAGTTGTCCGTGGACCCGCGACTCCGATCGCGGGCGACTTCTTGTCTGCCGCAGAGCGTCAGACCCACGAAAGACAACCATGTCCGAACTCCTTGCACCGCTGCTCTCGCTGCTTCCGATTCTGGTCGTCGGCGTCTTTCTTGTCGGCCTCCGGTGGTCGGCGTCGACAGCGATGCCGCTCGCATATGTCACCGCAGTTCTGGTCGCCTACTTTTTTTGGCGCGTCGACATTGCGCAGATCGCCGCCGCATCGATCAACGGATTGGTCATCACTGCGACTCTGCTGTACATCATTTTCGGCGCGATTCTGTTGCTCAACACGCTTCGGCACAGCGGCGGGTTGTCAGTCATCCGTCGCGGTTTCACCGACATCACGCCCGACCGGCGCGTGCAAGTGATTCTGATCGCTTGGTTGTTTGGATCGTTCATTGAAGGCTCCGCCGGTTTCGGGACACCCGCGGCGGTCTGTGTGCCGCTGCTGGTCGGCCTCGGGTTTCCCGCCAAAGCCGCCGTCGTTTCCGGCATGATGATCCAGTGTACGCCGGTGTCGTTCGGCGCCGTCGGCACTCCGATCCTCGTCGGCGTGAAGAAGGGACTCGACGGAAACCCTGGCGTGATCGAGTACGCATCGCAAATCGGCTTGACGGACTGGACGGAATTGTTGCCGGTGATCGGTTTCAAGGTCGCGATCCTGCATGGGATCATCGGTACGTTCGTGCCGCTATTGTTGGTTGCGTTTTTGACGCGGCATTTCGGTGCGGAACAAAGTTTTCGCGACGGATTGAAGATTTGGAAGTTCGCGATCTTCGCAGCATTGGCGATGACCATTCCTTATGTATTGATCGCCGCGTTCTTGGGCCCCGAGTTCCCGTCGCTGATCGGTTCGCTGGTGGGTCTGGCGATCGTAGTGCCTGCGGCGAAGCGAGGATTCTTGATTCCCGACGGGGCACATTGGGACTTCGCCGATGCTTCCACGTGGGATGAATCGTTTCGCGGCACCAGCAACCTGTCGCTCGACGCGCCGCCGGCCGGACTATCGCTTTGGAAAGCTTGGTTGCCCTACGTCGTGATCGCAGTGCTGTTGGTTGCCTCGCGACTGCCGATGATCGAGTTGGGCACATGGCTAAAGTCGATTTCGATTCCGATGGATGCGGCGACCACGGCAAAGCTGTTTGGAAGCACCGTCGATGTGTCTCCGGTGCAACCGTTGTACTTGCCAGGAACCATCTTCATCGTCGCCAGTCTTTTTGCGGCTATGTTGCATCAGATGAATCGCCGATCGGTGGTTGCAGCTTGGCGTGATTCGGGAAAGATGATTGCGATGGCTTCGGTGGCGCTCGTGTTCGCGGTGCCGATGGTGCAGGTCTTCATCCATTCGAGCGCCGGCGCGGCGGGGCTGGCGTCGATGCCGGACGAGTTGGCGGCGGGCGTTGCCCGATTGAGCGGCAGCGGATGGCCGGCACTGGCGTCGCTCGTCGGCGGTATCGGCGCCTTCGTCGCCGGCAGCAATACGATCTCGAACATGATGTTCAGCGGATTTCAGTTTTCGGTGGCCCAGCGAATCGGAGTCGATCCGACGTGGGTTGTGGCGTTGCAGGCAGTCGGCGGCGCGGCCGGAAATACGATTTGCGTTCACAACGTGGTGGCCGCTTGCGCGGTCGTCGGGCTGATCGGGCGTGAAGGCGAAGTGATACGGATAACCGCCAAGCTGTTTTTCTATTACATTGCCTGTGCCGCCGTCCTCGGCATGGTGGTCGCGTGAGCAACTACGCACAAATTTTCGGGCTCCCCTCTCCCACATTGCAAAATCAAGATTCAACGCAACGATCGTTCCAACCGGATTTTTCCATGAGCCAACACGCCGCACTCGATCCACGTCAACGCATCCTGATGGGTCCGGGCCCCAGCACCGTTCCTGATCGAATCCTTCGCGCGCTCGGCGCGCCCACGCTTGGGCATCTCGATCCGCAATACATCGGGTACATGGACGAAACGTGCCAGATGATGCGTGACGTTTTTCAGACGCAAAACAAGCTGACGTTCCCCGTCTCGGGCACCGGAATGGCCGGGATGGAAGCGATTTTGGTCAACCTGATCGAACCAGGCGACGAAGTCATCGTTTGCATCAACGGCGTCTTCGGCGGCCGGATGATGGACAATATGCAGCGCTGTGGCGCGACCGTCCACGCCGTCGAAGTACCGTGGGGCGAGACATTCACCGACGCGGCGATCGCCGAAGTCGTTGAAAAATTTCCAAAGTCCAAATTGGTCGGGATCGTTCAAGCCGAAACGTCGACGGGCGCTCTGCAGCCGATCGAAAGCATCTCAAAAATCGTTCACGACGCGGGCATGTTGCTGGCAGTCGATGCCGTCACGTCGCTGGCCGGCCACGAATTGAAAGTCGATGATTGGAAGATCGACGCGATTTACTCGGGCACGCAAAAGTGCTTGTCATGCCCGCCCGGACTTTCGCCCGTTTCGTTTTCGCAAGCGGCGCTCGAGAAGATGGAAGCGCGTAAGACCAAGGTGCAAAGTTGGTACTTGGACGTTTCAATGCTGAAGAATTATTACACCGGTGGCGGCGCAGCATCGGGCGCGAGGGCATACCATCACACCGCGCCGATCAACATGGTTTACGCTCTTCGCGAAGCGCTGCAGATCGTGCTCGAAGAAGGACTCGAAAATCGCATCGCCCGTCATCACGAAATGCATCTGCTGCTTCGCGAAGGCCTCGAAAAATTGGGACTGACTTACATTCCAAAGAACTCGCTCGCATCACTCAACTGCGTCGCCACTCCTGAGGGAATCGACGAAGCGGCGATCCGCAAGCGACTACTGCAAGATTATGATATCGAGATCGGCGGCGGCCTCGGTGTGTTCGCCGGTAAAGCTTGGCGGATCGGACTGATGGGATACGGCGCCACCCGTCGCAACGTCCAAACATTGCTCGCGGCGCTGAAGGATTGCCTGGCCTCGACGTGAGCAACAGTGCCGACGCGAATCGAATCGCGGGTTTGCGAAAGCTCTTTCCCGCCGACCGCTGCGTCACCGATGCCGCATCGCGATCCGCGTTCGAGTCCGACGGCTTGACTGCGTTTCATGCCAAGCCGATCGGCATCGTGATCCCGGAAAACGACGACGAAGTCATCGCCACCGTTCGTTGGTGTTACGAGAACGATGTGCCCTTCGTGGCTCGGGGCAGCGGCACCAGTCTGTCCGGCGGATCGCTGCCGGTCGCCAACGGGATCGTGATCGCACTGAATCGCTTGAACAAAATCTTGGAACTCGATCCGCAGTCGCGAACCGCGGTCGTACAGCCGGGCGTCGTGAACATCAAGGTTTCGCAAGCCGCAGCACCTTACGGTTTGTACTTTTCGCCGGACCCATCGAGCCAAACGATTTGCACGATCGGCGGCAACGTCGCATTCAATTCCGGCGGTGCGCACTGTTTGAAATACGGCATGACCAGTAATCACGTCCTGGGCATCCGCGCGGTGACCGCGACCGGCGAAGTGGTCACGATGGGCGGCGCGAGCACTGAATCGGTCGGTCCCGACTACACGGGTTTGTTCTGCGGCAGCGAAGGATTGTTCGGCGTCGCGCTCCAAATCACGCTGCGACTGTTGCCCAAGCCCGAGAAATTTCACACGGTGCTGGTCGGCTACGATTCGCTGCGCGCGGCCGGCGATGCAGTCTCGGCGGTGATCGATTCAGGATTGTTGCCCGGCGCGATGGAGATCATGGACGCCCTATCGATCGAAGCAGCCGAAGCGGCGGTGAAGTGCAATTATCCCAGCGGTGCTACAGCCGTTTTGATCGTCGAGTTGGAAGGGCCGGCCGAGCGGATGGAGTTCGAGCGGCGCGAGCTTGAACGCATCATCGCGCAAACGAATCCGATGGCCCACGTCGTTGCCGCCGACGAAGACGAACGACTGAGAATCTGGAAGGGTCGCAAGAGCGTGTTCTCGGCGGTCGGTCGACTCAGTCCTGACTTTTTGGTTCAGGATGGCGTCGTCCCGCGTAAGCGACTTGGTGAAGCGCTGGTCAAAATCGAACAGCTCTCGAAAGATTCGGGAATTCGGATCGCGAATGTTTTTCACGCCGGCGATGGCAACTTGCACCCGCTGATCTTGTTCGATGGCACGATCGACGGAGCGTTGCACCGCGCCGAAGACGTGGCCGCGCAATTGTCGCGGATGTGCATCGAGATGGGCGGTTCGATCACGGGCGAGCATGGCGTGGGAATGGAAAAGCGTGATTTTTTGCCGCTGATGTTCGACGAACCGACCGTCGACATGATGGATCGCCTGCGCCGCGCGTTCGATCCCAAGCTGATCGCCAATCCTGGCAAAATGTTCCCGGGCACCGAAGCACCCGCGCTCGCCATGACGGGACTTCACCCGCTCGAACAAGCAGGTGTGATCAGTCGTGAATGATACGATCCTCCGCCCCGAATGCGAAACCGACTTGGCCCAAATCATCGCATCCTACAAGTGCGTGCTCGCCGTCGGCAATCGCAGCAAGCCGGCGCTCAGCAATCACTCCGGTGCAACGCTTGTCTCTTTGGCATCGTTGTCAGGCGTCGTCGAGTACGAGCCGTCGGAATTCACGTTCACCGCAAAAGCGGGCACCCGAATCGATGAGATCACCACGGTGTTGGCCGCGAGGAATCAGTACCTTCCGTTCGACCCGATGCTTGCGGTCTCCGGTGCAACACTTGGTGGCACCATCGCATCGGGACTCTCCGGCCCCGGTCGATTTCGCTTCGGCGGTGTGCGAGATTTCTTGCTCGGCGTTGATTTTTTCTCCGGCGAAGGCAAGCCGATTCGAGCCGGCGGCAAAGTGGTCAAGAACGCGGCCGGTTTTGACATCCCGAAGTTGTTGGTCGGAAGCCTGGGGCGACTCGGCGCGATGACTTCGATGACGTTCAAAGTCTTCCCGCGACCGATCGTAACAAAAACGGTGTCGGTCGTATGCCAATCGCATGAACAGGCGATGCAGCGAACGGCGGAAGCTGGCGCCAGTCGCTGGGAACTCGATGCGATCGATTATCGATGTGAAGATCGGGCGATGTACTTGCGGTTGGCGGGACCGGACGAAGTGAATCAGGCGATTGCAGCGGAGATTCGCGGGCGCTGGGGCGATGACGTTGCAGATTGCCCGTCGCCAGATGAATTTTGGCGCGGCGTGACGGAGGCGACTTGGGTGGCTGGCGCTCCATACATCGTGAAAGTTCCGATCACGGCGAAATCATTTCTTGAACTGGAACCCCTCGTCGCCGGTCTAACTAATGCTCGTGCCCACCTGAGTGCCGCTGCTAACGTGATGTGGATGGCGCTGGACGACGCAGCTTCGATCGATCGGCTCGACGAGATTTTGACGACACGCGGCGATCGCGGACTGATCATTCGTGGCGATCACCGCAAGTGTTGGATCGGAGCGACGAACGCATCCAACATGACTGCGGCGATCAAGCACGCGATGGACCCTGGCGGACGATTCCCGCAATTCGCTTGACGAAACGAACCCACTGATGCTGCACAAAATCAATCCCGATCAACATGGACCGCTGGGCGCCGAAATGGCTGCTGCGGTCAGCACTTGCGTGCATTGCGGGTTCTGTTTGGCGGCTTGTCCGACGTATCAAGAACTCGGTCAAGAGTCCGATTCGCCGCGCGGTCGAATCGTGTTGATGAAGGAGGTGCTCGAAGGCAACCTATCGATCGACGAAGCGACGCCGCACCTCGATCCTTGCTTGGGATGCTTGGCATGTGAGCCCGCGTGTCCGTCGGGCGTTCCCTACCGTGATCTGATCAGTCCGTTTCGTGCCTTGGTTGAACCGAAACGATCGCGTACGTTTTCAGATCGAATGCGCCGATTCCTGGCACAAACAACGCTGCCTTACCCTTCACGTTTTCGACTGGCGGCAATGTCGGGCAAGCTCGCCACACCTCTCGCCGGTCTGTTGCCATCGTCGCTGCGTGTGATGTTGGATCTGCTGCCCGATCGGCTGCCGCCGAAGCAGGTTTGGGCCGAATTCAACCCAGCGGTCGGTCCGCCGCGTGCGCGAGTCGCGTTGCTGTCAGGGTGCGCTCAGAGTGTGCTTGATCCCGACATCAACTCGGCAACAATCGACGTGCTGACGCGAAACGGCATCGAAGTGATGGTGCCGAAATCACAGACGTGCTGTGGCGCGCTGAGCTGGCATGTCGGCAACATCAAACAAGCTCGCGTGTTTGCCAAACATAATCTTAATGCGTTTCCCAACGACGTTGATGCGATCGTCACGAACGCGGCCGGGTGCGGGTCGGGGATGCACGAGTACCATTTGATTCTGAAGGGGACACCTGATGCAGAACGAGCCGACGCATTTCGGCATAAGGTGATCGATGTCTCCGCGTTCTTGGTTCGACTCGGTGACTTGAAACCGATCGCCGACCAAGATCGACGTTTGAAGGTTGCCTATCACGATGCGTGTCACTTAGCGAACGCTCAGGGCGTGCGAAGTGAGCCACGAAAACTGTTGCGGATGATACCGCGCATCGAACTACTCGAGATTGCCGAGTCGCATCTGTGTTGCGGTTCAGCGGGAACGTACAACATCGAGCAACCCGAGATCGCCGGTTCGCTCGGACGTCAGAAGGCTCAGCATGTGATCGCGACCGGAGCCGACGTTGTGGCAAGCGGCAACATCGGCTGCATGACTCAGTTGGCGATCCACTTGAAACAACTCGGTTCACCGATCGAAGTGAAGCACACCATGCAAGTGCTCCGGGACAGCTATCGGGGCTGAGTGCGGTGGACGAGAGTGCATCGTCTTAAAAACTTAGCTGATCAAGTTTTGACGCTCGCGTCGGCCGTCGAATCGCTCAGCGAACATCCCTTTGAGCGGTCAACCATTGACTCGGTTATACTTACGATATGAAGACACCGCTCTCGATTTTCGTCCTACGCTTGTTCCTGGCGTGGTCGCTGGTAATCTCGTCGGCAGGCTACGCGCCCGCTCAAGACGCGAACCCCGCGATCAGCTTTGATCGCGAAGTCCGCCCGATCCTTTCGGACAACTGTTACTCGTGCCATGGCTTTGACGCCGAAGCGCGGCAGGCCGACTTGCGGTTGGATTTGCGAGAATCAGTCGAGAACGCGCCCGATGTGATCGTCCCGGGTGATCCGGAGGCAAGCTCGCTGATCGCGAGGATCGAGTCGGACGACGAACACGAGCTGATGCCGCCGCCCGATTCGGGTCGCAAGTTGACAGCAACTCAGAAGGAGACTCTGAAGCTATGGATCAATCAGGGCGCCAACTACGAATCGCATTGGGCATTCACGCCGCCACGGAAGGCACCGCTGCCGGAAATCGGTTCGGCGATCCATCCGATCGATCAATTCGTGCAAGCGAAACTTGCCGAGCAGGTGATCTTGCCGTCGCCTTCCGCGAACGATGAAACGCTGATCCGCCGCTTGTCACTTGACCTGATCGGATTGCCGCCGACGATCGAAGAAGTCGATGCGTTTCGCGACGCATCCGGCAAAGATCACGATCTCGCTTACAAAGAATTGGTCAATCGATTGTTGGCCAGTCCGCACTATGGCGAACGATGGGGCCGATGGTGGCTCGATCAGGCTCGTTATGCCGATAGCCAGGGGTACTCGATCGACAACCCACGGGAGATTTGGTTGTATCGCGATTGGGTCGTCCAGGTTCTCAACGAAGATCTGCCGTTCGATCAGTTCACGATCCAACAATTGGCCGGCGATCTGTTACCCGAGGCGACGGATCGCAACCGAATCGCAACGGGTTTCCACCGCAACACGCAAATCAACGAAGAAGGCGGAATTGACCGCGAACAGTTTCGCATCGACAGCATTTTCGATCGCGTCGCCACTACGGGCACCGTTTGGTTAGGACTGTCCGTCGGTTGCGCGCAGTGCCACGATCACAAGTTTGATCCGATCACACAAAAAGAGTTCTATCAACTGTTCGCGTTCTTCAACAATCAAGACGAACCGACTCTGAAGTTCTATCCTCCCGGAGTCAATGCCGAGTGGGTGGAGCAACAGGTCGCAAAAATCGACGCTCGGATCGATAAGCTTTTTGAAGAACACAAGGACGCGCAAACTGCGTGGGAGCAATCGCTGACCGCCGAACAGCGCGATGCTTTCCCATCGAAAGTCAAAGAAGCGTTATCGATTCCCGATGACAAACGGCTCGCCCGGCACAAAATGGTACTGCTGTCGGCGAGTTCACTGATGCCACCCGATGCGCTCAGCATGGTCGAGACGGTTCGCTATGCCGAACACGTTGCGTTGCTCGATCGGGCTTTCAAAACAATGGTGCTCGAAGAACGGAAGAAGCCGCGAATGACAACGGTGTTCATCAAGGGCGATTTCACGCGGCCCGCCGACGAAGTGTTTCCCGGCACGCCATCGGTGCTGCACTCGTTGGATACTGTCAGTGACTTGCCCAATCGTCTTGATTTGGCCAAGTGGATCGTCGACCCGCGCAACCCGTTGACCGCGCGTGTGATCGTCAATCGCGTTTGGCAGCAGTATTTCGGCCGCGGACTGGTCGAAACGGAGAACGATTTTGGATTGCAAGGCATGTCACCTTCGCATCCCGAGTTGCTCGATTGGATTGCCGCCGATTGGATCGAGCGGGGATGGAGCTTGAAGGAGCTGCATCGATTGATCGTGACATCGCACACCTATCGCCAGAGTTCACGCGAACGAGAAGAATTGCAAACCGTTGATGCTCGAAACGTGATGCTTGCACGCCAGACTCGATTGCGATTGGATGCCGAAATCGTGCGTGACGTGGCGTTGTCGGCCAGCGGCATGTTGGCGCCGAAGGTCGGCGGGCCGCCGGTGTATCCGCCGATTCCTGATGGCGTGATGAGCCAGGGTCAGATCAAACGCGAATGGAAAGTCAGCAAGGGCAAAGATCGCTATCGACGCGGACTGTACACGTTCACTTATCGCAACACACCGCCGCCGTCGGTGAACGTTTTCGACGCGCCCGAAGGTTTGAGTTCCTGCACTCGGCGAATGCGAAGTAACACGCCGTTGCAAGCACTGACGTTGATGAACGACACCGCGTTCTTTGAATTTGCACAATCGCTTAAGACGATCATCGACAACGAGGGAATCGAGACCGCGTTTCGTCGCTGTGTCGCCCGTTCACCCGAACCATCCGAGTTAGTGATTCTGGAACGACTCGGATCGCTTGGCGCTGCCCGAGCGATGCTGAATCTCGATGAAACGATCACGCGAGAATGAATATGAAAAACGACACCGCACTTCAGGATCTGACGCGCCGACATTTCTTCAGCCAATGTTCCATGGGCATCGGCTCGATGGCTCTGTCGTCGTTGTTGGCTGGCGGAAAGCTCGGGCACGCCGCGAGTGGCTCAAATGCGATGGAACCGCGCGTCGCTCACTTTCCCGCCCGCGTCAAAAACGTGATCTACCTGTTCATGGCCGGTGGACCGTCACAGTTGGAGACGTTTGAGTACAAACCGAAGCTCAACGAACTCAGCGGACAGCCGATCCCGCAGAGTTTCGTCGAAGGAAAACGGTTCGCGTTTATGGACAGCAGCCACCGGATCGATCTGTTGGGCAGCAAGCCGGACTTCCATCAATACGGCAGCTCGGGAACTTGGGTCAGCGATTACTTACCGCATACCGCCCGAGTGGTCGACGAGCTTTGCATTCTGAAAACGTGCAAGACCGACCTGTTCAATCACGCTCCGGCGAAGCTGTTCATGAACACGGGAAGCGGCCAGTTCGGTCGACCCAGCATGGGCGCTTGGGTGACTTATGGACTGGGCAGCGTTTGTGACAACTTGCCGGGATTCGTGGTCCTGCAAAGCGGTCCGCGAGGTCCACGCGGTGGTGCGATGCATTGGGCCAGTGGTGCGTTGCCGACATCGTTCCAAGGCGTGCCGCTTCGCAACCAAGGCGATCCGATTCTGAATCTGTCCACGCCCCCGAATGTTAGTACTGCCGAGCAGCGTGAACTCGTCGATGCCGTCGCCGAATTGAACCTACAGCGTTTGGTTGAAACAGGTGATCAAGAAATCGCTACGCGAATCAATGCTTACGAGATGGCGTATCGGATGCAATCAAGTGCGCCGGAGTTGATGGCGACGGACCAGGAGAGTGCCGAGACCCTGTCGATGTACGGAGTCAAGGATGCCAACGAAGCCAGTTACGCGCGCAATTGTTTGCTGGCTCGGCGTTTGGTCGAACGCGGTGTTCGGTTCGTGCAGCTCTATCACACCAATTGGGATCACCACGGCGGACCAACCGAGAACCTGGAGACTCATTTGCCGGCGATCTGTCGCGAAATCGACCAGGCAACGGCGGCCTTGGTCAGCGATCTGAAACAACGCGGAATGCTGGACGAAACGCTGGTGATTTGGGGCGGCGAATTCGGCAGGACTCCGATGGGCGAAGTTCGCGAATCGACCGGCCGCAATCACCACATCGATGCGTTCACGATGTGGTTCGCCGGTGGCGGTTTCAAGCCCGGTTTCGTCTATGGCGAAACGGACGAATTCGGATTCGCCAGCATCGACAAACCGGCTCACGTTCGCGACATCCACGCTACGATCTTGCACCAACTCGGGCTCGATCACGAGCGTCTGTCGGTTCGTTTCCAGGGCCTCGACCTGCGACTAACCGGAGTCGAAAAGGCGCACGTGTTGGGCGGATTGCTTACGTAGGTCCGATTCTATCGGACAAATCATCAACACCGTCCGGTGGAACCGGACCTACTTTGGTCTAAACTACTCTTGCGGGATGCTTCTTTCTCCCCGGATCGTCGCTTGGCTGGGTGACGATTTCCTGGACTTCGTAGTCGACTCGAAAATGACCGTTTCACCCATGATCTTACGATCTCGCTACCTGTCGATCCTTGCATCTTCGGCGTGTTTCGCGTTGACAGTCGGGCAAATCCACGCGGAAACCAACGCTATTTTGCGGCTTCGACCGGACGGGCCGCTGGCGCCGATTCACGCGATCGAGTTTTCTGCTGACGGTAGCGACCTGTTCACCGCCGGCGACGACAAGTTGGTGCAAGTCTATACCCTGAACGCCGGCAAATTCGCTCGCTATCATTCGCGTTCGCTTCGTCCGACGATCGGGCCAGGCCCCTTGGGTTCGATTCGAACTCTTTCACTTTCGGACGATGGGCGTTTCGCGGTGACCGGAGGCGTCGGCACGTTCGATCAACAAGCGGGATATTCGCAAGACGGAATTTTGATCCCCAGTTTCGGTTGGTCCCAACCAACGCTCGATCAGGTCGGATCGGTAACATTGTTTGATGTCCAAGCAAAACAAGCGCGGACCATCAAAACTCACCCCGGATACGTGTCGGCAGCGAAGATCGTTTCCACTGCGAACGCGAAACAGTCGTTTCTTGTGACGATCGGCAACGACGAAGATCCTCGTCAGTGTGGTGACGCCGAAACGTCGACCGAAGATTCGACCGTTCGATCCGTACGAGTCTTCCAGTTGCCGGGCGGCGAACAACTTCATCGTTGGCCGTTGTCGCAAACGGCGATCCAGCCAACTTTGACGGCTTGGTGTGTCTCCGGTGCAACCGATAGCAACGCTTTGCGAGTCGCGGTGACTGCGGCCGACGGTAATCCAGGCGGCGGGATCGATGTTTATCGAACCGACTCGGATCAGCCCATTCGTTTCGCGGACACTTTTGCACTGGCTGCTGATCGAATCGGCGTGACGAACCAGTTGTGCGTTGCGTCACGACAAGCTGTTTCAATCATCGACGCTGACGACTGCAAGTTGATCAAACGCGTGAATCTGTCGGGTCAGATTTTACAAAGCGAGTTTATATTTGCCGTTCGTACGCTGCGTTTACGCCCCGATGTGGTAGCGGTGACGATCCGTGATCTCGCCAAACCTGATTCGGATCATCGGTTGAATTTCATCGATCTGAAAACGGACCGGCTGTTGCTTGATGGTGGTATACCGTTGGGCAATCGGCAGAATCCCGTCATCGGGGCGGACCCGAGCGGACGATTCGTGGCCGCGACGGCGGATGTCACGGCCGGCGTCAAGATTGTGGAGATCGCTGCGGTCGATCAAGCAAAGGCAACGATCTTTCAAACGTTGAAGCCAGATTTTCAGCCCGTCACTCGCGCGGCTCTGGTGGCCAATGGCGACAACGTGACGCTGCGATTCTCGATTCTCAACGACGACAAAACGGAAACTTACGATTTTGTCGAAGATCGGCTTCGCCGAGTCGAAGCGGCGAAGTTCACGTCCTTCGATCAACCGATCAACTTCACCCGATCGGCCGGGAAGAATGAATTCGTGTCCCACGTAACGCTCGACAACGTCGTCATCGGTTCGATTGCCGTTGAAACGACATCGATGCCGGTCGCCAAGGTGATTCGTTCCGAGCGATTGGGCGGACGACCGTTAGCGGCGGTTGCGTTCGTGCCCTACGGTGGCGCGGCACAGGCACGGTTGTCGATTTATGATCCCAAGACAGGTAAAGAAGTTCGTCGTTTGAATGGGCACGAACAGATCGTGACCGGAATTGAGTTCTCAAACGACGATCGACACCTGACGAGCGTTTCCGCCGACGGCATGGTCTGTGTTTGGAACTTGACCGATCTATCAAAACTCATCGGACGGCGCAGTGTGATCGAGGATACGGATTGGTGTTTGCGTGACGGTCAGATCGTCATCGCATCCGTCGAAGCGGGCGACGGCAACCCGCAACCCGATGGCCTGCAAGCCGGTGACCGTGTGATCGGCTTCTACAACGGCAAGAAAGAGCTCGTGAAAACAGCTTCGACGGAGGATCTGTTTCGCGGTCTTTCCTATTCACTGCCCGGCAGCGATGTCGCAGTGCGAGTTGAAAGAAGCGGACGCGAAATCGATGCGAAGGTACGGTTGGGACAGGCCGCTGATGAGCGCAAGCCGCTGTTTTCATTCATCTGCGCCGCACGAAAGAATGCCAAGATTCCTGACTGGTTAGCTTGGTCGCCGAGCGGCCCGTTTCAATCCAGCGGCCCCGAAATCGAATCGTCCGCGGGTTGGCACTTCAATCCAGTCCGAGCCGGTGATGCGGTGAAGTTTGCACCGTTTGCCGAGTATCGCGACGAGTTCTCGGGCAAGACGCTGATCAAGAACCTGTTGGCGATGGGACGTTTGCCCAGCGTTTGGCCGCCGGCGATGAACGCCGATATCAGTGTGCGATTCGTCGATCGAAAGGATCGTTCGATCTATCTTCGCGACGGTGGCTATCGGAGCGACGAGCCGCTCAAGCGCATGCAAGTGTTGATCACGGGAACGCCCAATCAATCGATCGCCGAAGTGGTTGGAAACATCGATTCGGGACGTCCGATCGAACTCAAGCAGTCGTTGATCGATCCCAACATTTGGGAATACGAAGACGATGATCTGGCGGAGCTCACCAGCAGGCATGATATCTCGGTGACTGTTCGCGGCGACCGGTTGCACGATGGGTTTCAACGCGAGAGTTTTGATGTCGTCGCTGGCGAAGACTTGGTGACGGCGACAGGTGGTTTGCCGAACGTGCGAGTTCTATCGCATGCGGGATCGTCGACGATGCGTCGCGCGGAATTGATGCCGGGCGACCGCGTTCGGATCGAAGCGATGGTTGACGCCGAGTCGATCGCCCCCGAACATCACGTCGAGGTTTTGCGGGATGGCAAGACGCTCGCACTCGAAGCTACCGAAACGATCGGCAATCATTTTTCGGCAACTGTTCCGTTGGTCGTCGGCAAGAATCCGATAACGGTGCGTTTGAGCAAGGACGACGGATCGAAAAGCACGGCGACGTTTGCGATCGAAGTGATCGACCCGATCTTGATCAGCTCGCTGACCGGCAAGCTCATCAATCGAAACCTATCGCAATTGAGTTTGCGTCTGCGGTCGGATCGCCAAATCTTACGCAATTACATTCATGTCTTGGTCGATGGCACGGCTCGCGATGACTTTGAATTTGGGAAGCCGACGCCGGTAACCGGCGCGGCGGAACCGGGGACGTTTGATTTGGTTCTCTCGCAACTGGCGCTTCCCGAAGGTGAACATGAAGTCGAAGTCGCAACGACTGACAATGATGGACACGTGTGGGATCATCGGGCCGTGACACTGGTCGTGTTGCCAGAACCTGAGCAACCGAAATTGGAGTTGTCGATCGCTGACGGGACAATCGTTGACGCTTCGCAGCTCGATTTGGCGATTCAGATCGAGAGTGACGACTTGAAGGTCGTTGAGGTCCGCATCGGCGATCGAATGGTTCCGGTCGAGTTTCCCAAGGCCGGACGTGACGGAGTTCGATTGACCAGCGCCGATTTGCCACTTGCGCGTGGCGTGAACCAAGTGGCGGTGACGGCGATTTCGGAAGCCGGGCTGATGACGACGGTGCGACGCCAGATCAACCGTATCGATCGTCCGGTCGGGGTGTCGGCCGAGCGAATCGTGATGGACGGCGACCTCGCGTTCGAGCTGGTGGCCGGTCCCGAAGGTTCGCTTCAATCGAGCGGTCCGCTGCCCGCCGCGATCGGAACGATCGAGGGTCGCGTTCGTTTGTCGTCGACATCCGCGCCAATCACGGCCGGCGAGAACGTGATCGCTGCTTCGGTGAACGGGTTCCTTCAATCCGTGATCCCGCTGAAGGCGATCGAAGGCTCTGACGAACTTTCGTTTCGCATTCCCGTCACGTTGTCTTCGACCAGCAACGACATTCGCTTGAGCTTGCCGGGCCTGGTTGAATCTGAAAACTCAGTCGCCTCGATTTCCGTTGCCTGTGAGAACCCCTCGCGCGATCAAACATTGCATCTGTTGGTAATCAGCACACGAGTCTCGTGGCGTGAACGGAAAACGTATGAGCGAAGCGTGCTCGAACTGCTCGGTATCGCCAACGAGAAGATGCCGGCGTTCAGTCGCGTCGTCAGCGGTTCGCCGATCTATCCGGCGCTGACCGGCGAAGTCAGCCGCAGCGACAACGTGCGACCTTTGATCGAGCAATGTCGCTTCGAGTTGTCGGACAAACAGGGCGTCAACAACACGGTGCTGATCTACTTCCACGGCGAAGAGATGCGAAGCGAAGAGGGCCAGTTGTGCTTGATGACTGCCGACGCCCGACCCGAACGTGCTTTCACCGATCCGACATTGATCACGAGCGCGTACTTGGCGGAGCAGTTCAAGGACTTGAAGTGTGCCAACTTGTTGTTTTTGGATGTAACGGAACACGTCAGCAGCTTCGCGACACCGTTTGCCGGCGACCCCACGCATCCATCGCTGGGTGTGCTGCGGCTGGTGCAAGGCGGAGCACGCCGAAAAACGCCGACTCCGGAATTGCTAAGCCACATCAGCAAGGTGTTGCCACGTGTCAGCGAAATCGGGCAGCTCGCGCAAGAACTGGAGGTGGAAGTCAATCCAACAACCGGCTTAGCCGTGACCGAAAGCATTCCCGAACCGATCCGCTGGATGCGTTTCGGCGCGTTAACATCCCCGTAGGTCCGGTTCCACCAGACACTAACGCCGTCCGGTGGAACCGGACCTACCGCTACTACCGCCGTCCGGTGGAACCGGACCTACAGTTGGTCGACGGCGGTTGGGATCTGCTCGACGCGGATCAGCAACACGATCTGTTCAGCTTTGTTATCCGCGTTGACGCCCGAGAGCATCTGTTTTGCCAGTCCCGTGATCGGCCACGTCGGTGCGATGACAATCACGTCGCCTTCGCGAGCGTTGATGTCCAAATCGAGCGACGGAATCGACCACGTTTCGCGGCGCTGATCGATGCGGATCGCCGAGTCGCTGCCGATCCACTTCTGACGCATCTGTCCGTGCTGGATCTCGGTTCTCATCCGCATGTGAACTTGCTTTTGAGCCGTCAGTTCGAGCGGATGAATGGCCAATAAGTATTGTGCGTTCTCGAGCGTTTGGCCGACGGTGTTCTCGTCGATTCGGACCATCGCGACGTGGCTTCCTTCGATCGGCTTGCGTACCGGCAACTCGTAACGTCGGCCGATCCGCATCGGTATCTTTTTCTCGCCGCGCGACACGTCGCTGGCCACGGACGCGGTCGCCATAAAAGTGTCGATCACGTCATGGTTGGCCGCGATCGTCGACAATCGTTCGCGAAACCGTTCCTTGTTCGAGACGACACCGACTCGCATGCCGTTGCTGAGAAACCGTTGCCTCAGTTTCACGTCGATCGGCGTTTCATCGACCCACTGCCACAACGAAGCCGCCTGATCGGGCTCGACCGCTTCCGCATCCACGTTCACGAATTCGACATCCAACACGATCGATCGCTGGGGGCTGCCGATCTTATTTTTTTCGCGAGACTTCAGGATCGAATCGAGAGACGAATCGTCTTTCCAACTGGCGCAGCCGCCAATACTCGCCGCAAATGCGACGACAACCAACAATCGATACGCCGATAAGTTGAGTTTGAAAATCGTTTCAGTCCGCCATCAGAACCCGAAAAACGGAGTCTTTCATGGGGCAACGTACGAATTCGCCGGCGGCCAAGTCAAGGTAAAACAGGCGGCAGCTCGCCCTGGTATCGAGCGTCGGCGTATTCGCGATACCACCGGGCGGCCGATCGCATCGCCCGTCGTTGGTCCGGCGACGCCGCGTGTGCAACATTTTCCGCCTTGTCGGCGACCCGCTGTGCAAACTGATACAGCGTTTCGTCGCTGCGACGGACCAGCGACCATTTTCGCAACCGCCGATCGACTCGGCCGAGTCGCTTCAGGCTCTGTTGGTCGATCAGATCAACGTGACTTGCGCCCGGCTTGAGATACTTCGTCCACAACAGAAACGCCAACACGCAAAACAAAGGTAACTGAGCGAGTCGAAAGATGGACAACAACGAATCCGTCGTTCGAATCGAAAAGAGCCATCCGACCGCTTCGGAAAAGTATGAAGTTCGATCTTCGTTCTCTAAATTCGAGCTCGAGCCGTCGCCACTGGCGGCCGCGGACGCGTCATCCCAAACCAGCGTTTGATACCGACGCCCGGGCGTCGACTCGACCGCAAACCATTGACCGCTGGCATCGTCAAACGCTTCGACCCAAGCATGCGCGTCTCGGTTCCGCGCGTACCACAATCGATTGTCCTCGTCGTTGACTTCATCGACGACGTAGCCCGTTATGTATCGCGTTGGGACGCCAACCGTTCGTAACATTAACACCGTCGCCGACGCGAAGTACTCGCAGTGTGCGATGTGGCGGGTGTTCAGAAAGTGCTCCAACGGATCGACTCCGCCGGGCGAACGCGTTCGATTGAGTCCATACTCGAATCCATCTTGGAAATAGCGGCTGATGGATTCCGCCTTCACTCGGGCCGTCGCTTGCTGGTCGCAAATCGAACGAGTGACGTTTTCGAGCATAGGTGCGATCTGCTTGGGCACGTCCAAGAAGATTTCGCGGCGCCCGGCATCCATCGTCTCGATCGGCAACCGTTCGGCCACGCCCGCGACGTAAGGACGACTGACATCGACGCCGCTGCGCACGATTCCGTTGCGACTAACGAGCAATTCCTCACTGCTGGCCTCGATCCATCGCGTCGACATGGGCAAGAATACCGTCAGCCCCTTGATCGGCTCGTTGTGAATCTCCAGCGTTTGAATTGCCACGCCCGGTTTACTGACGTTTGCACCGGAGTCGCCGCCGGCCAGCGGGAACCGTTTGAGCTTCCTGCCGAAGTTCGCAGACAGCGTTGTTTGCGCCAGTCCGGCGGGCTCCAGCGAATAGTCTCGAATCAAACCGCTTCGATCATTCTGGTCATTGGCCAAATCACCCGCCCCATACCATCGGCGTGTGTTGTAGAGATCGAACACGGTTCCGCGCAGATAGCCCGGCGCCTTGTCGGCATAAACTCGCAACGCAATCTCTTCGGGATTTTCAATCAGATGGTCTCGAATCGAACCCAATCGACTGCCGCTGACGTAACGCATCCCACCGACATAGTTGTTGTCGGTGACGGCATCGATCGAGACTTGCAATTGCCGTTGCAAATCGCTTTGAATCCCAGGCAACACGCGATCCGTCACGTTCGCCACCGCCGTGGTGATCATCATGATCATCGACAACGTCAAAGTCGCGAACAGTGGCCCCATCCAAGTCACGCCGGACGCGTCATCGTCACGGGCGTTGCGACGACCACCTTCGCGACGTTGCCTGATCGTAGCGATCAGTTGTGAACCGATCGTGAAGCCGACGCACGCGGCCAATCCGACCGTCGTTTGGCCGGCGAGTGATGAACTGACACCGCCCGCGACGGTACACAACAACATGACGATCATGCCCAATGGCAACATCGACACGTGCCCACGTCTGGGCCGGGCCGCCCATACCGCCAACGCCAGGAAGAACGCGACGTGAGCCAAACTGTCCGAACCGGCAAACAGAAAATTGGTTGTCTCGCGAACGGTCTCGCTCAACCGCCACATTATCGTCGCCGCGATGATCGCGACCACGATCAAGAACAGCAACAACCAAACCCCGACGCGGGGTATCGCATGACGAGGTTGAATAGCGTCCGCGCTGAGGGTTTCCGAACGTGCCCGCGCGAGCACCCACAGAACCGCCAACGCGTAAAAACAACTGACAGGCAACCACGTATTGAACGTCGATGCGACAAACATCATTTGCGTTAGCAGGAGCAAGCCAAACACCGCTGGCGGCTGAATCGAAAATATCGATTTGGCGATACGTTCAAGCATGCGCCGGTTTTCTCCCACGTGTCGCGGGCACACGTTTGGGTTGAGCCGCATCGATGCGAATCATGGTCACGTTCGCGCCGATTGGCTGGTCGGAATCGAGTGCTGCTCGCGTCGATAACAACAGCGCCGGTGACTGGCCGACATGATCCAACACTTCGCGAATCCGTTTGTCTGCGGTGTCTCGGTCAACGACCTTTGCCGCAGCCAACTGAATCAACATCGGCTCGGTTTCAGTTGTCGATTGCGGATGACGACTCGGCGCGTACGATGCGACGGGTTCGCTGGCGACGTACAGCGCCGCGCGGACCTGTTTTCTCGACAAGTCATTCACCGCCGTGGCGGCCAGCGACAACAATCGTTCCAACGCGTCGGCGTCGTTCTCCAGCCCCCCCGTGTCGACGATGATCGAAACCGATTGAATCGAAGGCGATTGAAACTCGCGCACGATCGGTCGCCCCAAACGGGCCCATGATGCGAAGTCCCAACGTCGCACCGGCATGCCGACTTGGTACTCGCGGCTGCCCGTGTAATCGAGCGCATCACCGGCCAACAATCGGTACGACCATCCGCCCAACGTGTCCAGCAGCGCCTTGGCGAGCGGATCGTCGTCGCCCGTCATCAGCCGTGGCGTGATCGCGATTTGAGTGACAGCCCGCAATCGACGAGTCGATCGAAACAGATGAAACGGGAACATCGATTCGACTGAAATAGCCGGCAAATCGTGGATGCCACGACGACTGCCGATCAGGGAGACCACAACATCACGTCGCCCGTCGGGACGGATCAGCGACACTGATTGTCGTCCGTCCACTGACCGAATCGCTTGTGACGGACGTGCGCGGCGGCCCGCCTTGTCGTTGATGACGGCCACCATCAGATCCATCGCCGGAAGCCGCGAACGGTTTCGCAAATGAATCGTGACGGGAAGGGGTTGATCGACGGGAACCGAATTGGGCAGCGAAAAATCGAGCGCCAAGTTCGGTCGCATCACGCGGCTGATGACCCATCCCGCCACCAGCATTGTCAGCGATGCCGCGAACAGTCCCATCCACGGGTAGCCCCAAACGATGTTCAGCGAAATGATTCCGATCAGTAGCAGCGTTACGGAAGATGCCGTCATCGAGCGACGAATCGAAAGCAACAATCTCAGCGGGCTGAGCAGAACTTTGCCGATCGTCACGACGAGGTGACGCATCAAACTGGCACCGTGACTTTTCCGACCAAGTCGCGAACGATCGACGACGTCTCGCGCGATGACGCCGAAACCGATCGCGCCGAAACGCGGTGTGAGATCGCCATCTCGGCCATCGCTTGCACGTCGTCGGGCATCAAGAAACGTCGCCCGTCCAAAACCGCATGCGCCTGAGCAGCTCGCAGCAACATCTTCGATCCACGCGGACTGCAACCGACCAACAATCTCGAATCGGATCGCGTCATGCCGACCAACTCCACAAGATACTGCGCAACCTTGCGATCGACTTTTACGTCGCGGACCATGCTTTGAAGCGCCGCCAAGTCATCGCGGTGCATCACCGGCGTGAGTCGTCGCGTCGGATCATCGGCCGATCGGTCCAACAGCAACTCGACCTCGCTGTTCGCATCCGGATAGTCCATCGACAGTCGGATCAAGAAGCGATCAAGCTGCGACTCGGGCAACGGAAATGTTCCCTCGAAGCCGCTGGGGTTCTGAGTCGCGATGACAATGAACGGTTGTTTCAGCGGATAGCACTTGCCATCGATCGTGACCTGTGATTCGGCCATCGCTTCCAACAGCGCACTTTGCGTTCGCGGTGAAGCCCGATTGATCTCGTCGACGATCAACAGATCACAAAAGATTGGGCCGGGGCGAAACTCGAACGTGCCGCTGGACGGCTGAAAGATCGAGCAACCCAAAACGTCGGCCGGCAACAAGTCGGGCGTACATTGGACGCGGCCGAATTCAAGATCGATCAGAGCGGCGATCGATTTCGCTAGCGTCGTCTTGCCAACACCCGGCACGTCTTCGAGCAACACTGACCCGCCAGCCAACATCGCCGTCAAAACTTGATCGATGACATCCGCCTTGCCGCGGATCACGGTTTGAAGTTGCCTCCGAACTTCGTCAAGTTTTTCTCGCAGCGACGATTCGGCGTCTGTGATTCCCGAACGTCGGTCGGACTTCTCAATCGGGGCCTCAGCAACGTGTACGGAACCATTCCCGCGGATCGACTCGTGCGAGACGGGTCCGTTCGCGTCGGGGGCTTTGCGAGAAAACAATTGGCTCGTCCAATTCAAGAGAAAAGAAGCCGCTGCCGCCGGCGGACTCTCATCTTATGTCGCCAGTCAAATTCGATCAATCGACCGACGGCGTTCGCATCCGTCGAAACAACCCGATATTCATGAAACCTGAACGTCCCATTCACGCGACGCGGCACGATCGATGGTCGGTCATGGTCACCGATGACGACAGCCGAACGCTGATCGACCCCGCCACCGACGTCGCCTTCCACAGCGGTTGCGGAGCGGTCGCGGAAACACGGCATGTCTATCTGAACAACAGCTGCGTCGCCGATCGACTCGCCGCGGGCATAGCAACCGCGGTCCTCGAAATCGGTTTGGGCACCGGTCTGGCAATGCTGATGACAGTCGACGACGCGATCGTCGGCGACGCGCCGCTGCGATACATCGCCATCGAAAACGCATGGTTGTCCGCCGATGTGCTGAGTGAATTGAAGATGGCCAAGTCGCTCCGCAACCCGACACTCGCGGATAGGTATTGTCAGTGGCGAGAATCTTTAGTCACAAATATCGAAACCGGTGACTACGTTTGGCGGGTGTCCGATCGACACGAAGTCACGGTGCGAATCGCCGACGCGCGGGCGATCAATTTTGATCCGCCCGAGACCTTCGACGCGATCTACTTTGATCCGTTCGCGCCCGACGTGAATGGCGAACTTTGGACAACGGAGTATCTTTCGAAGATGTTTGCGCTGCTTCGACCAGAGGGTCGGTTGGTGACATATTGCGTCAAGAGTGCCATCCGCCGCGCGTTTGACGAAGCCGGTTTTGAAGTCACGCGATTGCCAGGTCCGCCTGGTGGAAAACGTGAAGTCATGTACGCGACAACTCGTACATGAAGATCGCTGCCGCAATCGACACATTCAAACTGTCGCGACCAAACCGCATCGGGATCGTCAACCGATCGGTCGACGCGACTTCCACTTCGTGACCGACGCCATCGGGTTCGCTGCCGAAGACGAGTAGAATCGGCCGATCGTCGCGTCGAAAACAGTCCAGCGGTGTCGCGTTCTCGCTCAACGTCGTCGCGACGACGCGAACATTCTTCGACTGGGCGATACGACTCAGTTCGACGCCCGGGTCATCGACGCGGTAGATCGACTGAGCGAACACGGATCCCATGCTGACTCGCACGACGCGGCGAGAAAACGGATCGACCGTTCGCGGGCCGATGATGAGGCGATTGATACCGAGACCGGTAGCCGTGCGAATCATGCTGCCCAGATTATCGTGCAGTGAAACGCCAAACACGGCCAGCGCGATCGCCGTCTTCGAGTCATCGAAGGTCAGCGCATCCAACCGCAGATCAACCGGTCGCTCTCCGCAAGCCAAGATGCCGCGATGAAAATCGAACCCGACCAGCTCGCGAATGTGCTGTGCCGAAACGACGTAGATCGAAACATCCGAAGCATACCAAGATGACGCCTCATCTTGACGCCCATCTTCAACCAGCACCGATCGCGTTACGAGCTTGCTTTTCGCCAATTCCATCACGCACAGTCGTCCTTCCACAATGAACGACGAGTCACTACCGACACGAGATCGATCGGTCTTCAAGTTGCGATAGCGGGCAACACGCTGATCGTCCAAATCATGAATCAATTGAATTGACATTTCCGTTCCAGCCTAACCATTGTTCAACTCTTCAAATCGCAAACGATTCACGCAAAAAGAAAGGTGCAACAGTCGAAAACGACGGACGCTCGCGGCGTGATGTTCGGGGTTCAGCCACGCTTTGTTTTTCCACGAAAGAGTACAAACGACACGAAAGAAGATGAGGAGAAACGGAGTCGTGCTGGCTAATTTTCTGCGCTCTTTCGCGAATCGATAACCCAATTGCCAAATTTTCGATCGTACAAGGTGAGTAGTTACAACCACAGAGGCACGGAGGAACACAGAGAAAGGATACTGATCCAACCCTGACTGCGTCATCCCGAGTACACTTGGGCCCGATCTATCCCCGTTCGACTCAAAGGCCGCAATACTATGAAGATGCAACCATCTCGCTTCAACATTTGCGGCTGCCTACTTTCGTTGCTCGTATTTGTCCAATCGGCCGGCGCACAAGAATCGTTCCCGGTATCGATTCGCGTGGATGCTTCCGAAAGCATGGGCGAGCTGCATCGAATTTGGCGTTACTTCGGCGCCGACGAACCCAACTATGCCTACATGAAGGATGGACGAAAACTTCTGCGTCAGCTCGGTGAACTCGCGCCGCAGGAAATCTACTTTCGCACCCACAACTTGATGACAACCGGCCCCGGTGCGCCGGCGCTCAAGTGGGGTAGCACAAACCTGTACACCGAAGATGACAACGGCAAACCGGTCTACGACTATCAAATTGTCGATCTGATCTTTGATACCTATTTGAAGAACGGCGTGCGTCCCTATGTTCAGTTGGGATTCATGCCGCAAGCCATGTCGACGAAGCCCGATCCGTACATGCACGAGTGGCGACCGGGCATGCCCTACGACGAGGTCTACACCGGTTGGACTTATCCGCCCAAGAGCTTTGAGAAGTGGGGCGAACTCGTTTTCCAATGGACCGCGCACTGCGTCGAGCGTTACGGGCGTGCCGAGGTGGAAACTTGGTGGTGGGAAACGTGGAACGAGTCCAACATCGGGTATTGGAAGGGAACAGCCGAGGAGTTCCACAAGCTGCATGACTTTGCAATGGCCGGTGTTTTGCGAGCGCTGCCGACCGCGCGGATCGGTGGCCCCGATGTTGCCGGTGACGGCGGCGACTTTTCACGTAAGTTTTTCAAGCACTGCATTGATGGCAAGAACTTCGCGACAGGAGCGACGGGGACGCGTCTGGATTTCGTTTCATTTCATGCGAAGGGTTCACCGAGTTGGGCCGACAATCACATTCGAATGGGTATCGCCGCGCAGCTCAAAACGATCGACAAAGGATTTGGGATCGTCGCCGAGTTTCCGCAACTCAAGAACACACCGATCGTGATCGGCGAGTCAGATCCGGAGGGCTGTGCCGCTTGCCAAGGCGATCAGTTCTCGTACCGAAACGGCACGATGTACTCCAGCTATACTGCCGCCAGTTTTGCACGCAAGCATGATCTGGCGGCCAAGCACGGCGTGAATCTCGAAGGAGCGCTGACGTGGGCTTTCACGTTTGAGGACCAGCCCTACTTCGCCGGTTTCCGACAATTGGCCAGCAACGGATTGGCAATGCCCGTGCTGAATGTGTTTCGCATGATGAGCAAAATGGATGGGCAACGCATCGCGGTCGACAGCTCCCATGCGATCGCACTCGACGACATCGTCGCAAACGGAGTTCGCAAATCGCCGGATGTGGCTGCGATCGCCAGTCGGAATGAACACGAAATTGCGATCATGGTTTGGCATTACCACGATGATGATGTGGCTGGCTCGGATGCAGCGATCGAATTGACGGTGAACGGCATCCCGGCGAATGTGAAGTCGGCTGAATTCAAGCACTATCGCGTCGATGAATTTCACAGCAACTCTTACGACGCTTGGCGTCGAATGGGCTCGCCCGTCGCCCCCGGTCGAAAACAGTACGAAGAGCTAGAAGCAGCATCGAATCTGGCAATTCTCGGCGCACTCGGTTCCATCGAGATCGATCAGGGCACCGCGAAGTTGTCGTTCGGACTACCACGGCAAGGCGTGTCCTTGTTTGTGCTGAAGTACAAGTAGTCAGCGCGATCAGTCTTTTTGGGCGGATGATTGGGCTTGCCGCCGGTGAAACTCAATGCGTAATCTCCGTGCGTCTGTCGCCAGAGTTTGAGGAAAACAGGATGTTTCGCGTGTCACTCACCCATCGAACCTTGTCATCGGTCACGATTCTCATCGCGATCATGGCAATCGTTTCGTCGGCCGGTTGCAGCCAAAATCCGTACTTCGCCGCGCCCGGCGGTGCAGCTTGGAACATGCCTCAAAATGCCGGCGTCAATCAAGTCGACGCACGCATGGCTGAACTGAACCGCCGCGTTCAATTGCTGGACGACAACAACCGCCAACTCCACACCCAATTGGCCCAGAGCGAACAGCAAGCACAGGTTTTCCGCGACGAATCAGATTTGCTGCGGAAACAACTGTCCGAAGTATCGACCCAGATCGAGTCGACGGCGATCGCCGCCCGTGACGCTCAGAACCAAGTTCGCGGAATGCAGGCTTCCACGCAGGTCCGCGGTGGCGCGTCGATCCAACCCAACACGAACCTGACCCAGATGGTCAGCCGCCTGAATTTGGGCGGAATTCCGGTCCAGCAAGACGGCGAAGTGATCCGAATCGCGGTTCCCGCCGACCAACTTTTCGCGCCGGGCACCGCCAACCTGCATCCGCAAGCCGCCCTGACGCTCGACCCGATCGCGACGCAGCTCAAGAGTCTGTTCCCACGCCAGCGAATCGGCGTCGAAGGTTACACCGACAACGCGCCACTTTACGGTGGAAACGCGGCGACCAGCCACCAATTGACGGCCACCCAGGCCGCCGCGGTGCTGGACTTGCTGAATCGGCGAAACGGCATGGCTCCCAACCAACTTTTTACGGTTGCCCAGGGGTCGAACAACCCGCGCCAGTCCAACGATACGCCCGCCGGACGAGCCGCAAACCGGCGGATCGAACTGGTGATCTATCCGGACAGCTATTAGACTAGTTGTCGCTCTGCTGGACCGGGAACGAACCCCTTGATCGGTGCGTCTAAACCCGCTCTTCTGATGTGTCCCCCCCTCGTGTACTGATTTAGCAAAAGTTGGATCATGCGCTCTCCCCAGCGTTTTTCTCGGTTTGAAATTCTCGAACGTCGCCAACTTTTCGCGGCGGAACTCGAATCCTGTTTTCCGGAGGCAACCGACGAATCGCTGCCGATGTCGGAAGTCGCGGCACCGCTTGATGTCGTGAATTTCGATTTCACACTCCCGAACGACTCGGCGGCACCGTTCGTCTTCGGAGACACTTTCCCCGACATTGTGTATTCGCGTGGGCCGAGTTTCGAGCGTTACGATTTTCTTCAGCAACATGGTTCGCGAATTTACGCGATCGACAGGGACGACTACAGCGATCGAACGGCGCTATTCGTCTTTGAACAGAAAGAGTCGGGTGAGCTCGCGAAGATCGCCGAAGTACCGCTGAATCTGTTCGTCCAACGAATGATCGTTGAAGGCGACCAAGTGTTGTTGTTGGGATCGGCTTATCCGCGTTATTACATCGCTGGTTCGCAACCGATCGTTGCACCGGAGCACCCGGACGACCAGACGGTCGCGCTGACGATCAATCTGGTCGCAGATAGTGACCCTGTGGTTACCGAGCAATCATTCCCCGACGAGTTCAGAGACGCGCACTACGAAGACGGACGACTGACGCTGGTAACGTACCCGACAAACTTGGCCGTGCCGCTGATCTATCCGCCACCGCCGATCCCGTTGACAGTCACAACACTGGACTGGACGACGGCGGGGCTGGTCGAAACCGCTAAGAACGACGCGGTACACTTCGAGCGGTTTTTCATCCAAGACGACACGCTGTACGGGATTGAAAACAGACTACAGTATTTCGGCAATGTCGAGATCGAAGCGGACGACGAAGAACTCGATGGTGAGTTCGGCTATGAAGCCGCGATCACACACTACGAGCTTGGCAGTGATGCGATTCTGCGCGGCCCGACCCTTGTGCTCGGACGTGGCTATGTGACGGAGTTCACCGTTGCCGAAGATGGCTTGTCGGCAGCGGTTGTACGCGTCGATTACGCCGGTGACGAGACCGTGACAACCGTTGATCGATTGGACTTGTCGGATGAAACGATTCAGTTGATTGAGTCGATTGAGCTGGAGAATGTAAGCGGCTACGCGGTCCTGACGGACCCGGATTTCGTGGTGTTGCAATCGGAAGCGATCGATGGCGTCGGTCACGAATTGATCGTCGTCTCGACGAAAACAGTTGAGTCGGAAGGGTCTCGTGTGCGCCGGATCGCGTTGCCAGCGATTGCAAACGATTACACCGGAGCGGTGCGAATCGGCGATACGCTGGTGATTTCGTTGCCAGCGTCGATCGAATTCAACGACGAGAACGAAGTCACATTCGGCGCTCTGCGATCCGCCTCGGTTGTGACCATCGACCTGACGACGGGGACATTGATCAGTGAAACGCCGCTGGAAGGCGGCAATCAAGTGAGTCAGTTCTTCCTGATCGACGAAACGACCAAGCGAATCGGATTCGAGACGTACAATCCGGCTGCGTTTACGCTCGGCCGGTCCTTCGAGTTCGGGCATTTGGACGATGACGGCGTCTATGTCAAGGATCGTCAATTGCCGTTCGTCTTGTGGCAAGACTTTGACGTGACATCGGAACAATTGGTTGCTCAAACCAGCGACCAAGTGATTCGCTTTTCCTGGAACGACTTCGAAAACCCGATCGCCACGCCGATGGGCGAACCGGACCCGGTGACAGTCGCCCAGGACGATCACTATGTATTCGCCAACGATGGTGAGTCGCATCTACTCGACGTGCTGGCCAACGATCGACTGTTGCAAGGTTTCCACGACAGCGAGATTGAATCGATCTCGGGTGCGCCCGAGGGAACGCGGATCGTCGATGGACGATTCATCAAGATCCCCGCCTCGGCCCTCGAAGGCGTGGATCGACGCACCTTCCAGTACACCGTCGCGTCCGGCGGCACCACGTCGACGGCTACTGTCACGGTGGATGTGTTGGCGGTCACCAATGTTCAGGTCGACGCTCTGGTGCAACTAGTTGTAGCGCGAGCGGCGGAAGATTTTGATGTCTCGATCGACGATATCTCGGTCCTCGACGTGACGACGTTGTATCTGCAAACGATCCCTGCGATTCGAGTCACGGTGGTTTCGGCCGACTTGCTTGGCGAGTACACGGTGACGCTCGATGGCCAGATCGAGAACGATCAGACGCAGCGATCGGAGCGACAGGTTTTGGTCGATTTGGCGCTCCGGGCGGTCGACGAAGACGGCAACGTGATCACGGAAATCCGGTCGGGCGATTTCTTCTGGATCGAATTCACGGCCAAAGATTTGCGCACCGACGGCGGAGGCGTTTTCGCAGCGTTCTTGGATTTGGTGCTGCCGAGCGAGTCGATCGCGATCGCCGGACGTCCCGAATTCGGTGACGACTTCGATCGCGTCGGTCGGGAAGACCATTTCGACATCACCGATTCGGCGATCAACGATCTCGGCGCGATCAGTTCGGTGGTCGCGAATCCCGGCAATGCGTTGCAGGTCCTGATTCGCGTCCCCGTGGTCGCTAGGTCGGCGGGCCAAGTTCGCTTGACGCCCGAACCAGCGGACGGCCTGGGAACCGAGACGTTGATCCGCGGCGACGACGATTCGCTGCAACTGGACAGTGTTCGCTATCAGTCGCTCAGATTGTCCGTTCTGCCGCAACTCGATCTTGATACGTTGGATTCGGACGCGGACGGCGAGGTGAAGGCAGGCGACGCGCTGAAAGTGATCAACTTCTTGGGACGATTCGGATCGATGAAGTTGGAGGACTTGCCGGCTCGCGTGACGCAGCTTCTCAAGGACCACGCGTCGGGAATTCAGTCACAAGGAACTGTGGCCGAAGGTGAGTCCGTCGGTCGGCTGAACATCAATTTGATGCGACGATTGGACGCCAACGGCAGCGGTACGATCACGGCCCTGGACGCGCTGGTCATCATCAATCGGCTCTCACGAATTTCGGCGTCTACGGAAGTGCCGATCGACGAAGACGACATGTAGAGCAGAGTAGAACAACGGTCCCAATGGTTTGGGGATTTGGTTTGCTTCGCCGCTCTGGCGAGCTTGGATGCGGAAGTGGTAGATTGGCGGCTTTCGCCCGTTGCCCCGCACGATCAGCCGATCTCCGCCATGCTTGTTTCACTAAAATGGTTGTCCAACTACATCGATCTCTCGATGAGTCACGAGGAACTCGCATCGCGTCTGAGTCTGTCCGGGCTCAATCACGAAGAGACCACTGAGATCGGCGACGATGTGGTCGTCGATTTGGAAGTCACCAGCAACCGAGGCGATTGCTTGGGGCATCTCGGTGTCGCGCGTGAGATCGGTGTGCTTTATGGGCTGGATGTCACCACGCCCGAAGTCAAGCTCGCGCCGGGACCGACCAAAATCGACACGCTATTGAAGGTTCAAAACGACTTCGTCGAAGCGTGTCCTCGTTACACCGCGCGTGTGATTCGCGGCGTCAAAATCGGCCCGAGTCCAAAGTGGCTGACCGAGGCGCTCGAGTCGGTATTTTGGAAGCGGCGCGTCGACGGATCGATTGAACCGTTTCAGTGCGTCAACAACGTCGTCGACGCGACCAACTATGTGATGATGGAATGTGGTCAGCCTTTGCACGCTTTCGACTATGCCAAAGTCGCCGGCCAGAAGATCGTGGTGCGTGCGGCCCGCAAAGGTGAAACGATCGAAGCGATCGATCACCGATCCTACGAACTCGACGAATCGATGTGCGTGATAGCCGACGCCGAGAGAGCGTCGGCGGTGGCGGGCGTGATGGGCGGCGCGCACTCGGAAGTCGATGAGTCGACGACGGACTTGGTCATCGAAGCGGCCGTGTTCACTCCGCTGTCAGTGCGCCGAACCTCACGCAAGCTGAGATTGCAGAGTCCTTCGTCGTATCGTTTCGAACGCAAAGTCGATCCGGTTGGCGTCGAGTGGGCGTCGCGCCGCCTTTGCGAAATCATCGTCGACATCGCGGGCGGAACCGTGGCAGACGGAATCATCGACACCGCGCCGAAGATCGCTCCCAACCCGCCGGTGATGCTGCGCGCCAGTCAGCTCCAGCGGATTCTCGGTATCAAGATCGATGCCGACGAAGTTGTGCGAATCCTCACTCGATTAGGCTGCGAAGCGGGCAAGTCGAACAACTATATTCCACCGACTTGGCGTCACGATTTGACCCGCGAAGCCGATCTGATCGAAGAGGTCGCTCGTATTCACGGTTACGACAAGATTCCCGAAGACTCACCGATTCCGGTCGCACCGAGTTCGAAACGTGATTTCGATGTCGCGATGGAACGCATTCGTTTGGTGTTGACGTCGGCCGGGATCAGCGAAGCGATGACTCCGAGCATCGTGACAACAAAACTGGATGATTCGATGAGCCCGTGGACGGATCGACCGGCATTGCAAACGGAGACGCCGATGCTGAAGGGCGCGCGGCGATTGCGACGATCGTTGCTGCCGAGTCTGATCGAAGGCCGCGCAAAGAATTGGGCTAAGGGATCGATTGAGGCGGACCTGTTCGAGATCGCGCACATTTATTTGCCGAACGAGTCCAGCCAAAGCGGCGACGAGACGCTGCCATCGGAACTGTATTCGCTCGGGATCGTTTCAGGCCAAGACTTTTTCGTCGTCAAAGGCACGATCGAAACCTTGTGTCAGCGAATGGGGATCAAAGGTCGAATCGAAGTTGAACCGTGCGATTCGGTCGGCTTTGCGGGCGGCGGCGCTGTCTCGATCAAGATCGGTGACGATCACTTGGGTTACCTCGGCATCGTCGATGGCAAGCTTCAAAAATCATGGAAGTTACCGACGGCGATCGTGGTGGCGGAGTTGTCATTGCCAGCGATGTTGGCTTTGTCGACGCTGGTGCCACAACAGAAAGCCGTCAGCATGTTCCCGTCGATCCAGCGCGACTTGAACTTTGTCGTTGCCGAATCGGTGCGTTGGTCCGACCTCGAATCCGTCGTCCGATCGGCTGTCGGTACGTCGCTCGCCGATATCAGCTATCGCGAAACGTATCGCGACCACGCGAAAGATGGCAAGGACCGAAAGCGCGTTCTATTGACAGTACAATTGCAACGCCATGACCAAACGCTCAGCGGCGAACAGGCCGATGAGCTGATCGGAAAAGTCATCGCAAAATGCGGCAAAGAACTGTCCGCGCAACTATTGTCATAGTCCTCTCTTTTTTTCCCTCCACGAATTGATTGCTCATGACAACGCTGACACGCCGCTTCGCGCTCAAATGCATTGGTCTGGGTGGCGCCTGGATCGGGTTCGCTCCGCGCGTTAACTCGCAAGATGCTCTCGCCACATCGGCAAGCACCGGCACCAGCGTTTCGTGGTCCAATACGATCGATCGAGTTTGGTTGGGTGGCGACGTTTGGGCCAACCCGATGGAAGATTGGAAAGTCGTCGATGGTGCGGCGGAATGCCAGTCCGGCGGCGGCAATCGCAACGTTCATTGCCTGACGCGCCAGTTGACTGACTCGGCTAAGTCGATTGCGATGTCGGTCGTGATCCAACGGGTCGAGGATGGCAAGGAAGACGGCGGCGCCGGTTTTCGCATCGGCGTACGCGCCGACATCGACGAGTACCGCGCGAATTGCTTCGCCGGTGGCGGGATCGATGCGGGATTCGTTGGCGGTGCATTGGTGCTCGGCAACAAACGTCAACCGATCGATATCGATGTCACCGAAGAAACGCTGCTGTCGCTGATCGGCACACCCGGCGACGGTGGCGGATATGAGCTGACCTTGGCGGCCGCCGACTCCGAAGGCAATCCCGTCGGCAAGATTTCGCACATGTTCGGCTCCGGTGCAATCGTTGGAAACGCGTGCTTGGTCAACAACTTCAATCGCAACGCGAACAAGAACAACGGTGCCCGCTATCGCTTCAGCGACTGGTTGATCGAAGGCGACGCGTTCGCGGATTCTCCCCAGCACCAATTTGGCCCGATCTTGTGGTCGATGTACTCGCTCAGCGATTCGCGATCCGACGAAGGGTTCGTGATGAAGTCGAGCGTGTTGACAGGGCCGCTGGGTGACGATGCAAACCGGGACGCCGAATTTTTCGTCGAACGTGACGGTGGTTGGCAATCGCTCGGCGTTGCGAAGCTGGATCCGGATGCCTGGACTGCCACGATTCGCATCGCCAACTGGGACGAGACTCGCGAGACTTCGTACAAGTGGGTGTACCGCCAGCGGCATCGCGACGGATCGGAAACTGAGTCGAGTTGGGACGGCACCATTCGACCGAATCCGACGGGCAGGCCGCTGCGGATCGCCGCGATGACGTGCCAAAACGACTACGCATTCCCGTACGAGCCCGTCGCCGAAAACGTCGTCAAGATGGACCCCGATTTGCTTTACTTTTCCGGCGATCAAATCTACGAAAACCATGGCGGTTACGGGATCATTCGCAATCCGGCCGATCGCGCGATCCTGAATTACTTGCGTAAGTTTTATCAGTTCGGATGGTCGTTCCGCGAAGCGATGCGGAATTGTCCGACGATCTGTTTGGCCGATGATCACGATGTTTTTCAAGGCAACATCTGGGGCGAGGGCGGCAAGCCTATGCAGATCGACGACGGTGGCGCGTCGTCCAACGGCGGATACATCGAACCGGCGCGGATGGTCAACGTGGTACACATCACCAACACCGCTCATCATCCGGACTACTACGACCCGACGCCGGTCGAGCAGGGAATCAGCGTTTACTATGGTGACATGGTTTACGGCGGCGTCGGTTTCGCCATCATCGCTGATCGCCAATTCAAGAGTGGACCCCAACACGTCGACACCGGCGGCGGCAGAGCGGACCATGTTGTCGATCCGAATTTCGACACCGGCAACCTGGACCAACCCGGTTTGAGCTTATTGGGCCAGCGCCAAGAAGAGTTCTTAAAAGCTTGGGCTGATGATTGGCGCGGGCACACGATGAAGGTGTTGCTCAGCCAGACCGTGTTCGCCGGTCTGGCCACGCATCACGGCGATTACGACGGCTACTTGAAAGCCGACCTCGACGCGGGCGCTTGGCCGCAAACGGCGCGCGATCGGGCGATCGAGATTTTGCGGCCGAGCAAGGCGCTGCACATCAACGGCGATCAGCATTTGACGTCGCTCGGGCAATACGGAGTCGACCAACAGCGCGACGCGAACTGGTCCTTTTGCACACCGGCGATCGCGGTCGGTTACCCACGCTGGTGGCGCGCCGATGAATTGGGTATGCCGCACACCGACCGACCCGAGCACGGAAATCCTGACACTGGAAAATATCTGGACGGATTCGGAAACAAGATTTACGTCTACGCCGTCGGCAATCCGGAAGTGGGGACGAAGAAGAATCGGTACGAGAAGGCCCATCAAAAGGCCAGCGGATTCGGATTCGTCACGATCGACACGGTCGCGAAGACTTACAAGATGGAAGCGTTTCGATTCTTGATCGATCCGACCGATGGAAAATCGGGGAATCAGTTCCCGGGCTGGCCGTTGACGATCCATCAAGACGAGAATGCGGGCGCGAACCGCGTCAGTTAAGGAACAACCGTGGCTCTGCGACTCCGTTCGCGGAGAATCTACAGGTACCAAAAAATGCTCTCCGCGAACGGAGTCGCGGAGCCACGGTCGCGGAACCACGGCGAGCGGGTAGAATACCGCCATGACGCTCACCAGCCACGCCATCGTTTTGTTGGCAAAGTTATTTAGCGGGTTCACGGTGCGGTGGGTCGATTGCCAGCCCGACACATGCCAGCGAATCTACTTTGCGAATCACACCAGCCACCTCGATGCGGTGGTGTTGTGGTCGGCGCTCCCTCGTGAACTCCGCTGCGTCACTCGGCCGGTCGCGGCCAAAGACTATTGGACGAGCAGTTGGTTCAAGAGGCATTTGGCGCACAGCTTCAATGCGTTGCTGGTCGATCGCAAAGAGATCAAAGTTCACAAGAGTCCCATCGACATCATGCTGCAGCAAATGGGCGACGTTTATTCGTTGATCATGTTCCCCGAAGGCGGGCGATCGTCGGGTGAGACGGAGATGACAGAATTCAAAAGCGGCCTATTCTACATGGCGAAGAAACGCCCGGACTTGGAATTGGTGCCGGTCTACATCGACAACGTCAACCGCATCCTGCCGCGCGGCGAGATCTTGCCGGTGCCGCTGTTGAGTTGTATTACGATCGGGCCACCGATATTTTTGGAAACGGGCGAGCCCAAGCATGATTTTCTCAAGCGAGCGCGGGCTTCCGTTCAACGGCTGAAGGATTTGTAGGACAGACGACTGATGACCATTGACCGCACGTCGCCGCCTCATCGCAACCGTGGATTCATTGATCGAGACACGGCATGGGCGATTCCCGTCGGATCGATCGGTAAGACTCAGTTGAATGTGTCGTACAGCATCTTCATTGCGGCGAGCATTTTGTTGACGGTCGTGCTGATCGCCAAAGGCCAGCCGGGCAACGCCGACTTGCCCCGCGCCGCGATGATCGGCGTCGCAATCTGGATCGCCGGATGGATCACGCAAGTGTTGGTTCATGCGATGTTCGCGTGGGTGTGTGAATTGTCGGTACCCACGTTGACCCTGGGCATGGTCGGTGTCGAGACGATGCCGCGAAGTTGGCCAGCCCGGAGCGCGTTGGCCGTGACGCTCGGCACGATCACGTCGCTTGTCGCATTGGCGATTGCGTTTCGTTTGATCGAAGGTGGCGGCCGATTGCCCGTGTTGTCATCGGGCGGTGCCGATGTAATGACCGAGTTATTCTCGCCGCCATCATTGGGCATGACGGCCGCGGATTCGATGTGGCGTGCGGCGGCTTGGTTGTGCAGTTTGCAGGCCGTTTGCCAGATGTTTCCACTTCCCCGGACGCTCGGCCGGCAAGCCTACGCGGCGCTAGCGTCGATTTGCGGACGGCGACTCGACCTGGCTTCGCAAGTTCGATTGTTTCGTCGTTGCCTGATCGCGATTGCGATCGTGACATTGGTTTTGGCGATCTACGTTTTGTCGCAAGAATCGACCGATCGTGTGCCGCGTTGGCCGTTGCTGTTCGGGCTCAGCCTGATGCTGTGGATTTCCGCGCATCGACCCGACGTGATGTCGCTGTTGCGTGGTTTTCAGTTGGCGGACTTCGAAGGTGGCGAGAAGCAGGCCGGTGAGGGGTTGGCAAAACGTGTGACCGACCACTTCAGGAGTCGACGTTTGCGGCAGCGAGTTCGGGCGGCAATGGAAAACGAACGAACCGAAGCTGTGGATGCATCGAAGTTGGACGAGATCCTTCAGCGTCTTCACAGTCAGGGGCAAGCATCATTGAGCGACGAGGATCGCAAGGTTCTCACGCGAGTCAGCGAGCGGATACGGCAATCGCGGCAGCAAGAAAGCTGATAGCGAAATCAAAGCGGCCAGCAGCAGGCCCACATCGCGACAGGTTCAGGTAGAATCGTCGCTCCCCCGCTGCTCACTCGCTTTTCGCTTTTCGGATCCAGCAGAATGCGTCACCCGCGACTCGCTTCTCTCTTCATCATGTTCACCGCATTTTTGTCGTTCGACGCTTCCTTGATCGCGCAAGACTCTGCCGCGACGACGATCGGCTCGCAGTCGACCGACTTGATTCCCGTGGCGCTCTTGGTAATCGGCATCGTATCGGTGCTAGGCATGATCATCGGCCTGAAGCTCAATGCGTTTTTGGCGTTGATCATTTCAGCGTTGATCGTCTCGTTGGGCGTGGGGCTGGTCAACGATCAGAACGCCGGCAGCCGCATGAACGCGGTCGTCAGCGCGTTCGGCAACTCCGCCGGTGGCATCGGGATCGTGATCGCGATGGCCGCGATCATCGGCAAGTGCATGCTCGACAGCGGCGCGGCGGATCGCATCGTGCGGACGGCAGTCAACGTGACTGGCGAGAAGAATGCGTCATTTGGTTTGATGGTCAGCGGCTTTGTGCTGGCGATCCCGGTCTTCTTCGATACCGTGTTTTATTTGTTGGTGCCGCTGGCGCGCAGTTTGTATCGGCGGACCAACCAAAACTATTTGCGTTACTTGATGGCGATCGCCACCGGCGGCGCGATCACTCACACGCTGGTCCCGCCGACACCGGGGCCGCTGTTGGTCGCGGCAATTTTAGGTGTCGATATCGGCATGATGATGATGGTCGGTGTGATGGTGGCGATTCCCGCCGCGATCGTGGGTCTGGGCTTCTCGATCATGATCGACAAGAAGATGCCGATCGTGATGCGTTCGCTCGGCGCAGGCGACAAAAAGCACAAAGCACTGCTCGAACATGAACTGCCCTCGTTGTGGGTATCACTACTGCCAGTCATTTTGCCGGTCGCGCTGATCGGCGCGGGGACTTTGGCAACGACGCTGGCCGATCGAGAAGACCGCGCACGCTTGCAAGTCAGCGACATCAAAGACTTTGGCGCCCTTACCACGCTGCTTGCCGACGCACCACCAACGACGCCGGCGGGCCGATTGCTGTTGAGCGAGCGACTTTCCGATGACGATCGAACGCTGCTCCGACGCGCCGCCACCGACGAAGCTACCAAGTTGGACACGGTCGCGCTATTGAACAAGGCCTTGTTGGGGAGCGATCTGTACAACGAACAAGCGTTCCTGGGCGTCCCCCTGTCGAAATTGGCCAAAAGCAAGCTGGCGTCGGACCAGTTGCGCATGAAGCCGGTCGATCGACGCCGCATGAATCGGGCGTTGATGGACGATGCTTATCCGAATCTGTTCACGGCGCACCAGTGGGCGTCGCCGGCGCAGACGTTGTCCGATCGATTGGAGCTCTGGAGCAACGCGAACTTTGCCTTGATGTTGGCGGCCATCTGCGCGATGGTGACGCTGAAGTCCACGCGGTCGCTGTCGTGGCGAAGCCTCAGCGAAGATGTCGAAGAATCATTGATGAGCGGCGGAGTGATCATCTTGATCACGGCCGCCGGCGGCGCGTTCGGCGGAATGTTGCAAGAGACGAACATCAGCACGACGATCCGCGACTTCTTCAGCGGCACCGGCGCATCCGGCATCGTGCTGTTGTTATTGGGTTGGATGATCGCAGCGGTGTTGAAGGTGGCTCAAGGCAGTAGCACCGTGGCGATGATCATCGGCGCGGGCATGATGTCGGCGATCATCGGCGACGCGAAACCGGACTTCAATCTGGTCTACGTGGCGACCGCGGTGGGAACGGGTTCGTTGATGGGAAGCTGGATGAATGACAGCGGCTTTTGGGTGTTCACGAAGATGGGCGGACTGACCGAGGGTGAATCACTGCGAAGCTGGACGCCGCTGCTGGCGGTGCTGTCGTTGGTCGGACTGGTAACGACGATCTTGCTGAGTCAACTCTTTCCATTTCGAGCGGACCTGTGAGTTGGCGTTCGACCGGTGAAGAACGAACGGCGATGGCGACCGGATGCGTGTTCGCGATGCTGTCGGCGCTGCTGACATCGCTGATGCTGTTCATCAACGGTAGCCTCGTGATGGCGATCCTGAGCGCGTTACAACAAGCCGGGCCGGGCTGGGCTTCCAATCCGCAATTGTCACAGTTCCTGCTATTCACACTGCCCGTTGTCTTTGCGATCATTCAATGGATGATGATCGATTATGTGCGAACGAGACTGAGAGCGCGGGCGAGTTAGGTATGCAACTTTTTTTGATTCGTCACGCGGAAAGCGAGAACAACGCACGTCCGCCCGAACTCAGAGTCGAAGATCCCGGCATCACTGCGCTCGGTCGGTCACAGGCCGAATGTTTGGCATCGTGGCTGACGACGATCAAGATCGATACTTTGCTCACTAGCCCGTTTCTGCGAACTCTTCAAACGACACGTTATGTGACCGACGCGACCGATTCACCGGTATCAGTTTGGCATGACGTGTACGAGCGAGGTGGTTGCTTTCGAGGCTACGGTCCCGACGCGACGGAAGGAGGCATCGGTTTGGGACGCAGCGAAGTTGCTCGGCAAGTGATTACCGATGTCAGTCGCTGCACCATCGATGATTCGATTGACGAAACCGGTTGGTGGGGCGGCAAACTGAAAGAAACGGACGAAGCGGCAACCACGCGAGCCATCTGTGTTGTCCGTCGCCTGGCCGAAACGTTCGCGGATTCCGGTCGGACGGTGGTGGCGATCATTCACGCCGATTTCAAACGCGAGTTATTGACGCAAATGCTCTCGCCGAGTGCCGATCCGACCAGCTTCGGTGCGCTGCGAAATGCGGGGATCAGCAAGCTGAATTTCGACGGCCGACGTTGGCAATTGGACTGGTTCAATTCAGTCACCCATTTGCCAAACGATTTGATCACGGGCAACGAATCGTAGGTCCGGTTCCACCGGACAATTGCGCCGCTCATCGGACGGTGGAACCGGCCCTACGGTAGGCGGCTGATCATGTTGCGGCCGCTGAGCTGTTCGACCGCTTTTTGCAGTACAGCGTCATCGGTGTCGAGAGTCAAACGACCTTCATCATCGGGACGGGCAGCAATGTGCGTTGCACTGACCGGCACCGTCGGTACAACACCGTTGCTGCTGATCGCACGACCGCTTGGTGAATAGAACTTTGCGGTGGTCAAACACAATCCGAAATCAGCCGACTGCATCCGGAAGATACCTTGGACGCTGCCCTTGCCATAACTGGTTTCGCCGACGATCACACCTCGACCGCTATCGGCGATCGCACCGGCGAAAATCTCGCTCGCACTGGCACTGTCACCATCGATCAGCACGGCCAGGGGAACATTCCACGTGTTGGGGCGGTGAGCCGAGTAGTCAAAGTTTTCGCGTACATTGCGACCGCGAGTCGTCACGATGCGACCTTCGCTCAGGAAACGATCGGCAACTTCCACTGCCGCCGACAACAATCCGCCCGGATTGCCACGAACATCAATGATCAACGATCGCATCTTTTGACGTTGCAAATCCCATAATGCTCGTTCGACATCGCGAGTCGTCGTTTTTTGGAAGTTGGTCAGTCGCAAGTAACCAACTCGGTTGACCGGGTCGACGAAGTGGACGTTCTCGACGCACGGAACTTCGACGCGGCGACGCTGGACATTGAGCTGTCGTGATTGGCCATCGACACCGACCACACGGATGCTCACATAACTGTGCTCGGGGCCGCGGAGCAAATCGGCGACGTAACCCGGATCTTGTTCATCCGTTCCGATGCCCTCAACGGCGACAATGCGTTCGCCGCCACGGATTCCGATTTCATCAGCCGGTCCTTGCGGGATCACCGATAGAATTTGCAAGTAGTCGGTCTTCGACTTGAGTTCCAAACCAAGTCCGACAAAATTGCCTTCGATGTTGGAGAACATTTCATCCAACTGGCTCGGCGACAGCAGTCGTGTGTACGGATCAAGAGTCGAGACAGCACCGCTCAAGAATTCCAGGACAACGGCGGTACCCGACAGACCGAGTTCTTGTTCAGCCTTGTTGGCAACAAATGCGGCGCTGGCTCGCAAGTCGAACCGCGTCGACGTGCTTCGGCCTTGCAGTTGGTGATGGATGGTTTGGCGAAACTGTTCCACCTTTGCCGGATCGGCGCTGCCGAGCAGCCGGTCGACGAATTTTTCTTCGACCAACGCGACTTCCAGCGCGGCGGTGCCGTGGATCAGAACGCGAGCCCAATCGACATCTTCAACGTAATGAGTTTGCAAGTTCGCGAGGATTTCTGAATAAACATCCAACGCTGATTCCGTCGTCAACTCTCGCACCGACGCCATGTAACTTTCGTCTTGGTAGCGACGGTTAACATCGTGGTGCAAGCGGCTGATGATCAACCGCTGATACAACGCGCTGCTTTCTGGGTAATCTCGCGATGCCTTTTCGTAGTGACGAATCGCTTCGCCCCACATCCGATTGGTTTCCAGTTCGCGACCTTGGACGATCGCCGACGACTCGCCGCTGGCCGCGATCGGCGTGGGCTGAGCGATCGATGCCGATTCTTGTGCCGACGAAAGGTTCGTCGTCAGACACGAATGAATCAAAATGATCGCCCAGACATGCACCCAAAGACGAGGGAGTGCGAATCGTCGACCGGAAAAACGTGCGACAAGTTCCATGCGCGGGAAGGTCCATCGGCATCGTATGGGAAGCTCTCAAAGGCATGGGAGGATGCCCTTGATTTGCGGCCGAGCAAATGATGCTGGAGACTCGGCCGAGCAAACATAGGTCACAAAGGATGCCTGGTCAAAAAACCAATCGAGCGGTAACTCGGAAAATTCGTTGCGGCCTTCAAAGACATCAAGGTCGATGAAGGGTCACCCCGGTTGTTCCGGTGATCCGAGCAAATCAGTCAAAAGTAATTTGCGCAAATCTGATGAGTTTCACGGAGGTTCGTTTCACCCCAATGTCACTCACACCGCGAGCGCTTCCCAGCGCGAATCACGACTCACATAACGGCAAGTCGCGGCGTCACATCAAAGATAGACATTGTCCACGTCGCGGACAACTGTTTGATCCAAATGCAGGTCGACAAAGCAACGCAAACATCCGCGGCATGCCGAGCTCCGGTTTCCGCACGATCCTTATCCATTATGGGACCACCACTTCAGCAGCGATGTCGGCCAGTACGTTTTCGGCAGCGGCATTGCGAAGTAGGGTTGCTTTGGGGCGACAACGATCGGAAGAATCGGTTGACGCAATACTCCGTCGGGCAAGTGGCGACGCCGGAAAAGTGTGGTCGACACGAAACAAGTCGAAGAACGCGACAATCGATCGGGCACTTGCCAACCCGCGACTCGCGTCATTTCCGCGTTGAGATAGTCGGCCCATGGTTGGAGATCGGCGCCGATGTTCGGTGCATATTTCAAACCCGCCAACTCACTTGCCACGTCTTCGAGAACGGATGGAGCGACGAAACGAGAAACGCCGGGCGAAAACACAAGCTCGCCGGGACGATCGTAGGTGTAGGAATCATCGGGCGGTGCGGGGGAATAGAGTTCCATGTTGGCCTGAATGATGTGCGCCCACACAACATGGCCATTGCGAAAGATGTTTCGCAGCGTGCTGTTCTGAACCAACTTTGCCAACGCATCACCGAAATGAAGCTTGGTGATCCACGGCGGGTTCACAAGCAGAAACCGTTCGGTTTCGCGATCGAAAACACGAGGAGCATTGCCCAGTGCGGCTCGACACTCCGACATCCACCTTTGCCATTGCGGTAGAGTTACTCCACCTTGTGGTTGATCGTTTGAATTACGGCGCATCGTTGTTCGCGATCGTTAAGTCGTCTCGCATCATGCTGTAGGTGTAGGCCCGCCATCGATCCCAGTTGCAGACGACTGTTCCATCGTCGTTGGTTGCAACAACGGTAACGGATTCCCATCGTCCCGCATGACAAGCTTCGAGTTTCGTACCGATCTTCACGGGCGTGTCGGCAGCGAGCAGGTGGCGGCCTTCGGGGATCGGGATAGTGATTTCATATCGTTTCAGCGGATACTCCGACGCCGACGATGACGTTGAAGAAGCGACTGCCATTGACGACCCATTTGAGTTTGGAATGGTCAAGTCTTCTCGCATCATCCGGTACGTGGAGGCTGGCCAACTGTCCCAGTTGCATGTGATCGTGCCGTCATCGTTGACTGCGACTGCAGTAACCGTCGACCATGAACCGCTGTAGCAGGCCTTCAGCTTCGTGCCTTCTCGGACAATGGTGTCAGGGCCGACGATTGCATAGTCGGCCGGCACGGGGATGCTGATTTCGTATCGCTTCAGTGCAAATCGCGGCGACGATGGCGGAGCTGGCGATGCTGAGGATGCTGGAGCTTGTGCTGGCAAAGATGGCGCGCGGTCAAAGGCCGTTGACTTGCGGCGGGCTGGTTGTGGACGAGATCTATAGTCGGCGAGGGCCTGCTGGATCGTCTCGATGGCTCGCAATTCGTTGTTGCCCGCGTCTTGCTTGGTGGCGCTCGAATTCTTGTGCGTGAAGACCAAATACGTTTTGAGCTTGCCCACGATATTGGGCTCCCGACGCAGCTCAACGGACGCCAAGTTGTCAAACGGTATGACAACCTCGTTGCCGCCTGTTTGCGTGTAGGCGGATGCCATCGAGACTCGGTCGGGATAGACCGTCACATGGAGCTTGTTCGGAAACACAAATGAGATTCCGGCGAGGAAAAGACCAATGAAGCCCATCGCAAAGCCGAACATCGCAAGCCCGAGACGCTGCCCCGACGTGAGAAAATCTTTGGACGTTGCGGGTCGATCTTTGGGCAGGCGGTCGGGCAACACGCTGCCCAACAACCCGATCACGCCCAACAACATCAATCCAATCCCGACGAGGGTTTTGATGATCGTACCGACGGCTGAGGTTTGAAAGACCTTGGCGTCACCTTCAACCCGCATTTCGGTGCAGCCCGCGATGAACAGAATCGTTACGGCGAGAAGGCAAAATCTAAACAGGTAGGCTTGAGGCGACAGGTAGACGGGAACGCGCACCGGAAACGAATCGACTGTGCGAAGCCATTTTGCAAACCTAACAATTGCAGCGTGAACGTCGGGGTGACCGCGTCGTCCACGTATCCACAAGCCGCCGTTTCGCTGAGGCTTCGCCCACATGGCTTGGCACACGGCGGAAGAATTCAACTCGGTGTGAATCCTCCTCGTCCGTTTGGATTCCAATCTCGTCATTCTGCCTTTGCTCGGTCGGTTGGGGAACATTGGCTGGAAAGCGCCAAATAGCAGCAAACATTGCAGTAAATTGCTGCGTCAGCCCCCGGTTCGTGTAAAGCGATGTAAATGCTCAAGCGTTTTCTTGAAGTCGAACCGCTGTAGTTATCAACGGGGCTACTTCGTGTTCTTGCTTTTTTCCCAGCCTTCGCTCATCTCTTTCGCGTAGACTCGCTTGCCGTCGCGGACGGCGTTGCTGCGGGGGCTGTCGTCCCAGACTTTCGCGTCGCCCTCCTTGATGATCTCCGCCACGTCGTCGACTTCGATGTCGTGCAGCATCGCGAAGTGGACCAGTTCGCGGTCGTAGGTCTTTTCCAACATCACTTCGAGACTCTTTCGCGCTCTTGTGCCTTGCGGTAAGATCAGCGCTTTTTCAACGGTCGTCTCGGCGACTGTACGATAGTCGTCATAGATTCGTTTGCGTTGTTCTTCGGGCAACTTCACGATCCGGTAGGGCACCGGATTGCGAGGCTTGATCGTTTCTTCTTCTTCGGTGGACGCTGCCTGTGGCGGCGGCGTTTGGTTGAGCAACATGATGCTGATGCCGACGATCGCGAACATCACCATCGCGCCACCGACCAGCGCTGCGACGATCGCGGCTTGCTGCGTCTTCCCGTCGTTGGCTTTCTCAGCCGGCGCTTCTTCTTGCTTGGCGGCGATTGCGGCCGCGCCGAGTTTCGCGGCGCCGGGGTTGTCGACGTTCCAAATCGTTTCGCACGACGGGCACTTCACGTTCGCCATCGCGACCGGCACGTTTAGCGTGGTGCGGCAGCCGGGGCATTGAATACTGCGAATCGACATCGGTGTTGAGCCTGTGGAAAAAGGAATTCTGGCGAATCCCACTACGACTTTGAGAGTTCTTTTGCTTCGCGCTCGTACAGCTTGCGGATTTCGTCCAAGTCGACTTCGACGGGCGGCATCTTCGGATCCATCTTCGTCATCGTTTCATGAACGATACCGGCAACCACCGCGTCGCGATACCATTTATTATCAGCCGGGATCACGAACCAAGGTGAATCGTCGGAGTTGCATTTTTCGATCGCGTCTTGATACGCATCGGTGTACTGAGGCCATTTGTCGCGTGATGCGTAGTCACCGACGTTCAGTTTCCAGTGCTTATCGGGGTTGTCCAAGCGTTTTTTGAAACGATCCAATTGCTCGGCCGGGCTGATGTGCAGGTAGAACTTCAGGACCGTGGTGCCGGCAGCGACCAGGTTTTGCTCGAAGTGATTGATGATGTCGTACCGCGCACTCCAAACCTTCTTCGGCACCAAGTCTTCGACCCGCACAACCAACACGTCTTCGTAGTGCGATCGATTGAAGATCGACACCATCCCTTTGGCTGGCGTGCAAGCGTGAATCCGCCACAGAAAGTCGTGAGCACGTTCAATTTCCGATGGCACCTTGAACGGGTAAGTGCGGCATCCTTGCGGGTTCATCGTGCCGAGTACCTTGCGGATCAGGCCGTCCTTGCCGGCCGCGTCGGGCGCCTGCAACACGACCAACAACGACTGCTTGCCTTCGACGAACATGCGATATTGCAAGTCGCGAATTTTGACGTTCGTTTCGTCGGTGAACTCGCGTGCTTCGTCTTTGCCTTTGAACGGCCCGTCGTCCTGAGTGTCGATCGAGGCAAGCTTGACTGACTTGCCCGGACTGATGCGATGTCGTTTGGTGAAGTTCATGGATGGTGATTCTGAGTGGTTCTACTCTGTGACGGCCTACGATGTTTCGACGAACTCGATGCGTCGTCGGCGGCGACCTCGGCCGATCACTGCGTAGGACCATTCGCTTTGCATCAGTTCGTCGCTGTCGGCGAATTCGCGGATCAGCCACCCTCGGCGGGCGGCCGGTGACGACGCCGGTGGCGAGCGACGGCGCAGCGATATCTTTTCGTCGTTGACCAACCGCAGATCGGGCCGCGACTTCATGAAGCGATAGTAATAACCATCGCTGGACAATTCGTGGTAACGCAAATCGATCTTCTTCTTCGCCGCCCAATCATCCTGGCTGGGTAACTGATCGATCAACCAACGCTTGGTCATCCAGTCGACACGCCCGAGTCCCATTTCAACATCGGTGATGTCTTTGCGAAACGCGACGACGCAGTCGAGCAATTCGCGCCACCGGTACAACACCAATGGCGACTCGCCTCGCATGTTCGCAGGCGTCGCTTCGACAAATTTTTCAGCCGCGACCAAGAACGCTTTTTGAATTTCAATTGCCGTCATGTCGCCGCGACTGGTCGGCACCCGCGACACGAGATTCCAATCAGCGGCGATGCGGTGAAGCGACGGAAGCACTTTCTTGAGCACCGGCAATCCTTGTGTTTCGCCGGCTTCGATCATGTCGAGCACCAGCGACACTGATGCCACTTTCACGTACTCGGCCAGCTCGGACATGTTGGAATCGGACAGTCCGATTTGCAATCGTTGTGCGCGTCGAAACATCTGGCGTGTCGACGCAAGCGACAAGAACGACTTCGCACAATACTGGCCGAGCCAATGTCCGTAGACGAAGATCGGACGCTCGCCTTGAAAGCCGCCCATGTCGGCGACCGCGTCGATCGCCAGCGCTTTGGCACTCAATTGATAGGGACCGTCGGGATCGAGATTGCCGCTGCCGCAGATCGCGATCCGCGAAACCAACATCGATGTCAGGTACCGACGTTGACGACGAAACGCGACGTGTCGGGCGACGAACTTCAACACCAACACGGTCGGAAAGTGAACGAAGCGCAGCAGCGCGATCAACGTCGACGACATCCACGTCGGTATATTCGCGAAGACATCATGCGACTCGTCGCTCAGGGAATCGGATGGTCGGCGGGTCAGCGTCTTGGCGATTCCCAGCACCGCGAACATGGTCGCCATCAACGGCAACGACACGAACAAACTGATGACCTGCATGAACCACAACAGACAGACGAACATGCGATAGACGAGCAAGCCGAGACCCGATGCGACTTCGGTTTCGTAGTTCTCGTGGCAACCGTAGACATGCCCCAACGCGTCGCTGCTGTTTTTTAGGATGCGCAAATCGAAGCTGGTTTCGGAATCTGCCGCCGCATCGCTGGCCAGCGCATCGATCGAACGTTGGCACGCCAACAGATCGTCGGGACTTTGCACTTCCGGCGTCGCAATCTCGACCAGTCCACCCGGCAGCGCGTGCATCGACGGATGCGACTCGAAAGTGACGGCGCCGCCGCTGGCCAAAAACATCTGCTCGCTGTCGAACAGTCCTGACACGGTCGGTTGATCGCGGCGGATCGCTTCGCATATTTGGGCATAGACCAAGTGCGACGGCGGCAGATCGTCGTGATCGAGGTCTTGATGATCGGCGACCAACGTCGCGTACTCGGTTTCCAATCCGACCAGTCGTTTGACTAACGGTCGCGACCGCGTCAGCCGCACTTTGGTGGAAACATCGTCCGCTTGGGTGGCGGTCGGCGGCGGCGTCGATGAGTGGTCAGGAGCCGGCGTCACGCGGCGTTTCTCGGCCATGGGAAGTGAAGGTGCTGAAGCGGATTATAACGTGCCAATACTCGATCCGATCGCCGATCCGCCAAAAGATTCAGGTTCTCGATCGGTCGGGACGTTGCGGTTAGAATGCAGCCTTGCGAGTCGGGGAGAGATTCGCGTACGTGAGCCAGTCGCCTCATTCTGGAGCCTTACCGTGTCAACCATGCCGACCGCGTTGGATCGAAAGACGGTCGGAGAAGACCGCTTGTTGATGCAAAACATCTCGTGGGAGACATACGTCACTTGGTGCGACGCTCCTCGCGGTTCGATTCCCCGGATGACCTACGATCGTGGAGATCTCGAGCTGATGAACCCGCGCCGCCAGCATGAAGAATTGAGTACCTTTCTCGGGCGTATCGTCGAAGCCTTCACGGAGGTCAAGCAGATCGACATGCGGAGTGTCGCGTCGACCACATTTCGCCGCCCGGAAATGTTGCGTGGGTTTGAAGCCGACGAGTCGTATTACATCACCAACGTGGAAGCGATTTGGCGAAAACCGGGAATCGACCTCGCCATCGACCCGCCACCGGATCTGGTCATCGAAGTTGAAATCACTTCTCCCGCGATCGCCAAGATGCCGCTGTTCGCTGCGATGGAAATTCCGGAAGTTTGGCGCCACGACGAAGAGCGTTTGACGATGCTGGTGCTCGTCGATGGCGAGTATCAATCGATTCAAGAGAGTCGCGAACTGCCGAGGTTAACAATTCCCATGATCGAACATGTTTTGTCACGTCGATTCAACTTGGGCGAAACGCAATTGATTCGCGAATTCCGTCGCTCGGTATCCGACGTTTGAATCACTCGCCGGGCTTGATGAGGCTGACGTCGGCCCGGCCAGCTTGGTCGACTTGGTATTGATACTCGAATCGTTGATATCGCCCGTTTTCGGCGAAGGCTCGGATGTGGAGTGAATAGTCGCCAGGACCGACGTCGGCGATTTGAACTCGGAATTTGCCGTCCTTGTCCACCTGAGTCGGCCAACCGACGGCGTCGTAATCGGTCGTGTCGGCGCCGGGATCGTTGTACGCGATCAGGCCCACTGGTCTAGGCGTACCTTCGATCCGACCTTGCAGAGTCAACATTCCCTGGCCGGGCTGCGCGGCCAGTTCGACAAACTGAAACTCCGCCGACTCGTTTTCCATCTTGCGGTGAGTGAACAACGGATGCAGCGACAGCGCGGCCGCAGAAGCTGCTGACAAGAACGCCCCAGGACTTTCGCCACGCAGTTCTTCGCCGTAAGTGTGAGTGCCGCGACCCATCAACGATCGACCGTAACGTTTCTGCATCATCGGTCGCTCGGCGTCGTGAGCCAGTCCGAAGGCGTGCCCCAATTCATGCGCGGTGCCGCCGATGTAGCCCGTGTTGAGGTCGCCGATGGTCTTGCCCTGCTTGTACGGATCGGGTTGCTTCGACGAAAGAAACGCTGCGTCGAGTCGAATGTCGTCAAACACGACCGCCGATCCTTTGTAGCCGTCGCCGCCACCCTTGAACCCGCCCATCTCGGTGGTCGTACCAGGTTCGCGAACCAAAAGGACTTGAAAGATCAACACCACTTCTTTGTCGAAATCGAGATCCAAAGTGGCGAACGCTTTTTTGACTTCTTCGCGAACTTTGTTTTGCGAATCTCGCCCGTAGCCGGACGTCGGTTCGGCGCCCCTGACCATGATCAGGTTCAGTTGTTTGTTCTTGGCTCGGTCCACTTCAAACGTCATCGGGCCGAAGTTGTTGGCTCTCATACCCGTCCGGTAAAAGTTCTGGATATGGGTCATCACTCTATCGATTCGCGGCAAGTAGTCCGCCTCGGGTTCTCGATCGGTGGGGACGAAGTAGGCGATCCGCAAGGGTCGTTCGTCGCGGGGGCCTTTGTCCTTGCCGCGCACTGGGTCTTTGGCGTGGCTGGTTCCGACGACGCAAATTGCAAGCGTCGTGAACGAAAAAAGAATCGTTTTCCACATCGGGAATCTCGCTGACGAACGGGGCAAAATCCCACTGTAGGAGCTGCCCGCCGCGTTGTCGACCTTGCCCCTCACCCCCCAGCCCCTCTCCCCATCGCTGAAGGCAAGCACGACTTGCCTTCATCAACGGGGAGAGGGGAGCCAGATTTGTTTGTAAGGTGGCGACCCTGCCACGGCATGGCAGGGCTACTGTGACCCGCATTCCAACAATCGATGCTCGTTCGATATGATCTGCTGTTGGACTTGGAACCGCCCCTTACGACGAATCGAATCTGTCACCGACGATGAAAACTGACGAACTGCGCGAAAAGTACCTTGACTTCTTCAAATCCAAAGGCTGCACGGTCTGCCCGAGCGACGTGCTGGTGCCGGCTTGGGATCCGTCGGTGCTGTTCACGCCGGCTGGAATGAACCAGTTCAAAGATCACTTTCTGGGCAAGGTGAAGCTCGATTTCACTCGTGCGGCGACCTGCCAAAAGTGCTTGCGGACGGGCGACATCGACAACGTCGGCCGTACCGCGTTCCACCACACGTTCTTCGAAATGCTGGGCAACTTCTCTTTCGGTGACTACTTCAAAGAAGAAGCGATCCATTGGGCGTGGGAGTTTTTGACGGACAAGAAATGGCTGGGCATCCCTGGCGAACGGCTGAAAGTGACCGTTTACAAGGACGACGACGAAGCTCACGCGATTTGGCACAACAAGATCGGCTTGCCCGATTCGCGGATCTCGCGGATGGACGAAGACGAGAATTTCTGGCCCGCATCGGCGCCCAGCGAAGGGCCCGACGGTGTCTGCGGACCTTGCAGCGAAATCTACTACAACCTCGATGACGGCAGCGATGTCGAGATTTGGAATCTCGTCTTCACTCAATTCAACCGAGTCGGCGATCCGCCCAACAACTTGAACCCGCTTCCCAACAAGAACATCGACACCGGCATGGGGCTGGAGCGGACGGCCAGCGTTCTGCAAGGCGTGCCGACGAACTATCACATCGACAGCCTGTTTCCGATCGTACAAGCGGCGGCGGAAGTTTGCGGAGTGAAGTACGAATACAACAACGACAACAGCCGCCGGTTGCGACGCATCACCGATCACGCGCGGGCCAGCGTGTTTTCGATTCACGAGAATGTTTATCCGGGTGCCAAAGATGCTCGCTACGTCATCCGCCGTTTGATCCGACGCGCCGTTCTGGACGGATATCAAATGGACTTGCGCGAACCGTTCTTGTACAAGCTGGTCGAAGCGGTCGCGGAATCGCACAAGGTGCCGTATCCAGAACTCAGTCAAACAACGTCGCGAGTCGCCGAAGCGATCGAAGCGGAAGAGCGAACATTCTTCGCGACGATCGACGGCGGCATGTCACGGATCGAAAAACTGTTCATGCAAATGCGCTCGGATTCGCAAGTCATGGTGCCGGGCGCCGTCGCGGCCGATTTGCAAACGACGTACGGTGTGCCACCGGAGCTGTTGCAAACGCTTGCAGCGGACCAGAACTTCACGTTCGATTGGCCGGGCTACGGCAAGGCGATGGAAACTCACTCCGAAGCCAGCGGCGCCGGGCAAGTCGTGCTGTTTCAAACCGGGCCGCTAGAAAAATTGAAGGAAGCCCTGCGTGAAACCCCGTTCATCGGCTACGAAACCACTTCGTCGCCGGCAATCGTCAAGGGAATCGTCAGCGGCACTGGTAGTAAAGGTGACGAAGGCCAGTTGATCAGCCACGTCGATCGGCCCGCGGATACGCCGCTGCGTTTGGTGCTCGATCAATCGCCGTTTTACGGTGAATCGGGCGGTCAAGTCGGCGATGTCGGCACGATCGAAAGCGAAGACTTCAAGTTCGACGTGACCGATACGCAAAAGCACGCATCGCTGATCGTTCACCATGGCAAACTCGTTCGCGGTTCGATCAACGAGGGTGCGAAGTGTATAGCGAAGGTCGATAGCGATCAGCGGACTGCGCTGGCCCGCGCGCACTCGGCGACTCACATTCTGCACCACGCCCTGCACACTCATGTCGGTCGTCACGCCGAACAACAGGGCAGCAAAGTCGAAGCCGATCGGTTGCGATTCGACTTCACCAATCCAAAAGCGATCCCCGACGAGACGTTGGTAATGATCGAACGCGACGTGCTTGAGTTGGTCGCCGCCGCCAAGCCGATCCGCTGGGACACGGTCTCGCAGGCCGACGCTCGCGCCGCTGGTGCGATGATGTTGTTCGGCGAAAAGTATCCCGACCCTTGCCGAATGGTTTCGATGGGCGAATTCAGCCGCGAACTGTGCGGCGGCACGCACCTGACCAACACGTCGCAAGTCGAAGCGTTCGAGGTCGTCGTCGAAGAAAGTGTCTCGACCGGAACCCGCCGCATCGAAGCGCTGACCGGTGCGCGAGCGAAAGAACATCGCGAGCAAACTCAGAAGCTGTTGTCACAGGTCGCGAAAACGCTCGGCTGTGATCCCGGCAATGCCGTGATGGCATCGGATGCGCTGATGGAAGAAGTTCGCAACCTGAAGAAAGAGCTGACCGCCGGCAAACCAGCCGATCACGACGCAAAGTTCAAGTACTCCGGTGGCGGCCCAAAAACGGACACGTCCGATTACAACGCCGTCCGGTCGGCGGTTCGCTCAATCACGCGTCGCTTGAACGTCGCGATCACCGACGTGGTTGAGCGTCTCGAATCGTTGTTGGCCGATCGAAGTCGGTTGGTTGCGGAGCTGAAAGAAGTGACGACCGGAGGCGAATTGACAGCAGACGATCTGATCGGTCAGGGCGAAACGGTTGGTGATACGTTGCTGATCGTGGCCGATACGCCCGGCGCGAACCCGAACGTGATGCGCGGCTGGATCGACCAGATTCGCAAGAAGAGCGATTCGCCGACGGCGGTGTTGCTTGCGTCTGTCCAGGGCGACAAAGTCGTGTTGGTCGGCGGGCTCAGTCGAGACTTGGTCGATCGCGGGTTGAAAGCAGGCGATTGGGTCGGCGCTGCCGCGAAGATGGTCGGCGGCGGAGGCGGAGGTCGGCCCGACATGGCGCAAGCGGGCGGTAGCGACCCGAGCAAACTGCCAGCCGCACTGGACGAAGCGAAGGCAACGATGCGAGTGAAGCTGAGCGAGTAAACTGTAAAACGATTGTCCCCAATCGTTTGGGAATTTGATCCCAAACAGTTGGGACAACTGTTTTACTCTGTTTTACTGGCCGCGGATTTCGGCGGTTACCAAGCCTTTGGCGACGACTGAGCTGTCGCCGGCTGTCTTGATTGCGAACGTCGCCTTCTTCGGACCCGCACCGTCGCCGGTGTAGGTGAACGAAAGATCGACCATGTGCATCTTCTTCGCTTCGGTCGTCGGTTCGTAATTCAATTCCCATCCGTCCGCGACGATTGAATCGATCTTGAACGGTTCGCGACCGACCAAAACCAGCTTCCTACTGATCGCTTCACCCGTCTTGATTGATCCCAATGCAACGGCTTGGGGCGAGATCGAGAGACCCGACTCGACTTGGCCGCTGACGCGAACCGGAACATTCGGCATCGTGCGATCATTGGTCACGATCACCAATTCGTCTTGGAAATAACCCGTGGGTGCGTCTTCGCGAATATCGACACTCAGGTCGTATTGGACGCTGCCGCCGACGCGGGACGATTCTTTGAAAACTGGCATCAGCCACGGCTTGTTGCTGCGGACATCGACGATTTGCCAATCGCTGCGACCGGCGTAATAAACTTTGGTCGCCTTGGACACTGCATCACCCTGGTTGAGTCGGCTGAAGTCGATCGAGCCGGGGAAAAGCACCATGTCGCTGCGGATGTATCCGTTCACCTTCAACTGAACTTCGCTGTAAAACGGCTTATCGATGACGACTGTCAACGTCGCACCACGCTGTCCCTTGAAGGTGTCGGTGTTGAATCGAGCGACGATGAAGCCGGTTTGATTCGGCGCGATGTATTCGTTCTGGACGATCGGCGTCGTGCAACCGCAACTGGCCCGAACCGACCGGATGTGCATCGTATTGCCGAGCGGATTGAAGACTTCGAACGCAAATTCGGTCTTCGCCGCGACCGCGACGGTGCCGAAATCGTGCGAGCGAACCGGGAAGGCTGTGGCTGTCCAATCCGCGGCGAGGGTGGAACCTGCCGAGCAAAGGCTCAGCAGAGCGGTAAGAACGAAAGCGAGTGGACGGGTCATGGTCGGGGGCCCGGGTGAGGGATCAGTTGCCTGGAGACAGAAAACGCCGTAGCGCCGTCAAAGGCACTCCAGCTACTCTAAGCTAGCGTTTAACCGCGGTTTGGCAACTCAGAAAAATTCGATTTAACGCCGAATTTGAGTAGAAATGTAGCTGGCGACTCGTTAGACAGCCGGCGAGAGCAAAGAGTGGAAAGATTGTCCCCAATCGTGTGGGAAAGTCGCGATTGGGTTTATCAAACGAGTGAGGACAATCGTTTGACAATAAAAAAACGGGACGAGCTTCTTTTTGAGAAACTCGCCCCGCTTGTTTTTTCGCCTACGTCCAGCGAATCCGTTCTCGTCAGGCTAGAAGCAGACTAGTTGCAACCGCAACCGCTCATGTCCGAAGCCGAGCTGACCGACGATCCGCAAGGATCGCAGCAAACTGGGGCTGGGCAGCAAACTTGAACCGGAACTTGCTTGCAAACGACTCGCGGTACGCACTTGGTAACCGTGTAGGGTTCGCAAACTTGACGGCACTTGGCAACCTTGACGATGTTCGTGAAGCACTCAGTGCGGCACTTGGTTTCGCAAACGGTCTTGGTGCGGCATTCTGGAACCATCGTGCACACGTTGTACGAGACGGTCTTGGTGCGGCATTCAGGAACCATTTTGCAAGTCGTCCAGTTCACAACCTTGCTGCGGTTTTCGCAGACCATGTTGCAAACGGTGTAGTTGCAAGTCTTGGTGCGGCATTCGGCAACCATACGACAAGTCGTGTAGTTGCAAACCTTGCTACGTTGTTCGCAGACGGTGCTGCAAACGGTGTAGTTGACGGTCTTGCTGTGGCACTCAGGAACCATTTTGCAAGTTGTCCAGTTGACAACCTTGCTACGGCATTCCGGAACCATTTTGCAGACGGTGTAGTTGCAAACCTTGGTACGGCATTCAGGAACTTGACGGCAGACCGTGTAAGGGATTTCACGGGTACGGCACTCACGATTGTAAGTGGTGCAGCAAACTTCTTTTTGCTCGCACGTTGGTACCCAAACCTTCTTGCAGACAGTCGTCGGGCAGCCTTGGATGCACTCGGTACGGCAGCAACCTGGTGTGTAGACGCACTTGCATGTGCAAGGGTCGTACGACCAAGTACCAGCGTCACGAACGGTTCGCTTCATCATCTTTCCGGGAACTTCTTCGGTGATCGTGTCCCAGTGACCGCCGTTGACGGTGACCATTTTGGTGGTCGTTACTGGCACTACAACGCTGTAGTTCTCGGTGCGAACTTTTTGTTCTTGCACGGTGTTCATGACCGTGTAGTTGATCGTTCGCGATTTTTGTTCTTGAACAGGAACCATGACCGTGTAGTTCACAGTCTTGGAGTGTTGTTCGTAAACAGGCTTGTTGACGGTGTAGTTGATCACGCGGCTCTTGGTTTCTTGAACCGGAACTTGAACCGTGTAGTTGATCGTTTTTTGGTGAGTCTCGTAAACCGGCTTGTTGACGGTGTAGTTGATCACGCGGGTCTTGGTTTCGTACGTCGGAACCTGAACCGTGTAGTTGACAGTCTTGGAATGATTTTCCATGACCTTGTTCATGACGGTGTAGCTGACTTCCCGAGTCTTGGTCTCGGTAACAGGTACCATCACGGTGTATTGAACTTCACGCGACTCGGTATACGGGACGCTGCGCGTGCCCGAAACTTCCTTGTCTTCGTAGTATCGTTCATTGCGTGTGCGATAGCGAGTTTCCTCGACTTGATCGTACACAGTTTCTTGGACCGATCGCATGACAGTGTAGGTTCCGCCGGCAACCGGCGCACCTGCTGAACCGTCAACCATCGCGCCTTCGCTGGCAACCATGCCACCGTCGACAACGTTCGATCCACAATCGCTACAGCCTTGATAGCTGATCGCACCGCAATAAGCAGCGCTAGCGGACTTCGCGCCCGAAACGATCGCAATGATCGCAACGGCCGGCAATAACCACAGCCTTCTCATCGTTAAATCTCCACAGATTGCAACCGGAGGGGTTGCGTTGGACGTAGCTTGAAAAAACACCGATGCTCCGGCACCGGCAACTTGTGAGCGAGGTTCCGCCACACGCCAGGCAAGCTCGGATGTCAATCCGTGGAAGCTGTGCTTACTGGCAAAGAGGAACTCGATGCACTGAATACATCGACTACGTGTGAAGCGTTAACCACGTAAAGTGCAACGTATGGGCAAATCCGGCTGTTTAGAGAGACCTTGCAGTGAGGCCTTATCGAGTTTGCCGATTGTGAGACATTGACGGCTCCAATTCACTCAAAAGTGAACAAGTCCTCAGGTGGTGGACACCACCTTTGAGGTCGGCAGCCGTCGCCAACGCCCCAGAACTCCGATTCGCGTAAACCGAATCGACAACTGCAGATCCCCGCGATAGGTGGGTTATCGCACTCCATCCATCCAGCGGGTCCAATGGGCCATGTCGTCGTCCGAGAGTGCCGGTGTCGGCAGCGGTGGCATCTTCGTGCTCGCCGACGCTCCGGGTGATTGCGCCCGTACCGTCAACAACCCGTTGACGTTGATCTCGAATCCGATCGTCCGCGATTTCGGCTTGTTCGCAGGCGTTGATTCTTTTTCGCTGAGTTTGATTTCGTAACGCCCGAGCGAATGCCAATCGTCGCCATTGATGCCCGAAGATTCGACAAGCGATAGCGTCATCGACGTGCGGTTCTTGCCAATCGTCAAGCGACGATTCGTTCGTGCGGGCAGCACGGTGCCGCGCGGAATGATCGGCAGGATTCGCCGACGACCCTTCGCATCTTCGATCACGATGCCGATCGCCTGGCTGGTGACGCCGCGCGGAGGCATGGCGATGTCGCCACGTCCGGGCAACTCGGCCGCCAAACAAACTGCTGCTCCTCTGGCGACGTCGGCCCGATCGAGTACCATCCGCTCGACGCCGCTCCGCAGTCCCACGGTCACAGCGTCGCGAACCGCCGCGATTCGCATCACCGCGCCCATCGTCGCGCAGACATCGATGTCGCTCAATCGAACTGACGCCTGTTCGCATGCGCGGCGGATCGCTGCTAAGATTCCGGCTACCAGATCGTCACAAGCATCGATCCAATCGTCACGCTCGATCGTTACCGTTTTGTCTCGCTTTCCGATCGTCAATCGGATCGTCGCCGAGCCCGCGATTAGCATCGTGTTCATCGCCCGCTCGCAAGCGATCTGCAGCGGCGCCGCAGTCTTGAGTGTACGTCGCGGGTCGATCCCGTGCGAAACGGAGAACGCTGCCGCCGCCAAATCGACCAACCTGTGCAGCCACCGCAGGCTGCCGGTGTGCCAGTGACCGGACGTGGCGAGCGGGTGCAGACGTGTGGCGTCGCGGCGTACCACCGCAATCTCCGTCGCTTGTCCCGTCACGCCCACAAACAGCACCGTCTGATCGCGATCGTGATCGAGTCCCTTCAAGCCGGAATCTCGCATCGGGTCGGCGACCGCATGTCCTTCGCTGTCGATCATCAGAGACTGCACGGCGGCGATCGAGCGATCGACCAGACGAACCGATTTGAATCCGGCCATCGACGCGGCCTGCAAAATGCTTCTCCGGTGCAACTGATCGTAACTCGACGGCACCGTGATCGCGATCGCATGCGGCATCACGTCGCCCGGCCAAGCGTTCAAGCGGATCTGGCGCAGCAGCATCGCCATCAAGACTTCGGGCGGACACGATCGACCCGCGACTTTGCGATCGACGATCGGCTTTCCGATGTACATCGGCAAACAGTGCAGCAGGCTGTGCGGATGTTCGCTGCGCCGCTCGATGGCGTCGTTGCCGTACAGGATGCGGTTGTCGTCCGTGGTCGCCAGCGCCATCCGGAACAGCATCTGATCACCACCGCCACTGGCGAGCAGCTCGACGCCGCCCAACGGAGATGCTGTCGCGCAAGAACTGTAAAACATCCCAAAGTCAATCGCCAACACCTTCGCGATCGCGCCGTCGGTCGATCCGCCGTTTTGCGTCGACGTCAGACCCAACGTCGATGCGTCGGTTCCCAATGTTCGCTGCGAAAATTCGGAGATCCAAACTGGTGCGTCGGCGTGGCTGACGTAATCGCTCAAGTCATCGATCACTTCGTCCAGCGATGCGTAGCGTTGTTCAGGTTTCTTCGCCATCATCCGAGTGAAGATGTTCGCGAAGTGCACGTCGACATCGCCGCGAGCTTGCATCAGATCGGGAATCTCGCCGTGGCGATGCCCATAGACTTGATCGAGGTACTCGCCGACGTACGGCGGGCTGGCGGTCAACAAAAAGTACATCGTCGCGCCAAGCGAATAGATGTCGCTTCGCGCATCGGCGCTGTCAGCGTCCTCGAGTTGTTCCGGCGACATGAAGGGCAACGTGCCGACCAATCTGCCCTTGCTGCTCTTCGTCGGATCGTCTTCTACTTCGGCAGTTGGATTGTCGGCGACCGATGTCAGCTCGACTTCGTTGATCCGCGCCAAACCGAGGTCCAACACTTTCACGGTGCCATCGGACGCCCGCATCAGGTTGCCCGGTTTGACGTCGCGGTGAATGATGCCCGCGCGGTGAGCGTGCAGCAAACCCAACGCCGCTTGTCGAATGATGCCGGCCGTCTCACCGACGCTCAGCGGTCCCCGCATCGCGACCCACCGCGTCAACGTCACGCCGTCGACGAACTCCATCGCCAAGTAATGAATGCCGTCGTCGTCACCAGCGTCAAAGGCAGTCACGATGTTGGGGTGCATCAACCGCGACGCCGCACGAACTTCTTCGTAGAAGCGACCGACCGCAACTTCGTCCTTCATCCGTTCGATCGGCAACATCTTGATCGCGACCATCCGGCCCATCCGGGTGTGCTCGGCCAAGTAGACGTTGCCCATCCCGCCCGATCCGACCAGTTCGCGGATTCGGTAGTCGCCGAGCTTCTCGGGGACATCGTCAGTCGAATCGCGACCGCCACCGCTGCCGCCCGAAAAACCCAACGATTCGCCTTCTCCATTGACGCTGGCATAATCACGCGTTGGATCTTCGTTGATCGGAAAGTTGTCGCTGGAAGACAAGGGGAGTAGGTGTCAGGTAACAAGTGTCAGGTAACAGGTTTTTGGAGACGACGTTATCATAACGCTCGGAGCCGGACATCGTTCCCCCCATTATTTTGCTTTCTTGATACCTGTCACCTGAAACCTTCACTCCTCATGCTTCGAATCGCTACTCGCCAGAGCCCGCTTGCACTTTGGCAGGCACATCACGTCGCCGCGTTGCTCGGCGCGATGGGCGTGGACACGGTTTTGGTGCCGATGGTCAGCAGCGGTGACACCGACATGCGGCCGCTGGATCTGCCGCCCGCGGACGGCGAAAAACGCGAAGTCGGCGTGTTCACCAAACGAATCCAACAAGCCTTACTCGACGACGAAGCCGACGTGGCCGTCCATTCGCTCAAAGATCTGCCGACAGAAGTCAACGAGTTGCTCACCCTAGCCGCAGTGCCGATCCGCGAAACGGTCGCCGATTGCCTGGTCACAAAACGTGGCTCCGCGACTCCGTTCGCGGAGAATTCCACCTCTATTCCATCTCTCGCCGACCTCGCAAACTCCGCGCTCATCGGCACGGGCAGTCGGCGTCGGGCGGCCCAGATACTCAGCCGCCGACCCGATTTGCGAATCGAACCGATCCGAGGCAATGTGCAAACGCGGCTCAGCAAACTCGACGCCGGCTTCGACGCCATCGTGCTGGCCGACGCCGGACTGGTGCGACTGGAGATGGCCGAATTGCCACGCTATCACTTCGCGCTCAGCGAGATGCTGCCCGCGCCGGGCCAAGGCGCGCTCGGGATCGAAGTTCGCACCGGCGATAAAAACGCACTGGCCGCGATCACTAGGCTAGATCATCCCGCCAGCCGCGCCGCGGTGACCGCCGAGCGACGGTTGCTGTCTTCGCTTCACGGCGGATGCCTCGCACCAATCGCCGCCTATGCGCACGTCGACGGAACGATGCTGAAGATGTCGGCGGTAGCGCTGAGTCCCGATGGCCAAGAGCGCATCGATGAAGCGGGCGAGATCGAAGGCGTCGACAGAGCAATCGAGTTAGCCGATCGCATCAGCGAGAGAATGATCGCAGCCGGTGCAATCGAATTGGTGAGAACACAGTAGCAGGCACACGCCGTGTGCTGTTCGCAAACGCCCACGCTTCAATGGCAACGGCACTCGGAAAGTGCCTGCTACCATCGCAAATTTTCTACCCAGTTGCTAAACTTCGACGACAGTTCGTGGTAACCCGATTGGTCTGCCCGTGGCCCCGACTGGGCTTCATTCCACGCGTCGCGCCACTCCTTCAACACTGCCGGATCGCGGAACAATTCGTCGCTGTTGATCTGATCCAACAACAGTTTCGTCATCCGATCAATGTTCCGATCCGCCCGATTCTGCTCGATCCAATTTCGATTCTGCAATTGATTGAGCACGTAGCCATCGGCAAAGGATTTGAATGTCGGGTAGCCCGATATGTCATCCCAACCTTGCCGCTGGTAATTCTTCCATTCAGCAATCACGGCAGTCCGCCTCGCTTGGCGGCGCAGTTCCTCACTGGGCAGTTTGTTCGTGAACTCGTCACCGGAAACCGCCATGCGTCGTTTTGCCATTTGCTCCGCAGGTTCGGCAACGGTCATCAACCCCGGTAAACCTTCTTCGCCCGCAACCACCATCTCACGAACTCGCCTGGACCACTTCAATAACACTTCGGTCGCTGTTCGAACCTGCTCGTCGGTTCCCCGGCCGTTGATCAGCGCTCGCAATTCGATGAAGGTGACATGCCGGCCGACACCTTTTTCGTCCGCCAACTCGTCTTCCAACCGGCCATCGATGTCTTCGTCGATCGCTTCGTCCGCGTAGGAAGTCGGTTGCATCGCCGTGATCGAGATGTTCGGCGAGTACGGTTGACCACCTGACCAACGCGTGCCGGGCCGAGTCGGTGGGGTAACTTCGCTGGCCGTCATCGTGGCTCGCCATTCCTTCATCATCGGCGGTGTCCCCGACCATCGGATCGCTAGGACCGTGATCATCGGCAGGGCGATCGCAATGCCGGTCCAGCCGATCACACGGAAGGTGAAACCACGATCGAGTCGCCCATCGAGCCAGCGACCCGTCAACCGTCGGGTCGCGAGCAACACAACCGGCGTCGCCAACAGCACCGCCCAGACGTAGCTGACGTAGGACATCATGAACACACCCAGCCACGACATCGTGAATCCCGCGTAGGCCGGCGCCGCGAAGAAACTCAAAATCGGTCGCTTGCTCCACTGCGACACAAGGACTCCGAATGCGTACAGCAAGAAGAAAAAAGCTGTCCAAGATAGCTGGGATTCAAACGGATTCTGCTTATCGGTCAGCACCGCGACACTGACCGCGATCAATGCGATCGCCGGGACGAATGTCGGCAACAGCCGTGTCCACCAAACGGTGGTTCGCGAGATTCCGCGATCGGCGTAAAACGCGCAGCGGCGGCGAACCGAGTCGCCATAAAACGTCATCGCGCCGAGCCAGATCAACGCCAACACCGTGAGGGGCACGGTGAAGTCGGTCATCGTCATCACCGGCAAGCGATTGTCGCGGGTTTTATCGTTCAATGCCGACATCAAAATGAACAGACCGACAACGGAGATCATGCCGATGACGGGCCAGCGAACTTGTCGCCACTGTTGCCAAAGCATTGCAACGGCGCGTGATGGTCTCAGCAAACTGATCGCAGCGGGCGGTCGATAGGCTTCCTTGCGGCTCGCGTTGTCGATGTGACGGTAAATTGAAAACTCCGTCATCGACAGTCGCCGTTTCGCCAGCCATCGCTGCGCGAAGAACACTGCCACCAACACCAACAACTCGGCCAGCACCAACAAAATCCATCGCCATACCGGGGCCCGCATACCGGGCCAATACGATCCGAACGAATCGCCCATCACCTTGTTGGCAATCCAAACCATTAAAAACGATACCGCCAAGACCAACGGCACCAGCGCGACGAGCCCGCCGACGGGCGAACGGATCAGATACGCGGTCACGAATCCACACAACAGCAACGCGATCGTGAAGAACACGGACTGACCGATGCTCGCCCACGACGTAAAACTACTGGTGAACGAATCCAGCGAAGAACCTGTCGGCGGCCACATCAACGAAGTGACCCACAATGCGAACGAGGCAAGCAACCATGCGAAAATGACGGACATCATTGCGATCAAAAATTTGCTATCCGCCACTCGCTGCCAGCGAACGGGCAGGGTGCGAAGCCACGAGAGCGTTCCGGCTTCTTCTTCCGTGCCGACGATCATCGCCGGCGCGCCGAGCGCCATCAAATTGGGAAGTAAGATCCACAACATCATTGCCATACGGATAGCGGTTTGGTGAGACATATCGGCGAAAAGGCTCAACAGCAGAATCATCAACGGCCAGGCAACGATCACGCCCAGTACCGCGATCAGGAGCGGTCGGACCAGCACAAAATCTTTCCAAAGCAATCGTTGCCATACTTGTACACGATTCATCCGCGAACTCCCACGCTTTGGGCCGCGCGAGCTCGATCGTCACACACGGCCACGAAGATTTCTTCCAACGTCGCCGGCACCGACGAGATGTTTGTCGCACCGCTGTTTTCGCCCCAAACCGACTGCCAATCGTCAGGCAGGTTCTTGACGACCCATCGCATTTGACGCCCGTTCTGGATTTCCGAAATCACTTCGCCGCCCGGCAATGCAACGACGGCGCTGGAGTCGTCCATCGTCAACGTCACGATCGACGTCGATGACCGCAAACTATCGAGCGGTTCGCAGACTCGCAGTTTTCCCTTGTGCACGATCGCGACCCAATCGGCGACCCGTTCGACTTCGCTGATTTGATGACTCGACAACAACACCGTCCGCCCCAATGCCGCGCGGTCCACCATCGATTCCAAAAACTGACGCCGCACCATCGGATCGAGACCGCTGGTAGGTTCGTCCAGAATCAACAGTCGCGGGTCGTGAGAAGTCGCCAGCGCCAGCGCGACCTTCGCCCGCTGCCCCTTGCTCATGTCTTTCAATTTAACGCCGGTGCGAATGTCGAACGCCGCCAGCAATTCGAGATACCGCATCGAGAATCCTTCGTCGTAGAATGCGGACGTGAACCATCCGATCTCTTCGGCCTTCATCCAGTCGTACAGCGCCGGCGCGTCGGACACGTAACCGACCGATTGGCGAATCAACATCGAATCGGTGCTGGCGTCGTGCCCCAGCACCGATGCGCTTCCCGAATCGGGCTCCACGAAGCCCGTCAGAATGCGAATCATCGTGGTCTTCCCGGCGCCGTTTTCACCGAGCAATGCGAACACGACTCCATCGGGAACCTCCAGCGAAACGCGGTCGAGCGCCTGAGTGTGGCCGTATCGTTTGCTGACGTTTTCGAGTCGGATGACGGGAGAAGTCACGGTGGGTTCACTCCGGTGCAGGTGTTTGTTTCTTGAGTTCAGTCTCGAACAGATCGCGGAGTTCATCCGCGGTCATGCCGCCCGAGATCGCATCGGCCAGCGCACGGCGAACGCCGTCGGCGACCAGAGAATTGCGGGCTTTGGTGCAACGGGCGATCGCGTCGCGACGAACGATCATGCCTCGTCCGCGCAGAGGCTCCAAAACTAGATCGTTTTGGAGTTCGGTATAGGCCCGCGCGATCGTGTTGGGGTTGATCGCCAGTTCGGCGGCGAGTTGCCGAACGCTGGGAACCATTTGACCACCGACCAGAACGCCATCCGCAACGGCCAGCTTGACCTGGCGAACGATCTGTTCGTAGATGGGCGCGTCGCCGGACGGATCGATGGAGAAAAACATAGTTCACCCGCACGCGTGTTGTGTACTGCCGTAATAGTACACAGCGTCGGCGGCGTGTCAAGCGGAATTTGTTTACGCCGCGAAGGATTTCAGCGATCAGCCATGGCGTCGCGCTAGCTTCCCTACGCCGAAGGCGATTAACTATTAGCCCTGGGTCGCGCTAGCAGCACCCACGGAATCCGCGAACCGACGGGCTGTTCGACCCCAAAGGCGGTTGATCAACACCCGCAACTTCAAGCATCTCAATCAACTCTTCTTGAAACGACTTGACGCGATGGTGCTCTCGTTGATTCGGCTAATGGCTGCTATCCCTTCGGGATGAAACTCTTAGTTGCCCGGGCCGCCTTGCAGATTGTTGAAGTTGAACTGCGGGCCGCCGGTTGGTGGTGGCGGAGTGGCTGCTGCGGCTGCCGACTCGAACAGGTTTTCTCGTCCGATGTGAAGCTTTCCGTACGTGTCTTCCGGGATCACGTAGTACCAGTCGGCGAAGCGCTCGTTGAGTTCTCGCACCTTCCGCTTGGCTGCGTCGAGCTGGTCCTTCCGCGCGTCCAGCTTGCGCTGGTTCTCCTTCGTGATCTTCTCCTGCTCAGCTTCAAGTCGCTCTCGCAACTCTTCGTCGGTCAACTTCACAGCAGCAGGTTCTTCCACGGCAACCGGCTTTCCTTCTTCAACAACCGGCTTTCCTTCTTCAACAACCGGCTTTTCTTCAACAACCGGTTTTTCTGCTTCAACAACCGGTTTTTCTTCGGCTACAGCTTCATCGTCTTGGGCCTGACCTTCGCCGGTCGCTTCGCCTTCGCCGCTGGTCTCCGCTTCGCCACTCGCTTCAGGCACTTCGCTCGCTTCAGGCACTTCGGGCTTCTCCGTCACTTCTTCCGCCGCTTCCTCGGCAGACATCTCCGATTCCGCCTCTTCCTTCTTCATCTCCGGTGCATCGGCTGGTTCTTCTTCAGCAGCCGGCTCTTCCTTCTTCTCCTCAACAACCGGCGGGTTCAGCACTTCCTTCTCCTCGCTCTTCGCTCCCAGCTCTTCGCTCTTGAGCATCGCGTCGAGATCCTCCAGCGTCTTCGGAATCTCTTTCAACTCTGGCGGTGGAAACTTCGACTCGTCGACCATCGTCGTTACGAACAGATATCGGTTCACTCCGCCCACCGGCGTTTTCTCGTCACCCTCAACCGCTTCGTCGGTGTCCTTCTTCGCCTTATCGTCACCGCTGACGCCGGCGATGTTGCCGAAACGGATCAGGTACTTCACGCCGTCCTTGAGCGAAACGCTCATCTCGCCGTTGGCCGAGAGGATCTCTGCTTCACCATCTGGGCCGACGTCGATCGGGTAGAAACCACGTTGTGCCAACGACGCGATCGCGTCTTGGTCGGACAGCAGATCTTTGCTCGCCTTCAGCGTCGCGCTGACGCCTTCGGGCTTGCGGTACACGTTGACGATCTTCAAATCGTCGAGCGCGTTCTTCAGATCGTTCAGCTTGGTCGTGTTGAGTTTTTCGTCTTCGAGCTTTTCGACTTTCTTGGGTTCGACTCGAGGATCTTTCGGGTCAAAATCGAGCAGCTCGTTCAGCTTCCATGTCGCGCCATCGAGCGCGATATCGGCGGTGTATTTGCGGCTGAGCGAGATGCCTCGTTGACCCAACGTCGCCGTATAATCCTTCAGCTCAAGCGTTTCGATATCGATGCTGCTCAGTTGCAACAGGTCGTCTTCGATCCAGTCGCGGAAGTTCGTCGTCAGCGGCGATTCGTCGAATTTGATGACGTAAACGGGGTCTTGGTTGGGGATGCGGACGTAGCGTTTGGTCGGATCATCCTTGAGCGCGTCGCCGATGATCAGCGACGCCAGCGTTTCTTGGGTTGCGTTCTTGAATGTCACCAAACGACCGACGCCCTCGTCACCGACTTCCAAACTCTCGAGCTTCGGTTCTTTGACGCCCAATCCGGCATGGTCTTCGGCGTTGGATGTTTGGATATCGAGAATCTTGACACCGACGAGCGCGTTGGCGGCGTCCTTCATCTGTTCGATCGCGTCGGCGGGGTAGCCCTCGCGGGACGGGATCGTCCATTGATCGGATTCCTTGTCCTTGCGAACCTCGAAGCTGTCGAGTGTCCCTTGCGCTTCGTCAAACGTCACGATCTTCATGTTGGTAGCGGCCAACGGATCGACAAACGTTTCGAACAACATTTGTCCTGGACCGACGTCATCGTTGATGACCGTTTTGGGCCAGGCAACGATCGCGGCGATGGCTGCCGTGATGACGGCAGTGCCCCAGAAGAGTCCAGTTTTCTTAGTTTCGTTCATGGGAGAGGTTTTAGCTTGGAGCTGGGAGCGAGGAGCTTGGAGGAAAAATTGCAGGCGGCGGAAAAGCAAGAAGGGCTAAGAGCGGGATTCATTCTTCTCCCCGCTCCAAGCTCCTAGCTCCCCGCTACTTCAGCCTGCTCTTGCTGATGTTTTCACGTTCTCGCAGTCTTCGGGCCGCGAACACGATCACTCCGACTACGAGTGGTGGGATGCACGGCAACGTCACCGCCGCCGCTTTGACTTTGCTTTGGATCTTCGTGACTTCGTCGGCCGCCGTCCGCTCGATGTCGCGGACCTTCAATTCCCGGTCGCGTTCGAGTTTGGTGCGTCGAACGTCGAGTTTACGTTGCTCGAGTTCTTGTTGAGTTTGGAAGGTCTGCAACTTCGCTTGCAATTCGGCTCGCGAGACATTCCCGTCGGCGTTCTGCTTCTGCAACTTTTCGACTTCTTCGCTCAACTGTTTCAGTCGCGTTTCCTGGGCCTCTTCGGCGTCGCGAATTTCGGCCAAGTATTGATCTTGGAACGCCTTGCTGTCTTCGCGGACCAGCGTGCGGGCTTCTTCTTTGACCGAATCGATCATCCTCAGCGACGCAAAAATCGGTTCGTGCTTGCGGACTTCGATGAAGTCATATTGGCCGGTCAGCCAATCGATGCAGTTCAGAACGAACGTGACGTTTTGGAACTGGAACCGAGCTTCGGTGACCACGTTCGGGTCGGCGCGAATCATCAAGAATTCTGGCAACATCATGTCCGTGTCGGCGACGTAGACGGCTTTCATCGCCGGCGCGGTGGGCACGTCCTTATCAGCTTCAACCGCTTTGCCTTCGATCGCCGCCTTGCCCTCAATCGCCATCGCGATCGGAATCGACGGCTTGAGTCCCTTCGTTTCTCGAGCGACGTTGGTTTGACGCGACATGATTTGCTGCATCTTCGTACCGTCGATCAGACCGCTCAGTCCGCCCGTTTGCAACAGCGGCGTATGAGTCATCGTCGCACCCGATTTCACTTCGACCGCACCCGCCACGATCGCCAGTACTTCTTGCATGCCCGATGTGATCGGGTTGTCTTGCGAGAGCGCTTGACCCTCGGCGGCGCCGGGGGCTTCTTCGTCGATGAAAATCCACAACTCGTTCGCTTGGTCATCCAGCGTCGGGTACGGATTGTGTTGTTGCCAAACCAAATCCGGCGAGTACATCCCTTGCATGCCTGGTCGGCCCGGAACGTTCAGTTCGAGCAGGTCCCACAGTTGGCGAATGTCGGCCTTGGGTTGAGGACCACCGCCACCGAACATTCCGCCGGGCGCTTCTTTGGGTATGCCGGTCGGCGTGATGTAGCCCGCTCCGACCGGTGCAGGATCCTCAAAGATCGCAACCGGAACGCCGGCGCGGACAGCTTCGAGCAATCGCTCGAATTGTGGCGGCGCGAGCGACGATGGCTGAACGCACAACAGCGCCGCGAAGACGCCGGGTGAGACCGGCGAATTCAAGTCGACTTCTTCGACGTCGTACTGTTTGCCAAGTTCGTCCATCAGCGGATGTCGCGGCACTTGCTGCATCGACATGCCCGACATCATCGAACCGCCCATCAGCCGCGCGTCGGTCGAGACGATGCCCAATCGCTGGCGGGCACCGGAGGCGACGGTGTTGATCGAGCGGACGAGTTCGTATTCGACCGGGATGCCGTATTCGAAGATCGGGACGGTGACTTTTTCGAGCCCCGATTTGAATGCGGCGCCCATGATCAGTTGCTTCTGCTGCTGAGCACCACGCTCCTTCACCAATCGACTCTGCGGCGTGATACCGAACCGTTCTTCGGCGAGCGCGGCTTCGTCGGAAAACAGTTCGATGTCGTCATACAAGTTGACTTCGATTTCGCGACCGCGGGCCGCCGCTTCGCTGCGGAACTCCTTCAATAGGTTGATCAGTTCGTAGCGCGTCTTCGCGTAGACTTCCGGAATGTCTTTGCTGATGAAGGCGTCGATCACGATCGGGCGATCCGAATCGAGTTCGCGGATCAGCTTCTTCGTCGCCGGCGCGAGCGACGACACTTTGCCTTCGGTGAAGTCATGGCGCAGCACGTCTTTGTTGCGGAAAAGAACCACGGCGGCGACTGTGATCACGGCGAGCGCGACGACTCGGGCGATGTAATGCCACGCCATCGTGTTGCCGTCTTTGCCGCCGGTCCAGTGACGACGTCCGATCAGCACCATGCAAACGTACAGCGCGACCGTGGCGACCAAGACAAAGTAAATCACCGACGAGATGCTGACGACACCGCGGCCGAAGTCATCGAACGGACGAGCAATCCCGCTGGCGGCGATCCAGCCGGCGACTTGTTGCGTCGGGCTGACCGATTCGGCCAGCGACGCGAACGCCAGCGGCGCATTGAACAGTGCTCCCAAGATGAAACCGACCGTCAAGTTGCCGGTCAAGAACGACGCGATCATGCCGATCGCGATCATGGTCAGACCGACGAAGTAGTAACCTAAGTAGCTGGTGAAAATCAGCCCGGTATCGAGCTGTCCTTCGGTCAAAATCGCCAGCGTCGTGAACGTGCTGACTTGGCTGAACAATAGCGACGCGGTGAAGATCGCGGCGGCGGCCATGTACTTGCCGATCACGATGTCGAAGTCGTCGGCGGGCAGCGTTAGCAGTAATTCGTCGGTGCCCTGGCGTTTTTCTTCGGCCCAGATGCTCATCGTGATCGCGGGGATGAAGATCAGCATGATCAGCGGGAACCAACCGTTGAGCTGGTCCAGCGTGGCGAGGTTCTGGTTGAAGAATTCGTACGGCCAGAACGCGGCAACCGACGTCAGGAACACGAAGATGCACAGGAAAACGTAGCCCGTCGGGTTGCTGAAGTAGCCGACGAAGTTGCGTTTCATGACCGCGAAGGCGGCCCGTTTCGTGCCGGCAAGCAGAGCGACGACGGCGACCAGGATCAGCAGGAATACGAGGTCGTAAACGAGCAGGCTAAGCAGAGCGGTGGTGACGTTATTGAGCGCCATGGGACCTTATTAAGTTGGGGAAAAATGTGGCTCTGCGATTCCGTTCGCGGAGAGTACCTCGATTCTAAATATTCTCCGCGAACGGAGTCGCGGAGCTACGGCACTCTCCGCGAACGGAGTCGCTGAGCCACGGCTAAGCAGTCAGTGTGTGGAAGGCGTCGTTGAGGTCGCCGCTGCCGACGGTTCGCAGGTCGGCGACGTTTCCGTCGTACACCAATCGGCCTTCGTTGATCAGGATGACACGATCGGCCATCGCTTCGACTTCCTGCAAAATGTGCGTGCTCAGCAGAATCGTTTTCGTTTCGCTCAACCGCTTCATCGTCGCGCGGACGCCGCGGATCTGGTTCGGGTCCAAACCGGCCGTCGGCTCGTCCAGGATCAACACGTCGGGTTCGTGCAGCAGCGCTTGGCTCATACCGACCCGCTGCTTGAAACCTTTGGACAGCTTGCTGATCGCTTTGTACATGACGCTGGACAGGTCGCAGATGTCGACGACTTTTTCGATGCGATCTTTTTTGAGTGCTTTGGTCATCCCGCGAGCGTCCGCGAAGAATTCGAGCATCGAGTAGGGCGTCATTTCCGGATAGAGCGGACCGTTTTCGGGCAGGTATCCGAGGTGTCGACTGCCTTCGATGCGGTCTTCCATCATGTTGTGGCCGGCGATGCGGGCGGATCCTTCGCTCGAGGCGATGTATCCGGTCAGCATCTTCATGGTGGTGCTTTTGCCGGCGCCGTTGGGTCCGAGAAAAGCGACCAATTCGCCTTCGCCGACGCTGAACGTGACGTCGCGGGCGGCAGCAAACGGACCATAAAACTTGCTCAAGCCGATCGCCTCGATCATCGGGCGGCGGGACGGGGTGGTTTCGGTCATTGGTTTCCTGT
>JBGSLZ010000006.1:0-289720 GCA_041740415.1 Rubripirellula sp.
ACTGGGGCTCAAAAAGGTTACCTTGGTGTTCACCCATCGCGTGATCCTGCTTTACGTTTGAGTTGGTTGTGATGAACCGTTAAACGTAGCGTTTCACGCGATGGTTTCTACCGCCAGTATGCGCTCGGTGAATAATGCGGGTTTACAAGTTTTTTCATAGGGTTCATCACTTTTTGGGAGAGTATTTTCATGCTCAGCTATCGCTCCGCGACACGAATAGCCGATTTTCATTCTTTGCGTTCGACAGTTTGGCTATCGTTATATCCGAGTCGACATGCGCGAGCCCGAATTGCCCCGGATGACTTGAACGATTTCGTGTACAGATTCCAATCGCTCCATTTCTCGTCGACGTTGATTTGGTATACGACCGATGAGCCCTCGGGTCCACTGATTGATACGACACCCTTGGCGATTTGAATCGACGGATCGTAGGTTGTCGGAGTCTTACCGCGTGGCTTCATTTCCTCCATCAACACGGCTTCGGGAACCATCCCGGTATCGCCGATCCGGACTTGCCAAGCTTCGGTGGCTTCACGCATTCGTTTGAGTCGCGCGGCGTATGGAGGCCGTTCGGCCAAATTGCTTAACTCCCAAGGATCTTTTTCGGTGTCGTAGAGTTCTTCGATCGGTTTGGGCGTTTGGAACCAATTCTTTTGTCCGCCCGAGAGTCGATCGGCGGCGGCGAGGCGCCGCCAATCTTGCATCGCTGACATCTCGTCCATGTAATCGAGATGCTCGGCATACGTTTGTTTTGGCTCGTAATTGCGAATGTATTTCCAACGGCGATCACGAGCACCTCGTTGCAATTCATAGACTTCGTCCATGCGATCACGATGGAAGAACAAGTAAGGCGGCTCGTTTTGCGTCGATTCACCAACAATGACTCGGCCATGCATGTTGCCTGGCACCTCGATGCCGGCGACACTCAACATCGTCGGCGGCAGATCGAGCACGCTGACCAAGTCTTTGCGATCCGCGTTGGCATCGACCTTTCCGGGCCAACGCAGAATCATGGGAATGTGAGTACCGGTGTCGTAAATCCACCGCTTACCGCGAGGCATTCCCATGCCGTGATCACTCCAGAAGACGACCAGAGTGTTGTCGGCCAACCCATCTTCTTCGAGGCGGTCGAGGATCTCACCGGACATTTTGTCCATCAACGTGATGTTGTCTTGATACCAAGCCCAATTCTTTCGTGTCGCCGAAGTGTTGGGCAGATAGTCAGGAATCGTGTCGGCGACAGCAATTGGGTTGTGAGCGTACTCGGCACCAATCGACTCGATGACCTTGCGATGCTGTTGCTCGCTATGACGAATCTGGCTCTCGTGACATTCCGTGATATTGATAACGGAAAAGAATGGCTGTTTAGGGTCGCTGCGTTCCCGCCAATCGTTGTGCTTGTCACCTTGTCGATCCCAGATGCTCGGCGTCGGCTCGAATTGATAATCCGTCTTGGAACGGTTGGTAGTGAAGTAACCGGCCGCTCGCAACAGTTCCGGAAACGCCTTCACATCGGGCGGCGGAATGATGCGGCTGCGCATGTGTTGCGACCCGATCGATGGCCGATACATACCCGTGATCACGCCGCTGCGGACAACTGCGCAAACGCCAGCGGGAGTGAACGCGTGACTGAATCGAACGCCTTGGCTGGCCAACCGATCCAAGTTCGGGGTGACCGCATGCGGATCGCCGTAGCAACCAACGTTCGGCGAGATGTCTTCGCAACTGATCCACAGGATGTTGGGTCGATCCGCGGCAAACGTGCTCGAAATTGACAGAAGGCAAATCAAGTGAAACAATATCATTCTCATTTCACATCTCCTCGAATTTTGCGGGCGGCCTGTCTCGCGGCGCCACCGATGTGGTAATCACCTTTTCCGCTGGGCGGGTTGTCGACGATTAGCTTTTCCAGCGGTTCAAGTGCGGCGGACGCAGGCGATCCGATTTTGGCAACCAAATCGATCATCCCGACCGCCATGCCTCGTTCCGGATAAGAAAAACTGTCGATCAATTGGGGCAAGTATTCGTCGACGAGTCCGCTTCGACACAGCGCGTATGCGGTCGCGTTCTTCACGGCAAGCGACGAATCACTTTTCGCCATCTTTTTCAATTGCTTCTTCGCTGATGACGTTGCTGGTTCGCCGAGATCCCCCAGCGCGACAGCGGCGACATACCGCATCGCAGCATCGGAATGTTCAAGCGTTCCGATCAATTCGTCTTGGGACGCCGAACCGAATGCAGCCAGCGATCGCAGCGCCCGTAATCGCACGACACGATCCTCATCATCGAGTTGGTCGGACCATTGCGAGATCGTGCGACCGGCGATTTCGGTCGTCGGCGTGTCAGCACTCGCACTCGGCGCGATCGACATGAACACGGCAAAAATTGCACCAAAAAGTCGGATCGGGTCGACGATTAATTGCGTTGGTGTCATCGAGATTCCATCACTTCTGACATGTTGAAAAGCGGAAGAGGGATATTATGGTCTCTATGACAATACACACTTCGGCGTTCTAATGCTCGCTGCGACTCACCCAACCATGCGACTCCTTGGACAAGGAAGACTTCCATGTCGATGAATGCCGACAATCCGTTCGATGTGAATCCCAATGCTCCAGGCAATTCCGGTGCCAGTTATGGTCAGGCGCCGCCGAAAAAGAGTACTGCCAAGTATTGGTTGCTCGGTTGCGGCATCACCGGTCTATTGGCCGTTTTGGTTTGCTGCGGCGGCAGCCTTCTGATGACCCAGTTTGGGCTTGGAATGTTGGCGGGCGAGTTTCAAAAGCAACTCGATGGCAATCCCGTGATTGTGGAGCACATCGGGGACATCGAATCGATGAGCATGAGCTGGGGCGACACGATCCAGGGCGCACAGAATGCCGAGGGCGGCGCCGAGGAGATGGCGTTCGCGATTACAGGAACGAAGGGATCGGGAACCGTTTACATTCGCCAAGACAAGTCCGGTGATGGAACCGGAATGCAGTCGGCGCGGCTCGTGATGACCGATGGAACGAGTTATCCCATCGAGTTGGCGCCGAGCTTTGATCAAGACGTGAACCTCGACGAAATGTTCGATGAAGGGCAAGCACCGACGGAAAACTCGGCACCGTTTGAAGATCTGGTGCCGACCAAAGACTGAAAATCGGGCAGGTCCGAGTTGTCCGCCCACTCTTTACCACGATTCTGTTAAAAGACGAGAGATACATCATGAAAGTTGCGACGTTTGAGACGACCAAGGGCACGATCAAAATCGAATTGTTTGACGACAAGACTCCGAAGACGGTCGAGAACTTCGAGAAGCTGTGTACCAAGAAGTTTTACGACGGATTGAAGTTCCATCGCGTGATTGCCAACTTCATGATTCAAGGTGGTTGTCCGGAAGGTACTGGCACCGGCGGCCCGGGATACAAGTTCGAGGACGAGTTTCATCCGGAGCTCAAGCACGATGGTCCCGGCGTTCTGTCGATGGCAAACGCGGGACCGAATACCAACGGGTCGCAGTTCTTCATCACTCACGGAGCCACGCCTCACTTGAACAACAAGCACAGCGTGTTCGGCAAAGTGATCGAAGGGCAAGATATTGTTGACGCGATCAAGCAAGGCGACACCATGACGACGGTAACCGTCACTGAAGAATAAGCGAACGAGCAATGCTCACACGTTGGCTCTCCGGTGCAATGATTGGAACTCTGGTCATTGCCGCGACATCGCCGATTTTTGTTCGCAGCTATCTGCCTCGCGAGATCAATCGGGGCGTGTGGGCTCTGTCGGCGGGTCAGTCTTATCGGTGGCGCAGCGAGGGATACGCGACGACGTCGATCGGGCCGCACGGAATGCCAGGCAAGACGACAACCCGGTCACACGAGGACGCAAGGCGAGTCGCGCTGTGGGGCGACTCGCAAGCCGAAGGCGTTTGCGTTGCGGACGAACAAAAAATATTCGCACTCGCTCAATCGGCGAGCCAGAACAGGCTTTGCGTTTTTCCGCTGGCCCAAAGCGGTGATCGTGCAAACGATTGGATCGGACAAATGGAATGGTCCGAGCAGCAACTCGGCGTAACCGACCATGTTTTCTTGATCGCCGAGCTGAGCGATTTGCAGATGAATCAGCCGGCATCCCCCACACCGTCGCCATGGACCCAGTGGGCGTCGTCTCATTTACCGGCTTTCGTCATAGCATCGATCCGCAATCTCGCGACGGATGATGGCGACATGCCCCGCAAACTGAGATTTCGCCCCGGTCCAGTCAGGTCATCCATACGATCTGCCGACGACGTACAAAGTACCGCCGTATCAGGCGCCGATCGATCCGAATGCCTTCGTGCATTGCGCCGAAAAGCCGTCGGTTCGATCACGATCATTTACGCACCGAAACTACCTCAAGTCGTCGACGGCAAAGTCAAGTCAATCGACGGTGAGGACTCCGATTTTGGACAACTCGTGCAGTCAGCGATCGACTCAAATATCTCGGTGATCGATTTGCGCGACGAGATGCGTCACTCGGCGGCGCGAAACCAGTGGCCTCACGGTTTTCACAATGGGCAAATCGGCAGCGGGCACTTAAATGTCGTCGGCAACCAGATCATCGCCCACGCGATCGCCGATCGGTTGCGATAGACTTGCTCCATGATTTTCACGCAAGCCGAGTTCATGCTGTTCTTCGCGGTCGTCCTGATCGCCGCTTGGGCTTGTCGCGGGCGGGATCAGCGGAATGTTTTGCTGCTTATCGCCAGCTACTACTTTTACGCTCACTGGGACATTCGATTCTGCGGCTTGCTGATGTTTTCGACGCTGGTCGACTACCTGGCCGGGCGACGCATTGATCGTTCCGATGATGGGGCAACACGCGAGCGATGGCTCATCCTGAGCGTTTCGACCAACCTTGGCGTGCTCGGCTTCTTCAAGTATTGCAACTTCTTCATCGAATCGATTTCGAGTGCGATCGACCCGCTCGGTATCAACGTGGCGACGTTACCGATCCTGTTACCCGTCGGCATCTCGTTCTTTACGTTTCAAACGATGTCTTACACGATCGACATTTATCGGCGAAAGATTTCGTCGATCGATCGACCGCTCGATTTTGCACTCTACGTTGCATTCTTCCCACAACTTGTGGCTGGCCCGATCGTGCGGGCTCGTGAACTATTGCCACAGTTGGCGGAGGTGCCGAAATGGTCGGGGAGAAAATTTTACGGTGGGTTTCAGCAACTACTACGCGGATCGGTCAAGAAGGTATTGATCGCCGATCGACTCGGCGAGATGGCCGATATCGTCTTCGCCGGCCCTGAACTCTACTCCGGTGCAACGCTTTGGATCGCAGCGATCGCCTATGCCGGCCAGATCTACTACGATTTTTCCGGCTACAGCGACATGGCGATCGGCGCGGCAAAAATGCTCGGTTATCGTTTCCCCGCCAATTTTCGACATCCCTATCTCGCCACTTCGATGAATGATTTTTGGCATCGCTGGCACATCACTCTGTCGCGATGGCTTCGTGACTACCTCTACATTCCGCTCGGCGGCAGCCACGCCGGAAAATCATCAACCTATCGCAACCTGATGATCACGATGACGCTGGGTGGACTGTGGCACGGCGCGGCGTGGACATTTGTGTTGTGGGGAATCTGGCACGGGATGGCTCTCTGCGCTCAACGCTTTGTCGGCATTTCGCTTCGACGACCATTGGGATGGGTCATCACCATCAGCGTCGTCTTGATCGGATGGATTCTCTTTCGCAGTCCTGACATGCCGTCAGCAGCCCGATTCGTCGAAGGCATGCTGCGATGGCAACATGGCATCGATTGGTTCCCACCGCTAACAATCATTGCAATTTTGATGATGATCGCCGAACACGCGGCATGGACGACCCCGCTGCGACGAGCGATGCGATTGCCAGCCGATGCATGGTATTCGCCGATTGCGACGGCGATGATGTTGTGGGCACTGGTGCTCTACGCTCCGCAAGGATTTCATCCGTTCGTTTATTTTCAGTTTTGAATCGCTGAATCCTGGATCACCTTTCCCACAGAGCCAACTTCGACTCAATGAAGTCAATGATTGCTTGATGTTGAATAGTTCCACGGTTCTCAATCGGGATTGGTTCGCCGAATGCGAAGTGAACTGTTGTTGCAGGATCGATCGGACCCAAGTCTTTGAACCGCTTACCGTTTCCCCACGCATCGGTCTTCAGCGCAATCGGCACGACGGGAACGCCGGCACGCAAAGCGAGCTTCACGCCGATCGTATTGAATTGAGATGAGTCGAACGTCTTGCTGCGGGTTGTTTGCGGAAACACCACGATGGAGATCCCATTTTGGAGCCGCTGCAATCCACCTTCCATCACCGACTTGAAATCTTCGCGAGGATTGTCCCTTGAGACGGCGATCGGAGTGCGAGCCTTGACGATGTGCCGAAACACGGGGTAATCGAGCAGGCTTTGCTTGACCACAAATGTTACATCGCGGATCGGCTGGATGATCGCTGGCAACACAATCGTTTCGAGCATGCTCATGTGATTGCCGACGAAGACGCAGGGCGTATCGAGGCCACGAATGTGCTCAACACCATCGATTTCGATCTGGACACCCACCGACTCGAGCGCCGCGAGCACTTCATTGCTCGTCCTACTCCACTCGACGTTGTCGTAAACGCCGTGACGCGCTTTCACGCTGGAGCGGCAGACGTTCCAAGCAAACTTGCGGTAGAAGTTCACCGACGGAAAGCTTCGCGAGAACCATGAAAGTCGCCGCTGAGTTGTTTGATACGCACCGTCACGATAAGCGATCGATTCGGATCGGGACGCATCGGATTCACTTGACATAGAGTTGATGATCTTTCGTTGTCAATTTTTGATAAGACAGCAACAGTGCTGCGATCACGCCCATGGCGATCGCGGCGGCGATCACGAACATGATCATGATTTGATACTTGACGGCTTGGATCGGCGGCGCGCCGGCTAACAACTGACCCGTCATCATGCCCGGAATGCTGACGATGCCAGTCACGGACATCGTATTGAGAATGGGAATCATCGCGGTACGTGCGGCGGTGGCGAAGACACCGCTGGTGGCTTCCCAGCGCGTCGCGCCGAGTGACAGTCGCATTTCGATTTCGCCTCGCTTTGATTTCAAGTCACCGATGTACCGATCAATGCCCAGCGAGATACCGGTCAACGAATTCCCCAGCACCATGCCCAACAGCGGTATCACGACTTGCGGTGAGTACCACGGATCGGGACGCACGATCAGGCCGATCATCACCGCAGTGACCAACCAACTGCTGGCCCACACCGAAATGATTGTCGTTATCCGGATCGATGCATACCGGTTCTCGATTCGACTGACCGCCGAGAAGCCGGCGATGATCGTCATCGCCGTGGCCAACAGCATGATTGGACCAAAACTAGACAGTGCAAAGATCTGTTTCAGGACTAGTCCGAGCAACGCCAACTGCACGGCCATGCGGATCGCACTGATCGCAATCTTTTGGCCCAAACCCAATCGCAGCCACCACGACATACCCCCGTTGATGACCAACAGCACTGCCGCGATCGAGACTTCCCACCAAGTTAGCGACAGATCATTCATTGACGATTTTCCCATCCAACATTTGCACGGTTCGACTGGTCATTCGAGCCACCTGATCCGCATCGTGGCTTGTCCAAATCCACGTCCGATCGGCATCGGCGAGTTTCCAAATATTGGCAAGATTCTCAAAACGCTGGGTGGCAGGTGTGTCCAGAGAAGCGGTCGGTTCGTCCAACAACAACACTGCCGGTTCGATCAACATCGCGCGAACTAGTGCAACGGATTGCTGCTCTCCACCGCTAAGCGTCATGGCGTCTTGATCCAAGATCGATTCTCGCCGACCGAGCACGCCGAGCAACTCAATCGCAGTCTGACGATTGAACGAACCGGTTGCGGAGGCAAACGAAAACGGCAGCGACACGTTTTGTTCGACAGTGCCCTCGATCAAGAACGGACGCTGAGACAGATAAGCCACTTGTCGGCGAAAGGCGGGAATTGCATTGCCAGTGATCGCCGTGCCTTGGAAACGTATACACCCAACAAGGACAGGATCGAGCCTGGCGAGCGAGCGGAGCATCGATGATTTACCGCTGCCGCTTGGTCCGATCAGCCCCACGGACTCACCCGCATTCACGGACAGACTTGCCGAATCCAAAATGATTCGTTCCGTTTTATCGTCACGGCGGGTCACGTTGATCGCTTCGATGATCGCGAAAGTCATTTCGGATTTAGCCCTCGCTGCGTCGCCGTCGCCGTGGTTGGGTCGTCCGGCCAATGATGTTTCGGATAGCGTCGGCGAAGTTCTTTCCGCACGTGTGCGTAGGTCTCTTTCCAGAAGTTCTCCAGGTCCTCGGTTATTTGCTGAGGTCGATAATTGGGGCCGAGCAAATGCAACTGAATCGGCACGCGGCCACCGGCGATTCGCGGTGTGATCTGCCATCCGAACAACTCTTGAATCCGCACCTCCATCCATGGCGACTGATCGGCCGCGTAGTGAATCGTCATGGTGTTCCCGCTGGGGACTTTCAGCTTCGCCGGAGCGTGTTGTTCGATCAGTTGTTGTGCCGACCAATCGTAACGACCGTGCAGGTGATCCAACCACGGTGCTTTTTGCAATTCGGCGATCGAAGTTCGAGTTTGACATAGCTGATGCAGCACTTCGTTCACTCCCGCCTCGTCCAGTGGCGGCAGTTCCAATTCGGGCATTCTCGCCGCCAGAAACCGAACGCGCTGAATGAAAGCCGCCACGTCTTTGTCGTTGCAAGGAAAAACGTTCGCCATGTTGAGCACCGCGTGACGCGCCAGGATTGCCGCGACATCGGCAGACGGTTCGCATTTTATCGGTGACTCGCTCAGCAAGAGATCGTCGAAGTAGCGTCGCCGGCGCGAGACGACCGCTTTGAGCGACGGATTAAAAAACGGCTCATCGACATCGCGAATCCAGCGCTGGTCGAGCCACTCGGGCTGAACCGCCGAAGCCGCCCGCACGCTCGCCTCGGTCCCCTTCGCGTCGACGTCGATGCACAAGAAAAGTTCGCCATGTCGACAAGCCGAACCACGATCGAGCTTCACGCCGCGCCCGCCGACCATCAAACCTCGCTCGTCGCCGGGGCCACGCCGACGGGCCACGCGATCGGGATACGCCGCCAGCAGAGCTTGCTTTAAGCGAATCTCCGGTGCAATTGATTGTTCCGATGACTTTGACGACGTTACCATTCGGCGGATTTGGTCGGCGACACGCATGATCTGCTTGGCGGCGAATGTGCTTTGGACGGTCGACGACTGGCCCGCGACAAACCGGTGCATTTGTTCGACGCGGTCGACGACATCGCACTGAGAAACCGTTTTGGACAGCAGCGGTGTTGACCCGCGAAACGGATCTCGTTCGGTCAACAGCGCGGCGGCGATCGCGGCATCATCGACAACCGCCAATCGCTCAGCTTCGACCATGAATCGTGATAGCCGCGGATGCAACGGTAGCCCGATCATTTGCTTTCCGATATCAGTGAGGATGCCTCGTTCGTCGATGGCACCGAGTCGACGAAGCAATCGAGTCGCCGATTCAACTGATTCGATCGAAGGCGGCGTCAACCAGGAGAACGTCATCACATCGGTTTCGCCCCACGCGGCCAATGTCAAAACGGCGTCGCACAGGTCGCCACGTTCAATCTCCGGTGTATCGACTTGTCGCCGACTACGGTGCATCGCGGCCGGCCACAATCGAAAACACATCCCGGCTTCGGTTCGACCGGCGCGCCCGGCACGTTGGTCGGCGGATGCTTGCGAGATCGGTTCAAGCACCAACTTCGGTAGTCCGACTTGAGAGTCGAAACGCATCACACGAGCCATTCCGCTGTCGATGACCGCCGTCACACCCGGGATCGTGATCGAAGTTTCCGCAACATTCGTGGCGAGGACAATCTTTCGCAGCGATGACTCTCCGAGCACGGCGTCTTGCTCGCCGGGTGCCAAGTCACCATACAGGTCGAGCAGTACGCAGTTGCGGTCGAGGCGTTTAACTTGGATCGCTCGACGGGTTGACCGAATTTCACCGACTCCGGGCAGGAAAACCAACACGTGTCCGGCGGTGGCGCCCAAAATCATCGGCAACGCCTCGACCACTTGGTCGGCGATCCGCTCGCGAGAGATCAATTTTGTGTAACGAACGTCAACGGGAAACGCTCGGCCCTCGCTGGTGATGCTGACCGCGTTACCGAGGAAGTCCGCGATCGGTTTCGGATCGAGCGTGGCCGACATCACGACCAGCTTCAATTCGGGTCGGAGCGCCGAGCGAATGCGATGCAACATGCCCAGTGCCAAGTCGACTTCCAAGCTGCGCTCATGGAATTCGTCCAGCAACACGCAATCGACTTCGTCCAATAGCGGATCGTCGTGCAGACGACGCAGCAGCATGCCCGTTGTCATGGCGATGAGCTGCGTATCGCGAGAGCATTTCTTGTCGAATCGAATGTGGTATCCCACTCGATCGCCGAGCTTCGTACCAACGAGGCTCGCCAATCTCGCCGCTGCCGAACGGGCGGCCAATCGACGCGGCTGAATCAGTAGAATCTTGCCGTCACCGCAAATATTTTGGCTGATCAGTTCCGGTGGCACGCCGGTGGTCTTGCCCGCGCCCGGCGGAGCCTTCAAGACAACCGGCGAACCTGCCCGCAACGCCGCGATCAACTCGGGCAGGCAACCTTGGACGGGCAAATCAGCGGTGGACGGTCGCGTCAATTTATGTTCCGGGAAATCTAGTAATCAATGAGGCACAGTGTAGGCCACGCACAGTGGAGCGATGCATGGCACAGCGCAGACAGAACGATGACATGCATCGCTCCACTCTGCATGACCTACCTCGCTTCAGCAAACGGCCTAATCGATCCGAAATCGCAATCCTCGATAACAAACCAAGGTCAAACCGATGCAGACGGACTGCGTTCCGAAGAACGTCAGCGATTCTGCGATCGAGAGAGTCTGTTTTCCGTAGATCCCCTCCACGATCAGGTGGAAGACGATCACAACAATCAGGACTGCAAAGATCGCTGCGAGCCAACGAACAACTGTTTTGGTCATGATGGACTGCGAGCTTGGATTGACTTGCTTTAGGACGGCGAATGCGCCGGCGCAGGCAACGATGGTTGAACCCACGCCGGCACTGACATGAGTCGCCATCGCCGCGAAAGTCAATGATTCGATCGTCCAATTCCAGTAAATCTGGGCGCCTCGAATGAACGCGAACATCATCGCAGCGACGACGATCGTGTAGGACAGCGCTTGCAGATTGAACGACCATCCACGACGGGCGATGGACAACACAATGATGATGGAAAGCGTCTGTACAAGTAATGAAACCACCCAATCGATCGACTCAGAACTTCCGACTCCCCACGACAACAGTTTCGCCATCAGGATCAAGCTGATCATGATCGCGAGCGGTGCAAGCAGGAACCGCGACCACCGTGGTGCATGTGCCAGCGCGGCCCACATCGCGACGAGCGAACTCTGCGCGGAAAGGATTGAAAACATGACAGTCAGGACCGTCACATTGAACACCCACGCGGGCCACAGCATCAGAACGTCAATGAACGCGTGGAATCCCAGCAGGCACATGAGTGTCTTGGATTGCGGAGCCGAGTTCGATGCGTCCGGCGATCGATGAACGCTCATTGAGCCTGCAGCAATCGCTCGAAGTCCGCTTCAAGCTGTTCTTGCGAGGTCGCTTCATGCATTTCTGCGTCCGCTTCGACGCTTTCATCTTCCAATCGCTGGATCGCTTTCACTGCCGCCAGTGTCGTGGGGAACCGTTCGACGACTCGGCGATAAGCTGGCAGTGCCGTCGCGATTCCCCTGGACCGTTCCAGACGCTGAGCCATAAGAAGGCTTCGTCCGGCCTGAGTTTCACTCATCACCAAAAGCTTCTGGGCACGTTGCAAGCTCGGGTCGTCGCCGAAGAGTCTGTCTATTTCGTTTTCGATCTCTGCCCTCGAATCGGCGTCGGTGGTTTGCTCGGTATCTTTCGCTTCGACCAACATCTGGGTGGCCAGTTGATACAAGTTCTCTTGCGCGTGTCGTCCAAACTGCGCTCGCTCGAAGTTGTTGGAGATTGCTCTGAGCACTTCGATCGTCTCGGTGCGATCCTCCAGCGAAACGGAGCCACGCGAACGCATGACCCACGTGCCGGCTTTAACTTAACGATTTCTAGTTCGTTCTCGGTCGGATCGACTTGCCGCATCGTCAACAAAAATTTGACACCTCCGAAATCAGCCGGCGCGATCAGCACGAACATGATCGTCAAGACAATCGCATGCACCGCAATCGAGCCCAGCCAGCCGACGGACTTTTTGTCGAGGTCGGCATCGCGCGGCGCCACCTTGATTTCAATCTGACGCTCGCGCGACTCGGCCTCGGCTGAACTCATTCTGACCACGTCCCCCTACGAACAGGATTACGAGTCAGGGGGCCGGCGTCAAACAAAAGTCGATGACTGGATGTCATTGGTCAGCCGTCTTGCCTGCGAAGGTCTGACGAATGTGCGGATTGCGCCGTACGCCGGTCGAACTCAATGCTGTCGCTTATCGCTAGTTCGAGTCAGTCGGGCGATACCGACAATTTTTTCGCGACACCGATATTTACGGGTATTTGCGGCATATCTGAGATCTCCAGGATGCCCGATTCCGGGATGTGAATTTTTCGTGAACGACTGTTCCTGGCGGTGCGCCAGTCCGTTACAACCCGGTGGCCAAGGACGGGCAAGTGCCGCTCGGACATGCCCCCTGGGTAGGTGGTTTCGGGTGGCGTTGCGATGCGTTTAACGTCGTATCGCTTTACCCGAATCAACACGCTCTACGAGATCGACCATGCATCGTTTCGGATTCCGTACGCTTTCACTGGTGATGCTGTGCGGACTGCTTGCAGCCGGTTGCAATTCATCATCGTCACCTTCCGCTTCGTCTGGTTCGACTGGAACCGCGACGGCGAACGTCAAATTGCAAGGTTCGGGTGCTAGCTTCCCCGCGCCACTGTACGGACGCTGGTTCAAAGAATACAGCGCCGCCGTCGATGGTGTGAAAGTCGACTACCAAGCCAAAGGCAGCGGCGGCGGAATCAAAGACTTCATCGAGCACACCGTTGACTTCGCCGCCAGTGACGCCGCGATGGACGATGACGAAATCTCGCAAGTCGATATCGGCGTCGTCTTGTTGCCGATGACAGCAGGTAGCGTGGTGCTGGCGTACAACCTTCCCGACATGAGCAAGCCCTTGCAACTTTCGCGTGAAGCCTACGTGGGAATTTTTCTTGGCAAGGTGTCGAACTGGAACGATCCGTTGATTGCAAAGTCAAACGACGGCATCAAGCTTCCCAATCTGCCGATCACCGTCGTGCAACGCGCCGACAGCAGCGGAACGACGTTTGTTATCACCAGCCACTTGAGCGAAATCAGCGAAGACTTCAAAAACGGTCCCGGAGTTGGCAAGACTGTTAACTGGCCTAGCAGCGACAAGTTCATCGCGGCGCCAAAGAACGATGGCGTGACCGCGACGATCAAGCAGACGCCCGGCGCGATCGGCTACGTCGAGTACGGATTCGCTGAACAAGCCAAGCTGCCGATGGCAACCCTCGAAAACAAAGCCGGCAAGTATGTGACACCGTCGCTCAAGAACGCCGAAGCAGCACTTGCCGGTGTCGAGATGCCCGATGACATGCGAGCTTGGATGCCCGACCCGTCTGCCGATCAAGCCTATCCGATCGTCAGCTACACCTGGCTGCTCTGCTACGCGAAGTACGAGGACTCTGACAAAGCTGCGGCACTCAAGGACATGATTCAGTGGTGCCTGACCGAAGGCCAAAAGTCGAGTGCGGAGATGGGATACGTTCCTCTGCCCGCGAACGTTGTCGAAACCGTTACGAAGAAACTTGATTTGATCCAGTAGTCCGGCACCATTGATTTGGCACCATTGATGTCGATGACGAATTTATCCGACGTTCCATCCGGCGAGACATCCATCTCATCGCCGCCGTCGGGTTTTGACATCGCGGTCGATCGTGCCTTTCGCGGCTCCACGCGGTTCTTCGCGTGGATCACCGTGGCACTCGTGTTCATGATCGTCTACGAAGTCGCGGGAAAAGCGTACCCCGCGATTCGTGAACATGGCCTCGGATTTTTGACGACGAAGACGTGGGATTTGCAGTCGGGCGAATTCGGCGTGTTGCCAGAGATTTGGGGGACGCTCTACAGTTCCACGCTGGCGTTGATGATCGGCGGCTTCTTTGGAATTTCGATCGCGATCTTTTTGACTCAGGATTTTCTGCCCGGCAAGATTGAGTGGGCTTTCAAAAATATCGTCGAGTTGTTGGCTGCGATTCCCAGCGTCGTTTACGGGCTGTGGGGAATCTTCGTTGTCATCCCGATGCTGCGACCGACCGCTGGTTGGCTGCACGAGAACTTGGGTTGGGTACCGTTCTTCGGTACATCACTGTCGGGGCCCGGCATGCTGCCCGCCGCTCTGGTGCTCGCGATCATGGTGCTGCCTACGGTGACCGCGATCTCACGTGACTCACTCAGCAACGTACCAAACAAACTCAAAGAAGCCGCCTATGGTTTGGGCGCCACGCGCTGGGAAGCCATCTTCGGCGTGATTGTGCCGACTGCCGCGAAAGGCATTTTCGGCGCACTCGTTCTGGGTTTCGGTCGAGCGCTCGGTGAAACGATGGCGCTGGCGATGCTGGTCGGCAATTCAAATCAAATGAGTATCTCGTTGTTCTCGCCGGGCAACACTTTGGCGGCGCTGCTGGCCAATCACTTCCCCGAAGCGGGCAAGAAGGAAGAGCCCGTTTTGATGTACGCCGCGCTGGTGCTGCTGGGCATCACATTGCTGGTCAATATCGGCGGCGCGTTCATATTGCAGCAAACCTCGCGACGATCGGCGGGAGTGGCAACGTGAGCGAGATCGAAATCACCAAAGAATTTGAGGATGTCGACTTTCCGAGATTGGAACGATCGCTGCGACATCCACGGACTTTGATCAGTGTCGTGCTTTCGATCTGCACGGGCATCGCGACCGTGATGGCGTGCATTCCGCTGTTCAGCGTCCTGTTCATGCTGGTCTTTCGCGGCGGAAAAAAATTATCGTTGGAACTGTTCACCGAGTTGCCGCCCACCGCGTTTGAAGACGGCGGTGGATTTGGCAATGCGATTGCGGGCACGTTCGTCATCGTTGCGATCGCAGCAGCCATCGCAATTCCCGTTGGTGTCCTGACCGCGATTTTTTTGGCGGAGTTTAGCCCGACATCAAAGACCGCCTCGGTTGCCAGATTCTGTGCAAAAACGCTGACCGGGTTGCCGTCGATTTTGGCGGGTGTGTTCGCGTTCGCAGCCGTCGTGCTGGTATGGGGTTACTCGGCGCCCGCCGGCGGTGTGGCGCTCTCCTTGCTGATGTTGCCGACAGTAGTTTTGACAGCAGAAGAAGCGATGCGGATGGTGCCGACAAAGATGAAGGAGGCCGCGATCGGAATGGGCTGCACGCGAACTCAGGTGGCTCTCAAGATCGTGCTACCAACCGCCCTGCCGGGAATTCTGACCGGCGTGATGCTGGCGGTCGCTCGCGCGGCCGGCGAAACGGCGCCGCTGTTATTCACGGCGCTCTTTAGTAACTACTGGATCTTCGAGGACGGCCAGTCGCAAGTGATGGAGCCGACTGCTTCGCTTGCCGTCTTTATTTACAACTTCTCGGGAAGTCCTTTCGAGAATCAAATTGAAATGGCGTGGGCTGCGTCCTTGGTTCTGGTGATGTTGGTGTTGGCCATCAACATCGCCGGACAAGTGATATCGAGCCGCACGCGAACACGTTAGGAATCAAACCACCTTGATCGCTCCGACCCAAACCGCCGTCGACGACATCCTCGCCGATACCAACGGTTCGCTGCTCATCGATTGCAAAATTCAAAACCTGTATTACGGAAACTTTCGCGCCGTCCGCGACAGCCACATTCCGATCGATCGTGGTTCCATCACCGCATTCATCGGTCCCTCGGGATGTGGCAAGAGTAGCGCGCTGCGCTGCCTGAACCGAATGAACGATCTTGTCCGCGGCTTTCGCCTCGAGGGCCAAGTGCATTTCCGTGGCCGCGACATCTATCACCCGCGCGTCGATCCCGTCGCGGTTCGCCGTTACATCGGTATGGTATTCCAGCAACCCAATCCGTTCGCGATGAGCATCTTCAACAATGTCGCGTTCGGCTTGAGACTCAATCGCTACCGAGGCGACGTTGCAGCCAAAGTTGAAGATGCGTTGCGCGGCGCGGCGCTGTGGGACGAAGTCAAGGATAAGCTCAAAGCAAGTGGCCTGTCTTTGTCCGGTGGTCAACAACAACGACTCTGCATCGCGCGGGCGATCGCGACCGAGCCCGAAGTCATGCTGATGGACGAACCGTGTTCGGCGCTGGACCCGATCGCCACGCGGCGGATCGAAGACCTGATGCAAGAACTGAAAAAGAAATACACGATCGCGATCGTGACTCACAACTTGCAACAGGCCAAGCGAGTCGCCGACAAAACCGCGTTCATGTACGTCGATACGTCCGAAGGCACACGAACGGGCTATCTGGTCGAGTTCGGCGACACCGACCAAATCTTTGAAGACCCTCAACAGGACGACACCAAACGCTACATCCGCGGCGAATTCAGCTAGTTGGGCACTCGCGCGTAGGCCATGCAGAGTGGAGCGATGCATGGCAAATTCACGGCAGTCCCGTGCCGTGCATCGCTCCGCTCTGCATGGCTTACTCAAATGATTCAGAAAAGTTCCGAACTCGGTACTTGACGCCGCGATTTTGCGACGTTTCTCGGGCACGCAATGACCGCGAAATTATCGACGGAAATTCGTTCTGATGCGATCGGCGGCCTGGTTGTTGACGATGGTCCTCCCTCCTCCAGGCAATGTGATCAAACCGAAGTACGCCGCCGACAGCTTGCTCAATTGTGAGTTGTCGAGGGACAATGACAACGGAGTTCAATTCGTCGTCGTGTTTCTTTACACGTTTCTCACAACAACACGTCATCATGAAATCAGTACGCAGCCTTGCCCTTCCGTTCCTTTTGACGACCGCGGTCGCGAGCGATCGGGTGTCGGCCCACTTTCCTTGGTTGGCGACCGACGACCAGAGCCATGCCGTGATGTGGTTCGGCGAATCGACCGACGACCGAGCTTACCCGATGCCGGCGAAAGTGCGAGGGATCGAGTTGAAGTGCGACGGCGACGACGCGACGCTCGCGATGGACGCCGTCGATAGCGGTAGTCTTGTCGGGATCAAGAGCAATGCTGCGATCAATTCGAAACACGAGATTTTCGGCAGCGTCACCTACGGCTTGTATCACGGCACGAAACTGACCTATCACGTCGAGCATCTGCCGGGAAGTGATGCTTCGGCGTGGCCGACATCGCCTCGAAAAGACGCTCCGATGCAAGCGGTGGTAACGCCAAACGAGTCGGGTGGAGTGAACGTCAGCGTCCTACGCGATGGCAAGCCAATGTCTGACACAGAAGTCAAGCTGTTTTGCGGAGAAGGTCACGAAGAGGCTTCGAAGAAGACCGACGGAATCGGCATGGTTTCGTTTAGCTCCGACGAGGTCGAGCCGGGCCTAAACGCGATCATGGTGAGCATCACTGACAACGATGCCAAGGGAACCTACGACGACGCCCAGTACACCAGCGCAACCGATTACCTAACCGCAACCTTTTACATCGGTGACGGGAAATTGGACTCTGTGAAATCCAATCAGCCCGCACCGCAGGTCGACCCGAACAGCGGCGCCTCGGTCGCGCCGTCGGGCCTGCCCGATTTGCCAGAAGAACTGACCAGTTTCGGTGCGGCGATCGCGGGAGACAAAGTCTATGTTTACGGTGGACACACGGGCAGCGCCCACTCGTATTCGATTGATGAGCAATCGGATCGTTTCTGGTGTCTCGACCTCGGTGACACAGCGAACGGCTGGCAGAAACTCAGCAGCGGCCCGTCACTGCAAGGACTCGCATTGGTTGCGATGGGAGACCGTGTGATCCGAATCGGCGGGTTCACCGCGATGAACAAGGCCGGCGAGGATCACGACTTGCAGTCGCAATCTTCCGTTGCCGTTTACGATCCCGCCAGCCAAGCTTGGTCCGATTTGCCGTCGCTGCCCGAGGCCCGCTCGTCGCTGGACGCCGCCGTGCTTGGAAACAAAGTTTATGTGTTCGGCGGATGGAACCTCCGTGGCGACAGCGACGAGAGCCAGTGGCATTCAACGGCTTGGTCGTTGGACTTGTCAGATGCGTCCGCGAAGTGGCAACCGCTCGCTTCACCAACATTCCAGCGCCGCGCGATCAGCGTCGCCGCACTTGACGGCAAGCTGTTCGTGATCGGTGGGATGCAAGCCGATGGTGGGCCAACCACCAAAGTTGACGTTTACGATCCAGCCAGCGATTCGTGGACAGTGGGCCATCCGATCCCCGGCAGCGGCATGTCGGGATTCGGTTCCTCTGCTTTCGCAACCGGCGGTCACCTGTACGTCAGCACGATGGACGGGTTCGTTCACGGCTTGGCGGACGATCAGAAATTATGGACGACGATCGCAAAGGCCGATCCGGCGAGATTCTTCCATCGCATGTTGCCAACCGATGACAGCCACCTGCTGATGATCGGCGGCGCGAACATGGAGATCGGGAAGTTTGTGCAGATCGATCGAATCTCGCTGGCTGCCCACTCGCGTTAAGCAGCCTTACGCGATCACGTGTTCCTTCACCGGCTTACCACCGATCATGTGCTCGATCAAGATTCGCTCGATCACCTCGGGGGTGCAGCCGCCATACCAAACGCCATCGGGCATTACCGCGACGATCGGGCCACCTTTGCAGACACCGATGCAACGCGTACTGACCCGAACGACACCACCCCGTTTTTCGAGCTTCAGTTCCTTCAATCGCCGCTTTAGATACTTCCATGAATGCGCGAGCTCTTTGGCACTGGCGCATTTCGCGGTCTTCAGATCAACGCACATCAGGATGACGCGCCCATCCCCGCCCAAACCGAGCTTTTGACACCGCTCGCAGGCGGATTGAAGTTCCGAAGTTTTCAAAATTTAGGCCTGGGAACAGGATTCCGGCGTTGACGTGATGGTCCGACTGCCTAGACTACTTCTATTGAGAAGCGTTATCAATAAGAGCGGGTGGCCCTCGAAGTGCATCACGAAACATTGCTAAACGTCATCCCGACCGACGATCAACTGCGTCGATTGGTCGTTGCCATCGAGCATTCTAACGAACGTGCGGATCGATTGGTGCTTCGCCAAGAAACCTATTCCGACGATGTGGGCTGGTTCGCCCAAAGTTGCATCGCGATCGAGCCTGAGCAATTGCCGGGGTTGAAGATGGAACTGACATCGTCACGAATGCGGAAACTGCAAACGCCCGATCGTGCGGTGAAGCACGGACCGAGCATTTTGAGCTTTCCAAACTCGCTGGGCCATCGAGTCGGCTAGTGCCGTTAGCCCGATTTGCGTGTTGACTGGGTTGCCGATGCAGCTGCGGCAGCCGAATTGCGTAGCAGCTTGGTGTATTCGTCGACACCTTCTTGCTCCTGGATCAAAATGTCTTCCAGGAAGACCACCAGCGGACGATTTCCTTCGGCCAACTCGAGTGCTTGCGAATACATCTCGACGGCTTTCGACTCGAATTCGAGGCTGAATTGCAGCACTTCTTGAAGGTCTCGCGATTGCTTGATCTCGTTTCGCGTCGCGACCGGAACGCCGCCGAGAGCAACGATTTTGTCGCCGACCAATTGGGCGTGGCCAAACGATTCCTTGGCATCGCCGATGAACTTTTCGGCGTAAACTTCTCGCCAAATGCCTTCAACGATGAAGCTGGCTTGCGAGTACTGGGCAACGCCGGTCCACTCGTGCTTCAGGATCTCGTTGAGTTGATTGATGATTGCGGCGTCAGTCATGATTTTTTTGCTTTCGGAACAAGGAGTGGATACTGAAGTGTCACTCATTATGCCGCAAATTGGATCGGGTCGGCAAGTTGCGGGAATGATGGATCGACTATGTTCAGCGGCGTTCCGAACCGCTTTTGACCGATTTTCTTGAAACTTCCATTCACGCGATTGCTCATGACACGCTTGCTTCTCCGTTGCCTTTTCGGCACCGCTCTTTTGCTGACCGTCTCGGACCACGAGAACACGTCCGTTCTTGCGCAAGACACGAATCTGGGGAACGATTCGCAGCCGTTCGTGATCGAATCGCCGCCGTATCGTGGACTGGACGCCAATCTCTACATGCAAACCTCGGCGGAGTACCGCGCCGTGTGTTACCAAACGTTTGTGCTGGCCGAGTTGCGATTGCGTCAAGCGATCACGACGTCTCCGAAAGATAGTCGCAAGATGGTCGTTGTCATGGACCTTGATGAAACTGTCGTTGACAACGGCGGATTCCAAACGTGGATGTTACGCAACGGACGCGCGTACGATCAGTCGATGTTTGATCGATGGGAGGAATTTGGCGGCGATCAGGTTAGCCTGATTCCGGGCGCGAAAGAGTTCATCCTTACCGCCGAGTCGCTCGGCGTTACCGTCGTCCATATCAGCAATCGTAACGATCGATTTCGCGAACAGACCAAGCGCACTTTGACGCGACTGGGAATCCCGATTCATCACGACCGCGAGTTGAAGCTGAGCACGGCGACGAGCGACAAAACATCGCGACGACGCGAAGTTGAACAGGAAGATAAGTGCCGAATCTTGTTGTACGTCGGTGACAACCTTCGCGACTTCGATGAATCGTTTCGATCGCCACAGCTAACTCCAGATTCGACACCCGCCGATCTAGCGCAAGCCATTGCGGCCAGAAAGAAACGTGTGGATGCAACCAAAGCCAATTGGGGCAACAAGTGGATCGTCATCCCCAATCCCGCCTATGGCGAGTGGCTCAAGCCGCTGGCGCGTGGTCTGCGGGATATTGGTCATCTCGCCCATGTCGGCGAGTCGCTCGGGTTTGCATTCTGGAACGTCGAAAATCTTTTCGACACGATCGATGATCCGAATGTCGAGGGCGATGAGGAGTTCACGCCGAACGGCGTCTATCACTGGACACCCGAGCGACTTGAAATCAAACTCAGCAATCTGGCGCGCGTGGTCACTTGCATGGACGATGGTCGTGGTCCGGCCGTGTTGGGGCTCGCAGAAATAGAGAACCGGCGCGTGGTCCAATTGCTGGTCGACAAGCTCAAGTCACTCGGACGTGACTATCAAATCGTTCACCACGATTCACCCAGCGGGCGTGGCATCGATTGTGCTTTGATCTATGACGCCGAAGAGTTCGAATTAGAGTCGCAGCAATTTCATCTCGTCGACGCGGAAGACACTCGCGACATCCTTGAAGCGAAATTGAGTAAGAACGGATCTTCGCTAACCGTGTTCGTGAATCACTGGCCAGCACGTAGTCATGACGAGTCTTTTCGAATGATAGCGGCGAAGACGCTGTTGGCCCGCCTTCGCAAAATCCTTCGCGACGATCCACTGGCCGATGTCCTCATGATGGGCGATTTTAATGATCATCCCAACGACAAGTCGCTCGTCGATGGACTGGGTGCCGTCGCCGACATCAAGTCGCTGACCAATGGCAAAGTCTTCAACACGTCGTTCGCGGCGGAGCCAGATTCATCGACGGGGACGTACGTTTACAACGAGACCTGGGAGATACTCGATCAAGTGCTCGTGTCGCCGGGCATGCTGCTGCCGGGCGGCGTATCGTGGGGACTCGGTTCGACCAGGCCCGTGGTGTTGGCCGACGATCAAATGTTTCATCCGACCGGTCAAGGGATCGCAAAACCAAGCCGCTCCTACACACGCACCACGTTTCACTCCAACGGTTACTCCGATCACATGCCGATCGTGACGGAGATATTTTGGTGATTCGCGATCACGGTTTCGGCGTTTCCACTGAGTCAAATTGCGCTTTCAAACGCTCGGTCATCGCATCATTCCAATCGGACGGTGTCGTAACAGCGATCCAGGCATCGATGTAACTCGACGGCGAGTAGTTGTGACCGTATCCGAGCGGAACGGTGGTTGCCATCGGGATGTCGAATGCGGCTTGCAGAAACGTGACGATCGGATACCAACGTAAATGCGGTGAAACGTCGGGGCCCCGAGGTTCGCTTAACCACTCCGGCGATGTCCATGCCAAGTCGGGCGAGAACCACACCATCGGATCGCTGGCATGTTGAATGTAGATATTTCGCATCGGTCCCCATGGCTGATCCGGATCAATCGCATTCTTCTGGGCCGTGAATCGCAACAGTCGTCCGTCGCGAAACGTCGGCAACCAAGGCGAGCTATCTGCATTTCGATTTCGCACGGCGCTATTCCAATTGCGACTTGGAAACGGAGGACCGCTCCAAACCGAACCATCGATCGGATCCTCGAAAATCTTGAAGAGATCGGCGGATCGTTCGGAGCCGAGCGACCCGAGACTGAGTCCATGTAGATAGAGTCGCGGCCGTGAATCTTTCGGCAGCGTCTTCCAGTAACTGTAGATTTCGTCGAACAAGGCATCGGCCGATTCGATGCTGCGTCGTGGATCGACCATGATCGTGATCCAAGACGGCAAGTAGGAATACTGCATGCTGACGATGGCCGTGTCACCACCGTGCAAATACTCAAGCGTATTGACCGCCGACGGGTCCAGCCAGCCCGTTCCCGTCGGTGTCGCGACGACCAAAAGCGATCGATCGAATCCGCCGACCCGTTTGAGTTCTTCGAGTGCGAGTACGGCGCGCTGTTTCATTGTCGACCGCGAACGCAGACCCACATAAACTCGAATCGGTCGCTCGACAGTTCGATCGAGAAAGTCCGCGACATCCTGACGCTGGGGGCCATTTGCAATGAAGTCCTTGCCTTGGCGACCGATCGAATTCCACGCCACCATCGATGACCGGCTTCCGCAGGCCATCGGATCCATGGGCTGCTCGACAGCATCTGAAACCAATGCGTCGGTACGAGCAAAGAATGAATCGGCCGCATCCAACAACGATCGGGCCACGACATCATTGGCAATAAAGAGCGAGGCCAAAGTCACCAACGTGAAACCAATCGCCATCGAAATCCGTTGCGGAAAAAATCGATCCAGCTTTCTCGCGACGTAAGTACACGATGCGATGAACAAGCGACCGATCGCCACCACGGCGGCGGCAAACAGGATGGCGATCAGCCCGACACGATACGGGTAAGCCGTTTCAAGCAGTTCGAGTTCCATCATTTGTCGAATCGAATTCTGCCAGAACGTCATTCGCCAAATGAAGGCGATGAACACAGCCGCGACCACAACAGCCGTGACTTGCTTCGCGATTCGCTGAGTTTTGCCGGAAGGCTCGCGGAGGCCCAAGAATAAATACAGCACCACCGTCAATACACCAACGGCGTATCCAGATGCGATCGCGAAGCCCGACAGTAAGCCTTGCACGGCATAATGCCTCGGCAACAACGACGGCGTGACTGATGCCGCAAAGAACAGTGTCGCAACGACGAGCCCGACGAACGAAAACGATCGTCGATACTCGGCGATTCGTTTCGCGATCGCTTCGCTCATAACTGAACACGTTGCCTAGCGACGAGAGTCGTTCGAGCGTTCGGCCAAGGCGCCGGGCTGGGCCGTTTCCCATGCAGAAAATTCTGCCCAAACGGGTAAGTGATCTGAAACACTCAGCGCCTCGTCTCGCGTTAACCCGAATGTTGGCTCGAGATTCATCACACCCCAGCGTCCGGTGTATTCGCCTGTGGCTTCTCGCCGGAACAGAATGTTATCGTACGCTTTGGTCTGCCGCGTGTTGGTCGTCGCGCCGCGAACAACCCAGTCCATGCCGGGCAGTTGGCCCAGTGGTCCAAGTTCGGATTCGCTTGCGTTCAAATCACCGAGCAGAATCACGTCGTCCTCTTCGGGCCGCGCCGCTTGCATGACTTGAAATACTTCGGCTAACGCCGCGACCTCTTCGGGCACCTCATCGGGGTCGGTGTGAGTATTGACCAGCCAAAAGGTGAACGCATTTTGAGGGGATTGAGTACGCGCTCGCAGCCTCGCCACAAAAGGCTCGCGATGCAGCAGATCATTTTTGTCGGCCATGGTTCCGAAGGCGTTCGGTTCGTGCTCGATTCGCGTCGTATCGTAGACGAACGCATACTGTTCGGTGCTGACGGTTCGACCGAGCCTCTCGCCGACCAAATAGCTGTAGCGGCTTCCGTCCGCGTTGATCGCTTTGACGAGTTCCGGCATCACGTCATCGCTTTGCGCTCGAATCTCTTGAATGGCAACAACATCGAATTGACGTACAACCTCGGTGATAACTCTCATAACTTCGCGCTTGGCGAGTTTGCTTTCGCCGAACACTTGAATGTTGAACGTCGCGATCAATATTCGATCGGATGGTCGGCGCGAAGATGCGAGCTGGGCCGGAATCGATGCGTTCGCGGTGGACGGGCCTGGCTGAGCTTGCTGGCCACTGGCGGATCCTCCACGGATCACCTGATCCACGATCGAACCGACATCCGCAGTTCCGCTGCTTCCACCGAGAATGCTGTGAACGAGCGGGCCGAGGATCGGAAGATCCGACTTGAAATAGCCGCCGATGCCACCGCCGGACACAGCCAACAACAGCATTCGAAAGATCGATGTTGTCCACGACGTTCGCCGCGCGCGTTTGCTCGTTCTTGCCACACCAGGCCTCCATGCCTGTTTGCGCCGCTAACACACTCGAATCTGCTGAAATGAGTTCGACGCGATTTCAAAGGCTGACCATCCTGGCGACCCTCCACCGTTGGATAGCCATTTTTCCGTACCCGCGGCAAGCCCAGTCCAGCGGAATGTCCAGTACTGTCAACCGAGCCATCTCTCGTTTAGTCTTGCCGACGTTGAATGACGCCGCTCGACCATAGCGACTAGAACCAAAACCGAATCTGTATGTGAATCGATGAAGAATAAAGACAAGAAACGCCGCAAGCAGCTTCAAGCAAAGATTGATCAGATTGATGGGTATCGTCGGTACTGCGACGATGATGTCGAGATCCGCCGCGGCAAGTACGGGCATGGCGTGTATGCCGTCCGACAGTTCTTGCCGGGAGAATTGGTCTTTGAAGTCAAGGGCCAGATGATTTCGCAAAAGAAGTACGCTGGATCCGACTACGTCATGGAATTCAGCCGAAAATGGTTCTTGGAACCGGGAATACCCGCGGCGTTTCTAAACCATAGCTGCAGTGCCAATGCCGAATTGGCGCGAATCAGCAAGGACGCTCTTGGCTTGGTCGCGATTTGCAACATCGAGCCCGACAGCGAAGTCACCTTTGACTACCAGTGGGAACCGCACGAATGGACGCCCCGATGCCGCTGCGGAGCGCCGAATTGTCGAGGCTGGGTTGTTGCAGAAGACGCCGTCGACAAGATGCGAAAGATCGCAAAGAAAAACAAACGACGGAACCGCACCTGACCTGCGCCGCAACTACAGCCACAAACGCTTGCAAGTTCGTCCCCCGTCGCGTCTTCAGAATTCCATGCCGACCGGGAGCGGTGCTTCGAAGGACAGTCGTTCGTTAGTTTTTGGGTGGTGAAGTGATAGGCTGGATGCGTGCAGGCAGAGACGTCCCAATGGATTGGTCTTGGCGCCGTACTTGGAGTCGCCGGCAATGGGGTAGCCGATTGCTGACATTTGAGCGCGTATCTGGTTTTTCTTGCCTGTCTTTAGCTTGACCCGAATGAGTGTGTGACCGTCGCGAGGTTTTAGCGTTTCATAAGAAAGCGTCGCTTTGATCGCGACTCGATCCTCTGTGTCGTAAGCGTGCACGACGAGACGTTCGTCTTCCTTGAGATAATGGGTGAGTGTCGCTTGCGGCGGTTTCGGAACGCCTTCGACAAGTGCGTGGTAAATCTTGCTCGAACCGCCCCAGTCATTCTGTATCTGCTTCTGTGCCAGTTCGGTCTTGGCGAGCAAGAGGACGCCGGACGTATACAGATCGAGTCGTTGGACGATGTAGCAACGCTGGCGCTGAGTGGCCAGAGCTTGATTGACGATCGATTCGACCGTGCGGTTCTTCTCTCGCTTATTGCCGACCGTCAGCAACCCGTTCGGCTTGTTGATAACGAGGATGGTTGCGTCTTCGTAGAGAACGTCGAAAGGAAACGTGCGCTGGGCGGCAGTCCGTTCATCGCGAATTTCGACGGCATCATCCGGGCCGATTGAGATATCGTGCCGGGTGACGGACGCTCCATTCACGTGAACCAATCCGCTACGCAAGATCTCCTTCACGCGAGTGCGTTTCGTCTCGCGAAGCACTGCAACAAGATGGATGAGCAATCCGGTTGGCTCAACTGGGCTGGGCAAAATTCGGATGGTCATCAACGGCTCGAGTGCGACAAAAGTAACAACGAGGTTTCTTCATGATTCATGAGTTTAATGAATCGGTCTCTGATGTGTACTGTACTACAGATTTGCGAAGATCTTCTGGGACGACACTTGACGACTCGCCGTTTCCCTTCGATTGACTTACGATGCCGTCATAACGGTTCTGGGTGATGGCGCTTGAGAGTGGCTGTTCACGAAGTATCGGTTGCAACTCTACATGCCAAACATTGCGGAACGCCATCGTGGAAAAATCGGTAGGTATCGACATCGGCGGCACAAAGATATCCATTGCGGCTGTCGATCAGGCGGGGCAGATCCAAAGTCAGTTGTCATTTCCGACCGATGCGGCGAAGGGTTTCGATCGTGGCGCCCGAACCATCATCGCCGCAATCGAGTCCCTGATCGAACAGGCTGGTTGGACAACCGCCGGTCTGTCTGGCATCGGCATCGGTTGCACCGGACCGGTCGATCCGATTCGTGGCACCATCCACAATCCCCACACGTTGCCGACCTGGGACGATCGTGATTTGGTCACACCCCTAGCCGATCATTTTTCGACTCGCGTGCGCCTAGAAAATGATGCGGATGCAGCGGCCGTGGGTGAGTCACGTTTTGGCGTCGGCCGCAATCGAAATCCGATCGTGATGTTGACATTCGGAACGGGAATCGGGTTTGGTGCGATCGTCAACGGCGATATTTACCGCGGCGTCGACGGGGCTCATCCCGAACTGGGACACATCCCAACACAAGCCGATGGCCCCGATTGCTATTGCGGGATTCGTGGATGCTTTGAATCGGTGGCATCGGGCGCCGCAATTGAATCGCGGGGTCGCGATCTTGGGTTCGTTAGCAGCCCCGATGTTTTTCGAGCAGCACTCAGTGGCAACGCTGGGGCCAAAGAAATCGTTGACGATGCAATTAGGGCGACGGTGTCTGCTTGCTGGACGATCGCACATGGGTTTCTATCGGAACTGATTGTGCTGGGTGGCGGCATCATGGACGATCACTATGACCTGTTCGCGTCCGCGATCACCGATTCGCTTCGCCGCGCTGTGATGATACCGGTGGGCAGAACGAGCGTCGTGAAGGCTGCGCTAGGTCAAGATGCCGGCGTGATCGGTGCCGCCAGCCTGGTGATGCAACGCTCGCTCAATTGATGGGTTCACGATGGATGGTGTCGTCCCAGGATTCGATTCCGATTGTTTTTAAGTAAGGGGCTGCCACGGCATCTTCGCGTGGTGTCCCGAGTGCTTCGAAGAGCGACCAGATCGGCTTTTTGCCCAACGGATCTTGTTCATCGTCCGCGAATTTGCGTAAGCCAATCTTCAGTCCACCTTCGTGTCGGTTGTCGATCCAATTGTGGTAGTGCCAGCACTGGATCGACGACAAGGCGTTCATCTTCTTCCAAGCCAGCGCCATTCCCGCGGCTTGGTCTTCGAGGGAGCGTGGCGAATAGTCTTTCGAATTGAAGCCGTTCTCAGACAGATGAATCGGTCTGACTTGCCCTCGATACAACATTTCGGGACGCTTCATGAACGCGTCGAGAACTTCCAAATTGTTGGGTGTGATCTTGGGCGTATCGAAGCGAAACGTCGCTTGATTGTCTTCCCAGGTGCGGGGATTGAATAGGTTCTGAGGATAAGGATGAAAGGCGAGCGCCCAGGGAAAATCGCCCTCGACACTGCAGTAACGGGCGAGCAATTCCAGCAGTCGTTTTGAACCGTAGCCGTCATCATTTCCTTTTTCGGACCAGTGATGCGTCAGTGAAATCCAAGAGTGGGCGTTGGGATCGTACTGACGGGCGATCAGATCCGTCATTCGCAACGATCGTTGATACAGGTCCATGTATTCGACGTCAGTCTTTCGTCCCGCGTTGGTCCAGACCCAGCCGAAATCGACTTCGTTGTGAATGATCCACTGGTGGACACGACCATGGACACCGTCGTCGCTCGACCAACGTTCGGTAATGAGATTCAAGATCGCCCCGTAGTACGCGATCCCTTCCGCCGATGTCAGGTTGGGCATTGCGAAGGTTCCTTCACGAACCGCATCGGGATGGCCTAGCAACTTCGCATCGAGATCGTTTGAGTTCGCGGGATTGTCCACCAGCAGAATCGCTGAAACCATCAGTTCCAGTCGTTGGGCCTCGCGAAAAATTTGATCGAATCGCTCAAGCGAACGCTCGTTCGCGTAGTACGTTCGGCCTTGATAAGTGAACCGCGTTGACCCCGGCTTCGGGCTTGTCGACACAAACTGATGCACCGGAAAAATGTTGACGGTGACGGCGGAGATCCCCAAATCTTCGACCTCGTTCTTCAGCGACGGTTTTCCAGTCGGGTTCCATCCGCCGAGACCCTTCCTGGTGGACGGACGGCTCGGGCTCGAATACGGAGTTCGACAAGCGACCTCATCGGCGTACCGAGCATGACTGATGGGAATAGCATTTCCTTGATCCAACCGCACCAGTTGCCAACGTGATGTCAATCGATCAATCGGTTGTTCGCCTCGCATGACGCTACGCGGAACTGTGACCGTAAATGTTCCATTCTCGGCGACTGAAACCGGTACTCGCGTAGCAACACGCGACTGTTCATTGACCAGCGTTTCGATCGGTATGTCGGCTAAAAAAATTGCATCGATGTTTCCAGTGATTGAACCGGAGATCATGATTTCAGTATTGCCGACGGATACGTTGTTCACTTTGGCGTCGAACGTCTGAGACAGATAATCCTCGATCGACTGCGAATCGGCAAACGATTTTTTGTCCGCTGTTGTGGACGAATCACCGTCACCGAACTCACCCGGCTTGGCTGGGCGAATTTGAACGCTGCGAATTTGAAGAGCGTCATCTTCGTGCATCCGCAAATCGAGTCGGACGTCTCGCGATGTTTCGGGCCAACCGCTCGCACCGGTTCGAATCCGAGCGGCGTAGTGTCCGAAGCTTTCGCGGTGTGCCAACGTCGGTAGCGGCTGGCTGAGCAGCGGCGAATGGGTTGGCCCCGGCGAAATTTTGGACTCGTCGACATCGCCGACGCAAAAGTATTCCCATTCCAAAACCCAATCTGTTTTTCCCCATGATATGGGGCCACGTTCCACCGAGGGCATCAAACGCATCGCGGCCGATCCATGGATCTCGACCATGTCACTCGCGTCATTGATCGTTACGGAAGTCTGCGACGAATCGAATGGCTCGATTCTCAGTGAGATGTCAGCCGACCAGAGTGGCATACTGCCGAGCAAGCAGAATTCGGCGATGCAAAATCGGATCGTCATGTTCAAAGGTGGGACGTTGAGGCGGGAAGGCGCGGATCAGGGGGCCGCTTGATAGAGCACATTGCCGTCGGCGCCCATCAGTTGGATATTCGATAGCCGCATTTCACCAGCACCTTTGGACGGGTCGATTCGGATCGCTAGCGTCCGATGGGCGGTCTCGAAAGGAATCTCGTACGAGTGCGGCTTCCCGTCGTGCTGAACGTCAAAGGTGACGCTTCGATCACTGAAATAAGCTGGCTTCACGCCTTCTTCGTGCCAGAAAATCTGTCCCTGGCCAGCGGAACTCGATGTCATCGTGAACTTCAGCATCAATTTTTTCGCAGCGATGGCCTTCGGTAACGGCCGCGAGAAGTGCGGATCGATGCCGTTGCTACTGACGACCAACTGCCCATTTTCGACCGCGAGTGAACAAGTGCCTTCGGGTTGCCAGCCGGCGACGCGCTTGCCTGCCGGCGCGGGTTTAGCTGCGGGTTTCATTTTGGACGCTACCTTGCCTTCGAGATTGATGTCGTAGGTCGAAGGGTCGAAATCTGGATTCGGGATCGGTAGGGCTGCGCCGGTGTCGGTCAAGAATCCCTCGATCAGACTGTCCAACTCGGCGAGCAGTTCTGGCTTGGATGCCGACAAGTCATGGTTCTCGCCGATGTCATCATTCAAGTTGAACAGTTTGTATCGATGCTTTCCATTTTCGCCGTTGCAAAACAATCGAATCAATTTCCAGTCGCCGCGATGAACGCTGACGGCAGGCGGCAACCAATCGGGCACACCGGGACTGTGCGGAAAGAACGTGAAGATCGCTTCTCGATCGAGTGATCCGCCGCGAAGTGCCGGCACAATGCTGATGCCGTCGAAGGATTGTTGTGGCTGGGGTTGGATCGACAACAAGTCCAACAGTGTGGGATAGAAATCGCTGCTTTGGATCACAGCGTCGCTTCGAGATCCTGGTGCCACGGTGGCTGGGAAGGCGACGATCGCGGGGCCTCGAACACCACCTTCGTACATGGTTGCTTTACCACCTCGAAGCGGCGCGTTGCTGGTCGGTGTTGTGCCATCAACTTCGTTGTACATGTTTCCACCGTTGTCCGATGCGAAGACGATGATCGTGTTGTCGGCGATCTTCAATCGATCCAATGCGTCCAACAAGGTTCCAATCGCGTCATCCATGCTGTGGACCATCGCCGCATAGATCGGCGATCGCTGGGGATCGTTCGGATCGACTTTGCTTTTGTATTGATCAATCAAAGTTTGCTTGGCATCAAACGGCGCATGGACGCTGAACATCCAATAGTTCAAAAAGAACGGCCCGTCGGCGTGCGAAGTCATGAACTTAACTGCATCATCGGCCATGCGATCTTCGATGTGCTCGTGCGGTATTTGCGGATCAAAGTCAGGGAATTTCCACGGCGCGACAAAACTTCCGGCCGGTCCGGGCCCGGGCCAATGTGGGATATCGATGTCGAAACCGTGTTGCAGTGGCGAGTAGGGTTCGGCCCCGAGATGCCACTTGCCGAAGTGGGCGGTCGCGTAACCGTTGTCGCGAAACATCTCCGCCAGCGTGTAGTGATCCGTACTCAGCCGGGTTGCCGAAACGGGCAGAATCGCCTTCTGGTTGCGGCCTCCTTTGCTGCCCCGTTTCGACTGCAAGATCACCTCGTTCAAGTGACAATTCGGCGCGGTGATATCCGTCCTCGCAGGGCTCAGGCCCGTCATCACGCTCGAACGGGTCGGCGAGCACAACGGGCTGGACGAGTAGGCGTGTGTGAAAGTCATTCCCCGTTTCGCCAGTCGCTCGATATTGGGCGTTACGTAAAGCTTTGTCGTCCCGAACAGCGTCGTATCGCTCCAGCCCAAATCGTCGGCCAAAATCAGGACGACGTTGGGTTTGGACTGCGCCGCAATCTCGTCAGAACAAATGCCCAGGAGAGCGAGTATCAAGAAAATCGCGATAGGCTTCATTCGATCCACGTTTGGTTGACTAGCGAGCGGTTGGGAACAGGAGCAAGCATTGTATCTGAAGCCCCCGTCGTCGGTGCCATCTTTGAATCCGGCCGTCGCCAGGTGGTCGGATTGAGGACTTCTGATTGATATGCAAATAACAGGATGGACGAATCGCAATTTTTCAACGATAGTCGATACGAACGAATGACGTGTTGCGGCGGCAACCGAGCAATCGTCGACGTTGACGCCTCTCGCAAGAATTGATGCCCCCGAAAACTTTGATGACTGAAAAAACTCAGACGCCCGCGACCGATGATCTTCGCATTGTCGCGATGAACCCGTTGATGCCCCCGCGCGAATTGATGGCCGAGATTCCTTGCGAGCCCGTCGTCGCTGAAACCGTTTCTACGGCCCGCAGCGGCATCCAGAAAGTACTTCGTGACCAGGACGACCGTTTGGTCGTCGTCGTCGGTCCGTGCTCGATCCACGATCCCGAAGCGGCCATCGAGTATGCCCAACTCCTCGCCAAAGAACAGCATAAGTACGAAGCCGAATTGCTGGTCGTGATGCGAGTTTATTTTGAGAAGCCGCGAACCACGGTCGGATGGAAGGGACTTATCAACGATCCTGGGCTTGATGATAGTTTCGAGATCAATCGCGGCCTTCGAACCGCGCGTGGGCTGCTGCGTGACATCAACGCGATGGGGCTGCCGACGGGGACCGAATTTTTGGATCTGATCAGTCCCCAATACATCGCCGACTTGGTCGGTTGGGGTGCGATCGGTGCGCGAACGACCGAGAGTCAAGGACACCGCGAATTGGCATCGGGTCTTTCATGTCCGGTCGGTTTCAAGAACGGAACCAGCGGCAATGTTCAGATCGCCGTCGATGCGATTTGCTCGGCCCAGAATCCGCACCACTTTTTGTCGGTGACCAAAGACGGTACGTCGGCCATTTTCAAGACGACCGGCAATGGCGACTGTCACGTTATCTTGCGCGGAGGCATTCACACGAACTACGACGCGGCCAGCATCGACAGCGCGTCCGAACTGCTTGAAAAAGCCAGCCTCGCGCCACGAATCATGATCGACACGTCGCACGCGAATAGCCGCAAGAAGCATACGCGGCAACGATACGTGTGCCGCGACATTTGCAGCCAAGTCAGTGACGGTGACTCGCGAATCATGGGCGTGATGATTGAGAGCAACCTGGTCGAAGGCAGTCAAAGTCTCGGCGACGGAAATCTGGTTCGTGGAAAGAGCGTCACCGACGCCTGCATCGGCTGGGAAGAAACGGTACTGGTGTTGAAAGACCTAAGCGATGCCGTGATCGCCCGACGCTCACGTTAAGGTTACGCACCAACCGACGTCGACCTCGAATACCGCTCGCCCCAGCGGGTCAAACGGTATTCGTTCAACAGAAACCCTACGCTCGATGTTGTCGATCAATGTTCGGCTTGTTCTGACTCTGCGGGAATTGAGGGCTGCTGATCGTTTCGGACCGCCTAAGTCGTGAAATTTCTCCTGCCAGCACTCTTTGCGTAATCCATATAGGTACGTTGAATAGAATCTTGGCATCTCGGGGGAATGGCATGGCATCGGAACGACCTAACACAGAACGCAAGGCATTGGCCGTCAATCTGGACGCCCGTCGATACGGATCGTTCGCTGAAATCGGCGCCGGCCAAGAAGTCGTTCGTTGGTTCTTTCGAGTCGGCGGTGCTGCCGGAACGATCGCCAAGAGTATGTCGGCTTACGACATGTCGGTCAGCGATGCGATCTACGGACACTGCGATCGGTACGTGTGCCGTCAACGACTCGAACAAATGCTCGATCGCGAGCACGGGCTGAACCTCGAACGGTTACGTGAGAGCCGCGGCGATACGACCGCATTCTTTGCCTTTGCCGATACGGTTTCGGCTCGCAATTTTCGCGGCACCAACGAGTGTCACGGTTGGATGGGGATTCGTTTTCAAGCGCATCCCCGCGACCAAGATAGTGAAATCATCATCCACGTCCGCATGCTGGACACTGAAAACTCGTTGCAGCAAGAGGCCCTCGGGATCGTCGGCGTCAATCTTTTGTACGGTGCATTCTTTCTGAATCATGAACCTGACCAATTGATCGAATCGTTGCTCGATAACTTAAGCACGCGTCGCATCGAAATCGACATGATCGAGTTCAAAGGAATCGCCTTTCGTCACGTTGATAATCGCGTGATGAGTTTGCGATTGGTGCAACTCGGACTCAGCAACGCGGCAATGTTCTCGGCCGATGGCGAAGTGCTGCAACCATCGGAAGTGCTTTATAAGAAACCGATTTTGGTCGAACGGGGAAGTTTTCGGCCGGTCACGAATGTCAACGTCGACATGCTCGATGCTGCGAAGGTGAAGTTTGCTCAAGAGGCGGGTGTCGAAGCCAGCGAAATCATCTCGCTCGCAGAAATCACGATGAAGAATCTGCAAGCCAACGGCGACATCGACCTGAAAGACTTTTTGGCCCGCGTCGATATGCTCGCCGCTTGCGGTATGACGGTTTTGATCTCGGACTATTTCGAGTACTACCGACTGGCCGCCTACCTGGCGCGCTATTCCAAAAAGAAGATTGGCATCACGATGGGTGCCGCCAGCCTAGTCGAACTATTCGACGAAAAATATTACACGGCGCTCGACGGCGGAATCTTAGAATCGTTCGGACGACTCTTTAAGAACGACTTGAAGCTCTACATCTATCCGCTGTTGAATCGCGAGACGGGCGAATTGACAACGGTCGATAATTTGACGATCGCTGATGAGCTGCGAACGCTCTTCTGTTACCTTGTCGATAAAGGTTGCATCGAACAACTCGACACGCACAACCCGGCGCACCTATCGACATTCTCTCGCGAAGTGCTTCGCCAAATTCAGGCCGGCGATATTGGATGGACGGATCATGTGCCGCCCGAAGTTGCCGAATTGATACAACAACGTGGTTTCTTTGGATGCCGTCGAACACCGGCGATCAAACCAGTACAAACGATGGTCGCGCCGATGGTCGCCTCGGTTGGCTTGTCGGCACCGATTGCATCGTTGCGTTAGTCGTTCGTCGCGTAGACGCTGGCCAAGAGTCGCTTCTTAGCCGAGCTTCCGAGGACTGGGGCAAGATAGGCCGACCGCGATGAGATTTCGGGCTTTGTCGGTTATGCCGATTTCCCGTGCAGCGATCGCCGATGATTCTTCGGAGGAACATCCGGCGCGTTGGGTGACGAGGAAACTGAGATGCAACCATTATGCTTCGGTATGCCGATGGTGTACCTCCGAGTCTGGATTCAGGCCTGGGCATGGTTGCTATGGCTAGCCGTGTTTTCCGCGAACGGTCTTTTCGCGCAGGTGGTGGAGATCCAAACCTCACCGCTAAGCCAGCCGGGGCTAGGCAATGTTCGCGTTGCCGAGGATGACCAGATCGGCGAACCCGCAGCCCTTAATTCCGCAGATGCCAGTCCGGAAGTTTCCCCATTTGTTCTACCCAGCATGGATGCCGGCAATTTTTCTGGGCAGCCCGCGTTTCTCGCGAATACGCTGAATCAGCGATCGTCGCTTGGTGCAGTTCGAGGCTCGTTGTCGTCAGCACCGAACATGATCGGTGACACCTCGGCAGGAAGTTGTGGTGTGCTTCGCTTCAACGGAGCGTTTCCGGTCGCGTCGGTCAGCCATCCGACTTTCGCGTGCAGCCGTATCAATATTTCCGAGAACAATTCGGCTTTGGTTCGTGACCGCATCTATACGACTTATCGACATTTCGAGGGAGCGTCTGATATCTCCGTGTTTCCGACTTCGCCAAACGGAGGAACAGCGTCCCTTGATATCGATCGATTCACTTTTGGAGTCGAAAAGGCCTTCAACGAATGGTCGTCACTTGAACTTCGAATTCCCATCAATGTCCAAATGTCTTCCGACCTCTCTTTCTCGCAGACGACGGCGCCGGTCTCAGGCGGTCCACCGGATGTTTCGTTACCCCTGGATGACTACGAAACAAGTCTTGGCAATCTCGCTCTGATCATGAAAGTCGCGTTGTGGTCGTCTGACAAACGCGTGATCTCGGCAGGCTTGGGAGCTAATTTCCCAACGTCACCGAACGTACGACTTCGTGGATCGATCGATGATGAGAATTTTGTCATCGAGGACGAGAATGGCAGTTTTGTTACCCGAGCGAACGTCAATTTCTCATTCGACGCGACTATCAACAACGAACTGTTCACGCTCTCTCCGTTTGCTGCATTTCTCTTAACTCCGAATCAGAATTGGTTCATGCAGGGGTTTGCACAACTGGATTTTCCCGTCCGTCCGCTGTTTGGATCGATTGAAGGGCAGCTAAGGTCACCGCTGACTCTGCCGGAATTCAGCGATCGAGGAGACATTCAGATCCAGCAACTTGCCCGCTTCGGGCTCGGAATTGGCCGAACGGTTTATCGGAGCGACTACGCCCGTTATCTCAATCAAATTGCCGTAACGGGCGAATTGCATTACACCACAACTATCGAAGACGCTTCAATTTCCAAAGTCGAAATACTTCCCAGCGCAGGGATCGTCCCGGAAACGACGGTAGAAATTGGCAATGTTTCAAACCGATCGGATGTTCTTAACTTCGTTCTCGGGAATCATGTGCAAATCGCAAAGACGACGATGACCACCGGATTCTCAATTCCGCTTCGCGGTGGCGATGACAAAGGCTTTGACTATGAAATCGCATTGATACTAAATCGGCAATTTTAGGAAAGTATGTTGCAAGACCGGTTTGCCTCGATAACATTGTCAGGGTTGACGGGATCCCGTCATTTTTGACCCTTGCCCACGAGGGCCGAGCAAAATATGCGATTCTTTGATCCCTGTGGGAAAATTTTCAAGTCTCATTTGCGACGCCGATTCTTTCGAATCGAATCCCTTGAATCGCGAACTTTGCTCGCCGCCGGATTTTTGGGATTGGAATTGGCGGTCCCAATCGATCGCACTGCCGGCGGTTTTACTGTCGTTGGTACTGCGAACCTCGGCGTCGATGTGATGATCCTCGACCCGTCTGATTCTTCGGCCCTCAGTATCACGAATCCGATTGCAAGCGGAAACGGAACACTCAGCGGAAATTTTTCAGGCTTCGATGTCGTTGGCAGTTTTGAAATCAATGACCTACCGCCGATTTACAAGTTCACATTTAGTCCGCCGAATACCTTGAGCTTCGAGGTCTCAACCTCCGGTACCCTCGATCTGTTGGTGGAAGGTATAGATCGGGTCTCAGGCAGTTTCACTTCCACCGTGCAAGGTGATATCGACATCGTTACACGTCGCTTCGATGGATTGATTCATTTGAATGCCACTGCTGACGGATTCACGCAATCGATCGACGTTCCTGTCGAAGTATTCAATGCGATCGACGTCTTTGAGGTTCCCAATTCAAGTCTGGCAAGCATCGCAGACCAAGTCTTCGCCGATGCAAATAATAATGGCATCAAAGACGCAGGCGAAGTTGGCGTCGGCGGTGTGGTACTTGCGCTGCTCGATGGTCAAACTAATCAGATGATCGAGTCCGTGGTCAGCGATGATGAGGGATACTATTCGTTTTACAACCTAAGCGCCGGACAATTCGCCTTGAAGGTCGATGGGATACCAGATGGCTTTGACTTGGGAAAGCAAAGCGTGGGAAGCGATGACGCAGTCGACAGTGATGTGAACAGCCGAACGGGACAGTCCGATGTGTTAGATTTGTTTGGTACGGCCCATCTTCGAAACGTCGACGTTGCCTTGCGTCAAGTTGTATTTGAATGGCAGAACCCGAATCTGATCGCGGATGTTACGGGTGATGGTACGGTCTCGGCGCTGGATGCGTTGCGCGTCATCAATGCAATTGGTCGCAGGGGCGGTAGTTTCATTCTTGATCCAAACCGGCCCATCGGATTGGAGTTTTTCGACGTGACGGGTGATGGGTTGGCGAGCGCTCTCGATGCACTTCGCATAATCAACGAACTCGCGCGGATCAATTCGTCACTGACTTCCACAAATCCGGAAAAAGAAGTTGTCTTGGGGGCAGTCGCGGATTTGAAAATCGAAGTTAACACCGGCATCGTGAAAAACCGATTCGACGCATCAAGGCTCTTCTAGCTGAGTCCTTCGCGTCACGTGCCTTGACGACTTGCGCCAATGGCAGGAACTGACCGAGAGCTTATTCCGTTAACGATTTCCCTCATATTGCTTGGTAACAGTTTTGCCGGCCGATCTTCGAAAGACATCGCATGCGAATTCAGCCACATTCATCGGTCGATCTGGAAACTCCGTTCGGTCCGATGCGGACGCATGTGTTTCGTCCGGACGGTGTCGGGAAGTTTCCCGGTGTGATGTTGTTTTCTGAGATTTATCAGATGACGGCGCCGATCGCTCGAACTGCCGCCATGATCGCGGGTCACGGGTTCTCGGTCGCTGTCCCCGACGTCTACCACGAGTTCACCGAGCTTGGTGAAGCGTTCGCGTACGACAAAGAAGGCACCGATCGAGGCAACACGCTCAAGACGACGAAAGAACTTGCCAGCTACGACGTCGACGCCAGAACTTTGATCGACTTTTTCAGAAATGATCCTGGTTGCACTGGCCGCATTGGATCGATCGGGATCTGTCTCGGCGGGCATCTGGCGTTTCGCGCGGCGATGAACGCAGAAGTCGAAACGGGGATCTGTTTCTACGCAACCGATATTCACAAAGGAAGTCTCGGCAAGGGTATGGCAGACGACTCGCTTGCGCGGATTCCCGATATCCGCGGTGAGATGATGATGATCTGGGGTCGCCAAGATCCGCACATTCCCCGTGAAGGTCGGCGAATCATTTACGACGCAATGACCGACGCCGGCACTCGATTCAGTTGGCATGAATTCAACGGCGAGCACGCGTTCATGCGTGACGAAGGCCACCGTTATGATCCCGCGTTAGCGATGATGCTCAACCAGATGGCGTGTGAACAGCTTTCCAGTTGTCTGAAGTAGATGCGTCACTCACGCGGTCAATCGCAAGATATGATCGCAGCGAGAATGAATCTCGCGAAACTGTTCGCTTAATGATTCGTCCCGTAGCGGCACATCATGCGTCGGAATCATTTCCTTTAATGTTGCTTGAGCCTCGTGTGTTTCAAGCACATGGGGCAAGCAGTTCTGAGCAACCTTCAACATCAGCGCGACTGACACGGACGCGCCAGGCGACGCGCCCAACAACGCAGCGATGCTCTTGTCCTTGTTCGTTACGATTTCCGTGCCGTAGTGGACGATGCCTGCTTCGCCGTCTTCGCGCTTGATTGCCTGAACCCGAATCCCCGCGTCAATCAACTTCCAATCTTTGGCATCGGCTTGCGGATAGAAGGTTCGCAGCAATTTGATGCGACTCGCCATGCTCTGCGTGCCCTGTTGGATCAAGTACTTCACAAGCGGCAAGTTGTACGCACCGACCTTCAGCAGCGAGGCGATGTTGTCGGGACGTATCGAAAACGGCAAGTCGGAGAGGCTGCCCTCTTCTTTCAAAAAGCGTGTCGTCCAAGCCGCGAACGGACCGAAAAGTAACGCCTTCTTTCCGTCGATCACTCGTGTATCCAAGTGCGGCACCGCCATCGTCGGTGCTTCGTCCTGGGCTTGCCCATAAACTTTAGCTTGATGCTTGGCGACGATCGCTGGATCGTCGCAAACCATCCACTGACCGCCGATCGGAAAACCGCCGAACCCTTTGCTTTCCGCGATGCCCGATTTCTGCAACAGCGTCAAACTGCCGCCGCCGGCGCCGACGAAAACGAACTTTGCCGACGTGGTCGACTGGCTGCCGCTTTTGAGATTCTTGACTCGAACGTCCCATCCGGTTCGAGTGCGTTTGAGACCGACGACGCGGTGACCGGTCGCCACGCCACAGCCATCTTGTTCAGCCATCCATCGAATCAGCTTTCTCGACAGTGATCCGAAATTCACGTCGGTGCCGTCCGTCATTCGTGTTGCTGCGATCGGACCGGGTTGCCGTCCCTCGACCAGAAGCGGCGCCCACTGGCGAATCTGTTCGGTGTCCGTCGAATACGCCATGTCACGAAAGAAATGGTGCGACGACATAGCTGCGTGTCGCGCCTTCAGAAAATCGACCTGCTTCTGCCCATGGACAAAACTGACGTGAGGGACGGGATTGATGAACTCGCTGGGCGAATCGATCATCCCTTTGTCGATCGCGTAGGCCCAGAATTGTCGCGACTGTTCAAATTGTTCAAAGATCGTGATCGCGTTGGTTACGTCAACGGTGCCGTCGGCATCCTGATCGGGCGTGTAACTGAGTTCACAGATACCGGCATGACCGGTGCCGGCGTTGTTCCACGCATTGGAACTCTCGCGGGTCAGTTCATCGGAAACTTCAAAGAGCTGTATTTTGAGATTGGGATTGACTCGTTTCAGAATCGCGCCAAGGTTAGCGGACATGATTCCGCTGCCGACTAGAACGACGTCGGGATTGTCGATGTGCATATCAGCCTAGATTGAAAGCAGTTCGTAGTTCGTCGATAACGTCGTCGGGCATCACCGCGACATCGCCAATTGCGCCGGCGTTGATGACGGCTTCGGCCGTCGATTCCAAAACTTCCAAGCGATCGAACGTATCCAAAACGCTGCGCCCAGTGACGATCACGCCATCATTTTCCAAAATCGCCGCGGGCGAAGAAGCGGAAACGTAAGTCGCCAATTCCTTGACGCTGCGGTACTGGGTTCCATAGGGTACACGCTTGACATCGCGCAGGAATACGTAGCTCTCGGGAATCGTGCGGACATCAAATTTCGAGTCGGTAACGCTGAAGGCAGTCGCATTGACCGGATGCGCGAACACGATCGCTTGTACCGATGGATGTTTTTCGTAAATCGCTTGGTGGGCGCGTGCGGCGCGGCTGGCCAGTTTCCCTGCTTCGCGACGGTTGCCTCGAACCAGCACGAAGTCATCAATGCGCAGCAATTCGCGATCGCGCTGCGTCGGCGTGATCAGGAATGTGTCCTCGTCGACTCGCGCCGAGAAGCTACCTTCGGTGCTGATCAACAAACGTTGTCGACAACCGCGACGCACGAATTCACAAAGTTGTCGTCGCAACTCTTGTTCAATGGGCGTTGCCGCAGGTGGTTCGAAGGACTCGAAATCAACGCCCCGGTCGGCCGCTTGTTGGAGATGTTCGTCGTCCAGGTAGCGAACCGCCGCCAACTGGTTCGCCTTGACCAAAGTCTTACCGGCAAACTCGAACGTTTCGAACCGTTGGAACGCTTGAGACAGCGAATCTCCACCGACCACGACGCCGTGATTTTCCAAAATGACACTATCGCAGCCTTCCGAAAAGGTCGCCGCAATGTTCTTGCCGAGTTGTTCGCTGCCCGGACAAGCGTATGGCGCGAAACCTAGTTTTCCGCACACCGAATAGGCTTGATGAAACAGCCGAGTGTTCGGCGTCTGTCGACAAATGCTGAAGGCTACCAGGGCAACCGGATGGGCGTGAACGATGGCGAGGATGTCCGGGCGGGCCGTGTAGATGGCTCGGTGAAACGGAAACTCGGACGAAGGCGGATGCAGTCCGTCGACGGTCCCATCGGCGCGAACGCACACGATGTCCTTTCGCGTCAGGCTGCCTTTGTCCACTCGGGCCGGTGAAATCCAGATCGCCCCGTCGTCATCTCGAATCGAAAGATTGCCGCCCGATGTTGTCGTCATGCGATAGCGATAGATCCGATCCATCGTTCGCATGATTTCATCGCGAGGATGAAGTAGGTTTCGCATTCTACACGGATCGTATGACGGGATTGGATCGCGCGAATCGCGATGAGTCGCGCGGTGCCAGTGGTTGGAAGGATTTTCGGCCGGTGGAACCGGACCTACGCATCTTGTCCGGGGAACCGGACCTACAGGGGGCGTACGACGGATGTGCTTCGGTAGTAGTCCATCAATGTTTCGATCGACAGGACGCCGCCGCCCATTCCGCTCTTGTTGACCCCGCCGTAGGGCACGCCTTGGGCGAAAACATTGTGCGCGTTGATCCAACTGTTTCCCGCAACCATCGCCTCGGCGACTCGGGCAGCTCGATCGAGATCTTTCGTCCAAACGCTGTTCGCCAAACCGTAATCCGTGTCATTGACCTTTGCGATCGCTTCTTCTTCAGTCTCGAATTTTGCTAAGAATGCGACGGGGCCGAAAATTTCTTCGCGAGCGGCGACGTTGTCAAGCGAACCCGCCAAAAGCGCCGGCTTCACGTAATTGCCGGCGTACCCTTCGACCGTTGCAGGGCCTCCGCCGAACAGGCACTCGGCCCCACCGGCTTTGCCCTTCTCCTGATACCCGAGCACTCGTTGGCACTGTTTCGGATTGACGACCGGTCCCATGTCGGCATTGGGATCCAAGGGGTGACCGATTCGCACCTTCTTCAGTCGGTCGACGCAGTGTCCGACGAACTCGTCATAAATGTCGCGATGGATCAACCAACGCGTCGCGTCGCAGCAGACCTGTCCGCTATGGAACGTGATCGCACCGACGAGTTTCTCGGCCGTGTCGGCAACGTCGACGTCATTGAACACGACGGCCGCGCCTTTACCACCGAGTTCGAGTTTCACCGGCACCAAGTTACGACCACACGCTTCGCCTACCAACTGGCCGACTTCCGGTGAACCCGTGAACGACATTCGTTTGATCTTCACATTGCTGCTGAGCGCCGAGCCGGCGGTCGCGCCGCGACCAGTCACAACATTGATGACGCCGTCGGGAACACCGACCTTCGTCGCCAATTGGGCCAGATAAATCGCTGAGAGCGATGTGTCTTCCGCGGGCTTGATGACGACGGTGTTGCCGGCAGCCAATGCGGGCGAAATGCCCCAGCCGATCAACAGGAACGGAAAATTCCAGGGGAAGATGAATGCGCACGCGCCCCAAGGTTGCTTGTAAGTCCATGCGTCATGTCCATCGACATTCAATTTCGTACGCATTTCGACTTGGCCGGAAAGCTTGACGAAGTATCGCAGCGTATCGACGAAGTTTTGGACATCGCCTTGAGCTTGCGCTTCGATCTTGCCAGCATCGAGAGCTTCGATTTGAGCGATGATGGGCAGGTGTTCTTCGACGGCGTCGGCCAAACGCAACAGAATGTCGCTGCGATCTTTTGCGGATAATTTCGACCAAGCGGGAAAAGCGGCATTTGCCACATCAACGGCGCGATCAATTTCGGAAGCATCCAGATCATGAATCTGCGCGATCGTTTCACCGGACCCCGGATCAACGGTCGCGATCAGCTTTCCCGAAGCGCAGGGGAAATCCTTTCCACCGACAAAACTTGGAAATGGGCCGCGATCGAGAAAAGCTTTGACTTCAGGAAGAAGTTGAACTTCGGTGACTGCGTTCATTGTGGGATCCTTTGTTCGTGCGGTTGAGGAAGTGCGTTTAGCGTAACCGAAACATCGTTCGTGTCGGCGACCCAACGTCGTAGAGCGTTGGTTAATTCGTTGCGAACATTTTGATGGTCGGGGTTGTCGACCTGGTTTTCCATTTCATTAGGATCGTTCTTCAGGTCGTAGAGTTCAAGAGAGGGAACTTCGCCGTGAAGTTCCTGAGGATCCATTTCGGCCAAAATGCGGTATTGATCCGGAAACTTGTCTTTGACCCGGAGCGTTTCGTCGTACGTCCGATTGCCCCAGGTCTTGAACATTCGGCTGTCGGCGTTGACTTGTCGCCAGGCACGCTCGACTTGCTCGCGATAGATCAGTTTCCATCGCGGGCCGATTACCGTTCGCTCTTGAATCCCGTCGTTGGGAAGCGGGCCGAGATTCGATATCTCCGCGAATACCACTGAATGACCCTTCGCATCTTCATTGCCCGCGAGTACCCCCGCCAGCGAAATACCATCGACACGGTAGGGCAGTTTCTCTCCCTCGACGCCGGGCAACTCGACCGGTCGACCGGTTTGCGATTTGATCAGGTCAAGTAGTGTCGGCAAAAGATCGAGTTCGCTCGCCAACGCATCCGATCGAACACCCCTTGCGATACCGGGCCCGCTGAAGGCGAACGGCACACGCAAGCCGAGATCGTAGAGGGTCATCTTGCCGTGTTGGAACGTCGGTCCATGGTCGCTCATGTAAATCACGATCGTATCGTCGAGCTGGCCTGACTGACGAATTTGCTTCATCGTCTGGCCGACGACATCATCCACTTTTTCGATTCCCGCCAGATACTCGGCCCAATCCTGTCGAATGACGGGCGTGTTGGGCAAGTACGCGGGCAAGGCAACTTCGTTCGGATCCACCCCGATCTTGACCTTATCACTGTTCGGATAGGGACGATGCGAGAACGGGATGTTGACCATCAAGAACCAAGGTTGCTCTTTCGTTTTCGCTCGATCGAGAAACGCTTGGATCTCGGCCTTGCCACCATGTAGGAATTCATCGTACGGAAACTTTTCATTCGGCAGGACATGCAGTTTGTGCGTCACACCTTGGTAATACCCGTTGGCTTTGAGAACTTCCGGAATCGTCAAGAACTGATCGTGAACGCGGTTCGTCTTCGCGAGTACCGCGTTGCGTTCGCCGGCCGTGACTTCACTGGCAGGCTTATGATAGTTGTGAGTGTTGTTGAGAATGCCATTCGTATGATTGTGAACAGCCGTGTAGAGCGCAGCTTTGGAAGCGGAACACACCGGATAAGCCACGAATGCGTTGTTGAAATAGGTGCCCGACCGAGCGATCGCGTCGATGTTCGGTGTCTTGAGTCCGGTCGTACCGAGCAGCCCAAGTTGAGCGCCTTGATCTTCGCTCAAAAAGAACAACACATTCGGCGGCCGCTTCACGTCGCTTCGCGATGATTGGTTGGTTGCCTGATTGGGTTGTTTGTTGGCAACCGGCATTTGATAGATCGCGATCGACTCAATCAACATTTCGCCCTTGTTGGCGTATTGGTCATAGGTCGCGAAAGGATCAAAACGCAATCGGCCAACCGGATCGCTTAAGGTAACCGAAAACAAATACGACTGAATCATTTCGGACGCAGCCAGATCACGCTGCGCCTGTTGGTTACCGTTGAACGCGCGGCCTGGGCCGGTCCAAAAGAATTGGCTCTTCATCCGATTCTTCGGCATCGCTCGCAACTCGATCGCCAGTTGCCCGGTCACCGGTCGATCGAAGTCAACCGCCATTTGCGAATCTTCGCCCGTGGCGACTAAAAAGGTTTTGCCGTCGCGTTTTTCAATTTCGAGACTCTTACGATCGGTCCATTTGCTCAAGTCATTAGGTTTGGTAAAGTCCCAACGCATCAATTCTGTCGCAGTCGTCAGATCGATGTTGTCTGGATTGACGGACATGTCCTTCGGCGCCGAAGTCATCAGCGAGATCGCGGCCTTTTCGAGCTTGCGCGGCGACACAAACGTGTAAGTGCCCGAGCCGACGCTGATGACGGCAACGTCGCCATCAACTCTGACCAACTTGAGTTGCGACTGATCTTCGATCGCAGTGCCGCTTTCCGTGATCGCCGCGGCGTTGTCGGTGGGCACAAAAATCGTCGCCGTTGTGTTGGCGGGAATCGTGGCGATCAAATGAAACTGGTCATCGGTCCACTTCCATTCGCTGCGAATGGTTCCGCGAATCGAATCATACGATGCGTTGACCCAATCGATCGGTTCCGTCGTCGCATTGCTTCCGGGCGTTGGCGGGTTGGGACGAATGATGATCTTCTTGTAGCCAGGACCGTCGGATTGAATTCCCGCCAAATTGTGAAACATCCATTCGCAAACAGCGCCGAAGGCATAGTGCGAAAACGAATTCATCGCCGCGTTGTGACGACCGAATGCGTCTTCTTTGGTGTAGCTGTCCCAACGTTCCCAAATCGTGGTGGCACCGTTAGCGATTTCATAGCCCCACGAAGGGAATTCGCGTGACTGCAACAAAAACGTCGCCAAGTCGTTTTGCCCCGAAACGGATAGAACGGGAAGGAGTGGGCGGGTTCCCAAGAATCCGGTTGCCATGTGGTTGCCGTTATCTTGCAGCATCTTCGCCAAATGCCGACCGGTCGCTTCACGCTGTGATTCCGGAATCAGGTCTGCGAAAAGAGCCAGTGCTTGAGCCGTTTGCGTGTTGACGTTCACGCTGCCGTCAGCGTTTACATACTTCGCTTGAAACGCCGACTTGGTATTCTCGAACTGTTCGTGATACTGGATCGATTCATCGTTACGATCGATGGCGGCGGCCATTTCGGACATCATCTTTGCGGAGATCGCGAAGTAAATTGTGTCGACATAGTCGAGTGGCGTTTCAGCGCCTTGTGCCAACCAGTCTCCCCAGGCATTGCCGTGGCTGATGCCGAGATCGTTGACGCTGGTGGCTTTCCGCCACTGCATGAACCGTGTCATCGGTTGCCAACAGTCTTCGATGACTCGCGTGTCGCCATAGGCCTGCCAGATCGTCCAGGGACAGATCACACCCGCATCGGCCCAAGCTGTTCCGAAATCCCATCCATGTTGAAACGGAAACGGTGCGTAACCAGGGAACGCACCCGAGGGACGCTGGGACTCCATCAGTTCACGTAGCCACTTGGTGTAGAACGCGCCGATGTCGGCGTTGTAGGCAGCGGTGGCAACGTAGGCTTGCGCGTCACCGGTCCATCCCATCCGTTCGTCACGCTGGGGACAGTCAGTAGGCAGATCCAGAAAATTGGCGCGCTGGGTCCACAGCACGTTCTTATAGAGTTGATTGACCATCGGATCACTGCACGCAAACGTGCTGGTCATCGGCGTGTCGCTGTGCATGACAAGTCCGGTGACGGCATCGAGCGTGGGCTCGCCGGGGAAGTTGGAGACTTCAACGAATTGGAACCCGTGAAACGTGAAACGAGGTTGGAAGACTTCTCCGTCGGCGTTGCCTCGGCAGGTATAGAAGTCCGTCGCGCGGGCTTTGCGAAGGTTCTCGGTCATCAATCGGCCATCGGGATGAAGCATCTCGCCGTAGCGAATCCGAATTCGTTGACCGGCCGGTCCGTTGACCTTCATGCGGATCACGCCGGCGAAGTTTTGCCCTAAGTCAAAAACGTAAGTGCCCGGCTCCCGCTGAGTGATTTTTTTGGCGGGGATCTGCTGCGTGATACGAACCGGTACGCCGGGGAACGATTCCAGTTTTGGGCGTTTGAAGCCGAATTCTGCTTGCTCGCCGAGATTGCGAATTCCCTGGCCAGGTTTTTCAGGATTTCGGCGCTGAAAGAATGTCGCCGTCGTTTGACCGTTGTCTTGGGCAAGGATTGCGGATTGCCACTCTTCGTCGTTGTATCCCGTCGATGACCAACCCGCTTTTTCATTGCGGGCGTCGTAGGCTTCACCCATCAACAGATCCGCTTCTTGGATCGGCCCGTCGCGGGTGACTTTCCAGGTCGCATCGGTGCCGATTGTTTCGCGTGTCCCGTCGGTGTACTCGATTTCCAATTGAGTCATGATCGCGGGCGTCTTCCCATAGGTCGCTCGTCCGGTTCGTTCGGTCCCCATCTCGGTCAGCAATCCGAATCCGACGTAGCCGCTGTACCAGCCATCGGCGACCCAAGATCCGATTGCATTTTTACCTTCGCGAATCTGGCCGGTCACATCGTAAGTGTTGTAGTAGGCGCGTTGGCGATAGTCGGTCCAGCCAGGCGCGAAGTAGGCGTCGCCGACTCGCTGGCCGTTGAGATGCAGTTCGTAGATACCGAGTGCCGTGGAATAGATTGTCGCGCGCGAAACTTGTTTCTTGGCCGCGAACTCTTTGCGGTATTGTCGGGCCGCGGGCAGGTACAAATTTTCCACATCGGTGTGGATCGGACTCTCATCTCGATACGAGATATAGTCAGCCGACCAATCCGATTCTTCCATCAAGCCCATCGACCACGAAGCTGGTTCGCTCCAAGTGGGCGCGGATGCTGAGTCGCTCCATGTTTGAACTTTCCAGAAACAGTGTTGCCGGGATCCTAGTGGCGCGCCGGCGTACTGGATGAATAGAGTCTGGTCAGAGTCGACTTTTCCCGAGTCCCAAAGGTCACCCTGGTCGCCGTTCAATTTTTCTACAGTCGAGGCGACCAAAATTCGATAGGCGGACTGAGCGCTTCCGCGTTGCTCGGATGTCACCTGCCAGCTCAATCGCGGCGACGTGATGTCGATCCCCAGCGGGTTCTCAAGATACTCGCAGCGCAGCCGAGTTGGACGCAACTGCGAAGGTTCGACAGCGACGACAGTGCAGGCGAACAGGGCTGAAAATAGAAAAGCAAGTGTCTTCATGGTGCAAAACTGTTTGAGTTGAAAATTCATACGTGTGTGGATTAAATCTCGACTTCGCTGGATGCAATGTCCAGTTCTCGTCCCATCCACATCGGCGTCGCGATGAACCAGAGGACCGTACCGATCAGCGCCAAGGTCTTGACGGTGTTCAGGCTGGTCATCCCGGCAAAGAACAACAAACAGGGAATGACAACGGCGCCGAGGGCGACCAAAGAAACAATTTTGGCGATCGGTTTCATATCAAAGTTCTCCTTGGATGGAGGTTGGTTTCTGAATCATTTTGCTGAGCACGACGTAGATCACACCGCAGGCGATCCAGCAGGGTATGACGGCGTACGCGGCAAACAATCCGCGTTGAAAGATCAAGTAAAGACCGACGGCGACGGGAAGTAACCACGCCACCAACACGGCCACGTTGACGGACATGCCCTGATGCATCGCGTACTCTTCTCGCATTCCAAATTTCCGCATCAAGTAAAAGTCGGCAAAGATCACTGCGCCCATCGGACCCAACACGGTTCCGTAGGTTCCGACGAAGCCGAGCAGTTGTGCCGATAGATTGGGAAACGCGCCCGCGATCGTCGCCACAGCGCCGGCCAACAACGTCATTGCCGCGCGCGAGCTGCCGGGCAACACACCCTGGAAGGCCAAGCCGGCGCGATAGATGGTCGGGTTCGCCGTCGTCCAGCCGGCGATCACGACGCAGATGATTCCGGCCCAACCGAGCGACTGGAACGCCAGCAGGCCGGGATTGGCTGAGACCTTGCCGTCGGCGCCCAACGCGAGCGAAGGTTGCATCTTGATCAAAGCTGCCAGCAACAGTGCCGCAGCGATCCACGCCATGTAATGACCCAGGAACATCCCGATCGCGGGTGCCCAACCCGACGACTTGCTTCGGGCAAACCGAAAGATCGAAAGATCCGCCATGCCAAAATGCATCGCGCCATTGCAGAGCCACGCGAAGACAACAATCTGCCAGAACCCGAACGACTGTGGCCCGTTCTTTTCTTGCACGAACGCGATCGCGTCGGTCCAAAATTTTCCCTCGGAGAAAGCTGACATGTTGGTGGCCCCGAGCTGACCGAGCGAGACGATCCCGCAGGCCGCGAAGACGCCGATCATCCATGGCGCGGCAATGTTGGCGACGCTCGCGACGCGTTGGTATCCACCAGCGGCGACAACCGCGATCACGATTCCAACAATCGCAACCAAAGCCGTGAACGATGAATTGCTGAAGCCAAACATCGAATCGGGAACATCGAACGTGACATTGAGCGGGACGCCGACCGCCGAAGCTGAAACGGTGACCATCGCGCCGGCTAAAAAACAGAACAGCAAGCCGTTGATCACGTTGTACAGCTTGACGAGTGAACCGCCGGCGATTCGTTCGAGTTGATAATAGAGCGTCATCCGTTTCGCCATCGCGATCGGCGTCACCAAGAATCGCCAAGTCAGCACGGCCAAGAAATTTCCTAGCAATAAACCGAGTAGCAGATCTTGCAAGCTCGCGCCGGCCGCCAAGAACAGCGGCCCGATCATGAATTCGGTTCCCGCAGCGTGCTCGCCCGCGTACATGCCCCAAAACTTGCCTGACCCGAGCAGCGCCGAATCTGGCACCCGCTCGCGTTCAAACTCTCCGCCCGAACTTGACTGCTCATCACTCATGCAATGGACTTCCGATAAGAAACGTCGATAGAGAAAAGATCTGTTAGACGGCGAAAGATTGGTCGGTTCGATGTGCTAGCACGGACGCTTCGTAACCACGGATTTTTTCCAACCACTCCGCGCCGACGGGCACGCCTGCGGATTGACAGTAGTGATTCCATACGGCGCCAAGCGGCATCATCTTTTGTTCTTCCATCAAAGCCAGCCGCGCGGTGTAATCGCCGTCACGTTCGAGCTGTGCAAGCGTCTCCGACGGTTCAAGTAGCGCAGCCAGAACGGCTTTGAGCGTATTGCGAGTTCCGATCGCCCAAGCGGCGACGCGATTGATGCTGGCGTCGAAGAAATCCAAACCGATGTGGACTCGATTCAAATAATCGCCGCGAACAATTTCCTGCATGATCGACTGCAACTCATCCGAGTAGGTCACCACGTGATCGCTGTCCCAGCGTACGCCGCGGCTGACGTGCAGCAGCAATTGGTCGACGTACATCAGCACCGACGAAATCTTGTCGGAGATCATTTCCGTCGGATGGAAGTGACCGGCATCGAGGCACAGCACCTTATCTCGCGAGATCGCGTAGCCAAGATAGAACTCGTGCGAACCGACGACATAGCTTTCTGATCCGATGCCGAACAACTTGCATTCGACGGCGTCGAGCAATTGAGTGGTCGGGATCGATTCGGCGAAGATCGTGTCGAGCGAACTGGCCAATCGTTCACGCGGCGCCTTGCGATCGGCGGGAGCATCTTTGTAGCCGTCGGGCACCCAGAAATTGTTGATGCACGGGCTGCCTTGTGCCGCGCCCATTGCCGCAGCGATTCGGCGCGACGCGATCCCGTGATCGATCCAGAACTGACGAACGCCTGCGTCAGCGTGCGAGAGCGTGAACCCGTCGGCGGCTTTGTCGTGCGAGAAGTAGCTCGGATTGAAGTCCAGTTTCAATCCTTGAGCGTTCGCCCATTCGATCCAGCCTTGAAAATGTTCCGGCCCGATTTCGTCGCGATCAACGGGGCCATTGAACTCGCCGTACAAGGCGTGCAAGTTCAATCGATGTTTGCCGGGGATCAACGAATACGCCATCTCCAAGTCGCTTCGCAGTTCTTCGGGAGTACGAGAACGACCCGGATAATTCCCAGTCACGGCCAAGCCATTGCCCAAGCTGCCGTCGTTGCCCTCGAAGCCGGCGACATCGTCGCCTTGCCAACAATGAACTGAGATCGCAACATTTCGCAGTCGAGCCACCGCCTCGTACACATCGACGCCGAGGAATTGATACTGTTCTACCGCTAGCTCGAAAGCTTTTTGAAGATTGGTCGACTGGGACATGCACGGATTCCACGTCAAATTGATCGATGAATGAACGCCTCTGCAGCAGTGTAAGCGACGGAAGTCTGCCGTACCTTGACAATAGTGTCGAACACTAGCACAAAAGTGCCATTTTAGAGAGCGTTCAATGCAACGAATGAAGTTCCGCGGTTTTGACTTGTTCCACAACAACGTGGCGGTTGCCCAGTCCATGATCCGCCAGATCGATGACTTTCCGTCATTCTTCACACCGACCCAGGATCGGCCGCTGATTATCGACTGCGGCGCGAACATCGGCGTGTCGGTTTTGGAATGGAAGACGCGCTGGCCGACCGCCCAGATCGTCTGCTTCGAGCCCGATCCGTTCGCCTTTGCGATTTTGCAAAAGACAATCGACTTCAACGATCTCCCCGGCGTCACCTGTGTCAACGCGGCGGTACTCGACTTCGACGGGACGGTTCCATTTTTCGGTGAACTGTCCGCCACCGGTGACGCGCGGGGCAATTCGGCCGAAGCGGCATGGGCGGATCGTGAGGGAAGTTCGCGAACCGACGTTTGCTGTGTTCGGTTGTTGCCTTATCTTGCCGACCGCACCGTCAGTTTTCTCAAGCTCGATATCGAAGGTTCCGAACAGCGAGTGCTGGTTGACATCGTTGACCACCTCGACCGTGTTGAAGCGATCTACATCGAGGTCCACGAAACCGATAATAGCCTCGACAGGAACTCGGTCGCCGCAATCGAAGAGATCTTGCGTTCGGCGGGATTTCAAATCGAGCGAGAACCGAGGTTCAACGATCACGCGCTGCCGGCCCATCTGGATCAGTGGCGCCAGAGCGTCAACGCCAGACAGACTCAATTGCTTTGTTGGCGGTGAGTGCTATCGCGATCAATGTTGATGAGGAACCTCGTTGATCGTCCAGTAAACGTCTTGCGAAAACGGTTCGCCACTCTGGTCAGTCAACGACATTTGCAAGTGCATTTGATTGACAGGGCGAATCTTTGGGATCGTCAGCTTGATCGAACGGTTTTCGTCTGACAACGCGACAGCCTTGATGACTATTCGCTGCTTGCCAACTTGATCCGTCTCCGGATTATAAAACTCGGATCCATACTTCTCTGTCCAATGGTAGTTCCACTGCTCCGCGGTAAACAACGATGCGTCCGTGGCGGTCGATGCGTCGAGCGGAAAGTTGAAGAACAGTTCCAATCCGTCTTCGACGACCCTGCAGTCCAACAGCATGCGAAGGGGTTTGCCCGTGTATCGAATTCGTTCGATGCCATTCTCGCGTAATCCCGATCGTCCGTTCTCGTTCCATCCGTTCAATCCGGTCACGTAAACTTGACCATCGATCGGATTGACGCGTCCACGCATGATGCCCGTACTGAAGTTGAACGGCAGTTTGACGATCGCCGCCTGTGCCGTCTTACCTACTTCTTGTGTCATCAGATAGAAGAGCCATCCTTTGCCAAAACTGGTGTGCAGCAGGTGTCCCGAAAGTGGACCGAATCGAGGATCATCGACCCAAATTTGGCCACCGGACGAGTTGTCTACGTCTTGGGGCATCCAAACGATCGGTTGATCGAACGAGGTTGGCGGGATGACTTTTTTAGGGTCGATCCGTCCTCCGTCAGGCGCCCAATTTTTTCCGCCAGTTTTGTTCTGCACATACCCATAGAATCCACCCTCCCTGACCAAGCTTATTTTTGATGCGGGCATCCAGTTGCCCTGGTTGTCGCTGACAGTTATCTGATCTTGGGGAAGCATGCCCATCCCGTTGGGCGTCCTAAAACCCGTGCAAAAAATCGAATATTCCTTACCGTCGGGGGAGACCTTCATCACCGATCCCGGCAACGCGTAACTGGTGTACTGACCGCACTTGGCGTAATAGAAATTGCCTTCCGAATCGGTATGCAAATCGAAATTGAAGGAGTGAAAGAATGTTGATACATCGGGGTCGGTGAAAAACGATTCATAAAAATCAGCTTCGCCATCGTTGTTCTGATCGTGCAGCCGTGTCAGTCGATCGCGGCTCGTGACGTAAATGGTTTCATCGACCACTTTCACGCCGAACGGCTCAAATAGACCGCCGGCGAAACGTTTCCACTTCACATCGAGCAGATCGTCGTCGATGCCCGACACGATCCAAACATCACCGCCGTGCGTGGTGACTGCCATTCGTCCGTCATCAAAGAAGTCGATTGCCGTCGTTCGCAACCAATTGTTCCACGGTGTTGAATCGGGAATGCTGATCGTGTCGAGCACGTACGGGGTTGGTTCCAGCCCGAGATAGCCGACTGTCGAAAGTGATGGCTCCCAATTCGCTGGACCGCCGTGGATTCGTTCGCTGGGGTCGACGCCGGCCGATTGAACTGTCGATAAAATCTCGCGCGCTGTTGGATCATCGCCCGTCACGGTAACGACGTTCAACAGACGCGGCTTGTCGTCAGCCGGAATCCGCATCACCCAACGATCCTGGTCGTCCATCGATAGGGTCACACCTTGGATGTCGCCGAAAACTTCTGACATCGTGTTTTGACCGACACCGGTCGCAACGACCAAGTCTCGCCCCGCACCGATCTTCAAGTGGCGACGAATCGCATTGGAATCACCGATCTGTTCGGGCAGTTCCAGCACGTCGCGTCGATCGATACGGTAGCTCAACACGACTTGATCGCCGTGGATGTGGTGGCCTCGATAGTCGAGCCATTTCGATGGCAGCGGACCTCGCGGCGGAAGATTGTCTTTCGGATAATCAAGCGTTCCCTCGTGACCCCATCGCCAACCCGCCAGTCCAGGTAGCGATCTGCCGTCGGGTTTCGGGTAGCCTTCGCCGCGGCCACGGTAGTGCTGCGTCTGGTTCAAATCCAAAAACCCTCCGCGCCACAGACCGGCTTGGTCGAGAGTGTGCAAGTCGTACGACGCGGTCATAGAACCGAGCTTGATCGTCAGCGCGGAGTTCACGTCTGTTCCCAATTGCGATGCCAGCGCGGGTCCGTAGTCGCGCGGTCCGTCCGGTTCGAAGTCGCCATTTTTGGTTCCCTTCGGCAAGCCAGCCAGGTACGCAGCGGTGACTTCTTTGTATTCCGGATTGTGACCCTTCATGAACCGTTGGCGAATGTAGTTCACGACATCGTACCGTTCCCGAGGCGACAGATAAGTCGTCGCTGCCATCATGCCGTTGCCTACGGAGAGCGTCATGAACATGCGATAGGGATCAGCGCCGAATTTCAGTTTTTGAGTTCCAAATGCGCGAGCGGTTGCCAGCGAGGGCGTGTTGCCATCGACGCCGTGACAACTGGCGCATAGACCGTTGTAAGTTGCCTCGCCCGACGCCAACGATTTCTTATCTCGGGCGATCTTCTTCAATATGCCGGCGTGATCGAGATCGCCGGTGTCATCCAGAACGATCAACTGATCCGGTGTAGGCCGCAACGCGGCCGCCCGCTCGCGTCCACCCTCGACGACTGCAAACACGTAACTCGCCAGATCGTAAAAGTCTCGTTGCGATCCAAAGGTAGCAATCAAACCATCGGGCATCATCGATTGAGTAGCCGCGCTGCGAACATCGATCTCGTTTTTTTTGACTGTAATTTCTTTTTCTAAACTGGTCGCATCGCGAAGCACGATGGCGTCGTCCGTCTCTCGCACCAACATGCCACTGAAGACCTCACCGGAGTCGGTCAGAAGCCGGACTGTCTCGAAACCCTTGCGAATCGACTTGGACGGGTACAAGAGTGACTCAATCAGATATTGATCGGTCACCGGTGTTTCCGGATTGCTCGCAAGTGTCGCCAAATCGGGCCCCAGTGGCGACGTGTTCTCACCGGCCTGGTGGCAATTGACGCATCCGGCTGTGGAGGTGTGGAAGACGATCGCGCCACGATGCGGATCGCCTCGTCGCCGAGCTTCGACGGCAAGTCGACTCACATCCGCACCCTTGAGCTGAAGTTCCAACGAAGCCGCTTCTTCAGCTCCGGCAACAGCTGCGCTTGCGAACATCATTCCGACGCAAAGCCAAGTCGCGAAAACGGTTCGAGTGTCGATGAGATGTTTGCAAAAAGGGTCGAGCATAGAGAACATTCACTGGAGCCAAGACGAACGAGCGAACAGGTAATAAGAACTGGGATTGTCATTGCTCGACGCTCCGTTAGCAACTCAGTCGCACCAATGGAAACTCGATTGCCGTTCTGGGTGTACAATCACCGCTGAATGGACTGTGATCGGCGAATCATGTTTGGGCCAGTTGTATCGTTCCCCCACTCGAATTCTTGCGCATGAATGTTGTGATCTTGACGGGTGCGGGGGTCAGCGCCGAAAGCGGCGTGGCGACCTTTCGTGGACCAGAGGGACTTTGGGAAGGCCATCGCGTCGAGGATGTCGCGACTCCCGAAGGTTTCGAACGCGATCCGTCACTCGTGCAGTCTTTCTATGACCAAAGAAGAGCGAAAGTGCAGTCGGTCGAACCGAACTTGGCACATCACGCATTGGCCCGTTTGGATCGGCAATGGCAAGGCGAGTTGTTGCTGGTCACGCAAAACGTCGATGACTTGCACGAGCGGGCCGGATCGAAGCGATTACGGCACATGCACGGCGAACTACTCAAGGCGTGGTGTCTGGCGTGTGACAAGCGCTGCGTTTGGAATGAATCGCTCAGCAATCATCCGCCTTGCCCACGGTGCGGGGCGACCGGATTACTGCGTCCCGACATCGTCTGGTTCGGCGAGGTTCCGTACTGCATGGACGAAATCAAAATGGCGATATCGCGATGCGATCTGTTTGTATCGATCGGAACTTCGGGTGCCGTCTATCCGGCGGCTGGTTTTGTTCAGTCGGCGGCGTATGCGGGCGCGCAAACATTGGAGATCAATCTGGATCGCTCAGCCGGTAGCCACCACTTTCAAGAATCCCGTTTGGGCCGAGCAAGCGAACTCGTTCCGAACTGGGTCGACGAGATGCTAAGTTCAGACCCGCTGGCGTAGTGAAATTCGCCAACGAAAAAAGGCGAGGCCGACCCCGAAGGACCGACCCCGCCTCGCACGGGGGGACGCTTAATATCTTGTTGTCAAATTCATGTTGCGTTTGCGTTCCCCTGACTCACTCAACATTAGTTCGGGTCCCAGCCACCGCACTCAATTCGATCACGCATTGAGCTACTTTCATCAGTCATTCGGCGTCGACATTCACTTCGTGCCGGTTATGACGGTTTTGCATTCGGCACGTCAGTTGGCGACTGCCAGCTCCGTCGATTGATCCTTCTTTCGACGACTTTCCCACGTCCTGCGAAGCCAACCCGTGATCGGCTGCTCGACGCGATGAGTGATGATGATCGCCATCGCGAACGAGAACGCCATCGCGATCGCAAAGCAGATCATCGGTGGCACGCCGGCATCATCGAATCGCCGTATCAGCGCGCAACCGAGGTTGTTGTGGCATAGGTAAAGCGCGTACGAGATCGTGCTGATATACACCAGCGACTTGAGTCTCAGTGGCGGCACCTTTCCATAAGCGCATGCAGTCACCAAGGCGATGATGAGCGCCGTCGCGGCCGGATTGTGCTTGCCATGATCGATCGAATGGAACACGATCACCGCCACAACGATCCCGGCGATATTCTGCCACAGCCGACCGGTGTTGGTTTTAATCATGTAAAGCAAGAAGCCGATAGCGAACAGCGGCACAAAGTCCAGCAGCATCAGTCGTCGAACGGCCGTGGCAACGGCGAACCACGACTGACCACCGTGAACAGCCTCCAGCGAATCTAGCAACGGGCAAGCGATCACGGACATCACCAGCAGGCTGCCCCAACCGAGGAAGTACCGCCGCAGCGCACCGATTTTGAACATTGATACAAGGGTTGCGTAAAACATCATCTCGATCTGCAACGTCCACATCACGGGATCCACGCACTCATAGCCAAAGATTCTCGGCAACAGCGTCATGTTGGCGACGAATTGACCCGTTGTTACTGATTGATGCATCGGAGCGAGTTGCAGGATCCATAGATTGGCGACTATCACCATCAAGAAGACGGGGACAACGCGGATCAGTCGGGCAGCGACGAAGTCGGTCGGGCGCCCGCGCCGCATCAACGACATGCTGTTGACGAAGCCGCTGAGAATGAAAAACATCTCAACGCCATAGGCTCCGAACGGCCACTTGAACCCCAGCGGGGATGAATAACCGAACTTTTCGGCATAAACGAACGTGAAGTGAAACAGGACGAGGTTGATTGCGGCGAGCGCGCGGAGCGAGTCGAGTTCGATGATCCGGCGGTGCGGTTTCAGTACAGTCTCGGTGGGGACAGCTTCGTTCAATTGAGTTGCGTTGGGCATATTTGGTCAGAAACCGGCGACGGGTCGGAAAATATCATGCTGAAACCTAGTTCGCCGGTGGCAGACCACGGTCCTTTCAGTCGTCGATGTGTCGCGGCGATGCCCGGTCAGGGTTGGTTCGCATCGATTTTGCCGATCGTGCCTGCGTCCGGGTGGTGGAACCCCCTTTCGTCCGAACCGGTGGTACACGAAACTACTCGCAATTGAGCTGTATTTCGTTTTCGATCGACGCCCAGGCGGAGCCTCGCCGTGAAGTATGTAATCGTGATTCCTGATGGATGTGCCGACGAGCCGATGGAGTCGCTCGGCGGAAAAACGCCGTTGCAGGCGGCCAATTTGCCGGCGATGGATGACTTGGCAAAGCGAGGTTACGTCGCCCTGTCCAACAACACGCCCGCTCATTTTCCAGCCGGCAGCGAAGTCGCCAATCTATGTCTGTTGGGCTACGACCCCGATCTGTACTTCACTGGACGAGCGCCGTTGGAAGCTGCCGCCCAAGGGATCTCGCTCGGTCCCGACGACTGGGCCGTCCGCTGCAATCTGGTCACGATCGAAGACCAAATAATGATCGACTTCACGGCCGATCACATTGGCAACGACGAAGGCGCTCAGCTACTCAAATCGGCTCAGGCCAACTTGCTGTCGGATTCGCCCGTCGACTCGCGATTCGAGTTTGTGCCGGGGGTCAGTTACCGAAATCTGTTGATCTACCGAGGCCGAGCCGGAACACCTGCGCCGTTTTCTGCTGATACTCGCAGCAGCGCGCCGCACGATTTGACGGACCTGAGTATTGCCGATGATTTTCCTCGCGGCCCCGGCAGCGACTTGCTGGTCAGGTTGATGAACGAGTCGGCCGATCTGTTCGCCGAACATCCGGTCAACAAGGCGCGTGTCAAAGCGGGGAAGCGTCCGGCGACGCACATCTGGTTGTGGGGTTTGGGCGGCGCGCCGAACTTACCATCGTTCCGCGATCGCTTCGGCGTCCAAGGTGTCATGATCACGGCAGTCGATCTGCTTCGAGGCATCGCGGCACTTGCGGGTTGGCCTCGAATCGAAGTCAAAGGCGCAACGGGATACTTGGACACCGACTATGCCGCCAAAGGTCGCGCCGCGATCAACGCACTCGATCAGTACGATGTCGTTTGTGTCCACGTCGAGGCTCCCGACGAAGCCTCCCACGAAGGTCGACCCGATGCCAAGATCGAAGCGCTGCAGCAGATCGACCAGCACATTGTCGCGCCGCTGGTCGACGCACTTGCGAAGCACGGCGATCACCGAATTTTGGTGCTGCCCGACCATCCGACATTTTGCAGCACCAAGAAGCACACGCACGGAATGGTGCCGCTGGTCATTGCCGGGACCGGCGTCGTCGCGGGCGATCAAACCACCTACGACGAAGTCACAGCCGGAGCGTCGGGGCGACGCTTCGACAAAGGCTGGGATTTAATGAAAGCTTTCATCGGCAAAAACTAGTTGCCCCAAGGACTGTCTCTTTTCTTTTGTTACCTGTTACCTTATCTCCCACGTTTCCCATGTCATTGATCGTTCAAAAATTTGGCGGCACCAGCGTCGCCGATGTCGAGAAGATTCGAGCCGCCGCACGCAAAGCCATTCGTGCCCAGCGCCAGGGACACCAGGTCGTGATGGTTGTCAGCGCGATGGGCAAGAACACGGACACCTTGCTGGAACTGGCGGGTGAGATCGCCGAAAATCCTCCGGCTCGCGAAATGGACATGCTGCTGAGCACCGGCGAACAGGTCAGTGTGGCGTTGGTGGCGATGGCGATCCACGATCTGGGCGCGCGAGCGGTCAGCCTGACCGGCGGTCAAATCGGGATGAAGACGGATAACAGTTTTTCCAAGGCTCGCATCCAATCGATTTCGACCGAGCGGATCGAACGGTTGCTTGACGAGGGAAACATCGTCGTTGCGGCAGGCTTCCAAGGCATCGACGACGAACTCAATATCACAACGCTTGGGCGAGGCGGCAGCGATACCACGGCGGTCGCGCTGGCGGCGGTGTTGGATGCGGATGCGTGTGAGATCTACACAGATGTGGATGGCGTTTACACGACCGATCCTCGCAAACTTCCCGAAGCACGCCGCGTCGACGTGATCAGCTATGACGAGATGTTGGAACTGGCTAGCCTCGGCGCCGGCGTGATGCACAACCGATCGATCGAGTTTGCCAAGAAGTTCGGCGTGCCGATTCATGTGCGGAGCAGTTTTTCGGACACCGAGGGCACGATGATCGTCGCCGAGTCGGAGTCGACGACTCAGCCGGTCAGCGGCGCGGCGATGACGACCGACGAGGCTCGCGTGACTGTGCTCGGTGTGCCGGACGTGCCGGGCAAGAGCTTGCAGATTTTTTCGGCGATCGCGGCTCGCAAGATCGCCGTCGACATGGTCGTCCAAAACGTCGGCAAGGAAGGTCGCGCGGATATCTCATTCACGGTCCCCCACGCCGAACTGAAATCGACTCTGGCAGCGGTTGGTGCGGTGCTCGGCTCGGTCGGCGCCGAAGGAATCACGCACGACGATCAAGTCTCCAAGGTTTCTGTCGTCGGTCTGAACATGGCAACGCAGACGAACGTTGCGGCGAAAATGTTTCGCGCGCTCGCTGATGCCGGCGTCAACATTCAAATGATCACGACCAGCGAGATCAAAATTTCGACGTTGGTTCCCAAGCACCAAGCGTCCGACGCGCTGCGCGCCGTTCACCAGGCTTTCAATCTGCACGAACGACCCGCCGACGCGAAGTCGTGGAAAGAAATCAAAGCCGACCGTGGCAAGGCCGATGTCGCGACCTTGATCAGCCGGCTGCGTGCCGATGCGCTCGAAGCACTCACGTTAACTGGAATTTCGTTGACCAAAGATCAAGCTCGAGTGACCCTGCATGGAGTACCGGACCGCCCAGGCATCGCCGCGGACATGTTCGAGATGATCGGCGAAGCGAATATCTTTGTCGACATGATCGTGCAGGGTTACGACGGCGAAGACGGATCGACGAGCGTCGGGTTGACCGTGGCGAAGAAAGATCTCGAAAAGACGATGCAGGTCGCTGGTGCGATCGCTAAGAAACACGGGATGCGAAATGTTCAGGGCGCCGACAACATCGCAAAAATCACCGTCAGCGGTATCGGACTGCGCAGCCACACACACGTCGCAACACTCTTGTTCGACCGTTTGGCGGCGGACAAGATCAACATCGAAATGATCAATACCAGCGAGTTGCAGGTCAACGCGGTAATCGATGCGACTCATGCCGGCGAAGCCACCGAAGCCCTGAAAAAAGCGTTCGCCGATTCATTGTTGTAAGGCCGGTTCCACCGGCCGAAGGAAAAATACATTCGGCCGGTGGAACCGTCCCGACCTTCATTTTTCAGTTAAGATAGAGTCGCTCTTACTCTTTCTCATCTTGTTTCGGTTGTTCCATGGGCGTTCGTTTTGCCTGTCATGCCTGCGGCAAGCAGTTGAACATCAAACAGGAACTGGCTGGTCGGCGCGGCGTATGTCCGGACTGTGCGACACAGTTTCGGATTCCCGAACGCGACGCAGAGAAATCGATTCCGCTCGAGATTCCCTCGCAGGCCAAGAGTGAAGTTGCAGCACACGAAGCTCCTGCCACCGTCGCGACGTCGAACGCCGCCGATCCGATCGCGGGCAAGAAGGTCGGACTGATCGAGAACGATCCGGAGGCAACTTGGTATGTTCGGCCACCTAGCGGCGGCCAATACGGACCGGCCGATGGCGCGTTATTGAAGCAGTGGATCGGCGAGGGACGTGTCGCCGCGACAGCGTTGATTTGGCGTGACGGGTGGGCTCAGTGGCGTCCGGCCGATGAGGCGCTGCCTGAGATTGCCGAGGTATTGCCAGGCGGTGGCAATCGAATCAATGGTAACGGCGGTGGCGCAGCGATCTTTCAACCGTCACCAAAACTGGCACCGACCGTTCCCATTGCCGCGCCGCTTGGGGAAGATGCGGTCCAGGTGGCGGGCCAGTCCGGAATCGGCGCAGACCGACGAAACCGATCGTTCCAACGGATTTTTTGGATCGCGATGCTATCGATGATCGCGATCTGTTTGGCAGCACTCCTGTTCTATTTGGTCAACCGTCCGGTAGCCTAATTCAATCGCGCCCAATCGCATCAACTCGCTACTAACGGACCACCGGACCATGGGTATCTTCCGTTTCGTCTGGATCATCGCTTGGTCGATCTTCCTTGGATCGCAACTCAGTGCCCAAGTGGCGGAAGTTGCACCGAATAGTGCGCCGAAAAATGCGCCGGCTGATGCCGTGAAATCTCGTCGCGAGCTGCTTCGTGATCCCAGTGACTTGGGAATCGGATTGAGCCTGAACAGGTTTCGCAACTACCGACCGACGCCCGGTACCGGTGGGGATCGCCGTTCGCATGCGACTGCCAATGACGATTTGTACGGATTGGATCGCTACTTCTATCGCCCTCTGGGTATGTTCGGATATCGACTTTACGACCGCTCGTCGCTCTACGACTGGCAACCACCGGTCGTCCAGCAAATCGGTCGAGAATGGATCATTCAGCCGGGCTATTTTCGCGATCCACCGCCGAGCCAACTCTGGCATCCCTGATACCTCCGGAATTTTGTCCGACTCAGCCGATCGGATTCCACTGTGTTCCAATCTAAGACACCGCTGAATCAAAAAGACGACACCGGGAGCGTGCTATCTTTGAGTGTGCGTCAGACGAAAGAATCAAAAAAATTTTAAGTCGTTACGCAAGAACGGTTTAGGCAAAGTTTTTCGGTCGAGTCAACCTGATTGGCCCGGTGCGAGCAGTGAAGGTAGTCGACCCAGCCCGCGAGCGGTTTTCGCCGCGAGCTTCACCCCCCATGCCAAGCGATTGGCACATTGATTTTGAGGATCACCTAAAATGATGACGCTCACCAAGTGGATGGTGGCTCCCCTACTGGCCACCGGTTTGTTGTTTGCCGCTGACGCTCCTTCGGCCCAAGCCGGCGGGTTCTCGATCAGCATTGGTAATGGAGGATTCGGTTACGGCGGCGGTGGCTATGGCAGCTATGGAAGTCGATACGGATCGTATCGCCCCAGCTACGGTTACGGCGGCGCTTACAGCAGCGGTTATGGATCGTATTACGGACACAGTTACCGCGCGCCGGTCTACAACCATCGCGGTCATTACGACTACCATCCGACCGAAGTCATCCGCCACGGAAATCACTACGATGTGTACCCCGGTCACTACGACTACCATCACGGTGGTCACCACGGCGGCCATCACGGACACCACTAGTGCATCTTTGGACGTGGTAGCGACACCTTCGTGAACGGTCTCCCCGGCAATCCTCGGGGACCGAATCAGATCCGCTACTACGTTTCCTTGGCTAACACACGTGCCCGCAACACGACTAATGCTTCCCAACGACCAGCGATATCAATTCGGCGGACTGCTGTTTTTGATATCGCTGTCCGTTTTTTTCGTCACCAGCATTCTGCTGTACGGGATTTATGCCTATACGCGTCGTGACGATCCGCAAAGCAATGTTGCTTTGCCGCCGAGCTTCTTGATCAGCACGGCTTGTTTGTTCCTGATCAGTTTCTTGGTTCATCTGTCCACTCGCACGGTACGCCGCGAGCGACGGGCGACGACGACGATTTTGTTGTTGATCAGCGGACTTTCGGCAACATTGTTCATGGGCATCCAATTCTACGCGATGTCCGAAATGTTGTCGGGGCCAGCGCTGCGTGGCGGCACCGGTAAAGGAGTGGCCGGAATGGTCGCCGTGTTGGCTCTGCTTCACGCCCTGCACGTCGCCGGCGGTGTCGTCGCGCTGGGGATCGTGTCGATGCGATCGTGGATGGGTAAGTACGATCACGAACGTCACTGGCCGGTCGACTTTGCGGCCCAGTACTGGCACTTCCTTGATGGAGTTTGGCTGTGCATGCTGGTCGCGTTTTATTTCACGACCGGCGGCTTCTCCTTTTGATGTCGACGCAAAAAAGTGTCTGACGCCGCTCACTTTGTTTTCATTTCTTTGACCAATGCCACCGCTTCGATCGCATTGTCGATCACAGCGGACCAGTTTTGATTTCGGATCAGATTCTGCGGCGCGATCCACGCTCCGCCGATCGCCGTGATATCTTTGCTGTGCAGATAAGCTGCTGCGTTGCCGACGTGGATGCCGCCAGAAACGAAGTACTTCATCCCCAAATGCTCAAACGGCATCACCATCGTCCGCAGGTACTTGATCCCACCGATCGGTTCGATCGGAAAGATCTTGAGTTGGCGGCAACCCATTCCGATCGCCTGCTGAATCTCGGACGGAGTGATCACACCTGGTGCGAACGGCAACCCGGTCGACCGGGCTTCGCGTACGACTTCCTCGGAGAGCCCCGGCGCGACACCGAACGCTGCGCCGGCGACTTTGACCTCTTGGATCTGATTCGCATTGAGTATCGTGCCGGCGCCGACCAGCATCTCGGGGACCTCGTCGCGTATCCGTCGCATTGCGTCGATCGCGACTGGCGTCCGCAGGGTGATTTCAATGACATCGATCTGGCACGCCAGCAACGCCTTTGCCAGCGGAACGGCGGCACTCGCGTCGTCGATGATGACAACCGCCATCACGCCGCCGCGTCCAATTCTTTCTAACAGCCTCGGTGAAAAGTCAGCTTGATCGGTCATCGTCATCTTGCCATTGGTTGGTGTCATCAAAGGAGATCGGCTGGCGCTGGGACACGATCTCCAGATCGTCTCTACGAACCGCTTCGTCCCAAAAAGCTTCGCTGCATGCGACCGTTTCTAGACGCAGCGTATCTTCAATTCGGATCCATTTCATCTGGTCAACAGGCGTTAGTCCGTTCTGAGACATCACGGCGTCAAAGACCTCGCGATCCGAGTCGAATGTCATCGGTATGGCGGCGGCGCCGACGTGTTGGCCGGTGATGCAGTTGATCCGCGTGATCGCTTCATCCATCGCATCAACGACGCGGCGATGGCAATATTCCGCAATGCCGATGCCGGTCGCGTTGCCAGCGGACTTCGCGGACAGACTGCGAGCATAAATCGCTTTCACTTTGGGAAACTCGTCCGGCGCTGCGACCTTATCATTCGACTTGCGCCCGATCACGTTGGTGTCCATTCCGGATCCACTGATTTCCTTTCCGATCTGGTCCACGATCAACAGATCCGCGCGGTCGAACGGCAGTTTCGGCATCCATTGGTCCGCGATCGCTACGAGTTCTGGTTCGCGTCGCAGAAAATCACATGGCAACACTGCTTCGATCAGCGACGTTTGCTCATAGGCGTCTTCCACAATCCCGATGCCAAGCGCGATCGGCATTTTGGCATTGATCAGTGAAACAATCTCCGGCGCGATGGCGTCGAGTCGGTAATCGTGATCCGCGAAAATTTGATGGTACAGCGTTGCGCCGCGCTGCTTGCCGAGTCCGATCATCAGCATCTTGATCATGCCACTTTGATAACGACCATTGAGGCGCGTGTGTGCCTTGATCCGGTTGACGACGATCACATGGTCGGCCTGACTCGCGACACGATCGAAGTGAACATCGATACCGTGACAATGTCCAACGACGACGGTATCCATGGACGAAACGACGGGCGCCTTGCAGGACAACTCGTCCACGCCCAGCGACGCCAGCATCGCGGCTTGCCCCTGACTCGTCGCACCGCCGTGACTGCCCATCGCGGGAACGATGAACGGATCGCCGCCGGCTCGACGAACTCGGGCGACAATTGCGGCAACGATCTGGCCCAAGTTTGCGATGCCCCGGCTGCCGACGGTGATGGCAACCCGATGGCCCGGCCCAATCATGGACGGCAATGAAACGCGATCGATTGCCTCGTCGATCGCCACGTTGATGTTACTGAGTCGATGTGAAGCGAATGTTTGTCGAACGCGAAAGAATCGCGGATACAATTCGTTCCATTCACGTTTGCGAGAACCGATCATGGTGACGTTCTCAGTTCCAGCGGGTTAATCTCCGCCGATGACGCCTCTCGGAGTCTTTCAATGCCGGCTTGGGTCACCAGTGACCTTTGAACATCGACGCTGGCGAGTTCGTTCATGCCGGTGATCGCATCAATCGAGGCGTCCGTGATGCGTGTTCCCGTCATCCACAACACTTCCAATTGTTTGGCAGATCCAACCGCACCGATCACACGATCATCAACGATGGTCCAACTGAGATCAAGCTCGCGCAGACGAGCCGCCTTCGTAAGCCAGCTATCAATTCCTGAATCGATCTTCGTCGCTTCCGCCGACAACTGTTCCAGCTTCGATGGCGACGGCAACAGTGATTGAAAAGCATCATTCCCGACCGGCAGTCGAGACAGATCGAGCCAGGTAAGTTCGGGCCGCGCACCGATCGAGGTCAAGCCGGTTTCCGTGATCGGGCACCCGGCCAAGCAAAGGCTCTCGAGCGTTCGTGTCGACGGATTCGCGATTACGTGTTGATCATCGACCGCCAAGAAGTCTCGCATTCCCTGCTGAGTATCCGAGGGTTGCGAATCAGTTTCGGGAAGCTCGACCGCGATTCGATACAGCTTTGCCAGTTCGCGGTAAACCCAAAGCCGATCGCGGGCAACGCCGCCGTCCATCAATCGATGCGTATGCGTGATCGCGTGCGCATACCAACGGGCCAGATCCTCTCGTTGCTGTGCCGCCACTCGACCATCGGTGCTCAATTCGTCCAACGACATGAAGTCGCCGCCGACCAAGATCCGATAACGTGCGAATTGCAACCGGGGCGAGTCCCATCCGCCAACGGTGGCAAGGTCCGACGTGATGTTCATCGACTCGAAGTAGCCGGCGATGCCTTCGACGAGCCAAAAACCAGACTGCTCGCCCGGCATACCCCGACCGAGTTCGCTTCGGGTCGCTTCGCGAAACAATTGGTGAACCAGTTCGTGACGACGTGTCGCGGCGTCGTCATTCTCGCTCGCATACAAACACATCGTCTTGCGAGCATCGCTGTAGAAACCCGTCGACCGTTCGATACCCGGAACGTCGCCGCTGAGCGAATACGAATACTGGTTGCTGTCGCGAAAGAGCACGATCTTCAGCTTGCGTCGGATCGTGATTCGACCGCGATGTTCTTGCAGAAACTCCGCAATCGTTTGGTCGGGTTTCAAACCATCGAGCGCGGCGGATACCTGGCTGTGAGCTTCCCAGAGCGGGAAAAACATCTGTGTCCATGTCCAGTAACACCGCTCGAGATCGGCCGCGATCTCGGCCGCATACGCCGCGTCCGCTTGGCTGTAGATGATGAAGTGTGGGGTGTCGATCTCGTCATAACTGCCTGCTCGCCAAGTCAACCATGATGGCGCCGAACGCCCACGTTTGGACGACAGACCCGACGATCGGTTGAGAGACAAGCCGAGAAACCGTCGGGTCTCGACATCATCGGGAGTATGATGATGGGCCTTCCAAACTCGCAAATAGGCTTGCCAACCCGGATCGGAATGTCCACGGAGAGCTTGATCGGGAAAGTGCAAAGAAGGCCCGTCGACGATCGACTCGTCGACCGTCGGCGCCGAGTCGACCGGGAACAACATGGTTGTTCGATCCGCCGACGCGGTGGTGAATGCTGGGGCACGTTCGTCGCCCCGTAGCGGCCCTTCGCCGATCGAAATCGCCGATGCAATGGAGACGACAGCTAGCTTCATGAACGCGGCGAATCGGCCAGCCAACTTCATCGCCATGGTGATTTTCCGCGTATTTGACTTGAAGATTCGTTCCACTTGCTGCATTGTAATGCGTTCCCCGTTCGGCGCCCCCGTCGCATTCCCGCCTTGCTTTCTTTTCAAAACGAGACTTCACAATGTCGATGATGCACCTGAGAATCGGTTGCCTGATGATGGCATCCGCGATGGTTCCCCCAACGATTGCCCGTGGCGCCGAGCGAAACATTCTGTTCATCATCACGGACGACGAGAGCCCGACGCTTGGTTGCTACGGTGATCCGGCTGCCGCAACGCCGGCAATCGATGCGATCGCGGCGGACGGCATCGTATTCCGTAACGCATTCGCAACGACCGCGTCGTGCAGTGCCAGTCGCAGCGTTGTGATGAGCGGACTGCACAATCATCGCAACGGCCAATTCGGGCATCAGCATGATTATCACAAGTTCAGTTCCTTCCATGATGTCGCGGCCCTCGCGCTGCCGCAGGTCCTCGATCGGGCCGGCTATCGAACCGGACAGATTGGCAAGTACCACGTCGCACCGGAATCGGTGTACCACTTCGAGACTTACCTGCAAGGTAACGCTCGCAGCGCCGTTGCGATGGCAGAGGCCAGTCGAGAATTCATCGAGAACCGAACGGATCCGCGTCCGTTCATGCTGTACTTTGCGACCGCCGACCCTCACCGCGGTGGTGGCATCGACAATAAATCCGAACTCGAACTCAAGCCCGATCTGTTTGGCAACAAGCCTGCCAAGGGCTCTTATCCCGGTGTGGACGAAGTGTTCATGGACCCCGCAGATGTCGTCGTGCCTGCGTTTCTGCCCGATACACCGGAGACGCGAGAGGAATTGGCGCAGTACTACCAGTCGATTGCTCGCATCGACCAGGGCGTCGCACGGTTGGTCGAAATCTTGAAGGCCGCCGACTTGTACGACAAGACGATAATCGTGTTCACCAGCGATCACGGAATGGCGTTCGCCGGAGCCAAAACGACGGTTTATGAAGCCGGGCTACATGTGCCGATGGTGGTTCGCGATCCGTACGAGAAGACACGCGGTGAAACATCTGACGCAATGATCAGCCACATCGACATCACGCCGACCCTGCTGGACTTTGCCGGCGGGCTCGATCCGAAAACCAACGGTCCCATCAATCCGATGGACACCAAACGTTTTTGGCAAGAAAAAGACGAAGCGATGATGGACAACCGAAACGGTGGAAAACCATTCAATTCATACCATGGGAAATCATGGATGCATTGCCTGGCCAGTCCCGACCAGTCGCACCATGAAACGATTTTCGCTTCGCATACGTTTCACGAAATTCAAATGTACTATCCGATGCGGGTGATCCGCGATTCAAAATACAAACTGATTTGGAACATCGCGTTTCCGCTGCCCTATCCCTTCGCGTCCGACTTGTGGGTTGCCAGCAGTTGGCAAGCCCAATGGGCCAAAGGAAAGGACGCTCCCTATGGCAACACCACGGTAGGGAAGTACATCCAGCGACCACAATTCGAGCTGTTCGATATCACCAACGACCCTAACGAAACCACCAACCTCGCCGAAAGCAGCGGATATCAAACGGTCCTTGAAGAGTACAAAGCGAAACTGAAAGCGATGCAGAAGCAAACCGAGGATCCGTGGATCATGAAATGGGATTACGAATAAAGTTCGTTCTGCAAAAAGCTACGCTCAGTAATCGATGACGTTCAAATCATCGCGAGCTTCGATCAGGCTATCCATCACTCCGTAGCTAATGCCGGTATTGGCAACTCGGAGTGTTTTTAGCTTCGGAAGTTTGGTCAGCTCGCTGAACGTTTTATCGGTCAACTTGGTGCCTGTCAGATTCAATTCGTTGAGCTTCTGCATCTTCAAAATGATGGGCAACGAATCATCCGTGATCTTGGTGGATCGAACGTCGAGGTTTTCGAGTTCTGTCAAGCCGGCGAACTCCGCCATCGCTTCGTCGTCGAGTTTGGTTTCCCACAGACTCAGCAGTTTCAGTCCCGTCATTTTACCGATTTGCTTCATGCCCTCGGTCGTTACCAATCGGCATTCGCTGATGTCCAAAAAGTCGATCTTCGGCAGTGACGCGATGATCGCCATGCCGGCATCGTCGAGCGAAGAATCGCGAAGTTCGAGTCGGGTCATTTTTGACAACGACGCGATGTTCTTCAGGCCGTCGCCGGTGACATCGGTACCGCGGATGCGAAGCCGCGTCATGTTCTTGAAGTTGGCCACCGCGGACATCCCTTCATCATTGATCTTCGTGTAATCCATTTGCAGCGACTCCAATGTTGTCGTCTTCGCAAGTGCTTCCAGAGTCTTGTTGGTGATGGTCGTGCAATAATTGACGTTCAAGGACTGCAGTGGCAATGATGCCAACCGGATCGCACCTTCGTCATTGATCTTTGCCTTCTCCAGTTGAATATCAGCGAGCGTTTTGATTTTCGCGAGAGGTATCGTGCCGGGATCAGCGATGTTGGTGTTGCGCAAATCGATGGCTCGCAATTTCGGCAGCCCGGCGATGCTGTTCAATCCTTCATCGGTGACCGCAGTACGACGCAGCGACAGGACTTCCAGAAACTTCAGGTCCTTGGTCGCGGCCAAGGCACCATCGCCGGCGCTCGAATCGGACAAGTCCAAGCGTTTGAGTCGATCGAGACTGGCCAGGACGCCGAGACCTTCGTCGCTGAGTCCAGGTCCGGACAACGTCAGCTCCTCGAGACTGTGCAGGCCGGCCAAGTGGCCAAGCGCCGGTGTGGTTTCCGGTGAAACGACGCCGGAAAGTTTGGTGACGTTTCCGCTAGAATTTTTGACGAGCGTGAATCCAGCCTCGTTCAGCGCAGTGACGTCGACCGCCTCGTCGGCGATGACGGGAGCGACTGGTTTCACATTGGCTTTCAGCACGGCGTCGCCGATCTTTCTGTCGACTGGTTTCGCGGATTTCTGACAACCGATTATTGAAATGGAAATCACTGAAAGGAAGAAAATCGAAGCGAATTTTGCGAATCGACGGCGCATGGCTGAACTGGTGGGGGCTGGAGTGACATGAAAAGGACGCGAGAATACATCATGGATCTGGCGAGAATGATTGTCGACCCACATAGCCCTTGTTATTGTACTAGGGAGAATAAGTCGCTCTTTACCCCGCTAATCCCCTCCCCGAGAGAGTTTTTAATGAGTCAAAAGTCTACGCGCCGTAAGTTTCTAACCCAGTCGGCGGTACTGACCGCGGGCGTCGGTTACTACGCCGGCACCTCGCCCCGATTGTTCGCTCAGGAGACTCCGATGCAGAAGTTGTCGGCGGCCTGTATCGGCGTCGGCGGAAAGGGCGGGAGCGACACCAGCCACATCGCAGAACAGGGTGTGCAGATCGCTGGTCTGTGTGACGTCGACGGCGACGTGCTGACCAAGAAGGGACGCGAATTCGCGGATGCCAAGCAGTTTGACGACTTCCGCGAAATGCTCGATCAACTCGGTGATAAGGTCGACATCGTCACCGTCAGTACGCCTGACCATACGCATGCCTCCGCAGCCATCAAAGCGATGCGAATGAAGAAGCATGTGTACTGTCAAAAACCTTTGACATGGTCGATCGCCGAAGCCCGCCTGATGCGCGAGACGGCAGAGGAAATGGGCGTGGTCACTCAAATGGGCAACCAAGGCACCAGCCAAGATGGATTGCGCGAGGGTGTCGAAGTTATCCGTAGCGGCGTCATCGGTGATGTCAGCGAAGTTCACATATGGTCGAACCGACCGATCTGGCCGCAAGGTCAAGGTCGTCCCAACGGCGAAGATCCGATTCCAGAAAACTTGAACTGGGAAGCATGGATCGGCCCGGCGCCGATGCGTCCGTACAAGGCCGGCGCGTATCACTCGTTCAATTGGCGCGGCTGGGTCGATTTCGGCACCGGCGCGCTCGGCGACATGGCTTGTCATACGACGAACCTGTCCGTCATGGCGCTCAAGTTGTGGGATCCCGTCGCGATGACCGCAGTCATCAACCCAGGCATTTTCGAGGGTGAAACATTCCCCGGAAACTCAGCACTGAAGTTTGAGTTCCCCGAGCGTGAAGGTTTTCCCGCTTGCGACTTCAACTGGTATGACGGAGGCAACTTGCCGCCGGATCGTATCATCAGCGAATTGCCGAAGAGCTTCCAACGCAAGATCGAAGAACTCAGAAAAGATCCGACGCAGCGTAAGACCAGCGGCGCAGTCGTCGTCGGCAGCAAGGGTATGTTGTTCTCGCCGGACGATTACGGCGGGCAGTATGTGCTGTTGCCAACCGGTGAGTTCACCGACTTCAAGGCGCCCACGCAAACGTTGCCGCGAATCCCGTTCAACGGTGATGTCGACGAGCGTCAGAAGTGGGAATTCGTTGCAACCTGCAAGGGCGAATACGAACCGGGCACAATGTCGAACTTCGGCTATGCCGGGCGTTTGACCGAGACAATTCTCGCCGGCAACCTCGCCATGCGGGCCGGCCAGGGTCAACGCATCGAATGGGACGCCAAGACGATGACCAGCCCGAACCGACCTGAAATCAACCAGTTCGTCGGACGCGAGTACCGCGAAGGCTGGGAGGTCGAAGGACTGGCAATGGCAATGGCGAAAGCCTAGTAATCGATCGCATTCGAACTGAGTCACGAAGCCCGGCTTGCGGTATCGCAAGCCGGGTTTTCTTTTCACACCAGCGCACCCGTTCGTCACCGCTGACTGAGTAACAGTACGCCGACAAGAATGCCGGCGATGCAAACGAGTTTGGGACGCCAGTTTCGTTCGCCCAGCATGAGCACGCCGAACACGAACGAGACGATCACCGAAGTCCGGCGAACGGGCGATATAACAGAGATCAACGCTTCGGGATCGGCGACGGCGGTGAAGTAGACAAAGTCGGCGGTTAACAAAAAGACTGCGATCAACGGGATCGACCAGCGCCAGCGGAACGGCTTCGACGTTCGGTCGATCAAGTACCAGCGAATCGCAAGCGGCATCATCACAGGCACCAAGTAGATCGAAAACCATGCTTGCACTGTCGATGGCGGAATACCAACGGACTGCAACAGGTACTTGTCATAGATCGCGCTGATCGAGCCCAACAAAGTCGCTGCGATCATCAGCGAGACCGGGCGGCTGCGATGAAAATGAATGCCTTCGCGTTTTCCAATCTTCGAGAATGAAAAGAAAGCGATCAAGACAATGCTCATACCAATCCACTGCGTGATCGAGGGCCGCTCGCCCATCAGCGAGACGGCGATCGCGACCGTCCAAACCGGGCTGGTGGCGCGGATCGGCGTGGCGATCGAAATCGGCAACTCCTTCATCGCGAAGAAAGCGAGTGTCCACGACGCGCCGACGAGCAGTGACTTCATCGCCAACAAAACGTGCTCGTGCGGCGACGCATCGGTCAACGCGATGATGGAGGCCAAAGATTCACCATCGCCATGGCGGCGCAAATACCAAGACAGTCCAACCAACGGCAACCAGATCAGCGATGCGGTTGCCACGTTGAGCAACAGAACAATCGGGACGGCGTTGTCCTTGACCGCGGATTTCTTTGCGATGTCATACAGGCCAAGAAAAACCGCCGAGATCACGCTCAGTAAAACCCAATCCATTCAGCGTGCCAGTTGTCGTTTGAGCAGTTCTCGGTTTGCAAAATAGCGTGATTTGCGAGTGTCGGTTGGTAGTGTAGTATCCAGTATCACGCAGGTAAGAAGGCATTGTCGAAGGCAAACCCATGTCAACGCCATTATCGGAGGATGATCCTGAAAGGATCGAAACCATTAGCCACGGGTAAACAATGAGCAGAAAAATGTGCCTGCCCCGTCTCGTCATCGTCGGCTTCGTCAGTTGGTTGATCCAAATTAGCTCGTTCGGCACTGGTGAAGTTTCGGCACAAGGTGAAACGGCACCCGCATCCGAGGAACAAGACGATGCCGTGAAGTTGTCGCTTCGCAGTCTGTTTCATCCCGATGAAAAAAAAGACTTCGACGGAGGTCTGCCGACCACGCACTGGATCGGAGCGACCGGTTCACCTTCGTTGCTGTTGGTAAAACGCGAAGAGCGATGGATGCAGGTCAATCTCAACGACGGCGATGGACGTTTAGGCGACGAACGACCATGGCCGATCGTTCAACGTTTGGCGGCTCAGTTGGAGACGCTCGATGGCATCCAGTCGGAACAAGCACTCAAGATCGCTAGTCGTGCGGTCACGAAGATGACGTCGCCGTCCGATTCGTTGTTGGTCAAGATCGGCAAGGCCTTGGCGATCGTTTCGCCTGATCGACCGGCCCGGTGGCTTACGCGAGATGGCGCCGGGTGGAACAACGCGACGCTCGATCCGACCGCGCGGCGGGTCGCCTACACGCACGAAGGCGATTTATTCGTCGTGGATGTCAAAACAGGTCTATCGATGCGTTTGACCGACGACGCCAGCGACACGTTGCTCGACGGCATTTTGGATTGGACTTACCAAGAAGAGATTTTTGGTCGAGGCAACTATCGCGGGTTTTGGTTCAGCCCCGACGGACAGTGGTTGGCCATGTTGCGAATCGACATCAGCGGTATCGAGCCGTATGCATTGTCCGCGTCATCAACTGATCGAGGATCGGGCATTGTTCGTCGCTACTCCAAAGCCGGTGACCCAATTCCGCACGCGAAGTTGTACCTGTGGGATCTGCGACAAACCGATAGCGGTCGTGTTCCGACGGCGCGATTGATCGAAGAGTCGACACCGGAAAGAGAGCGACTGATCACGGGAGTCTGGTGGGATACGCGACATCAAACGATGATGTACAGCGTCAGTGATCGGTCGCAGACGTGGCGCGAGCTTCGATCGATCGACGCCGTTTATCTGGTCGGTAAAAAGAATCAAAGCGATTTGCTGTTGCGTGAACAGAGTCCCGCTTGGGTCGAGCCACCATCAGCTCCTGGCTTCCTGGTCGACGGAAGTTTCTTGTGGCTCAGTGAAGTGCCCAGTGGTCGTAGTCGTGTTTATCGAGTCTCGGCCAACGGCAGCATCGTTCAGCCCGTGACTCCGGAAGACTTCGATGTAGGTTCCTTTGTCGTTTCGGGCGATGGACGATTCGTGTTGGTCACCGGCGACGCGAAACGGGAAACGATCGAGAATCAGGTTTACCGAATCGTGTTGAGTATGGATGAAGACAATGCGGGGTTGTCGAGTATGACAAGCGTGACGGACCAATCGGGGTGGCACGATGTCGCCATCAGTCCCGATGGTCAGTGGTTGGTTGATCGACACAGCACAGCCGATCAACCACCGAACATGAGCGTCGTTTCCGCCGATCAACGTCACAGCCTACCGCTTGCTCAATCGAAGTTGCCCATCGACGAGCCGATCGTCTTGCCGCAATTGTTTCACATCACAACGCCCGACGGCGTGCCGCTGCCCGCGATGCTGATTCAGCCAGAGTCGGCAACGTCGACCGATCGCGCGGCGGTCGTGATCGAAGTCTACGGCGGCCCCCGAGCGCCCGTCGTATCTTCTCAGTGGATGGGTACGAAAACGTTGTATCGCGAACTGCTTGCGCGGAAGGGAATCGCCACGTTGGTGGTCGACAATCGGTCCAGTGCGGGTCGGGGCATCGCTGACACTTGGTCCATCCGCAATCGTCTCGGAGTGGTCGAAATGGCAGATCTAAAATCGGTGGTTGAGTGGTTGGTCGCTCAGCCTTGGGTCGATAGCGAGCGGATCGCAATTCGAGGATGGAGTTACGGTGGCTTCATGACACTCTATGCAATGACCCATAGCGAGTCATTCGCGGCGGGGATCGCGGGCGGATCGGTGACCGACTGGAAAGAATACGACTCAATCTATACCGAGCGTTACATGGGGCTGCCCAGCATCAACGTCGACGGCTACGCCGCCAGTTCGGTGATCGGGTCCGCGAAGGATCTGCACGGTCGATTGCTGATGGTCCATGGCGAAGTCGACGACAACGTCCATCCGTCCAATACCCTACGAATGGCTGAGTCGCTTCAAAAAGCCGGCAGGGATTTCCAGATGATGATCTATCCGGGGGCAAGCCACGCCGTCAGCGAGCCGCATCAGGCTTGGCACATGGTTCTGATGACGGATCGATTCTTGACCGAATCGCTGAAAAAATAACTCAAAATGGCCGGAAACGTGGCGGCTGGACCCAAAAAACGTCGAGCAAAAGTTGCTCGGACGGCCTGTTCGCGAGTTCAAATGGTCGCTAAACTACGCGGCTCGGTCGGGTCTACGGGCAGCCGTGCGTCGCAATTTTGATACCAAGTCTGCAATTCAGTCTGAAAGCTAGAGGATTCTATGTACGCCATCATCGTTGACGGTGGTCGCCAATACCGCGTTCAACCCGGAATGGAGTTGGATGTCGATTACCGCGATATCGCTCAGGGTGAAAACCTGACGTTCGAGAAAGTCTTGGCTATCAGCGGCGATGACGGATTGAAGCTCGGTGCGCCGACCGTTGCCGGAGCTTCGGTGACCGCTTCAGTGATTGGTCCCAAGATGGACAAGAAGGTCTACATCCAAAAGTTTCGTCGGCGCAAGAACAGCCGAAGGCGGACCGGACATCGCCAAATCCATACCCGCGTTCGGATCGAATCGATCGCCGGCGTCTAAGACGTCACCTCGCGGTTCAACGTCCACGGACGATAGATTCGCCATCGGGCGACGAGGTCTTCGATGATGTCTTCCTGCGTCCTTTCGGACTACGAACTCGGCAATGTTCTCGGCGTAGGGACAGTCGGGACGATTTACGTCGCGACCGAGGGGCAATCAGGCGATACAGTTGCGCTGAAGAAGCTGCATCCCGGAGTCAGTCAGGACCGAATCATTCGTGCCCGATTTGAGCGAGAGATGTTGATTCTTTCGCGATTGCGGCACCCCAACATCATCGCCTACTTCGGCGGCGGCGATGACAACGGCACTTTGTTCTACGTGATGGAACTGGTCGACGGGGGAACGGTTCGAGAACTACTTGAAACTCGCGGTCTGTTTCCGTGGCCCGTGGTCGTCGAACTCGCTCGCCAAATTTGCTCGGCCCTTCAATACGCTCACAATCACGGTGTAATCCATCGCGACCTGAAACCGGGTAACCTTTTCTTGACCCGCGAAGGCGAACTCAAGCTGGGTGATTTCGGGATCGCGCGAGATTTGCACAATGCGGATTTGACATCGACGGGAATGACCGTCGGCACGCACGCCTACATGGCGCCAGAACAAATCACTGGCGATGCGTCGATCTCTGGCAAAGCCGATCTGTACGCGCTGGGGTGCTGTCTCTACGAAATGCTGACGGGACGCAAAACATTCAACGGCGAAAACTTCGCCCAACTCTTTGAACAACATTTGCGGACGCCTCCGCCGCGAGTTCGCGACTTGGTGCCAACTTGCCCGCAAGAACTCGATGACATTGTCAATGATTTGTTAGCCAAGCGACCCGAGGATCGACCGTTCAACGCGCGCAAAGTCCAAGCCATGATGCTGCAACTGGACGAGACCTACCACACCCAAGAATTGGCGGCCGACATCGGATTCGATGTTCCGGCCGACGAAGCCGGTCCGTCGCTCGGCCGCAAAATCTTAGTCGAACAGATTCGCAGCCGGGTCGAGGGAACGCCGGTCGAGCCGGTTAGCTGGACAAAACTGCTAGTTGTCGCCGGCGTCATACTGGTCGGCATTTTCCTCGCGTCGGTATTGAGCGGTTAAACTGGCCGAGCAACGGGCAAGCCAGACGAGAGCCCACGCAATCTTGCCACCACGGGGATCGGCATCACTACGAGAGTGATGGTGATTGTTCTCGTAGATACCGATGTCGATGAAGCTCATCAAGTACGAACCGAAAACCGAAAGCAGCGGCGCAAGTGTCGACCAATCGGTGCCCTGCGGGACCTTCATTTGCAACGCCATGTTCATGTTGGCAATCGCCAACACGCCGTTGCAAAACACTTTTAAACTTGCGGTGGTTACTCGGCAAGATGTCCCATCTTTCCGGCTTGGTCATCACGCATCGCTTCGTGGATGGTCCCTGGCCGACGACTGGTCTTGGCGATGATCAGAATCGCAGTTCGGCGCCGACGTTTAGCCCGTGTGCCCAGTAGTCTGACTCGATGAACTTGAACTGGGGTCGAAGTCCGTCGACGACGATCGGATTTTCCGGTGGCAGCAAGTTGCTGTTTAAGTCGGTATCGATTTGGCTGCCCGCTCTAACGACGCTGGGGAAGTACAGCACCGAGTAGCCGACGGTTGCATCGAGCCAATCGGTCAGTCGAATTCCCAACGTCGCGCCGACCTCGGGGATCATTGTGAACTGATCCCGCTCATACTTTCCGATGTTGGTTCGCTGGGCGAGCAGACCGCCGGTGAAGGTATCGGTCTGTCCGTTCTCGGTAATGGACGTGTTGCCGCGAATGTCAACCGACTGGGTGTTGTTACCGATTCCGATTCGTAACATGGACTCGAGCCATGCTCGGCGAAAGTTGGCTTGGTGGACGACACCAAGTTGTAGCCCATTGAACTCGTTCTTCGTACGGAACGATTCCTGAATTGCGATCGTTCCGGGCGCATTGGCGACTTGCGATGTCAAGTTCTCGGTGAACCCCAATTGATCTTCCAGTTGGATGTAGCGATATCCGACGATCCAATCGACTCGATCGGACTCACCATTGGCGTTGCAAACTCCGACCGGACATAAACCGGCTCGGCCATTGATCAAGAACGACTTGAGGTCGCTATCGGATGTCACTCCGACGCTTCCGGAAACTCGATTGGGAAACGAAATGAGTTGAGCGGTATCAAAGCCTCGACTGACGTCAAAGAACGGGCGTCCGAGGATCGGCGCCCCGTCGCCGCTGGCTTGGAATCCGTCGCTCTGGTCACCCAACAGTTGGAAGTACTCGCTCTCGATCGCGAACGTGCCTTGCTGAGTCAACCAAAATCCGCTGCGGAAACGAACACCGCTGACCCAGTCGTCGTTGATGTCCCCACCACCGAAGAGCGTTCGCGTACCGGGCTGCCCAAGGATCGCGGCTTGTGACTGCGGCGTGGCGGCGGGACTGGATGTGACCAGCGCGGGAACGTCCATTCCTTCGGTCTTCCAGTACAGGTATTCGGCGCGTACCCACAGCCGATCCGCGATGGTCATGGGACCGGGAACGAACCCACCCAAGCCGGAACCGCTGGTTGCGCCGGGAAACCAACCGCCGTTGGGCGACAGGTTGTTGGCGTAAGGATCACCACCGGAATACGTGTTGTTGACAATGACCGGTCCGGGACCGGGGTAACCGTTTTGCGCGGAGGCTGTAGATGCCGCTAGCGTGTGGGCAGCGAGCACTACAGCGGCAACAACGATGATGCGTAGACGAGGACTCAAGTGGTTTCTCCCAACATTCTTACGTCTATGTCCGAAATTCGCTCAAGTTTTCCGGCATTTGAACCGGACCGTCGCCAATTGACGAGCTCCACGTCAAGACGAAAAGCGATTTCGCAACGATGGGGGGTACCGTTTGTCGCGGTCGACGAGCATTTTGACTGTAGCGGTTATGCCGGCCGCGACGATGACTCCGATAATGCGGGCGAGCGCTCTTGAAGGCCTGCTAAGTCGACTTCGATTTACTCCTGGTTTTAAGGTGGTCGCATATGCGCCGCTTCGTTACTTCGTACATTTTGGCGAACTTGCTGGTGGCCTGTTTCACGTCGCGTGGAATCGCCCAGCAATCTGTCGTTCCGCAACTGAGAAAATTGCCGGTACCTGCCGAGCACGCCAAAGCGATTGCCACGAAAGTGAGTTTGCAGTTTCGTGACATCCCGGGCGTTCAAATTTCGCCGGACGAGAAGAACCAACAACTCGTCGTGATGGCGCCGGAAAACTATCAACAAAACATCGCTCGCGAAGTCCAATCGATGTTGGCTTCGCACGTTCACGCCAGCCAGGGCATCGAGGGTCGCGCACCGCTCAGCGTGCTGCTGAGACAAATCACCTGGCGCGAGTTTGAAGACGATCTACAGAGCCTCTCCGACACGCCGCTGTCGGTAACCACCAGTCGCAATGGCGAACGAGCGGCCTTTCAACTGACCGCCGTTCCAATCGGCGGTACCACCGTTGAAGTCGACCGCAGGAAAAACTCGGTCACCGTCGTCGCACCGGCACCGTCGCTGCCCGGTTGGGAAAAGATGATCACGACGCTTGACCAGAGTCGTGGCGGCGTCCAGGAAGTCACCCAGGTACTGCGTCTGAAGTCGGCCGAACCCGCGCCGATCCAACGGGCAATTCGGCTGCTGAAAGATCTCGAGACGCATCCTGATCAGACGATGGCTGCGGCCCCGGTCGGCAACCGATCGCCCTTTCGCAACGCGGTCTTTCAACAACCGGCCGATGCCAACCCTGCCGGTGGAAATCGCGCAATCGGTGATGCCGACGCACCCGCCGAAGCGCTTCCCGATGATGGCGGGGCCGGTGTCATCGGCGACACTCAGATCCAGTTCGTGCCCGAACTCGGCACGATCATCATCCGCGGTGCCAAACGCGACGTCCAACGTGTCATGGATGTGATCAAACAAATCGAAGAGCAAAGCGAGATCACCAAACCGGATGTCGAAGTTGTCCAGTTGCAGCACGCAGACAGCAACGCCGTCGCCACGCTCTTGAAGCAACTTTACGAAGACGTGTTATCGGCGCGTCAAGGCGAAGTCAGCATCACGGCGCTCGATTCACCGAATGCTTTGCTGTTGATCGGTCGTACCGAAGCGATCAAGAGTTTAACGGATTTGATCGCCAAGATTGATCAACCCGTTTCCGACTCCAGTCGCCTACGCATCTTCCGATTGCAGCACGCATCGGCGGTCGACGCCGAGGAAACGATTCGAAGCTTCTTTGCCGATCGTCCGGGAACCGGCGATGATCTGCGTCCAGGTTTAGGTACACGTGTTCGCGTTCTGGCGGACTACCGCACCAATTCGCTGATCATCAGTGCCTCGCCTCGCGACCTGGACGAGGTGACCCGACTGATCAATGACTTGGACGTGCAACAAACGGCTTCTCAGAACCAGATAAAGATCTTCCCGTTGTCTAACGCGATCGCGGAAGACCTCGCGCCCGTCATTCAAGAAGCGATCAACGGTACTCCCGACGGCGCAAACGACAACATCACCGCCGGATCAAGCACTCTGACGATCGTCAGCATCGATGCCGAGAACAATCAATTACTCGATTCGGGCATCTTGTCGGGAGCATTGGTGACTGCCGATACCGGTGCCAACTCGATCGTCGTTCGCGCTCCGTCGGCGAGCATGCCGCTGATCGGCGAGTTGATTCGACAGTTGGACCGCGCGCCCGGTGTTGAGTCGCTCGTCAAAGTGTTTACGATCGAAAACGGCGACGCATTGAAACTGACAACCGCGCTGCAAGATCTGTTCGGCGCCGACGCCTCCATCAGCGGCACCAGCGTGGGCGCCGGAAACTTGGGCGGTCTGCCCTCTTCAACCTCCGGTGGCGACAATTCCTTGGTTCCGCTGCGATTCAGCACCGATCAACGCACCAACAGCATCATCGCCAGCGGTTCTGGAGATGACCTTGAGGTCGTCGAAAGCATTCTATTGCGACTTGATAGCGAAGGTTTCGCCGATCGGATTACGGAAGTCATTTGGCTGCGACATCAAGCAGCCGCCGATGTCGCGACCGCGATCCAAACCTATGTCCAACAGCGAACGCAAACTGTCAACACGATCACTCAGTTTCAACAAGGACTCGGTCCCTTTGATTTGCCTGATCGCGATCTGATCGTGGTCGCCGAACCAGTCACCAACAGCCTGTTGCTGAGCGTGTCGCCGCGACTCTACGAGGACGTTCGTCGGATGATCGACCGTTTGGATCGCCGTCCACCAATGGTGCTGATCAAAGTATTGCTCGCGGAAGTATCACTGGATGATACCTTTGAGATCGGCGGCGAGGTAGGACTTCAAGATTCATTGGTCTATGACCGAGGGATCGCGGCGGGCGCATTTCCGGGTGCCACGGCACCAAGTGCAAGTCCTGTTACCAACCCCGGATTCAACTTCAACAACGTCGGACAACCCAACGCCAACTCGTTCGGCCAAGACTCGTTGGCGGGGCGCGGGGTATCGAGCTTCGGCGTCGGGACCAGCAGTTCAGCACTTGGTTATGGTGGCTTCGTTCTCAGTGCAGCCAGCGATTCGATCAGCCTGTTGCTAAGAGCCTTGCAAGACGCAAACCGTTTGCAGATTCTGAGCCGCCCTCAAATCATGACCGTCGACAACACCGAGGGACTCGTCCAAGTCGGTCGACAAGTGGCGCGGATCAACGGTGTGACGCAAAACGTGTCGGGTTCGTTGGTATCGACCGTCGATATCGAGGTCGGTTTGATTCTAAGAATTCGACCGCGAGTCGGTTCAGACGGATTGATCGTGATGGACGTTGATGCAACGCGATCGGCGCGAGACGACAATAACGGAACACCCATTCCCGCTGGCGACGGCACGACGGTCCTGATCAATGACATTCTCAAAACGACCGCGCAGTCAGTCGTCGCTGCTTACAGTGGCCAGACAGTTGTGTTCGGCGGGTTGATTCAAAAAACGAGAGCGAACACGAGTCGGCGCGTACCGTTTCTGGCGGACATCCCCTTGCTCGGTTATTTCTTTAAGTACGATCGAGAAATCGAGAGCCGCAACGAATTGTTGGTCGTGCTGACGCCAATGTTGGTTACCGGTGAAGAAGATCTCGAATACATCAAGCAAACCGAATCGAGTCGCATGAGCTGGTGCTTGGCCGACGTGGTCGAAATGCACGGCGATGTCGGTCTCAACGGCGGCTACGGATTGTGGGGACCTGCCAACGGCGCCGTGATCTATCCCGACCTTCAACCGACCATCGAGAACGTGACCATTCACGATTCCTTTCCATCGTCGCCGCAGCCATCGACGTATCCCGACGCGATGTTCGATTCACGTTCGGTGATCCTGCAAGATGACGTGAACATGGTCGATCAGTCACCGATTTACACGGATCCATCACTGCCTTCGGAGTTTTACTCGGACCCCGGTGTCGCTCCCCGCCGAGGTGTTTCGCCGAGCGTCACGCCACCGTCGATGTCGCCGACTGTTGCGCCATCAATCAACACTCCCATCTCGCCAGCCGCCCCGGCGACCGGCGTGATTCCTCAGGCTTGGACGCCATCCGGCAACCCATCAGCCGGCGGAAGTCCTAACACGCAAGCGAGCTGGGTTGATGGCCAAATCGCAACACCATCGGCCCAACCCAAACCACGTCGTCCGATGCCGATTCGCATCGGCGCAAATGAAGCTGGAATGCTAGGCAACGAATGATTCGCCCCGCAGCGTTATCGTTCCTCCTGCGTTTCTCGTTGACCCATCACCCACTCCATCATGAACGGATTCAATGATGCGAATTTCAAGACGACAGTTCTCAACCGCGGTTGCCCTGTTGATTTCGATCAACTCCGTCGGTTGCACCACGTTTCAGAAAAAGTCAGGTAAGAGCGACAAGTCGTTCTTTGATCGATTGCCGCTGGTTGGTAAAAAATCGTCGGGCGAAAATCCCGAGCCATACCCGAATCCGGTCAAGATGGCCGCAACCTGGACGCCCGACACTTTGGTGCAAACCGGTCGCACCCCGACGCGAGGTTTCGGAGGACGAGTGTTCTTCTACGACGAAAAATCTCGGCCCGTACCTGTTGATGGAACGCTCATCGTTCACGGCTTTGACGACTCCGGCGAAATCTTAGAGAAGGGCGCTAAACGTTTTGAATTCACACCTGAGCAGTTCACACGTCATTACAGCCAGACCGACTTGGGCGCGTCGTACAGTGTTTGGATTCCTTGGGACGCGATCGGTGGTACGCAACGCCGCGTGTCGCTTGTAACTTCGTTCAAGACGGCCGAAGGGAAACTGATTCAAGGCATTCCGGCGACGATCCAATTGCCCGGTACAATCGTCGTCAAAAATGCTGAAGAACAAATGGCCCAGCTATCACCTCAGTATCGCGAATATCTCCAAGCGACGAACAATGCCGCACCGAAATCCGGATTGACAACCACCACAATCGCTCGTCGTCAGGTTCCGTTGAAGGGATCTGGTGAACCCGGAGTCAATCTGCCTGGTAGTAAGAACGGCTCAAGCCAAATGATCGCCCACGGCGGGGATACTCCGTCGGTCGATATCCAAATGCGAACGAAGCCCACACGTTTGGGCGTGATGCCCGCCAGCGCCACGATGCCGGCTGAGTGATTGACGCTCGGCAATCCCGATTGAGCGGTTGGCAATGTTTCTCTGGATCCCAAACGATCGACTCGAGGAATCGCTGAAGCGTGCAGGGAGCCCACCATGTTCGATCGCAATCGCTTCGGCGTTCTTCCACTCAACGTTCGACAGGAGTCCGCGAACATAGACGAGCAGCAATAAGTGTCCTTCGGATCGTGAAAAGCAGTCCGAAAAACCATCGAGAAACTGGGTGAACAATTTCCCGAGCCTTGTGATATCCGGGAGCCTGACGCCGGCGGTGGGAACGATCATCGATCGTGACGCGATCGGACGCCGCACCGGCATTCACTCGATTGGCAATAGCCACCATGTTCTGGCCGACTTCGTCTATCAGTACGACGCGCTCTCGCGCGTGATCAGCCTCGATTCGTCCGCCGACGAGCTGACCGCGATCGGGCTGGCCTTGCAACATCAGCCCATGGGCTTCGCTGATCCACGAGCAGGTTGCCAGATTGTCGATGCGGAACGTGACACAGAGTGGCACGCTGTACCAACATCGATGGCGGTAGATCCCAACCTGCTCCCGATCTTCGGCCATCAAACGGTGCATCTTCAATGCGGCATTTGGAATCTCGCCAAGTTGGACAAGCCTCGCAGTACACGAGGGACGAATCATGTCAAAAAACGTCGTGCACAGTTCTCGCCCGAGGCACTTCAGCTGATGCAGCAACTCGGTCGCGTCATTCGCTGGCGAGAATCGTGGTCGTCGGTGGCTCATCCAAGACGTGTTAATGATCCACTACGTCCTCAATGGAAACCGCAAAGCATCCACCTTTGTTGACTGTGTCATAAAGACTGTAATGAGTGTCAGTCGCGGCCTCTATTTCAAAGCATGGCTGCTTCTGGTTGGCGAAACGTAATCGGGAAGCAAGTAAGCATTGTCCCTTCTGATGATTCGCAAGATCGTCGTGCTCGTTTTCGGTCATGACACTGCCTCCATAAGTTGGCGTAGTGAAAATTGATTCTCAGCCAGCCCGCTCGCCATCGCGGGTGTCTGCTCAATTGTCTCGTGCTTGCGGCAGAATCCGGTACACCGTCCAAAATGATCTTGAACTACTTCGACGTGCAAACTTCTTCGGCCAACGTGATCAGCTCGTCCGCGATCAAATGGATCGGCGTTGACGGCCCAAAAATACGTCTCACTCCCAAAGTTTCGAGCGATACCCGTTCAGCGTGCGGGATCACTCCGCCCACCACCACCTGAATGCGTTGATCGGTCAAGTCTAGCCGCTCAAGTAACTCTGGTAACAGGATTTGATGGCCAGCGGACAGCGTCGAAACGCCAATCAAATCGACATCGTTGTCTTTAGCCAGTTGCACGATGTCCTCAGGCATCGAGAACAATCGGGCAAGGGTTACGGTGAATCCTAGATCGGCGAGGGATGAGGCGACGACGCGCTGTCCGCGATCGTGGCCGTCTTGTCCCAGTTTGCAAATCAAGATTCGTGGCGCTCGTCCGTGGCGATTTTGGAATCTGTTAACTCGTTCACTGATCCGTCGCCAATCGGGATCATCGTTCCGATGGTCTCCATAGACGCCAGCGACCAGCACCGATTCGTCGCTGTGCCGTCCCCAAACGGACTCCAGCACAGCAGATATCTCGCCCACCGTCGCACCCAAACTCATCGCATCAATCGCCAACGGGACCAAGTTGATTTCGGTCGATGAAGCGGCCCGTGTGATCGCTTCGAGCGACGCCACTAGGCTCGCGCTGTTTCGATCCGTTTTCAATTTGCGGATACGGTCTCGCTGAATTTTTCCGACGGATTCAGCATCGACGCGAACTGCGTCAGGTGTCGTCGTCATTTTGGATTGATACTTATTAACGCCGACGATGGTGCGCTCACCACGATCGATTCGAGCTTGCTCAATCGTCGCCGACTCTTCGATACGACGCTTGGGTAGTCCGATTTCAATCGCCTTGGCCATCCCTCCGAAACTCTCCACTTCAGCAATCAGTGTGTCAACCTGCTGGATCATTTGATGGGTCAGATTTTCCATGAAGTAAGATCCACCCCAAGGGTCAACGACGCGCGTGATGCCGGACTCCTCCTGCAAGATGAGCTGAGTATTTCGGGCGATGCGGGCTGCCGTTTCGGAGGGCAGGCTGGTTGCTTCGTCAAACGAATTCGTGTGCATAGACTGCGTGCCGCCGAACACGCCTGCCATGGCTTCGATGGAGGTTCGCACGATGTTATTCATCGGGTCCTGTTCGGTCAGCGACCATCCCGATGTTTGGCAGTGCATACGAAGCAATTTTGATCGAGGATTCTTTGGTTCAAACTGGTCAACGATCCGACTCCAGATAACCCGAGCGGCGCGTAGTTTGGCGATTTCCAAGTAGAAATCCATACCGATCCCAAAGAAGAATGACATGCGTGGCGCGCAATCGTCCACATCGATGCCAGCCGCGATAGCGCTGCGAAGATATTCGAGTCCATTGGCGAGGGTGTAGGCCAGTTCAATCGCCGCGCCGGCGCCCGCTTCGTGCATGTGGTAACCGGAGACCGAGATCGAATTCATCGACGGCGTTTCTCGCGAACAATACTGAATCACATCGCGCACGATCCGCATCGACTGCGCCGGCGGATAGACGTACGTGTTCCGAATCAAAAATTCCTTCAAAATGTCATTCTGGATCGTTCCGGACAGCGATGCAGGAGCGACGCCTTGGCGCTGCGCGGCGACAATGAATGCGGCAAGCACAGGTAGGACCGCGCCATTGATCGTCATCGAGACCGAAGTCTTGTCCAAGGGAATGCCGTCGAATAGTAGTTCCATGTCGGCCGCGCTATCGATTGCGACACCCGCCTTCCCGACATCGCTGATGGCTAGCGGATGGTCGCTGTCATAACCCCGCTGAGTCGGCAGATCGAAGGCGACGGAGATGCCCTGCGCGCCACCGGCGAGCAACTTTCGGTAGAAGCTATTGGAGTCTTCCGCGGTCGCAAGCCCCGCGTATTGCCGAATGGTCCAAGGACGCTGGGTGTACATCGTCGCGTAAGGTCCGCGCAGGAACGGATCTTGGCCGGGCAACGAGTCAAGATGCTCAATCGATTTCAAGTCTTGCCGAGTGTAGACGGGCTTGATAACGACACCGCTCACGGATCGTGAATCACTCGGCGTCGTCGACTCGCTTCGTACCTCGTTCCTTTCTCGAAGCAGGATGTTGCGACCGGATTTGGGCGAGCGATCGTTGTTGGCAAGTTTGTGTGGCATCGTGATCAAAATGGTTTGATTCGCAAAGTTCGACGATCACACCGTCGAATGAATCGTGATGGAAGAAAATGACGCGTGCTCCGTTCGCGACGATGATTGGAATTCGGTTAGGCTTCAAATCGGCGATTGTTGGATCAGTCGCTATACCAGTTCGCGTTGTCGGATGTTTCGAGATGCAGATTCGTCGACCCTCGAATCGAATGAAGGATCGTATTTTGCTTGGGCTCTGTGGAGGCAAAGTGTCAACTGACGCGCCATGGTCCGGACGTGCGGTTCAAGCACCATCGAATCGTGATCGCCGGCAACCTCGAACAATTCGATTGTTCCTCCGACGAACTGCTGCCAATGATTCAATTCGTCCATCAGTTGACGGTCTCGATTGATTCGCCGACCAAGGGGCAAGTAATGTGCAACTTCCAACTCGGGACGAAATAAATGCACGTCGCCTTCGTATCGTGGTGTAGCGTAATTCGTGTGCGCTTCCATGAACCCGTCGCGAATCAGCGAAGAACGAAACTCGGCGCCGGCTTGCTTCAAAGCTTGCTCCTTTTCAAGTTTCGCTTCTTCGATCCACTTTCGCCGATCGTTTCGTCGCGTGCTGAAATAGCTGAGTCCGTGTTGGCGAATTCGATCCCACTGAATCTTCGCCTTATCCAACAACGTCAATTCCTGGTGATGGACCGCCGGCGTATCCAGCATCACTAAGATTGCGACCTGCTCGCCGGCCTGGGTCAACTGATATGCCATCTCGTAAGCCGAGACGCCGCCGCCGGAGAAACCGCCCAGGTAATACGGCCCGATTGGTTGCACTTGGCGAATCTCGTTCAGATAGTCGACCGCCATTGCAGAAAAGCGGTTGTGTGGACTTTCATCACCGATCAGGCCCTTCGCTTGAATGCCATAAACAGTCTGATCGTGTCCCAACCGAGTCGCCAAGTGACGCAGGTTGAGCACATTGCCGAACATCCCACCAACGATGAAAAACGGCGACTTATCGGTCGTCTTGGAAACATGAAGCGGCACGAGGAACCGGTGACGAACAATCGTGGACGAAGGTGTCGATCGTACTGTCGATTGCTCCGATGACTCAACCGACTGATCGATCAACTTTGCGATCCGCTCGATCGTGGGTGCTTCAAATAGCGTCGATAGAGGTAACTCGATGTCCCGTTGTTGCCGGAGTTTCGCGAAGAACCGCACCGCCAGCAACGAGTGTCCGCCCAGATCCAAGAAGCTGTCGTCGACGCTGATCTGTTCAATGCCGAGCAACTCTTGCCAAACATCCGCCAACCATTTTTCCGTGCGAGTCACTGGCGCTCGCAAAACCGATGAACTGCTCGGCCTAGCGAACTTGAGTCCTTCGTCACCTTTTGATTCATTGAGTGACTCGAATCGGTGTGCAAGATCGTTTAGTTCAATGGACGAAACGAAAATATCCCCCGATGGTTGTTGCAGTGCCCACTTGAAAGCGGTGACCCCTTCGTCGGGTTCGATTCCCAATTGATAACTATCCGCAAACAGCTTTTCAGCCGGTGTCAGCGTCTTGTTCGCGGGACGTTGACGACGAGCCGGTGCGCCGAAGCGATTCGCATCGACTAGCTGCATCTCCAACCGCTCGATCTCAACAATCAAGCGACCATCAACATCCGTGATTTCGATGTCGAACGCGACTCGCTGTGTTGAATCTCGTTTCGATTCAGGTGAAAGTCGGATCGTGGAGCGGACAGTTGTCGGCAATGAGCCATGGAATCTCACAGCCCCATAGGTTGCTGGAACGTAGAGTCCGGCGTGTTCGTCATAGCCTGCGATCAGGGGAAGTCCAAAGCCGGTTGCCATATCCAACAAAGCTGGATGCAGTTCATGCTCGACCAAGTCAGCATGAAATTCGGTTGGCAGTTGAAGGCATGCGTGGGCGAAGTCAGCGTCGTACCGTATCCAGCGGTAACAATTCCATCGTGGTCCGAATTGAAGTAGTTCTGCTTGGTGCGTCGTTTTCAGGTCACTTGTCGAAGCGAAGTTTTCGGCGACAGCGAACCGTGGTTTGGAATTACGAGGCGAAGCTTTGGCGGTGGTGCCGATCGCATGGGTTGTCCAGCGTTCGTCCGCGGTCAGACGACTTTGAATCTCGAATCCGCATCCCTCATTTGCCGCCACCCATTGGACGCGAAGTTCGATGTCGTTGCCTTCGTCAACCGTGCAAGGTTCGACGAACGCCAAATCAGAAATCATCACACTCGAATCGCCGAATGCTTCCCTTGCTGCGCGAACCGCCATCTCGACGTAGGCGGTGCCCGGCAGAACGGCGGTCCCGTTGGGCGTTCGGTGTTCGTTCAGTTGCCAATCCGTCGCCGTGTTCAGCGTTACGCGGTAACAGGGATACGGTGAACACAAGTTGTCGGTTTCACCGTGGATGCGGCGATTGATTCCCGCAGCCATGCCGATGTCTCTCCAAACGCCCCAATTGATTGCCAATACACGAGTGGCGCACCCTGGGAACGGGTCAGAATTTGCAAACGCGTTCAGAAAGCAATTAGCCGCAATGTACGCCGTTTGGCCGGCAGGTCCGAGGTGCGTGCTGCTCGACGAGCACATCGCAAAGAAGTCGAGTTCTTCGTCAACCAGCAAGTCACGCAAAATGCGAGTTCCATGCAGCTTTGCGAACAGAACTCGCTCCATCGATTCGGGCAATGTGGTCGCGATCAGTTGGTCGTCAATCTCACCCGCAGCATGCACGACACCCGCGAATTTTCCGAAACGGGCCTTTGCCGCCGCGATCGCCGACTTCATCTGCAATTGATTCGCGACATCCGCTACGACCACGAGCACTTCGCCGCCCAAAGATTCAAGTCGTTGCACCTGAGCGATTCTGGTTGCTGTGTTCCCGTCATGATAAGTACCATCCGTCCACGTCGATCGGTTGGGAAGTTCAGTTCGACTGACCAACACAAGCTTGGCCTGATACTCCGCGGCAAGCATCTCGGCGATGCAGTATCCGATTCCTCCGAGTCCACCGGTGATCAGGTAAGAACCGCCATGGCGAATCTCAAAGGTGCCCGTTTTTGGACTTATTATGTCAACAAGGAGTCGCTCAAACAGTTTTCCGCTACGGATAGCGAAGTTGGAAACTTTGACGCATTGTGAATGGAAGGCGGTCGATGATTGGTCAATCAATGTCCTGGCGGTTTGCATCGGATCATCGACCAAATCAATGTCCATCGTCATCGTCTTTAGATTCGGATACTCGCGAGGTGCAGCGAGGATTGGGCCGAGCCCGGCCGACTTTTCAGGATAGACGATCGGTTCGCCCAGCACGGATTGTCCGCCGTTGGTGACGAGTGTGATGCAGCACTGATCGTCACCGATGTGCTGTGTCAGCGACTTGATGAAACTGGTAAGTCCAAAGACACCTTGTTCCAACGATCGCATCAAGAAGGTCGATCCGGGGCGGTACGAGCGATCGATCGTCACGGGCGGCAAGTAGAGTACCTGGTCGGGCAATCGATCGGCGTCGGCGAGCGACTGCGTCAGTCTTTCGTATTCATCCGATCCGAGTTCAGGCACGATTCGGTAGCTCGATTCGCCGTCACGGTGGAACATGTCGCCGGCACGAACCGTCGTAACGGATTCGTTACGTGAACGAAGCTCGTCGATGATTGCTTGCCCGATGCCGGCATCATCCATGAAGACAAGCCAGTTCGACGGTGCGTTTGTCTCGTTGACGCGAGTATCCGTCGAAACCTCTTGCCACTCGAATCTAGAGAACCATTGTTCGATGCGACTGCGTTTGGCCATCGGCGCCAGTTTTAAAGTTGTTGTCGTTTCGCCAATGCCTTCGGTCGGATCAATCCAATAGCGGTCGCGGCGAAACGCGTACGTGGGCAGCGAAAGTCGTTGTCGCGATTGATTCGACCAGCGATCGATCAAATCAATTGGCAATCCGCTGGCCCACAATTGCGATTGCGTTGTTAAGAAGTAATCGCTGTCGGGGATCAATTGTTCCGGATGTCGCAACGACGAAAGTACGACACGTTTGGGTTCAATTGATGGATGTTGCTTGATGATCGCCGACAGGATTTTGCCGGGACCGACCTCCAAGAACGCTCGTGATGGATCTTTGCTTAGGGTTTCAACGCAGTCTGAAAAGCGAACGGTGTGTCGAAGTTGTTCGCACCAATAGTCGGGTGAAGTCGCTTCCGAATCGGTAATCCACGTTCCCGTACGATTGGACAAGAACGGAATTGCCGGCGGACGAAGCTGGATACTTTGCAAGAACGCACGAAACGCAGGTAGCACCGAATCTAGCAACCGCGAGTGGGCCGCGATGCGAATCGGTATGCGTTTAGTTTCCACGCTGATCGACTGCATTCGCTCGGCGAAATCGGTCATCGCCGCATCCGTGCCCGACACGACACACATGGCGGGGCCATTGACGACAGCGATATCAACTTCGTCCAACAAATGTTTTGCGGCGTGCTGGGCCGACATGTCGACCGTCATCATGGATCCCGACGGAACTCTTTCCAGCAACTGTCCCCGCAACACAACCAATGCGAGCGCATCATCGAATGACATCACGCCGGCCAAGTGGGCCGCGGTGTTCTCGCCCATGCTGTGTCCGAGCATCGCCGCAGGATGAACTCCATTTGCCATCCAAAGTTTTGCCGTGGCGATCTCCCACAGGAAGATTGCGGGCAGTTGTATGCTCGGACGTTCGAGTTGGCGGGTGCTTTCGGGTGCGTCAGACGGATCACAAAAAATTAGCTCGCGAAGATCGCAATCGATCAGCGGCCGAAGCAAGTCACAGCCCCGATCGATCACCTCCCGAAAGACGGACTCCGTTTCATACAAACCTTGTCCCATTTGCAGATACTGGCATCCGCCACCTGGGAACAAGAACACCGATGAGCTTAATTTGGGTTCAACGGTTTGTGTGAAAACGCGCGGCGGTGATGGCGATCTCAAGTACTCGATGGCTTGATCATGATCGCGGGCAACGAAAACTCGTCGATGCTCCATCGGTTCGCGACCGATCTGCAATGTGTAGGCGACATCGGGCAGCGGTTGGTCACGATGAACCGACAAATGGTCAGCCAATCGGGTGCATTGATCGTCGAGCGATTCGCGGCTCTTCGCGGATATCGCAAAAATTTGATTCGGCCGATCTGGCGATGACAGTCGTTGAACCTGTGGCGATGCTTCGAGAATGACATTGGCATTGGTTCCGCCGACGCCCAACGAATGGACCATCGCGCGAGGTCGTGTTGCATTTTGCGGCCACGATCGCAACTCAGTCGAAATCACAAACGGACTATTCGCGAAATCGATCGCGGGATTCGGCAGTTCGAAGTCGACGCTCGGTGGTATTTCGCCGTGATGGAGCGCCAAGGTAGCTGCGATGAAGCTGGCCACGCCGGCCGCCGTATCGGTGTGACCAATGTTCGGTTTGACGGATCCCAATACTGTGGTTTGAGTTTTGCCTGTCGTTTCACGAAAGGCTTGGGTCAGCGCCGCAATTTCGATTGGATCACCGATCGGAGTGCCGGTGCCGTGCGCGGCGACAAATCCGATCGAGTCCGCGTCGACATCGGCGATCGCCATCGCCTCCGACGCGACGGCGGCTTGCTGATCGATGCTCGGCGCTAGGTATCCAGCCTTGGATGATCCATCGTTGTTGATTGCTGAGCCGCGAATAACGCTGTAGATGCGATCGCCGTCTGCGATCGCGTCTTCGAGTCGGCGCAGCACAACGACGCCTGCGCCGCTACCAAAGACGGTACCCGCAGACTGATGATCGAAGGCTCGACAATGGCCATCGGGCGACAAGATCTCACCGGGTTGATACTCGTATCCTCGACCGTGAGGCAGCTCGATCGTCGTGCCGCCCGCCAAAGCCATGTCACACTCACCGGCGAGTAAACTCTGTGCCGCTGAATGGATCGCGACTAGCGATGTCGAGCAGGCGGTTTGAATGCTGACGCTCGGACCTCGCAAGTCAAAGCAATAGGAGGCCCGCGTGGTCAGAAAATCTTTGTCGTTGCCCGTATGTCGCAGCAGGAACATGCCGACCGAGTCACGCACTGCGGGATTGCGAAGCAAATTGAAGATGAAGTAACTATTCATGCCACAGCCGCCGAAGACACCGATGGGGCCATCGAATGTTCGCGGTGGATGTGTGCTGTCTTCGAGCGCTTCCCAGCAACATTCCAAGAACTTGCGATGTTGGGGGTCCATGATGGCCGCTTCCTTCGGACTGAACCCAAAGAAGCCGGCATCGAATGAGTCAAAATCCGATAGCGGCGCGCCGCAACGAACGTAGTTCGGACCGGCGACGAGTTCCCGATCCACACCGGCAGCGACCAGTTCATCGGTCGAGTAGTCACGAATGGATCGAACGCCATTTCTTAAGTTCTGCCAGAACTGTTCGGGTGTGCTGGCGCCCGCGAATCGAAGCCCGATTCCAACCACGGCGATCGCGTTGTCGGGAAATCCACCGACCGTTTCTCGCGCCATCATGGACTCTCCTGATGGTGACGGTTCGGCACGCCGCGTCGTTGACCGAGCATTTCGCGGCGACGCGACGCCCGTGACTGGCCCGTTGAAGTCGAAGCATTCGATTGTGATGATGACGGTGACTCGATCGCCTTCGATTCGCGTCGGCTGTCCAGGTATGCCGACAGCGTCCGGATCGTGGGGAATCGAAATAGGTCAGTGATCGCGATCGGTGCATTGAACCGTTCGCGAAGCAATCGATGCGCTCGCACCGCCAGCAGCGAGTGGCCCCCAAGATCAAAGAAGTTATCGTCCAAGCCGATCGATTCGATCTGCAAAGTCTGCTGCCAGATCGTTTCAATCGTGCCTTGGGTCTCCGATGACTTTGCGGTAGCGACGACGGGCTGCAAACCGATGTTTTCGATGGTCTTGGGTTCGACCAATGCTTGTGCAGCTAACGCGTTTCGGTTGACTTTCCCGTTCGGCGTCAGCGGAAACTCGTCGATCGTCACGAAACGCGCCGGGATCATGTGCGCGGGCAAGCTCTGACGAAGATCCGATCGTAACTGTTTCGTCAGTTCCACATTTGACGGAGAGACTTGGTTGGCGTCCGAGGCAACGACGTAAGCGACCAGTTCAGTCTCCGATGCATTGGTTTGCACCGGAACGACGATGGATTGGCGAACGGATGGAAGAAGGTCGATCGCGGTCTCGATGTCACCCAGTTCAATACGATGTCCGCGGATCTTCACCTGATGATCGGATCGACCGAGGAAATCGATGCTTCCGTCGGCTCGCCAACGTGCCAAATCGCCGGTTTGGTACATGCGAGCGACACGGTTTCGATGATCCGACTCAAGATGAAACGGATCGGGAAGAAACTTTTCTTTAGTCAAATCTGGCCGCCGCCAATAGCCTGGCACAACACCATCGCCACCGATCCAGAGATCACCCACTTCGCCATCCGGAACCATCTGTCCGTTGCCGTCGAGGATATAAACGAACGTGTTGGCGATCGGACGGCCGATCGAAATGGACTTAGCAGCGTTTGAATCAATCACCGTTGATGTCGACCAGACCGTGGTTTCGGTCGGGCCATACACGTTGACGAGCCGCATTGCTGAATCGTGGGTGAGATGTTTGGCGAGACTCGCTGGCAGAGCTTCGCCGCCTAGCAACACGTTCGGAATTGATCGAATCGCGCGCTCGGAATCGGCGTCTTCGATCAGCATTTGTGCCATCGACGGCGTGCATTGGAAATGCGTTACGCGATGTTGATCAATCAATTGGGCAATCGAGTCGACTTTGTCCAACGAGTCCGTGGAATCAGAATTGGCCAACACCCGGAGATCATTGAGATGCTGCAGTGATGCAAGGGTGTCGTCAACGTTGACGCCGAAGTCGATCAAGCATGCGATCTCCGTCACGCCCGCTTCTCGCAAGCTATCGGTGAGTTCAAGGCACTTCTCAGGTGTACCGAACAATCCACTCGACTCGAAGTATCGCTCAAATGAAAACGCCAACAGATCATCCAGATCTTCGCTGGATAGCGAATCCAAATTCAACTCGCCTGCCGTAGTTCCATCGCTACGCTTTTTGAACGCCGCCCACGTGTGCGAGAACCCTCGCACCAGGCTTGCCGATGTGCGTAAGTATTCGATCATCGGACCACGGACGAGTTCTTTCACCCGACCGGTGTCGTCGCCAACGAACGTGTGAACCATGACCGTGACTTCGCCGCGACCGACGTGGCCGGCCTTGGCCCGTGATTCGCGATACGCTCGAATTTTTGCCGCCAACTCGTCCGTGGTTTGACCGAGCAAATGCGTCAGGATGTTGCATCCCGACTCACCAGCTTGGCGGAATGTTTCTTCGTTGCCCGCAGTCGTAATCCAAACAGGCAACTCTTTTTGGATCGGACGTGGCCGTGTTTGAATCGGTACGATGGTTTCGTTGGGACCTTTCATTGAAACGGTTTCGCCTCGCCACAGGCGACGAACGACATCCACGTTTTCAAACATCACCTGCTTAGCATTGACGAAATTCTGCGGTGCCAGAACGAAGTCATTCGGTTGCCATCCGGATGCGAACGAGACTCCCACTCGGCCCCCTGACAAACGGTCCACGACTGACCATTCTTCAGCAACCCGCGCGGGATGATGAAGCGGTAGAACCACGCTTCCCGATCGAATTGCAACGCGGTGCGTGATCGCCGCGACGGCCGCGCCGGTTACCGCGGGATTCGGGTATGGGCCACCAAAATCGTGGAAGTGACGCTCCGGTGTCCAAACGGACGAAAAGTCGTTCTCGTCAGCGAATCGAGCTCCGCTGAGTAACAATCGATAAGGGTCGTCACCTGGAGAATCGCCGCTGGCAAAGTAGAACAGGCCGAAGTTCAATTTTTTCGCTGCCGACTTGTGTCGAGCGGCCGACGCAATCCGAGAGGGAGTGTCATGCAGAACCACTTTGAATCCGCGGCAAAGTGTCCACATCAGTTCGAGCACCGAAATGTCGAACGAAAGGCTGGTCACTGCCAACCACGTTCCCGGACCATCGTTGTCATTCGTCGGTTCGTGAGGAATCACGTCGTCCATACCGGCGAAAAAATTCAACACGTTCAAGTGCGATACCATCACACCCTTGGGAATGCCGGTCGACCCTGAAGTGTAGATCACGTAGGCAAGGCTATCGGCACTGGATACGTGAGTGCGCGGTAGCGAAGACGATGTTTGATCGATCGAGTCGGTGCTGAGCAACGCGACTTCGCAAGATGGCAGACGTGAGACAGTTTGCGAATCGACGACGATGCATTTCAGATCCGCATCGTGAATCATCAACTCGATACGGTTGAGCGGAAATTCTAGGTCCAACGGTACATAAGCGGCGCCCAGATTCAGCACCGCCAGCATCGTTGCGATCATGTCGAGGGAACGCGATGTCGCGATCCCGATGCGGTCGCCCGCGACAATACCTTGTTGAGCGATTCGTGTTTCTAATTGATGCACTCGAGCAGCGAGTTCACGATAAGTCCAAGAAGATGTTCCGGTCACGAGAGCGATCGCGTCGGGCGTTTGTTCGACTTGCCGGAAAAACTCACGATCAATCGTTGTGTCGCGGTCGTATTCGCGGAACGTCTGGTTCCGTTGCGTGAGTACGTCGAATTCTTGTTCCGACAATAGTTTGACGTCGCGGAGCGATTGGTTTGGATTTGCAAGACATCGATCGACGAAGCCGCTAAGCTGGGGCAGCCAGCGTGACCAGCTTTCGTCGAGCGAGTTTTCGTCGACACGCACGACGACGCGATCGGAGTTCGCGAGGGCGACGACTTTGATTGGCGGGTTCACTTGAGAATCCCGCAGCACGGGATAACGATACAGCAAGTCTCGCGTGAACGGGCCTAATTTTGACGGTTTCAGTTCATTCGCTTTGCTGCGACTGTCCTTGATTCGATTCTGGTTCTCACGCACCGTCAAAGCTGCGTCCGTCACGATGTCGACTGGGAAATGTCGGTTGAATAGTCCGACGACGACTGCATCCGCGGTAGCTTCAGCGGGATAGCAGAAAGCGAGAGAAAAGCTCGGCCGTCCACTGATCCTGGCAAAAAACATCGCGATCAACGCGAACGCATCTTCAACGACGACGCGGTGTAAAATATCGAGTTCGATATCCGTTTCGCGGACAGCTTTCGGTGGCGCTGTTGCTAGTCGCGAATCTGATTCGAGCGGTTGCGATTGGGAAAGTCGCGAGACCCAAGCGGAATCGAATTTGGCGGCGCTGGCCATCGCGAGATCGATTTCACCCACTTGCGATTCGGTGAGCACTCCCAAACTCGAACCGACGGCGAATGCTTCGCGAAGTTCTGGTTCTTGAAGCAGGGGACCGTCTAAGTCCGCTAGTCCGCGGAGTCGGATATCGTCAGTGGACGTGGCGATGGTGATTCCGGTCGCATCGACCGATGTGATCGTTCCGGCATGTTGGTCGGACTGCGATGCACGAACTTCACAGGATCGAACACGCCACCATTTTTGGTTGTGCCAAACTTTCGCGGTCGCAATCGGATTCTCAAACCGATCGCCGAAATCGAGTGAACGCGCGAGAGACGAGCAGTGCTGGGCGCTTTGTCGATGGTCGATCCAACCGGCTGCGATGGGTCGCGTGTTCTTTCCGAAGTACGTTCGGCGCGTCAAGTCTTGCGGCGTCGCTACGAAAGAATCGTCGAGCAGTCGGTCGATGAGTGCCTCCATCGATTCGGTTGCTGCCTCGAAACACTTTGTATTGAGCGTTAGCGTTGTTTCATCCGCATCGATGTTGATGGGAACTTGCAGGATCAGTTCACCAGTGTCGGCGGATGCGGTGAGCCGATGCCAACTGACGCCGTGACTCGTTTCACCAGCGGCGATGGCCCAGCTTGTCGCGTTCAATCCGGCGTAGGTCGGCAACAATGAGTCATGAAAGTTGACCGCCATGCGGCTCGCCGCCGCGATGACTTCGCCTGGAATCATCCGCAGGTACGTCACACTGATCAGATAGTCGAGCGTTTTGATCGAGCGAACCGATTCCAGCAGCACTCGGTTGTTGTTATCCGGGTCACAAAAAGGAATGTCGTGCTGCATCGACCATTTGCGAACATCGGGGTTGGGCGATGCAATGCCGACGACTCGAATGCCACGGGCGATTAGCGATTCCGCGGCTTGAACAACGAGGAGTCGTTCGCCGAGTAGATATGCCGTGCGGGGCTGGGGCATGGAATTGTTTGGCGGGTGGGGATCGCGGATGCGGGACGCTAACTTAGCGATGGCGAATCGAGTTCTCGTAGCGGTCGCAGCATGATGGCTATCGGATTGACAGATGAGATTCACACACTAGTCTGAACCCCCCCGAATATCAATGAAAACTCCAACAATTGGGACGTTGAAACAGGCTCTGGACGTTGCTGTGGAGCGTCTTTAGGCGTGCCAGTTGCCCTCGTCGACCGAAGTAGTGAGAATTTTACACAGGTGACAGTTGCGAACACGGATCACCCGGACGATCGCCGCAGCGATGGGTGACATCGCGTTCGATGTGAGAAAATGCTTTGAAAAACGAGTCTTATCACGGCGATTCCGATTCGTTTGGGGACGAATGCGAACTCAATGCCTGCGGAGCGACGGATCGCGGTCGGGTCCGAGAGTCGAACCAAGATCAGTTTTTGATCGCCCAGTTGAATAAGTCCATGCGAGTTTCGGCGACTAGTTTGGCGCTAGGCGAACGGCTTTATGGCGCCGTTCAGGGCGAAGTCCTGCTGGTTGCTGATGGGATGGGTGGGCACGCGGCCGGTGAACAGGCGAGCAGACTCGCCATAGGCCATCTGATTCGGCAATTATTGGGTAGCATCCATTGGCATTTTCAGGGTGAGGAGGGACGCGAAAGTGACTTCACTGAGAAACTGCAAGAGTTGCTGAAGGTCGCGCACGCACGAATCCTTTTGGAATCTGCCGAGAACGTGGATCAGCGGGGAATGGGGACAACACTGACAATGGCTTATCTTGTTTGGCCAACCCTGTTTGTTGTGCACGCCGGTGACAGCCGTTGTTATTTGGTTCGAGACGGCAGGTCGCAGCAGCTAACGACCGACCACACGTTGGCTCGCCAGATGGTCGAGTCGGGCGGTATGAAACCCGAAGATGAGGCAACTAGCAAATGGAGCAACGTGCTTTGGAACGTGCTCGGCGGCCGTGCGAATGGCGAATTGATTGCCGAGGTGAAACGAATTGATCTGCTCGCCGGCGATTCGATCGTGTTGTGTAGCGATGGACTGCATCGATACGTGACGTCCGAGGCCCTCGCAACGATCGTTGACCAATCCGATCCCGGTCAGGCCTGTCAACGACTGATCGACGCGGCTAACTCGGCGGGCGGCGAAGACAATATTACGGTCATCGTTTCACGTCCCACCGGCGAGGACATTTGCAAGTCGACTTGGATTGATACGGTGGAGAAACCAGTCGCCTCCAAACCAGATCCCGACTGTGACATCGATCTAAAACCGTATGGCGATGGAGTGGATCCGATGGCCGAAACGTGGCCTGGGTGAAAAATTGGATCGATGAGATCATCCGACCTGCGTCAACTTTGTGATGCGGCCCGTCGCGACCCACTCGGCGACGTAGATGTCATTGTTTTCGTCAAAGCATGCGTCATGCGGATGCACGAACTTGCCTTGTTGCCAGCGGCTCTCGTCCGTTCGAATTACGAATGAGCCTGATTCTTTCTTGTCCGCCAAGACTCGTTCGCGGTCGTCACCGATCGTGACCACGGTATTGTGGTTGCGATCCAGCAGCGAGACCCTTGCGACAAGTTCGGGTACCAACAGCAAATCTTTGTTCGTGTCCATGTTTGCCGGTAAGCCGAATCCGGTCACCGTTTTTTTGTAGTTCCCATCGAGATCGAAGATTTGCAAATCATTGTGGGCTCGATCCGCCACTACCAATTCCGCATCACCACCCTCGCGCGAGTCGATCCAAATTCCGTGGGGAGTATTAAATTTTCCTTTTCCCTCGCCTTCGCCGCCGAAACACGATACCCAGTTGCCATCGGCGTCATAGCGGTGAATGTAAAACGAACCGTAACCATCCGCGAGTAAGAAACCGCCGTCGGGCAAGAAGGCAAAGTTGGTCGGCATGAATCGGTCGCGTCCCCAAACGGGCGTCGGATTGCTCGCTTCGCCGCTCGCGTAGACTCCGGCCTGCATCGGAGCGAAACTTTGCCAGATTGTTTCGCCGGTGAGAGTAAGCTTGGCAATCGATTTGACTTGCTGATAAGCGGAGACATACAGAAACGGTGTCCCCGATTCGACTCGAACCTCCAAGCCGTGCCCGCCACCTTGGAACTGTTGACCGAACGCCCGAATGAACTTTCCGTTTTGGTCGAAGACGAAAATCGAAGGGTGATCAACAAGCTTTGCGTTGCCTTCATGAATCACGTACAAGTTGTTGTCGGGGTCCACGGAAACATTGTGCGTTGTTTGCCAGCTGAATTGATCGGGCAACTGAGGAAACATGTGCTCGCATTTGAACTTATACTCGCCTTCGCCAACGACATCTTGCGCGAGCGTTCGTTTAGAAGTGAGAATTGCGGGCGCGGTAGCACCGACAATAGCGGCGGACTTCAAAAATAGGCGGCGATTGGGGCGTTGCGACATGATTCAGATTACAAAAGAGGGAATGACGGACGGTGAGGAGCGATACGTTATAGAGCGCTTGGCACGCTCGCGGCAACTTCCTATACCAACGAATCTAATCAAGGCTGGGCCTGCTGATGGTTGACGAAGACGATCGCTTTGCGTTCGGAGAAAACTGGCGTGCGTTCCTTTGTTTGGTTGACGAGCAACGCATCGGCGAGGCTGTCCGATCGCTGAAAGCGTCACTCGACCTTGACTCTCTCGAAGGATGCCGATTTTTGGACATCGGATGTGGTAGTGGGCTGTTTTCGTTGGCCGCCTGTCGAATGAAAGGCGATGTGGTTTCCGTCGACTATGACGCCGAGTCGGTTTCCTGCACACAAGAGTTGCGACGACGATATTCGGCTAAACCTGAATGTTGGAACATTCGTCAAGGCTCGGTGCTCGACGACACTATGATGTCGGAATTGGGGAGTTTTGATGTCGTCTATTCATGGGGTGTCTTGCATCACACTGGGAACATGAACGCAGCACTTGAATTGGCATCGCGATGTGTTGCGAACGACGGCGGCTTGCTGTTCATTGCGATTTACAACGACCAAGGTGGCGCCAGTCGCCGCTGGCTTGCCATCAAGAAATTCTATCATCGTTTGCCGAATTGGCTGCGACCGGCATGGGTGGCGCTGATCGCAAGTCTCTACGAAATAAAATTTGCGTTCGCCCGGCTTGCGAAACTAAAAAATCCGCTGCCGACGGCAGACTGGCGTGCAAAGAAGAAAGATCGTGGCATGTCGGCCTGGCACGATTGGGTCGATTGGGTCGGTGGATTGCCCTTCGAGTTCGCCAGCCCCGAATCCATCATTGTTCCGATGCGGAAGCGAGGTTTCATCTTAGAGAACCTGAAGACGGTCGGTTCGGGATGGGGTTGCAACGAGTACGTTTTTCGTCGCATCAATATTCCTTAACTGATTAATCTCGTCAGTTCAGAAATGAAACCTTCACGATCTTTCGGGGACAGAATTACCGTTCGCTTGGTTGTCTTTACGGAAATGCGTCGCATCGACAATGCCGGACCACTGCGAAGCGTCGATGTCGGTTCGACGGATACGATTTCGTTTAACGGAACTTGATAAAATATTAGTCCACACCGGATCGAAAGTGCATCGTCCAGAATGGTGTACCGACAAGGGATTGCAAACGCCATCGTCACCAACAACGTGAATGCGCCGCTGGCGAACATGATCGCGGCATCCCCGGCCTGACCGATCCACAGCAAGTAACAACCGATGAACGCCGCCAAAATGGGCGTCATCATCAGCATGATGGCGATCCACGCATCGATGGCTGAGTCGTAAATCTTCGCAGTGTTTTTGTGCTCGGGCATTTCAAGAACAGTCGGTTGCATCGGCGGTAGTCGATCGATCATCATACACGCGGTTTCAATTGGCGAGCACGATACGTGATTGGTCGAAAAACTTGAAAAAGCAGTCCACGATCGCCGCTTCGCCTTGGACGCGGCACAACCTGATACGAAATCCTTTCGGCGAACTGACTCGCGAAGAACGTTCTCGATTGGCAATCATTGACATCGAGTGTTTCGTGGCAAAACTGATGAACTCTGGATTCGCTTTGCAGTTCGTTGGCGATTGTGGCCGGGGTAAGACGACGCGGTTACTTGCGATTGCAGATCGATTTCCCGGCGCCAGTTACGTCTACTTGCCGGAGGACGGTCCGACGCCGGCGATTGCCGCTGGCAGGCCGTTGCTGATCGACGAGGCCCAACGTTTGCCGCGCCGCGTAAGAAACGCAGTCTTTGCGAACGGAGCACCACTGGTTTTGGCAACTCACCGTGATCTGACCCGGCCACTGCGTCGCCACGGATACCACGTTCAAACTCAACAAATCGGTCAAGGCAATGATGCAGCACTCATTGAACGATTGCTCAACGCGAGAATCGAAGCGTCGCGGTTGGGCCCGGGACCCACGCCGAGGGTAACATCAAACGATGCGAAACGTCTGAGCGATCGCTTCGGCAGCGACATTCGCGCCGTCGAGTTTTTTCTTTACGAACAAGTTCAAACCCAAGTGATGACCGATGGCGAAGTGCGATTTATCGATTGAGTTAGATGACGCTGAGGGTGTTCACATTGGCGGTGAAAAGATAAGCGGAATGGTCCGCGTCAACGCCGACTCGGATGTCAATTGCACCGCTCTCGAAGTCACGTCGGTTTGGCGAACCCACGGTCGAGGTAACGTCGCATCCGGCGAGGCGGGCAAGATCAAGCTGTTCGAGGGTCAATGGCGATCAGGCGAGCAGCAGGAATATCGATTTGAACTTCCGATCGCGAACTGGCCGCCGACTTATTATGGATTTCATTTGAACGTCGAGCACTCGATCGACGCGCGGGCGAAAGTACCTTGGTCGTTCGATCCGAAGGCATCGGTGACGTTCAAGATGCGACCCGGTCGCGGAACCGACGTGACGAGGATCTCCGACGCCGTGACGGTGCAGGGCCCCGCCGCAAAAGTGATCGGGCTGATCGTGATGTTCGTATTCACTATCGTCGGTTTTGTCATCGTCGCGAACTTTGGTGCGTTCGGTTACTTGTTCTTATTGTTTCCGGTCGTTACCGCAACGTATTGGTTCATCAAATCCGTGTTGCCTGCTTGGGCACTCGGCGAAGTGCATTGCAGGTTGACATCCGAGACATTTGTTCCGGGTGAGAATGTTACCGGTGAATTGATTGTTCGGCCGCGTAAGCGAGTGGCGATCAACGGTGCTTCAGTGAATTTGTTGGCGAACGAGCAATGTGTTAGCGGCAGCGGAAGCAATCGGACGACGCACAAACACAATCTGTTCGACAAGCTGTTGTTGCTGTCGGAGTCGACGACTTTGACGGCCGGACAAGAGCATCGATTTGCGATTTCCGTTCCTCTGGTCGACCACGCTTACTACAGCATCGACTTAAAAGACAACAAACTGATGTGGCACGCCCGAGTGAGGATCGATATTCCTCGTTGGCCGGACTGGGTCAAGGATTTGCCATTACGCGTCGTGCCATCGGGCGATCCTGCGACGTGGAAAACGCCCGAGATCAACTTGCCGGTGTCGATCGATATTGCCAGCGCAGATTTTGCTAGCGCCGATGCCGGCATCACATTCGCCGAAACCGCCAAACATTTGTGGTCGGTGCGAGACGATCGCGGCCAAGTGGAAATATTGGTCGAGGCGGTTTCAGGGTTGAGCTTCAACATCGAAGCCCAAGTCGAACGTCGATTGCTATACGCCGGCGATGAAGATCCGCACGTTTACAAAGACGGTTTCGCGGTTTGGGTCCGGTATCCCGATCCGCCCCTGCCGATGGTTTTGTATGTTCCCCACGGCCTTGGCGACGATTTTGAGCAGCTTGGGAATGCCGTTTGGCGTGGTCGGGGCACAGTCGTCGGATGGGACGGCGTTCACGGTCGATTGCAGGTCAAGCTTTGATCTGGTTCTCAACATTTGCCGCCGCGTCTAAACTCCGACCTTCCCTGTGGCCGTTACTCCAACTTTTGCATCGTCATGCCGTCGCCTCGTGTTCTGGTTCTCCGTGCCCCCGGCACCAATTGTGATGAGGAAACCGCGTTCGCATTCGAGTCCGCGGGTGCGGAGGTCGAACGGGTTCACGTCAATCGGCTGATCGAAAATCCAGCCTTGAAGGATCGCTATCAGATTCTGTGCGTGCCAGGCGGGTTCAGCTACGGCGACGACATCGCGGCCGGTCGAATTTTGGCGACGCGACTGCGTCAGCACTTGTCCGACATGGTCGATTCGTTTGTGCATGGCAACGGTGATCGACTTGTGCTGGGGATTTGCAACGGGATGCAGGTGCTGATGCGATTGGGAGTGCTCACCGAAGGTGTCGGACCAGCCGGTCAAGCTCCCGCGACGTTGACATGGAACAACCACGGTCGGTTTGAAGATCGCTGGGTTCATTTGGCTGTTGACCAAACTCCATGCGTCTTCTTGAAAGACATCGATCGGATGTACCTTCCCATGGCGCACGCCGAGGGAAAGTTTGTGGCGGCAAGCGAAACGATTTTGTCAGAGCTGAATGATGCCGGTCGCTTGGCGATTCGATACTCACGACCGGTTGAAGACCAGAGCGGGGCAGGGCAGGGCGGGGTAGAGCAGGGTTTGCTTCCGTTCCCGATCAATCCCAACGGTGCTGATGCGAATGTTGCCGGTGTGTGTGATGCGAGCGGCCGGGTATTCGGTTTGATGCCGCACCCGGAACGTCACATCGATCCGACGCAGCATCCGTTCTGGACCCGACGCAAGGAACAACCCGAGTTCGGTGACGGATTCAGAATGTTTCAAAACGCGGTCGACTGGTTTTCTTAACCTAGCGACCTCAGGGCCAAACGATTTGATACCAAGTTCTTACTGCCCCGTCGCTTTTTGGTAATCCACGTCACGGAAAACGAGCAACGGGTCGATGCCAACCACCAGGTAAACATTGTTCTCTTCGGTTTGCTTGTCCAACTTGATCTTTACATTGAATGCGGGTTGCTCGCGACCTTTGATTTCGTCGCCAATTTCGAACGACTCCAGTTTCGTTCCTTGTTGCCAACGTAGATCAAACATATCGATCGCCGGTTTCGATGTTTGGATCGTGCCGTGCTTTGCACCCGATTGCCAAGTGGTTAGGGCGGTTTGCAACGAATCTCTCGCGGTTGTCGACGATGGTTTGTACCGGGCTGCGGTTTCATTTCCACAGCCAAGCACCGACATCAACATGCCGGCAACAAACGACACGTTCACAAGCCACTTACAATTTTTCAACATCGATTATTTCCTGCTTTGCAAGTTTTTTCTGCCGCTGTTTGCGGACACGGTAAAACAAAATCGGTATCAACAAATCGACCACTTCGTCGGCGACCAAGATGCCACCCAACACGGGTGCTGCCATCGGTCGAATCACGTCCGCGCCCGCGCCGTCGCTCCACAACATCGGTGCTAAGCTGAAGATCATCGTCGCTTCGGTCAACAGTTTCGGTCGGAGACGCTGCACGGCACCATTGATGACCGCCCCGCGTAAGTCTGCGGCCGATAAACTCGAAAAATCACCGGCGCTGGCGACCGATTCACGCAAGTAAACCAACATGATCATGCTGGTCGCCGCCGCCATCCCAAAACAAGTGATATAGCCGACACCCACGGCCACCGAGAACGGCACGCCCAGCAACCATTGGCACATCGCACCGCCCGCCAACGCCCCGGGTACCGACATCAACATCAGTGCCGCATCGGCCGCGTCTCGAAATACGGCATACAGAATTACCCCAATCAACAACAATACGAGCGGAACCAACCACACCAATCGTGCTCTGGTTCTCGCGGCGTGTTCAAATTGTCCGGTCCATTCCAACTCAATCCCGGCCGGCAAAACCTTTTGGCGTGCTAGCTCCGTCTTGGCTTCCGCAATGACCTCATTCGGGTCGCCACCGCGAACATTGAACCTTACATAATTTCGCAGCCGACCACCCTCACTCTTGATCGTTGCCGGACCCGAGGTTGTCGTCACAATGCCCAAGCGATCGAAGGAACTGCCGATCAAATAGAGACGCAGCGCTAAGGAATTCGTTCCGCCATCAACTGTCCCGATCACGCGACCTTGATTGAACAACTGTTCCACATCGGTCGCGTCCGACATGGTGAGTCCCAGTCGCAATAATTGCTGCTCATCAGGAGTCCAATGGGTGTAATCCTTGCCTCGGATCGGATCGGCAATGACATCGGTCGCGCCGGGCACCATCCGAATGACATTTGCCACGGCTTCGGAAGTTTTCACAACCGAATCAAAATCGTCGCCCATGATGCGGACACCGACTTCGGAATTGACGCCCGAGGCCAACATGTCGACTCGGTTTTGTATGGGCCGCGTCCACACGTTCGCCCAACCGGGCATCATCACCGACACGTCTAACTCGGCACCAGTCACGGTCAGCGATCCGCGATCATGGGGCCACAACCATATATCTTTTGCAAACGCATCGTTCAACTCCTTGATAAGCCGGTCGTATTGCCGATGCGGATCGATGATCGGCAATCGCGACGTCGGTGGGATCCCTGCGTGATCGTGAGTCGCCGCGGTCGGTTGTTCTAGATTGGTCGCGTAACTGGCTTGTAAGATTTGCGTCCAAGTCGTTCGCAGTGCGTCGTCCTTGATTGCACGGCGCGTCACCAACTCACCGCAAACGATCTGAGTCCATGTTTTGGCGGCGCGACCGCGCAACTCAAAATTCAATTGCCGCACAAATGTCCGACATCTTCTTTCGGACCGTCGTTGCAGCTCACTTAGAATGCCGTCGACGTTCGGTTCGGAAGTAACATCCAACTGCTCAAGCACCAACTTGACCAACACGCCAATGGTGATTTGATCGGCCCGTTGACCCAATCGTTGGATGTCTTGCAATGGCAATTCCGATGCGATGCCGCGGACTTCGGCATCGCTCAGCGGAGTTTGCAGCTTATGTTCTCGCCACAGTCGATCGGCGATACTTTGGGTCAACGCGATCGCCAGTTCCCGTCCCAACTCGGCCTGATTCACTTGCCATCGCTGCCAGCAAACCTCGCGTGCGATCGCGTCGAACCGAGGTAAGCCGGCATCAACGATTTGGTTGGCAATGGCCGGTAAATCTTCGCTCGCTTCCACCAAGTCCGCTCGCTGCAGGGCTTCAACAACGGTCATGGCATGGCTCAACGCCTGATCTCGTAACAAGCGGCGATGCGGCCAAAGTTGAGTCGGTCGAAACTCCACCATCGTTTCGATCATATCCAGCGGTGCGGGATCGAACGCCGTTTCGGCACGTCCCGCCTTGCCGCTGACCATCGCCACTTCCGGAAAACGGCAAAGGATCATGTTGCGAGCTTTGAGATCATCACCGGCTTGCGCAATCGAAATATTTGGGACGGTGATTGGCATATCCATCACCATGCCCTCGTCCAATGGGACTCGCAGGGACAGCCCAATCGGTCGCATACACGTCGGACCCGCCAGGCCGGCAAGCAGCACGACTGCGGAGGCAATCGCGAACGTTCTGCGGCGGTGGGATGTCCGCCAACACGCGGCTAACCCGACTCCCACCGCGGTCCTGACCAACCAATCGTTGCCGGTTGCCGCTGCTCCCAAAATCAATGTCACGCTCAACAGCCCGATCAACGGCAATGGACGATCGAGTAAGTATTCCAACATGGGTCTGTATACATCTGCAAATCCTCGCACGATTGCGCTTTCGCTTTCCGCCCGAATGCGATCGCGAATCAATTTGTGGCACAGGACCGGAACGACTGAAACGGTCAATACCGCGACACTCAAAAGCGACAATGCTTTGGTCCAGGCCAATGGTCCATACATGCGCCCATCGATTCCCTGCAAGGCAAACACCGGCAGGAACGACACCAGCATGACCAGGATCGCAAGGAAGGCCGGCCAGCCAACTTTCGCACACGCGGTCGCAACGATTTCGCGAGTGTCACCGGTGACGGGTTGATCGCCAAAATGGGCACGCAATTGGTGCGAGACGCTATCCGTCATCACGATGGCGGAATCGACCAACACGCCGATTGAAACGACGATGCCTGCTAATGACATGATGTTGGTTTGAATGACGGTCACGCCACTGATCGACAATACCGCCATCCACAAGAACGCGCCCAAAACCGCGAGGGGCAGGGTCACGCTGATGACCAGCGACGTTCCCCAATGTCGCAGCACCAAGATGACGCACAACGCGGTCACCAACATCGCCTCCAGCAATGTCCGTGTCACGGTTTGCACCGCACCGAGAATCAATGGCGTGCGGTCGTAGCATGGCACAAGTCGCACGTTCGACGGCAAGCGATCGGTGATCTGCTGAATTCGATCAAGCACGTTGCGAGTCACCGTCAACGGATTATGGCCGTACCTCAAATGCACAATCCCCGCGACGACTTCCGTCCCATCTTTCTCAAACAATCCGCTGCGAGGCGAAGTGCCGATCACGATTCGACCGACGTCGTCGACTTGCAGTTGCTTTCCCGACGCCAGGGCAATCGTGTCGGGTTCGCCCGCGATCGAACTCGGTGAAGATGTTAAAAGTTTTAGGTCTTCTAAGTCGGCGATGCTGACTTGACTAGCGGCGAGTTTTTCCAAGTCCAACTGCAGGTGATACTCGGCATGAAAACCGCCGACGCTGGCTACTTCGGCAACACCGGCAACGGTTCGCAATTGCGGCGCGACGATGTCATCTTGCAGGCGTCGCAATTCGACCAAGTCGGTCTCTCGCCCTTCGACCGTGTACCAAAAAATTTGTCCGGTAGGAATTCCATCGGCGGCAAGTTGCGCGGTTACTCCTGCGGGTAGCTCGAGATCGATAGCGGCTAGCCTCGCTCGCGCACGGGCGCGGGCTTCCTGAAACGAGATGCCGTCGTCGAAGATCAAATGCAGGAGCGAAAAATTCAATTCGCTGGAACCGCGAACGGAAACCAATCCAGGAATTCCTTGCAACGCAGCCGACAACGGGCGCGTGACGCGGCGTTCGATTTCCGGCGGACGTTGGCCCGGCCAGGGCGAGTAGACCAACACCTGGTTTTCGGATAAGTCAGGCAGGGCATCGATCGGCGTATTCATGACGGCCGCAACGCCCGCCAACGCCAACACACATACGACTGACAAAACGAGTCGCTCGTGATGCAAAACCCAAACGATCCAAGGCCGCATCATGGCTCTGTCTTACCAGCATTGTCGATCATCGCAAAGTATTTTTCTTTATCGGCGATGAATCGTTTCTCGCATCCGATACAACACAGCGCGACTGGGCGTCCATCAACCGTGATGATGACGGGGCCACCCATGCTGCCCAGTGGTGCGCCCGTTACGGGGCAGATGCTTTGCGACGTCACTAACTCTTGCTCGAACGCCGTCAGCGACGAAGCGGTCGCATCAATCGGACGCTGCTTTAAGGTCGGCGGAAGCGAAGTCGGATTCTGTTGATTCGCACCAAAGTACTGGGTCGCGACGCTGGGATTCAGACGAGTTTCCGCATCGATTAGAAACGCGCCCACGGAGACGACTCGTTGACCGGCCTGCAATCCAGACAAGACCTCGTACCGTTCGCTCTGTCTCAATCCCAGTTTTACGGGAAGTGCATCAAACATCCCGGCCATGGTTTCGACGTACACGATCGGCCCGTTATCTCGATGCACGACAGCCGAGAAGGGAACATAAACTCTGGCAGAATCCTGCGTATCCGCCGCGCCACTCTTGTTCTCCGGTGCATCTACTTGCACCGGCTCGGTGCGGACGCCGGCCAATTGAACGCGATAGGGCGACAACTGCATGCGTGCTAAGACACCCTCGGGCAGGAGTACAGCATCGAGCTTTTTTCGCGTGATCAAGTCCATGTTGCAAAGCGGGCAGATCGCCGGCCATGCCGATAAAACGCCAGGGTCCATCGGACAGAAGAATTCGGTATCGATCGACACCGCATGATCCTGGTCGCCGACAAGTCGGCTCACGACCCACACATCCCAAGCGGATCGTATCCAAGGCCAACCGGACATCAACAAGGCGAACGCACCAACGGCCAATAAAAATCTCAATCTCATGCCGATGGCGCGGACCAAAAATTTCAGCGGTGATGTTGCCGGGGTTTCCATCTGCATCGAGTCACTCCACCGCTGGCTCTGCCGTTTCCGGCATGTAATGGTCCCAGTGCATTAGCAGCTCATAGTCCTCTCGCCGAAAAACCCAAAGCGGATCGATCCCGACGACGATGTAGGTGGTCTTGATTTCCTCGATCGGATTTTCGAGCTTCAGCACGACCACATAGGTTCTGCCGGAACCGCCGGGAGTTTCGCCAAGGACTTCATATTCGCGAAGCATTTGCGATTCACGTCGATTCGTATCGGTTGCGAAAACGACGGGCTTGGTGTTGGGAACCTCGCCTGCCGCCTGTCCTGATTTCCAAGCCTCCAATACCTGCACCAAGGCGCTCTCGGCGACCTCCGGTGCAGGTATAAATTCTTCGTTTGTTCGGTTGCAACCGAACAACATCACCACAGCCATCGCAAAGAAGGGCAGCGTTGAGGATTGGAATGCGCTGTGAGTCTTAACGATTGAAAGCTCAAACGCCCGCGGTCGGTTTCGGTTCATTGCCTGGCCTAGAGTTCCGAATTTTCGAGGCCTGCACGCGTGCCGATCGCTCGCCACAACACCAAGTCGATGTCGGATGTGACGACGGTGACCGCGCCATCACCAAAGAGCACTTGGACGCCGCCTGTATGATGACTCGACGGTGCAACTTGCATCGCCATATTGGTCATCGTTCCAGGAAAACCCGTCCCGCCGCAGGTTTTGGAGTTTGGTACGGCAACATGGTTGTATTGAGTGCAACAATTTTCACCCATCACCCAACTGTATCCCCACTTGCTCGTAAGCGGCGTTGCCGTCAATGGATTGATGGCGTTGCATGCGTCGAACACGCCTTGCTGGGTGACTTGATGGGGTATCACGAACATGTCAGAACGAGCATCCGGAATTCCATGGCCGCGAATCTTTTCACTGAAAAACGCGGTGTGGCTGAGGCCGTCACGGATATGTGCCGAACTGACTTTGCTCTTCAGATAAAAGATTCCGGTTTGAATTTCGTTCGGTAATGTATCCGTTGGGAGTGCGGGTGCATCCGTGCGATCGCACAGCCAACTGCCTTGGTTGGCAACGTAGTTGTTTTGAGCTTGCCAGGGATCACTGGAAGCAGCGTCGGATGGACACAGAAAGCCCGGGACGGCGGTTCGGCTGGCGATCGCGTTTTTGCCGTTTGCATTGGTATAAGGAGGCATGAATGCTAATACGCCAGCCATTCCTGGCGTTTCAGGCGGATAACTGAAATCGCATTTCTCCCACAACGCCGACTGCTCTAAGAACGGCAACATGAGCGCGTGTTGCGACCAACGGGCGTAGACGGGTGCACCCGGGTAACTCGGACCTTTGCCAAACGGTAAAAATTTGTGGACGCCCATGTAGTTGTGGAGTGCCAAACCGATTTGGCGAATCTGATTGGTGCATTGAGTCCGTCGGGCAGATTCACGGGCTGCTTGAACGGCGGGCAACAAAATTCCTACCAGTACGCCGATGATCGCAATGACCACCAGCAACTCGACCAAAGTAAATGCGGAACGAAGACGAAACATGATTGGATCCTTGCATGAAACGAAAAACAAAAACGAATTTAAATGCCGCGACGCTTGAACTCGTCTTGCGAGATCAAACGCAAAAAGTGCATCTCTAATGAAACGTCGGTTTAACGCGACGAAGTTGCCAAGTTGCCGTGAGTGGTACTTGCAGGTAACACTTGGAGCGGATGACAGTAGTAAAGAAAGCGATCGAAACGAGACATTGCGCAGTGAAGCGGCAACGAGCATGAATCAATCGTCAATTTGAAAATGCGTAACCCATCAAAATGTTGGGATATGCAATTCGCGACTATGACGCCGAATTAAATAATCGGTGGTCGGAAGATAGTTCGTGGAAAATTGGTGGAGCGAATGTCCATCTCAATCCAACGTGAAGTCGGTAATTCGATGACCTCATTATCGAATTGGATCAAACTCGCTATCAGGTCGATTGAAGTTCGCTGCGTTCGCAAATCAGGCACGGGAATTGCGATCGTCTTACCGCTTGAACAGAGAGGACCCGTGCACGGTTTTGGCTTTCGATGACGCGATTCGACGCTCCAATCAGCCGACGAATCAATAAGATGGGGCGATGAAGTCACGTTTGACTGAAGATAGTCACCACAGCTAGCACTCGCACGACTAGTTGTTCCGAAAGCAACTGAAACGAAAGCAAACCACAGCAGCAGTTTGCTGTGAGTCGATGCGATTCGGAAAGTTGACAGATTCCGCATAATTTGCGAATGACGGCGACAAGTGCCACGAAGCTTTGGCATTATGACTGGTCGGCGAGGCAAAGTCAAACGGAGGTTCACGCCATCAGGTGCTACATCGCCCGCCACCGAGAGCTTCAGTGAAGGCGATCCGGCACTAGGTTTCCTCCGTGCCGGTCACGAAATTTCAGTGCGCGCTGCACCAGAAAAAATCTCGAAGTAATTTACGCAACAAGAGTTGCAAAGTCGCGAAAACGGTACTGACGCGAGCGAGGTTTAGCTCTTCGCCGATTCCGCACGAGAGAGATCATGGAAAAAATCAAGGCCAACGTCGGTCGGCGACCCCATCGCCACTGCATGAATCATGTTTCCGACCAAGTCGCGGTCCAGATGTTGTTGAATGCGATTCCGCAACACCTTGGCGGCACCGGAGGGACACTGGCAATCAAGCCGATCGGTGGCATTTGTCCAGATGCCTTGTATAACGCGATCGTCAAGTTTCAGCGAACCAACGTCGGTTCGATTACCGCCGATGGCATCGTCGAGCCGACGGGAACTACTTTTCTGTTCTTGAATCGACTCGCCGATCAGCATTTTCCCGCTACGATCCCTCATACGAAACCTCAAGATTTTGATCGCGCACTGGACGTGAAGATCAATGCTCAACTGGATCGGTGGAAAGATCATCCCGACGAGTTTCAGCGGATGAAGAAAAAGCAGTCGCAGGAGGCAATGGCAAAATGGCATGCTTGGAAGAATCGTCTGCGCCGCGACGGCGCAGGCAACTCGAACGTCAATTCGGCCATTTGGTTCTTGGACGACATCGAAAAGTCATTCAAAGATGGCGAGCCCTCCATCAACGGCTGGGCCGTCGGCTTCGGCGCGGCGTATGTTGCGAGCGGGTACGCTTCCAATTGGGAGTTCAAGGCGATGATCGGCGAACAGCTTTCGTATTCGTTCCAGAAGAACAATGTCCGCGTCACAAACCTTGGGGTGAAGAACAGTTTTCCCGTGATTTTGTTCAGTAACCAAACGCATCACATCTTTAAGAAGATCGAACAGGTCGTGGTGGACGAACCATGAGTGTTGGTCATGGAAGCAAAGGAGTTCGCGAATGAGCGATGATCTAAGCGAGAAACTCAAGACTGCGGCCGAGGCTTTGGTTGGCAAAGATGCGCTGACCAGTAGTTATGGCCTGGATTGTTTCGCCCTCGTTGACAAGTTGCTTAGAACATTGGGTGCACAGACCGCTGCGGATGGTGATGTTCCGGTCACCAGGGAAGCGGACTACGACTGGGGCGACGGAATCATGTTGGATTCCCTTGGGCCGGGTGACATCATTCAGTTTCGCAAACACGTCATCCATATCCAAACCTTTACCTACGCCAATGACGAATGGTTTGAGACCGACACGCGCTGGATATCTCGTCCGCACCATACCGCCATCGTGATGGAGGTGCATAAGGACGGCAGCGTCACCGTTGTCGAACAAAACATACAACCGAATCCTAAGAAGATTGTGCGCAGCGTCATTCCGCGTTTGGAGGCGGGCGAAGTCAACAAGAAGGTCAGTAATGAGTCGAAAATCAAGATGACGGTGACCGGCGACGTTCGCTTTTATCGCGCGGCCGCAAAAGAAGAAACGGGTGCCAGTTTCCAACAACCGGGAAAATCGGCTCCGGCGGGTAGATCGCGGATGATGGCGAACGTCGCTCCATTCCAGGGAGGCGCCAAACGCATGCCGGGGCCGGTTGGGATGGAAGTGCTGCCTTGGCCTGTTTCCAACAGTTCGGATACTTGGCGATTTCTTGACGATGACGCTAGGGAATCCTAATCCGTCTCAATGTTTTCATGCGTTACGGCTTACCAATTCGGTACAAAGGCAACATTGATCGAAAAAGGCCGGCCGGCTTGATGTCTTTAGCGATGACGCTTCGCAGATTGCCCGAATGAGACAGAGTACGTTCACCGCTGGGTGACAGGTTCGGATTCGTTCGCATGGAAGCGACGATCGAGGGGCAAGGGAATATGCCAGAAATGAGTCGGACTTTGCAATCATTTGTTCGCGTGTCGACGTTGGCAATTTTGCTGGCGTGTGTGTCTTTTTTGAGTTCCAGCCCGATCGCTAGTGCCCAGAGGATTGCCTGCGACGCGATGTGTTGCGATTGCACGGGTTGTGACGGCGCTTGCGATTCGATGGGCGTTTGCGAATCCGACGGTTTCGGATCCAAGTGCTCGATCTGTCAGAAGTACAAGTGTTTCCGAAACACGCTGGCTGAAAACGGAATCACGATGCAAAGCAACTCCACTCACTTCTTCATGGGAGTGACCGACGGTGGGTTGGAACGCGACTTCCGTTACGGTTCTCACAGCGACTACCTGATCAATACTGACTTTGGAAAGTTGGGATTGCAGGAAGGTCTGTTCTTGAAAATGCGCGTGGAACAGCGTTATGGCGAGTCGCTTGCGGGTGCAACTGGCGCCTTCTTGCCATCGAATGTCGCGGCGGATTTACCCGTCAGTGACAGCGAAAGTATCTACCTGACGAACTTTTTGATCACGCAGGCTTTGTCCGAAAGCTTTGTGGTATTCGCAGGCAAGTTGGATACGCTTGACGGTGACACGAACGCATTCGCCAGCGGTCGCGGTATTCGTCAGTTCTCGAACCTTGCATTTGTCGGGACGCCGATTGCGCTTCGCACCGTTCCTTACGCAACCCTTGGCGCCGGTTTTGCATTTTTGCTGGACGGCACGCCGCTGTTTTCGTTCACCGTACTCAACCCGACCAATACTTCGCGGACGAGCGGCTTCAGCGAACTATTTGCAGAAGGCGTGACGTTGACGGGCGAAATGCGATTGCCGACCAACTTCCTTGATCGCCCAGGGCATCAACTGTTCGGCGCGACTTGGAGTAGCCGTGATGTGATCTCGCTCGGGCAAGATCCTCGTATCGTCTTGCCGAATGTGCCGATCGCTCGACAGAGTGATTCGTGGGCACTGTACTGGAACACCGACCAGTACCTCGTCGTGGACCCGACGAAAGCGGGACGCGGATGGGGATACTTTGCGAGGGCGGGAATCGCGGATCGCGACACCAATCCGATCTCGTATTTTCTGTCGGCGGGCTTAGGCGGTTCGAGCACGCTGGCTGGTCGGGAAAATGACTCGTTCGGAATCGGCTATTATTTCTCGGGCACCAGCGATCAAGTCGGTCCAGTGTTGCAGTCAGTCTTAGGACCCGTCAGTGATGGACAGGGCGCAGAGATGTTTTACAACATCGCCCTCACATCGTTCATGACGATCACGCCCGACTTACAGATAATCGATCCGGCACGCGAGAACGTCGATACAGCGACTGTGGCAGGATTGCGAATGAACTTAGTGTTCTAGTGCTGGGATCTGGGCGAACAACTTTGCCCAGCCGATCATTGGTCGTAGTGAACACTGCACGCATCGTTTGTGCAGGACGATTTTCCCGCCAGTTGGTAACGTCGCTTCGCGACTTGTCCGTACACCCAACGCCACAATCCAGCGCTTCCGGGAATGTGCAAAATCGGCATCGCAGGCCATAGCATCGGCAGGCGACGAGAGAGGTATTTGACGGCTTCGGACCCGCCGTGACGGTTTCCCTTTCGATCGACCACGTACATCTGCTGCATCATTTGGTCGTGAGTCAGATCGGGATATCGCTCGGCGATGCGTGGGTCGTGGAGCGAAAGATACGCCAAACGGTGTCCACATCGATCCAACCGGCGAAGCGTTCCGACTTGAGATTTGCAGAAGTTGCAATCGCCGTCGAAAATCACGACATCGCTACCGGGTTGGGCATCCGGGTCGGGAAGATTACAGGTAGCGGGCATCCGGGGCTCTAATAAAAACGTCGAATCAGGGTGATCGCCAATCTGGAAGTGTCTCTATACTGATTGTACGTCGCAAGACGAGCGGAAGTCGCCGCTCTGGGCGACAAACACCAGGAACGTCGCAATGAATCGTATCGAACAACAGGTCCTCCGTGCCCGGCGTCGACTGATTTTGGCCAGATTTGGCAAGGCGTTTTCCCTGACCCTTTTCGTCGCTCTGATTGTGGCGACGGTCGCGATCGCGGTGCCGGCGATTCGTGTGATGGATGTCGATTTCAGCAAGTGGACGTACGGATGGATCGGCGGCGCCGCAATGGGCGCGTTGGTACTGGCCGGCCTTTACGCGATTGTCACGGCGCCCTCGGTAGCATCGGTCGCCGCCGAAGTGGATCGACGATTCGGACTTCGCGAACGGGTCAGCAGTTCGATGTCGCTCGGCGCGAAGGATCGCGAAACCGATTTTGGCCTGGCCTTGATTGCCGATGCCGAAAAACGTGCCGAGCAATTGTCGCTGGCGGATCGGTTTCCGCTGCGGCCGAATCGGCTGGGTTGGTTGCCGCTGTCGATCGTGCCCGTCTTGGCGATCGTGTTGATGTTGGTCGAGCCGATGAGCCAAACCAGCGCCAGCGGAACGGCGTCGGTTGATCCATTGGAAGCAAAGCAAGTGCAGACCGTCGCGTCACAACTGAAGAAGCGGATCGTGCAACAAAAACGTAAAGCTGACGCCGAAGGATTGAAGGAAGCGAAAGAACTGTACGAGAAGATGGAGTCGCAGCTCGACAAAGTCATGACCAAGAAAGACATGGATCGCAAGGACGCCATGATCGCACTGAACGACCTGAAGAAACAACTCGAGGAACGGCGGGAACAACTTGGTTCATCAGAGCAGATGCGTCGAGCGATGTCGCAAATGAGTGGACTGGAATCCGGCCCGGGCGAAAAGGTGGCCAAGTCGATCGAGAAAGGTGAGTTCTCAAAAGCGGAGGAGGCCGTCAAAGAGTTGGCCGAGAAAGTGCGCGATGGAAAGTTGACCGACGAAGAAAAAGAGCAGTTGAAGAAGCAAGTCGAGCAGATGGCAAAAGCTTTGGAGAAGAACGCGGAAGCGCATGAACAAAAGAAGCAAGAACTCGAACGACAAATCGAAAAGGCAAAGAAAGAAGGACGCGGCGATGACGCCGCAAAGCTGCAACAAGAGATGAACCAGTTGCAGCAGAAAGACGCTCAGATGCAGCAGATGAGTAAAATGGCCGAGGCGATGAACGGAGCCGCCAAGGCGATGCAACAAGGTCAGGGAGGCGAGGCCGCGGACGCGCTACAGAAAATGGCCGACCAACTCGGTGAGATGTCCGACGAGATGGCGGAGTTGGAAGATCTCGAGTCGTCACTCGACCAGCTATCCGAATCGAAGAGTCAGATGCGCTGCGAAAAATGTGGCGGCGCGGGCTGCCAGAGTTGCCAGGGTAATGGTCAGTTCGGAATGAACGACGGTGACAAACCGGGAAACGGAATGGGACGCGGCAACGGTTCCGGTGATCGTCCTGAAACTGAAACCGACACCAACACTTATGACACTCAGGTCCGCGGCGAAGTGAAAAAAGGCCGAGCGATCATCGCCGGATTCGCCGATGGTCCCAATCGCAAAGGCATCAGCCGCGAGGATGTCAAAGCGGCAATTTTGAGTACGCTCAGCGAAGAAAGCGACCCGGCCGAGAATCAAACACTACCACGAACCGAACAAGAACACGCGCGTCAATACTTCGATAGCCTGAGGGAAGGCAAGTAAATCGAACGGGGCTACGTGTCCGCGAACGCACTGACAAACTTGATGCGTCGTGGCGGTGATAGCGTAAACGACCGAAGTGGACTCTCGAACAACATCGCAGATTTTATTGACCTGCTGGTCCGTCAGATCGGTGCGGGCTTCGATGCACGGTTGGAAAAAATTCTGGCAGGTCATCTTTGTGCATTTTGTGCCCTTTCGTGGCTAGCTATTCACCCACACTTGTTAAAGAGCGATGGCAACTGATAACAGCCACTTAAAGTCCTTCGAACGCTTCGTTGATGAGGTCGGATTGTTCCAGCTTGTGTGCTGCTAGGCTGCCCGTGCTGGGGCTTGCCGATTCGATTCGGCTGACTCGGCGCAGTTTGTACGTGTCGTGCAGATCGTCACCGAAACGCAGTTTCAAGTACGGCCAAGCGCCCATGTTGGTCGGTTCTTCTTGGACCCACACGACATCGCCGCCCTTGGGAAAGCCGTCCATCGATGCCACCAATTCGTCGATGCTCAGCGGATACAATTGCTCGATCCGCATGATCGCGACATCATCGATTTTTCGTTCTTCACGCGCTTCGAGCAAGTCGAAATAAACCTTGCCGGTACAGAGTATCAATCGTCGGGCATCGGGCAACGAAACTTTGCGGTCGCGAAGGATCTTTTTGAACCCACCGTCCGCCAAGATCTTCAGCGGGCTGACGCATCGCGGGTGCCTCAGTAGGCTCTTGGGCGTCAGCACGATCAAGGGCTTTCGCCACTTGCGGATCACCTGTCGTCGCAGCAAGTGATAGTACTGTGCGGGCGTTGTGGGCTGACATACTTGGATGTTGTGCTCGGCCGACATCGCCAAAAACCGTTCGGGCCGCGCGCTGCAGTGTTCCGGACCCTGCCCTTCGAACCCGTGGGGCAACAGCATCACCAAACCGCTGAGCCGATTCCATTTGTCTTCCGCCGATACGATGAACTGGTCAACGATGACTTGCGCGCAGTTCCAGAAGTCACCGAACTGGGCTTCCCAAAGCGTCAACCCGTCGGGATTGTCCAATGAGTATCCGTATTCAAATCCCAACACTCCGGCTTCGCTCAACGGGCTGTTGTAAAGTTCGAGCGGCGCTTGATCGCGAGACAAATTGGCAAGCGGAGTGTAGGTCGTTCCGTCTTTGGTGTCGTGCAACACTGCATGACGCTGACTAAACGTTCCCCGTTGACAGTCCTGGCCGGTCATCCGGATCGGATGTCCCGATGCCAGCAAGGTTGCAAACGCGCACGCTTCGGCACTGGCCCAATCGAGTGACAGCTTGCCTTCGGCCATCTCTCGCTTCTGGGCCATCGGTCGCTTGAGTTTCTTGTTGGCCGAAAAACCCGCGGGCAACCGAGTCAGCTTATCGAGCAACTTGGCCAACGTCTCGATTGGCACCGAGGTGTCGGTCGTTTCTGTTGGCTCTTGGCCGCCGAAGTATTGCGACCAATTCGCAGCGAGCGTTTGCGTATCGGGTACGAATGTCTCATTCTTAGTTGCCTCGAATTCCGATTCGAGCTTCTCGGTTCGCTCTTTCTGGATCTGTTCCGCTTCGACCGACGTGATCTTGCCGAGTTTGAGCAGTTGGCCGAGGTACCGATCGCGAACGGTCGCTCGCGCATCGATCTCGGCATACATGCGAGGCTGAGTAAAACGAGGTTCGTCGCCTTCGTTGTGTCCCCAGCGGCGAAACGCATACAAATCGATCACGACATCGCGGTGAAATTCTTTGCGGAAGTCCATCGCCAGCGATACGACTTGTGCGACCGCTTCGGGGTCTTCGCCATTGACGTGAAAAATCGGGATTTGAAGCATCTTGGCGATATCGGTCGCGTAGGTGGTGCTGCGACCATCGCTCGGTTCGGTTGTGAATCCGACTTGGTTGTTGACGACGACGTGCAGCGTGCCACCGGTTTTGTATCCCCGCAGTTCGCTCAGGTTGAGCGTTTCTTGGACGACACCTTCGCCTGCAAACGCGGCGTCACCGTGGATCAAGATCGTCATCGCTTCGCGGCGATCCTTGTCACCGCTGCGGTCCTGTTTGCAGCGGGTGCGACCCTGCGCGACCGTGTTGACGAATTCGAGGTGGCTGGGATTAAAACACAGCGAGATATGGATCTTATCGCCCGAAGCAGTTTTCCAATCGCTGCTGTAGCCCAAGTGATAGCGAACGTCACCTCCGCCACGATTCATCTCGGGCGTCGGATCGTCGAACGACCAAAAGATATTGGTCGCGCGCTTCTTGAGGATATTGGCCATCACGTTGAGTCGCCCGCGGTGGGCCATCCCCATGACGACTTCTTTGACGTTGTGTTGACCTGCTTTTTCGAGTGCCAAGTCGAGCAACGGTATCAGACTCTCGGCGCCCTCGAGCGAGAATGTTTTCGCGCCGACAAATTTTCGACGAACGAATTCTTCAAAAATCGCAGCGTCCGCGAGACGAACATAGATTCGTCGTTGAACTTCGTGCGAAAGTTCTAAACGATTTTCGGTCGTTTCCATTCGTCGCTGCAACCAGTCGCGAATGTTGCGACGGTTGATGTGCATGAACTGCGCACCGATGGACCGACAGTAGGTGTTGCGAAGGCGCTTGAGGATCGTTTTGATCGTTCCGCCGGCGTTCTCGATCGCCATCGACTCGAACGGCAGGTTCAGGTCCTCGTCCGACAGCCCGTACACTTCGGGGCTGAGGTTGGGGCTATCGGGACGTTCGAAGCCGAGCGGATCGAGATCGGCGATCAGGTGACCGCGCACCCGGTACTCGCGAACCAGATTGTTGACGCGGTCTTGGATTCGAGACAGCCAGATCGCTTCTTCGGCGTTGCGGGTTGCCGAGGGCGCCGCTGAAGCCAGGTCGGCAGCGGCCTCGCTGGAGACCGTTCCGTTGGAAATGCTGCCATTTGCCGTCGCGGTTTTGGAAGCGGCGGGCTTCGACGAAGTACCACCCACCACCAAAAACTGCTCGAAATATTGACGCCAAGTCGCGGAAACGCTCGACGGGTCACGAACGTATTGGACGTACAAATCATCGATGTAGTCCAAGCTGAAGCTATTCATAGTGGCGGCGGGGAGCCGTTGGGTTGCGTGCGAAGAAGGGAGGCTCGAAACACTAGCAAAACTTTGCGGGCAGTCGCCCCTGGCAAGAATCCGTTCAATTTAGAGAATCATGGTTCAGTAGGGTACCCTCAAGCAAGCACTTTCCATCACCGAAATGTTCCCTTAAAAGAATCTATGGCAGTTTTGATCCAAGTTCGCGACGCTCACAAACGCTTCGGCGACCAAATTTTACTCGACGGGGCCGAGCTGTCCCTCGTCGATGATGTCAAAGTCGGGTTCATCGGTCGCAACGGTGCCGGAAAGTCCACCCTGTTGAGGGCACTGCTGGGGAACGAAGAGCTGGAGAAGGGCGAGGTCATCCATCACCCGACTCTGCGTATCGGATATCTGCGCCAACACGACCCGTTCAATCCCGGCGAATCGGCACTCGACTTTTTGATGCGGGACAGTGGCGAACCGGATTGGCGATGCGGCGAAGTGGCGGGCCAGTTCGAGTTGAAGGGCGCGTATCTGGACGGCCCGGTGAAAGAACTCTCCGGCGGATGGCAGACACGTGTGAAATTGGCGGCACTGCTGTTGCACGATCCCAACCTGTTGATGCTGGATGAACCGACGAACTTTCTGGACCTGCGAACTCAGATTCTGCTGGAACACTTTTTGCGAGGCTTCAGTAAGGCGGCGTTGATCGTCAGCCACGATCGGGCTTTCTTGAAAGCGACGTGCAGCCAAACGCTTGAACTCTCGCGTGGCAAACTGACCATGTACCCAGGCAAGATCGACGACTATTTGGAGTACCGCGAAGAGCGCCGTGAACACGATCGCAAAGTTAACTCGACGGTCCAAGCTAAACAGAAACAACTGCAGCGGTTCATTGAAAAGAACCGCGCCAATGCGTCGACCGCCAGCCAGGCTCGCAGCAAAGCGAAACAGCTTGAGAAATTGCAAACGACGGAGATCGAAGTCGACGAGCCGACCGTCTACATCCGTCCGCCGCGAGTCGAACCGCGTAGCGGTACCGCGCTCCGCTGCGAGTCGCTGGCGATCGGGTATCCGGCCGGCAAGGAAGGCGATGCGGTCACGGTCGCCGACAGCATCAACTTCGAGATCGAGCACGGACAACGCGTCGCGATCGTCGGGGACAACGGGCAAGGTAAGACGACGTTGCTGCGCACGATCGTGCATTCGCTCGACCCGGTCGACGGCATCATGAAGTGGGGTCACGGTGTCGAGATCGGGACCTACGCCCAGCACGTCTACACGTCGCTCGACGAACGACACACGGTGATCGAGCACCTCGATTACAACAGCATGGCGGGAACGACTCGGCAAGAGTTGTTGGCCATGGCCGGTGCGTTGCTGTTCCGAGACGAGCACATCAATAAGAAAGTGAAAGTGCTTTCCGGTGGCGAGCGCGCGCGGCTCTGCATGGCCGGTTTGTTGTTGGGCACGGCCAATGTATTGGTGCTCGACGAACCGGGAAACCACTTGGACGTCGAGACCGTCGAAGCGCTTGCCGAAGCGATGGATCTTTACAAAGGCACGGTGGTCTTCACCAGCCACGATCGTCACTTCGTCGGCCGCGTTGCGACACGAGTCATCGAGGTCCGTGATGGCACGGCGAAAACTTATTTCGGCGACTACAATAGTTATTTGGTTTCAGTCGAGGAAGAAATCGACGAAGGTGAACGCGAACGGGGCCGAGCCGCGGGGGTATCCGCGACCGCACCGCCGCCGGTCAAAGCGAAGGCCGAAGTTCACCGCGAACGTGGCAAAGACGGACGCAAGTCGGAAAAGGAACTGAAAAATCTTGAGAAGCGGATCGCCAAACTCGACGACGAAAAGAAAGAGTTGACCGCGAAGATGCTGATTGAAACCAATCCTGCCGAGGCATTGAAGCAACATCATGCGATCGAAGAAATTGTCGCCGAGTTGGCGGAAGCGGAAGAGAAGTGGTTGGAACTGAGCGACTTCTCATGAACATTCCGCCGCTTCGCATCGGCGATCTCGTGATCGACCCGCCGATCTTACAGGCACCGATGGCGGGATTCACCAACGCCGCTTTTCGTCACATCGTCCGACAGTTCGGCGGTGCGGGATTGCTCGCAACCGAGATGGTCAACGCGCGTGGTTTCGTGTGGCTCGACGAGAACGATGCCGAACATCCCGATCGGTTGTGGGGTGTCGCCGACGAGCCACGGCCACTCGCCGTTCAAATCTGGGACAATGATCCCGAAACGATGGCGAAGGTCGGACGCCGTTTAGCGGAAGAATACAAGGTCAGCGTAGTTGATATCAATTTTGGTTGTCCGGTGCGTCAAGTGACCGAGAAAGCGCACAGCGGAAGTTACCTCCTTCGCGAGCCCAAGCGAATGTCGGCGATCATCAGTCGGCTGGTCGAAGTCTGCGCGCCGACGCCGGTGACCGCGAAGATTCGGCTCGGATGCAGTCGTCAAAATATCAATTGCAACGAGATCGCCCGAGTGGTGGAAGAGGCCGGCGCGGCGGCGCTGACGGTGCATGGTCGCACGGCGGCCGACATGTTCACCGGCACCGCCGATTGGGATCGGATCAGCGAGATCAAATCTCATCTCAAAAAGATACCGTTGATCGGAAACGGCGACTTGGACTCGGCGGAAAAGGTTGTCGCGGCGTTTGAAAATTACGCTGTCGATGGTGTGATGATCGCGCGGGCCTGTTTAGGTCGACCTTGGTTGTTCGCCCAAGCGGCTGCGGCGCTTCGCGGCGAACCAGTGCCGCCGGAACCGACGCTCGACGCCCAACGCGAGGTGATGCTGGATCACTACCAGTTAGTGGTCGATCGGTTCGGTGAAGAGAAAGGCACGATGCTAATGCGAAAATACGCATGTTGCTATGCGCAAGGAAAACGCGGCGCGCGGTTTTTCCGGACGCACGTCGCGAAAGTTTCGACCGCTGAAGAATTTTTCGGCGTGGTGCGAGAGTACTTTCCAACGAGCGCAGAAGCGATGCGCACGAGTTAAGACCGTTTGAGAGAATCTCGGATCTCGCGAAGGAGTTCCACTTCTTCGGTGGCTTTCTCGGCGATCTGTTCCTCGGCTTTCTGCTCCTCGAAACGCTTCTTCATCGCGTTGAGCACTTTAACGGCAAGAAAGATCGCAGCCGCGACCAGCATGAAGTCCACGACCGTTTGAATGAACGGACCATAGTTCAAGATCGGATAGTCCTGCATCGCCATGACCGGCGAACCGTCCGCGGCTTTCTCGATCGTCCCGTCCGGCAGTAGCTTCGGCGATTCGGTCTTTACCTTGAACGCCAGGTCACTGAAATTCACGCCGTATTTCGCGGTCAACAAATTCAGCGGCGGCATCACGATGTTCGCGACAAATGACGCGATGATTTTTCCGAACGCGGCACCGATCACCACACCGACGGCCAAGTCGACGACACTTCCGCGCATCGCGAACTCTCGAAACTCTTTCAACATGCTCATGGAAACTCCTGCAAAACCAATCAGTGAAAAGACGTAAGGCGCGACGCGATGATTGTGGAGCGACCAATTGAACTGAACAAGCGGTCACAACGTGAAGATTTGTTCAACCGAGTTGCATGCGAACGTAGTTTGCAAAGTCTCGCATGTCGGTCGGCGGTGCATCCGGACCGACGATCACGGGTCCATCTTGATTTGAAGCCGGATAGATACCGTGACTGCCGCGGACCAGCGTTGCATCGAGCGGAATCACGTCCACCTTGTAGCGAAAGCCGAGCTTCTTTTGGGCCACTCGCGCGACCGCGCGGAGCTTGCTGGTGGCAAACAATTCGCATGGGTCGTATCCCGGTTTGCGATGAATGTCGACGGTGCGGGCAAAGTCGGGCGCGAACGTGTCATCGACCCAGTAGTAGTAAGTGAACCACGAATCGGGTTCGGCCAACGCGACAAGCTCGCCGCTGCGGGGATGGTCGAGTTCGAGCTGCTCAGGTGCAACCACTTGTGCGATCCCGGGGATCGACTCCAGCCTCGATCGGACATCGCCGATCATCGCGGGTTCGCGAACATAGACGTGCGCGAGTTGATGATCGGCAACCGCAAATGCGGCCGATTCGCCGGGGATTAGCATCTCGCCGAAGGGGCCTCGACGAATATCCAGCCAACCCGCTTCGCGGAGCACGCGGTTGATGTGAACGGGGCGTTGAACTGGAACCAGCCCGTATTCGGAAACCACGATGACTTTTGCGCCGATGTCTTGGGCCGCGTCAATGATGCGGCCGGCCGCTCGATCAACTTCCGCGACTCGGGCCGGATCGTGCAGGGTCAGTCGTTGGAAGTCGTAGTCCAAATGAGGCAGGTACGCGAGCGTCAATTCAGGTTGCTTTTCTCGCATCACGATCGCCGTCGCATCGGCGATCCAATCACTGCCGGCCAGTCCCGCGCCGGGGCCCCAAAACGAGAAGAACGGGAATGGCCCGAGACGCTTGGTCAGTTCGCACCGCGTGTGGTCGAGAATGTCAAAGGCCTTCGAGCCGTCGCAACCGTAATGGGGCTTGGGCGTTGCCGAATACTTCACGCCGGCGGATTGATTGAACCACCAAAACATCTTGGCTGTTTCGACGCCGTCGTAGAACTTATCGCCTTGAATCAATGAATTGGCTTGTTGCCAGAAGCGGATTTCTTGTGTGTCACGATGATACCAACCGTTGCCCACGATGCCGTGGTCTCGCGGTGACAAGCCGGTCAACATCGTCGCCTGAGATGTGCATGTCACCGCCGGCAGCGGGCTGCGCCATGGTGATGGTGCGCCGACCGAAGAGATGCGTGGCGCGTGAGCGAGCAGGCGTGGCGTTAGTCCGACAATGTTGATGATGCAAACGCGGGTCATGGCTTGACCGAATCGACTCGTTTGATTTCGCCGTTTTGGTACTTGGCCCAGTAGCTATCGAGTTGTCGCTTGACGATCCCGCTGAGTAAGAAAACGCCGATCAGATTGGGGAAGCTCATGCCCAGAATCATCAAGTCACTAAAGTCCAAAATGTTTCCCCGCGTTACGATCGAACCGAGCACGGTGAACGAAAGAAATAGCGCCTTGTAGATGATTGAAAAGCGTTCGCCGAACAGCTCGACCCAACATCTTTCGCCGTAGTAAGACCAACTGATGCATGTCGAATAAGCGAACAGCACAACGGAAAAATAGAGTATGAACCGAAACCAATCATGGCCACCGTTGACGAAGGCGAACAAGGTGATTTTGGCACCCTGATTGGCTGCGATTGCCGATTCCATTTCGGGCGCGTTGTACGCGCCGGTGACGACGACAACGAGCGCGGTGATCGTGCAAACGACGACGGTGTCGATGAACGGTTCCAGCAGCGCGACGATTCCTTCGCTGACCGGTTCGTCGGTCTTGGCCGCCGAGTGGGCAATCGCTGCCGAGCCGACGCCGGCTTCGTTGCTGAACACGGCTCGCTTGATTCCGATCACCAACACGCCCAAGAACCCACCGTAGGCCGCTTTGGGCGTGAACGCTTCGGTCACAATCGTGACAATTGCATCGGGAATCGCCGCGAAGTTGGCTGCCAAGATATAGAGAGCCGCGACCACATAGGCAAAACACATGAATGGAACCACTTTGCCGGCGACCGCACCGATGCTCTTGATTCCCCCGACGATCACGATGCCGACCGCCACCGCCATCGCCAGGCCATAGATGATCGGATGAGTTTGCAGTATCGGCACGTCGCCGCGAATCGCTTCGAGTGATTGGCCGACTTGAAACGCGTTGCCACCACCGAAGCTGGCGCCGATGCAGAGCAGCATGAAGACGACCGCCAGCACGCTTCCCAGTTTGGCGAGGCCGATTTCCGCCAAACCGGTCTTCAGGTAACGCATCGGACCGCCCAAGACGTGCCCGTCCGCGTCGGTCACTCGGTACAGTTGGCCGAGAGTGCACTCAGCAAACTTCGATGTCATGCCGAGCAGTCCGATCACGACGATCCACAGTGTCGCGCCGGGGCCGCCCGTGCTGATCGCGATCGCGACGCCGGCGATATTGCCCAACCCAACTGTCGCTGAAAGCGCGGCCGATAGGGCCTGGAAGTGCGAGACTTCCCCCGGTTCCCCAGGGTTGTCGTAGACGCCGCGGGTCAAGTCGATCGCATGCCGAAAGCCGCGAAGATTGATGAACCGCATTTTCAGGGTTAGAAAAATGGCGCCGAAAAACAACCAGACGACGACGAACGGTATTTTCGTCCCCAGCCATTGCTCGGTGCCGAAGTCATAAAAAATGATGGAAGCGGCGGTGCCGACGATGTACTTGCCGAAAACGCCGTCGATCTGTTCGGTCAGAGTCGCCTGTTCACTGTTCGCCTGTGCACTAGTCGCCGGACTCTCGGCCGCTTCACTGTCAGCATCCACTTGGGCGACTTGGCGGTCAGTCGGAGTGGGGACATCGCTTTGCGCGTTTGCCGCCGCTGAGAGCAACAAGAACAGGAAGCAGAAAGAAAGTCGTGCAACGAACATGGCAACGGACCAGGCAAAACGAGTGTGCAAATTGCAAGTTGCACAAGCTACAGCCTAAACCGCCCTAAGGCGACACCAACGAGGGTTGGCCGGGGCAACCGAACGACAAAATCACGGAAAAAAAGAGGCGCTGTTCGGTTCAGCGGCAAGTTGTCGCCAAGTATTAGCGGCGAACGGTGTGTCGCCCCGATCCGGGTGAATTCCGTGAAGGAAGAAATGGAAAGTGGTTAGGGGCGGGCTCGAACCGCCGACACCGGCCTTTTCAGGGCCGTGCTCTACCAACTGAGCTACCTAACCGATCAGGGCGAGTTCGCCAACGTAAAAAGCGGCGAAAAACAGCACCCGAACCATCATCGAGGAATTCGACGGTGGGGAATCGTAGGGTATGATGCGGTTCGTCGTCAATCGGTTCATGAAATGATGTTCATCAGAAGTTGGAGGTCCTGCAGAACGTGCAATCTCCCTCGTCAAAATGAATCTTTTTGGTTGACCCTTTTCAATGCCCGTTTTCGAGGCGCGAAGTGACTTTTAGTTCCAAACTACGGTTCAGCGGAATGATCCACAAAAAGATTGCGGCCGGCATGCCGATTCTCGCCCGTCGCCGATTTCTCGGCCGCTCACGATCGGCCCTCCGCGCCGCCGTATTGCTGGCGGTTGTTATTGTTTCGACCGGACGTGTTTCGGCGTACACGCCTGACGATCCGGTCGTGAAGGGTATGGTCGATCGGGGCATTCAGTATTTGGAGTCGTTGGCTGGCCCCGAAGTGATGTCGGGATGGGGTGAGGGAAGCGCGGTGATCGTCGGCTATGCGCATCACAAGTGTCGCCATGATCCCGATAACCCGGTCGTCAAGCGCGGTGTCGCGACTGCTTTGAATTTTTGCAAGAAGCTCGAAGGCGGGATGCCCCTGACAACGACCAAGGCCAACTACGAAATGGCGGTTTCCGTTTTGCTGCTAGCCGATGTGGATCCGGTGCGATACCGGCCGCAATTAGAAATTTTGCAGCGAGCCATCATGGATGCGCAGTTCAAAAATGGACCGTTCGGGTATCGCGGCGATCATGAGGGCGATGTCTCGCAGACTCAGTACGCGATGTTGGCGATTTGGACGCTCGACCGAAATGGGATACCGCTCGACTACCAACGCGTCGTTGACTGTTTGGAGTGGCTGATGAGGGTTCAGGATCTCGGGGGCGCATGGCCTTACATTGGAATTGATCCAGGACCCGGTAAGCCAAACGTGATGCAACTCGACGGCGTCGGTCCGTCGATGGCGCTGGCAGGTGGCAGCAGTCTGCTGATTGCGGGTGATGCGCTGCGACTTTGGGGCGACACCGCTGCCGACGAGAATGATCCTGGGATTGTCGGTCTTCCCAAAGCAATCAAACTGTTTCAGGAAGACGGCAACGAGAACCGGCGTAAAAAAGCGAAAATTTCCCAAGCGCCGATACAGAAGTCGATCGGATTCCTGGAGGCGTGGCGTCAGAAGAATCCTTACGAGCGTCACGGCAACGATTGGTTCTACTACGTCCTGTATACGCTGGAGCGCTACGAGAGCTTCGTTGAAATCTCGCGAGGGTCAACGAAGGATCTTAGCCCGGCGTGGTACAACAAATACGTGGATGAGTTGAAGAAGTTGCAGGACGCAAACGGTGGTTGGATCGATCGGTCGCAAACCGGCAGCTCCGTCGGAACTGCGTTCTCGTTGCTGTTCCTAATCCGTAGCACGCAAAAGACCATTTTTTCGATGAGCGCCGGTACGCTCGAAGGTGGCTACGGATTGCCGAAGGACACGACGAAAATTCGAGTCGATGGTACGCAAATCAAAGGCGAAGCCGTGGCGACTCAGGTCACCGACCTGCTAAAGATCCTCGAATCAGATGGTACGGCTGATTCCGAAGGAAAATCGTTGCCCGACGATCTTGAACTTGATCCGACCCCGGCCGGTCGCCGAACCCAACTGGATCGACTGGAGCGTTTGGTGCGGGGAAGCAAATCGTGGCAGGCACGCCGAGTCGCCGCCAAGTTGTTGGGAAAGAGCGATGAGCTCAGGGTCGCCCCGGCGCTGATTTTTGCGCTGAGCGATCCCGACAAGATCGTGCAAAGATATGCTCGCGACGGATTGCGATTCATCAGCCGTAAATTTGAAGGCTTCGGAATGCCCGACGATCCCGATGATGCCCAAGTCGATCAGGCTCAACGAAACTGGCGAGCATGGTATCGCACGACTGACCCGACTTACGTGTTTTTGGATTACGATCTGTGATCAGTGCTTTCTCCCAATTTCCTTCGCTTGTTGAACCGATCTTTTGATGGCCTCCGTCAATCAGCGCAACCGTCCCGAACATCACGCGGCTTCACAAGATGTGTCGCATCCTGACGGGCTGCATCACGAACGTGAAGCCGAACGCGAGAAGTTTCGCATCAGCCGGTTTGATGTCGTCACGTCGCTATTCATGGCGCTGATGCTATTCATCGGCATTTTCGTTTTCATGTTGTTCATCATCTGGTTGACCAGTCGGTGGACCTTCGCGCCGCTGGCGATCGCGCCCATCATCGAAAATGCCGCCGGACGTGGGGATAATGCCGAGGGTTTCGAGCGGGATTTTGAGCCGCCCGGTGCGGAAGAAGTCGAAGAATTGATGGAGCCGACGTTGCAGGACACCATCGAAGCGGTCACCGATGCCGTTAGCAGCGTCGCCGCATCTTTGACGACGAATGATACCTCCGCCACATCGTCCACCGTCGGTACCGGCCAAGGCGATAGTCGTCCTCCGGGCCCCGAAGGTGAAGGTGAAGACATTGTCCCGCGGTTCGAGCGTTGGCAGTTGAATTTCACCGCGCGCGATGTTGGCTCGTATGCCAAGCAGCTCGATTTCTATGCCATCGAACTCGGTGCGATCGGGGGTTCAGTTCAAGGCGTCGATTCGGTCAACAACTTGTCCAGCAAACCGACATCACGCTTGATCATTGATACCGAATCGGAAAAGCGTCTTTACTTCATGTTCAAAACGCCTAGTCCACTGATGCAATACGACTTGCAACTACTCGGCCAAGCCGGCGTGAACACCAGCGGGCGGACGCCGCTGAAATTCATCCCCACCGAATTGGAAAACAAGCTCGCGTTCGTCGAACTCGAGTACTCGAAATCCAAAGGACATCCGTCCGTGACCGAGATCGCGAAAACGGTCTTCGAGAGTAAGGCGGTAGGGGCCGGCTATGAATTCGAGGTCACCAGCCAACGTTATCGTAAACCCAAAAAGTAGTAATATCGTTTCCCGACGATGCGTCGCATGGTTATCACACACACTGAAATCTCCAGGAATTCGTCGGTTTGGCCCAGTTCGACAGTGGCCAAGCCGAATGCCGACCGTTGTTTGAAGGTCAGCAACTTCGATCAAGTCACATCAATGTTGACGGCGTTGATGTTGATTGTTGCCACCGTCGTTTTTGCCTTGACATTGATTTGGATGCTGTCGGCTGATGTCGGGCAAGATCGGCGATCGCCATTGCCCCCGGTCGTCGCCGGAGTTCCTGTTCGGTCGGAAGCAGATTCTGAATTCTTGCTACCCGAGTCGACGGACCTCGTCGACTTCACCAAACCATCGCTTCAAGATTCAATCGTCGCCGTGACGGAGGCGATGTCCACGGTTGCCGCGTCGGAAGCGACATCGACTGACGATGCGGCATCGATCCAATACCCAAGTCAACCAGAAAGCGCAGGGCAACCCAACAGCGACGGTGACGTTCGCGAAGCCGGCGTCGTTGGCGACGCCGACGTGGTGCCTGCCTACCAACGATGGCAGCTTCAATTCACGGCCGTTGATTTGCCGACTTACGCCCTCCAGCTCGACCACTTCGGAATCGAGTTGGCAGCGATGGGTGATTCGGATGTGCGGTATTTGAATCAATTGGCATCGACTCGGCCGATCATTTCGGACCGTCCCGTAACCGACCAAAAGCAATTGTTTTTTGCGTGGGCTCGACCGAGTCCCCTCGAACAGTTCGATCGGCAGATGTTTCGATCGGCCGGTGCCCAAGTCGAAGGTCGAAAATTGGTCAAGTTCATACCGAGGTCACTCGAAACGCATCTCGAAATGGTTGAACTCGATTATGCTCGTGCGCACGGACGTGACTCAGTCACCCAGATCGCCAAGACCGTTTTTGATAGTAAAGCGGTCACGGGAGGCTACGAATTTGAGGTAACGAGTCAACGCTACCGCAATCCGAAGAAATAGTTACCTGACACCTGACACCTGACACCTGACACCTGACACCTGACACCTGACACCTGATTCCGCAAGGACCCGACCCCCGATGCTACTCGCTGAATTTTCGCTTTTCGAGATCATTTCCAACGCGACCTACTTCGCGCTCGCCGCCGCCGCGTTATGGGGGCTGTACTGCATCGTGGTCGTATGGACGCGAGTCGGGCACAAGCGTTTTAAGTCCGAAGAAGAACAAGATGTCTTTATGGATGACATCGAACAGATGCTCAATGCGGGTGACTTCGAGGGCGTCGCCCAATATTGTGATGGTGATGTCCGCGCGATTCCCCAGATCGCTGAAATGGCCTGTCACCACCGCGAACTCGGTTACAAGAAAGCGCGCCAGTATGTCATGGATCGTTTTCAACGTGATGTGATGAGTGATCTGGAATACCGATTGTCATGGGTGAGCACGATGATCAAGAGTGCCCCGATGATTGGTCTGTTCGGTACGGTGTTCGGGATGATGGGGGCTTTCCAGACTTTGGCGACCGCCGAATCCGTTGAACCGTCGCTGTTGGCAAGCGATATCAACATTGCGCTTCGTACGACCGCTTGCGGGCTCGCGATCGCGATTCCCCTGATGATTTTGGTAGCCAGCGTGAACATCCGAATTGCAAAAATGGAAGACTTGGTCGGTGCAGGTCTGGCACGCTTCATGGCCGCTTTCCGTGAAGGTCTGGGCAAAGCTCCCGTCGCACCGCGGGGTGCTTCCGCAGATCAATCCGCCGAGCCGATGGTGGTCAACTCATGAGCGCTGGCATCACCGACGAAGATGACGTGATCGACGATGCGGACGACGATTTCGCGCTTCCTCGCAAGAAACGCGAAGACGACGAGATGGACATCACCCCGATGATCGACATCACGTTTCTGTTGCTGATATTTTTCGTCGTTTGTTCGACCATGGACCCTACCAAGATCGGCACCATCCCCGAAGCGGAAAACGGGCTAGCAATCGCCGCAAAAAATTCGGCAGTGATTTTTATCAATCCTGGCTCGGGCGATAACGTGATTCTGGCCAAGATGGATGGCAGCGAGTTCAGCCGCGACGAAGACGCGCAAGCATCGGAGATCATCGAATACATCACCGGTGAATTGGAAAGATCACTCGGCGCAAGCAAGCAACAAGTGATGTTGTTCGGCGACGCCGATGTCAAAGTCGGCCAAGTCACTCGGATTCAAAAGATCATCGGTGATGCGTTCGAAAATATCGACTCAACCTACATCGCCGTCAAAGAGAACTAACGCCGCCGATTGCATTTCCTGAAATCTGAAACCTGGTACCTGACGCTTCCTCCTCATGTCGATCGAAGTCACCTGTTTGCAGTGCAACGCCAGCCATCATGTCAATGATCGTATGGCCGGTCGACGCGTGCGCTGTCCCAAATGCGACACCGTTGTCGATGTTCCCGAGCTCGCGCAAGAGGAAGAGATTCTGGCGACCGAGTTGGACGAAGATCTTTATGCCACCATCGAAGAGGGCGAACCAATAAGTTCGTCGCCGCTGAGTTCATCGCCGCAAGCGTCGGCTGCCGAGAAATTGGCGGCCATGACGTTGACCGTGGTGGCGCCAGCCGTCGTTGCCTCGGTGGACGACGATTCGAATGCGGCCACATCCGACGAGGATGAAGACGCTGACGAGGTGCTCGTTCGCACGAAGCGCAAGGAGGAGGAAATGGATATGACTCCGATGGTCGACGTGACTTTCTTGCTGCTGATTTTCTTCATGGTCACCGCCGCGTTCAGCTTGCAAAAATCGATTGTGATGCCCAGGCAACAGACCGATGCGCCCAGCTCCGCCCCGATCGAAGACATACAAGACGAACTCGACATGGTTGAAATCCAGGTCGACGAGTTCGGATCGTTTCTCGTGATGGCGCCCGACTGGGAACGCGAAACGCCCGGCAAACAAAATCTTATCTCAACGTTAAAAGAAGCTATGGGCGCTAACAACGACGGCATGCGATTGGTGATCAAAGTCCACGAGATGGCGAAATTGCGAGCGCTGGTCGACGCGATGGATGCCGGGACGATCGCGGGGTACGCCCAACTGGAAGTCACCCAAGTCGAAGACTTCGACTGATCCCGTCGCGGTTACGTTGCTGCTCAAATCTATCCAACACCCGTCACCTAATACCTTAATACCTATTTTCCATGCTTGCTAAAGATCTGATCGATCGACTCGAACGACTCGGGTTGCTCGACCAAGAAATCATCGAAGCCCTTCGCGAACAGCTCGAGCAGGGCGGCACGCGGGTCACGCCCGAGGCCGTCGCTAAGTTGTTGGTCGACAATGGACAACTGACCCACTTTCAAGCGTCCAAGCTGATCGGAGAACTTCGTAGCGGACAATACGAGACCGCCGAGCCAGTCGTTGAAGCAGACCTGACGACGGTCGACGAACTCGGAGTCGCTGGCGATGAATACGGCGAAGTCATCGAAGTCGCAGACGCCGATTATTACGATGCCGAACCCGTTGCCGTGGAGGCGGTTCCCGTCGAAGGATACGCGGGCGGATCGGGACGCGGTGGTGGAAGCTCGGGCAAGCGAGTGGCTCCCGCACCGGGCGACCGGCCGCGTTCGGTTCGCAAGAAGCCACCCGAAAATAAGTCCGTGTGGGATTCGTTCAAAATCTACGGTTACCTCGGCATCATCGCAATGTTGCTGTTGACGGGCGCCGGCATCATGTTCGTGCTCAGTCGTGAAGATGCCGACGAGGTGATCGGTAACGCGAATAAGCTTTACGATCAACAAAATTATCAAGGCGCCCAAGACGCTTACCTTGGGTTCTTGGACGGTTTCGGCGCCGAACATCAGTATTCGTCACTGGCCCGTACGCGCGTGACCATGACGGAGCTTTACAAAGCCGCTCAGTTCAAGCAGGAGCCTTGGCAAGCAGTTGATTTGGCGAAAGAAAAGCTGCCGATCATCGCCGAAGAAGAAGGAATGAATGAGGAGCGTGGCAACCTCGCGGCGTTGTTGGTCGAGATCGCCGACAACATGGCCAAGTCGGCTGGCAAGGCGAAAGAGACAAGCGAGAAGGAAAGTCTGTTGGCAAAACTGGACGAGCACCGTGGGCTGATGGAGAATCCGCTGTACATGTCGTCAACGATGCGGACAACACTGGCTGGCCAAATCAAGACCGTCGAAGAAGCACGCGAGCGAGTCAAACGCGACATCAGCCGCAACAAGCGACTCGATGAAGCGGAGTCTTCGATGAAGGCAGCGCTCGAGAAAAAGGAAACGAAGCAGGCTTATGACACTCGCATCGCATTGCTTCGCGACTTCCCCGAATTGGACCAGGATCCGCGACTGCAAACATTGATTCGATCGGCCAGTGATATTCAGAGAACGCTCGTCACGGCATCGTCCAAACTGCCCAAGACGGAAACCCAATCGCCGGCTCAGGATTCGATCAAAGCGATCGTGCTGACAACTCTGTCCGGCAAATCGGCACCCGATTTGCGAGGCGAAACATTGTACGTTCGGGCCGGTGGATCGGTGCTGGCCTTTGAAGGCGAAAAAGGCACACTCCGATGGCGCAAATTTGTCGGCTATGCGAAGGATCTGCCGCCGGTGCGGATCGAAAACGGATCCGGTGTATTGCTGAGTGATTCGCTATCCAACGAAGTGTTTCGCTGCGATGCCGAGAACGGACAGGTTGCCTGGCGTTCCAAAATTGATGAGGTGTTCGCCGAGCCCATTTCCGTGGCCGATGACTTCTATGTCGCGACCGCATCAGGCCGACTGATTTCCAGCGATGCCGATTCCGGCGATGCAAAATGGGCCGTCCAGATTCCTCAAAAGCTCGAAGTCGGACCGGGCATCAACGCGAAGGCAAATCGCGCCTACCTGCCGGGCAACCACAGCAACATCTATCTGTTGAACACGCGTGACGGATCGTGTCTTGAAAGCTTCTACATCGGACATCAAGAGGGCACGATCGCGGTTCCGCCGGTTCCCTTGTTGGGTCATGTGTTCGTGATCGAGAACGCGGGAACCGACTACGCGAATATCCACATACTCAGGGTTGATGATGCGGGGCAACAGATTCGCGTTGCCCAGCCCGTCATCCGCGTGACGGGCAACGTCCAAGTCACGCCGATCATTCAAGGTCGACGTTTGATAGTTCTGACCGACCGCGGCGAGGTATCGGTTCTGGACATCGAGCCGACGGCGGAACGAGACCAGGTGACCGTCGCCGCGACCCTTCCGGCTTTCTATGACCAGCCGACCGCAACGCAAATGGCCGTTGGTCGGACCGCGATGTGGATCACCGGAACACGAGTTGGTCGCTACGAACTGCAAATCAATACCGGTCGCGTTGTTCGCGATTGGAGTCTCCACGAACTCGATACGTTCATCGGCCAGCCCTTCGTCAGCGACGATACCTTGGTTCACGCGAGAGTTTTGCGTGGCACTTCGGCGATCCGCGTGACGGCGGCGAATCCGAAGACGGGCGAAGAAATTTGGCGAACTGATGTGGGCGTCCCGGTCGCAATGATCGAGCCGATGGCGGGCGGCAAAGGCTTTTACGTCGTCACGAGCCAGGCAGCATTGTTCACGCTCGATCGTGAGTCGCTGGTTAGCGGCTCGACGCAAGGCCCGATCGAAAATCCAGGCAAGAGCGCTATCGGCATTCGCTATGAGAACCCCATCAAGATCGATGCCACACGATCCCTGCTGGTCAACCAAGTCGGCGGTCAATCGATTCTGGTTTTGGATCCGAATCGTGAATCCGAAAAGCTTCGACAAGTCACGATGCAGTTGCCGGCCGGAAAACCAGACGGCGGCGCACTGTTCGCCGGTGGCGGTTTGTTTCTGCCGCTCGATACCGGTCGATGCGTATTGGCAAAGTACGAAACCGGCGCGATGATGGCGACACCCTTCCAGCCGGCCAGCGATCCCGTCGACACCGTCCACTGGACTCGTCCGATTTCCTTGCCCGATGATGCCGACCAAGTTGTGCTTGCCGACAGCCGCAAAAAGATCTATCGCGTTCGCGTCGCAGAGCAGATTCGCGAATTGTCATCCAAGGATGTCGAGTACAAATTCCTCGGACCCGCCGCCGGCGTTGGACAAAGCTACGTCGCGTCGACCGCCGGTCCGTCGGCTGACATGATTGTCGGATTCGACATGTCAACGCTCAACGAGAAGTTCAAGGTGTTGCTCGAAAGTCGTATCGCGTGGGGACCCGTGTCGTCGGGCGAGTGGTGCTTGGTCGAAACGGAGGATCAAATCCTTCGCGGATTTTCGGCCGACGGCGTCGAGAAGTTCAAAGTCGATTTACCTGCCGGTCGACCGGTTGGTGACCCCGTTCGGATCGGCGATTCAATCTTGCTAGCCGGTCAGGACGGTTGGTTGGTGACCATCGATCCGAGTGCGAGTCAGTTGAAAGGCACGTTTGATTTAGGTCAGCCGATTTCCGCATCGCCGATTGCGGTTGGAGAAAAGTTGTTGGTTCCAGGCGCCGAAGGTGTCGTTTATATCTCTGACATACCGGGCAAGTGAATCGATGAGGGCCATGACCAAAGTTAAGCATTCATTGAGATCACTCAAGTTCGTCTCGTTTGCATGCAGCATCGCAGTCGCGGCGTTGTCGGCCGTGTTGCTCGCGAGCACGGCGCACGCGCAGCGACTAGACTATGCCCAAGTCGGTACACCTCCCGAGACCGGTATCGAGTTGCTGCAGGAAGATGCGCACGACATCATCTACTTCACTGAAAAGGCAGGCGGCGGCTGGGCGAAGGTGTTGCCGTTGGATTTTCCGGGCCGTCGCCCCCCCGCCGATCGATCTGGAACTCTGCGTTTCTTTGTCGTCGGGATCGAGGGCAAAGAAATGGTCGCGAAGTGGGGTGAGATCGAGAAGCTTGATCTTTGGGAAGTGCGGCTCGAAAAGGAAACTCGCGAGCGAATTGCCAAAGGCGACTTTGTCGGCGCCTACCCGTTTTTGTCGATCTTGGTTCGCGATTTTCCCGACTTGAAGGGACTTCGCGAACTCCGCAGTGAGTTCTTGTGGAACGACGCGATCTCCCGTGCGAAGAAAGGCGAAATCGCCCCGACAATGGCGATGCTCGAAGAGTTGCGCCGATATGCACCGGAGTACAGTCCATCCACCGCAATACGTGCGCTCAGCGGAACGGCCGACCGATTGATGAAACAGTTGGTCGACACCGGCGAACTCGATTTGGCGCAACAACTCCTGTCGCGGTTAGAAAAAGATTACCAAAACGATCGACTCGAAGCGGTCACGAAATGGAACCAGAAGTTCCTTGAAATGGCGACCGCGAAGCTCGGCGAGGCGGCGGCAGCGCGCGATGCGAAAGACTATCGAACCGCAAGAAAATTGGCGAGAGAAGCCGTTTATTTGGAGCCTGAACTTCGAGGCGGCACCGCCCTGCTCAAACAGATTCAAGAAATCTATCCGATGGTCAACGTCGGTGTGTTGCAATCGGCCACGATATTGGAACCGACGCGTATCGATAATTGGGCAGCTCGCCGGGCTGGCCGATTGATGTATCGAACGTTGTTCGAGATTCAAGGTGCGGGCCCCGAGGGCGGCGAATACGATTTCATCTTCGGGGAAACGGAAATGAGCCCCGATCGAATGCGCTTCGATCTGGTGATCGAGCCTGACAAACTTCAGCCGCCGTTGGATTTGATCCGTGGATATTACCTTGCCGACGTGATGGCGTCCCGCGCGATCCCCAGCGACAAAGATTACTTCGCACCTTGGGCTGCCGCTGTTGATTCGATCGGGTTGATCGGTCCCCAGCAAGTGACGTTCAACCTTCGTCGGCCACATGTGTTGCCAATCAGCTTGCTGCAAATTCCTGTGGATGGAAGTTGGTTCGGTGGCGAGCCGGGATCGCCCACGGGTGACTATCGACCGGACACGGTCGAGGAGAACGCGGAAGTCGTTCGATACGTTCTTCGAGGCGAGCCCAAAACGCCGACCCAGCCGCGAGAAATCGTCGAAACTCGATTAGCCTCCGGCGCCGATGGTGTGGCTAAGTTGCTGCAGGGCGAAGTCGATGTGCTCGACCAATTATTTCCCGCGGATGCGATTCGACTGTCCAAGAGCAAGAGCATCAAGGTCGTCAAATATCCGTTGCCGACGGTCCACATGTTGGTGCCATGTTCGGACCATCCGTACCTCGCCGAACGCACGTTCCGCCGCGCGCTCGTTTATGGAATCAATCGGCAAGACATTCTCAACGGCGAATTGCTCGAAGGCTTGCGATCCGAAGGATGCCGAGTCTTGTCCGGACCGTTCCCTGCCGGCATCGAACCGAACGATCCGCTCGGCTACGCCTATGACCAAGACATCGATCCACGCCCCTACGAACCGCCGTTGGCGAAGTTGTTGTTGGCGATGAACTTCAATCAAATGAAGGCGATCGCATCTCGAGACCAGCAAGAACCGCCAGCAATGACGCCGCTGCGTTTGGCGTTCCCCGCCGACAATTTGTCGCGAGTCGCCTGTGAAGCGATCAGCAGCCAATGGGAGTTGCTGGGGTTGGAAGTTCAATTGGTTGAGCTTCCCATCGGCAGAACATTCCCAAACGCGGGCGAAGACATCGCCGACATCGTCTATGTTTCGGCGGCAGTTTGGGAGCCAGTCATCGATGCGCGGCGAGTGCTTGGTCCCGAGGGCCTGGCAAAGAGTTCGGACCAGCTCGTCGGACTCGGTTTGCGGCGATTGGAAGAGGCTAAAAATTGGAAGGAAATTCGCGATCGATTGCTGGATTTGCACGCGATCGCGCACCACGAATTGCCCGTGCTTCCGCTGTGGCAAATGGTCGATTCGTACGCTTATCGCCGCGAACTGGTCGGAATGGGTTCGGACATCGTTTCGCTCTACCAAAACGCGGGCAATTGGCGGCTAGGACAATGAAACTTTACTGGACATTACTGATTTCCGTGGCCTTGGCCTCGTTAGTATCGGTGCCCAACTCGATCGCGGTTGAAGTTGAAGGCGTGGTCGATCCGAGTCCCACGCTGCGGACTGATACCACCGCGTCGACGACCGCCGAGTCTGCATCGGAAAAGACACCGACTCAGGACGAGGTGCCATGGGATTTTTCACCCTACCGAGTTCTGGTGTGGATGGTTTCCGATGACCGCAGGGGCAGCGCGGAATCGATCGAAGCGTCGCTTCGAGCGTTTTTGGATCGTGACTTTCGCGCGGCTTGGCGAGTGTCGATCGCCGACGCGCCGCCGGCCGTTCGGGCCGCTGCGTTTCGTGATATCGATGCAATGACCTACGACATGCTAACCGCCGCCGACCCGGTACTGGCGATCAAACGCGATCATCGCGAAGCGGTCCGTATTCGAGTCGCGGCCAACGTAGGTGAGTTTGTTAAAACGATTTACGGGACCGAGACCGGCATCAAAGATCTGTTGCAACGCGGCAAGGACATCGGCAAAGAAGGCGTCGATGGCGTCGGCAATCGCCTCAAGCCCGTTGACGGCGACGCATTGAAAGTGAGTGAGCTGTGGAAGGACGCCGAGACCGAAGCAGTTCTCGTTTCACGCGGCATGGCGATGACGCTCGACCAGCCCGTAGCAAAACTGGTCGTGCCACCGGTTGCCGGATTGGTCAGCGAAGTCGTCGAAGGCTACGACAAGATCTTCATCGTCCGTGCCAATGTCGAGGATGTGTCGGGGCAAATCGACGTGGTCGAGCTTGATACGTTGATGCGATTCTTCGGGCCGGTTGCCAACATGCCGGTTGCCGTCAACCAACCGTTCGGCGAGACGATCGGGCATGCAATCATCAAAGCCTTTGCCCCGGTCGTCCGAATCGATGACGCCGGACAAAGAAATGCCACCGGATTGTTACGAGCGGCTGGTTTGATCGTCGCGGAAAAATCACCGGCGCTGGTGCAAGCCGGTGACGTGTTGCAACCCTTCACTCGCAAGGACGATCGTAACGGCGATCCCTTCGTGATCGGGGTCCTCGACTGGGCGTACTTGCTGGTGACCGAGTACGCCGATCACAACGCGAAGATGGAATTTTACGCCGGCCGGTCAGGTGGCTTGCAGGGTCGAAAGAACAACCGCACCTTTCGCACTGCCCTGAAAGTCCGGCCTTTCGACGACTCGACGATGCTAAGACTCCATGCCCAAGGAAACCAAAATTTTCCGCTGATCGGTTATGAGATCTATGAAAAGGAACTCAAGAGCACGAGCATGACTTTCATCGGTCGAACCGATTGGAACGGACGCTTGAACATTCCCCGCAGTGATGATCCGCTGAGATTGATGTATGTCAAAAATGGTGGCGCCGTGTTGGCTCGATTGCCGATGACGCCGGGACTCGATCCGACCGCCGTTGCCGACTTGCAAGGCGATGACTTGCGATTGCAAGCGGAGAGTTACATTCGAGGTGTGCAAGACGCGATCATCGATTTGGTTGCGGTACGCGAACTGTACAAGGCGCGAATCCGCATGCGGCTCGAACGCGGTGAGATGGAACAAGCTGAGGAGCTAATGGAATCACTTCGGAACCAACCGTCCAACGAAAAGCTTGCCGGCGATATGGGTAAGCGGCAAGCCGTCTTTTTGAAGTTGCTCGGATCCAGGAACGGGAATCAGAAAAACAAGGTGGACGAGATGTTCACAAACACCCGTGAGCTGTTATCCAAGCACATCAATCCGACGCTCGTTCGCGAATTGGAGTCGGATCTGATCACGGCCCGCAAGAACGGCGGCAAGTTGCCGAAGGCGAAGCCGGTTGAAGACCCGGCAGAGTAGAAGCCCAGCAGTTTTCAATCACTCTTTCGCCAAGTCGGACGTTTTCTTTTGGCGTTGGGGTGATGGGTTACGATTTTGAACGTCGCGTCGCGGCCAGATAATTTTCGGCCGATCGGTCGATCCGTTGGGCGAACGACCTTCGCACGAAGACGCTTCTCCTCTTCAAACCGGACGTCGTCCAACTCGAACTCGACCCACATTCCAATCTCGGGATGAATGGTCGTTTGCCTTCCGTTTCGTGTTACCCGCCCATCCCAATGGTCGCGGTGAAAGAACACGTCGTCCCGAAAGTCCTCGGCATCAATGAATCCGAATTGACCATCGGGCTGGATCTGCATGATCTTTCCCAAGCGACGCCTCTGGATGCGAAATTTCTTGCGCGGCGAAATGTCATCTTCGTCGTGTCGTGGCACAAAACGGTCTCAAAGAGTGATCGGTCGGCGAGGAAAGTTCGCCGGTAATCAGTTTAGCTCCGCAGCACCGATCGCATCAGGTGTGCCCATCCAGCGTGCCATCGACCGCGACGTGGCGCGGCGAATCAGTCGCGGCCACATCTCAATCGGGGAAGCGAAGACGGCGTCCGCAGTCGCGGGGACCATGTGCCACAGCCCAGCCTCAATTTCGCTGGCGAACTGATCTGTACTCCAACTCAAGTGGCCAACGATCAGCCGGCACGTTGTTGGATGTTGGCGGATCAAATCTTCCAAGTGTTGTTTCTGGGCCGCCAGATAAATACCACTGCCGGGTTCGGACTCCGCGAACTGACTCTCTTGATGCAGCGCTACGACGGGACCCGAAAGCGGTCCGCCGAAGTGAATCAGTCCCGGCGACAACGCCGGTTGGTCGGCCAAGCGATTGATCGGCTTCGCACCGTTCTCGGTTGGGTTGGTTAACATTGCCATCAGCGCGCCGGCTTCTGGCTTGAGTGGTCGGTTGAGCATCACGCCAATGACTTGTTCGTTATCTTGATGCACGATCAAGCAAACTCCGCTCGCGTAAAACGGATCAGTTACCAACGAGGAAGCAACTAACAAGTTTCCGGTAAAGGGTTGTGCCGCGAAAGACTCTTTCATGAACCACTCAGGTTGAATTGAAAACTGCCAGGTTGGCAGTGTCGAAGATGCAGCCTAAAACGAGGCACAAGTCGCGCCAAACCCCGTTGTTTTGCGGAGAAAAGTATGTCGATTCAAGAAATGCGTCAGAACTACACCAAAGCGGGGCTCAAGAAAAAGGACGTAAATCCTGATCCGCTGGTTCAGTTCGGCAAGTGGTTTGACCAGGCGCAAAATTCAGAATTGCCCGATTGGTTCGAGGTCAACGCCATGACGTTATCGACAGCCGATCAAAAAGGCAAAGTCTCGTCGCGGGTCGTGTTGCTAAAAGGAATCGTTGATCGAAAGTTAGTCTTTTTCACCAACTACGAGTCACTCAAAGGGCGGCAAATCGCGTCCAATCCGCTGGTTTCGCTGTGTTTCTATTGGCCGCATTGGGAACGCCAGATACGTATCGACGGAACCGTCACCAAAACGGACAGGCAATCTTCTGAAAACTATTTCCACGCTCGGCCCCGCGACAGCCAACTCGGCGCCAATGTCAGTGCCCAGTCGTCCGAAATCGAGGATGAAGCTTGGTTGGAACACCGGATGAACGAAATTCGCACGAAGTTCGCGGACCAAACCGTCCCCTGTCCTCCGCATTGGGGTGGCTATCAAGTCGAACCGAACAGGATCGAATTTTGGCAGGGCCGACCCAGCAGACTGCATGACCGAATCTGCTACGAGCGATCCGGCCATGGCTGGAAGATCACACGTTTGGCACCCTGATTGAGCGGTTTCGCAAACCCAAGTCCCATCCATCGTTGCCCTCCACGTGGGCCTGCGAATTTTCATCGGATGAGTGCTTGTATAAATCTGGCAGCCCGTTACAAGAGTGGGGGTGAGCATGTACCTCTTAACTTGCGGTATTTGCTGTCCGATTGCCTCTGTGGCTGGCCGTTCTTAACAAGAGTGTCCTGTGATGCAGTTCTCGCAAGTAAGAAACCGACTCGCTTTTACGCTAGTTGAGTTGATCGTTGTGATGTCGATCATCGCAATTCTGATGTCATTGCTGCTGGGAGGCGTCAATGCCGCTCGTGAGGCGACGCGTCGAACCGAGTGCAGCAATCACCTTCGGCAGCAGACTTTAGCACTGCACAACTTTCATATCGTCGCGAATCGTTTCCCACTTGGAAACGATGTCGAGGCGCAGACGTTCGCATCGTGGATGGCGGCGATATTGCCATACGTCGAACAACCCTCGGTCGCACAGCGATTCAATCGGCGAAGGCGTTGGGACGATCCGGTAAACATTGATGCCGCTCAATCGCTGATACCGACTTATCGTTGTCCCAGTTCGATCATCGACTTCGATGGCGATACCGACTATGCCGGCATCATCGGTAGCGCGCTGGCGGGCGAACCGGCGATTCACGGTTTCAATTTGAACAATGGAGTGCTGATCGAATCGTCCGTGGTACGTCGCAATCCGGTCTCCATTCCGGAGATCTTTGACGGTTCCAGTTACACGATCTGCATCGCTGAATGCGTCGACCGACTCGAGGATCAGTATGGTTTGTGGGCCGACGGGCGCAACTGCATCTCCCACGACAACGGCGGCATCAACATCGACAACAGCGACGAGATTTACAGTCGGCATCCCGGCGGCGCCTTCGTCGCGTTGGCCGATGGTGCGGTTCGGTTCTTATCTCAGTCGATCGACGAACGGATCATCGGCGGTCTTTGCTCGCGGGAAGGTCGCGAGGACGTTTCCGTTGGCTTCTTAGACTAATTTCTTTACCCTTGGAGTATCACATCGCAATCGAATCTTTCGATGCTGGTTGGTTCAAACACCCGACCAGAGCCCGTGTTCAATGATCGAACACAAATTCCGTCATGAAGACGCCACGCTTTGATTTTCAACAACTTAGATCTCACCCCCTTCGAAGGAAATTCTGATGTACAAGTACGCGCTCGTAGCCTTGTTCTTTCTCGCCAGCCCGAATTTGGCGACTGCCGGAAGTGGCAAAACGGGATCGGTCAAGGTGGACAACGTCAGCACGACAACGACCACACTGGTCGCCATTGACCCCAGTTCTTCGCTGTTGAATTCGACGACGTTGTCGCAGTTCAAGTCGCGCGGCGGACGCGTCATCAACGCGGGCGGCAGCACGACTTTCAAAAATGTGAAAGTCGGCAACCACACGATCGTGACCGCACAGGTGACCAGCTCGACGACATCAATTTCACGGTCGAGTTTTTCGAGTTCGATCATTTCAGTCTCGAAAGGTGTGACGACGACAATCAGCAGCGGCGGCTCGAGTTCTAGCTCGGGCAACTGATCTTGCTGCGATTTGGGCAATCCGCCATTGCAGACGAATCTCCGTTGCAATGCGACGGACATCACGAACAAGCGACCTTGAAATCGGCTGATTTCAAGGTCGTTTGCTTTTTGGCTGTCGTGGTTGGCGTGATGCTGAGCGCCAGTTGGCTTTCCTCGTCGCTATTCGCGATCAGCCTATTTGGTTTAGCACTGCTAATCTTCACATGCGTCCGGCTCAGTTCGATCCGAGGTTTCATGTTCGGCTGGCTAGCGGGTACTATCGCGCTGGCGATCGCATTCCACTGGGCACCGGCGTGCATCGAATCATCGACGCACCTCGATGTCGGTTGGGCCAGATCGGTCTACCTATTGATGGTTGCGTGGGATGCATTGATCATCGCAGTGTTTGCGTGTCTCGTTTCTTTTGCAACGAGTCGCCGCGAGTCGTTCGTCTGGTTCGCACCGGCGTACTGGGTTGCGATGGAGTATTCCTGGCCACGACTGTTTCCTTGGGCGATTGCCCATAGTCAGTCGGATGTGGTGTCGGCATTACAGGTCGCCGAGTACGCCGGCACGAGCGGCGTCAGCTCGCTGGTCGTCCTGGCCGCGACCGGTTTGGCGATGCTGATACTTGCTATCGGCGGCCAAGTTCATTGGCGGGAGCCAATCATCGGGTTGACGTTCGTAGTTGCGGCCTTGGTGTGGGGCCAGTACCGCAGTCGCGAAGTCGAAACCGAGGTATCCGCATGTCGGCATTTGAGAATTGCCGCCGTCCAAGTCGATCCAACTTACGTCGGCGCGGTCGACAAAATGCGAGAGCTTTCTTTAGCAATATCCGACCCCGTCGATCTGATCGTTTGGCCGGAGACATCCTTAGGTCATTACCACGAATCGCTCGACACGTTTGCCGATCCGCTCGAAACGAGTCTTTGGTCGGAGTCGCCCAATCCGGCCAGTGATCCCAGTGACGGTTTCAATGTTCCACTTTTGGCCGGCGGCAAAACCTACGCCGACGGCGGAAGGGATGGGGGACCTTATCGCAACACCGCATTCTTGATCGATGTGGATAAGTCGATCGTGGGTCGGTACGTGAAGCGTACGTTGATGCCGATCGGCGAGTATGTTCCCGGCGAAGCATGGTGGCCGCAAGCTCGCCAATGGGCCGCCGTCGAATTGCCCCTCGTTCAAGGCACCAGCGCCGCGCCGCTATCAATGTCATCACCAAACGGCGACACCGCCAAGTTGGGAGTGTTGATTTGCTTCGAGGACATGAGTCGCGAGAACGCTCGCAGCACTGTGCTCTCAGGCGCCCAGTGCTTGATCGCATTGGTCAACGGTTCCGAGTTCGAGCACGTTGACGCCTTGGTCCAGCATCAACGTCTCGCGATGCTGCGCAGCGTCGAGAATCGCCGTGCTCTGCTTCGCTGCGCTTCGACAGGCATCACCTGCTTCGTCTCGCCGACCGGTCGAATCGTATCGACGCTATCGCCCCAACAGGACGATGCAATGGTCGTGTCGATACCGCTAGTCGATCGCCAGACACTCTACACCAGGTTCGGCGAATGGTACTCGTGGCTGTGTATCGCGATGACAATCCTGAGCATCGGTTCGGCGCGCTGCATCGCGTTACTAATCTGTATGCCACAGCGAAGAGGTCAGGCGTCGAAGGTTTTGCAATAGCACAATTTGGGGGGATCTACGGTTCCGAAATGCCGAGATCAAGACAGATTTTACGGGCAAGATGATCGGAGATTTCGCGATGCCGAGGAATTGCCGAACGTGCTCCGACCGCGGGGTTGCCCCACCATGAATGACTGCCACCTTAGCGAATAAGAATACATCCACGATTCATCAAATGTCGGATTAGGTCGCGACGCTTCACGGTAGGATCATGATTTCTTCAAAGGTTTCCCCAGCGGCCTTTCTCGCATCGTCGCGGTTCATTTCAATTGCCTCGATGAGTGCTTCGCGAAGGTTGGAGATTAACTCGTCGCGAGTAGCGCCCTGCGAATTAACGCCCGGCACCTCTTCGATCCAGCCGATCCACCATTCACCATCCTGGCGAATGACCGCGTTGTAGTTTGGAGAGAGCATTGCATTTCCTTGTCGTGGACCGAACAGCGGACTGTTTTGTCGACTGGCGTGAAAATAAAGGGAGACATCGAGGAACATCGCTCATTGCGCCAACCGATGGTCCTCCGGCATCGGGTTTCTTGCGCAATGAAACCGATCGCGGTGACGCTCAAAGCATGTCCATCGGGTCGATATCGATGACGTATTGCACGTCGTCTTTTTCAGGGATCGTGAAGGTTTCGAGTCCGTGTCGAATCGTTTCACCAAGGTGGGCCGCTTCGACCGATTGAAGCAGGATGTGAAAGCGATACTTGCCTCGCAACTTTGACATCGGCGGCGGCGCGGGGCCGAGGATACGAACTTCGTAACCGAGTTTGGTTCTTGCTGCTTCGAGTCGACCGAGCATCGCTTCCGCTGTCGCTTCGGTAACGTCTTCGATCGCGCCGCGAATGATGATTCTGCCGACGCTGCCCAATGGCGGGTAGTTGAACTTGCGACGGTTGACCATCTCGTCCGTCGCGAACTGGAGATAGTCATGACGTGACGCCGCTTGGATCGCGGGGTGCTCGGGTGAAAATGTTTGCACAATCACTCGTCCTCCACGATCGCCGCGTCCGGTACGACCGGCGACTTGAGTGACGAGCTGAAATGTTCGCTCGGCGGCACGGAAATCGGGAAAGTGGAGCGCCGAATCCGCATTGATCACTCCGACGAGCAACACGTTGGGAAAGTCCAATCCTTTGGCGATCATTTGTGTGCCCAGCAAGATGTTGAGTTCGCCGCTACGAAATGCGGAGAGAACCCGTTGATGGCTGCCCGGTCGTTTCATGGTATCGCCATCCATCCGGGCGACACGAGCGTCCGGAAACCTTGCTTTGACTTCGACTTCCAATCGCTGCGTCCCCAATCCTCCATAGCGGATTCCATCAAACCGACATGCGGGACACCAGGGCGGTGTCGCGATCGTGTAGTCGCAGTAATGGCAAACCGCTTTCCCGCCATCACGGTGATGCGTCAATGGCATGTCGCAGTCGGGGCACGCGACGACGTGCCCACATGAAGGACATTGGATCGTCGTTGCGAACCCACGACGGTTGAGCAACAGAATGACTTGGCCTTGTTCTTTCAATGTTTCTTCGACGGCGGCGTGCAAAGGACGACTGATTGCACCGGAGGTTCGATCGTCACGAACTCGCAGGTCGATCAACTGCACATCCGGCATCGGTCGGTTTTCAACTCGAGTCGGCATCGAGACCAGTTCCGCATGACCCGTCGTGCAAGCGTGCCAAGATTCCATCGACGGTGTCGCCGTACCGAGCACCAGCGGAACCTTTAGCGACATCGCGCGGGCGTGCGCGACTTTGCGGGCGTGGTAACGGGGAACCGAATCCTGCTTGAACGATCCGTCATGTTCTTCGTCAAGGATGATCAGCCCGAGTCGAGGCATCGGCGCGAATACTGCGCTGCGTGGACCGATCACAACTTGCACATCGCCGCTGCGGATACGTTGCCACTGGAAATGGCGTTCGGCGGGCGACATCTGGCTATGCAATACAGCGACCGACTTGAAACGTCTCTCGAAACGACCTCGCGTTTGCGGCGTCAGGCTGATTTCAGGAACCAACACGATCGCACCGCGCCCGAACTTGATGACGTGCTCAATCGCACGGATGTAAACTTCCGTTTTGCCGCTGCCAGTGACGCCGTGCAGCAGCAGCGTCTTGCCCTGTTCGGAATCGATTGCCGAAACGATCTTCTGCAATGCGTTGGTTTGATCGCCCGTCAGCGAATGGCTCTTCTCGAGTTCGCCATCACCGAGATTCCAACGCATCGGCGCCGCAGTTGCCATTTCACGACGCGTCTCGACTCGCAGCAGTCCCTTGTTCTCAAGCCCCTTGATCGGCGCCGATGTGCAGGCGGCTTCCACCATCAACTGCGATGAAGTCATCGGTCGCGCGGCGGCGATCAGAAACCGCAACACGGTTTGCTGCTTCTTCGGCAAGCTCTCGATCAGTGCGTCGTCGATTGATTTCGCATTCGGAGTGTAGTAGGTTCGCTCCCTTGTGCCCGCGCCGCTGCGGACGCTCGATGGAATCAACGCATCAAAGACTTGGCCGGCGGGTGCTTGATAGTAGTGACTCATCCACAAGACCAAACGCACCAGCGGCGGATCGCAAAGCGAATCATGATCCACGATCTCGGCAACGTCCTTGAGCGATCGCGACGTGGGCGCTCCATACTTGCATTCGATGCACCATCCGGTCGTTGGACCGCGACGTCGACCCAACGGCACCTTCACCCGCATTCCCGCTTCGAGATCGTCGCGCATCGATTCGGGGATCCGGTAGTCGTAGGGTCCGTGTGGCGCTTCACTGAAAACGACTCGCGCGACGGCAACATCATCTTTCGCGGCCAGCTCCCACGGCGGCGGCGAGGTCTCAAACAATTCACCCTGCAACGAATCCAGTTTCGGAGCGATCGGATCAGCGTTTGTTCTGCCAAGGGCTTCGCGATCACGGTCACTGGGAATGTCGTATTCGTCAGGAGCATGACCGGGCATCGGGGCAGGGCAGGGGTGATGAGGCGAAGAAAACTGATCCGTCAACATAGTGCATTTCCCCAGTGCGATAAACGTCGTCGTTTGTGCGATCATTGTCTTCGATCGGTTTGACAAGTCTGGTCACGCTGGGGGCGTCGTTGGGCACGACGGACTCGGTACAATCCGTTCATGAGCAAGCGAATTGGAATCTATGGCGGATCATTCGATCCGGTTCACATCGGTCACCTGTGGATCGCGGAAGCGGCCCGCGGGTCACTCATCCTGGATGAAGTTCGCTGGATTCCGGCTGCCACTTCGCCGCTGAAACCGCACGGCCCGGTCGCCAGCGACGATGATCGGTTGCAGATGGTCCGGCTGGCGATTTCGGGTAACTCCCGATTCGTCGTTGACGATCGCGAGATCAGCCGCGGCGAGATCAGCTACACGGTCGATACGATCGCGGAAATCGCAGGCGAGTGCCCCGGCGATGAACTATTTTTAATCATCGGCAGCGATTCGCTGGCGTCGCTGGATCGCTGGCACGAACCGACCCGACTGTTAGATATTGTAACCTTGGCCGTGGTTCAACGCGGTGGTGATCCGCCGATCGACTTTGGCGTGCTCGGGACGCTGACCGGGGCGGAACAGATTCTGCGGGCCCGCGAACACGTCATTTCAATGCCGGTCATCGACGTCAGCAGCAGCGACCTGCGTGCTCGTTGCAGCGTTGGACGCAGCATTCGGTATCAGGTCCCCGCCCCCGTCGAAGCATTCATCATGGCGAAATCGCTGTACCGTCAAACGGCGGGGTGAAGTCAGGCCCGAGAGTGCAGGTGACGGCGAAATTACATTTTCGCTGTGTGAGCCAGATCACAGATTTTAGGCGGCAAACTTCGCATAATCCGAAACGATCGATCGCAGATTGGTTTCGCGATTGGCGTTTTCGCTCCACTTCGAGAAGTTGCTTCATGCTCATTTCACACTCCACATCTGTTGCCCGCTGGATCGGTGCTGTTGCCGGTCTCGCCTTTGTCGCGTTTGGATCGTCGGGCTCGGCAGCCATCGTGAATTTGACGATCACGATTGAGAATTTGGCGCCGACCAACAGCGTCAGCTTCGCGCCCACTCGTGTCGGTTTTCACAACGGGACATTCGATCCTTTCATGATCGGCGCGACCGCGCAGGCCGCGATCGTTTCGATCGCCGAAGGCGGCGGAGGTGACGCTTGGTTCCCCGCGCTGGCCGCCGCCGATCCGAATTCGGTGAGTGGTTCGGTGGTCGCCAATGGTGGTCCTGCTGTCCCCGCTGGGAACGCCGGTGGTCTCTCCAACACCGCCTCAAAAACTTTTCGCATCGACACCAACTCGCAAGGGTTCTTCTCGTTTGCCAACATGGTCGTGCCCAGCAACGATCTGTTCTTGGGCAACGACAGTCCGCTCGGGTTGTTTGACTCCAACGGGAATCTATTGATCACTTCGATCCTGCAAACAGGTGCCAACATCTGGGATGCGAACTCCGAAGTGGCGATCGCAGCGAATGCCGCCTTTCTGCAGGTCGGGACGAATTCCTTGCGAGTCGAAGAGGGTGGCGTGGTCGCTTTCGATTTTGACGAACTGTCGACGTACGACGGTTTGACGACGGCGTCAGGGTACGTCTTCGACAGTTCATCGATCCGCGCCGATACGGAACTGTTCCGTATCACGCTTAGCGCGACTGCGGTGCCTGAGCCATCAACCGTTGTGGCGACTTCATTGATGGTCGGCGCGTTCGGATGGCGGCGGTGGCGCAAGCGTCAAGCGGTCGCCATTGCCGGCTGAATTTTCCGACCAACGATCGACCGAAACGTCACGGCGCTGTGAATCGTAAAAAATTCATGACGCCTGATTTTTGCGCGGCGCTAACGGCGCATCGCGATTTGTTCGATGGATGGACGGTGTTGATTCGTAAGAAGGTTTCGACAGGAAGGGCACAAACGCAAGTGAGCCTCGATCTTGTCGTGCAAATCGCCCACAACCTCGCCGTGACGATAATCGGGGAGGCTTCGACGAACTTCGCTGCACCGAATGCCTGCGTATTTCCGGTCGCCCGGCATAGGTCTCGGCGATTGCCAAATCTGTAGCCCGACCGCCGCTGCCGCCACCGACAAAGACGCGCCGATCAAAACAGCGCGGCGAGTTCGCTTGGATCGGCGAACGGAAGCGGCGTGTTGGGCGAGCACTCCGGGCGGACATTTCGCCCAGGAGCCATCGTCGGGAGTTGCGTTTTTGGAAATGGTTCGATGCTCCAGACTTAAAGAGTTCGTGTTGGACCGGAAGTCTTATTATCGGCTTTCGGTCGATTTGGTTCCGTGATCTAGCTTACATCGGCATGAAAAACAGTCGGTCGATTTTCACGAGCGATTGTTCTTTCTCTTGCATCGTGATTGACGGTTTCGGAGGCTGATTCTGTTTGCGAAAGCAATTCTTTGGAATCGCGGACGACGATCCACTGTCGCCCATAGCGAATGATTCCGGCAAGTTGCAGTTCACCCAACAGGTGCGTAACGGATTCTCGTGTCGCGCCGATCAGCGACGCCAGATCTTGATGAGAAAGCTTGATGCCGATTCGAAGCTCGTCGCCATCGGCGACTCCGTATTGTTCAACCAAATTAATCAACAGCATCATCAGCCGATCTCGGTTGGATCGAAACAGGAGGCTCCGCAATCGACGTTCGACTCGCTTTCGACGCAGCCCTATCAATTTCGTAACGCTCAACGTGAGTGACGGCGTGTGCCGCATCAATTGCGAGATGCGATCGCCGGATATCATCACCACGGTTGATTTGGTCGTTGCGTCGGCCCGGTGCTCGCGTTCACCGATTTCGATCAATGCCAGTTCGCCAAAGATTTCGCCGGGTTCGATGAATCCCGAAATCGCCAGCTTGCCGTCGGGAGTCGTCGTGGACAGGCGGATTCGGCCCTCTTGCAAGAAGAAAACATTTCGCGCGGCATCGGTCGGCAAATAGATGCTGCTGCCTCGCGCGTAGGTTCGCGATCGGGCGTCGCCTTCGAGCAGTTCCCACTGCGAGGCGTCGAGATGCTCAAAAAGCGAGCAATTACGAACGTGCCAGAATGTTGCAGTCATGCGAAGGAGTTACCGCGGGATCGATGAACGCCGCCGAATCAACTGCGGATGGGCTAACTTCGCCACCAAACTCAATGTCGTTTTGATCGCAGTGCCCGCCACTTCTCAGCGGAGCAATTTCGCGATCCGCACGGTTTCTTCGACGAGCTGTTCCACGCGGGTCTGGATCGATTCGTCGGCCAAATCGTTTCCCTCGAATGATTCGCCGGTCGCGTAGATAAAACGGGGAACGATCAGGCAGCGGAAGTCCAGCATCAGACTGTTGGCGAGCCCCATCGCCGACATGTAACTGCTTTGTCCGCCCGCCGACAACATGATGCCGACGACCTTCGATGTCCACGCTTTCCCGGTCAGCTCGACCGCGTTCTTGATGGCCGCGTTGACATCGTAGTTGTAGACGGGCGACGCGATCAGTACTGCATGGGCGGAACGAATCAGTTTGCTCAGTTCCTGGACATTGGCGTCGCCATAAGCAGCCGCGCCGTCACACGGCGGCAGCACATTGACCGCCAAGTCGAACAGAGTCGCATTCTCACCGATTTCGCCGAGTCGTTCCAGCGAAGCCCGCGCCAGGATGCGGCTGCGGCTATCCGGATGCAACGACGAACTGATGACCAAGAACATGACGGAGTCTCGTGAATACCAAACTGAACGGGAAACCAACGATCCCGCTTCGGCAATGCTCGCAGACTCGAGGTTCTATGTCGACCGGCGGAGCTTGAAGCTGTCGCGAGGATTTCGACGCGAGTTCACTACCAGGACGAACCCGCAAACTCTTCGCCGTCCATGCCCAATCGCATCTTCAGGATGTTGAACTGGTCATACATCCGCTCGCTGCTGCTGTGGACATGCTCCGCTTCGGTGATGAAACGAAGTCCCTCGTCGGGATAAACGTCGCCCGCGATCAAAACGGACTCAAAAGGTTTGAGCGGCTGTCCGTACGCGATCAATAACTTGTGCTCGTCCAGTTGGACTTCTTGTCGCTTGTTGGGATTGATAACTGCGACTCCGGTGCATCCGTCGCCCAGCAGCAGATCCTCGAATTCCAGCAGGATGCTTTTTAGGACTGGCATATCGATGTGTTCACGGTACAAGTCCTCATGTCCCATGCCGGCCCGATGACTGGTTTCAAGCACGACATCGACGACATCACCGAGCGGTTCGATCAGGTCCAGGAACAAGTCCATCAGCCGATGGCGAGTCGCCGAGGCCATCAGCACCGGTGTCTTGCTGCCGCTCGCTTCGTCGACGTATTCATCGTGACGAAATCCTTGTTTCGGGACGATTTGAAGGTCGTACGACGGACGCACCGCATCGGTCAACTCGAACACTCCGTACGTTCGGATGCCCATGTGAGCTTGCAGTTCTTCGTCGGTAAGCGTCTCGAAGCTTCCATCGGAAACACTGCGCAGCGATTCTTCATTCACACCACCGCGAAGAATGCGTTTGAGAAAGCCCATGATCGATCCGGTTGCTCTGCCTGGAAAACTGTGTGGGGGAACGTCCCGCCTGTACCGTCAGCCTCGCGGCTGATCCTGTACAAACAACGCTAGGTCAACTTCCGGTCGGTGGTTCCCTGATCCGACCAATCCGCAGATAACTGTGAATCGACAGGCCATCCGAGTTGGAAAAGTCGTTTCAACCGTTACATCGAGCCCGGCGACTCGCTGCGAACCGTCCAACCGGTCGGCGAGCAAATGATTCGGCTAGCTATAATTGGGGACGCCATCACGCTCGCAAGCGAGATTTCACCCTATCAATATTTTCACGCCGGGGACCGGTAAGTGCAGTCAACTTTTCAAGGTCGTTTGGTTCAAACAGGAGTGCGCTGCATCGTTTTGACGATAGTCGGAGCGGTTTTGGCGTCGTCGGGCTGCGACATACCCAAGCGGCCACCATTGGTCCCGGCGGATCTAGCAGATTCCCGCGAAGCTGCCGGTTCCCCCACGACCAACGGCGCTGCCGACGCAACTTCGCCCGCCTTCGCCGGAGTTTCCAGCACCGCCCCTGAAACTTTTGAAGGCCCCATTGAATCCTTCAACGGCAACTGGGAAACCTGGGATCTGTACTACATCGGTGATCAACCAGTCGGCTACAACCACGTACGTGCCGAAGCGGTTGATGAACGCCGTGCGGGTTCCGAAGTTCGCTATCAGGTCGACAATGTCTTGTACGTCAACCAGGGCAAGGCGAGAACATTACAACGTCTGATGCAAACCAGCAGCGAAACTCGCGACGGTGCATTGCGAACATTTGAGAGCCAGATGCACGTCGGGTCGGTCGTCACTCGATTCGACGGCAATGTCGATGACGGTCAGTTGACGATTCAAATGACACGCGGCAGCTCGCCGTCGACCAGAACCATCCCGTGGAACTCGAACTATCGTGGACTCGTTGCGATCGAACAATCGCTTCGCCGAAAACCGCTCTTGAACAAAGATGAAACGCGTTCGCTGAAATTGCTGTTGCCCGGTCAGTATGCAATGGCGACGGCCCGATTGCGATGCAGCGGGAAAGCATCGGTGCCTCTGGTCGATCAAAAGTTGGCCGAATTGACTGAGATCAACTACGAGATCCAGTCCGATGGTCAGATGCCGTCGTACTCGACGATCTGGATCGACTCCTCCGGTGCAATCGTTCGCACCTTTTCACCTGGATTCAACTTGGTGTCGTATCGAACCGATGCAAAGACCGCCGCGGACGCCATCAAGGGCCAACAAGATGTCGTTGCTTTGGCGGTCACCGGAACCTTCGAACGCCCGTCGGACGCGAAACGTCTCGCAATCATGGTCGCGCCCAACGCGTCGGCGAAACAGGCTAATTTGCCGCTCGGCATCGAAGCGTATCCGGGTCAACTGGTTCGCGACATGGGCGATGGTACTTATCAAGTGTTGCTGAGCCGAAATAAGGAAGTGCCACCACAAGGTTTTCGAACGTCCGACCTGGAGCCTCAGTTTGGCGACTCGGGACCCAATCACTTCATCGATTCAGGCAATCCGCTGGTGAGTCGATTCGCGAGTGCCGCCGTCGGGGCCCGCGAGCTTAGCCAACAAGATATGGCCGTGGAGTTGGCGCGAACGGTTTACAGTTTGATCGGTCCACTCGAAACGCCGCGCGGTCTGGTTCGCGCCAGCGATGTCGCGCGCGATGGCGTCGGCGACAGCACCGGTAGGTCAATCTTGTTGGCAGCCCTGCTGCGTTCACGCGGAATTCCCGCTCGGGTTGCGATCGGGCTGCGATACAACGCAGGACCACCTCAGCGAATGGTTTATCAAATGTGGACAATGGCGTATGTCGAAGACCACTGGATCAATCTGGATGCTACAGAAGGTATCGCCGCGCCGCCCGATCGAATCACATTCTCCACCACCGATCTCAGCGGCGGCAAAGAATACAACGCCTTCTTGCCCTTCATCAAAGCGGTCAGTCGAATCGACGTTAACATCCTGCGGGCACAGTATTAAGGTCTCTGTTTGTGCCGAGCAACATCCGCAAGCAACGGATCTATCGTCGCGGCTTGGATCGATGGCGGCGGAGTGGTCCATCCGAACCATTGGGAGGATTCGTGTTCGGTAAGCTTGAGCACCGGTTGCTCCGTCAAGTATCCGACGAAATAGCGGACGTGCTTGTCGAATACAGCTCCGGGATACCTTTTGTAGGTCACTTGATAGCTTAGGTCGAAAGAAAATTCTTGATCGAGGCGGATCGAGTTCATCGGGATACCGGTTTCTTCTTCGGTCTCTCGCAACGCCGTCTGCTCGAATGTTTCATTCTCTTCGCAGTGGCCCTTCGGAAGATCCCATCGATCGCGGTGTCGCATCAGCAAGAAACTTTCGCCTTCGCGATCGGGTGCGAACAGCAGGATGCCCGCCGCTCGGACGGTCTCGCCAAAAATTTTCTTCATGAGTTGGGGATCAGTGTGCTTGTCGAAGAAATACGGTTGCCTACAAAGAGTGTTGCTTCGACTTTCCTACAATTTGGCAAACCAACATGAAGATTTATACACGAACAGGCGACACAGGTAGCACAGGTTTGTTCGGTGGTCCCCGCGTCGCAAAGGACGACGATCGCATCGAATCATACGGGACCGTTGACGAACTCAATTCTGCCATCGGGATGGCGCGAGCGGCCGGTGTGGGCGCCGAAATTGATGCCCAGCTCGATCAAATCCAACACGAGCTGTTTTCGATCGGTGCGGAACTGGCAACGCCCGACCCGGATGCCCACAAGCTGCGAATCATCTCGGCCAACCACATCGAGCGGTTAGAACAGTGGATCGACGGACACGAAAGCCGGCTTCCCTCGCTCCAGCATTTTATTTTGCCGGCCGGGCATCCTGGGGCGGTCGCCCTTCACCTGTCGCGGTCGATCTGCCGTCGCGCCGAACGGAGAGTCGTGACACTGGTACGGCACCACGAGACGAATATTTCCGAGGAACTGGTCATCTATTTGAACCGACTGAGTGACTTTCTGTTCGTTCTGACCCGAGCCGTTAACATTCAAGCCGGGATCGCAGAAGTCGAGTGGATTCGCCCCGGATGAACATGTTCTCGGCGCAACTTGGACCGTTTTCAGACCGCTAGATGTACCACGATTCGGGTGTACAATGGGGTTTCGGTAACGAGTTTGTCGTGCCGATAAAAGTGAAGCCACCGACCGAGGTACGATCGTGAAAAAAGTCGAAGCCATTGTCCGCCACTTTAAACTCGAGGACGTCAAAAACGCCTTGACCGACCAGGGAATCCACGGGATGACGGTCAGTGAAGTAAGGGGCTTTGGTCGACAGAAAGGGCACACGGAAATCTACCGAGGTACGGAGTATGCGATCGATTTCGTTCCCAAAGTAAAGATTGAAGTGGTTTGCACCGACGAGAATCTTCAGACAGTGATCGATACGATTCTGCAAACGGCCCAAACCGGACAAATCGGTGACGGCAAGATCTTCGTCACGAATTTGGAAGATTCCATTCGAATTCGCACCGGTGAACGAGGCGAAGACGCGCTCTAGTTCATGTCGATGCGACCCATCGTTCTGCGTTGTCGCGAAATGCTTCGCGAAGGTCGCGATAAAGCTCGACAACAGCATTTGTCGGGCTCGGCCGGTACTCAAGTTTCCACTTTGTTGGCGGACGTTTATGATGACGTCGTTTTGGAAATCTACAACGCAGCGATCGAGGATCACGCGGGCGATTCGAGGCTCGGTGGGTTATGTCTGATCGCGCACGGCGGTTTTGGTCGACGCGATTTGGCGCCCTATTCGGACGCCGACCTAATGCTGCTGACGACACGAACATCCGAAGGCTTGGCCACCATCGTCGCGGGTACTCTGACGCGAGATCTGACCGATGCCGGAATTCAGCCGGGTCTTTCCATCCGGTCAGCCAGCGAGGCATGCAGGTTGTCTTGGACCGACCCGATCGTGTATTCGTCGCTGGCCGAGTCACGGTTGCTCTCCGGCAGCCTGCGGCTCTACCAAAAATACTTCGATGCTTTTCGACACGGTGCGATGCGTCGCAGCAAGCGAATCATCAACGACATTGTCGCGGCACGGCGTGACGAGCGAGCCAAGTGGGGTGAGACGAGCTTTTTGCTGCGTCCCAACGTCAAGCGATCGCCGGGCGCTTTGCGGGACATTCAATTGATTCGCTGGATCGGGTTTGCACGCTACGGCGAAACGGATCTTGACCGGCTCTTGAAACTCGGCGCGCTGCCGGAAGACGACTTTCGATACGTCCGCCAAGCTTACGCCTTCATGTTGCGGCTACGCAGTGAACTGCATTTTCGAGAAGGCAAGAGCCAAGACGTTCTCGATCGACCGACTCAATTGGAAATCGCCGAACAGTGGGGCTATACGGGCACCGAAGGTGTGCTGCCGGTCGAACAGTTCATGCAGGACTACTTCGACAAGGCACGAAACGTCCGCTATGCCGCGTCGTACTTCGCGGATGACGCGCGGAGTCGTCCATTGCTGTACCGCGTCGTAGAAAAAGTTCTTTCGCGCAAAGTTGATGACAAGATTCGGATGGGGCCGACCCACATCTGGGTTCAGCCGAGCGAGTTGAATGAATTCTCGCGCAGTCTTCCCGAAGTCATGAATTTGATGAGCTTGGCGAATCAACATTGCCGGCGTATCGCCCACCACACTTGGCAAGCCATCCGTGCGTCGATGCAGGATCGGCCGTCTTTACAACCCGATACTGAATCCATCGAAGCATTTTTATCGCTGTTGAGTCGGCCAGGTCGGCTGGCACCTCTGCTTTCGCGACTTCATGAACTGCGAATCATTGAACAACTGATTCCGGAGTTCCGCCGAATGCGCGGGCTACTTCAATTCAACGCCTATCACAAATACACCGTTGACGCGCACAGCATTCTGGCCGTCGAGGCGGCAACCGATCTACAGTTCGATAGCGGCGGCATGGGGCGTCGATACCGACGGATCGAAGACAAACGACTTTTGCATTTGGCACTGTTGATTCATGACATCGGCAAAGGATACGAAGAAGATCATTGCATTGTCGGCGCTCGCATCGCGCGCGATACCGCCAAGCGATTGATGCTGGATGCGGAAACTGGCGAGACGCTTGAATGGTTGGTACTGAAGCATTTAGCGGTCAACGTCGTCGCGTTTCGTCATGACCTAACCGATCCCGAGATATTGCTCGCCTTCGCAGCCGAAGTTGGTTCCATTCATCGCTTGGAATTGTTGGTCGTTCATACGGTTGCCGATTTGACCGCGGTCGGCCCAGGCGTCGCCACGGATTGGAAGCTGAATTTGATCGAGGATCTTTACAAGCGAACTCGGCGCTATTTCGATTCTGGCAATTTACCAGGCAGCCCAAACGATCCCGAAATCGAGTCGACACGTAAGCTGGTGCGGCAAGAGTTGGCTTCGCGATCAGCCCCTGCCGCGGCGATCGAGTTTCTGGAGATGGTCCCGCTGTCGTTGCTAAGCCGATGCGAGCCGGGCGATTTGGCGAACGAAATCCTCGCGATCGCTCAACAATCCCCAGACGACCATCGCACGATTTGCCTTGGCCGATTCGACGCCAGTCTTAAAGCGATGCGGTACACCGTCATTCGACGCGAAGATAAGTATTCGATCGGGACATTCGCCCGGGCAACCGGCGCTTTCACCACGCGCGGTCTGACAATCCTCCGCGCACAAATTGATACAGCCGGTGATTATGCTTGGGACCATTTTTGGGTCATCGACCCGATGTATCCCGATGGTACGGCCCCGGCCTACCATACGTCCGAAGTGATGAGTCGAGTTTGCTTGTTGCTCGATTCGCCGAACGAACCGCTGCCACGCTATCCATCGAAGTGGGAGCCCCACAGCGTGATCGAGCCGAAGGTCGTCAATGTGCTGCCCAAAAAGGTCGTCTTCGACAACGATTCCGTTGATCGATACACGATCATCTCGCTATTCGCCTACGACGAAATCGGCTTGCTTTACCGAATTGCCTCGACTTTGGCTGACAAGCATTTGGTGTTGTCGTTCGCAAAGATTGACACGCACTTGGATCAAGTCGCGGATGTTTTTTACATCTCGGAACGGGACGGATCAAAACTGACCGACCCTGATCGACAGCACGATGTCCGCCAAGCGTTGTTGGATGCCGTCGGCTAGCGCGTAAATCAATCATCCTAAGTCGGCTCGGTAGTTTGTATCGCTTGGCGAAGCAAACAGAATTGTTTTGATTTTCTCGTCGGCCCTTGCTCGGAAGTCAAAAAGTTTGACAAGAATTTCTTGCACTTCATTTGAACGGGGGCAACAGTTCAGAGGTTCATCAACCATGATCGCACGACAACCCCTGCCAACCGCGCGGCAAGCATTGACTTGACCGACTGACTGGAAAGCCTGTCACGCGATCGATCAACGGATGGTTATCGCCGGCGTTTTCTACGAATCGGCAAGGAAACCAAACGATGGGATACGGTTGACGGTTAATTACCTCCCTAAAAGTCTTCGAAACAAGGAAGTTATTCCATGCGAGTCTCAACACTCTCGATCCTCACCCTTGGCCTGGTTTTCGCGATCCAAACGGCGTCCGCTGGCGACGATTTCAAAGCCCTGTTGGCTGATCTTAGCTTCGGTGACGAGCCGAAGCCCGTCGTCCAAGAAGCCCGAACCATTCGCGACACTTCGCTGCCGGACATTCAACTTGGTATCGCCAATGATGAAGTGGCTGCCGAGTTGCGACCGGCCCCGCGAGGATTCGCGATGCCTTCGGTTGTCGACGCCCCCGCCGGTGTTTCCCTTCGTGACCCAGTCCCGGCGATGATCGATTCCGATCAAGAAGTCGATTTCAACGCGGCCTTCGACGCCCAAGAATTCCAGCCATTGCCCACGCAAATCAAGGCTCAACCCGTCGGATTCGGACAGCACTTCGCCCATCAAGCAAACGCCCATGGTTGTAATTCGGTCAACCAGTGCATCCCTCATACTGCACCCAATTTGCCGTCGTCGTCTCTGCATGAGTACTTCCGCAGCAACAAGTGCCATACCAATGTGTGGGACGGGTATCAGCAAAACTGCTCGCCGATTCACAAACATGCACACGGAACCTGCGACTGCTTCAACAAGAAGGGTTGCTTCGGCCACGGTGGATCTTGTGATGGTTGCGGAAGCTGTGACGGCGGTTGCGATCGCTAACGGCATCGATCACCGCTAAAAAGGCGGTCTGATCGCAATCAAAGAGGCGTGACTAGAAAAAATCATCCGCTCAACCAATTCGATTGTAGGCATCGAGATTCGATTGCCGATGACAGTTGTACCATGGATTGGGAGGGCGGAACGATCGGTGCCATCGTTCCTGCATTGATGGGCCATGGTGAGGCAGGGAGGGCTTCACCATGGCCCTTCTCTTTTTTATCGCGAATGCCGCGTTTCACAGTGAAAACGGTTTCTTTTCCGATCGGTTCCGGCAAATCAAAACGGTACGAATACCGTTTTTCAGTCGCGACCAAGTCTCTTGAGTCCCTGACTCACTATAAAAACGGTACTTCATCGTTGCTCAGATCGCAACCTGAAGCCCCTTCATCAAAACGGCGTCCGCACCTACTTCGTTGTCCACGAATGTAATCTCGTCGCCTTGAAGAATGGAGAACAGGAACACGCGACCTTTAACGGCGCCGAAGGCGTGAACCACTACGCCATCCGCAGTCACCATTGGGACCGAGAACGCTCTGCCCACTCGCTGGGCGTCGTAGCGGTCAAGCCTGACGTTTAGTTCTTGTTCGCATCGTTCAAGGATTCGTGCCGACACGCTTTCGACAATCATCAAGTCATCCATCGCTCAATCTCCATTTGTGAGCGTCGAATCTAGCGTTCCCAAATCCTCTGTCAAATTGAATTTCAAAGCCTCCCTCGCACACTTCACCCAACCGGTATAGCTGCCCTTCCCCGGTCGCCGCTTACCCTCTTGCCGCACTCTTGCGGCGCATCTTCTAGGACAATCCACATGGCTGATATCACTCAGCATCTCGGCTTCGACGTTTCGGACGCCATCAAGAATCTGCAACTGTTGAACGCTGCGATCGGCACCTACGAACTGCTTGGTATTGAAGACCTCGTTAAGGCTAAGAAAACGCACCAAGACAAAGATTGGCCGATGATCCGTCGCTTGGTCGATTCGCATTACGACCAGAATCGAGACGAACCCAACGATGACCGAGTATGTTTTTGGCTGCGCGAGTCCCGTACTCCAGAAGTGATGATCCGAGTAGCGGCAGAACACCCTAAGCTACTGAAAGAAATTCTTAAGGAACGCCCTCCATTCGTCGAAACGCTTGAGGCCAGTCGCACCGCCTTGCTGCATGAGCTGGAAAAAGAGCAGTTGAAGGAAAAGGAAATCGATCAGATATATTGGCAACCGCTGATGAAGGAACTTGAAGCGATGCGACTCGCAAAACGTCGTCGCGAAGCTGAGTAGAATCGCTCGACCTTTATGTGTTCACGTCCACCAACATCACATCCGCATCGTCGCCAACTCTGCGTTCATTGACGCACCAATGAACGTCTTGTTTCGGTAGGGCAGGGTGTCCTAGCTGAACAGTTGATCGATGATTTTTCCGTCTCGCACCAGCGTGATCGGGCGGCCCGTGTTGCTGTCGAACTCGAGCGTTGGGTCGATGCCGAGATTGTGATAGAAGCTAGCCGCGACGTCGTCCGGCGTGATCGCTTCATGTCGGGGGCCGGCAGCCGTGTCATCGCTTTCGCCGATCACTTGGCCACCGCGGACGCCGCCGCCCGCCATCAACATGAACATACAACGCGGGTAATGGTCTCGACCACCCTCGGCGCTGCGATCATTGATCTTCGGTGTCCGTCCGAATTCGCCCGTCACGTAGACGGCGGTCGATTCCAAAAGTCCGCGTTGCTCGAGTCCAATCAACAGACCGCTCAAGCCTTCGTCGAGCAACGGCAGATTCGTATCTTTTAGCTTAGTGAAGTTGTCGGTGTGCGTATCCCATCCACCCAGTTGAACGCTGGCAAATCGCACGCCCGACTCGACCAATCGCAATGCCAACAAGCAACTTTGCCCGAACGATGACTCACCAAATTGTCGCGCGAAGCTCTCCGGTTCCTTGCCGACATCAAACGCTTCGCGGGCGAGCGGCGACGTGATCATCGAATAAGCTTGTTCACCAAATCGATCCAGTCCGTCAAGTAACTGGTCATTCTTTTCTAGTTCGGCAAAACGACGATCGAGTTTCTTCAGCAAACTCTGGCGTCGTTTGATTTCGTCAATGGCAATGCCGCCCGGAAGCGAGATACCGCGAACCGAATAGGGCTGCCCGAACTGAGGCGTTGAGTTGGTTTCCAACGCGGCATACCGGATTCCTAAAAAACCAGCGTTTTGCGACGCTTTGGGAATAGCGACTTGGCTTGGAATCTCCGGTGCACTGGGTTGTTCCTTGGCCAGCACGGAACCATAGCTGGGATACTCAAGCGATGGGATCGGCTTGCTGCCGGTATTGACGTACTCTTGACCAAGCCGGTGAGCCGCCAACGTGTGGCTGACACCGCGCAGAATCGCAAACTTGTCAGCGACTTGCGCAAGCTTCGGAAGGTGTTCGGAGATTTGGATTCCCGGGACATTCGTGTCAATCGGCTTGAACGAGCCGCGAATCTCGTTGGGCGCGTTCGGCTTCATGTCGAACGTATCCAAATGAGACGGTCCGCCAGGAAGTTCGATGAAGATCGCGCGATCAGCTTTGCCTTGTCGTATTTCCCCGGCGTCGGCCAACTTCATGTATCCGCTTAGCGAAAGTCCGCCAACGGTCAGGGTGCCGGCGCGAAGCATGTCACGACGAGAAACTCCGTCGCAAGTTCGATTCAATTTCATGGCGATCATTCGTGGGTAGAGGTGGGACGAGTGTCTTGTGGACGCGAGAGAATCGGGGCGTTAGTGGGTGATGATGAACTCTTTGGTGTTCACCAATGCCCACAGTAGGGATTGCAATCCATCGGCGGGTGTCTTCGACTGTTCGAGGAATTCAACCGAGATCGCAGTCTCTTCGGAATCGGGAAAACGGCTCAGTGAACGCAAGTAGGCTTCGTCGACAATTTGCGCAAAGGACAACTTACCGCCGGTGGCCAGGGATGTCTCGGAAGGACCATCAAGCTCGTCCCAGGCAGCCGGATTGGCGATTAATTCGTCAAGGTTGGGCGTCGAATAGTCCATGCTCTTGAGCTTCTTGGCCAGTCTGGCATATTCGCCTTCGAGTTGGCGTCGCAATCTGGACTGACGTTCGATCGGTTGTGAATTGAACTGTTTGATTCGATTGGTCAACTGTTCTTGCATCGCTTGGACTCGTCGACTCATCGCCATCGCCTGCGGATCGGCGCGATCATCGGGGCCCGCCACGCCGAGCGATTTGCAGGCTTGATTGACCCATCCGTTCTTGTCGGCGAGTCGTTTGTACATGTCGGTGTCGTTGCGCAGGTAAATCGACTGCAATAGACTCGGTGAGTCGCTGCGGTCACAGTCACAGTTGGATTCGCGGCTCGATTGACCGAAGACTTCCAGTGCAAAGTCTTGTTTGTTACGCAGTCGCGGCTTTCCATCGGCAATCGCCATCTCGTTCATGTCGGTGCGAAGTTGTTCGGCTTGATCGTCGGAACCTGTTGCCAACACCACGCAGTCGTAGACAACTTCGGCGGGCAAGCGACGTGGGAAATGTCGCGAGAAATTCGTTCGATCGTGTTCGTTTGTTAGATTGGTTTGCGAACTTCGTTGGTAGGTTTGGCTGGTCGTGATCGTGCGGTGCAACCATTTCAAATCGAACTTGTTGGCGATCAGTTGATTCGCCAGGTCATCCAGCAAAGGCGCGTTGCTGGGCGGATTGGCAAGATTCATATCGTCCGACGGGTCGACGATTCCGATCCCGAAATAGTTGCTCCAGACTCGATTGACGATTGCTTTGGCGAAGTAAGGATTTTCGGGGGAACGCAGCCAAGCCATCAATTCGGCGCGAGGATCTTCGTCCAATAAAAGCGTTTCCGATTGGCCGAGGATCTGACCGCTGGGAATATTGAGCGGCGCGACTTTGCGACCTTTCTTTTCTGCGTCCTTGCGAGCTTTTTTGACTTTGTCGGGAATCGCTTTGGTGTTGACTACCAATTCGCCGAACGGAACGATCTCGCCCGATTCGGCTGCTCGATAAACAGCTTTTTTGAGTTCGCCGTTATTGAGTTTCTTACCGCCAGTGAGCTTTTCCAATAACTCATCGCGGGTGCCTTTGGCATCGTTGGCGACAAGGTTTTGGTTGGCTCGGATCGGGGTGAACAGTTTGGAAAATTGCTCGAAATCATTCTTGGACCATTGATCAAACGGATGCTTGTGGCACTGAGCACATTCGATCCGCACGCCTAAGAATGCGTAGGCAAAACCGATCGCACGCTCTTCCGGTTTTTGGAAGTTGCGTCGTGCCCAAAACATTGCCAATCCGTCTCGCTTGGCATACAGCGCTTCGCCGCCCGGCACGCACGCCTTGGTCATCGATTCACAGTACTGGCGATAGTCCTCACCGGGTTGTCGACTTTGGGCCGTAACAATGCCTTCGACCAATTCGTCATAGGGCACGTTCTGTTCGATACGCGTGCGAAGCCATTCGTACCACAGCTTGCTGGCGGCAGATCGCACCGGAAGAACGTTATTGAGTTGTTCATCGCTGTTGCCGGTCCAATCCGAAAGACGCGTCGCCCACCACGCCGCGTAGCCGGGCGAATCGAGCAATTCGTCAATCATCTGTTCTCGCTTGTCGGGTGCCGTGTCGACCAGGAAGTCCCTGACCGCATCTGCCGATGGCAGAATGCCCGTGATGTCCAGCGAAGCGCGGCGAATGAATTCGGTGTCCGAGCACTGACCCGCCGCGACGATGCCGAGTTTGTTCAGCTTTTCCGCGACCCGTTGATCGATGGGCCACCGATAGCTGCTTGGGCTCTTGATATCGGTGGCCCCATCAGCGACCCGGCGCATGACCGGCACGGGCACGACCGCATTGTCGTAGTAAACCACCACATGCGTATCACCGGATTGTCCCGACGCGAGCATGCCGTCTGCGTTGATCGCTGCGATCGAATCGTCGTTGGAACTGAATCGGCAAAGTTCGGTGACGTCTTCGCGAACGCCGTCCTGCCAACAAGCGATCGCGCGCAATGAAACGGTTTCGTGATCGCTCTCAAACTGAATCTCAGCGGGTGTTACTTCCAGCCGGACCAACGTTTGCGGTTGTTCGCTGGGATGCGTGGCGCCGCCAGCGATCCATTGACGCAGCACTTGATGCTGCCAACTGTCATCTTCGATCAGTTTGCCGCCTTCGTGCATATCGGCGTCCAATGGTTTAGCGAGCATCAAACTTTCGTCGACATCATCGACATCGACTCGTCCAGCGTTCTCTTCGAGCAACGCCGCATGATCGGCTTTAAAATCGTATCCGAACAGCGAAAGTTGGAACCCACCGCGACCTTGAAAGGAACCGTGGCACGCTCGACCGTTACAGCCAAGGCGACCGAGCAACGGAACAACGTGCTTCTGGAAATCAGGAAGTTCGGTAACATTTCCCCCGGTAAATCGTTGGCTCAGCGGCGCTACGACGGTCGATTGAGTCGAGTTCGGGATACTCAACACGCCAGCCGGTTCGGCCTGGGTCGACGTCGAAACAAGTGAGCCCACGATGAGGGCCAATGCACCGCAGAAGAAAGGTTTCATAGTCATTCGTTTCATCGATTTCGTCCGGCTTTCTTGAGCAGGCTAAGGTACGATTGTTCCAACTCGGATTCGTTTTCGAGCGTCGCGAGCTTTTCTTTGGCGAGTTCCAGTTGATGTTTAGCGCGATCAAGTCGCTCGGCGCTTGCATTGAGGTCATAGCGGGCGCGGGCCAATTTCGCACGATGTTCGCGAATCACCGATTTCCGCAAACTTTCGCGATCAGCATCGTTGTCACGAACTTTCAATTTCGCCGTCAATAGATTGACTTCGCTTTCCGCCTTCAGCAGTTCGACTTCGATGTCGTAGAGTTTCGCATCACGTTTCTTTGCCGATTCGAGTCGCTTCGTCCAACGCGACAAATCACGAATGGCAATGTCGTACTGCTTGCGGTTATCGCTACGCAAGCGATCCAACATCGCATCAAGTTCCGGCAAGTGCTTCTCGACAAGGTTCAGCACACTTTGTTCGATGTCACTGCTCGCCGCGAGCTTCTTGGATGAATCTCGTTCGGCCAACGGGCCGATGGATCTCGTTGGCTCGATCGCATGAGACGCCGTCGTGAACAATATCAGCAGGTGAACGCCGATCAACATCCGGATCGATAATTGACGATTAGCCCCCATGAGAAGACTCCGAGACGGCGACAAACATCCAGTCGAACGAATCAGTTTCAACTGAATCAACGGCGATACTGTCCAACGGACTCAGATCGTCTTCGACAACAGTGATCTCTGCGACAGGCTGAGTCGAGGTCGCGATGACGGAGTTGATGTTGTCGGCCCAAGCTTGCGCGATCAACAATTCTTCGGCGTCGTTCTGGTGAACCTGATTAACGCCAACGACTGCTACCAACAGGCAGGCTGCGACGGCCAACAACACGGCGACATAAGCTCGACGCAGGACAGGCTGTTCCCGTGCCGCGACCGGAATCGATCTCGCAGTCGTTGTTGCGTCAGCCACTGCTAGGAGCAGATCTGCTTGACAAACCAACTCGTCAGCCAATTCCGGCGACGAACCCAATTCAGTCTCGAACCGAAGTCGATCGGCTTCATCTAACTCGCCTAGCAGGTAGAAGCAGCACCGTGACTTGGCGTCGTCGATGGGGTTGAAGGCGGGACTCATTCTTCATCAGGCTCAAATTGGTTGCGGAGTTGATCCAGGGCGCGTCGCATTCTCGTTAACGCTGTGCCCAAGGGGATGTTTCGTTTGTCAGCGATTTGTTGAAAGGTCAGGTTTTCGTGAATTCGAAGCTGAATGATGTCGCGGTACTCGCTCGTCAAACCTTCGATCGCGGCTCGAATGCTACGAAGCGTTTCCTCTCGAATGATCGGCTCGGCAGGATCCGATTGAGCCACATCGGATCTGCGGTTGGCGGCAAGCATCTTGTCGGTCGCGGACTTCTTCCTCCAAAAACGGGCGGACTCATTCGCCGCGACGCGAAATAGCCAAGCTCTCCGAGAAGCTACGCCGACGTTTCCTCCGTGCTGGACCATAGCGACAAAAACGGCCTGCAAACAATCTTCTACATCACATATCTGATCGAGTCGGCTAGCGAGAAACCTCCGCAGTCCTGGGGAGACGTCGTCGAACAATTGCCTGAAATTACCCTCGTCACCCGATTCATCGAGCAACTTTTCCGTCGGGTTTTCGGGTGGCAATTCGCTCATCACTTCGCCGTCATGGTTGCTAGATGCGCGGCTGGGGCCAATTATTTCGTCCTGGAAAAGTTTTTTTCTGCGGATGTCGTAACGATGGTGGGATAGGAGGGTTGAAGATGGGTTCGCTGTAATGTCTTCTCTGAAGAAATCTTTTTGATTCCTTAACACGATAGCGGGATCTGAGTTCAATGGCCGAGCGCGAGAAGAACATTTGGATCGGTTTCGACTTGGGCGGCACTAAAATGCTGTCGATCGCCTACAACGATGAGTGGAAGGAGTTGGCGAGGCGGCGCCGAAAAACCCGTGGCCGCGAAGGTTCCGACAACGGCGTCCAGCGTATCGCGTCAACCATCGCCCGCATGCTCGACGAAAGCAATCTCGACAAAACCAGCATCGCCGGGATCGGAATCGGATGCCCTGGGCCTATCGATTTGGACAGCGGTCGAATTCTAACGACGCCGAACCTGGGCTGGGACGATGTCGAGATCGGAGCATTCTTAAAGAAGGAATTCGATTGTCCCGTCGTCGTGCTCAATGATGTCGACGCAGGCGTGTTCGGCGAATTCAAGTTCGGCTCGGCAATCGGTGCCCGTTGTGTCGTCGGCATCTTTCCCGGCACCGGTGTTGGTGGCGGGTGCGTCTATGAAGGCAAGATTTTGCAAGGATCCGGCGTCAGTTGTATGGAGATCGGCCATACACGAATCACCAGCAGTTCTCGTGGCAGCGGCATTGCCATGACCGGCACCGTGGAGGCTGAGGCGAGCCGTTTGACCATCGCGGCCGAAGCGGCAAAGGCGGCCTTTCGAGGCGATGCCCCGTTCTTGGCAAAGAAAACTGGTACTGACTTGGCTGAAATCCGCAGCGGCGCGATCGCTGATGCGATCGAGAATGGGGACAAAGCGATTCGCCGTTTGGTCGAAGAAGCTGCCGAAACGATCGGACTCGCCGTCGTCAACATCGTCCACATCCTTGCCCCCGATACGATCGTTCTCGGTGGAGGACTCGTCGAAGCAATGTCCGAGTTGATCGTCGGCACCGTCAAGAAGACAGCCAAAGCCAACGTGATGAGTGTCTACAAGGATCGCTTCGATGTGGTCGCAGCGAAACTGGGCGATGATGCCGGTGTGCTGGGTGCCGCCGCTTGGGCGAAAGAGCAACTGACGAAGCAGACAGTAATGAATCAGTCGATACTCAAACCGGCCGATGCCAACGAATCATCCATCAAGGACGCGGCAAAGAAGGACGTGGCAAAGAAGGAGTCGGCCAAGAAAGAGATTACGGTGACGGACGTCGCGACTCAAGTTCCGCCGCCCGATGTCGTCGCGACAAATCTCGGCGACAACCGCTCGGCAAAATGAACGACTCAAAACGAGAAGCGAACGCCATCACATCGACGACTGGATACCCAGTTTGATCTCCGCAACCGAAGCGAAAACACGTTCGGAATGACTTCGTCGCGTTTGGCACGAACGATGCACCGCTTAACCCGCTCTTTTCCATTTCGCGGGAGACCCTTCGATGCCACGCATTTCTACTGTCCTGATGTTCATTATCTTGGCGTTTACATCGCCGCACTATTTGCTCGCCGAGGAAACGCCGCTCTATCGACTTGCAAAACAGTATGAGGCCGAAGTGAAAGCGTTTGAGCGTTCTGTCTTGGCTGTGCGGGGTGTCTTTCGCGTCGACGGGCAATTGGTCGATCGATTCGCACTCGAATCGGGAAGATTGGCGCTGGCAGCAAAGAATCCACGGCATTTCGATCGAACATTTCACCAATGGCGAAAAGTCCAGGACTTAAGTCGGCAAACCGAGTCGACATTCTTTGGGAAGTACACACCGACTCATGATTGGCTTGGAAATTGGGATCGCGTGCTGTACGCAGAGGCGCTGTTTGCCGAAGAATTTGCGTTGCAGGTCGAAAACCCAAGCCACGAAACATCGGTTCGTCGATTGGATGTACCGTCAACGCGTCGCGATCACTATTTAGCACCGCCCACGATCGCGCCGGAACCTGCTTCGGTGCAGCCGTAATTCGTGCCGTGCATGGGGTACGACGTTGAGCGGCTGATCCTTTAGAATCGGGTCATCGACTCTTTCTGCCTAGTGATTCTTTTGCGCAATCTCTTCATCGCATTGTTATTGTTGGTCATGGCCGCGAAAGCAGCGGCGGTGGTCGCGCGCGGTCCCGTCGCGATCGAGCTGGATGCGGCCCAGTACTGGATTTTGAGCAGTTCACCGATGCAAGGTGATTTCTGTTTTCTCGACCATCCGATCGCATACCGCACACCCGTCTATCCATGGTTCTTGTCGTGCGTACGAGCGATTTTCGGCATCAATGCGTTGGCAGCTATCGCTGTCATTCAAAGCTCGATGTCGTTGGCCTCAACTTGGATGGCTGCGAGACTAGCCGCTCGCATCACTGGTCTGCCTCGCGCGTTGCCGATCGCTTTGATCGTGTCGCTTCCTGCAATATCAGCTTTGACATTCAACGCCGCCGTTTTATCGGAATCGTTGTTCGTTTTCCTGTTGATGCTCAACGTATCAGCCGTCGAAGCGTACGTGAATCGTCCAACTTCGTTGAATGCGTTATGGGTCGGCGTCTCATTCGCCGCAACCTTGCTGACGCGACCGATCGTCCTGTTGTTGTGGATTCCCCACTTGGCGTTCATCGTTGTCGCGCGGATACGAAAACACAGTTGGCCGAATGCTCCGATGCGTCCGCGATTCCCCAGCAAGACTTTGCTCATTCACGCGGCGATCGCGGGACTCGCTTGCTTGGCGATGGTTGGCCCATGGTTGGTCCGCAACCAGATCCTGTTTGACAAACCGTTTTTAACCGAGTTCGTCGGTCGGAATTTGTGGGTTGTGACTTTCCAGAATGACTCGGGAGCCGGCTTCGAGCTTCCCGAAACGGACTCGGGGCGCAAGCTGAAACAACGGCTCGATCGAGTCGACCTCGATGCCAATCGTGATGCGACATGGGCGGTTTCGGGTGCATTGACCGCGTCTGGTTTGAACGACGCGCAGACCGACCAACTGATGAAACGAGTCGCCATCGACGCCATCCGTCGCGATCCATCGCGGTTTGGTATGAAAGCGATGATCCGTATCGTGAACTTTTGGCGAACTCGGGCTACCGAATTGCCTCTGCCATCCGAGCAGGGTGACTTCATGGGCCAAGCGGTTTGGCGATTGGATGTTCCAGTGGTTCAGTGGCTGATCGAGCATCGAGCCGGCAATGTTTTGTGGCTCAACAACATGATCCTGATTGCGGTCACTGCTGCCTCGGCATTGCTGATTGCACACGGCTCTAGCCGTACGTCTGGCCTTTGGATGGCGATGATGTTGATGTACTTCGCAATCATCACTGGCATCTTCGAGATCCCCGCATATCGATATCGAATGGTCATTGAGCCTTTGGCGACTTGCGTGATCGGTGCCGCGCTGGCCGTTCTATTGTCCAAACGTACCAAGCAAACTCTCATTGTTGGCGAAGGCAACTGAGCGTGGCCGAAAGTGATTCCAGAGTTTCCGAACCTTCGTCTTCCTCCGAGTTGGGGACGGCATCCCAGGCGAGGACGATTGTGATTGCCAGGCGGTGCGGGAGGTTGGCCAATCGGCTGATCCTGTTTGCGAACTTGATCGCCTACGCCCAGCGCACGGGAGCACGCATTCTCAATCCAACCTTCTACACCTATTCGCATCTATTCGAAGCGTTGAAAGACGATTGGTTCAGCGCTTATCCAAACTCCCAATTGACGTCCGAAACGAATTGGAAGTCGGCGGTTGGGAAGCTCGTTCGAACGAAAGTGAGCTATCACGCATTTCGGCACGCAGGGAACATTTTGAGCAACATTCCCGGCGTCAATGCACGCGTCCGTGCGATTTACGAACCGAGCGACGGAAGTGTGATGGATTTGGACTCATCCCAGTTCGAGGCAAGTTGCGGCGCATCCAACGTCGTGTTCCTTTACGGGTGGAAGATTCGCGCGCCGCGAAGCGTACTTCAGTCGAGCGATTTGATTCGGCAATTCTTTCAACCCATCGATTGTCACCGCGTCGCAGCGGAACAGATGATCGAGGGGCTCCGCATGAAATGTGATGTCGTCGTCGGCGTGCATTTGAGGCAAGGTGACTATCGAACTTGGCTCGGCGGTAAGTACTTTTTTTCCACTTCACGTTATCGGCGTTGGATGCACGAAACGCTCGATCTGTATCCTGGGCAACGAGTGGGATTTTTCGTCTGTGGCGATGAACCACACGATGCGTCGGAGTTTTCCGAGTTGATCATTCACTGCAGTGATTGCCATTATGTCGCGGACCTGCACGCGCTCTCGTTGTGCGATTGCGTGATCGGACCACTGAGCACGTTTTCGCAGTGGGCATCATTTTCCGGCGCAATTCCGCTGTTGCATCTTCGCAACGATGACGATGTGATCGACCGCGATGATTTTTCGGTTGCCGATCTAGATTTTCGTCCTTACTGAATTCGTCAGTTACGACTTACGCCGCCCGGCGTTCGTGCTCTTGTTGTTCGCCCACCGCGACACTCGAACAGGTCGAATTCACTGACTGTTTTCGGTGAGCTAATGGATTATCCTTCGATCGCGGAATCACTTTGCTTTGAGGCTCGATACGATCGAAGAGCATACCGATAAGACGCGGGTGCAAACATGCATAGGACCAGGCAAGTCCGAGCGACGTCGAACCGAACAGATCACTGGCAAAGTGCGCGCCGCACAAAGTTCGTTGCAAGATCGTTCCCACGCACAACAGCGTCGCGAACATGCGAAACCGAGGTGCGAGTACCCACAGTCCCGTAGTCAATGCTGTCGCGGTGGCCAACGACGCGCTCGGAAATGCCCGCGTTCCGGGATCGAAGGAGGTCAGATGGGTGAGCGTCCAGTCAAACGTCCAGATCCAAGCATACTCGTGATTGAGGGCATCAAACTGAAGATCGCCCGGCCGCGGGCGAAGCACAAAAATCTTGATGAGGTTTGCCAAAAGGCCGGCGCCGATCGCCAACACCGCGAGTCGCGGTAGGTAGGCGCGACGCTTGCGTGAGAACACGAAGATTAGCAACAGGGTCGCTGCAATCCCAATTGCTTGCGAGTACAAAACGGAAATACCAAGAACGCTCTCGATCCATTTCGGCGTCGGGTGGCGACTGATCCAGTCCGCGATCGGTACATCGACCAGCGTCATCAACGGCACCATCAACAATGTGACGACCGAAACCCAAAGCAGCGTCAGCAGTCGAAAACTGCTGAGCATCGGATCGGATGAATCGGGGGCACGGCGGCCGATGGTCAGTTGGTTCATGAAGTTCTCCTCTGGCGATGAGTGTTTTATTTTCAGTGCCGATTTGAGCTGGCTTCTGATGGGCGTTTGGCAATCGCCAGCGGCGATCTTCTCGTCACGATGACGGATCGTGGCGCCATGTTGTCGCTGACGACCGAAACTTCCGCGAGGACATCGTAGTGAAATTCATCCGTATCTCGAGGCGCTGCGTCGGGGTAATAACAAACGTACCGAGCGTTCTCATGCAACAGCGCGGGATCCAAGCCGGCAATCGGAATCGTCTTGCCGAAATGAAACGTAAATAAATGTGATATCCGCGCTGTGCTCCATAGTGTTTCATCATTCGGAATGATCGTCTTAACCTTTGCGACATCCGCGCTAACGTCGAGAGTACGCTCAATGATGGGGTTCATCGCGACGCCAAAATACGCCACCCAAATGAAACCACCGATAGCCATCAGACTTCGTATCTGTTGTCGCTCGAACAACGGGTTCGTTTCCGATAGCCCGTTCGCAGGCGATCGGAATGATCGAATTAATGTGATCAGTGAAGCCATGACTGAACTCACAACGATCGCAGCCACGATCGGATTACTAACGAGCGACTGTCCTTCAGAGGTGAACATGGCAACGATGACGCCGGATAGACCGATCGTCATCATCGCGATCGCGCCGATTTGAAAACGTCGCCACGATGCGACCCAAATCCAAGGACTCGAACCATCATTCTCTGGGATCGGCTTGACCGACCGTTTCAGGCGAAATTCGGCTTCGGCTCGAAAGCACCGCTGGAGAATGATCGCGACGAGCACTGAGAAACACGGGTACAAGGGCATGTAGTATCTCGCTTTCGCTCCGGTCACAAACCAGACCGAGAAAAACGTGATGCCGATCGCCAACATGTGAAACGTGATGAGCGGATCAACGCGATGTCGAGCGCGCCAGAAACTGGGCATCAAAAACGCCGGTAGCAACAGAGACCATGGCAGTAGGCAGGCCATGATCTCAAGCGGATAGCTGACCAAATGTTTCAGCAGCGGTGACCAGCCGGTGTTGTTGAATCGCAATGCAATGTCGTTGCGGTACATCCCGATCATTGATTCGGTGCCGACTCGCATCCAAAACGGGATGTTCCAAGCATTCCAGAGGGCCAGGAACACAAGGACTCCGATCGCATGGGACCGCGTCATCAACATTCGCCACTGACCCGTTAGCAAAAAAAAGGCGGCGACAGGGACGACAAAATAGATCGGCGCCTGAGGACCTTTCGTCAACATTCCAGCGGCGGCCAATGCGTATCCGATCGACCAAGTCAGCGTTCCGTTCCATCCTGCGGTCCATCCCCAATGCCATAAGATGAGCGATCCGCCGACCATCAGCGTGTACATTGACTCGGTTTCGCCGAGGGCACCCATTTCCAGCACCTGCCCGGTTGTCGCATAAGAAAGTGCGGCGGCGGTCGCGCACGTTTGTGACAGGAATTGACGCGCGTATCCATACAGCATCATCACGGTCAACATCAGCGCGATGACGCTCGGAAAGCGGATGCTCCAGCAGTCGACGTGTCCTGTAATCGAAGCCACGCCGAGAATGATCCAGTTTTGAAGCGGCGGTCGACTCAGGAACAGTTCCCCTTGTTCTCGTGGGACGATCCAGTCACCGCTCTGGATCATTTCAATGGCGACCAAACCACGCCGCGTTTCTTCGCCGCGCATCGGACGTTCGGTCATGCGGCTGAAATACGCAATCCCGACCGCTATCAATAAGACCCACAAAGTCGATTCACGCCACCATTGACCGACGCACAAAGATTTTTCGTCGCGTGATCGATCGATCGATCGTTCGTTCTCGACGTTGGCCATCAAGCTGCCTTTCGTCGACGCTCGGCACCGGCGTCGATCTCACGGGCGCGCGAAGTCGGCTGATCGCCAACGTGACCGACAATCGCCGGACTTGACTCTTGAACCTTCGATCCCATGAGTTCGCCGAGACGATAGGCACCAAGACGTTTAATGTGCGTTAAGTAGTTCAGTTGTTGACGAAGATTGAGTTTGCTTTCACCGACCGTACGGTTGCAGAACTCGATCGGCACTTCTTTCACATTACGAAAGTTGCATTTGACAATCATTTCTAGACCAATCTTGTAACCGATCGGATCGAGCAGGTGTGCGGCCGACTCGTAGCTCTGGCGTCGCAACGCAAAGTATCCTGCCATGGGATCTTTGACAGATGCAAATGGGCGTGCCGCCAAAGTTGCAACCTTGGAATTGATCCAACGCATCCATCCCCAATCCTCGGTCGTCGATCCGCCGGACACGTAACGACTGCCGATCACCATTTCCGCAGGCTCGTCGTGGTGGGACGTTCGCGTCAATGCGTCAACAAGATCGGGGATTCGTTCTGGCGGATGCGAGAGGTCGGCATCCATCACCAGCAGAATCTCGCCGCGGGCGGCCTGAAATCCTCGCAATACCGCCCCGGAAAGGCCGCGTTCATCGGTTCTTACGATCAGCCGTACAGGCACCGATGATTGGTGCGTCGCACACAATTCGACCGTCCCGTCCCGGCTATTGTCGTCGACCACCACAATTTCCGAGCGCAGGTTCGCTTTCTCTACCGTGGCTTCGATGCGACGAAACAATTGGACTAAGTTTCCCGATTCGTGAAACGTAGGGACGATGATGGATAGATCGAGGAAGGGGAAACGCATTTCCGCTCTTTACCAGTGATGGGGGCGAGTCAATCCAGTCGGATGTAACAAATTTCATCCAATTTTTTCAAGGGCATCGTGAAATGTCCGCGGATCACGGATCAGCGGGTGAACAACGGATTCTGTAAGCAACCCGCGACGTTTCAGCGTCGCGTGGAAAAGACTCCTACTCGCACACCGTTGGCAGATTTCCAAATTCAGTTTGCCCGCACAAACAAAAAAAGTCGAAATCGTCGGGAGATTACTTCGCCGTTTGACCAATTACTTTGGACACCTTGATCGTGTTCTTTGCATCGTCTGAAGGCTCGTTATGCCGCGCAGGCGAAAGTGCCCAGTGACGCCGAACTTGCCGCAACACGTGGCGAAAATTAGTCGAGATTCATGCGCGAGCGAACGCAAAAGATTCTGAAATTTGTCGGTAGAAAGCCACCTCTGCGACGCAGTTGACTTCAGTTGACTTTGGATGTCAGGCCGAAGTGAGCGTTCTTCCTTCCTGATTGAGACGGCAAATCGATGATTCAGAAAAGAGTTGGTTTCACATTGGTTGAATTGCTTGTGGTGATTGCAATCATTGGCGTGTTGGTTGGTTTATTGCTTCCTGCGGTTCAGGCGGCTCGGCGAACGAGTTGCAGCAATTACTTCAAGCAGCTCGGATTGGCAATCCACAATTATCATTCCGCTTACAAGGCTTTGCCTCGTCACGGAACGGGAACGCATGCGCCAAACTTGGCTGACGATTGCGGTGTCAGCGGCGGAGCCACGTCTGGCACGGGAACAGGCGGCGGCAACAACGGAAAGTATTTGAGCATGCTGGTTGGACTCACGCCCTTCTTTGAGCAGCAGGCGATGTGGGAACAGATCTCTAACCCCAATACAAGCAAAGTGAGTAGTGTTTTGGCACCAGGGTCAACATGGCCTTCCATGGGGCCTGCTTCGTGGCAAGCGGAGTACTTGCCTTGGTCGAGCGAAATACCGATGCTTCGTTGTCCCAGTGATCCCAGTGTCGGACTGCTCGCGATGGGGCGAACGAACTACGCGGCGTGTCTGGGTGACACGCCGAAGGTGATGCACGGCGCGACCGATGGCAACGAATGGACAGGAACGGCATGGGTAAAGTCGAGTTGGCTTGCCGAAGAAGCCAGAGCCGCGCACCGTGGATTCTTTCAATTCCGTGTGAGCGGCAAATTTCGTGATGTCTTGGACGGATTATCGAACACGATTGCGATGGGTGAAATCAACACCGATCTGGGCGACCGTGATATCACGACCGCGATCGCGACGGTTCAAGGCAGCCAGTAGACACCGACGGGTTTTCATTTGAATCCGTCATCCTTTGCGGGTGCCGCCGCGTTTGATGCATTGCGGCCCCGTTTTTGGGATGCGAATACCAACACTCTTGGTTGGTCAGCGCGTGGCTATCGGTGGGCGAGCGCCAGGCCCATCTACAGCAGTTGCACGACCATTCTGGGCCCTAACACAAAATGCGTGATCGGCGACTGGGATGGAGAAACGCCGAGCGATAAGGATGCGATGATGGGTTCACCTAGCAGTCGTCACCAAGGTGGCGCCCACGTGCTGATGGGCGATGGTTCGGTTCGGTTCGTTACGGACTCGATCGACACCGGATACTCTTCGGCGACCGGAGTTGCTCTCGGACGAGCGGGTGCGTCTGCTCCTGGCAACAAGAGCCCTTACGGTTTGTGGGGAGCATTGGGAACGCGCGCTTCCAAGGAAACGATCGATGCTGATTTCTAGTCCAATTGTCGAACAATGAAATACCTAAACCAGTTGCGACAGATCTTCATCTCTTGTCTCGCATTCGTCATGATCGGGAGCGGCGAACGGGACCTATGCGGCGAGGATGTGACGCAGGCGACTCCGTCAACTCAACAAGTCGCGTTTGCGAAGGACGCCGACATCAGTTGGCTCTCGCAGATGGAGGCGACCGGATACCAATTCCTTGATGTCGATGGTGCAGCAAAGGATTGCCTGCAACTGCTGAAAGACCGAGGCATAAACTCCATTCGACTTCGCGTTTTCGTGAACCCGTCGAGTGACAAGGTCAGCGGCCACTGCGACAAAGATGAAACCATCGCGATTGCGGTTCGGGCAAAGAACATGGGAATGCGTGTGATGGTTGATTTTCACTATAGCGATAGCTGGGCAGGCCCCGCACATCAAGCCAAGCCGGCGTTGTGGAAGAATCACTCCTTCAAGCAGTTGCTTGATGATGTTTACTCTCACACACATGACGTTCTGATTTCGCTTCAACGTGCGGGAGTAACGCCCGAGTGGGTGCAAATCGGCAATGAAATTCCAGCCGGAGTTCTTTGGCCCGACGGTCGGTCGGAGAACAACTGGAGCCGATTCGTCCAGTTGTTAAACAAGGGATACGATGCGACCAAGCCGGTCGATGATCGCATCAAAGTGATCATTCACATTGACCAAGGCAACGACAGTGACCGGCTCAAGTGGTTTTTCGACACGATTGAGCAACATCATGCGAAGTTCGACGTCGTGGGCATGTTCTATTACCCATTTTGGCTCAAGAGTGATTTCTCCGAAACGATCTCAGACATCGCTGATAATCTTAAAGAGGTGATGAGCCGCTACGATAAAGACGTGATGGTTGTGGAGGTCGGCGGAGAATATCAGTTGGAGCAAAACACCTATAACATGCTAGTCGCGGTAATTGCGGCTGTTAAAGACGTCCCAGGCAACCGAGGCCTCGGTGTCTTTTACTGGGAACCACAAGGCGAGAAGAGCTGGAGTGGTTATGGACTCAATGCCTGGAGACTCGACGGGAAGCCTTCATCAGTTGGATGCGTTTCATGTCGAGTAACAGCGATGACCAATGTTTGGACGCCTTTCCTAGGCATTTTGCCCGTGATCGACATCGCATCGATAGGTTCATCTATTCGCTTGTCTTCAATGAGATGGATGCGGAGGATATCTTCCAGCAGTGCAGCATCGCGTCGTGGAAAGGCTTCGATAAGTTTGACCAGGATCGAGAATTTTACCCTTGGGCTTGCGGTGTCGCGTTTCGCACGACCCAGAGTTTTCGACGAGCGGCAAAGCGTCACCGATCGCTCGTGTTAAAGGATGAAGTTGTGGAGGTCCTCGCGTCGGAAGAACCCGCTCAATCGCGTCAAAATCGACAATAAGCCGAGCTATTAGACGAGTGTCTCGCGCAGTTGAGTACCAGAGATCGCCAGTTGATAAAGCTTGTCTACTCGGACGGCGGATCAGCAGACCAAGTTGCCGACAGAATGGGGCGAGCCGTTCAAACCGTTTACAACCGATTGAATCTTGTTCGCAAGATGCTCTTGGAATGCGTCGACCGAAAGTTGGCCACTCCTTGAATGATGGAAGTGTCGCTCAGTCGTCACGCCCAAACCGCAACCGAACTACCGAAGAAAATGGATATGGCTGACAAAATGACGAGATCCGAAATCTGTTGGAATTTGCTTGCAATGAAACATTGAATCCTCAGCAGAACGATCGCTCAACGAATTGCTCAGCTCGGACGCAAGTGCGAGGAACTACTATCGACGATACTTGGAAGTCCAATTGGCGCTTGTGAAGCACGCGTGTCTTGACCCGTCCATGGATGCGGCACCGCGGAACGATGATGGAATCAATGCGGAAAATTCGCAGATCGAAGCTCTATCTAGCCGCAAGCAAACCACACTTTCTCCACGATCAATTCTGGCAGTGGCGGCCTCGATCGCCGTCGCCACCATCTAACTACTCGCCAATAGCAAAGACGGGTCAAATTCGATATCCGACGCGGTCGCAAATCCGTCGGAGACCGTCTGCGCTCGGATCATCAAGCGGATTGATTGTGTGCTGGCGGAGGAACGTTGGGATTCTGCGCACTCTTCTAAGCTGCGAGCGGGGCAGTCCATTCATCTCACGGAGGGATTGCTCGTGCTCGAGTTCGCCGAAGGAGCGCAAGTCACACTCAAGGGCCCTGCCGTGCTGGAAGTTCGTTTCGGCCCACAAGGAAATGTAGTCGAAGAATTCGATGCTGCTCCGCAAACATTTTTAAGGGTCTTGGCGGCGAGTCTGCCGGCGCCTGAACACGAATTGTTGGCTACCAAGGACTTAGTGCTCTGGCTGAGTGCTGGCAAACGGGTTCAGCTCGGTGAAGCGGGGCGTGTCGCTGTTTGGGGTGACTATTTGAACCAAGACAACGTTGACGATGATAGCGCATGGCAAGTGAACCCCGAGTTCCGTCCGTCGTTGGTTCCTGACGCAATCGGCGGACTTCCCGCCGTGCGATTCGCGGGTGAGTCGTACATGATAACGACGCCTTTTTCCACGACGGACAACGCCACGATCGTGAGTGTTTTTCAGTTTCAGCCACAAACGATCGATGAGGGGAAGTCGGGCGAACTGATCAATTTCAATGGACCTCCGAATCTCGTCATCGAGCGTTGGTGGGAAGGGCATTTGAAGGCCAGCATGTTCGCTGGTTGGACCGCTGAGGATGGAATCACGGAAGGATGTCACATCCGGGGCAATCCGATTCCTGAACACCATCCGGTCGTAGCGGCGTTCATCTACAACCATGCTGAGAACCGTTCTTCACTGTATGTCAACGGCGAATTGATCGGCGAGGACAAGGCTGATCAGCCGGCCGCACTTCTGTCGCCCAAGGTCATTGGAAAAAATCACCTTCGAGGACCGAATACCGACTTCTTTACCGGCGACATCGCGGAAGCATTGGTGTTCAACCGATCGCTGGATCGCAACGAGATACAAGATCTGTCCAAACACTTCTTGCAAACATACGGGATCACCAACGACTCGCCGGCTATCCCAATCGCAGGATTGGTCCCGTAACGCAAACGACTCAACTGCGATTCTTTCACTCCTCTCCCATCCGCCTGCTGTTATGAAATATTCCCTGCGACGCCCGTCGAGAGACGGACGCAAACTTCGACTCGAAATACTTGAGCTTCGAAACCTACTTGCAACCGTAACACTCCTGCCCGTCGCGGATACATCGAGCGTGTACTGGAATGGAACCGGTGAAAGTGAAGTGTTGTACAACCTCGATCGTGGTGGATACGACGAGATTGCCTACCTAAGATTCGATTTATCGAAGCTGAATATCGATGCGATCTCATCCGCAGAATTGACGTTACACAAAGTACCCAGTTCGCGAAACGATACGATCAATTAAGACAGATTTGACGTTTTCGGGCTCTCCAACTTGCAGTGGAATACGCCGCAGGCATGGGACGAAGCAACGCTTACGGCGGACACGCTCGGCGCTGAGTTTCATGGTGTCGGTGGTGACAGCGTGGATCGTTCGCGGGTCTTCAATTTAAATGCCGAAGAAGGAGCCAACGTCAACGAGAACGTCAACAACGCCGTCTCGGCGCAAACGCTCAGCGGTGACGATGTCGCCTCGCTTCTGAACGCTCGAGTTGCGGATTCCGGCCTCGCGACTTTCATCACAACCGTTGATGCAGGGGCGGTTCGTGGCTGAGGCTATGCCTCGCGAGAGAACGCTGATCCCTCACTCCGACCAACGCTGACCCTCACCTACACCGAAGGACCAACGGATGTCGAAACGCCGCGTTAAGCTAAGCGACGGGGCCGTGGAGTGGTGGCGGTACGGAGGTCAAACAGCGAGGCGTACGTCGGATGGCGTCTGTTGGGCGACGACACGCAAGATGTTGCCTTCAATGTTTATCGGTCTGCCGATGGAAGTGCCCCGGTCAAACTCAATGCGTTGCCCATCACGCAAACAACGGACTTCGTTGACGGTGCGGTTGATTTTGCCAAGTCGAATGCCTACTCCGTGCGCGCGGTCGTCGGCGGCATCGAGCAGCCGCACAGTACGCTGTACACGTTGGGTGTCTGGCCAACGATCGAGCAACGTATTTCAGTCGCCCTCGATGTACCGCATCCATTTAGTCGACATCAAGTTTACGGCAGGTGACGCTGGCTCCAGCACGACATTGAACTTGTCAAGCTATGACGACGCATTCGCAGCCACGCAGTTCGCTGACTTCAACGAAAACGATTCGACCGCATTGTTCGGTAGGTCTTCGATCACGGTCACCGCCGTCCCAGAGCCTTCCGGCCTCGTCGGGCTAGTCTGTCTCGCCATGCTAATCCTCTTGATTCGTCGCGATGGTGCCAAGTCGCCACGAGGACGCCCGATCGCTTTCCGCGGGCCCGCAACCAACGCTGCCTGATCGCCGCCCCGCGAGAAGTTTCGCCAAAAAAATTTCGCTTCTTTTGATGTCAACATTGCCAACGTTCGATAAATCAGACACAATGTCTTTCAGTCGTCGGGTTCGACGATGGCGAAGGCATCCCTGTCTGCGAAAGACGGTGATGCCGCGTCGATATTGATGTCGCTGATGCGCCGGAGTTTTCAAATGTCTAGCTTTTTTCGTCGAGCCAATCAATTGACGTTGACGATCTTCGTGGCGATCGGGTCGAGCGTGGGTGCCCAGACGGCGGAATTGAAAAAGGATGTCGCAGTCGTCCGGGGACGCGTTACCGACTCAGACGACCGACCGCTCGCTGAGGCTGTCGTCCGCATCGTGGTTCCATCGATCGATTTACGATTCTTCTTTGAAGAGAGTGAACACCGAACTTGGACGACCAAGACGGATGCGGACGGCAGCTATTCGATTGAAATAGGCGATATCGAAAAGGAAACGACCGCTGCGGTCGACATTCTGCACCGAGGCCACCGGCGGTTGGTCGGGACGTTGATGCGGGGTGGTGACGAAAACGAGATCAAACTGGTTCCTGGGAAAGTGGTTTCATTCGATGCCCAGCTTCCGAGTTCCTGGTACTTCGCCGGACAAGTCGTCGACCGAAAGGGAAAACCAATTGCGGGTGCCTCGGTGAGTTCGAGTTTGAGCATCGATGGTGGCAGCGCGGGAATCGAACGAACGGTTAGCGATAAGGAGGGGCGTTTCGCGATTTACAGTTACGAGGCGAGCTTCTTCGCGGCGGATCCGAACCGAGGACAAAGCACCGCGTCCATTTCGTTTCGACACGACCAGCATATCGACGCCGAACTTGAAAACATTGAAGCATTGGATGTTGAGGCGCGGGACGATCTCCGAGTCGTCATGATGTGGGGATTCTCGATCGGTGGAACAGTAACTCGTTCGGACGGTACGCCGGCTGGCAACCAAGTCGTATCCATTCAGATCGACAAGCCCTATCAGTGGCGAGGCACGCGAACGGATGACACCGGTCAATATCACTTTGACGGAATCAGTGGCGGCGAAGCGACACTTCGCGTGATGGATGTTGCCGGAAACCAAAAGTCGATCGATCAATGGTTGGTTACCGACCATGATTTGGAAAAGAATGTTTCTTTAAAGCCCATTCAATCTCCGATCGCCGCGACACAGAACCTGCTGGGTATGACATTGGCCGATGTGACGCCGGCCGTGAACGATGCTTATGACTTGAACGCGGCTCGAACGGGCGGCGTCATGATCGTCGATCCGGGCGATCAATTCGAAAGCCTCGGTATCGGTGAACTGCGATCCGGTTATGTTTTCTGGATGGTGGGCAACGACAACGTCGGGGATCTAAGAACGATGATTGACTTTCTGATTCAGGAAGCACGATCACCTACGACTCCGCCGGATGGACAAGGCAATACGTCCGCCTGGATCGACCGCGAGACCGGTAAGTCGCACGTCCGCGTCGTCTACAGCTTGAACAACGAGCACTTCCAAGGCACCAATACCCAGTACATGGTTCTGACACCCAAGCAAGTTGATGAACTGGATGCCTTGCAAAAAGAATTGAACACGCGTTCGACGAAATGAATCTTCTTTGCGGGACCAGAAACGCAGGCAGTGGAAATGGACTTCGAGCCGAAGTGCCCGCAGCGCCCGGCATTCGAGTACGATTCTGATCTGTGAGTAGTTGATTCATTTCAGAGGCATTGACGTCGAGCTGGGGAAGGCAATTTGAACGACAGTTTGGAACTTTCCGTTGTCATGCCTTGTTTGAACGAGGCGGACACGATTGGCGTGTGCGTCGAAAAGGCGCTGCGGGCGATGCGCGAGTCGGATATCCGTGGCGAAGTTGTCGTCGCGGACAACGGCAGCACGGACGCATCGAAGCAGATCGCCCAGTCGCTCGGCGCGCGCGTCGTCGATGTTTCCGAACGCGGATACGGGGCCGCGTTGATGCGGGGTATCGAATCGTCGCGGGGCAAGTACATCCTGATGGGCGACGCTGATGACAGTTACGACTTTCTCGAACTGCCCGTATTTATTGTAAAGCTGCGTGATGGGTTTGATTTGGTCCAGGGTTGCCGTTTGCCTCGTGGTGGTGGACGAGTGTTGCCCGGCGCGATGCCGTTTCTGCACCGCTGGTTCGGAAACCCGCTCTTGTCGTGGTTGGTCAGGCGGATGTTCCATATCCAGATCAACGATGTGTATTGCGGCATGCGCGGATTCACTCGCACGCTCTACGATCAACTCGATTTGCGATCGCCGGGGATGGAGTTTGCTACGGAGATGATCATCCGAAGCGGTCTTCAAAATGCGACAATGTCACAGGTTCCCATCACTTTGCATCCCGACGGGCGGCAGGTGCACGGTCCCCATTTGAGGACGTTTCGAGATGGATGGCGGACGCTTCGTTTGTTTCTGGTCTTCAGTCCGAAGTGGACATTCTTTCGACCGGGGTTGTTGCTGATCGGAGTCGCGGCGATCGGATATGCCCTCGCTATTCCTCAAGTGAAAGTGTTCGGCGCTGCGCTCGACGTACATACCTTGTTGATCGCCAGCTTGGCCGGATTGCTCGGATGGCAATGCGTGTTGCTGGCGACATTGGCTAGAATCTTTGCGGCGCGCGAGGGAATGATGCCGCCCCACGATCGACTAGAGATATTAACTGTCGAAAAAGGATTGGTGTTCGGTTTGGTCGCCGTTTTCGCCGGCCTTGCCATGATCGGCGCCGTGATCGTGCAGTGGTGGAGAGTTAATTTCGGGCCTCTGGATTATCCTCAAACCATGCGATTGGTCGTCCCAGGAGTGACCTTTGTCGCGATCGGATTTCAAACCGCGATGGCGGCACTGATGGCGGGCGTTTTGAAAATGCACCGACGCGAACGGGTACCAATCGCATGGGATCAATCGTCGTCATGAATGGGCCCATCGCCTGGTATCACGGTCGCTTCATTCACTCACGTCGAGTGAACGTGTTGACGCATCATCTGACGGAGTTGATTCTTAAAGACGCCAAAGTGCTTGATATTGGATGCGGCGATGGCTGGTTGTCGTCGAAGATCGCAGAGAACAGAAACGATGTTTCGGTTCAGGGTCTCGACGTATTGGTGCGTTCCGACGCATTCGTCGAAGTAACGCCGTTCGATGGTGACGTGATCCCTTTTGGAAACGACAGTTTCGATACCGTGATGATGATCGACGTGTTACACCACACGGTTGATCCGCTCAGGTTGTTGAGCGAAGCCGCGCGCGTTGCGAAGCGACAGATTGTGCTGAAGGATCATTTTTTGCGAGGTACTCTGGCTTTTCAAACACTGGCGATGATGGATCGAACGGGTAATTCACGGCATGGTGTAGAACTTCCGTTCAATTATCAGACCCCGAGCAAATGGACTGATCTTTATCACCAGATCGGTTGGTCCGTGACAGAATCTCGCGAGCAGTTGGGGCTTTACGCGAATCCGCTTTCATGGTTCTTCGAGCGTGGGTTGCATTTTATCACCGCATTGCAGCCGAACGATTCGGAGTCGCTCCGATGACACAGGCCGACAATCCTGTCATCATTCGCCACGTCGACTCCGGTGCAACATGCTGTGATCCCGATTGGGAATCGGCGTACCGGCGATTCGAAACGGCGGATGAAGAAGTTCGTAAGTTCTCGTCTCGGCTCAGGTCTCTCGGCGTCGACAAGTTGCCAAAGGATGCTCGGATAGTCGAACTGTTTTGCGGGCGAGGCGGCGGGCTGGTGGCGCTTCAGCAGTTGGGGTTTCAGGATCTGGCGGGTGTCGATTTATCGGACACGCTGCTTTCGCAGTATCGCGGTCCCGCCGAGTTGCATCTCGCCGATTGCCGGAGTCTGCCTTTCGATGATGAATCCATTGACGCGGTGATCATTCAGGGCGGACTGCATCATTTGCCGACGCTGCCGGACGACTTGGACTCGGTGCTTGGCGAGGTACGACGGGTGCTAAGATCGGCGGGAACTCTCTACGTCGTCGAACCATGGCTGACGCCATTTCTGTCGTTCGTTCACACGGTGGTAGCGATGCGGGCCGTGCGAAAGATTTGGGGAAGAGCCGATGCGCTGGCGGAAATGATTGATCGTGAACGGGAGACCTACGAGCGATGGTTGGGGATGCCTCGTGAATTACTTGAGGTGTTCGACAAGCACTTTCCATCAGCGAATCATTCAACGCGATGGGGTAAGCTTTGCCTGCTGGGTATTAAGTCGATTACAAGCAGGTAGCCGAGTATTGGTTATCGTCGTAGAAGTGGTTGGAAGTACAGTTTGGATTTCGTGAAGATCGATTTCTCAGGGTGATGCTATATGTGTCGCAGTGTTATGTCGAGCACGCTTTCGATTCTATTCATCGCGGCAACCGTGTTTGCTGCCGAGCCGACTCGGGTGTTGATTGTGGTTGGCCCGAGCACGCATCCGCCTGGGTCGCACGAAGTTGCCGCGGGTGGTCGTTTGCTGAAGCACTGCTTAGAGAATATGTCCAATGTTCCGGACGTGTCGGCGGAGCTGGTCTATGAGTGGCCGCACGAACCGTCGAAGCTGGATTCAGTCAGTACGGTTTGCTTTATCGGTGACACGTTCCCACCGCAGCGTTTGCCTGGCACGTCAAACACGTTGGCGCAGCTTGATGCGATGATGTCGCGGGGTTGCGGGATTGTTTGCGTCCATTATGCGACTGGGTTGTGGGGCCAAGACGTCGGTGAGAACGGAGAACATCCGTTGCTCGGTTGGCTCGGCGGTTACTTCGCCAACAAGACATGCCCGCACCATCAAGGCATTGCCAGAATATTTGAATCCGCCACCATCAGCCCTGCGGCGCCCGAGCATCCGATTTCGCGAGGCTGGTCAGAGTTCACCCTGCGTGACGAACCGTATATCAACAACTACTTCGGAGGTGAAGAGAATCAGTTGGCGCCGAATGTTACGTCGCTCGCAACTTCGATGCTGCCTCCCGAATCACCGCAACAGGAAACGGTTGCTTGGTGCGTGAAACGTGCCGACAACGGACGCGGGTTCGCGATTGTGATGCCGCACTTTTACAAGAATTGGGCCATGGATGACTTGCGACGGTTCATCCTAAACGGAATCGTCTGGACGGCAAATCGTGAAGTGCCCGAGGAGGGCGTCCAGACAAGACTCCCTGATCTCAAAACCTTTTCACCTGCATCAGTCGAATTCGTCGATCGCTCGAAAAACTGAGTCAAGTCACAGCGACTCGCATGGCATGTCGAAGGCGGAAGCGACGCCGGGATGGACAATTTTTCCCGCGTGAACATTGATCGCGCCACGCAACGGACCTTCGGTGGCGATCACGCCAATTGCGCCCATGTCGGCGAGGCGGATGATCCAAGGAGTGGTCGCATTGCAAAGTGCGAAGGTGCTTGTTCGTCCGACGGCGCCGGGCATGTTTGCCACGCAGTAATGCACGACTTCATCGATCACAAACGTGGGCTGGGCATGAGTTGTCGGACGACTGGTCTCGACACATCCGCCCTGGTCGACCGCGACATCAATGATGACGCTACCGGCTTTCATTCGTCGCAGGTCTTCGGCGCGTACCAGTTGCGGTGCCTTCGAACCGGGAATCAAAACGGACCCGATGACCAAGTCTGCCCGCTCGAGTTGTTCAAGGATGTTGTGACGATCGCTGTAGAGTGTGTTCACATTGGGCGGCATGACGTCATCGAGGTAACGCAGTCGATCCAGGTCGACATCCAAAATCGCGACATCAGCTTGAAATCCAGCCGCAATGCGGGCTGCGTTGGCGCCAACGATCCCGCCGCCGAGGATCGTGATGTGGGCAGGTGCGACACCGGGTACGCCGCCCAGCAAAATGCCACGTCCCATTTGAGGTTTCTCGAGATACTTTGCGCCCTCTTGAATGCTCATTCGTCCGGCCACTTCGCTCATCGGAGTTAACAGCGGCAATCGTCCATGGTGGTCGCGAAGTGTTTCATAGGCGATGCAAGTTGCTCCGCTATGAATCATCGCGTTGGTCAATTCGCGACTCGCGGCAAAGTGAAAATAGGTGAACAGCAATTGCCCGGCGCGGATGTACGAATACTCATCGGCTTGCGGTTCTTTCACTTTGACGATCAAGTCGGATTGGGCAAAAACTTCGGCTCCCGAGCTGACCATTTCCGCGCCGGCTTGCAGGTAATCATGATCGACGAGACCACTACCCAGTCCCGCGCCGATTTCGATGATGACTCGATGGCCTTTCTGGACCAGCATCTCGACGCCGACGGGCAGCATGGCGACGCGATACTCATCAGACTTAACTTCGCGGGGAACGCCGACGATCATGATTTTGACTATTCAAATGAAGACGATGGAATGAGACGGGCAATAAGCTAATGCGTTAGATGAGATCGGCATCCGCAGCGGAACGAGCTTCTCGCGACAGTTTGTTGAGCATATCGGTGAGACGTTCATCGAGTTTGGCCATCACCGGATCGGATTCACCGCGAGTCGACTTTTCGGCGGGTACGATGATCGCCTCGTCACATTGGATCACAACCTTCAGCGGCACTGTGACATCGGCTTTGCCATAAAACGATTCTTGCATTCGCTGGATCGTTTCAACAATTCGCGTATCCGTTACTCGATCCGATTCAAGGTAAGAGTTGGGATAAGACATCAACTCTTGCGCAAGGTCGGCTGCCCTGGCGATGTCCGTCAAACCCGCTTGTGGTTGCACGGGAGTCGTCGCGGCAAAGTGTTGAGCGACGACTTCGCTCCGAATCGCTCGAACGCGAACCCTGATGTTATCGTCCGTTCGTGTCAGAGATAACTGCTCTTCGCTTTGCGACAATAGATGTTCAATCAATCGGTCGCGACGCGATGGCAGATCTCCCGCAACTGTTGAACCAAAGTATTCGATCTCTTTGAGTGCCAACAGTGCTTCAGCCAATCGGAGCGTTCGATGAAGCACGGACCTTTCGCCACGGCGACTCCAGCCGAGGTTCAGTTCGAGTTTCGATAGTTGTTCGTCAGCCCACTGTTTGACATCACCCACGCACAGATACTTCAAGGCAATCGGGTGCATTACCAATTGTCCGCCACAATGCTTTTGGCGCCGGCGAGCCGCCGACCGGGCGATGAAGGCAACTCCGTCGAGAAGCGGCTTGAGCACATCGTTGGTTCGGTTCGTGGTGCCTTCCGGGAACAGTATCAGGGGACGTTCGGCTGCGGCGAGAATGTTGATCGCCGCTTCCAACGAGGGACGATCGGTGCCTTCGCGATTGATACTGAAACCGCCCATTTTACGGATTGCAAACGCATCGAAGCGGCCTTCATTGAACAGGTGCCACGATGCCATGGCATACACATGACAACCAATCTCGCGAGCCGGCCAGCCGAGTACGAGTGGATCCGCGTATCGGCAATGATTCGGCGCCAACAGGATTCCGTCACCGCGATCGAGTGACGCCTGCCAGTGTTCCAAGCCACGGCATTCATAGTCGACGACACCCTCTTTGCGTCGAAGAAAGTAGTCAACGATTCGAAAGGTTTGAATGAAAGATGGCCACCAGTTGCCACGATGAGGCGGCACAAACTGATAAGGCCGATCCAAAACAAGGGTCATGTGCGGCTAGCTCGTTACCCTTGCAAGGAAAAAGCCGATCGCCAAGGCAATGATGAACAAGGCCGTTATCAACGCACCTATCAACATCGGATCGAGGCCTCGTCGCTTGCCGACTCCGCTCGAAGATGGACTCCGGTTCGATCGGACGGCTGAGTCGCTCAAACGATCGGAGTGGACATCGGAATTTCCCGGAGCCCGCATCGCGGTGCGTCCCGAACCGGATGACCAATCGAGCACGCCGGATCCGACGTCTCGTTTGCCGACTGCGGAATTGGGTCGATATCCCGATTCCATTTGCAGGTCTAAGAAGCTGCCCTCGAGCAAATCGGGTTTTTGGCGGACGTCGACCAATCGACCACTGTCACTTGAACTGATTCCCTTCGATCGAATCACTTCCTTTCTCGCGGTCGCCAGCGTGTCGTCGTTCTTGTTGGTGACGGTATCGCCACTGTTGATCGAAGGTCGATCAAGGTCCTCCAGCGAGATCGATGAAGAACCGGTGTCTTCAAACTCGTGTCGCGGACTGGTTCCAGAAATGACTTTGGTGCCCTTGGGTATAGCGGCTACATATTTCTCGAGTACTTCCGCAACATCACCGGCGCTTTGGTAACGATACTTCGGATCCTTTTGAATCATCTTGACGCAGATGCCCTCAAGCTCGCCGGGGCAATCGGATCGAAGTTGCCGAATCGCAGTCGGCATTTCGGTTTGATGTTTCGCGATGCGTTGGGCAAGCGTGCCGTCGCTGAAGGGTGGTTTTCCGGTCAGCAAGAAATAGAACGTGCAGCCGAGCCCGTAAATGTCGGCGCGGTGATCCACGGTGTGGCTGTTGAGCGCTTGTTCGGGCGCCAAATAATCGGCTGTGCCCAGAACATTCTCGTTGTTGGCCACCGTCAACGATTGCTCGTCGCCGGCCGTCACCAAGGCGAGTCCCATGTCCAGCAAACGGACGTTTCCGTGTGAGTCGACCAACAGGTTGGCTGGTTTGACATCGCGATGGATCACGCCCTTGGCATGGGCATGTTCCAAACCACGCGCGGCTTGGGCGATCACACCCGCGGCCGTGGCGAAGTCCATGGCGCCATCACGTTTGACCAACTGTTGAAAATCGAGGCCGTCGACATACTCCATCACGATGTAATGAACATCGTCTTCATTGTCGATGTCGTAAGCCATCACGATGTTAGGATGGCTGAGCGATGCGATGGCTTTCGCTTCCAACTGAAACCTTGCTAAATACGTCGCATCGCGAACCCTGCTTTTCGGCAACACCTTGATCGCGCGCTTGTCACCCATCCGAACGTGCTGAGCAAGATAAACGCTGCTCATACCGCCGGTGCCGATGTGCCCGAGCAGTTTATACTTGCCCAGGAAAAAACCTTTGTACTTGCCTGCCAACAGCTTCTCGATGTGCCAAGCGGTGAGCAGGTTTTCTTTCTTGAAAATCCCAGCCAGTCGCTTAGGATTGGCGGGCAATTCGCCGCCCAGTTTTTCGCGAACCTTCGCGACCAGCCGATCCGATACTTTCGGATCAACGAGGCCGCTCTTGGCGACGTTCTCGAGGAAGCGCTGGGAGGTTAGCTGTTGCTGCGACATGGGCTGCCGACCGTGACCCCATGGAGAGATAAAGGGAGGTGTGAGAAGATAACACGTTCAAGGCGAGTCGTTAAGCATCAGTCTAGTCGCAACCATCAAATCTTGCGATCTATTTCCCCGCCCAAGTGTTCCGTTGAGCCACACCGATCCGCGTTCCGAACGACCCGTGGTGTCCACGGATGACGCCAGTTTTTTGGGTGATCGTAGGCTTTGCGTTGGCATGATGACCAAGTACTGGATTCCCGGACGCGTCAAGACACGCTTAGCCGCGTCGATCGGATTGTATCGAGCAGCCCGGTTGCACCGGCTTTTTGTCAATCACCTGTCCGCAGCATTGGCTCAGGCAGGAACGAGCCGAGAAATCGTCTACGCTCCCGACGATCATGAACAGCAGCTATGGGATTGGCGAAATCTGGCTGGCTGGACGGAAACCTGGGGCTTGGTGGCTCAGGGCGAAGGTGACTTGGGCGAACGAATGTGCCGTTGGTTCGCCGCGAGACTGCGAGATCATGGATCGGCAATTCTGATCGGCGCTGATTGCCCCCTGTTAGCCCTGCATGACATCGACCACGCAAGCTTGGCCCTCGACGACGCCGATATCGTGTTGGGACCGGCCGTCGATGGCGGGTATTATCTGATCGGCATACGTTCTTCGAACCGCACGACCGGCCAGTTAGAAAGATTGTTCGCGGATGTACCTTGGAGCACTCCCGACGTGTTCGCCATCACTCGCCGGCGCATTGAGGAAATCGGTTTGAATCTGGTGATGCTCGACGAACGAGAAGACATTGATACCGACGCCGAATTGAGTCGGCTGCAAATTCATTTGGCGTCGCATTCCGATTCGGCGGTGACGCTCGGACGTGAAATCGGTCGAGTGCTCCGTTCGACCGACAACTCAGACTTTGACTCATGACAAAAACGGTGTTGATCGTCGGCGGCGGTGTTGTCGGCTTAAGCTTAGCGTGGGAGTTATCTCGTCGCGGGCTATCCGTAACGGTTCTCGATCGCGCGGAGGTCGGCAAGGCAACGTCGTGGGCAGCGGCCGGTATCTTGCCGCCAGCAAACTTCGATACAGCCACGGATCCGATCGACAAGTTGCGAGGGATGTCACACCGTTTATTCACGCAATGGGTCGACGAGCTAGAAAGAATCACGTCGATCGACATCGGCTTGCGACGCTGCGGCGGTTGGTACTTGGCCGACACCCGAGGCGAGCGAGCGTCGATGATCGGAATGTGTGGATACTGGAAAGACTTGAACATTGACTGCGAATCGGTTCCCGTCGACGAAGTGGCCCGCCGCGAACCGGCGATCGCCAATTGGATCACCCGAGTCGCCGACGATGGTATCCATTCGGCTGCCGCATGGTGGGTACCCGACGAGCATCAGATACGAACGCCGCGTTACTTGAAGGCGCTCGTCGCGGCATGCAAGTTGGCCGGCGTGACGTTGATCGAAAACGCTTGCGTGGATGGTCTTCGATCTTCGGCAACTTCGGCCGCAGTCATGTGTGGTTCGCAGTTGCATGAAGCGGATGCGGTCATCGTTTGTGGCGGAAGTTGGACCGGTCAGGTTGCGGAAGTTCTGCAACTTGGGAAATCGATCGTGCCGATTCGTGGCCAGATAATGATGTTGAAAACAGACGAACCGCTATTACGCAGCGTCGTCAACGTCGGCCATCGATACGTGATGTGCCGCGACGATGGATCGACGTTGGTAGGGTCCTGCGAAGAAGAAGTCGGTTTCCATTTGGGCACCGATGAAGTCACGTTAGGTTCGCTCCGCGAGTTTGCGATCTCGCTGGTTCCCGACTTAGCGAAGGCCCAGCGTGTTCATCAATGGTCGGGATTGAGACCGCTGACCTTTGACGGGTTCCCGATGATCGGTCGCGTCCCCGATGCGACAAACATTTACGTCGCAGCAGGTCACTTCCGAAGCGGTGTTCACCTCTCGCCGGGGACCGCGGTCGTGATGGCCGATCTCATCACTGGCGGCACGCCCGCAATCGAGTTGAACGCATTCCGCGTTGGCAAACAACAAACGCACGCTGAACAAGATTAACAAACAATGATGAACGCAAACGAACAGGACGATTCACTCACGCTCGACCCACCGGGCTCGATCGCGATCGTCGGTGCCGGACCACTCGGAATCGAAGCAGCCCTATACGGTCGATTCTTGGGTTACGAAGTGACCATCATCGAAGCGGTCGCGGTGGCGAATTCACATCGCAATCGTGACAACGATCCGCTACCGATGTTGCCCGATCGATCGCTCTCGCCACTGGCAATCTCGGCGCTCGGCTCGCAATATCCGGATCTGGTCCGCACGCTTCCGGTGACCTACGGCGAGTGGATCACGGCCGCGTGGGAGCCCCTCATCCAAAGCGATTTGCTCAGCGGTCGAGTGCGATGTCCCTCGAAAGTCGTGCGAATCGAGAAAGTCGATGTCCAGCCGGACGATCCGGACGAAGACACGAGCGACATACCACCCGATTTTCGGCTCACGTTGGCATCGCCTGACGGCAACATCGAAACTATCGATTTCGAGGCGGTGATCGTCGCGATCGGCTCTGGAGACGAAATCGACTTTGGATTCGACACTCCTGCTGACTATTTATTTCGGATCGGCACACCATTGGCCGGCGAGTCGCTGGATGAACATTCTTACCTGACGGGATTGAAAGAGATTGTCGCGACCTTTGCCATTCTGGCCGGTCGCAGCGATCTCGATCTCTATCGCCCACGACGCGGCGGTAAATAAATCGCAACGCCGACGGTTCTCCGTCATCTGGCAGACCGGTTGAATCGGTTGTGCGGGTTCGGTCGGTCGAAGCAACCGGGGAAGATGGTGTTTCTTTTTCACCACATCCGTCCCGCGCGTCCAACGTGATCTAGCTTTCACTGGCTGTAAACGTTCCATGCTCATGTTCGGGACCCCTTTGATGATCAAACTCACTCGACTCGACGGCGAGCAATTCGTGCTCAACGCCGAATTGATTCGCTACATCGAGCGGCGTCCCGACACGTTCATCACGCTGACATCGGGTGACCGCATCGTCGTTACCGAATCGATGGACGAAGTCATTGAACGCGCAGTCGACTATCAGCAGAAAAAACACTTCATGCCAATGCCGGCGACGCCCTATCGCGTTTAGCACACGATCCCAATCGTCCCTTTCTGAATCAATACCGTCTCGATCAAGCAGAATAGTAGCCTATCATGGACATCGCCAGTATCGTCGGAGTGATCTTTGCCGTTGGATTGATCGTAGGATCGATCGCACTGGGCAACGCACCCTTTTCGGCTTTCATCGACATCCCTTCATTCTTGGTGGTGGTCGGCGGTGCCGTGGCGGCGGCATTCATTTGCTTCCCATTGGGCAGCATGCTGAAGTCACCGCTGATCATGCTAAAAGTGATGCTCAACAAGGGCGAGAACCGACTACTACTGATCAAACAGATTGTTGAATTAGCGGAAACGGCGCGACGCGATGGATTGCTCGCCTTAGAATCGAAAGTCGCCGACATCGCTAATCCATTGGTGAAGACTGGCATTCAAATGGCCGTTGACGGCAGCACTCCCGAAGTCGTTGAAGAAGTGTTGCGAACGGAAGTCGAAGCGATCCAAGCGCGACACCGCGAAGGCAAGAGCATCATGGACCAGATCGGTCGTTTCGCACCTGCGTACGGGATGATCGGAACACTGCTGGGTTTGATCATGATGCTTCAAGACATGTCCGATCCGTCTGGCATCGGTGCCGGTATGGCGGTTGCACTGATCACGACACTCTATGGTGCCATCGTGGCGAACGTCCTGTTCTGTCCGTTCGCAGAAAAGCTGGGCCTGATCAGCCGCAACGAAATGGTCAGTCTTGAAATCGCAATTCGCGGAGTGATGGCGATCCAGTCGGGTGAGAGTCCCCGTGCGATCGATCAAAAGCTGCGTACGTTCTTGCCACCCAAACAACGATCCGCGGAGTAAATCATGAACGACGAACCCGCACCGATCATGATCCCGGAATGGGTGGTCACGTTCGGCGATATGATGAGCCTGTTGTTGACGTTCTTCATCATGTTGGTATCGCTGAGCGAAATCAAAGAAGAAGAAACCTATCAAGCGCTGGTGGACTCGATGCAGCAACAGTTCGGCTACGCAAAGACGATCGAAGCTTTGACTCCGGGCGATTCCCGTCCTCGCAGCACCGCCTACACCACGTTGGCGACGACCGGACGAGCAAAGAAGAAAGACACAGCAAGCGGCGGCGTACCCGAAAAGGCACCGGTCGGTGAAGAACCGTTGGTTCGCATCGTCCGTCCCGGCCAAATGACGGCCGTCGGCTCAGTCGTCTTCTTTGAAATCGGTTCAGATGTGCTCTCCAAGCAATCGGAAATCGTGCTGCATGACTTGGCGTCACAAATGCGAGGCAAGCCGCAGAAAATCGAAGTCCGCGGACACGTTTCGGCTGAGTATGCAGCCCGCACGCGGGGCACGGACGAAGCTTTGATGTTGGGCATCCGCCGTTCCGCGGCAGTCCAAAGATTCTTAGTCAAGCAAGAGGACCTCAATCCTCAACGTTTCCGAATCTCGTCAGCCGCCGATAGCGAACCTATGAGCCTGAGTGGCGGTGGTACTGCCGTTGCCAAGAATTCTCGTGTCGAGGTATTCATGCTCGATGAAACGGTCGAAGATTTGTCGGGAACACCCGACGAACGCAACGCCGCAACCATACAAGTCGATAATTCAAGCCAAGGGAAACCGTAATGGCCGAAGATAAACAGACGCCTGAAAACGCGACCGAATCGCCGGACACTCCGCCACGCGGTGGCGGCGGTCGGACGCTGATCATCGCTTTCGTCGCCGTCGTGATTTTGCTGGAAACGGCGATGTTTTTTTTCTTCGTCCCCAGCGCCGACGACATCAGCGCCATGGCCGAAGCAAAGTTGATCAAATCGGTTCAAGAGGGCGAAGTCGCGGCCGAAGAGATCGCGTCCGATGAAAATAAGGTCGTCGAGTTCCAGTTGGGTATGTATGGGGAAATCTTCAGCCCGCACGATACCGAACGGGTCTACCGCGTCGAATTGAACCTGTACGGACTGATCCGTAAGAAAAACGAAGCCAAAATGAAGACAGAATTTGGTTCCAAGGAAGGTCGCCTACGGAACGCGATCCGCATGAAAATCCGCAACAGCTCGCTCGAAGAACTCGGCGAAAACAATTTGGGCTTGCTCGAACGCGGGATTTTGACGAAGTGTAACCACTTACTCGAAGAAGATCTGTTGCTTGGTGTCGGTTTTAAGTCGTACCAGTTGATGGAACAGTAAGTCCAGGAAGAAGTGGAAAAAGGGGTCAGACCCCAATTGTGTGAAGCACCCGAAGGGCTGGTTCCGGCAATTGGGGTCTGACCCCTTTCTCCGCTCCGCTCCGAAGTCCAAGGAAGGGCCCTAGCGTGGCAGATCCGACCAAAGAAAGTGTTGAGAAAGAGCATCTCAACACCGACGATATTGAAAATCTGCTCGACAAAGCCTCCGACTCACTCGAGCAGGCGGTGGGGCGAAACGTCTCCACCGACGCAAAGCCGAAGCCGTTCAGCTTTAGCGATCTGACCCCCGACACAGAGCCTCCGCAGCGCCAGCCGATCGACCTGCTCGGCGAAGTCGAGATGGACTTGCGAATCGAACTCGGTCGTACCCAGATGCGATTGGAAGAAGTCCTGCAGCTTCGCAGTGGATCCGTCGTTGCCCTCGATAAACTTGCCGGTGATCCCGTCGACATTTTCGTCAACGGACGGTTGATCGCACGCGGCGAAGTTCTGGTGATGAACGACAACTTTTGTATCCGAGTCACTGAATTAGTGGGCGCCTGATGAAATCGCTAGCCCGCTATCTCTTCGCGACGATGATTGCCGCCGTTTTCGCATCGATGTCTTGCGCAGCGCAGGATCTTGACACGCCGTCGATCTACGCCAGTCGCAGCAGCGTCCAAGCACACACGCCACAAACTTTTCCGGCGTTCGAGATCAAAAATGATTCGGTCGACGGCGATCCATCGGTTGCCGAATCGAAGGGTAGTCAGTTTGCGATTCCGGCGGTCACCGTCACGTCCAGTTTGGCGGTGGTGTTGGGATTGTTTGCCGCGATGGTCTGGTTGACCCGCAAGTACGGTTCGCGTTCGATCGCACCGGGCGCGATCCCACGCGAAGTCATGGAGAGTCTCGGAACGACGGCCATCGATCCTCGCACGCGAGTGACGATGCTGCGCTGTGGTGGCCGGATCATCGTCATCGCGCAAACCGCTACGGAAGTGCGTCCGCTGGCGGAGATCACGGATTCCGAAGAAGTGCGTCGTCTAACAGCCGCATGTTTGGGCGACTCGAAGCGAAACTTTGCAACCACGCTGCATTTAATCGAGAAAGAGAAGCCCGAAGCCGGCTTCACTGGCGACACGTCTTCACAAGACTACGAATCGCCCCGACCCCGTGGCCGCCTGTTTGCGAGTGCTTAGCCAGACACTTGAATTCGGGCGATTAGATTGACATTGCCCTCATGGTTTGTTCGGAACCATACCGATGGAACGTAGCCAGTTTTCGCACAATGCTGGCCATTGTGATGCGCCGGGCATTCCGACGGCTAAGCCGACTCCGTGACGGCCTTTCGGAAAGATGTGCATCTCTGCAGCCACGCCTTTCTCGATGCAGGCGTCGAAGTATCGCAAACTGTTTTGTACCGGTACCGCTTTATCTTCGATCGTGTGAAAGAGGAACGTCGGCGGAGTTTGCGCGGTCACTGCTTGTTCGTTTGATAAGGATTCGACGAGCGCCGGGTCCGGATCGCTGCCCAGCAAATTCTTGCGGCTGCCGGCGTGCGTGAACGGGTCTTTCATCGTGATCACCGGATAGCACAGGATCGAAAAATTTGGCCGCGATGACACGCGAGCGATCACGTCTGACGAATTTGAATCGGCGTCAAGAAAATGCGTTGATACAGTCGAGCAGAGATGTCCACCGGCGGAAAATCCGAGCACGCCGATGCGATCAGGGTCCACGTTCCATGACTTTGCATTGGCACGCATCGTTTGGATGGCTCGTTGGGCGTCCTGCATCGGCACCGGATGTCCATATCCTTTCGATTCGTTGCCCTTGCCACGCATTCGGTAGGTACAGATCGCCGAAGTCACGCCCATCGATTCGAACCAACGAGCGATCTGGTATCCCTCGTGATCCATCGCGAGATTGCCGTAGCCGCCACCTGGCAAAATGATCACGCCCGCAGTCGGCGCCGCTGATTCGACTTTCGTGACGATCAACTCGGGTCGGTCGCCGTCCTGATCGCCACCCGCGTTGGGTGCGCCGCCTTTCCACAACGGCATCGATACGGGTTCGGCCGATTCAACTCGCATCGCGATGGTGAATGACAGGCACAGGAGGACAAGCGAGAGCCCAGATTTTGCGGACATGTTGATCCAAGAGTGGAGGGCGGGGCAGGGAAGGGGAGCGAGAACACCATTGTAGACAACTCCCGCGTGGGTCTCGTCAAATGTCTCACCAGCAGGTAAGACAGGATGTTGTGCTCGATGTGAATCCTCTAGCGAACGTTGTTTCGACTTGTCCACGACTCCGACAACGGTGACCCGATCGCGCTTGCCGGCCGGCATCTCTCAACGGCTTTCGCTGTGGCGAACCATTCTAGCGACTGCGCTCGGCGAAAGGCTGGTTTATCGCGGTGATTTCGCACTCGGAACATTGATGAGGTTCCTGCCGATCATCACGCAGATTTTCTTGTGGTACGCGGTTTTTGATTCGATCGGTGAAGCCGAAGGCGAGGATGCGGCGCAGATTGGCGGTTTCGGTTTCCGCGAGATCGTGGCGTATTATCTGTTGACGATGATCGCCAGAGCGTTTTCAAGCATGCCTGGGCTGGCCTCGGGTATCGCGAAGGAGATCCGCGAGGGTGAAATCAAACGTTATTTGATTCAGCCAGTCGACCTGATCGGGTTTCTGTTGCTGACTCGGATCGCCCACAAGTTGGCGTACTATGCCGTCGCGACGTTGCCGTTCGCCTTCGTCTTTTTTCTGTGCAGAGGCTATTTCGTTGCTGGTTGGCCATCGTCCGCGATCGTTGTCGCCTTCATCGGATCGCTTGTGATGGGATTTCTTATCGGTTTCTTTCTCGAAGCGGCAATCGGGATGATCGGGTTTTGGTTTCTAGAAGTGTCTTCGTTATTGTTTGTTTACATGTTGTTCAGTTTCTTCTTATCCGGTCACATGTTTCCGTTGACTTTCTTGCCCGACAACATCGAGCCGTTCATCAACTTTTTGCCGTTCAAGTATCTCGCGTATTTTCCGGCCGCGGTTTTCTTGGGGAAAATTCCTGATGATGAATTGCCGCTGGAAATGGCCGTCGAAGCGGCTTGGCTAGCCTTCTTCATCATCGTTTGCCGATTCGCGTATGCTCGCGGCGTCCGTCGCTACAGCGGATTTGGGGGCTGATTCGGTGCAGAAGATTCAACCGAGTTATTGGAAAGTCTTTTTGACGTTTGCACGCAACAGCATGGTGCGGGACATGACGTTCCGGACGAACTTTATCGTTCAGTGCGTCAGCAGCATCGGTTGGACGTTGATGAACGTCGGGTTCTATATGATCTTGTTCCAGTACACGCCGACGATCGGTCAGGACAGTGGATGGGACGAAGAGAAGTTCTTTCTGTTCATTGCCACGACTTGGTTCATCAACAGCATTGTGCAGGCGTTCTTCATGCCCAACGCCGAAGAGTTCAGCGAGTTGATTCGCACTGGCGGACTCGACTTCGCGTTGCTCAAGCCGATCGATACTCAGTTCTTGGTTTCGTTCCGCCGGATCGATTGGAGTTCGCTGTCGAACTTTTTGGCCGGTTTGGTGATCGCCGGTGTTGCGCTGTATCAGTTGGCGACACGTTCGATTGATCCCATGGTTCCCACGGCATTGTCACTGGTGCTATACGTGTTCTTCATCGGCTGCGGCGTGGCGATGATGTACAGCTTGATGATCTGCTTGAGTGCGACCAGCATTTGGCTTGGGCGAAATCAGACGCTGTACAACTTTTGGTTCTACATCACCAATTTCAGTCGTTATCCGATGGAGATGTACAACCGCGGTTGGGGTCAACCGATGTATGGTTTTTTCACTTTTGTGATCCCGGTGTTGCTGGTCGTCAATGTACCAGCGCGGTTGATCGCCAAACCGATCAGCCCCCGAACCAACGAAGAGTGGATGTTGGTGGCATGGGCACTTGTGGCAACAATCTTAAGCCTGGTCGCCAGTCGCTGGGTCTTCAAACGCGCGCTGCTGAGTTATCGAAGCGCAAGTTCTTGACGGGGCCCAGAAATTTTGCGAGCCCCGGCAACGACGCTTGCCTTCAGTCAATTGGTTCTTCTGCGAATTTAGTGGGTCACTTTGAACACGCAATCCGACTGTGTGCGGCACTCATGGACTAAGAACTATTATCTATTTGGAGGTGCTTTCTCTGGACCGAGAACTTGAAAGTAAGTCGAGAGTTCGCTGTTTGCCCCCATCGTATTTGCGGTAGCCATCGTGATTGATGTAGTCGATCGGCAACTCGCCCCGCTTAGTCACTATCGTTGGGTCCGCACCGTTGTCGATTAGAATCGCAACGATGGCAGCATTGTGAGCGCAAGTAGCGCGGGGTGCAGAGGTGGTTCACCGTTTCGGTTATTCCGGTTTGCGTCTGCCTAAAATACGATCGGCAATTCAGTGATCGCCGCATTGTCTGCGTACGCCGCGAAATGAAGTGCCTGTCATGCCCTCCCAAAAATTGCCTGCGAAAACATCCGCTCCGTGCTCAAGCGGCAGTTTGACCAGCCTTGCGTCCCGCCTTTCAATTGCGTTTTGCAAGGCGCTCGCATCGCCCTTGAACCCTGAAACATCTGCTGTCACGCCATGTTTGCAGAGCAATTGGGCCACATCATATTGTCCCAAGCAGATGCGTGGAGCCGTTCCATACCAACTCACGCGATCTTGGCCAACTTGAACTACGAAAGACAGAGACCCCACATAATTGGCTTCGCCGTTGGTCGTGCCCGTCCTCTCCTTCAGGTAATTTAGGTTTGCGTTGTCGGGCGGCAATGAGAGCCCATGTCGCCGATAGTCGTCCAGCAATTCCGCAGGTGACTGCGCCAGCAGAGTGCGGGAGCACAGAAGGGTCACGAAGCAGGCAGGCAAAAAGACACGCAAAATTTGATTCTTAACCTTGGTCATGGCGCTAGCTCGGTCGCCTTTTGTCTTGCTTCTACGATTGGTAGGCCGGCGGTCACACCGGGACGCTTGTGACCGACTTCGCTCAGCCAAGCTAGTTTCATGATGGCTTGTTGTGCGGCGACTTGTTTGAGCAATGCGTCGTCGGCGATCGTTCGGTCGGAGAGGCCCCATGCGTCCAGGATCGCATCCGCAATCAAAGTGTGACCTTCATCGTTCAGGTGAACGCCATCGGGTGACATACTGAATTGCGGCTCGATCGTTCGTCTTGCTTCAAGGTACATCAGCACGGGCGAACGCACGTCGACCACCATCTCGACTCGATCGGACTGCTGCAACACCCAATCGGCGTACCGTTTCATCACATCATCGTAACCTTCGAAGACCGACTTCCATCCGAACTCCTTCGCATCCGCGGAAACCAACCCCGGTTTTCCCACGAGCGGCAGCGGATCAAACGGCGGTGGAGTCATCAGCACGAGCTTGGCGCCGCTGGCGTGAACTTTCTCGATGATCTCATTGATACCGCGCTGATAGGAGGCGAAACGTTCTTCGCTGAACGGATGGTAGATCCCGTCGTTCATCCCGTAGCAGGCAACCACGACATCGGGATGGATTTTCGCGAGCGCCCGATTGATTCGTTCGTGCACATCAGGGCGGGGGAACGGATGGTCCGGTTCGGTCAGCCCGCTGCACGTCTCGCTGGGCAACCCCAAGTTGATGATTTCGATCGAATGACCGTTGTCGCGGAGGGTTGCATCCAAGACATCGACGTAGTGTCCGGCGAACGTGTTGGAGTCACCCAAGACGAGAATCCGTTTGGCTTGCAACGGAACAAAGGTCTCCTCGCCGGTCGCCGCAGCAACAAAGCAAATGCACATTAGGCTCAACAACCATCGCATCGAACGTCTCCCATTTGAATTGTGTGCTTGATCCGCCGTCACCCCGCTCGCGGTCAGCCCGCCATCATAGACGCTTTGCCCGGCCTTTCGTTGTTTGTGAAGTCACCGCATTGAATCGACTTGTCGAATCGGCCGTTAGGTACTACTACTAATCCATGCCTACCGATCCAAGCCACAGCCGATTCGACAAATACCGTGAGACGGTCCGCAAGCGAAACGCAGCGAGCGAACGCCCGTCCGAGCATCCCCACGGGGAACGCAGCGCGAAGAAGTTGGGAACTCGCGATCGCAAATTTTGGGAGCTTTTCCGATCGTTTTGGGGGCTGCTTTCAGGTCATCGCCGACAGATCGTTACGTCGCTGGGATTTCTGACCATCGGAATCTTCTTGCGTCTGATTCCCCCATTCGGGACCAAACTAGCGATCGACTCGGCGCTGACGACTCCGCCAAAAGCTCTGCCACAGTGGCTCGAAGCGTTTCCGCATCCGGAAACGCGAATGGGATTGTTGTACGCCGTCGCGGCGGTGGTCGTAGTCGTGACCGGATTGGGCACAGTCGTCTCACTGATCAGCCGTTGGACGGCGACGAAGGCCGTGAACCAAACTCAGGTCGCGATCCGACGCAAGGTCTTTGAACACGCCATCAAGCTTCCGTTGCATCGCGTTTACGATTTGAAGAGCGGTGGAGTCGCGAGCCTGATTCGCGAGGACGCCGGCGGCGTTGCCGAGTTGATCTTCAGCATGCTGTACAACCCGTGGCGGGCGATCGTGCAGTTCATTGGCAGTCTCATCATTTTGATGCTGGTTGATTGGAAGTTGATGGTCGGCGGTTTGTTGCTGTTGCCGATTGTGTGGTTCACGCACCGAACATGGATCAATCGCATTCGGCCCTTGTACTGTGACATTCGCAAGCAGCGTCAAAAGATCGATGCCGGCGCTACCGAAACATTCGGTGGGATTCGCGTCGTGCGAACGTTCTCGCGAAGTCGCAGTGAGTCGTCGAGGTTTGTTCGCGAAGGCGACTTCTTGGTGCGTCAGCAACTCTTCACGTGGTGGTGGACTCGGATCATCGAAACGATTTGGGAGGTCGTGATTCCGCTGGCCTCCACGGGACTGTTGCTGTACGGCGGTTATCAAATCATCGAAGGTGAGTTGACTCTCGGTGACATGATGATGTTTCTCGTTTACTTGACGATGTTGCTCGATCCGTTGGCCACGATTGCAGGCAGCGCTGTGACGTTTCAAAACAATCTGGCCGGATTGGATCGAGTGCTGGATGTGCTGGAGATCGAAGACGAGTTGCCTTCGCGTGCGGGCGCGATGTCGCTGAGGCGGGCCGAGGTCAGCGGCGCTATTTCGATTCGCGGTGTAACGTTTTCATACCCGGATACAAAGCCATTGGTGCTCAGCGATGTTTCGCTCGAGATCGAAGCGGGTCAAACGGTGGCCCTGGTTGGGCGCAGTGGTGCCGGCAAAACGACACTCACCAATCTGATCGCACGGTTCTATGACCCCACCGCGGGCAGCATCTGCTTGGACGGACGCGACCTCCGCGACATTGAACTGTCGAGTTATCGAAGTCTGTTGGGCATCGTGGAGCAGGACGTGTTCTTGTTCGATGGAACGATCCGTGAAAACATCGCCTATGCGCGTCGTCGATCGAGTGAGTCGGAAATCATCGCAGCGGCCAACGCGGCGGCGGCCGACGAGTTCATCCGAAAGATGCCGGACGGATACGACACGGTGATCGGTGAGCGAGGCGTCAAATTGTCGGGAGGTCAGCGCCAACGGTTGGCGATCGCCCGGGCCATTTTGGCGGACCCGAAAATTTTGATTCTGGACGAGGCTACGAGTAATCTTGATAGTGAAAGCGAGCGGCTGATTCAAACGAGTTTGGCGGAATTGCTGCAAGATCGAACGGCTTTTGTGATCGCTCACCGACTCAGCACGATCATCAACGCCGACAAGATCGTGGTGTTGGAGGATGGGCGAATCGTGGAGGTCGGGTCACACGAAGAACTATTGGTCAGAGGTGGTCGATACCGCGACATGGTCATGCTGCAGACCAGCGCGGTGCCCCAGCCGAGTTAGCCGCGACATCACATTGGTATCAAGTTTGCTACAATTCCTACTCTGCATGGACGCTCGATCCCTTCCCAGGATATTTTTCCTCCCCCCGCCGCCCTCCGTCTGTAAATGAATCTCCGAAAATCGATCGTCTTTGCGTTCGCAAACTTCATAATCCTCGTGGACGTTGCGAGAGCGGACTGGCCCCAGTGGCGAGGTCCGAATCGTGATGGACATGCGGCGCCCGAATCGTTGTTGAAGTCGTGGCCGGATCAGGGACCGGAGCTGAATTGGCGAGCCACGGAACTCGGTCGCGGTTACTCGGCCGTCGCGATCGTCGGCGACCGGCTGTATACGATGGGCTCCGATGAATCAGCTTGCTACGCCTACTGTCTTGAGCTCGAAACCGGCAAGCAAGTTTGGAAAACGGAAGTCTCGCGAGCGAGTTCGGGCGACGATTACAACCACGGTTGGGGTGGCGGGCCTCGCAGCACGCCGACTGTGGATCTCGATCAAGTCTTTGTACTCACGGATATCGGGGTTGTTGTCTCACTCGGCAAGAGCGATGGAAAGGTCCAGTGGGAAGTTGACTTGGTCAAGACGCATGGAGGCAAAAATCCGCATTGGGGTTACAGCGAGTCGCCGCTCGTCGACGGCGATCGAGTGATCGTGACGCCGGGCGAATCGAATTTCATGATCGGATTGAACCGAGCCACTGGCGAAAAAATTTGGGAAAGTGAAGGCGTCGATTCACCCGCTCAATACGTTTCGGCGATCAAAGCGACGGTCGGTAAAACATCGTTTTATGTCACTGCCAATAAGAACGGGCTTCTCGGACTGGACGCAATGACTGGCCGCGAGCTGTTCTCCGATGCAAATACTGGTAACGGAGTCGCCGTGATTCCCACGCCGATCGTCAGCGGCAGCGATTTGTATCACACCAGTGCTTACAAGGCGGGTAACACGCGATTGGTGATGAACAGTCCCGCCCAGGGCACTGTCGAAGTGGAATCCGTGTACCATTTGACGGGCAAAACGATGGAGAACCATCACGGAGGCGTCGTTCTGGTCGATGGCGTGATTTATGGTTCATCCAAGGTCGACGGCGGCGTCTGGATGGCACAAGATCTGGAGACCGGAAAAGTTATCTGGCAACATAAAGTCGGCCGTAACGGCAGCGGGTCGATTGCTTATGCTGATGGCAAACTTTATTGCTACAACGACGAAGATGGGACATTGGATCTCATCGATGCCAGTCGCGAAGGTTGGAAGTCGACGGGAAAGCTTACGTTGCCACAACAGACCGAATTGCCGCGTGACAAAGGTGCCATCTGGGCGCATCCGGTGATCGCCAACGGAACGCTGGTGATTCGCGATCAGGATCTGATCTACGCGTACGCCATTGGGGACTCTGCTAGAGGGAATTAGCCCCGATCGTCATGTCCGTTGGCTCGTCGTCGTTCTCGACGATCAGATAACGACGATCAAAGGATAGACCGCGAACTGTTTGCGACGTGCCGGTCGGCCAGCGTATGGTGATATTGTCGATGGATCTCGCTTCGCCGAGTCCAATGTCGATGAATGGTTCGTTATTGCAAAGATAACCGTCGCCGGCAGTTCGCCATTCAGTTAGTTCGATCCCATTGGCTATGACGGTGACTCGGGCGCCGATCGCATCACGTTCGCTGCTTGTGCCGATAAGCTCGAATTGAATCCAATGTCCCGAAGTTTCGGTTCGGTTTTCGAGCAGCGCCAGTGGTAGATCCAAATGGCCAGCTACCAAGTCGACGCGTCCGTCACGATTCCAGTCGAGTTTGGCGAGAGCCCGGCCGAGACTCGCGTTTTCCCAATAACCCGACGGATCATCCACGGGCTTGAGTTCCATTTGGTGGCCGTCGCCGGAAAAGTATTGTGGGCGCATGCGAAATCCATGCCCGGAGACTGAAAAGTCCTCGATGTGTCCATTGAGCGCGATCAAATCCAAGTATCCGTCGCGATCGGCATCAATGGCCTGGGTACCAAATCCAAGCATCGGATAAGTCGGCGCGACCATTCCGAACTTGGGCGCAAGATCGGCAAATAGGTTTTTCATCGTTTGTAGATACAGACTCGAAGGTTGCTGGTAGAAGTTGGTGACGTGAAAATCGATCAGTTGATTGCGATCGAAGTCGCCCGAAGCGATTCCCATTCCCGCCGTCGCTGTACCGGTGGAGTCGAGCGCAAGACCGCTGACTGAAGCGATCTCGGTCCACGTTGAAGTGACTTGATCTCTCACCCAAAACCGATTCGGCCAAACGTCGTTGGCAATGAAAATTTCGTTGCCGACCTCGCCGTCGATGTCCGTGACGACGACACCGAGCGAGCTTGCCGACAGTTGGCCTTCCGATTCCAGATCGATCGCGGTCAACGATTGACGCCCGGTACTTTGGAACAGCCGATCGCGCGCGTGGTCCAAGTGAGCCGGCGAAATGCCCGAGGGAATCCCGTCCTCACGAACGACGTGCTCATCAAACAAGTGCGGATCATCGATGTAATTGGTTTCGATGATGTCTGGCAGATGATCACCGGTAACGTCCGCGATGGCGAGTGAAGCAGTGTAGAGCGGCGGTGCGTCTCCCAACCATCGTGGCGTATCGTTGAACGTTCCGTCACCTTGATTGATGAGCACCCGATTTGCTCCCAACGATCCGACGATCAAGTCGGGAAAGCCGTCTTGGTCGATGTCGCCGGACGCGATGCCGGTGGTGTAGCCGAAATCGGTTGTTCCGGATGCATCGGTAACGTCGACGAAGCGATCATGGAAACTTCGATACAAACGGTTGGATTTTTCGCCCCGCTGGTGCGGCGGATCGCCCGATCCTTGCCCCAAGTACAAATCTGGGTTGCCGTCTCGATCAAAGTCGATGACCGAAATGCCGCCGCCAAGAGACTCATGCAAGCGAAAATACTTCTCCACACGTCTCGGGTGATTCAAATAATCAAAGTCGACTCCGACATTGGCGGCGACATCAACGAAACGAATGGTTGCGCGCGATCGGTCCTTCGATGACGGTGAAGAGTTTGCGAGTTGTTGACGAGAAACCGGCAAGCGGTTGGAGATTGCCAGCAGTTGTTCGCGCCCCGGTGCCGGGTAGTCCTCTTTGGAGATTCCGAATCGCGCGAAATCTTTCAACAGTTCCGTGTAGTCTGGATTGGCGAGCAGCTTGAGACGTTCTTGCTTGATGACCTTGACGACTTCGGTAGGGACGCTTGGCGTGAGCGAACTCAGTTGCAGGCACTCGAGCGGTCTCCCAAGGGCCAGCCAGTCGTCGCACAGTTCCCGACGAAGTTCCGGAAACTCCGAACCATGCTCGATCATCGTCGACAGCTCGACCATGCGTTCGATCAACTTTGCTCGTTCCATCATTTCGCGTGGGCCAAATTCGCCACCGATCGCGATCGCGCAGATCGTCATGCGTTTGTAGTCGATCACGCTGGAGGGATCTATCTCGACGGCCAACAGCAGCGCGCCCATCGCCAATGGGTACTCTTTGTTTGCGACCAACCAAGTTCCGATCGCCGACCAATACTCGCTGTAACGGTCGGCCTTTTCGTGGCAAAATTCGATCCATGCGGGGATTTCGTCGAATGCTTGTTTTTCTGCGAGCACGGTTCCGAACAGCGCGGCGTGTTCGGGGTGTATCCAGCCCGTCGCTTGTTCGCGCGACAGCAGTTCGTACGCCTCGGTGAAATGCCGACACGTTTGGAATCGCCGGGCAACTGCCAAAGATCCATCCGAAGACTTGCGATCTTCGATGGATGAGGCATCACACTGCGTGACCATCGGATAGGCGTCGCGGCGATGAATCAAACCTCTTAGTTCGTCTTCGGTCGCGAGTCCGTGTTGGCAAAGAACCTCGATGTGTTGGCAAGCGCGATGTCGATAGCCGCGGCGATTGAGCAATTTTATAAGTGCTCGTCGAATTTCAAGATTCTTTGAGTCTTCTGACAGTGCCTTCTCCATCGCTGCCCACGCGATGTTCTCGAATCCAGGCACATCTCCGTTCAGCGTTGCAGCGCAGTTCGCGATCAACGATCGAGACGCGGTGAATTCGATCGACGTCGAATCGATGCTCGAAGCGGTGGAGATCGCCTGCAAGTGATTGCCTTTCGCCACGTCGATCGTTGCGGCCAGCAACACGACTGCTGGATCGTCGGGACGTTCGATCAGTAAGTCTCGCAGTCGTTGTTCGGCGTTCGTTGTATCACCGGCGATCAGCGTTCGGGTAGCCGTTTCCAAAACGTCCACACTGGGCGCGGCAGGTGCGTCGGGAATCAATGGCGATTCGGGCTGGCCGCATCCGAACAGGAATAACGACAGTGATGCCACCAACAAGTTCGTTCGGCGAAGCCACTTCATGCGGGGAATGGCGTGAATTTTGACAACGTCGTTCAACGCGGTTTCTTTCTATACCAAACATTGAGCGGAAAAAAGTGTCTGACCCCAATTGCCGGGAACCGGCCCTTCGGGTGCTTCGCACAATTGGGGTCAGACACTTTTCCTCCGCACAAAACTACCGCTGATAGATCGGCAGATATCCCCGATCGAGTTGCATCATGATGAGATTGCAAGCTGTGACGTAAACGGGATGGATCTGTCCTTCCCAAAAACCATCGGGCCGCTGTTCGCTGACGATTCGATCATAGAGTCGATCGCGGAATGGCTTCCAAAGCTCATCGCCTTGGCGATAAACCACTTGGCTGTAGTACAAGTACGTGTAATGCCAATGTCCGAAAGCGCGAGTTCCATCGCTGATGTCATGCAGTTGTTCTTTCGTATAGGTCAACATTTCCGGCACATGTTGGCTATCGTAGTCGCCCGCGTTGTAGAGCGCGGCCAACGCGGCGGCGGTGATGGCGGGACGGCTGCTCCCCTTTTGGCGACTGCTGTAACTGATTCCGCCATCCGGATTCTTGCATCCGTAGATGTACTCCTTGGCCGCGTCGATTATTTTGCCGCTGACCGGGATGCCCGCGTTGCGACAGCCACGCAGTCCTTGAACTTGCGTGATCGTCGTCGAGCCTTCGTCGAAGTCGTTCCCTTCGCGGGCCGAAACGTAGCCCCAACCGCCAGCCGCCGTTTGAGCATTGCCGCTGAACTCGACCGCTTTGGTGAGAACCTGAACGAGTTCTTCGCGGCGATCGAGCAATCCTTCTTCGCCCAAAATCTGGGACAAGAAGAGCATCGAGAAACCGTGACCGTACGTGTATCGCGAATCGGTTTGCGGGTCACCGATCAAGCCGTTGTCGCGAGACTTGCTGATCAGATAATCCGACGCTTGGGCGAGTTCTTTCGCGTAGGGACCCTGGGTCGTCGTGCTGCCGCTGGCGATCATCGCGGTTCCCGCCAGCGCCGCCATCGCGGTCGGATAGACCTGAGTATTCCATTGACCACGTGACGACTGAGTCCGCGCGAGCCAATCGAGTCCCTTCGCGATTGAATCGTCCCAGCGACTTCGACGATCATCTACCGCGCCAAACGCTGACCCGGATGCGCCGGCAACGGTAAGCAAGCTTGCGGTGCGGAGCCAATTGCGACGGCTGATGGATGAGGCCATGAAATCTGCTTTTCAAAAGGAATCAATGACACGTTATTCTAGCGAGTACCGGCCCGTGGGAGTACACAGTTTATCGACGATGTGAAGATGACGGCATGTTTAAGACGGATGACCGCTCAAAGACGGGTGGAGGCCCGACTTTCGCTGGCAAACCGGACAGAAGAACGTACTCCTTTGCGCTTGAACAATGCGACGAATCTCACCCGTTTCGCATCGGAAACAGGGTTTCCCGGCACGGTCGTAGACGCGGTGATAATTTTGGTAGCCGCCGGCATCATTCAATGCGTTGCGATACGTGCCGTCGCTGAGCGTGCTGCCTTCATGGGTGATCGCCAACTGCAATACTTCGCCGATCGCCTGCTGGATCCGCTTCCACTGTGGAAGCGTCAAATGATCGCATCGCGTCCGCGGATCGATTCCGGCCAAGTACAGGATCTCGACCGCATACAGATTGCCGATGCCGGCGACGGCCGACTGATCCAACAACGCAACTTTGATGACTCGGCGGCTGCCACGAAGCTTGTCTCGCAGTTGACCAGCGGAAATCTCCAATGCATCCACGCCGAGTCTGGCGTCAATGAAATTTACGATCTCATCCGATCGCAGCAACCGGACCGTGCCCAAGCCACGGCGGTCCCAAAAAAGTAGTTGGCGATGCTCGCCGCCGGAAAGCGTGATTCTTAACCGCAAGTGCTCGACAGTCGGCGGATCGGCGAGCAGAACCAATCCCGTCATGCGAGGTTCGATGACGATGGTCTGATCGTCGTCGACGTCGATCATGACGCGCTTGCCACGACGGCGGATTGCAATCACCGTTCGACCCGTCAGTCGGCGATTGATTAAGTCGATGCGAGGGTTGATTGCGATCGGGCGCCGTTGGCACGGTGGACGTTCGGCGGATTCGATGCGACACCCGACAATCGGCATCACCCCGCGGCGCATCGTTTCGACTTCGGGCAACTCGGGCATGAGAAAGGGTATCAGGTGTCAGGTAACAGATTTCAGGTGTTTGATTAGCAGTAGACGCGACCTTCGATTGGATAGCGATCGTGTTGGGCGATTTCACGGTGGTCGGCGGTGCGGTAGGCGTGCCAACTTCCGATCGCCGCGAGCACCGCGTCGAGCGCGTCACCGCCTGGGTTCGTCATGATGACGCGGCGCTGGTAGGGCGTGAGCGAGACTTCATTTTCGATTCCCTTGAGGATGATTTGTCGTGACTTTTGATGGACGACATCAGGTGGTTTGCCCCCCGACTGTTTGTACCTCTGGTGCGGCAAGCCGAGTCGCTTCAGTGTTGACGACGGGCACGCTTCGACGATGACTCTTCGGCAATTTTGTAAACGGGCGTAATGAAACGGAAGCACCGCCGTGGCACGTTCTCGCACGACCGGCGCCAGCACGTCACGCATGCCATGAAAAGTTTGATAGATGATCCGATAGTGGTAACAGTCAAACGGCGTCTGGGTCTCGCGATCCGTGCTGCGACGGATGTGCATTTTCCCGCTCAGCCGCTCGGACATTGCCACGAGCGCACGTCCGAAATCCTTCGCGTTGCCCACGAAATCTTTGACGTGCGACAACTGCTTTGACCAGCTGACCAATCCCAACTCGATCGGCAATCCGAACGGGAAGTCCATGCCGAACAGCGTCTCATCGGAAGCTTGGATGCGGTCACGCAAATAGCCGCAAACATCCACGCGCTCATCCGAGCTGCACAATCGACCGAGCGATTGAAGTTTCCGCAACGCGAGTCCGCCGCCATCGATCACGTCTGCTTCGGCCATCCAAGCTGTTTTTCCAGACCGCGCGGCGCCGCTGAAATCAACGCCAATCACGGTGCGGATCGCTGGTGGAACGGTGTCATTGGAAGGCATCGCGTTGACCGAATGTTATGTCCGAGCGAGAATCGAGGTTCATCAGTGTAGAAACGCCGTCGACAATCTCACCGCCCACTCGCGAAATCACAATATGAGTACTCCCGCCGCTGACCATGCTACGTCAGCCGTTCCCGATGCCCGCGGACGTTTTGGCGAGTTCGGGGGACGGTTCGTTCCCGAAACGCTGACTCGCGCACTCGATCAGCTTTGCGAAGAGTACGAAAAGGCCAAGAAAGATCCAGAGTTCACCCGCGAACTCAACGGACTACTCAAAACATTCGTCGGTCGACCAAGCCCTTTGTATCACGCCAAGCGGATGAGCGATGCGGTCGGCGGCGCGCAAATTTGGCTCAAACGCGAAGACCTCAACCATACCGGTGCCCACAAGATCAACAACACGATCGGTCAGGCGCTGTTGACGTTGCGGATGGGAAAAACTCGCGTGATCGCCGAGACGGGCGCTGGACAGCACGGAGTGGCCACCGCGACCGCTTGCGCCCATTTCGGTTTGCCCTGCACCGTGTACATGGGCAGCGAGGACATTCGCCGGCAGAAGCCCAATGTGTTCAGTATGAAGTTGATGGGGGCAACGATTTGTCCCGTCGAGAGCGGATCAAAGACGCTGCGTGATGCCGTCAACGAAGCGATGCGAGATTGGATGTCGTCGGTCGAGAATACGCATTACATCATCGGCAGCGTGATCGGGCCGCATCCGTTCCCGATGATGGTGCGAGACTTCCAGTCGATCATCGGACGCGAGACTCGCGAGCAATGTCGTGATACGTTCGGTCGATTACCAGATTGCGTTGTGGCGTGCGTCGGCGGCGGATCCAACGCGGCCGGAATGTTTTTTCCCTTCGTCGAAGACGAGGCGGTTCGGTTGGTCGGCGTCGAAGCGGGTGGACGCGGACACAACCCGGGCGATCACGCATCGCCATTAACGTTTGGGCGTCCAGGCGTTTTGCACGGTAGTTTCAGCTACGTGATGCAAGACGAAGATGGTCAAACGTGCGACGTGCATTCGATGAGCGCCGGATTGGATTATCCCGGTGTCGGCCCCGAACACAGCTATTGGAAGGACACGGGCCGCGTCGATTATCTGGAATGCGGTGACAAGGCGGCGCTGGAAGCTTTCGACAAACTCGCCCGAACCGAAGGCATCATCGCCGCGCTCGAAACATCGCATGCGGTCGCCAAAGCGATGACGTTGGCTGCTGAAATGTCGCCGGACGAGCATTTGGTGGTGTGCCTGTCGGGCCGCGGCGACAAAGACGCGATGGAAATTGCGAGGCTGCGGGGCGAGACCTGGTAGTGCGTTTTACGAATCTGTTTCTCGCTTCTCGAACGGTCGAACCAACACATCGTTGCCCTCGACCTTGACCTCGAAAGCGTCGACTTTGACTCGCGGATTGTCTTCCCAAGTTCCGTCCTTGATGCAAAAACGCCAAGCGTGCCACGGACACGTGACGCTGTGGTCTTCGACGTAACCTTCGGCGAGCGAGGCGCCCATGTGGGGACACATGTCGTCGATCGCGTACCAGTCTTCACCTTTGCGAAAGACGGCGACCATGCGATCACCTACCGTCACTGCTCGGCCCCGGTTTTCTTCGAAATCATCGACCTTTCCGACCACTTCAAAATCGCTCACCGCTCGGGTCTCCTCGGTATCTCTTGCATCAAGTGTGGTATGTCGGACACACTTTAACGGTACTGACAAGATCCGAGAACGTGCCCGCGCGACACTCTCCGCGAACGGAGTCGCGGAACCACGTCTTTCTAGAGAAACTTGATGATTCAACACGCACGACGAGAACTCCTCGAATCCCGCGTTTTGCCGCACGTCCAAATGCCGGCCCAGTACGTCGGCGGCGAACGTAACATCGTCGTGAAAGATCATTCTCGGCTGCGCGGCAAAATGTGTCTCGGTTTCCCAGACGCTTACACGATCGGGATGAGCCACCATGGTTTGCAGGTGCTCTATTCGCTGATGAATCGTCGCGAAGACTGGTGTGCCGAGCGAGTTTTTACGCCGTGGCCGGACATGGAATTGCTGCTGCGCAAGCATGGCATTCCGCTTTACAGCCTCGAAACATTCACGGCTCTTTCGCAGTTCGATGTCATCGGACTGTCGCTTCAATACGAAGTCAGCTCGCCAAACGTATTGACGATGATTGATTTGGGCGGCATCCCGCTGGAATCAGTCGATCGCACCATGGCAGATCCGCTGTTGTTAGCGGGCGGACCCTGTTGTCAGAATCCGGAACCGATGGCCGATTACTTTGATGTCATGATCATCGGTGACGGGGAACCGGCGCTGCCGAGAGTCTGCGATTTGTGGATTGAGTTGAAAGAACGATGCCGACACGACGACGGCACATACGCGGAGGGCGAAGCGGGCAAGCGGCAACGCGAAGACGCGCTCGCGGAGTTGGCACGCAAAATGGAATGTGCTTACGTGCCACGGTTCTATGAGTCCGAATATACGGACGGTCGCATCATCGCCCATCGCAGGACGCGAGATGATGTTCCCACCACGATCGCGCCGAGCACGATCGACGACTTGGACTCGATGCCGCTCCCCACGTCACCGATCGTGCCCTACATCGAGTGTGTTCACGATCGGATCGCCGTCGAGATCATGCGAGGCTGTCCGCACCTATGCCGGTTCTGTCAAAGCACGGCGATCAAGCGACCGCTAAGAACGCGAGAAGTCGAAACGATCGTTGAAGCGGCTTGGGAAAGCTACAAGAACACGGGCTTCAATGAAGTCAGCATCTTGTCGCTATCGAGCAGCGATTATCCCCACTTCGAACAATTGGTGACTCGACTGCACGAAGTCTTCATGCATCACAATGTCAACGTGACGGTGCCGAGTCTGCGGGTGAACGATCAATTGCGAACGCTGCCGATTTTGTTGTCGAGCGACCGTCGACGCAGCTTGACGCTGGCGCCCGAGGTTGCTCGCGATGACATGCGAGAACAAATTCGCAAGAAGATCAAGAACAGCGATCTGATCGAAGGCTGTCGAGTCGCGTTCGCAAACGGATTCGATAGCGTCAAGCTGTACTTCATGTGTGGATTGCCAGGCGAACGACGCGTCGACTTGGAAGGCATCGTTGAACTAGCTGAAGAAATCGCGACGGCGGGTAAAGAAGTCACCGGTCGCTACGCCCAAGTGACCGCGAGTGTGTCCAACTTCGTGCCCAAGTCTCACACGCCGTATCAGTGGAACGCAATGCAAACGCGGTCGTACTTCAAGTGGGCGCATCAAACGATGCGGGCACATCGTCGTATTCGCAGCGTCGTGATCAAGTGCCATGACATCGAGACGGCGCTGCTCGAAGGTGTGCTCAGCCGCGGCGATCGGCGTACCGGAAAAGCAATCCGACTAGCGTGGGAGCGAGGTGCGAGGATGGACGGCTGGACCGAACACATGGACCCTCAGCGATGGTGGGAAGCAATCGCCGACGCGGGAATCGATGTCGAGCGTCAGGTTCACCAGCCCTATGAAATGATGGACAAGCTGCCGTGGGATCACGTGAACGTAAAGTTCGGACGTCCGTATTTAGAGAAAGAGCAGGGCAGGGCGGTACTGCAATTGGCCGCGATGGCGGACGCGAAATAGATTCGACCATCCGCCGACTCAAAGTAGTCCTGATCGCAAACTCCCGTTCAGGCTCAGCGTCAATTCGCCGGCCCGAGATTAGCCTGCAATTTGTTGATTCAGTTTCCGATAGACGGGCATTGAAACGCGGTTTCGCAATCGCCAAGTGATGCTGATCGGACGGCTGCCCTGGTGCGAAACATAGTCGCAGGGACCGAGGTAGTAATAGGGAGACGTGTTGCCGGCTGGCGTCTTTCGAGTCTCCCGCACAAACAATACGGGAGTGTAGCCTTGGTTTTTATGGTTGATGTATCGCTGCCCGGTGGCAGACTCTATCGACGTTCGACTCTGACTCTGCCAGTGAAATAACTCTTGCGAAATGAAGTAGTCCTCGTACATCGTTGTTGGTGAATAGTCGGCTTTAGTCTTTTGCAGTGTAATGAACGAGACGTCCAGTCGTTTGTCGGGCAGGTGCAGCGTCCCTTCTCGCATGCTCGGTCGGTTGTCGAGTGACCAATGCCCCAATGCCCCCAAGATTTCCGCCGACAAATAGTTCCCGCCAATCTGAAGTGGTCCAATTCCGGTTTCGCCAATCAAAACGTCGATCGTCGCCTTGTCCGCCAAATAGCTCAGTACTTCCAACGCATCAGCAATGGTCGATGGGTTTCGACGAAGGGTGTCGATTGCCGTTTCAAAGTTGTCGCCGGCTGGATCGTTCCCCCACATCAACAAAAGAAACATGGTCGCGTAGAGACTTTGCTCACTCGATGCATTTCCAAGAAGCAGTCGAGTCCAAGCGTCGATGCGACGAAGATCATTCGCAAAACACAATCGCTGCAAGCCTTTCGCCAAAACATCTGAGTTTGGATCTTCGTTGCGTTGGCGAAAACCTGCTTCGTGCATCAGTCGCGACCAAGGGGCACGTTTGGTCAGCGACTCCAGGTCCGTTTCAAGATACCCGATCGCTTCTTTCAAAGTTGGCTCGCGATCAAGCACGCGACCGAGGGTTCGAAGCTCATTTACAACCCGTGGTCGGTTCAGACGAATGCTCTGGCGAACATTTTCGATGATTCTTTGCCGAGCAACTTTTTCAAGTTGAATCGTGCAACCGCTTGGCAGGTGCGGGAAATCGTGTGCGATTTCTCGTTCGACACTGTTTGTCGGTCGCGTACTGAGTGCGCGAAAGCGGTTGGCGAATCGAAATTCTCGACTTTGGGCACCGATGAAGTCTAGAACTGTGAGTGTTTCCTTTTCGTCGCTCAATCGCAACCCGCGACCGAGTTGCTGTAAGTAGACGGTCAGACTTTCCGTTGGACGCAGAAATAACACCGTGTCAACTTCGGGGATGTCGACGCCTTCGTTGTAGAGATCGATAACAAACACAAAATTGATCTCGCGACGGACCAGGCGATCTCGGACCGTTCGTCGCTCGTCGGCCGGAGAGTCGGCCGTCAGAGCAGTCGCCGGTAATCCACGATCGCTGAAAAACCGGGCCATGAAATTGGCGTGTGCTTTGCTAACGCAGAATCCGATGCCGCGAGCGAGCATGGGATCCAATAGCAACTCTTGCAACTTATCAATCACCAAACCGGCCCGGACGTCGTTGCCCGTATAAACACGGTCGAGGTCTTCAGTCTTGTAGCCGCCGCGATGCCAGGTAAGTCCGTCCAGATCGACCGAGTCGGCAACCCCGAAGTACTGAAACGGGCTTAGCAATCGTCGGTCGATCGCATCGGGCAAACGAATCTCCGCTGTCGGTGCATCGTCGAAGTACTGAAGCACGTCGAGTCCGTCGCCTCTTTCAGGCGTTGCCGTCAGTCCAAGTAGTTCGGTCGGCGCAACATGATCGAGCAGCTTCCGATAACTGGTGGCCGCGGCGTGATGAAACTCATCGACAATCACGTAGCTAAACGCGTCTCGCGGTCGATCATACAAGCGTCGCGAATTGTAACTTTGGATCGAGCAAAACAGATGCTGTTCGCTTATCGGCGTTTCACCTGCGACAAGCAGCTCGCCAAAATTCTGATCCTTCAATACGCCACGGAAAGTCGCCAATGCTTGGCGAAGAATTTCCTCGCGATGAGCCACGAAGATCAGTGTTGGCTTGGTACCGGTCGCTCGGGAAATTCTTGCATAATCGAAGGCCGCGATCATCGTTTTTCCGGTGCCTGTTGCGGCAATCACCAGATGTCGGTGGTGGTCACGAACTGCCCGCCGCGAAGACAAAACATCGAGAATTTCCTCCTGAAAGGGATAGGGTCTTAGATCAAACAAGGCAATTGGAACACTTCCGTGGTCGCCGCCGCTACGCTCTCTCGCGATCGCTGATCTCAATTGTGTCGGCTGCGACAAATCGAACAGTTCAAACTCATCGTCTTGCCAATAAGTTTCAAAAGTGCCTGCCACCTTTTCCCAGAGATGCGGAAGTTCATAACGACTGATTTTTGTCGTCCACTCAAGCCCTTCTGACAAAGCCGGTCGTGAGAGGTTTGCCGATCCAACGTAGCCGCTGCTGAAACCCGTTTCGCGATGAATCAAATAAGCTTTGGCGTGCAAACGCGTTCGCTCCGTGTCGTAGCTAACTCGAACAGCGGTTCGAGGCAACGCTGCAATCACCTCGATGGCTTTCGGATCGGTTGCCCCCATGTAGGAAGTCGTAATGACACGCAACCGAATACCGACGTCATCGCCAGAACGGCCCGTCAATTCGCGAAGCGACTCAAGAATGATTCGCAAACCGCTCCACTTGATGAACGAGCAGAGAATATCAACGCGGTCGGCCGTGACAATCTCTTTGCATAGCTGGCTGCCAAGGCTTGGGTCCAATCGCGTGCCCGTCAACAATGCTGATTGTGATAGCGGCGTATCAGGTCGTGAAACCGAAAACCTTTCAACCTCTGCAATTGATCGGCGAACTGCAATCAAACGTCGCAATGGCGAGTCCAGTCGCAAATGATCGATTTGACCCTCGTCAACCTCATCGCCAATCAGCTCGATGATACGATCGACCAAAAGTCTTTGCCTCTCGGACGAATCTTTGCCGCGGTACCGAGCCAACACGCCCGCGATTGCGTGTTCAAGAAACTTAGCGACAAGCAAATGCGAGTCTTCCGGATCCACCTCCACACTTTCGGTAAGACGGGAGTCCCCCAATTCAATCGCGGCCCGGCGTGAAAGGGTGATGAGTTCGTCGTAGAGACCAGCTTGCATAGCGTGTTTTTCGGAAAGTCATCGTCAATGAGGAACTGATACGACATGACGGCAGAATTCTACCTCGATTATCGCACCGCCGGTGGTCCCGTTTCTTGGTTGTAGATCAAAAGGAACAACCATGTTGCCGCCACGGTCTACAGAAAAGTTTGAGATCGTATCGATTGACAAAGCGATATACACTCCGTTGCTGACAACGTCGCTTCGTTCTCGCCGAATCACTCGCTTCTTCGTCGCCCTGTTTGCGTCCTTGATGCTGTTGCTTTCGCCGCTGTGTCTGCGCTGGGTTGTTGCTGTGAGCCTGCGAGCGGTGCGCTGGCAGCGCCGTTCCACGATGCTGCGTCTGTTGATTCGGCTCGATCTTGCTGCCAGAAGAATATTCCCGCGACCTGTGAAACTCTGGCAGAATCCACGCGGTACGTGAGAGACAGCACGTGTTTTTTGAGTTGCTGCGGTGATACATCAAGTCATTGGGTTCCCACGCTCTCGAATCTTGCAGACGCGGTTTTGCCTGTGTTGGACTCACAGGCTTTTTCTTTTCCGCGCGCCGATGAAGTTCAAGTCGAGACTTCACCGGTCGAGCATTCGTTTCTTTTGGCGCAGCAAAACTGCGCGCGTTTGTGTAGATGGTTGAAATAACAGTCGGTCGATCACCAACTAGCAAATTCAACGATTAAATTTTCACAAACGAAAGAGATACTCATCTTTCGAATGTTTTTTGGGCGCCTACGTGGCACTGGCGATTGTCGCCTCCGCATCGTTTGCTATGAAGAGCAGCGATGCGAAAACGCTTACCTCGGCCACATCGACCTGTCCTTGCGGACAATGCGAAGCGGGCTACGGATGTTGTCCCGAAGCCGAGTGCACGTGCGAATCGTGCGTCTGTGACGATTGCGGATGCGGCGAATCGAGCCAATTCGTAACGATGACAACTCCGTCCTGTTGCAGCAGCGCTGGCAGTTGCCCAGCATCGGGAACATCGGCGTCGAAGGCCGCGAGCGTCTTAGCGTCCACCACGTCGGACTTGGCGTCGGACGAGTTGGGCTGTTAATGTGGTGCGTGCGCTGTCGGCTGAGATTGTTGTCTCGATGACGTGTGCGACTACGAAAGCCGTCAATGCGAATGTGGGACGTGCAAGCAGTAGGCTGATACGCGATTGATCGCAAGTTTGACCGGTCGTTCGATCCGTTTTCATGGCAATCGGATGGCCGGTTTTTTTCTTGGGTAACTTGGCGCTCGCAGCGTGTGAGTTTAGTGCGGTTCGATGTGGACGTGTACGTCGCGGACACGCGGCATTTCGATCAGCAGGCAATCTTTCACGTTGTGTCCGATTCGGTGGCCTTGGTCGACGGTGATCTGACCATCGACTTCGATATGGATTTCGATGAAGTATTCCAGACCGCTCTTGCGAACACGTAGCTTCTCGACACCGAGTACGCCTTCGACTTCAGCGCTGAGTTTTCGCACCCGATCGACAATTTCCTCGTCAGCTTGTTGGTCCATCAATTCGCGAGCCGTCGAAGAGAAAATCCGGATTCCCGTGAACACCAACATGATGCAAACGCAAACCGCTGCGATCGGATCGACATACTGTCCAGCGGAACCCAAGTGGGGTGCGGCGAACAGCGATAACGCCACGGCACCCGACGCCCAGGCGTCCCCGCGATGGTCCCAGGCGGCGGCGCGAAGCGCGGACGAATCGAGGCGTTTGGCGACTCGGTTGGTGTACCGATAGATAACTTCTTTCGCCACCGCGCATGCCGCCGCCAGGACGCCAGCCAGCGTGCTGGGAATCGTCGTGTCCTGGCCGAACCGCTTCAGGGTCTCCAGTCCCAGCAATCCCGCACTGAACGCGACCAAAAGTGCGACGCAAAGGCCGGCGATCGATTCCGCTTTTGAATGACCGTAGGGGTGGTCCTCGTCCTCCTCCAACTGAGCCACACTCAATGCTCCGCGGACGGCAACGGCGCTGGCCACGTCGCCGATCGAATTGACCGCGTCGGCGATCAGCGCTGATGATCCAGTCGCGATGCCGCCCGCCAACTTGACCAGGACTAGCACGACATTGACGCTGAGTCCCCAGACGGCGGCTCGACCGGCATCGACGTAGACCCGCTGGCGGCTGGCGATGGAGGCCTCGTTGCGAGGAGAGTGAATCGACAATTCGGCGGCTCGCTGGCTGGATTTGAGTGGCCGCGGATTCTACCAGCCACGTTGGAAAAATCGCACCCGGTCGATCCGCATCAGTGTTTGATAGCCAGAAGAACTGGAACCGGCCAATGGTCTTGCTAGCAGTTTCACGCAGTTGTTACCGTCGCGAATATCCCGGGAACGATTTTTCCAGAATTCGACTGGATTGCGGCACCTGGAAATGACGAACAAACTAATGTTTTCGTACCTTCGCGCTGAAAAGTCTCTTTTCGCTGACGGATTGCTTCCTGGGACAAGGATAGCGGCGCTGACGACCGAACACGGAAACGGCCTAGACACCGATCATGCCAGGATGGTTTGATGGGTGCTGACCCGGTCGCCCTTTTGCGCTTTCGCATCCATTCCACACGACCGGAAATTCGTCCACCGCGGGTGGGCGACAATCGTGTGGGTGGAAGTTCCAGTCCCAGATGGGAGCAATTCAACGATGCAGATCTACGGCCCTTTTAGGGTTTCAACGACTCAGTCCACTCAATCCGCCGGTCAAACACCGCCTACGGCACCGACCGCGCCAACCGGAAAACCGACGGCAACGCCGGTCGACCAGTTGGACTTATCCAGTTCCGGCAATGTCGGCGGCGCCACGAGCGTCAACCGGCTCGCAGCAACTTCCGATGTCTCAGGCGGTCAGATTCGCACGGATCGGGTCGCCGATATCCGCCGGCAAATCGCTGATGGAAACTACGACACGCCGGAGAAGCTTGACGCTGCCCTCGAGCGAATGCTCGATCAGTTTGCGTAGCGAATGCTCGATCAGTTTTGTAGTGGATCGCTTGCCAACCAATGCTCCGCGGTCGGAATATCCGACCGCGGAAGTGTTCTAACGGCGGATTCTGGTCATCGATTGAATTCGATTGCTGACCGGAATCGATCGCTGCTGTATGCTGGCTATAATAAGTCTGAAACATCCAATCGCCGCCGTATTTGATTGATCCGTGGTGTCTATTTCGTCTGAATCCCTTCAACCGCTCAGCGTATCGCTATCTCCCCAAGAGCGATTTGAGGAGTACCTACAGACACGCGGACTGCGTCAGACCAGTCAGCGAAAGTTTCTGATTGACGCCGTTTTTAGCGAGCATGATCATTTCGATGCTGACGAGTTGATCGATCGATTGCCCCGTCGTGGCCAACCGAACTATGTCAGTTCCGCGACGGTCTATCGAACGCTTAGAGAATTCGTCGATGCGGGCCTGCTCAAGAGTTTCCAGCTTGATGGCCGAACCGTTTACGAACTCGATTATGGCTATCCCCAACACGATCATTTGTACTGCACCCGTTGCCGAAAACTGATCGAGTTTCAAAGCGAATCGCTGACCCAGTTACGCGACGAGGTCGCCGCCGACATGGGATTCCGCGTCACCGGTCACCGCATGATCGTTCAAGGCGTCTGCCGTGATTGCGGAAAGAACCGACGCAAAAAACGCAAACACGATTTGGTGTAGCCCGATCATCGAATCTGTTTCAAGATCGCGGCAAACACCAATTCGTTGGCGTCGAAATCTCGGCTCTCGGCTTGCATCTGCATCACGAACTTCAAATCATGAATGCGGACGATCATCAACCGTGAAACGATGATCAGGTCGAGGTAATAGAAGCGAAAGTCAATCGCCCGCTCACCGTCGAGCAACTCGGCGCCGTCGACGTTTTCGCGTTCAACCTCGCCGTATTCTTTGGCGATGGTCGCTTCGACTTCGTCGATCAGTTCGTCGTTGGATGAAATTCCACGAGCACGTTCGATGCTGAAAAAACCGCCGGTCGGCAAGTCGAACGTGACCCCCTCGATTCCTTCGTCGGCCAAGCGGTCGCTGACGGTCCAGTTGTCGGGATACAGGAATTTGAGTCCAAGAGATTCAAAGGTCGCGGGCATCGGTTCGTATTCGGATGGAAGAATTGAAAAACTGGCGGCTGCTGTTCCCTATCTTGCCCTGTGGCGGACGTTTTTGGTACTGACCCGGTCTCCGTTCTCTCAATCGGACCCCCGATGAACCCGCACGCCGCCCGAATTTGCTTCGCCTTCGTCGCCGTGGCTGTATTCGCCGTTACCGGCTGTCGGGCGATCGGCAGATTTGGCGAAAGTCGACAATCGATTGCCGCCCGTCGATTGTCGGGTCAAGGTTTCCAAGCGATGCACGATGGCCGCTGGGATGTGGCCGAGACACTTTTTGCCGATGCCTTGGAAGCGTCCAAAGCAGATGACCGCGCCCATTGGGGGCTGGCGGAAGCCTACTGGAAACGAGGTGAACAGCAATTGGCGGTCCAGCACATGGAGCAAGCGGTTCGACTGTCCGCCGGCGAACCCAAGTTCATTGAGCGACTTGGGCGAATGTATCTCGAGACCGGACGCGGATCGGACGCCGACTCGCAGAGCTTGATTGCACTGCAAACCAAACGTGACTCGCCGGATGCTTGGCGATTACGTGGCGATTGCCTGCGCGCGGCCGGCAAAGATGACGAAGCCTTGGCTGCCTACCATCGTGCGTTGGCATTGCAGCCGGACTACCCCGAAGTCCAACTGCAAGCGGCGGAAATCTATCTGGTTCAAGAACGCTACGATCGCTTGCTCGCGACACTTGATCGACTCCAAGAGGGCGTCGGAACGGACGACTCACCCGCCAAGGCGGACATGCTGCAAGGGATTGCGATGCGACACCTCGGGCGAAAAGAAGAAGCCAAGCGTTGCTTCGCACGGGCTGCTGAAAAGAATCCAGCCGACGCCGCCCCGCACCTCGAAATCGCGTCTCTGGCGATCGAAAATGGCGACATGGAGTCCGCGCGAAGATCGTTGGCCTCAGCAACTCAATTGGGTGCCGGTACAGCGGAGCAGGAAATAGCAAAGGCGCGCTTGCAGCCCCAGCACCTGCGAATGGCAAGCTTCCCGCTACGTTCGTCCGAGACACCCCAGCCGCAGCGGTAACGATTGTCCGGATTGGGGCGGACAGCGCATTGCGATTCCAGTCAAGACGTTCGAAACCACGGCGCCAACACGATTTGTAACGTAGGCTTGCAGTGGAGGGAATCGCGCGGGATTCCTTCGTCTCCGTTCCGTCCATTCCGAGTGAAACATGCCGCTGTCGAATTCTGCCAAGAACGAAGTCCATTCATCCGCGACGTTTGTCGTCGGGGCGACTCAGCCTGCGAGTCTTCCGCCGGATTCAACGATGGACGGCTTCGTTGATCGCCGGTTGGCGTTGTCGAATCCCGCCGCGCGCGGCGAGCGTCGCCAATTCGGCAGCTCGCATTTTGGTCTTTCCGACGATGCCCGAGATCTGGCGCTCGCGATCGATCAATACAAATTGCAACACCATCGTCGCTATCTGACCTGCGACGAATTGCTGTCAGTCATCACCAGCCTCGGTTACCAAAAATAGCTTTGACAAAGGGGTCAAGGGAAAAGGGGGCGAGGGGCAATTTCCGCCATTCATTGTTTAATTACCCCGTGCTCTTATTCGCCCTCGTCCCCTTAGAATTGGCCGGACAGATCTTTGGACCGTCGAGACGAATGGTCAGTCAATTTTCATTCGGATAACGGATGCTCCCCAGGTTTCATTGTCTGCCTGGAAAATTGCGGAGGTCTGTCGCTTCTACGGGGGTACAATCGATGTTCTCTCTACTATCAACCTTGGACTGCTGGAGTCGAAAGCATGATTCGCTTTCTGTGCGTTCTCACATCGTTCGCCGTGTGCAGTTTTGTTTGGTGTGTTTCCGCTTCGGCTCAGGTACTTCGCTACGCACCCGCAGTCGGAAACGAATACCATTACGAAATAAGCATTGAAATGCAAATCGCCAACAAGAAAAGGATGCTGCGTGGCCAGACGCGTTACAGGGTCGAGTCGGTCGAGAATGACGAGGTTCGCATGACGTGTTCGGGAGGTCTGCGTGATGATGGCCAGTCATCGGACGGGAATGGACCAGGTGATCTAGCGCCGTTTCCTTGGGCCGGGGGCAATCCGTCGCCGTTCGCGCGAACACCTTACCGCGGTATGACGCCAACGACCAGCGAAGTGACGATCAATCGACATGGCGAGTTGATCGCAATGAAGGGTCAATCCGAATTGCCGTACTTTCTTGGCGAGCTGTCGATGTTGCCGATCGAACCCCTTTCGCGCCAAGATCAAGCAAGCTGGACGGTTGCCGGTGAGATCAATATCCAGTCACTTGAAAAAAGATCCGGGTTGGACGCCATCGCACCCTTTGGCGAAGTCCGCAACGATCGCCAACTGCGAACCGCAACCAGCAATGCCACTTATCGATTGACGACGAGGGACAAAAATATCGCCAGCATCGAAAAGACTTATGAATTGAAGATGCCGGTCAAAAGCGAAAACTCGGCGTTGGAATTGTCCGGAACCGGTACTTGGAAATTCAATTCGCAAATCGGCATGCCTGAGTCGATGGATTTAACATACACGGTGAAGTTGGAGTTGGGCGGAGCATTGGTGTCAGTCCCACTGAAGCTCACTTACAAAAGGTTGTCAGATGAAGAAATCGTCCGCCGTAAAGCCGTGACGGACGAGTTCGCCGAGCAGGCTCGCCTGCACGCGGAAGAAGCCCGATTGGAAGCCGAACGTCCACTCGACAAGGACACAAAAAGAGAGCTGCTTGCAAAGATGAGAAGCGATAAAAACTTTGATCAAATGAAGGCGTTACTGCAGCTTGGGGCCAAGAGGCCGAAGGATCCCGATCCCGAAATTGTTGCCCAAATAAAAAGGTTAATGTCAGCCGGCGACCGAGCGGTTGAAGGTGCGGCCAAACGCGCACTGAAAAATTGGGATTCCCAATATGCAATGCAAGAGAAGTTATTGTCGTCCTACGACAGTTCCGGGACGGTCGAATCGACAGGCCGAAAAGTCAGCGCGTCAACCAACCTTTATCCAGGAATGATTATTCAGGTTCGCGATCGCAGTCGCTGGCGAGCGGCGGAGGTCGTCGAACCGCTCAGTAGCGGTCGGGTAGAAATCGATGTGCGAGGGCCGTTTCCCAAGCGTCAAGTTGTCGAACGAAACGACATCCAACTTGCACCCGAAGAATTTCCTCAGCCAGAACCGCCGAAAGGACTTGCTGCGATGGCGACGCAGGCCCGCGGCACAAGCACTCAAGCTGGAACCGGTCCGATGACACCGTTGCGATCTTGGTCCGATACGACAGGTCAATTCACCGTCGAAGCCCAACTGATGTTGATCTCGGGTGAGGAGCTCGTCCTCCGCCGTGACGACGGAAAGCTGCTCACGGTCCCGCGAGCCAAAATGAGTCCGACCGATCAGGCGTTCGTCGAAGGTCTACAAATTCAATTGGCGTCGCCCAACAATCCGTTCCAATGACCCATGCGTGACGTAAGTGGATTTTGTCTCGCTACAGATCGAATCTAAGCACTGTCAAGTCAACCTTGAATGAATCTAAGCGGTCAGCGATGGTCTTAACTTTGGTCAATAGCCGATTCCAAAAACGTTTTGGAATTCCTTTCTGTGATGATGTCGCGTGGTCAGGTGCCAGCCCCCGAAGTCAGGAAAAGGGGTCGGTCAGGAAAAGGCGTCAGGCCTGAATGGCACTTAAGCCACGTAAGTCTCATGCCTCGGAGAGCTGGACTCGGCCAGCGGTTTGGTAGCAAAGGCATTGCTTTCGCCGGGTTGAGAAATCACAACGGAATTTTCAGTCAGTCAACAAGGCTGATGTCTTTCGCCAGTTGCTAAGACAAGCCCAACACATCGAACATGTTGTACAGACCTGGCGGTTTGCGTTGCAGCCACTTCGCCGCCGCGATCGCGCCTGATGCGTAACAGTCTCGATTGCTGGCCGCGACATTGACTTCGATTCTTTCGCCGAGCATTCCGAATGCGATCGTGTGCTCGCCGGGGTTGTCGCCGATCCGAATCGCGTGGTAACCGATTTCATTTCGCGAACGTTGTCCGGTTTCGCCTTCGCGACCATGCACATGTTTGACATCACCGTCAAGCTTCGCAGCGATCAGTTCGCCGAATCGAAGGGCGGTACCGCTCGGAGCATCGGCCTTAAAACGATGATGCCGTTCCATGATTTCGATGTCGACGCCGCCCGCAACATTTTTAAGGGCCGACGTGATTTGCTGAACCACTTTCATCGTCACGTTAACGGCCATCGACATGCTCGGTGCCCACACGATGGGTATGGACTTGGCGGCCTCCGCGATCGCTTCTTTTTGCGAGTCATGAAGTCCGGTCGTCGCGATCACCAGCGGAATTTTCGCTCTCAAGCATTTGGCGACGCAGCTATCAACGGCGATAGGCAACGAAAAGTCGATCATCACGCCGGCGCGATCGGGCCAATCGGCTGACAAGGTTACGCCCAGCGCGGCGATGCCGGCGACCAAACCAGCATCTTGTCCTATCAATCCGTTGTCGGCGTGATCGATCGCGGAGGTAATGTGGATGTTCTTGTCTTCGGCGGCCAGTGCGACGACGCGGCGCCCCATGCGGCCCGCTGCGCCGTGAACGGCGAGTTGAATTGGATTGCTCATAACCGAAACTTTAACGCGAAACGGTTCAGCGGAGCAGGGTAGGGCGGTGCGGACTTGGCATTCCAGCCGAGTGCCTTTTTACTGGCGGAGCATGCGGATCAGGTCGCTGTTGGTCAGCTTCGCGGCGGCTTCGGTTCCTTCCAAAACGCCCGCGACGAGGTCACGTTTGGTTTCGTGCAAAGCCAATATTTCTTCTTCGATCGTGCCTCGCGCGACGATGCGATAAACCATCACTGGCTTGTCTTGACCGATCCGATGGGCGCGATCGGTCGCTTGGTCTTCGACGGCTGGGTTCCACCACGGATCCATGTGAATGACATAGTCGGCGGCGGTTAGGTTCAATCCTGTTCCGCCAGCCTTCAGCGAGATCAGAAAAGCATCGGCGGTACCGTTTTGGAATCGATCGACGGCTTTTTGGCGGGCATCGGGTGGCGTCGAACCATCCAAGTATTCGTAGGTGAATCCCTTCGCATCGAGTGCCGCGCGGATCAGTGCCAAATGCTGTGTGAATTGGCTGAAGACGAGCGCACGGTGTCCTTCTTCTTTGAGGCTCTCGAGTGTTTCGCAGAGTTGATCCAACTTTGCCGACGATTGAGTCCAATTCTTGTTGACGAGTCCGACGTGGCAAGAAATTTGTCGCAGTCGCGTCAACATCGCCAAGATCTTGAAGCGTTGGTCTTGAATGTTGGGCAGCGATTCGATCTGCTCGATTTCACCGAGCGCCGCCCGCCTCACGTTCTCGTACTCGGCACGTTCGTCGGAACTGAGGTCGACGTACAGGTTCATTTCGGTTCGCGGCGGCAACTCCGTCAGCACTTGTTTCTTCGTCCGCCGCAGCACGAACGGCTTGAGTCGATCGGCAAGTGCCGCCCGCGCGTCTTCATCAATCTGCTTTTCGATCGGCGCCGCGAATTTTCGTCGGAACGATTCCCAGCCGCCGAACACTCCCGGCGAGACGACGTGGAACAGGCTCCAAAGTTCACCCAAGTGGTTTTCCACCGGCGTGCCCGTCAGCGCCACGAACCAATCCGCTTGCAGGGTCGCGATCGCTTTGGATGTTTTGCTGTTGCTGTTCTTGATCGCTTGAGCTTCGTCGAGCACCACCGTGTTCCAGTGGACATCGGCGAGCGATTTTTGGTCGCGGAGCGCTAAACCGTAACTGCAAACGACCAAGTCATTGGGACCGACCGACGGCAGAAACTCACCACGTTCGGTTTCGCGATAAAGATGCACTTTCAACGTCGGCGAAAAGCGTTCCGCTTCGCGAACCCAATTGAAACCTACGGATGTCGGCGCGATCACCAAGGAAGGTCCATCCGCGGATCGATCCAGCAGCACAGCCAACGTTTGCAACGTTTTTCCCAGACCCATGTCATCGGCCAGAATCCCACCGACGCCCCATTCGGCCAACCGGCGCAGCCACTTAAAACCGTCGAGTTGATAATCTCGCAACGTGGCATCGAGACCATCAGGTAACTTCGGTTCAAGCTTCTCGGCCCGTTCGAGTCGGTCGAGGCATTTGTGCCAAGCTTTGGCCGCATGAACTTCGATATCTGTATCCATCAGTTCGCGAATCACCGGCGCGGCCGTCGCATCCAACTTCAACGTCGATCGGTCGGAGTTGGTTGCATCGCGCAGCTTCCGGAGTCGTTGTTGCAGTTTTTTGGAAATTCGTGCCCATTGGTTATCACCGATCTTGAGGTAGTCGCCCGAAACGGAGTCATCACCGCCGGCGGAGAGTCCGTCCAACAAGTCTTTGAGCGGCATCGTCGTCTCGCCGAAGTTGCACTCACCGGTGATGCCGAACCAGTTTCGTTTGCTGCTGATGTCGACGCGAACATTTCGGCTAGAAAGGCTGCCCAACACCTTCAGCGGCTTCTCACTCGACTTGTCCCACAGCACCTCAATATCGTGCTCGTTCGATTGCAGCTTTTCAATCAGCGAGAGTCCCGCGTGAAAGTCGCTGATGCTGCCGAACCAGTTTTCGCGATCGACCAAAATTCCCAGGGCGCGAACGGCCTTGTCGGCGCGGCGCAATTCGTCATCGAGCAACCGTTGGATTTGGATCGTGCCCTCTTCGCGGGTTGCCGATCGGATCATCGGCTCGCTGCCCGGTCGTCGCAAAGCGCCCGCCGCATCCCGGATTCGGATGGCGAAGTCGAGTGTGCCATCGGTACGAGTGCGCAGCAGGATCGCCATTGGCGCCGCCTCCATCACGACCGGGCCACCATCGGATTCGGGCAACCGAATCGTCACGATTTTTTGCAGCTCGCGCGCCTTGGCCACCAAGGCGGCTCGATGGTCGACGGAAATCGGCCCCATGCCCAATAAGTGCTGAGCCACTTGCGCGATTCTGCCGCCAGGTCGACTGACGTAAATCGTTCCGCCGGGCTGGTCGATCGCAACAATGGCTTCGTCGTTGCCCAGGATGGGAACATCGACGCCGACCTCGCCATGCTCATTCGTGATCAAGAATTCAAGACCTTGCTTACGATCGACTAAGGAAAGCACAAACGGGCGTCGCTTCACGGCGATCGGCTCGCCGGCAAACGTCACGTTGTCCGCGCCGACCAATTCGCACAGCGCATCAAACTCGTCCAACGAATAATCGTTTCGTGAGTAATAAAAACGATCACGGTCGACACTGATTTTCGCGACCACTTTTCGATCGATGGGCGAAAGAGGCAGTGACGTGTCGTTTTGCAGTTTCTCGATCGACAAGTTTCTGCCTTTGGTGAAACCGTCGCCACGTTTCTTTCGTTGCTGCAACATCGGTGTCAGTTCAAGGTATTCGCCATCTCGGCGAAAGTCCCAACTGATCCGTTGTTCGACAACGGTCACCGGTTCGGGCAACCCGTCGCCATCCATCGGACGAGCCAACTCACGCTCGACAATTTCATCCAATTGCCGGAGCGATTGCATGGACCGATTGGGCTTGAAACGACTTCGATCGAGTTTGCCGCCGTCGAAATCTTGTTGCTCGACCCGCTTTCTCAGCTCGCTGCCGTGCTGTTTCAATTGGGTTGTCAGGTAGCAGACGAATCCGTATCCATGAACGCACGGACCTTCGCCTTGCGAGTCGTCGCAATCACAACCGGCTGGCGGTAGCGACAAGTTCGAGTCGGCATAGATCGCAAAGCGTCGCGAGCCCTTGGTGGCGTAGCCTTCAACTTCGCCAGTCTTATAGATCTTGTCGATTCCGAATTTCAGATTTTCTTTCCTGGCCCGTTTCTCGATCGCGGCGGGATACATGTCCAACAGCGCCGAGAACCCATCGATCAGTTGGTTGGTTCGCGAGCGGCCGGCCATCCGCGGCAAATCGGGACCGAGGAGCTGCATGACATCGGGCGGCAGACCTATCGGCTGATTCGTCGCGCGCGAAATCAGAGCACGTAAATCACGACGTGACGGACGTCCATTTCCCATGAGCAGCAGTCTTTCTGGTGTTTACTTATCGCCATCGTTTCATCGTAGCAATCAATGCGAGGAAGTGTAGGCCATGCAAAGTGGAGCGATGCATAGCACACCGCCGCCAAGAACATGCCATGCATCGCTCCACTCTGCACGGCCTACTTGGTTACAGCTTCAATCGTTTGGCGATTTCGTCTTTGACGGCGGATGCGTCGGCGCGAACGTGTGACGCGGGGTTGGCGTACTGGCTGGTCACTCCCGGCAGTTTTGATTCGTGGTAGCCGACTTTGAAGTCGGTGAATTTCAAGCCGTGCGCGGTGCTGATCACCACCGTCTTGTCGGTCGACTTGATCACGCCGCGTTTGATCAACTTTGTCAGCACCGCCAGCGCGACGCCGGTGTGCGGGCAAGTGAACATGCCTGTCAAGTCCGCGTGAGCTGCGGCGGCCGCCAACTCGTCTTCGCTCGCCTGTTCAACGATACCGTCCGTTTCCTGAATGGCTTTGACGGCTTTGACATAGCTAACCGGATCGCCGATTCGGATCGCGTTGGCCAACGTGTCGCTGGCGGTCACGCTGACTCTCTCGCGAAAGCCGTTTTTGTAAGACTGATAAAACGGGTTCGCTTTCTCGGCCTGGGCGGCGACCAATCGCGGCATGCGGTTGATCAGACCGAGATCGATCATCAATTGAAATCCTTGATGCAGTGCGCTGATGTTTCCCAGGTTGCCGACGGGAATCACGATCCAGTCGGGCACTTCCCATTCGAATTGTCGAACGATCTCGATGCCGACGGTTTTCTGGCCTTCGATCCGCAAGCTGTTCATCGAGTTCGCGAGGTAGATCGTGTCGTCCTTGGTGACTTCTTGGACAATTTTCATGCAGCCATCAAAATCCGTATCGAGCGCCAACACATGCGCGCCATTGGCGACGGGTTGGATCAGTTGCGCCGTGCTGACTTTGCCGGCAGGCAAGAAAATGATCGCGGGAATCCCCGCGTAGGCAGCGTACGCCGCCAACGCGGCGCTGGTGTCACCGGTGCTGGCACAGGCGACTGCTTTTACGGTGCTGCCTTGCGACATCATTTGCTTGACGACGCTGACCAGCACCGTCATCCCCAAATCCTTGAAGCTGCCGGTGTGGCTGTTGCCGCACAATTTGATCCACAGATCGGGAACGCCCAATTGTTTGCCGAGCCGTTCGGCCCAAAACAAGTTCGTGTTCCCCTCGAACATGCTGACCACGTTTTCGTCCGCCAGCGAAGGGATTACCCATTCGCGAAGCCCCCAAACGCCACTGCCATAAGGCCAACTGGAAGTGCTGGCGCGGGAATCAAAGAGCTGTTGCCATTGGTAAGCGTTTCGCTTTTTCAGCGGTTCGCGTTCGTGATGGACTTCCAGCAGATTGCCACATTTCGGGCAGGTGTAGATTACGTCGTAGATCGAATGCTTACCGGCGCAGCCCGCAACGCATCGGAAATAGACGGTCTGACTTGCGATATCAGACGTGGGCTCAGCGACAGACGACATATTGAAATCCTGGAAAGTTGCGGTGAGCGTTCATTATGTTCTTCGCAACCGATCAGGCAAAGGGCGATGTCGTCCGCGGAAATCGGGCTGGGCAATCGCTCGCTTTGATTCTACCGTGAGGAGCGGAAACTACGGATTGGAACTCTGGGACATCGGTCACACCTCAATGGACTCTCAACTATCGAACTCAGAACCGACGATATCGCGGCATTCCGCCGTGCCCCTGTCTCGTGTAGTCCTGTTCTTCATCTTGGCGATCGTTGGCGTCGTCGCGGATTTGTGGACGAAAGCTGCGGTGTTCGCATCGCGCGGTCTGCCGGGCCAGAGCGGCCCATGGTGGCTGATCGAAGATATCTTGGGAATCGAAACAGCCGTCAATATCGGCGCGGTTTTCGGTCTCGGAGCCGGTAAGGGACTGCTATTCGCTGCTTTCTCAGTCGTCGCCGCGATTGGGATTTTGGTCTGGCTATTTTGGTTTCGCGCAGCCCAGTCGCTGTGGCTCACCTGGGCGTTGGGTATGATCTCCGGAGGGATCGCCGGCAATCTGTACGATCGGCTTGGCCTGTGGTGGCAGCCTGGATATCCGGAAGAATGGAAGAGTGGCGTTCGCGATTGGATTCTGTTTCAAATCGATGGCGTGCCTGGCTTGAGTCCTTGGCCGAACTTCAATATCGCCGACTCACTGCTGGTAGTCGGCGCGGCGATGCTGCTGTATCAATCCTTCTTTCCAGGCAAGACCGGTATCGAGGCAGCTTCCAACCCCGGTGATGACGATGCAAAATCCTGACCTTTGGACCAGCGAACATGAAGGCCGACTCGCCGCGATGATCGAAGTCGCGACAGCGGCCGGACGGCATACGCTGAAGTATTTTCGCGAACCGAGTCTGGTGGTGGACGCAAAGTCCGATGAGTCACCGGTGACGATCGCCGATCGCGAAGCCGAGCAATTGGTTCGCAAACTGGTCACCGCAAAGTTTCCATCGGACACGGTGCAGGGCGAAGAATTTGCAGAACAGATCGGTTCGAGTCGATATCGATGGGTCGTCGATCCTATCGACGGTACGAAATCGTTCGTTTGTGGCGTGCCGCTCTATTCAACGCTGCTGGCGCTCGAATGGGATAACAAGCCGCTCGGCGGCGTGATCTTCATCCCTGCCGCTGACGAAATCATCGTCGCGGCGACAGGGCAAGGCAGTTGGCATCGCGACGACGAAAGCGGTGAATGGAAACGGGCGTATGTCTCGAAGAAAACGGACCTGTCGACGGCTGTCTTCGTCGTCAGCCAAGTCGATTCATTCGCCAAACGGAACGCGGCTGCTGCGTATCAAAAAATCGAAAAGGCCGTTTGGCTGACGCGATCCTGGGGTGACGGTTATGGATACATGATGGTGGCCACCGGTCGCGCCGACATCATGGTCGATCCGATCTGCAACGCTTGGGATGTCGCGGCGATCCTTCCGATCATCGTCGAAGCCGGCGGTCGCTTTACGGACTGGAAAGGCATCCAAAGCGTCCGCAGTGGCGAGGGTGTCGGCACCAACGGACGGTTGCATGAACAAGTGCTTAAAATGCTCACGTAGCCATTTCGCAAAGCGAATCGATCCCCAAAAACAGATCGCCGTCCTCCGGTGCAACATCCTGAAACGCACTGTCGACATCCAACGAATCGAGTGCCGTGCCGCTGGACGACGGTGTTGATTCCGCTGAATCGAAGCTTGCTAATCGCGATGCCGAATCAGTCGCCAGCGTCGAGATCACGTCGTCATCCGAATCGTTGTCCAATTCCATCAACGCGAAGTCCTGCTGGGCGATCGGCACGACCGGCAACTCTCCCGTCGGCGGCGAATTTGCCAACCGAGTCAGTTGATTGATGACGTTGAGTGCATCGAGCGCCGAAATTCGGTCGTCTCGATTGACGTCGAGGTAACTCGTGGAAGCTGTGACCTGTTCGCCTTCGCCGCTGCTCAAACGTCCCAGAGCATTGATGATCACCAACGCGTCAGACGCTGTCGTCGTGCTGTCACCGTTGGTATCGGTCAGTTGCAGAATGTTGGATGTTGCTTTTCCGAGCGATCCGAAGCCTTCCGTGGACGCGATCGAGAACGTCCGGTCCATGGTCTGGGTATCGAAGATGATCGCGTAGGTTCCGCCCTCTTGAACGGTCGCGGAGGCGACCCCGCCGACGAACGTGCTGACCGTTTGCAAGTTCTCATCAACAATCCGGAAGGTCTCGGTCACCGACGCGAACGCGATCGCAATGATTGTAACGGTCGATGTTGCGAAAGCTTTGAACAGGATCGACGTGGGAATGCTATCGCCCGGAATCACCTGCAGTCCCACGACCACCGACGGAGTGAAAATGCGAGATACGACAATCGGTCGATCATCGTCGCGAATCACGCCATCCGCCGTTGCTCCCGTGACCTGAGCAGTTCCCGATGCGTTGCCGAGATTTACCGTGAAGGTTTCATTCGGTTCGAATTCGGTATCGCCGGCCACATTGATCGTCACGACTGCCGTGGACTCACCGTCCGCGAACGTAACGGTGCCGCTCGGCAGCGCGCCGCCCACGAAGTCCATCGCATTGGCCGGGTTTGCACCCGTACCGGCGACGATGTAATCCACCGTAGCCGTACCGGTCGTGTCAACGCCTCGCGTCACGGTGAATGTAAAAGCTGTCGCGCCAGAGTTACCTTCGCTCTGGTTCGCATTCGTCGCGGCAATGGAGAGCGTCGCTGGATTCGGGCCGAGGTTCAGCGACGACTCGAACGCACCGATGTCGATGGCGTTGCCTTGCGGTCGAGCGGTGCCACGCTGATCCGTCGTCAATCCCGCAGCGACACCCACGCCCAATGCGGGGCTTCCATTCAACAATGCAATCGTTCGGGTCGGACCACCGTTGTCGACCAGTGTCGCCAAGCCCGCATCAACATCGGTGATGTCGCTGGCCGAAGACGTTGCGAAAGTCACGCCCGCCGAGTCGCCGATCAAATTGTTGCCGTTGCTGGTCAGCGATCCCGCGAAGTCCGCGCCCGTCGCCGCCGTATTCGATGCGATGATCGAATTGATCGACGCCACGATACCGCTGAGGGAACTAACACCGCCTCCGGTTGCTGCGGTGTTCGCGGCTATCGTGACGCTGGTCAAAGTCACCGTGGCACCTTCGCTGGCGATGCCTCCGCCGCTGGATGTTGCCATGTTTCCAGCGATTGTTGAGTTCGTCACCACCACATCACCCGAGCTGCTGTCGTTGAAGATGCCACCGCCGTCGCCGGACGAGTTGCCAGAGATCGTCGATCCGATCACATCGAGCGTTCCCGTGTCACTATTCCACAAACCGCCACCTTCGTTGGTGGCGGTATTGCCAGCCACGGTTGTATTGATGATCGAGACGACGCCAGCGCCCGTTGTATGCAGTCCGCCGCCGTTGCCGGGTGCATTGCCGACGACGTTGTTGCTAAGCATCACTCCGTCGAGCATGGTTGTTGATGCGCCGTTGACTTCGATGCCCCCGCCAGCCCGATTGGCCGTGTTGTCTGTGATTTGGCTGTCCATGAAAATGACGGTGCCGCCCAGATTCAAAATTCCGCCACCGCTGCCTGCGGTGCCATCGGCCACGTTGTTGCTGATCGTTGCACCGGAGACGTTCACGGTGCCGCCGTTGTTGAAGATACCGCCACCCCCGTCGTCCGCAGCAACGCCGCTGGCGGTGTTGCCATCGATCAGGGTGCCGTCGATCGTCATCGTCCCGATGCTATTCCAAAGGCCGCCGCCCTCACGAGCTGCCACGTTGTTGATGACGCTGCCGCCCGAGATTGAAACATCTCCGGCGCCGCTGACGTGCAGCGCGCCTCCATTTCCCGGAGCAGCCGTCGCAGGAGCGACGCCCGCGTTGTTGCCACTCATGATCACGTTGGTCAAAGTCAAACCAGTAACACGAGCGACGCCGGACGCATCTTCGATCGCGCCGCCGGCCCGATTGGCGACGTTGTTGGATAAAGTGCTGTCGGTCACCGTCAAAATACCGCCGGCACCATTGAAGATGCCACCACCGCTGCCGGGAATCATGTCGCCATCACCCGACGCGGTGTTCGCATCGATGATCATGTTGATTAGAGATAGCATGCCGCCACGGTTCGCGATCGCCCCACCGTCGCCGGCTGAATTGCCACCGGTGATCGTCAGACCGCCGAAATCCACACCGACCGCGCCGACGATCTCGAACACTCGATCACCCAATGCGGACGCATCAATGATCGTTGTCATCGCATCGGCGCCTGTGATCATCACGGCGTCGGTGATATCGAGATCACCCGTTGCGGACGCATCCTCGCCATCGCCGGTGATCGTCAGCGTGTAGTTTCCAGCCGCCAATGAAATGACATCCATTCCCAACGTTGAGTTGGCCAGAATGATGGCTTCTCGCAAGCTGGTCACGCCGTCATTTGCATCGACTACATCAGTCAACGTCGTCACGACGATCGTGCCGCCGACTGGAACGTCTTGCACTTCCACCGCGCCAATGTCAACTGACGTTCCAACGACGCGATCGAATGAGATACCTCGCTGATCGTACAAGAATCCCGCGGCCAGGGTATTGTTGCCAGCGTTGATCAGCGGGCTGCCGGCGAGCGGCAACATCGTCCGCGTTGGGCCACCGTTGTTGGCCAGCACACCCAGCATCGCATCGCCGCCGACAGTGTTGCCCTCGGTTCCATCGGCGAACCCGATCGTGCCATCGCTGTTACCAAGGAACGTGCTGGTGGCGACGTTGAAGTTACCCAGAACATCCGCGCCGTCTTCGCCCATGGAATTCGCAGAGTTGCCCGCGATGACCGTGTTGGATGCTTGCAGAGTCCCGCCGCCGTTGAAGACACCGCCGCCATTTCCCGTATTGCCCGCGATCGTAACGCTGTTCAGCGCCGCAGTCCCGCCGATCAATGCAATGCCGCCGCCATCGGGCGTGTCGATCGCGGTCGCCGTGTTTCCGGCGATCGTCGTGTTGCTGATGATCAACGTTCCGGCTCCAGCTAGCTGGAAGATCCCGCCGCCGTCACCGCCGTTGTTGTTGGAGATCGTTGAGTCGGCAACCGTGAGTGACCCCGCACCCGAGTTCCACAAACCGCCGCCTTCTTTCAGCGCCGTGTTTGCATCAATGGTGCTGGTGCGGATCGAAACCATGCCGGCACCGCTGATGTGGAGCCCGCCGCCGTTGCCAGGCGCCGCGGTTCCCTCGGGACCAGCAACATTATTAGTGATGGTCAGCCGATCCAGATCAGTTGATGAGCCATCAGTGACCTCGAATGCTCCGCCCGCCCGGTTGGCAATGTTTGCGGTCACTAACGAAGTGCTCACCGCTAAAACACCACCAAGGTTGAGCACGCCACCGCCGCTGCCGGCGGTTCCATCTGCGATGTTGTTACTGATCGTTGCATCGGAGACGACGACGTGGCCTCCGTTGTTAAAAATACCACCGCCACCGTCATCGGCCGCGTCACCGCTTGCCCGATTCATTTCAATCGTCGTACCAGAAATGATCATCATTCCGCTGCTGTTCCACAGACCACCACCTTCGCGAGCAGCGATGTTGTTTGAAACCAGTCCACCGGTAATCATTACGTTGCCAGCACCGCTGACGTGCAGCCCGCCGCCGTTGCCGGGGCTGGTGAACAGCGATCCGCCACCATTGCCATCGTCTTGAACTCCGGCGTTGTTGCCTTGCAAGATGACATCGGTGAGCACGATGCTGATTGCCGCGATCGGGGCTCCGGAAACGGATGCGTCTTCGATCCCGCCGCCTGCCCGACTGGCCACATTGTTGATGATCGACGAGCTGGTGACCGTGACTGTGCCGCCCGTGGCATTGAAAATACCACCGCCGGATCCATTCTCGCCATCGGCGAAGTTGTTTTCAATTTCCGATCCCGAAATGTTCACCACACCGCCGTTGTTGAACACGCCACCGCCGCCATTGTCCGCATCGTCGCCCAGTGCGGTGTTGGAGAAGATCAATGCGTTGTTGCGAATCGTGAGTGTGCCGCCCGCCGAGTTCCAAAACGCGCCGCCTTCGGATGCCGCGATGTTATTGAACGCCGAACCGCCATCGAAAGTCACGTCAGCCATGCCGCTGACGTGCAGCCCACCACCGTTGCCCGGCGCGGCGGTTCCGCCTGTCGCCGTGCCGTCGACATCGTTGCTGATCAAATTGGAATCGGTCAGCGAGACGATGCCATCGACGACTTCGATTCCACCGCCCGCGCGATTGGCTCCGTTGAATTCGAACGATGTCGAAGTCGCGTTGATGGTGCCGGCTGTCGAAAACAGTCCGCCGCCGCTGCCGCTCGTACCGGTCGCGGTGTTGCTGGTGATGGTCGAACCGATCAACGTCACCGACGATCCGGCGTTGTAGACGCCGCCACCGCCGTCGGTCGCCAAATCGCCCGACGCGGTGTTGCGCGCGATCGTCGAATCGGTCAGCGTTGTGGCGGCGCTGGTCGGCACAGTGTCGTTGCCTTCTTGGTAGACCCCGCCACCACGAATCGCGGTATTGTCGGCGATCATGGTGCTGTCGACGGACAAGCTTCCCGTGGGTGAGTTCCAAAGTCCGCCGCCTTCAATGGCCGAGTTACCGATGACGCTGCCTCCGCTGATCGTGACAACGCCGCTGCCGCCGATATGCAGTCCACCGCCGTTGCCCGGCGCGGCGTTCTCGGCCACTGAGTTACCCTCCCTATCATCGTTGGTGCCATCACCATCGCTGCCCAGCGTCACACCCGTCAACGCCACGGTGCCGCCTGCCGTTTCGATTCCACCACCGGCACGATTGGCGGTGTTGCCGCTGATCTGGCCACCAGTGACGGTCATGGTACCGCCCAGATTCAAGATCCCACCGCCGCTGCCGGCGGTACCATCAGCGATATTGTTGCTGATCGTTGCACCGGAGATCGTCAGCGTGCCGCCGTCGTTGAAGACACCGCCGCCGCCGTCATCGGCCGCGTCACCGCTGGCCGTATTGCCACTGATTATCGTTCCGGAAATCATCATCACGCCCGTGCCATTCCACAGCCCGCCACCTTCGCGCGCCGCGACGTTACCCGTGATGTTGCCGCCAGTGATCGTCACGTCGCCCGCGCCGGTAACGTGCAGGCCGCCACCGTTGCCCGGCGAACTGGTCGCCGGCGCGATACCGGCGTTGTTTCCGGTTAAATCGACATCCGTCAACGAAACGCCGACGACGCCTGCGACACCGGATGCGTCCTCAATCGAGCCGCCCGCCCGGTTAGCGACGTTGTTCGCGAAAGTGGAGTTGCTGACAACGATTGTTCCGCCAGGGCCGTTGAAGATCGCGCCGCCGCTGCCCGTAATCGTCGCTCCGTCACCAAGTGCCGTGTTGTCGCTCAGGATGGAATCGTCGATGGTCACGAAGCCGCCCCGGTTCGCGATCGCACCGCCGTCACCTGTCGCGGAACCGCCCGAGATCGTCAGGCCGCTGATCGAGAATGTAACGCCGGCGAAAATTTCGAACACGCGATCACCGAGTGCCGATGCGTCAATGGACGTCGTCGCGGAGTCAGTGCCGATGATCGTCAAATCGCCGGTGATGTCCAAGTCACCGAAGAACGCCACGTCTTCACCAGCGCCAGTAGTGGTCAAGACATAAATGCCGGCTGCCAATTGGATCGTGTCGGAGCCTGGGTTGGTGTTGGCCGCGATGATGGCTTCCCGCAGCGATGTTTCACCATCGTTTAGATCGATGCCGTCGCCGAGCACCGTCACGATGAAGGGGCCGTTACTGACCGATTGGACTTCAACCGCGCCGATGTCGACGGTCGTGTTCGCGATCCGCGCGAAGCCGGTCCCGCGTTGATCGGTCACCACGCCGCTCGCCACGAGTGTGTTGTCGCCGGTGTTGATCAGCGGACTGCCCGCAAGTGGCAGCAACGTCAACGTCGGTCCGCCGTTGTCGGTGAGCATGTCGGAAAGCATTGCATCTTGTCCGATCACGTTTCCGTTCTCGCCGTCCACGACCCCGGTCGACCCGAATGGCGATCGAAGAAATACGTTCGCCGCACTATCGAACGGGCCGACCGCATCGGCTCTCAATGTCAGCGACCCATCTTCGCTCATGTTGGCCGCGATGACCGTGTTGACCGCGTCGACAACTGCGTTCTCGATGAACACGCCGCCGCCGTCGCCCGAGTTCAGCGAAATCGTGGTGCTGGCCAGCGTCGCGGTGCCACCAAGAACCGCGATGCCGCCGCCACGTGATTGGCCGCTGTTGGCGGCATTACCGGCAACGGTTGTGTTGGAGATCGAAAGGGTACCCGCGCCGGCGGTCTGGAAGATTCCACCTCCATCGTTGGCGACATTGTTGGCAACTGTGCTGTTGATGACCGTCAGCGTGCCAGCGCCGGAATTCCACAGCCCGCCGCCCTCGATGGCTGAGTTGGCGCTGATGCGGCTGCCGGCGATCGTTACGACGCCGTTGCCGCCGATGTGCAAGCCGCCGCCGTTGCCCGGGTTGGAGTTTTCGGCGACCGAGTTTCCTTCGCTTGCGTCATTGAGGCCGTCGCCGTCACTGCCCAGAGATACGTTTGTCAGCTCGACGGTGCCACCCGCCGTTTCGATACCGCCGCCGGCCCGGTTGGCCGTATTGCCCACGATTTGGCCGCCGGTCACCGTCAGAGTGCCACCCAGATTCAAAATTCCGCCCCCGCTTCCTGCAACTCCGCTGGCCACGTTGCCACTGATTAGCGAGTCGACGATGTCGACGGTTCCGCCGTCGCTGAAGATTGCACCGCCGCCCTGAGTCGCCGCGGCTCCCGTTGCAACATTGCCAGCCAGACTGACCGAATCGAGACTCAATGACTGATTCGCAGCGACAAAGATCCCGCCGCCCGTTTCATCGCTGCCGCCGGTGATTTCAATTCCCGAAATCGATACGGAATCGCTGCCGGCATCCACTGAGAAGACTCGGCTGAGTGCGTTTGCGTCGATCGTCAGGCTGGTGGCCGCGCCCAATGAGATCGATACTGCGTCGGTGATGCTCAGTTGGCTTCCTGAGAGCGTGATTGTGCCGCCGCTGAGCGATGCGGCGAACGAGATTTCGTCGACCACGCCGGGACCGGCATCACCCGCCGGAACTGTGTTGACCGCCAAGTTTGTGTTGGCAGCCTGGATCGCCTCGCGGAGACTCACTTCACCATCAGCACCATCAACGACATCATCGAGCGTGGTGACGAGATAAGCGGCCAAAACACGCCGAGCCTCCAAGACTTCGACCCTGAGCAGCCTCCGTTGCCATGCCCCCCGTGTTTGCCTCGACCGCTGGCCGCGTTTTGGTTGCGTTTGCGATGTGTGCGACACTAACAATTCAGACTTCGTAAGTGGTGAGTTCATGGTGTTCCCTGGTGCATTCGAAATTCGTCGCGGCGATGCGTAGATACCGTGCAATCTGATCCCGCAATCAACACGCCAGGATATCGAAACTCCTTTCCTAAAAGGACTAGATTCCCCAGATCGACACGCTGAATTGCCGGATCGATCGGTGCATCAAAGCGATGGTCGTCGGCTGGCCAGGTTGGCTGACTGCCGTTAAGACGGGCTGGCTGAAGCCAATCCAACGCGAAGGCATTTACAAAATGGCGGTCCCTTGCGTAAACTGCCGGGCCTCGATTTTCGCGTTTTTGTCATGGTTTTCCGCATCCGAGCCGATTTTTCGTGTTTGAGTCGCTTTCCGACGGTCTGCAATCCGCCTTCAAAAGCTTGTCCGGCAAGGGCAAGTTGACCGAAGGCAATATGCGCGACGGTCTGGAGATCGTCAAAAAATCGATGCTCGAGGCCGATGTCAGCTACGCCGTCGTCCAAGACTTCATGGAGCAAGTTTCGGAGCGGGCGCTGGGCAAGCGAGTGCTGCTGAGCCTGCGACCGCACGAAGAACTGGTCAACATCGTTCACAGCGAGCTGATCTCGATTCTCGGTCCTGTCGACCCGTCATTGCATCTGAAGAAAGACGGTCCCACGATCATCATGCTCTGCGGTCTGCAGGGCAGCGGCAAAACGACGACTTGCGGCAAGCTCGCGCAGTTGCTCAAAGAAGAGAACATCAAGCCGCTGTTGGTCGCGGCCGACTTGCAGCGTCCCGCCGCGATCGAACAACTGCACGTCATCGGCAGGCAACTCGACGTGCCGGTGTTCAGCGATCCGGGCAATCAAGACCCCGTGAAAGTCTGCCAAGCGGGCGTCGACAAGGCGATCAAAGACGGCAACCGAGTCGTTATTCTTGATACGGCCGGACGATTGGCGATCGACGAAGCGTTGATGGCCGAGTTGAAACGCATCGACAAAAAAGTCTCGCCCGATCAGGTTTACTTAGTCGTCGATGGAATGACCGGCCAAGACGCGGTCAACAGCGCCGGTGCGTTCAACGATGCGTTGGAACTCGACGGCGTCATCATGACGAAGCTCGACGGTGACGCGCGCGGCGGTGCGTTGCTTTCGGTCAAGCATGTGACGGGCGTGCCGATCAAGTTCATCGGTACCGGCGAACACTTCGACGCGCTCGAACCGTTCCGCCCGGAAGGCATGGCGGGCCGAATTCTGCAGATGGGCGATATCGTCGCGGCCGCGCGAGAAGCCCACCGAATCGTCGATGATAAGGAACGCGAAGAGTTAGAAGCCAAGATGGCGTCGGGTGATTTCACGCTCGACGACTTCAAGAACATGATGCAAAAGGTTGCCAAGCCTGGCATTATGGGACGCATGATGGGATTGATGCCCGGCATGGGCCAGTTCAAGGAAGTTCTCGAAAGCGAAGAGGCTTCCAAAGGCATCAATCAAACCATCGGCGCGATCAACGCCATGACGATGGAAGAACGCCGCAACCCAAAAATCATTGACGCCCATCGTCGCAACCGAATCGCCAAGGGCGCCGGAGTGCAGACGCCGATCGTGTCCCAACTGATCAAGCAGTTCGAGGTCATGAAGCCGCTGATGCAGGGCATGGCCGGTGGCGGTATGGGCGACCGGATGAAGATGATGCAGCAATTGCAAAACAGCGGCGCGATGAGCGACCCGAGCATGTCTGGACTGAAGACCAAGAAGAGCACGGGCAAACGGCTCAGCCCCGACGACCGTGCACAACAAAAGAAAGAACGCGACAAACTGATGCGTCGCATGAAAAGGAAGAAGTAACGTACGTCCGCGACTCCGCTCGCGGACATTGAATGCAGTTCAGGGAAATTCCCCGCGAGCGGAGTCGCAGGGCCACATAAGAAAGTGCCAGTCGTTCTGGCACCGACCCGGCGTCCGAAATGTTTCGGACCTCAGGAAGTCTGACTAGTAGTCAAAACTCGTTTCCAACAGGAACAAAAAGCAGATGGCAGTTCGAATCCGAATGAAGAAGATGGGACGGGCCCATCGCCCGTTCTTTCGCGTCGTTGTGATGGATCAACGCAGTCCGCGTGACGGTCGCGTGATCGAAGAAGTGGGCACATACGACCCGATGGTTCCCGAAACCGATGCCCGCGTCAAGCTGCAGGGCGAACGAGTCGACTACTGGTTGAGCGTCGGTGCCCAGGCAAGCGACAAAGTCGGCGTGTTGATCAAGAAGTACGGCACCGAAGGCACTCACTTGGCCGCTCAAAAGGCCGCCGTGGAACGTCTCAGCAAGCGCAAGCACTACACGCCCGCGCCGCCCGAACCGGTCAAGGCTAAGAAAGAAGAACCCAAGGTCGAGGAAGCTGTGGCTCCCGTCGCCGAGGAAACCGCAGCCACCGAAGAAGCTGCGACCGAATAAAAGATGCGCGTCGGAGAAAGTCATGCGATTCGATATCGTGACGCTCTTTCCGGCGTTGTTTGACGGCTACCTCAGTCAGGGACTTCTCAGCAAAGCGCTGCTGAACAAACTGGTTGGAATTCATCGACACGACCTTCGCGATCACGCACCCGATACGCCTCACCGACCGGTTGACGATAAACCGTACGGCGGCGGACCCGGAATGCTGATGCAAGTCGAGCCGACGATAAAATGTGTGGAAGCGGTCGAAGCGATGAGCCTCGAGCCGGCAAGAAAAATCTTGCTAACGCCTCAGGGAAAGCGTTTCGATCAACCAATGGCCGAAGACTTTGCGACTGCTGGACGAGTGATCTTGCTGTGCGGTCGTTACGAAGGATTCGATCAACGGGTAATCGACATTTGGCAGCCCGAAGAAATCAGCGTTGGCGACTTTGTCTTGAACGGAGGCGAAGTGGCCGCGATGGTGATCGTCGATGCGGTCGTTCGGTTGATTCCGGGCGTCCTGGGAGACGAACAAAGTAACATTGATGACTCATTCAGCCGGGGCAACCGATTGCTTGAGTTTCCGCAGTACACGCGACCGAGAGAGTTCAGGGGTCACACAGTCCCCGATGTTTTGACAGGCGGCGATCACGGTGCGATCGCCAAATGGAGAGACGAGCAAAGTCGGTTGCGAACCCAACAACGACGCAGCGACCTGCTGCCCAAAACTGAACACAACAACCCTAACTGAGTGAGTGATAGAATGTCCCATACCATCATGGAACTGGTCGAAAAGTCTTCGCTGAGAGCCGAAGTTCCGAAGTTCGAGATCGGCGATACAGTCGATGTCCACTTGAAGATTCTTGAAGGCAACAAAGAGCGAATCCAAGTCTTCAGCGGCGTCGTCATCGCGCGCAGCGGCGCTGGTTCACGCGAAATGTTTTCGGTTCGCCGGATCGTCGCCGGCGAAGGCGTGGAGCGTAAGTTCCCCGTCCACAGCCCACGAATCGACAAGATCGAAGTCAAACGTAGCGGCATGGTCCGCCGCGCGAAATTGTACTTCTTGCGAGGTCGCGTCGGCAAGGCAGTCCGCCTGAAGGAACGCCGCCGAGTAGAAAAGTAGGTCCGCGACTCCGTTCGCGGATAAACCACTTCATGCCCATCCAATCTCCGCGAACGGCGTCGCGGGGGCACGTGTGAGATTGCTCCGGTGCATCCGCTTGTCAAACGCATCCGAGACTCTTACATCGATATGCGATTCGGCGCGATCGATCACGACGCGCCCGTCGGCAAGCGAGGAGAACAGGCTGCCGCACGCTTGCTCCGCCGAAAAGGACTCGTCATCGTTGCCGAGAGCGAGTCGGACAAAGGCGGCGAGATCGACTTGATCGCGATCGATCGGAAACGCAAAACGATCATCTTTGTCGAAGTGAAAACTCACTCGACGACCAAACCCGGCCATCCCGCCGAACGTGTCGACGCGGAAAAGCAGGGCAGGGTGTCGCGAGCGGCACTGCGGTATCTCAAACGCAAAAAGCTGCTCGGCGTACGGGCAAGATTTGACGTTATCGCCGTCTGGTGGCACAGCGGCGGCGAAAGCCCGGATAAAATCGAGCACTACGAGTCGGCGTTCGAGTGCGCCGGCGACTATCAATTGTATTAGTGATACAGCCTCGATTTTTCAGCCGCGTAGCGGCACATGAAATAGCCAGGGACGTTAGTCCCTGGAAATCCAACGCGATAATACACAAAGCTGCGTAGCAGCGACACTTTCATCCGTCGGCGGCAACCTTTCATGACTCATGATCCCGATCGATCGAAACTTTCCCGACGTGCCTTCGTTGCGATGGCATCATCGACACCACTGGTCGCAACTCAATGTCTGGCCGATGATCCCGCGAAGGCGGAAAAGAGAATTTACATCGCCGCCGACGACCATACGGACTATATGTGGACGGCTGATGAACAGACTTATCGCGATGTCTTTCTAGAAACCATCGATCACTATCTCGCCTTGGCCGATCAAACCGACGATCGACCCGCCGAGTTTCAAAGCCGATGGAACTGCGACGGTCTGTTTTGGTTTCGTGAGTACGAGCAAAATAAATCACTCGAGCAAGTGGCCAGACTGGTTCGTCGGATCAAGAGTGGTCATATCTCCGTCCCGATGACGGTGTTGGTTTCATGTTACGGCGCGATGCCCGCCGAGGCCGCGATTCGCAGCCTGTATTACGGCGGACAGGTTGAGCGAAAGTATGATTTGCGATTGCCGATGGCCGTTGCGATGGAAAACCAAACGTTGCCGATGGGATTGGGAATGATTTGGTCAGGCAGCGGCGTGAAGTATTCGTGGCGAGGCATTTGCGGATGCGCCAGCAAGATTAAGGACTCGGCGAGCCGTCGCGACCACGATGTTTATTGGTGGGTCGGAAAAGATGGTTCGCGAGTTTTGATGAAGTGGTATTCGCTGACCAAACCGATCAACAAGAACAGCTACTGGAACGAAGCACCCGGCGGGTACGCCGAAGCTCGTTTCCCCGAGGCGGCCATCAAATATGCTGATACCGATCCCGACTTTTTGGAACGAAACCCTCACTCGGTGATTGGACTCTTCGGACAGGGGTGGGATGATTTGAAAACGATCGTCCCGCTCGACGACGCCGACAAGAGTTTTCCGGCCGTCGCTCAGCGGATGACGACACCGAATCGACAAGTCATTGTCAGCAACGAACTCGATTACTTCGACGACATGAACGCGACGCACGGCGCCGCTTTGCCGGAAGTGAGTTGCTCGTTCGGTAATGAGTGGGAATTGTATTCGGCTTCGCTGGCGGAGGTGTCCGCATCGGTGAAACGGGCGACGGAGAAACTTCGCGCGGCCGAAGCGATGGCTGCGATCGTCACACCCCATCGCCCCGACTTCGCGAAGGACTTGGAGCCCGCGCGTGATCAAGCGTGGATCGCATTTGGGCTGTATTGGGAACACGACTGGACCGCCGATGGACCGATTTCGCGCGAGCGGCGGGCCGCGTGGCAACGAAAGATCGCTGCACAGATCACCGGTTACGTCGACGAGCTGAACCAACGATCGGCGAAGTTGTTCGGCGAACTGATCGATAAGGGTGAAATGCAAAACGCCGTCTTCGTATTCAACTCACTCTCATGGATGCGTACCGACTACGTCGATGTCTCGATTGATTCGGCTGGCGCCGAAGTGATCGACATCTTGAGCGGCAAGCGCGTGGACTCACAAGTTATCTCGCAAGACGGCAAACGTTTCGTGAGATTCATTGCCAGCGATATTCCCGCACTGGGCTTTCTCGTTTTTGATCTTCGATCCAGCGAAGCCGAAATCGGTGCCAGCACCATCACGGTTCGCGATGGTGAGATCGAATCGAGTCGAGATCGGATCAAGGTTGCGCCCAACGGTTCCATTTCATTGTGGGAATCGATCAGGCTCGGCAAGACGTTGGTCCGCTCCCGTCAAACCGCCAACGACCTCGAACCCGCTAAAGGTCGTGTCTCGATCGAGTCCGCCGGTTCGATTTCAACCACGATTCGCATTGATGTACCGAGGCCGCTCAAACGCACGACTCGAATCACGTTGTTCGAGAAACTCGATCGCATCGAAATCGATAATCGGCTGCTAGAGAGCTTCGCCGAGACCCATCAATGGCGTTTCGAGTTCAATTTGAAGCAGCCGAGAACCGTTCACGAGGAAGTCGGTGCGATCCTTCGAGCGGCGACGATCAAGGATGGCGGCGACTACGCCGACCGCAACGCGCGGACGGATTGGTTGACGCTCAATCGATTCGCCACGCTGGGCGATGACGAGGCGTCGGTGACTCTTTGCAATCGCGACTGCCTGTTCTTTCATTTGGGCGAAGACATCGAGCAACCGATGGACTCGAGATCCGCCACCATTCACGTTTTGGCCGGGGGACAAGTCGACGGCAAGAAGCTCGGGATTCCGGGGCAAGGCGGGGACCAATATTTTACGCAGCGGTTCGCGCTGCACGCATCGTCACCCGATCAAACGTCGATCTCGGCGATGCGATCGGGCATGGAGTTCGCCAATCCGATGACTGTCGGTACGGTCTCGGGAAATGAACCGGTCCTATCCGCAGGCTCGTCCATGTTGGCGGTTTCGGGTGACGAGGTGATCGTATCCGCGTTCAAGCCCGCCGAGTCGGGCAAGGGAACCGTTGTGCGACTTTGGAATCTGTCCGTCAACGAATCGAAGTGCGTCGTTTCGATGACCGATCCGATCAAAGAGTGCACGTCGGTTACGCACGTCGAGACCGATATTGAACCGATCGAAGTGACAAGCGGCGAAGTCGAGCTGACGTTACCAAGCGGCGCGATGCACACGATTCGTTTGGGAAAATTGTAAAACAATTGTTTGGGCGTACGTGTCCAGCATCGCCGCTCAAACGATTCAGACAATCGTACTACTCTTTTATCTCGCAGGGTCCGCCATACCGTTTTCGGCGAAACCCTTGGCTCGCAGCAAGCACGCGTCGCAGCGACCGCATGCGATGCCTTCGTCGTTCGGATCGTAACACGAAAGTGTCGCCGAATAGTCGATACCGAGCGCGAGACCAGTCGCGATGATTTGAGCCTTCGTCTGATCGATCAGCGGTGTGTGGATGGAAAGTCTGCGATCGCTTTCCATCGAGGCTTTGGTTGCCAAGTTCGCCATCTTCTCGAACGCATCGATGAACTCGGCGCGGCAATCGGGATATCCGCTGTAGTCCAACGCATTGACGCCGATAAAAATGTCTCGCGACTGAATCGTTTCGGCGTACGCCAGCGCCAGCGACAAGAACACTGTATTGCGAGCCGGCACATAGGTGACCGGGATTTCGCCGCCGATGTCATCGACGTTGTCAGACTTGGGAACGTCAATGCTGGAATCGGTCAGCGCCGAACCACCGAACTGTGACAAATCGATATCCACAATGCGGTGCGAAGCGGCTTTCAACTCAAGTGCTAGTGCGCTCGCGCGCTCCAGTTCGAACTGATGTCGCTGGCCGTACCGAAAGCTGATTGCGTGCGGCAAGTATCCTTCGTCGTGGGCAATGGCCAAGCATGTCGCGCTATCAAGTCCGCCCGAGAGTAATACGACGGCGGGAAGGGATGAAGTCATATTCGATTCCGAAAAATGCTAATCACGTTTCTTCCACAACTTGCGTCCGATCGACGGGTTGTAGTTGGTCCAGTTGCCGTCGGCGGAGATGTCGGTTTCGATTGCCGCAGTGTACGACCAAAGTTTGGCGTCGAGGTTGTCGATGTGGTGTAGCGTCACGGATTCCAACGTGACCGGCAATTTGGGGCTGCCGAATTCGATCTGGCCGTGATGACTGACGATCATGTGTTCCAGATGCAGTCTCAATTCGCTCGGGAATTTTTCGCCTTGACGTTCGTACGTCGTGATCATTTCGCCCAGCATCTGAATTCCGATCACAATGTGTCCGAGCATCTGCCCGCGGTCGGTGTACGAAATCTCACCATCGCTGGCGAGTTCTTCGATCTTGCCCAGGTCATGCAGAAAGGCGCCGAACATCAGCAGTTCGCCGTCGAGTTGGGGATAGCGAGGCGCGACGACCGCGCATAGCTCCATCATGTCGACGGTGTGGCGCAGCAAGCCACCGGGAAAGGCGTGATGGTGATTGACGGCGGCGGCGGCCATTCTGAAGCGGCTCAAAAATGCGTCGTCGGCCAAATAGACTTCGCCCAACCGGCGCAGCGAGACGTTGCGAATCCCCTGGATCAATTCGGTCAATCGGGCGATCAATTGGTCTGATCGCTCGGCATCGAACCGGTCGAACTCGGCAATTTCGACCTCGGACGGGTCCATTCGTTCCAAGTCGGACACGATCAGTTGCAACGCGCCGTTGTGAATTTGAGTTCGTCCCTTGCAAAACACGTAGTCGCCTCGATCGAATGAATCGAACATCTGTTCGTCGGCATTCCAAAGCATCCCCGCGATCACGCCCGAACGGTCGGAAAGCCTCAGCAGGATGTACTTTCCGCCCTGGCGATTGACTCGCAACTGTTTGTCGGCGGCTCGAAAAGCCTGTTCAATCTGGACCCCATCGCTCAATTCACTTACGGGTGTACGGTTCATGGTTGGAGGGTTCATGGGGTCGACTCGGGTATGGCGGCGAGAAAAGTCGCAAATGCTGTTAACCGCAAAGGATGGCCCCGGGAATGACGAATTGACAAGGCGGGGGCAACAAAATGGTTCCATCCTTGGTCCTAAACCGTTGAAGATCGGGTTGTCACCGTCTACGTTTGCATGAGTATGAACATCGCAAAGTCTGAATATGAATTCCTTGATCCCCCGAGGCTCGACGATGAACTCGGTCGACTGGGGCCCTATCGGGTGCTAGGCCTGCTGGGTCATGGCGGGATGGGAGAAGTCTTTCGGGCCGAAGACAACCGTCTGAAGCGGACCGTGGCTTTGAAGGTGATGAATAAGAAGTTTGCCGCCACCAATAACAGCCGCAAGCGATTCGTCGAAGAAGCCCGGTCGATGGCGGCGGTTCATCACGACAACGTGGCCACGATCTTTGAGGTTGGCGTGCAAAACAACATGCCCTTCATCGCGATGGAGATGCTCAAAGGGCAGTCACTGTTCGATAAGTTGAAGGTCGAGAAAAAGTTTGCCTACCCTGATGTGATCCGTGTCGCCCGCGAGGTCGCGTCGGGTCTCGTTGCCGCGCACGCTTGCGGGATCGTTCACCGTGACATCAAACCCGCCAACATCTGGTTGGAAGAACCGAGCGGTCGCGCGAAGATCCTGGATTTCGGTTTGGCGGTCGCCGGAACCGATCACTTGTCGCCACGGAATTCCGTCATCGGCAGCCCCGGTTACCTGTCGCCCGAACAAGCTCGCAACGAGCCCGTTGACGATCGCACCGACCTGTACGCGCTCGGCGCCGTGCTCTATCAGATGTGTTGCGGAAAACTTCCGTTGAGTTCGGATTCGATGTCGGGCCAGTTGATCGCGATCATTTGCCGTCCGATCACGCCGCTCGCGAAACGGGCCCCCGAAACTCCGCAGCCGCTTTGTGATTTGATCGGATCGTTGTTGGCCAAGGAAGCTCGCGACCGTCCATCATCCGCCGCCAAGATGATTGATCTTGTCGATCAAGTCGAGCAGCAATGTCTGAGCGATAGTCAGCCGTCGATTCAAATACTGACTCAGTCACCATCGGCCGGTTCGGGCAAATTCGACAAGGCGACGCGAAGCAGTGAAACGACAAAGTCGCAACCGAAGGCCAAGCAACCGTCGATTCCGATCTGGTTGATCAGTCTGGCTGCGTTATTGCTGGTCACGCTGGTCGTCGTAGGGATGGTGCGACCCAAGCGAACGGCATCCAAGCCGCTCGAGCGGAGCGTATCAACGGCGACGGCATCGAAACCGAAACCGTTGGTCGTCGCGGCGGCTTCACTCGCGCCGCTAGAACTATCGCCGGTGACTTCGGCAACGTCGCGTGTGGTCAGCGGTGAAGCGGCACGATTCAAAATGCGGTTGACCAATACCGCATCGGACGACCGAAGCGATCCGCGACAAATCAACCAGGGTGCGACGGTCGCGGTTCAGATTGTGACGTTCTTGAATACCAAGAGTTCGAAACCGACGAAGGCACCGACTTTTCCCAAGAAAATTTCCGCGAGTCAGTTGCCCGGGTCGGGCGAATCGAGCGAAATTGAGATCCAGTTTTTGACCGGTGGCTTGTCGCCAGCGGAATTCGAGGTGACGTTCGAGCTGCAATCACCCGTCGGAACCGTCATCGCCAAAACGGAATCGACACTGACCATCGACGAGAACATTATCGAAAGCGAATTGCTGGGATTTGAGACTGTTCGCACGCATGCCGGACGGGGCGCGGATACGTTTGTCAGCAACACTTCGGACGAATCATTCGGAAGCCGCAAGATGCTTCAGGCCGTTCGCGAAGGCAAACAAGGCGGCGGAGAAGTTGCCGAACACATTTACATGAGATTCGATTTGTCCAAAGTCGATTTACCGCGAGCTGCTTTTGGACGATCCGTCCTTCTTTTGACGCTGACCGGTGACGGAGATGAGTCGACAACCGAATTTGAGGTCTATGGAATCGTCGATGGACTTGAAAGTGATTGGACCGAGGCAGGGCAGGGCTACTTGCAATGGAAGGAATCGCCATGTCGTGACGGAGTCGGCGGGCAGAAGTACCTCGGGACGCTTCGTTTCGATAACGCCAAGAACAACCTGAAGAACAAAACCGATCAAATACGAATGGCGGGCGAGGCCCTCGACGATTTTTTACGGATGTCGCCCGAAGATCGGGTAACGATCGCCTTGATTCGCAACAGTTGGTCGGGCAGACGCACTTATTTTCAATCCAAAGAAGGTAAGCCGGACCAGGCTCCCGCGATCGCCGTCCGAGCAGAAAAAAAATGAACGAATTGCGATCACCACTTGGACATGAGCACGGGTTAAACTGACTCGCATGGCAGACGCAACTTCCACCGACAACGGTCGCATCAGTTCGATCAACTTGGTGCGGTCATCGCATCCTTGGACCCAAGCCGATAGCGCGGCCGGTTTTGTGCTTCGTTATTTAGTGCCGATGCGTCGACAGTTGACGGCTGTCTTGGGAACAACCGATCTTGCGGACGACGCACTGAAACTTTTGTTGGGTCACTTGGTCTCGGTCGGATTCGGCGAACACAAGCGGGGAAGGCTGCGAGACTTTCTTGTTCGCGGCATTCGTTCGGCGGCGAAGTCGGCAGTTGCGGAGATTTCGGAGGACAAGCGTCCGACGCTGGATCTTGAAAGTTTGACGCTCGAATCCAAGCAGTGGTTGACCTACTGGCGAGAAGGCTTGCTCGAACGGGCATGGCGATCGCTTGAGCGTCAGGAACATTCCAATCCCGGATCGCCTGTGTACTCGGTGTTGTATGGCGCGACCAAGAGCACTCCTTCGGCCCCGGCGATGTTGGCGGCGCAGTTAGCGTCCGAAACCGGATTGAAAATCGACGAAGCAACGCTCCAGAAGACGCTCGCGGAAGCAAGGACGGTGTTCGCTCAGTTGATCGCGGACGAGGTCGCCGAAACCTTGGAAGCACCATCTGCTGACGACGTCAAACGCGAGATCGCCCTACTGGGGCTCGGCAAAGCTTTTAGCGGGATCGCTGTTTAGTCGTGTGCTTTTAGCCGGACTAGAAATTTCGGCGTCTGCCAACGACAATGGATGCGTCGGCATTGATCGAGAGAGGATTTGCATCGCCGATCCCGCCCCCCAAACTCTTTGGCGTCCGCTAGTCGCCATCGGAGGTTTTCACGGATGCTTCAAATTCGATTCGCCCTCCTTGCTTCATCGCTCTTCGTGTTGGCAGTTTGTTGGTCAAGTGCCAAGGGTCTCTGGGCCCAGGACGTTGTGGTGGAGATCGAGACAACCATTTCGCCGCTGAATCCCGACGGGAGGTTGGTCCGATTCGATCGCGACATCGCGCCGGTTTTGCGGGCGCGATGTTTGGAGTGTCACGGACCGGATGATGCGAAGAACGATTTCCGCGTCGATGACCGCGAGTTGTTGTTGGATTTGATCGAGCCCGAAGACGCCGGCGCAAGCTCTCTCTACACCGATTACTTGACCGTTGACGACGAAGACATGCTGATGCCGCCGAAGTCTCACGGCGGTCCCTTGTCATCGTGGGAGCTGGCACTGATTCGAGTCTGGATCGATGAAGGCGCAGACTGGCCCGACGACGTCGCGATTGCAAAAGCGGCGGTAAGCGAGGTCGTTGCAATTCTGCCCGCCAAGAAACCTCTCAGCCTGCTCGAGCGAGTTTGGGCGGCGCAAGGCTTTTTGCATCCGGCTACGGTCCACTTTCCGATCGCCCTGTTGATGCTCGGCGCCGGTTTCGTGGTGCTGGGATGGAAGTGGCCGTCGCTGGGAACGCAAATCCCCTTAGCCTGCTTGTTAATCGGATCGGTTTCCGCGGTAGCGGCATCCGTCATGGGGTTTTCGTTCGCCACCGAGAAGGGATACGGGTCGTGGGATCGTTTTGACGCGGCGATCATGGATCGCGAAGTGTTCTGGCATCGTTGGAGCGGGGTGATCGTGGCGATGTTGTCGACCGGGTTTGCGATTGTCGCGTTGATATCGCTCAACGGACATCGACCGCGATTGACGGCCACCTGGAAAATTGGACTGTTGGTCTGTGCTGCGATCGTTGGAGCGGTCGGGCACCAAGGCGGCGAAATGACTTACGGAAAAGATCTTTATCCCAAGGCGTTGCGAATACTGACGGGAACCGATGACGCGAATCCTTCGGAAAGCGTCGTACCGATAGAGCTTAACAATGATGGGGTGCAGTCGGGTTGGTAGTCACGTAACCTCCGCTCGACTCAGAAGCTGACCACGTGATCGTCGCCGATTTCAACCGTTACATCTTTATGCATGATCCCTTTCACCATGATGAAACCGTCGGCAGATGGCTGTGGTTTCTCGCTCAATCGAACCGTGTAATTGCCTGCAGGAAGATTGTCGAACGTGATCGCGCCGTCGTCACTAATTTCTTTTGAATCGCTACTGAAGGCAAGTTTGATGGCGTTCATACCGGTGATGTAGTCTGCCGCTTCAACCGACACCGTATGAGCATTTGCGAACCGCTTTCGGTCTATGTCGATTGTGATCGATGCCGGTTTCTCGGCTTGCGCAGTCAGATCGGCCAAGTCGGCATCAGAAAACTCACGCAGGTTTGAATATCGCTGCGACATCAGGTTTTCGCCGAAGTAGAACAGTTCCATCCAAGGCGTGTCTTTCTTCACTGCCTTGAATTCAAATCTGCCATCACCATCGCTAACCGTCTTTAGAAGCTGAACACATTTGTCGCGATTTTCGATGTCGTCGCGACGAAGCAAATCCCAGTGATAAAAACTCCATCCCGACATTTGTTGTTGACCGGTGGCGGGGATCGGAATCTCGCTGCCCAGTAGCAAGCGAACTGAAGCACCGACGATCGGTTGCCCGTCGGCATCGATCAAGCGGCCAGCAACGGCTTGATAGTCGCCCGGCCTCGACTTCTTGAGCGGCACGTCGAGCACCTTGGAGATGTCGGCTGTTTGTGCTTCGACGCGTGGGACCGTCGCCGATTCGTACCCGACTGCCGAAACAACAACCTTGTAAGGCGCACCGGGAAGTTGACCTTCGAGTCGATACTCCGTTTGCGTTCCTTGTACGTTCACTCCGTCTTCGATGAGCGACGTGGGGATGCCGCCGATATTCGGATCGCCCGGTCGACGATCCTCACAGGAACCAATTTTTACATTGAATTCGGCGATCGGTGAGAGCGTTTCGGCATCGACGGCACGAACGCGAATCACCGCCGCACTTTGCATCGCTATCGTTAATTCTTCCTGTTCGCCAACGGACACTGACATCGACCGGATCGGCGCAAATTCCTGGGGTACGTAGACCGTTAGCGATGATGTTTCGGGCAAGCCACGAATCTCAAATCTACCATCGTCATCGGTTGTGACCTGTCCCCCCAGATCATTGAAACCCATTTCACCGCCGTTGTAATAAACTCGCAAACGGGGTGCCGGTGTTTCATCCGGCTTCACCACTCGCCCACGCAGCGTTTTGCCTTCTTGCAACCGAGCGATGATTTCGGCGGGCTTTTCGATCGTTCCTGGCTCGACGGGGATTCGCTGTGGAATGTACCCAACCGCTTTAACGACGATTGCACATCCGGAGTAAGCATTGAATACATTCTGTATCTTGCCGACCCCGGTTTTGTCGGTCACCGACTCGCGAGTATCCGACGAACTGTTTCCACGATTGAACAGCGTGGCCGATTCGATTGGTTGCTCATTCGAGTCAAGGACTTTGACGATCACATCACCGCCGTAAGACCGCTTCTGGATCACCATTTCAACTCGCGTCGGCTCGGCGGTTCCGATGACACCGGCTGTTTTGGTAACCCACTCGTACCCATCTTTCCTCGCACTCAATCGCAACGGTCTTCCGATCGGCAAACCTTCCGCCGAAAATTCACCGACATCATTGGTCACGATTCGGACGTACTCAGGCGACATCGATATGTCTGCCGCCGAAATCGATACTTTGGCATCGGAGACCAATTTTCCGTCGCTGTCCTGCACAACACCTTGGATCGATCCGCCGGGATTCAAATCAAAACGCAGGGGCAACACCGTTCCCAGTTGCTGTTTCGAGGTCTTGAAGAACTCCGTCGCATAGCCGTCTGCACGAACGACGAAGTACCAATCGTCCATCGCCAGGTTCCTGATGCGTGAGACTCCATCTTCGCCCGTTTTGTATTCTCGCTCGATGTCGGTCCAGCCAAAGGAAATGACTGCCGAGGCGATTGGGGCACTCGATTTTGCGTCATGAACGGCAACGTCGTATCCGCAACCTGGGTGCAATGACAATGTGACTTCGGACGCCTCGGTTGGCAGCGGATCGCTGACTCGGATTCGGGTACCCCGCAACTTCATTTCGAGGGAAGTTTGGTCGGACGTTTCGGCCCAAATCTGATAGTCGCTTGGCGAAACTGACTCAAACGAAAAATTACCGTCGGCATCCGTGATGGATTTCTTCGGATGAGTGGGCAGGGCGTAGGAACCGTCTGCTGCTTTGAGCAAATAGACGGTGGCGTCGCCGGCGGGCTGACCGTCCGGCAACTTCACGGAGCCTCGCACGGGCGATCCCGTTGAAAGGGGCGTCTGCGCCACCAAGCCCGCGTTTGCCGCACTCAGTACTGCGATGCAAACGAAACAGGTTCGAATCGACCGACTCATGAAGAAATTCATCACGACCTCTCACTTTCGATGAGCCAAATTTTGGAGTCATCATTCTAAGCAATGAGCGGAAAAAAGTGTCTGACCCCATTTTCCGGGAACCGGCCCTTCGGGTACTTCGCACAAATGGGGAGCGACACTTATTTTCCGCACCAGTTTAAGGAGGTCGACGGCGTCACGAACGGGTCATAAGTTGTCGCGTATGGCTTTAGTTGAATTCTTTTGCGGAATCGGCGGCGTCGCGGAAGCGGTTCGTCAACTCGATCTAAAATCGCAACGAACGGATCTGCAAACGACGCATGCGATTGATATAGATCGAGCGTGCGGCGAAGTTTACCGCCACAACTTCGGACGCAAAGTGGACTGTCGAACGATCGAGTCCATCGATTTGGATTCCATCGCCGCGAGCCCGAGCAACGACAATTTTTGGTGGCTCTCACCACCGTGCCAGCCGTATTGTCGTCGTGGACGTGGTCAATGCGACAGCGACGACCGTTGCCGCGCGCTACTCGCCATCATTGCCTGGTTCCGTTCGCGACCGGTGCGGCTTCCCGATCAATTGGTGCTGGAGAATGTGCCGGAGTTTGAAAATTCCTCGCACGCTGACCGGCTCCGCGACGCATTGTCGTGCAACGGATTCAACATTGCCGAATCGATCCTCTGTCCGACGCAGTTCGGGATTCCCAATCGACGGCGCCGGTATTATCTGATGGCCGCTCGAGAATGCGAGGTGAGTGAGGTAACGCCGACGCAAATCGAGAGGGCCTTCAACATCGCCGATGTTCTCGAGCCGATACCAGATCCGATCTCTTCGCTTTGGCTCGATCCTGGCTTGGCATCGGACTACTCGGCGGCACTGGATGTGGTTGACATCGACGATCCCGGTGCAGTGACCGCTTGTTTCACCAGCGGCTATGGAAAATCGATTGTCCGTAGCGGTTCCTATTTGAAACAGGACGGACGATTGCGACGTTTTTCGCCTAGCGAGATCGCACGGCTGCTGGGCTTCTCCGACTCGTTTGCGTTCCCAGACAATTGCACCAACAGGCAACGATGGAAAATGCTCGGCAACAGCCTCTCGATTGATGTCGTCAAGGCCGTGCTGAGGAACGTGCTGAAATAAGTGCTGAACCCGAACGCTGTTAGACGCGATCAATGTACTTGTTGATAAGGTTCTCGAGCATCTCTTGACGACCGCTGGTATTCGGCGCGACCTCTCCCTTTTCGAGCATGTAACTCTCGAGTTCCGCGAAGCCGACGGAACCCGACTCGATCTTTGCGCCGATGCCTTCATCGAAGCTCGCGTATCGTTTGGCGATGAAGTTATCGAGTGCCTTGTCCGCGCGAATGGCGGCGGCAACTTTCAAACCTTTTGCATAGGCATCCATACTGCCGATGTGCGAGTAGAACAGATCGATCGGTTCAAATGATTCGCGACGTACCTTGGCGTCGAAGTTGACACCACCGCTGCCCAGTCCGCCATGTTTGAGGATGTAGTACATGGTTTGCGTGGTCAGATAATAGTCGGTGCCGAATTGATCGGTATCCCAACCCAATAGCATGTCGCCGGTGTTGGCATCGATGCTGCCAAGTGCATTCTGCATTCCGGCGTAATCGATCTCGTGCATCATCGTGTGGCCAGCCAGCGTCGCATGGTTGGTCTCGAGATTCAGCTTGAACGATTTTTCGAGGCCGTAGCTGCGAAGGAAGTTCATGCAGGCTGCAGCGTCCGAATCGTACTGATGCTTGGTCGGTTCCTTCGGCTTCGGTTCGATCAAGAACTGACCCGTGAAACCAATCTTCTTGGCATAGTCGACGGCCATGTGAAAGAACTTGCCGAGGTGATCGAGTTCTCGTTTCATGTCCGTGTTGTAAAGATTCTGGTAGCCCTCGCGGCCGCCCCAAAAAACGTAGTTCTCACCACCGAGACGATGGGTCACTTCCATCGCCTTTTTCACTTGGGCACCGGCATAGGCGAACACGTCGGCGTTGCACGTAGTTGCGGCACCGTGCATGAAACGCGGGTTGGAGAACATGTTAGCCGTTCCCCACAACAGCTTGACGCCGCTGCGTTTTTGTTCTTCTTCGAGAACATCAGCGACCGCGTCGAAAATCTTGTTGGATTGGGCAAGCGACGCGCCTTCGGGTGCAACGTCCCGGTCATGGAAGGCGTAGTAAGGTGCCTGCAATTTCTCGAACAGTTCAAACGCGACTCGTGCGCGACGCTGTGCATTCTCGACTGAATCACTGCCATCATCCCAAGGTCGCACCGCAGTGCCGGGACCAAACGGGTCGGATCCGGTGCCTCGAAATGTATGCCAATAGACGATCGAAAACCGTAGATGGTCCTTCATCGACTTGCCTTCGATGACCTCGTCCGGGTTGTACCATCGAAAGGCCAGCGGATTGTCACTCTGCGGTCCTTCGTATTGGATTTTCGGCACGTCGTCGAAGACACTCATCAATCGGTTCCGTCTGGGGCGAGAAGTAAAGCGGATTAGGTCGGAGAAAACACTAGTATCGATCGCCCGCTTAGCGACGACAAGCGGGCGCGGGCTTAGTCATTTTTTGAGGAAGTGAATTTTAATAACAACCAGTCGCCGATGCGAGGAAATGCGTCGCCGATGGCAATGAGAGGACGAAGATACTTCGGCAAAACGATGTCTGGAATTCGACGATCGATGCAGCGAAGCACCGCGCTCGCGACCACCTCGGGCGTGAGCCCCTTGATTCGAGTGCCGCCGCCCGGCTTGGCCGCTTGATTGGGCAAACCGCTGTCGATTTGATCTTGATAACGACTGCCCGCGTCATCGCGACGGATCGGTCCCGGACTGACCAGCCCGACGTGGACGCCCCGCGGCTTGAGTTCCAATCTCAGTTGGCTGGTCATGCCCGCCAGCCCATGTTTGGCGATCGAATATCCACCGAGGTAACGAGCACCCACTTTGGACGCCAGCGACCCGATATTGACGATGACGCCATGACTGACTTCCAGCCGCCCGATGCCCGCTTGGCTGCACAGCAGCGCCGCGAGCACGTTCTGATTCCACAGATACTCGAGTCGTTCACGGGTCAATTTTTCGATCAATCCGCGATCGCTGGCGCCGACCGCGTTGACGAGCACATCTAGCCGCCCGAATTGACGATCGGCCCATTCAAACAGAGCGGTTACGTCGTCGGGTCTCGTCACATTGGCGACTCGAGCAACCACGGTCCCGGGATTCGATGCACTCGCCGCCCGCTGTTCGATTTGACGGCAAGCGTCTTCGAGACGTTTGGGATCGCGTCCCACAATCCCAACACGGTATCCTTGCCGAACCATCGCCAGAGCAATATGAAAGCCGAGTCCAGCGGAGCCACCGGTAACGATCGCGACGCGGTTCGATTCGTTGTCCATCGCGGCAGCTTGATTAATGATCGGAAGAGCAGGGCAGTGGTGAGGCGCAACCGGTTGATTGCTTGCGGACAAGTGTAACGGCGATCGGCTTATCACTCCAACGACTCCACCCAATTGGTAAACGAATGTCACGACCGACGATCAAGGAAGCTTGCACGAAAATTGTGGCGACGGTAGGCCCGGCCTGTAGCCACCCAGACCAACTGGCGGCCCTGATCACCGCCGGCGTCGACGTGTTCCGAATCAATACGGCGCACGGAAGTCGGACTGAGCACGCTGAAACATTGGCGAACATTCGACAAGCATCTGAACAAGTCGGATTTCATGTCGCCGTATTGTTGGACTTGGCCGGCCCCAAGATTCGCTTGGGAACATTGGTCGTCGATCCCCTGAAGTGCCAGCTCGGCGACAAGCTGAGCTTTATCCGGGGTGACGTTAGCGGCCGGGCGGATGAGCTGACCAGTTCCTATGCAACCTTGATCGACGAACTACAAGCGGGTAATCGGGTGATGTTGGCCGACGGGTCCGTCACGCTTGAGGTGCTCAACGTGATGTCCGCCCGCGCCGAATGCGTCGTCGTCGCGGAAGGAGTTGTTCGTAGCCGACAAGGAATCAATTTGCCGGGCGTTCGACTCTCGGTTTCTTCCATGCTGCCCAAAGACATCGACAATGCAATTTGGGCGGCGGGCAGCGGCATCGATTTGATCAGTCTGTCATTCGTGCGCAGCGCCGAAGATGTGCTCGGATTGAAACGCTTGCTCGCCGAACATCATTCATCGGCGCTCGTGATCGCGAAGATTGAAAAACCTGAAGCGCTGCAGCAGTTGGAATCGATCGTTGACGCGGCGGATGGGATCATGGTTGCGAGAGGCGATTTGGGTGTTGAGATTGATGTCGCCGAAACGCCCATCGCTCAGAAACGAATCATTCGCATCTGCAAAGAAAAGGTCAAACCCGTGATCGTGGCGACCCAGATGCTCGAATCCATGCACCACAGCGCGAGACCGACTCGCGCCGAGGTCAGCGATGTCGCCAATGCGATTCTCGACGGCGCCGATGCCTGCATGCTCAGTGGTGAAACGGCAATCGGCGAGTATCCGGTTGAAACGGTTCAGATGATGAACCGCATCATGCGATGTACCGAACGCGAGCTGCCGAAATCCAACAGCCGAGATCTGTCGAGCAACAAACGCGTTCATTCGATTACCACCGCAGTGACGGTTGCCGCGACGCAGATTGCTGAGTCGATCAAAGCCAAGTTGATCGTGATCGCGACTCGCAGCGGCAACACGGCCTGGGTTGAAAGCCAATGTCGCAGCCCGATTCCAACGCTGGGAGCCTCCGACTCGCTGGAAACCATGCGGCGGATGAATTTGCTGTGGGGCATCAAGCCGTTGTATGTCGAAAAGCTCGACGATACTTCCTGGCTGATCGACAAAGTCTGCAAATGGGGACGCGAAAATGGCGGACTCAGCAGCGGCGATCACATCGTGTTGGTTACCGGCACGGGCGTGATCAAGAAGGCGCACAACCTTGTGGTTGTTCATACCCTGCCGTAATTGGTAGTCCGTTACGATCCGAACGAAACCACTACGATTCGATTTGCAACGTGACTTCGCCCGACAATCTCGCCACACCATCGGGCACTGACTCGAGTTTTATCAACAATCGGTTCGCGGGTCGTAACCGATTGGTAATGTCGATCCTCAAGGGAAACGACGAACCACGCATTTCGTCGATGTGATCGTTGAGTGTGACGGACACGAGTTCGCCTTGCCACTGCTCAACACACAAGTCCACTCGCGTGTCGTCCATGATGCCGGTGGGCATGTTGAACGACCGTTGGTAGCGAACCAGCATGCCAATCTCGACACTGCGAGATTCCGCTGCGAACGCTGGTTCGGGTACTTCGATTGTGTCAGTCTTGCCGTCCGAGTTGATTCGGACCCACGGCTTTCGCAGCCGAATCACGTGCATGGTCGATCGCCGTTTTCGGCTTAAAGATCGGCCATCGCACGATCGATTGCTTCCTGGAAATTCGAGAACTCCTCGCGAATCAATTCCGTGTCCGTGTTGACGAAGCTGAAGTCTTCAATGCCACCGAAGAACTGGATGCCGCGTCCGTCGGAGCTGACGACAAAGTTCTCGCTGTTCAGACGGGCGATCGACGGCGAAGATGCACCGGCCTCGACGATGATCAGCAAAGCGGACGTGCCAGAGTTGGAAAGTACGAACTCCACCGACGATGCGCCCTCGAAACCGTCACCAACGATTAGGAATTGCTGAACGCCGGCGGAATCCATCGATACCAAGCCACCCTCGCGGCCACCGTCGCTCATCGACGAAACAGTCTTGTTGGTTCGCAGGTAGCTCGACGCCAAAATGTCGACAGTTTCAATTGCCGAACCTTGAGTGCCCAACAAAGTCATGTTCGGCGTTCCGCCAGTTACCGCGCCATTCGCGGCAACGGTGACCGTGGACGAGGTCGGACCATTGGCGATCACGGTATCGGGCAGGACGTAAGATACGGTGTAGGTGCCCGCTGACACGTTCGCAAAACTGTAGCTGCCTTCGATGTCGGTTCGCACGGTGGAAACCAGTTGGCCCGAACTATCGAGCAAACGAACTTGGATTCCGGCGAGTCCTTGATCGGTGCTGTCTTTGATTCCGTTACGAACCGGTGCGGCACCGTTCTTGATCACGGCGTCAATGTTCGTGATGTTGTCGATAAACACGGCACCCGAAACGACACCCAGTCCCGGTCCCGATGGATCGTTATCAATGATCGTCGCGGTCGAAACGGTTGCTGCACCGAGAGTCGCTCCGCCGGTCGGACTGCTAATCGTTACGCGGAAGGTTTCGTCGACTTCATCGATCGCGTCTTCCAGGATTGGAACGGTGATCGTCATGGATGTCACACCATTGGCGAAGTTCAAAGTGCCGCTGGTCGCGGTGTAATCGGATCCAGCCGTCGCGGTAACGTTGCTGGTCGCAAAACTGACCGCAACCGCTCCGTCACTTCCACCTGTGCGACTGACGGTGAACGTCGCCGATGCGGCCCCTTCGCTGACGGACACCGTCGTCGGCGAGATCGAAAGTACGCCCGGCACTGGTACGACACTATCGTTATCGGTGATCGTCACGGTTGAAACGGTCGTCGTTCCCAGAGTTGCGCCGCCCGTGGGTGCGCTGATCGTGACTGTGAAGGTTTCACTGCTCTCGACGGCCGTGTCATTGATGATCGGGATCGTGATCGTCTTGGATGTTTCGCCAGCAGCAAAACTCAAGGTGCCCGTGGACGCGGTGTAGTCCGATCCGGCCGTTGCGGTTCCGTTGGCGGTTGCGAAGGCGACAGTGACGGCGCCGGTGCTGCCACCGGTGCGATTGACCGTCAGCGTCGCGTTGCCTGCGGCTTCACCGACGGTCAGCGTTGCTGCGGAAAGCGAAAGCACACCCGGCGTGACTGCCGTGTCGTTGTCGGTAATGGTAACGGTCGAAACTGTAGTCGTACCAAGGGTGGCGCCGCCGGTCGGCGCGCTGATGGTGACGGTGAAGGTTTCGTTGCTCTCGACAGCGGTGTCGTTGGTGATCGGCACCGTGATCGTCTTGGATGTTTCGCCAGCGGCGAAGCTCAACGTGCCCGTGGACGCGGTGTAGTCCGATCCGGCAGTCGCGGTCCCGTTGGCCGTTGCGAACGCAACCGTAACAGCGCCGGTGCTACCGCCGGTGCGATTGACAGTCAGAGTTGCCGTGCCGGCTGCTTCACCGACGCTTAGCGTTGCCGCTGAAAGCGAAAGGACACCCGGAGTGACCGCGGTGTCGTTGTCAGTAATGGTCACGGTCGAAACAGTCGTGGTACCAAGGGTGGCGCCGCCTGTGGGCGCGCTGATCGTGACCGTGAATGTTTCGTTCGCTTCGACAGCGGTGTCGTTGGTGATCGGCACCGTGATCGTCTTGGATGTTTCGCCAGCAGCAAAACTCAAGGTGCCCGTGGACGCGGTGTAGTCCGATCCGGCCGTTGCGGTTCCGTTGGCGGTTGCGAAGGCGACGGTCACGGCGCCGGTGCTGCCACCAGTGCGATTGACTGTCAGCGTTGCAGTGCCGGCCGCTTCACCGACGGTCAGCGTTGCCGCAGAAAGCGAAAGGACGCCCGGCGTGGCCGCAGTATCGTCGTCGGTGATCGTTACTGTCGAAACAGTGGTCGTACCGAGCGTCGCGCCGCCGGTCGGGGCGCTGATCGTGACCGTGAAAGTCTCATTGCTTTCGACAGCGGTATCGTTGGTGATCGGCACCGTGATCGTCTTGGACGTTTCGCCAGCAGCAAAGCTCAAGGTGCCGCTGGTCGCGGCGTAGTCTGATCCAGCCGTCGCGGTACCGTTGGCGGTTGCGAAGGCGACCGTTACGGCACCGGTGCTGCCGCCAGTACGATTCACGGTCAGCGTTGCCGTGCCGACTGCTTCACCGACGGTCAGCGTTGCTGCCGAAAGCGAAAGGACACCTGGCGTGGCCACGGCGTCGTTATCAACGATCGTCGCAGTCGAGACAGTGGTCGTTCCTAGAGTTGCTCCGCCGGTCGGGGCGCTGATCGTCACGGTGAACGTTTCGTCGCTCTCAACAGCAGTGTCGTTCGTGATCGGGACAGTGATCGTTTGCGACGTCACACCGTCGGCAAAACTTAGCGTGCCGGTGGTTGCGGTGTAGTCCGAACCAGCCGTTGCCGTGCCGTTGGCGGTTGCGAAGCTGACAGCGACCGCGCCGGTGCTGCCGCCGGTTCGGTTGACCGTGAAGGTTGCCGTGCCCGCCGATTCGTTGACGGAAAGCGATGCTGGGGAAATCGCCAAGACGCCGGCAGTGGTGCTGACGGCCGTCGCGTTGACGATCAGTCGTGCCGTACCAGAACTCGTCGCACCGGCGTTGTTGTTCGAGTCAACATTCTCGATCAAGACCAAGTCTTGCGGAACGAAATCGTCGCGACCAAACAGCAATGTCGCTTCGCGATCTTCGCCCGGCGTCAGTTGCAGACGCAGGCCCGTTACCGGCTGATTGATGAAGACGCGAACGCTATAAGCATCAAATGGTTCTATGAACATCCCGTCGTCAGTGATTTGCGGGATACCACCACCCTGCAACGGCACTTGGCTGGCCAAGCCGCCGATATCCGAGAATCCCATCGCTGGCGTGAATTGGCCGCGGTTGAGCGACGAATAAAACTGCTCGTTCGCATTGAAAGTGCGGCTGAACGAATTGATGTTGAATTGAACGGCGGCGCTGTTCGGTGTTACTCCGTCGGCCTGGAACGGTGCGAACTCGATCACCTGAGTCGCGATCGTATCGCTCGGGTTGGTCTCGTTCACGTCGACGGAGATGTTGGGCAAATTCACGTTGCCGAAGTTGTCGCCGACCCAGTGGACTTGGAAACCCAAATCATCATTGTCAAAGCTGAGCGTGGAAACGGTGAAGCTACCGTCGGCATAACCAAAGGCCCTCAGCGCGTTGATCACTTCTCCCGTCGGATTTCCACCGAACGCGTTGATCGGCGAGACATAGGTCAGCGTGCTGCCCGACGGAGCATTGGGGGCCAGCGCGGCGCTCGTGAAGGTCACGCTGTTGGATGACACCGACAAAATATCTTCGTCGATGATCAAACGCTGAGTCTCGTTGAGAACCGGCGAGATGAATCCAGTAACCGCGTTGCCTTGGGCGTCAAAAGCCTGAATGTCGGTAAACAACTGGAACGCGCCGAGTCGGCTATTGAATGTTCGCAGATCGTCGTAGCTGACTTCCAAATCGAATGGCTGATTGACTTGAACATTGATCGCTCCATTGGCATCCGGAAGAATCCGCTGGTCAGTGGTTGTGCGAGCATTGAGCATCAGTTCGATCAATTCGCCGACTTCTTCGCCTCGACCAAGTGCGTTGATGACTGACAGCGCGTCGGCCGCGGTTACGCTGTTGTCCGCATTGGTGTCGTAGAACATCCGCGGCCCGGTTGCCGCAATGCCTTCCGATTCGCCCGAAGCCGATTCGCCCGAAGTTTGTCGACCCAGTTGATTGATGATCGCCAAGGCATCACGAGAAGTGATTTGGCCGTCGTCGTTGACATCGTTGGAGTGCCAATAGTTGTGCTGCGAAGCCAACATGTCGCTGGCCAGCAATTCTCGTTTTTCGAGAACCTCGCTGCTGAGACGTCGCTGCGTCGCGTCGCTCCGGCGAGGCTTCTCCGAACGTCGATGGTGCTTCTCGTTTGAGAGCAATCCGGACCGGGTGAGCAATTGACGCAGATTTCTCATCTGTTTTCTCGGGAAGATGCAGTGGAATCGTGGGGAAGTGGTCGCCGAACGGATGTCGGACTTGAGGCCACGCCGGCAGAGCGGGAATAGCCTAATTCAACTCGGGACGGGGTGCGTCCGAAAAATAGGATTAGCGGACCCATCTTACCTGGTCTTCCCCGTTTATCAATAAACAGTTTCATTCATATTTTGCGGGGGTGGTGGGTTGGCCTTTTTAGACCGCTGAATCACCCAAAGGTTCCGATAAATTGGATCGAATCCCTTCAAATGCGTCTGTGGCAATCCCTGACTCGTTACGCACGCCGCCCGCTGTGATATCGGTTGCCATCCCGGCCACACTTTCATCAACGGCGTTACCACCGTCAAAGTTCAACATTCGCAGGGTTTTGGAAAGCCTTTCCGGCTGGGCAATCAGCCCGGTTATTGCCGTATTTACCGGCTGCGATGAAGATCCCGCCCCTTTTTGGCTGAACTGATCTTGGCCGGACCAATCCGACATCACTTGGTCGACCGCCGTCAAGGAAGCGACCTGTTCGCCGTTACCCGACGACTGGCGGCTTAATTCGTTAATGACCAAAAGAGCGTCCAGAGCTGATACCGCGCCATCATTGTTGACATCGACGCTGAAGCCGGCCGTTTCACCGGCGGACAACATTCTGGACTGATTCCGCGTCAAATCGTTGATAATCACCAAAGCGTCCCGCGCCGTCACGCCACCATCACGATCGGCGTCTTCCGCCAAAACCAGATTGTGCCGAGGACTGTCGATGCGAGTCGCCGCTGCCTGAACGAAGGGGCTTGCGCCGCCGACCACGGAAATAATTTGAGAGGAGGAGCCGAAATCGTGGATCAGCCGTTCGGGGACGAACGCGATCGAATAATCGCCATCCGCCAAATTCGCAAGTTGCACTGCGCCGGAAATATCGGTGACCATCGTCGCATCGGATCCGAAATCCACGCCGGTGATTGCGACGCCGCTGCCGGCATGACCAAACACGCGGACACTGGCGATGGAACCGCGAGGGTCCGTCAAGCGAAGCTCCGCCGTGGCGCCTGCAGCGATGAGTCCTGTGGTTTGACGTGTGATGAGCAGGCCGTTGGCGTCGTAGGCTTCGATTCTGCCATAACTGGCGTCGTCCAATCCGACCAGCGAAACCGTCACTTCGCCGACCGGTTCATCAAAGGAAGCCTTCAACGCGACCTTCGACGACCAGCGTTGGACCCATCGCGAGCGTTGTTGATCGTAAGACGAAAACGCCCTCGCGCCGGTGACTCCTTCGAGCTCAAACGCGCCCACTTCGTCGCCGGATACCAAACCATCCGCCATCAGGCTCACGCCGGTCAACTCGGCTTCATCGATGACGCCATCGGAAAAACTTGACGCCTTTGCGTTACCGACCAGCAAAGGTGATCCGTCGGCATGACGAACCAGCACGGTCGTGGACGCGAGCGTGGGTTCCGTAAAATCCTTCAACCCGTCGCCGTTTTCGTCCACGAACGCAATGCCAACGACACCCGCCTGCGAGATCGCCGCGACCGAGTTGGTGCCGTGAATTGTTGGACTGACGATGCCGGTTGCAACGTCAATCACGCGAAAATCAATCTTCGTGAACGGCTCCGTGATCGGCAAGGAAAAATCCAAGTCGGCGATTTGCGAATTCGTTGAAAGCGCGGTCAACCAGGATGTGTCGTCGAGTCGGTACTGAAGCTTGCTTACTCGACCGAGCGTGATATCGCTTTGCGTCCCGGACGAATTCTGATTGATCAGCGGTACCGCCGACGCTTGTCCCCTGAAGTGATACATCGAATTGGCGACATCGAAGTAGCCGATGCCACTGAGTTCCAGCGGCACATCGGCCAGATCAAAAATGCCGTCGCCGTCGCTGTCTTGCCAACCGACCATCGCCAGCGTCGACGCGGGACTGGTGTGCGCGTTGAACGCAGTTGTCAGCGGAACGCCGCTGCGCATGATGCTGATTGCTTGAACAAAGCCTCGCGCCGGATTGTCGGCCGCATTCAGGTTCTGCGTGTTGTAATATCCTCGCCGATCCGTGTAGCTGCCGCCGCCCTGGTATTCATCTTCCGCCCAAAAGATATGCCCCAGTTCATGCGTGATCGTCGACGCCGGTCGTGTGGACGGCGTGACCAAAAACAACCCGCCGGCATACGCGAACGCTGCGGCGAAGCTGCCGCCGGACGAAAACAAGCCATCCGCGTCGTCCGACGAATCAGCGACGAAAATCGTAAAGGCCCAGTCCGTGTTGTGCTTGATGCGTTGATCGTGATTGAATCGCTGGACCGCATCTTCGATCGAATTGGAGTCGCCGTAACCCAACCTCGTGACGAAATCACCGATGTACAAATCGATCGCACTGGTGTTGCGATTGATCGGTTCATAGGGTGTCTCAAAGGGGGTTCGCGCGAACGTATCGTCGATCACGAATTCCAACGAATGGACGGTACTGAGTGAGTCGAGCGTATCAGACCACCAATTCACGCCTTCGCTGACCTTGGCCAACGCCTCGTCGATCTCCCGCGTCGTCCAATTCTCGCTCTGCGGATCGATCTGGCCGTTGCTTTCCAAGAATACCGGCGTGACCGTCACCGTCCCCAGCAAGAACTCACCCGTATCCCGCGCGGTCACACCGATTGAATCAGCCGCCATCATTTGACGTGGCTCCAGTCGCTGGAGACGGCATTTCCGGGGCCGCCGCAATCGATGTTCAGATGACCGTCGGGGCATCAGGTTTTGGTCAGTAAAGAGAAGAAAAGCGAATCCGAATTGGACTGAAGCATCCGAACAAACTCTATCGGCTGTTCGGACACCGTCGTCGGCTTAGACGCCGACCAATCGAAATCGTCGCAGCTAACCGGCGCACTTTCCGTGATCCGTGACTTCAACCGATTCGGTAACGCTTCTCATCTTCAGTCGATGGACCGCCCGTGGCGAGCGCACAAACGTTCACAATCTCGTTTGTTTGCTCGCCAGTTGTCCGACTTTATCGATGGAACCAACTGGATCGGTTAAAACGCGGCAAATAGTTGATCCAAGACGCTTTGTTCGGCGACTTCCTGATCACGCACTGATGTGGTGTCCTCGGCAAGCGAATCGACAAAGTCATCGAGTCCCGTTACCGCGGCACTATCGAACACGCTGGACTTGGAAGTCGGTGGATCGACGGTCGAAACCGACGTGTTGCTCAGCGCGGCCGCAATCAGTTCGTCACCCAGACGCGTCGCGCTGGATGCCAGCACGCCACTGGCCACCGGAACGAATCCGACCAACTCACCTTCGCCGATCAACTCACCCGAGCCGCCTGTCGTATTGGGCAGACGAGCCAATTGGTTGATGACCTGCAACGCATCGAGAGCGGTCACGATTCCGTCGCCATTGACATCGGGGAACTTCGGCAGGTTTGCCGGCAACGGCAGCACGTCCAAGCGAATGTTCAGGCCGCCGTTTCGATCGATTGCGTTGATGACCTGCAGCGCGTCCAGAGGCGTGATGACGCCGCTGTCGTTGACATCGAAGCGAAGACTTTGCGGCGGATTCTTCGTGTTATCGACTTTCGGATTCTGGAACGGATTGTTCGAGACCACAATCCGATAGTCCTCGACTTCACCCAAGGCCGCATCACCGATCGAGCTGAGATTGTCTTGGGTGCTCAGTCGGAAACGAGCGTAGGTCTCACCGATCACGGCGGATTCGGGCACTCTGACTAAAAACGTGTTGACGCCAACGCCGACCTGCTCGGCCCGACCCGTCCCGGCGGAACCAAGTCTGCGAGCCTCGGAGGACTCAAACAAACCGTTCGCGTTCCAATCGAACCAGGCATCGAGGTAGTAGTTGGTTCGCGTCGCGTCCGAGTTGTTGATCTCGACCGACACGCTGGTCGAGAATCCGCCGCGCAGCAAGCCGATGGTCACACCGTCGTCATCGTCGGCGTTGGGAAGCTTGGCGTTCGAATCGGCGGAGATGGTCTGGCCGAGCGTGAACGTGTTGTCGACACCGTGGCGAGGTCCGCCATCGACCGCCAACGAAGCGTACGGTAGCGGCGCGTCCCCATAATCAAACCCGCCGCCGATGAAGATCGTCAGCTCGGTTCGTCCGTTGGACTGGTTGCTCTGCAACAGATTGCCAACCTCATCGCGAATCGTCACCGTATCCACAGCGCCAACTCCGCTGGCACCGCCGGTGCCATCGATGAAGATGCGTGAATCGACAATCGACGTCGACAAGCCGGCGATGCCGGCGCCATTGATCACCGCGGCGATCAGCGGTGCAACCTGGGCGGCGGTCAAATCAATCGGAATCACTATCGGCACTGTCGCCACTTGTCCGGGCAAGCCCAATTGAACCAGAGTCGAGCCGGTAAGGTCGACCGAGTAATTGGCGTCGCCGCCGATGAACACGCGACCGAACCCCGCGTTCTCGGGGCTCAGTCCAAGTCCCGCTCCGCCGACCGCTCGCACGATCGCATCGGCAACTTGATCGAGTGTTGGGTTGACCGGGATCGTTACCGCTTGCGCGCCTGCGGTCGCCAAAGTACCGTTGTTGTCAAACTCGAACGTCACCGAAGTGGCCGCTCCCCGACGAACGATGAACGTCTGGCCGTCAACGACCGTGTCCGAAACCAACGCACCGTCGTTGGGAATCAGCAACCCGAAACCGATCGCCGTTCCGATCGCGCCGGCAACCGGCAGCAACAGCGGCGGCTCGACGGTCACCGACGCGAGCGGATTGGACCCAAGGAATTGGACCAAGTTGCCGCTAACGGTCGCCGTCAGGTTCAACGTCGAAGCGTTCACCGCAGCGGCAATTGCCGTGGCGATCAACGCATCATTGCCCGCCGACGGAATCGTCACCGGTAAGTTCAACGTGTCGAAGATCAGATCATCGTCAAGTTCAAACGTGATCTCGTTGACGCCGTCGAATATCGTGATCTCGGTTCCGTCCGCGTTGCCCGCTTGGATCGTTCCCGTTGGAACGGTCAACGTGATCCCCGTTTCGTACTCAAACGATGTCGATCCGCCGGCGAGCGTCCGGATGCTGAGGATACCGCCATCGGTGTACAAGTCGCCGTCCGATGCCGCAACGATCGCGTCGCTGGCGTCGATCATGCGAATCACATACGTCGAATTCTGTTCAAAGACTCCGGCGATGGGCGTCAGTCGAATGACATTCGTCGACGGATTGTATCCAAACCGATAGTCGATGCCTTCGATCAGGGCGACGTTGTTTTTGAGCAGCAACACCGATTGATTCGATACGCTGCGATCGTCAATGCCGGTACCCGGCGTCACATCGGCCGGCGCAATTCCATCGATCAACTGAATCTCGAAGAAACGTGGCGCGGTATCACCGAATGTGCTGACGACACCCGAGTCGAGCCCAAGGTTGGGCGCTTGCGGCGACAACAGCACGACGCGTGGACCGACCAAGTCGCCACGATCCGAAGCGCCACGATCCTTGAACACTCGCTCGCCAAGACCGCTGGGGGTTTCGACATTGGGATCATCGATTCTCAATTGTCCGTTGACATCGAGACGCGGTGCCAAAATCGGCGAAGGTGGTAAACCGAGCGGGTTCTTGACCGTCGTTAAGCTCGCTCGATCCCCGAGCGAATCGATCGAGCTGTCGATGATCCTTGCTCCTGCAGCGGGCGCGAAAACCAAATCGGCCGCACCGACAAAAATCACTTCCGCATCGGAAAGCACCTGCGCGAAGTTTCCGACCGAGACACCAGCGGGAACATTGTTGGTATTACGGTAGAACGTGTTGCCACCGAGAATCGGCAACGTGTTCGCCGGATCGAGCACAACTCCATTGGTTGAGTTGGCGACGATGTTGTTGAGAAGTACTGGCGCTGCGTTGCCGACCAATTCGATGCCCGTTCCGCCCGGCGTGAACGTCTCGACCGGAACCGAGCTGATCGCGCCAACGGCGTCGATGTCTGCGCCGAGCGCCGTTCCCACCAAACTGCCTTGTCGCAAGTCCGTCAGCCTCACAAAGGCGAAGCGGTCCTGAGTCCCAAAACCGAACGAATCGATATCGACTTGATTGGTCAATCCGCCCAGCGTGCCGACGTTCTCAAACGTGATCCCGTCACGGCTGATCTCGACTCGCACTGATTCAATTGCGCCTGTTTCGTAGACGATCAAGTCAGGTCGCGAGTCACCGCTGCCGGTCAGCAAGTTATCGGTGAATCCGAGAGTCAACGTGCCGCCTCGACCAAGCGATACCGTCGTTGTGCCGTCGATCGGTTCTGGTCCACGCCCACCCGCGTTGGGCGCGCCGAGCGCTTGCGCGGTGTCTTGATGAATCGCGTCAGGGGGGCTTCCGCCGGCGTTGGGAGCATAGTTGACGATTGTGTCGGCGAATGAAATCACACCCTGAGGGAACAAGACGCCCTCGAAGGTTTGCGGAGGCGATTGCAGACCGGCCGTGATGGTCCCACCGATGATGGTGTTGTTGACGATACGATCGTATGCAACGGGGTCGCTGGCAGTATCGTTGGCACCCAGCGGGATACCATCGATCAAGAACCCACCCGTACCATTGAACGCCAAGATGTTGCTTTGAATCACAACTCCGGGCGCCAAACTTTGGGAGTTCAGTTCGACAAGGTTGCGTGGATAGCGAACGATCGACGGCGTGTTGGCACCGTTGACGCTGGCTTCCAATCCGTGCGAAATCACGATGCCGTATGCCTGGTTGTACAGGAATCGACTGTTCTCGATCAGAATGACGCCCTGTTCGCCTCGATCACGGTTGTCGTCGCCACGTCTTGTGGCGTTGGCCACCGAAGCCAGCGCACCGCTTTGGTTATTGACGACGACATCACCGAACAGATTGATGACCGCGCTCGAACCGCCGTCCACTCCGGCCGCCCCCAACGCGGGAACCTTCAAGATCGATTGAACGTCGGCTCGATTGATCGCAGCGACGATGTTTGCCGCGACTTCTTGTGCCGTCTGCGGGCGCATCGTTCCTGTACCGGCGATCGGCAATCCGGTAACCGCATCGATTTGTTGACTGCCCTCTTGAACGACTTGCAAACTGAATGGAATCGCAACGCGTCCGGGCGTAACACCACTGATTGTTCCCACTTGATCAAACTCAAAGGTCACGGTGGATCGACCATCGAAAATCGAGAATGACAAGCCGTCTCGAAGCTGGCTAGCGGGCAAAGCTTCGATCGTTCGCGAATCGCTCAGTCGATCGTTCGTGTCGAACGTGCGGAAAGCTTTGAGCTGGTTCGATGGATCTTCGGGAGCGATCTTGCGAGCCGAGTTGACATATTCGCTCGCGCTACGAATTTCGACTTGATACGAACCGGTATCCAAGTTGCTGACCGGATCAGCAGGAACAGAGAACGTGTTTCGAGTATCGGTAACGAACGCAGTATCAACGACGTTCGATCCCGTCGCGATCTCGCCACGCTCGGCAAATCCGATCACGAAGTCATCGAGGTAGATTCCTTCGTAGGCGTTGTCATCAGCTCCACCGCGAATGCCGCCGATCGTTCCGCCGCCGTAGCGATCAGCAGAACTGACGAACGGACCCGCATCATTGAGCGTCAGGCTGGCGATGTTCACGACGGCGCCGTTGGTCGGCAAGGCACCGATGTTGCCGCCAAAGAATTGATCCGCAATCGCTTGCCGAGTTTGCGCGGCAACTTCCGCCGGCGTCATGAATCGGCTAACGCGAATCGCTTGTCCATTGACAGCCGATTGGCCGCTGATCCCGAACAGGTTCGTCGGCGAAGCGCTGATCGACTGTGAACCATTCGCCTCGACGAGGTTACCCTGCGTTAGCACCTGTAAATTCGGAGTAATTCGGACGGTCGAAGTGTACGAATCAACCTGTCCGTTTTGCGTCGTCCCCGGAACTCGCGGATCATAGGATTCGTTGCCGAGTCCGCTGATTCCGATGTAGATAGTTCCATCGACGGTAGCTGTGAAATCGATCGTATCGCCGAGCACGTTGTTGACGACTTGGCCATCGAGCGAATTTCCGGCGGCATCAAAGAATCGAATCGACGCATTGAGCGCCGGATCGAAATCAAGATCCACATCGACGCTGATGGTCGTGCCGGCCGCGACATTCACTTGCAGCAAATCAACATCGCCGATGTTGATCGGTATGCCCATATCGTCGATGTTGCCCAAACGTCCGACGCCCTGAATCGTGATGGGGCCACCGCTGTAGGGAAGCGGTGTCGCCTCGAAAATCAAGTCGTTGCGACGAGTTCCGCCGGTGCCAGCATCGGCGGCATCGGAGAAATTGAATCCGGTAACGACCGGACCCACGGGTGGATTGACGCGAATGACCTCGGCGAGCGCCGCGGCAATTTGATCTGATGTAAGCGAAGCAATCGGCGTTGTCAAATCAACGGAGACTTGGCCCGCAGCGACGCTTCGAGTCCCGTCATTAAGAACATACACTTGGCCGTCGATGGTGACCGTGGCAACCGCCGTCGGACTAGACGCATAGAGCGACGCGATCTCGCCGCCCGACGGTACCGTAATCGCCGGCGCCAAATCGATGCTGAATGTTTGCCCGTTGATCACCAGCGACTGGCCTTCGATCAACAAGTCGCCGCTGATCGCACGCAGTGCCGCCGACGATGTGGAAGCTGTTGCCGATGTCGAAAACTCGATCCGCAAACTCAAACCAGTTTGGCCCGCGAACTCACCCAGGGGTACTCGAGCCTGACGCCAACTACCACCGGTGCTGTAGAGTTGCTGCACATCGACATCGATATCGTCGTCGTAAATTCCAGTTGGATCCGGGTCATCGAATTCGTCGTCCGCGAATCCGCCGCTACGACCGAGGTTGTTGGATGCGACCAGATGCTCAACTCCATTGGCGGCGACAACGTAGACACGCAATCGATCGCGACCATCAGGAGTGTCGGCAAAGTAGTTGAAGTACATCGTCGGCTGATCGCCCGAGGCGATGCCTTCGAGACTGAATGGATTGCTTTGGACAACTCCCTTGGCACCGCCCGGTACGTTGAATGTTCGATCCACCACGGTTCCGTCTTGCCGCGGATTGACGACCACGCCATTCACATTTCGCACAACTGGCAGTTCGCCGCCGGGATAGTTTCCGTTGAATACTCGGCTTTCAAAGTTAAAGGCGAGACTTGACCCGCCGGCCGTTGCAGCGCGAGTGCCGTTGTCCAGCGCGTTGATGCCGTGACCGGCGTCGTTTCCACGAGTACCCGTCACATGCCACAAGTTGTAGTCGACAGTGCCGAAGTCCAAGCCCAGTGCGCCACCGACGCCGGTATTGACGCTGGTGCGCCCACCGGCAAACACCGGCTGCAACTCGCCTCGTGTATTGAAGGCATACATGGTGCCATTGGCGGTGATGCCGAAGAGCAAATTGCTGAGTGATTGTCCGTCCGCACCAACGGAAGTCACGGGTCCGGCTCGCAAACCGGTGAAGTTCAAGCCGACCAAGTCCGTGGCCGTGGTAACATAAGTTCCGATCTGACGATTACCGAACGACGTCAATTGGCTGGCTGGGACAGCAAACAATCCACCGGTGTTGGTGACCGCGTAAAGCACATTGTTGACGAGTTCGATGCCTTGAACAAAGCCGCCGCCGCCCGGTGCCGTGCCCGTTGGCGCGACGCCACCGGCGATGAGATTGCCGGTTGCCCGTTCCACGATACCACCCGCAAACAGAATCGAACGACCGTCGGGGACGGCCGTTACGTTGGGCAGCGTGTTGCTGTTGCTTGCCTGTTCAACCGCCAACGTGATCCGCTGCGCCAAAGTGTTGGCGTCGTCGGTCGGTAACAACAGAATCGCGATGTTGCCAGTCGCAACGCCAGGCGCGCCGGACAGGGCGACCGGCGACGTGGCGCTGACCGCAACGGTTGTTGCCGCCGGTAACGACAGTTGATTGCCTTCTGCGGTGACCGAAATACCAGCGGATCGGATCGCGGATGCCATTCGTTCAATCAGATCGTCCGCCGATATGTTCGCCTTCACCGGAATGCTGATCGCGCCCGTCGTTGTGCCCGCGGCGCCAATCACGGTCACGCCCGCGCCACCGGTGGTCACTTGCACCGCGTTGGTTCCGGTGAAGAACACCTCAACTCCGCTCGAGACCGCGCCGGAATCCGTGATTCTTGTATTGATCGCGTTCGCCAAACTGGTTGCGATTTGATCGACGGGCAACGTGGTGCCTTGTGCCGTCACCAGCGAAATCGGAATGTTGCCGGCGCTCGGTTGATTCAGTCGCACAAACTCAAATGTTTGAACTTGTCCGTTCGCACCTTGCACGCGAACGGTATTGCCCGCCGCCAGAGTTCCCGCTGGCGAAACATTCGACAAGGACAAACGCTGTCCCGCATCGAACTCGAACACTTGTCCGTCGATCGTGAAGGTGTCACCATCGCGAACAGGTTGTGTACCATTCGCCGTCAATGTGAACGACTGATCCAGCTCGAACGTCACTCGTTCCGCACCGTTGAAAACGGTGAAGTTGTCTCCGTCGACTAAACGGGCAACATTTCGCCCGGCAGCATTGAACTGAGTCGCATCAGAAATCCCCAAACGGTTTCCGCTCGCGGCCAATGGCGCGGTATTGATCTGGCCGTTTTCACGAGGCGTCGTTCCCGCCCCCGCATCTTGCTCGTTCAGATCGAACGCGGTACCGGTCGCCAAACCAGTCTCTTCATCGAACCGATAAAGGATATTGGTGAAGTAGCTGAGCCCTTGGCGATTGCCTGGCCGATTGGCGACGAAATATCCTATTTCGGATCCTTGGAACGCTCGAATCGTAATCCCTTCGACTTCCAGACCGTCATCGCTGGCTTGTTCCAAAATCGTATCGCCGACCAAATCGTTGAAAGTACTGATGCCGGCGCCGACGCTCAGGGGCGCGCTCAGTGTTGCGTTGCCAGTATCGATACGGTGGTAGAACCAGGCGTCGTCGCCCGGTGCCGGGTTGCCGTTGTCGCTATAGCCGAACAGTTCACCGTTGCTGCGGAATGCGATGTCACGAATCTCGTCACCGAAACTGCCCAAGCTTCCGTAGCTAACACCGGTGAAGGGATTGACCAGGAACAAGCCGGTTGCCGTGTTGACGTACAACAACGCGTCATCGAACGAGTTGGCAACGATCGATTGACTATCGAACAAAACGGGAACCGTCGGTGCGGATGCCGTTGCACCACCGGCGACACCGACGACGATCGGATCACCTGCGGCCGTCAACTGCAACGCGCCCGTCGTTTGATCGATCGCCAACAATGCGCCCGGTTCGATCGTGCCGCCGGTCGACAACGTGATCGTGCGCTGATTGATCAGCGTAGTTCCGGATGCACGCAACAAGAAAGCTTGACCGTTGATGTCGAATCCGAAATTGCCGGTGTCGTTGACCACGCCGAGAGGCGTTGTTCGATAGATCCGATCTTCAGCAATACGGCGAACCGAATCGATCGGCTCCAATCTCAACAACGGGTTGGCTGTATTGACGTTGAAGAACTGATCGATCGGTAGCGGCACCGAACTCTGGTTCGATACTGCAACGAAGTAGGTGCCTTCGGCCAACTCGGCCGCGCCGATGTACGGGTCTTGGCCACCAGCGGATCCTCGCGACAGATCGTTGGTGTTGTTGCTCGTCGCGACGCCAGGCAAGTCGTCCGCAATGTTGCTGTCGCCACCGACGTAGATCAATTGACCGGCTTGGTTGAACACGTAGATCGCCATGTCGGCACGCGCGAAACCGTCGGCGTAGTCCAAGTCAAACACCGTCGACAAGTACAACGGCGGATCATTCGGACCACGCGTCAAATTCTCGTAGTTGACATCGAACGAGTACCAGTCGACATCGGTTGACGAACTGATCACGCCGGCGAACGATTTCGCCAGTCGATCACTCTGCAGCGGACCCGCTTCGCCCACATTTCCGGCGCTGTAATAACCAAGCGGTTGTGCTGTCGCGAGCGAATCGTTGTCACCCGAGATCTCGTACTCTTCGCCCAACAACGGCGAGTGCAACGGTTGCCCGATGATCTGCAAACCGTTGGTGGCATAGCGAACGTCTGCCAAGCGGATTTGCGTTCCCGCATTTTCATCGGCCTCTTGCAACCGAATTTGCAATTGATAGGCGCCCGCCGACAAACCGTTCTTGACGTTGGTCGAATTATTGAGCGTCGTAAAATCAAGCGGATTGACCGTGTTGCTGCTGCGAACACGTATGTGATAGAGGTTCCGCGTACCCGCTTCGCCGGGCAACACGATCCGCATGCCCGCGTCTTTGGCATTGGTGGTGTACGCGTCTTGCAACTGCGAACCGGACACGGAACTCGTAACACTCGCGCTAACCGTTGCGCCCAAAATGCTGGCGGTCGTCACCGCGACGGCAGGAACCGTGCGTCCGACAAACAGCGCCGAATCGAATTTCAATTCGACGACGTAATCTTGACCGAACCGGGTAACCACCGACGGATTGTTGGGATCGACGACACGTGCCGTTCGTCGCAGCAAAGTCGCCGAAACAGTGCCAAGGCTGGGGTATGTGTTCTGCAGCGCGTTGGCGATCGCGGCGGCCGGATCTTGTAAGAACACGCCGACCGGCACGTCGGCCGCCACGGTAGCGCCGGCGATCGAGATCGATAGGTTCCCGCTGGTCGCATCGACGATCGATTCCGATATCGTGACTCTTTGAGACGCCAATCGTTCGCTCACGACCGACAGGGGCCGAGCCGCGTCCGGATTGATGCCGGCTGCGGTGAACAGAGCGGCTGGATTGGTTTCCGCCAGCAGCGAATCATTCGACGACGCCAGCACTCGTCCATTCGCGTCGATCAATTCGACGACCGAATCGAGTTGAGCGCCGGTGCGATCGATGTCGAGCCAAACTTCGGTGCCACTTTGACCGACGAACGAATAAACGTCCAAATCATTCCGCTTGCTGATCGCTCCATCGACGATAAAACCGAGACGACGGTTCTCGTCACCCGATTGCAAGTTCGGCGCGATCTCGCCCAAAAATTGGGACTGGCTGGGGATCGAATTGGCATCAATGAAACCTGTACGCACAGGCTCGTCTTCGGCGATCGCCGCAACATTTCGATCCGACGCGGCCTCACGAACGACGATGCCGTTCCAAAGACCCGCGCCAACATTCGTTGCTTCAGTTCCGAATACTTCCGCGATGACCTGCAAATTGGTCGTAACCGCTGACGAAGTCGCGGTCGGCGCAACCAACCATGACATCGCCGAAGTCAGAATTCCGGGACCATAGTTAGGAGTCGGGAAACGCGGATCATTCAACAGCGGAACCGATGTTCCATCGACCGTGCCATTGGGTGTGAACGCCAAATTGAAAACCGGCGCCGTGATCAGATCGGGAAAATCGTCCGCGATCCATCCTTCGTACGCCGCGCCCACAAGACCAGGTCCCGGAACAAAGGTTCCGTACTGACGGAATCCGATTTCCTCAGGTCCGTCAAGAATGGTCAGCCGGAAGTCGGGCTGTCCTGGCGTTCCTTCGGTGAACAAGATGTCGCCGGCGTCGGTTCCGATGACCGGATCGTAATAGTTGATGACTCGCAACGCGCCGATCGGCCCGGTACTTGTGAACGAGAGTTCCGAAATCAAGTCCACGCCGCCGTCATCGAAGTACTGTTCGATTCGCCAATTGACGAGCCCGTTTGCGCCTTGGAAGTTTCCCTCGCTGGCGACTCGGTCATCAGCGATCAAAGTCGGCTGCAACGTGATCGTGGTCGTTTCCAAACCGACCGCGCCACCATCAGCGCCGACATCGATAAAGAATCCATAATCAAACAACGAATTCTGGGACGGGAAAATTTGCGTCAAGCCCTGCACCGTCGTATTCGCGGCAACGTGGACGCCGCCCGGTCCGGGCCGATAATTGAAGAATCCGGCGATCACCGGATCGACATCGTTATCGATCAGCGTGCCGTTGTTGACTTCGGGACCGGCGGGAAGACGGGCAGTCTGTTCCGCCAAGTCAAAGCCCGAGATACCGTCGTTGTTGGTGTCAACTTGCGGCAGCCCGGCTAAGGTGAAGCCGGCACCGGCCGTGTCATCGGCCAGTGTCGTCAGGATCACCGGGAAGTCGGGATGCCCGATCACTTGCAACGAACCGCCGATGCGATCAGCGATATCGCGAAACTCGTTCGCCGCCGTTGTCAGCGAACCACCAACGACAATCCCTGCGGTTTCGCCGTCAGCACTTTGGAACTTGACGACCAGCGATCCCCGCGCGTCGCTCTGCAATCGCAGCCCACCGAAAATATGTTGATTCGGAATCTCGATCGAATCAGTCACGATGTGAACGATATCGACATCGTCCCAAACACCCGCAGTCGCCAATTGGCCGCCGCGAACGATCATGCCGTTGATCGCGTTATTGCTTAAAACGTTGCCCTGGACCAGCGGACCCGAGTTCCCAATCACATCCGAACGATCGATCGCGCCGGTAGCCCGGCCTTGATCGTTGACTTCTCGGTTGGACAGCGAATTGATGTCGAAGGACAATGCTGCCGAAGTGCTTCCGATGAACGTGTTGTCAACGATCACCGGAGTAGCGGCACGAACGAAAACGGTTCCCGGCGCGTTGTCACCGCGACCGACACGTTCGCCGTTCAGATCGCCACGACCATCCGCATTCATTTCCAAACGAGTGTTGGCCAGCCGCAAATGTCCCTGTTGAACCTCGATCGCGTTGAAAGATGCGAATCCGCCTTCGATACGCGTTGATCCACCGGCACCGGCGATGACTGCCTGATCGATGTTGGCCGACGACGCGGCGCCGACATAGATTCCACCCCAATCGCCGGGGGCGATGACGCCGGAACTGCCGCGTGAGTTGGTATCGAATGTTCCGCCGCCGCCGTAGCGTTGGTCTTCCAATGATGTGAACACAATCGGCAAGCTCGGCAAACCTTCAGCAATCAGATTGCCGCCGAAACGAGCTTCGATGCGCGCACCATCGATCTTGATCACGGTACCCGGATCGATCGTCAAACTGGCATCGAGTCGGCTACGCAGCACGTCTCTGGCGGTCGAAAGTACGGTCGTACCGACCGCGTCGGTGTCTGTAAACGTAGTGCTGCTGGCGTTGAGTTGTTCGACCAAACGGAACGCGCCCGGAAGACCCGTGACAGGATCGACCGTCGCCCGATACAGGCGGCGTGAAACGAATTGCGAGCCCGCGCCGGTGGTGGGCAACTGTAACAACTGGATTCCGCCAGTGGCGGCAAGCGTGATCGAAATCGTATCCTGGCTGGACGCCGATTCGAGCCCGCGTGAATCCACATTGGTGATTCGATAAGTATAAGTACCAGCCGCAATGTTGCCGGTCAGTGTTGGTTGCAATCGAACGAGCAACGACGATGGCGCCGACGATTGCAAGATCGCGCCGCCGGGCGTGCCCTGGATGACCAAATTCTCGGTCAGAATGTGCGGGATGTCGGTATCATCGAAACGAGCGGACTGAGTGATGGACTCGACGACATCGCCGGTTCGCGTGACAACGCGAATGAACAAACCATTGATGCTGTTGTCGATGATTGAATTGCCCGAGATCTCGGGTCCGACTCGGCTGTAGTCGGGCGTGAACCCGCCGCCAGCTTGGAAGAAGGGTTCCGTGAATCGAGTCTCGGTGAACGTATCGGGCGTCGCTGCGATCGCCGCGTCGGCGCTGTTGGTGATCCGAGAATTGATGATCGTGGCGCGAGTCAGCGCCATGTCGATCGGCGAAACAACGGTCTGACGACCACCGATCGAGACCGCACCGCCGCCGAAACGCAAATTGGCGAATTGGATGTGATTGAGGAACACTCCTTCGTCTTCTCGATTGCGACGTGATTCATCAGCCGAATCGAGATCACCTCGCAAATCGATGCCGCCCCAGTCACCGGGACGTGCGACCGGACCCGATGCCGTCGAAGATCCGTTGCCGATCGTGCGATCGTTCAAACTCGTGAAGTACACGCTGCCCGGAATGATCTGGTTGGTCGCATCACGCGCCGGCAAACCGTTCGACGTAACGATCGTCGGCGTGCCAAGAATCTGAAGCGATGCATTGCTGGCGTCGATCGACGGAGAAACGCTCCCGACACCAATCCTTGCACCGGAGAGCTTGATGATGGCGCCCGCATCGATAATTATCCGAACATCTTTAGGGACATTCAGCGTGGAACCATCAACCAGCGGCAAACCGTTGCTGGCGAATCCGACTTGATAGGCGAAGTTGTCCACAACCGTTTCGACTCTGCCGTCGACGCCGCCGTTGCCGACGATGCGAATCGTGTCGCCGGGCCGCGCCGCGGCGATCGCCAAGTCGATTTCGCGGTACGGATTGCCGACCGTGCCAACCGCGCCGGAAGTTGCCGATGCGGCTTTGTCGACGTACAGCGTGTTGTTGCTGTCGTTGGGGACAAACCAAAAATCGAACACGCCGCCCGCTCGGTTGTCACCGTCACCATCGAGCACCTGGGAAGTCGTCCCGACGCTGGCGTCTCGAATGCCGCTGGTGGCAGCCGGTTTGAACTTGATCGACAGTTCGTAGTTGCCTTCGGTCAAGCCGCCGAATCCTGAACCTTTGATCGTCGGGTCGTAGCTGCTGTTGCCCCTCGAACTGACACCGATCATGTACGTGCCGGCTGACAAATCATCGATCTCGATCGCCGAATCATTGCTGAAGTAGTCATTGTTCTGAGCGATTTCGACAAAGGCGCCGTCGCCACCGAGTCGGTACACTCGCAGCGCCGTATCGAGCAAGCTCGGGTCGGCCAATCGTTCAGCAAGTGTCTCAACGGAAAGTGATCCTCGGCTGGCAAGCGTGAATCTGTACAAGTCAATGTCGGTGCTGTCGGGACGATACAGATACTGGCCGTGAACGATGTCAGCGACGCTCGGGAACGCCGGTTCGTTATCCGTGCCGGGCGAGAAAATGAAGCTCGTGCTTTGAGTTACGGGTTGTGGCAGGTCATCGGCATATCCGTACCCGAGCAACTGTCCGACAACAAACATTGCACCGCGAAAGAACTCACCGCCGAATTGATCGTCAGTCGATTCATCGAAGTCTTGAAAATCCAATACGCCCAGATCGGCAATGCCGTCGCCGTTGCGGTCGCGCGTGGCCACCGCGAGTCCGCCGTCGCTGCTGACGGTGCCCGAGTTGTCCAACGTCGTCACCGTGCCGTACAAGTCACCCACCGCGATCGAAATCGCTGCTGAACTGCTCGCATTGCCTTCGACTTCGACGAAGCTGATTCCGAGATACTCGCTGTACAACGAAATCACTTCACGGACGCGTTGTTTTTGCTGCTCGCTGATGATGTTGAAGTAAGTCTTGTCTTCTCGGATCCCCGGCGCGGTCGGATCATCACCGATCCACGAAGGCGCGAAGTCATACTGAATGACCGAAATACCGTCCACGCTATCGGCGCCGTTTCGCAAGTAGTCCAGCGGCACGGTTCGGGCCAGACGCGACGGATCGTCGGGACGGATTTCACGCGTGCCCGGAAGGTCGGGACCTGGCAAATCCAAATCGAATGGCGTCGTGTTGAAGATCTCGCTGCTCAATCGAGCCGACGACGTTCGCGTCGGGCTGATCGTCCACTGCGAATCGAGATTGTAGGCACTGCTGAAAGTGTCGCCGGCCAAATCGGTTCCCGGCGCGAGCGGAATGATCGTCGGAGCGGTGGCCAGGCCTTCGCTTGTTCCGACGCGCAGCCTCGCCGCACCGCTCAAGAATTGCCCCGGATTCGCGGGGTCGGGAATTCGCGAGAGCGGTCGACCGTAGTCCAACGTCACGATGTTGGTGATGTTGTTGTAAACCGGCGTGTTCGTCAGCGGCACGACAACGTCGTCACGATTGGTCGCGGTATCGCGAGTGAAGATCAGTTGATAGAAGCCAGCCGTTTCGGCGAGAGCCTTGTTCAGATCGTCTTCATTGAAGTGAACTTCGATCTTGCCGATGTCCGGGCTGAGCGCGCCAGTGGCCGCGTTGCGGCGAACCGGTTCGGGTACGACCGCGACCACTTTGGGACCGAGGTTGATTCGAAAACGACGCGTCAAATCTTCGCCGTCTTGGAACAATTCACCATCCGCGTTCCGCAGCGCGATCGTGCCGCTGCCCAAGATGTCGATTTGGTACAAATCGTCAGGCAGTGGTTCGGCGAATCGAAAGATCACTTCGCGAGGCGAATCGCCCAGTCCTACGAAGCCAGGCGTGACCACGACATCGGTCACACCACTGAGCGTAAGCAGCGGCAAGGTTGCGGCGCCGATTCCGATCACTCGGCTGACGCTGCCTTCTTGCAATACCGCCGTTACCAATGCCGACGCATCGGGATTCGTATTGATCGCGCTGATGAAGTCGGCGACGGTCGACGGGAAAGCCGCGTTGCTATTGAGCTGGACGCGAATGTTTTGACCAGTGACCACGACAACCGGATTCGCTTGACCGCCGAAGTCACGACGTTCGATTTGGATCTGGGTGCCCCGGCCATCGACCCCCGGTAACTGTGAAACGATGCGAACGCGTACGGCGCCGTTGGACCCGAAATCGGTGACCGCTTCGGCCGAGTTGGCGCCGATCAAGGTCAATGTCAAACCGTTGGGGACAGCCGTTCCGATAACACCTTGCGATGGGCCGCTGACCTGGACGGCCTCGACCAACTGAGACGCCGCTCCATTGGCGGCAAGCGTCGAAATCAGATCTTGAACGCGGGTCGGCTGCGCCGGGTTGCTGTTGACATTGACCGTCACCGTGCGATCGGCCACCGTGATGATCGGCAGGCTCGACCCGGTGCGTGACGAAGACGTGAAAACAATTTGAACGCCGTTGCCGAGGCTGCCTGTTTGCACGGAGCGGAATTCGACGAGCACCTGGCCGCTGGTACCCAAATCGGATGTCGCCGTCGCCGACTCGAACACACCGTCTTCGCCCGCCCGCGTGATTCGAATGGCGGAGAGTGTCGCTGGATCGATGTCTGCGTTATCGTCGAAACGAAATACCAATTCTCGCGGCGATACATTTAGCTCGGTGCCGTCGAACAACAACGATCCTTCGTTGGGTTGAATTCCGATCAGGTCGGGACCGGCCAACAGTTGTCGCGGCTCCAAGGTTTCCGTCAGCAAACGACGGTCTTTGCGGCGACGTTTTTGACGCAGCCGACCAACGAGGCTCCGGGTACTCCGACCCGTCATACCACTGCCAATTTCCAAATCCGTCGAGTCCGATGCGGTCATGCGGGTTCCGGTGCGAAGAAGCGAATCACGAAGAGTCATCAACAAGGCCTCGTATTGCGGTGCCAAGATGTTTGGCAAAGTGGTTGGATTGATTCCGCTCGGTGGACCGTCGTCGGATCGGAAGCGACGAGTCTTTCGAGGCAAATTTTGGAATGGAATGGGCGCCCACGTCGTCTTGTACGCGACTTTGGTGCCGGAATGTAGGTGAAAAAGATGCGGGTCACAGCTAGGACAAGGCGGTTCGATTCCAAAGCGAGAACCAGCATCGGAGTGTAATCGGGTGGATCTCCATGGCAACGAAAATCACCTGGGGGACGGGGTTTCGATCGGTTTGGAGCGATTGTAAGCCTCTTCCGGTCCGGTGCGTTCGGAATTTGCAATCAACCATGATCGCGCGCTCCGATCGGCCTCGTTTGACGGAACGAGTAGGGCAAAAGTTCCGGTATTGCAAGGTTTGATCCTCGGTTGATAGTGTCCGGGCGACCGCGATCGTGCCAAAGGGTATTCCCGTGGACCCACTTCCTCGTTGAAATCAGTGGTGCCCCCCTGCGGCCGTCCAACGCCACCCGCGTCACGGAAGACTCGTCCCATGGCTGCCAAATTGCACCGCACCGCTGGTAAAATCTTCAACCGAAACACCGAGCGAGCGATGTTCAGCGTCGCGGTTGCCGCCGTCTTGATCGTCGCCTCGACCGGGTGCCAGTGGGCAGCCAGTGGACAAAACTCCACCGGAGCCAGGCTGTACGAGCAGGGCCAATACTCCGCCGCGCTCCAGCAATTCCAAAAAGTCATCAACACCGATCCAAATAATGCGGACGGCTATTACAACTTGGCCGCCACCAATCATCGGCTGGGAAATCAGCGGGGCGACGCGGCACAAATTGCCCAAGCCGAGGCGCTCTACAATCAGTGCCTCGACCATGACCCCAATCACGTCGAATGCCACCGCGGCCTCGCCGTGCTGTTGATCGACACAGGGCGCCCCGACCGCGCGTTCGCCCTGATGAAGAACTGGGCGGCTCAGAATCCTGATTTTGCGGAGCCGCGAATCGAACTGGCCCGTCTGTACGAAGAAGTCAGCGATTCAGGCACGGCGCTGAGGTATCTCGAAGATGCCGTCCAAAAAAATCCCAACAATTCCCGGGCTTGGCTTGCCCTGGGGCGGCTGCGTGAACAATCGGGTGATCTGAATCAGGCGGTTCAGAATTACCAACGCAGCCTGGCTCTGAACAACTCCCAGCCGATGGCCGCCGAACGAGTCGCAGTTCTGACCCGCCAAATCAGCGCCAACATGGAATCGTCGATCGCAGGCGGCAGAACCCAGATCGCCACCCAACCCAACTTCAACAGCGGCATGGTTCGGCAGTACTAGGGACCGTGTTCAGCAATGCCGAAGGCATTGAAGTGTTCGCTGCGCTCGACCACCGCCTAATGGCTGAAACGCCTTCGGCGTAATGAATGTTTTGGGTAATCAACAGCGCGCCAGGTTCAGTGCGTCGGTCGACGACCACGGGAACAAGTCCTATTCTTTGACGCTCGCAAGCTTGTAGCTATTCGCTAAGAGCTGACCGCTTCCCGCTATCCGCCAAGAGCTACCACCATGAAATCGATGGAAAAAATTGTGTCGCTGTGCAAGCGGCGTGGCTTCCTGTTCCAGTCCAGCGAAATTTATGGCGGCATCCAGGGATTCTGGGATTACGGCCCGTTGGGTGTCGAACTGAAACGAAACGTCAAGGAAGCGTGGTGGCACGACATGATCGCCGGCCACAACGAACTGATCGCACCCGACGGCGCGCCGAGCACCTTCGAGATGGTCGGTTTGGATTGCACCATCATCATGCACCCACAAGTTTGGAAGTGTAGCGGTCACTTTGATCTGTTCCATGATTTTATGGTCGATTGCCGCGAATCGAAAAAACGATATCGATTCGACCAAATTCGTGGGCGCTGGGTTACTTATCAGGATCAAAAGATCTTCGTCGCCACGATGGCCGAACAGGAACAAGAACTCGATGAAGTCCGCCGTCGGGGGATGAAGTATTTCAAGCTCCGCCCCAAAGACGCCGATAAGCTGACCGTCGCCGACGAATCGCTGACCGTCGACAAACTCGATTCGACGCAACAAGTGCTTTCACCGGATTCAAAATCGCTCGATACGCTGACCGAGCCGCGTGAATACAACTTGATGTTCAAGACGACCGTCGGGGCGCTCGGCGGTGAAGACGACGTGACGTTCCTGCGTCCCGAAACGGCTCAAGGAATTTTCGTCAACTTTAAGAACGTTCTCGACAGCAGTCGCGTCGCCGTTCCGTTCGGAATCGGCCAAATCGGCAAGAGTTTCCGTAACGAAATCACGCCGCGAAATTTCACGTTTCGGTCGCGCGAATTTGAGCAGATGGAAATCGAGTTTTTCTGTCCGCCCGATCAGTCGCACGATTGGTACAGGTATTGGCGAGATCGCCGATTGGCGTGGTACAAGTCGCTCGGGTTGTCCGACGAGTCGCTGATCATGCGCGAGCATCACAAGGAAGAACTTGCACACTACAGCGTCGGAACAGCCGACATCGAGTATGCGTTCCCGTTCTTGCCCGAAGGCGAATACGGCGAACTCGAAGGCATCGCCCACCGCGGCGACTTTGACCTCCGCAGCCACATGGAAGGCAAGCTCGATCCGAAGACGTGCCCGATGACGGTTGAAATGGGTGAAGACGGTAAACCCAAGTACCGTGGCAGCGGCAAAGACTTGACGTACCGCGACGAAGCCACCAACACCAAGTTCACTCCGCACGTGGTCGAACCGTCCGCCGGCGCCGACCGAGGTGTGTTGGCATTCTTGTGCGAGGCGTACACCGAAGATGAGGCGCCGGACGAAAACGGCGACATGCAAACTCGCGTTGTGATGAAGCTGCATCCGCGATTGGCACCGATCAAGGCGGCCGTTTTCCCGTTGGTCAAGAAAGACGGGATGCCGGAGGTGGCTCAAGAGATCTATGGCACGCTCAAGAAGCAATTCAACGTGTTTTACGACGAGAAGGGCGCCGTCGGTCGTCGCTATCGTCGCCAAGACGAAGCCGGCACGCCGTTCTGCATCACGGTCGACACGCAGACGATGACCGACAAGACGGTCACGATCCGCGATCGGGATACGCTCGAGCAATGGCGAGTCAATATCCACGATCTGACTGGCGAATTGACCCGACGGATCGGGTAAACGTACAAGCGCCGGCGTCCACAAAAAATAGCTGCGTAGCAGCGACATGAAATAGCCTGGGGTCAGTTTTGCGAGCTTCCAGCGAGCAAAACGCAGCCCCAGGACCGGAAACGCCCCTCAATTGTTTCGGGCCGGGGGGGGGGGGGGG
>JBGSLZ010000007.1:0-22212 GCA_041740415.1 Rubripirellula sp.
AAGGTCAAAGGTGCGTTGATCTACCCGGTCATCGTCGTCATGGTGGCGACCGCGATTTTGACGTTCATCATGCTGTTCATCGTGCCGACGTTCGAGACGATGTTCGAGGAATTCGGGCTGACGTTGCCCGCGCCGACGCTGTTGTTGATCGCGATGAGTAACTACATCGCCGGTTACTGGTTCCTGTTGATCGCGATGCCGCTGTGCTTGTTGATCCTGGTCAAACTGATGCGCAAATTCCGTCACGGCCGAATGGGCTTCGACATGTTCATCATCAAAGTGCCGATCTTCGGCAGCCTGATCGAAAAGAACATCTTGGCTCGGACCACGCGGACGCTCGGCACGTTGATCGCATCGGGCGTGCCGATTTTGGAAGCCATCAATATCACCAAAGAGACCTCGGGCAACGGCATGTTCGAGCGACTGTTCACGAAAACGAACGAAGCGATCCGCGAAGGCGAAGTCATCAGCAAACCGCTGCGAGAACACAGCGTGATGGGGCTGCACCCGATGGCGCTGGTGTTCTGGGCGTTGTTCGGTTCGTTCCCCGGATGGTTGTTGCTGTCAGTTGCCTTGACGGCCAAGGGCACCAAGCTCGACGACGGCGACATGGTCCAGACGCTGACGATGTTGGGCGTTCAGGCGACGTTGGGGGGCGCGGTATTGTGCGCCCTATTCGGCGCGACGAAAGCGAAATCACGAGTCGTCGATGACTTGGTCGTCAACATGGTCGACGTCGGCGAAGAGACGGGCGAATTGGACACGATGTTGTACAAGGTCGCCGACACGTACGACGAGGAAGTGCGAGTGATGACGGACGGTTTAACCGCGCTGATGGAACCACTGATGATTGTGTTCCTAGGAGTAGCGGTGGGCTTCATCGTCATCAGCCTGTTCATGCCCCTAGTAGAACTCATATCCGGATTGACGTAAGGAGAGCGGGAAGGCTGTTAGCGATTAGCTGTTAGCGAATAGCTGTTAGCTCCCAACCCTCAACTCCTAACTCCTAACTCCTAACTCCTAACTCCTAACTCCTAACTCCTAACTCCCAACTAAGCTAACAGCCAAAAGCCTCCTCCCATGCAACTCATCATCAACTTACCGGAACGAACGACGGTGTTGGCGAGCAATCGCCAGCGATGGGCGGAGGTTTTGGCGGACCCGAGTTGGCGGGAGCATTTGGGAAAAATTGAGACGAACGTATCGGGCCAGTTGATCATGTCACCAGCACCGAGCGGACCGCATCGCACCCGTCAGTTTCGCGTCGCTCACGAATTGCAATTGAGGCTTGGTGGTCAAGCGATGACAGAGTGTCCGATTTCGACCAGTGATGGAGTGAAGATTGCGGATTCGGGATGGTTTTCGCAATCGCGATTTGCCGAGGTCGGTGACCAAGACGTTTACGAAGTGGCTCCCGAGATTTGTGTCGAAGTATTGAGTCCGAGAAACACGTCGTCCGAGATGGCGATGAAGCGGCAGTTGTACTTCGACGCGGGCGCAGAGGAATGTTGGATCTGCGACCGAAACGGTCGCATGAGCTACTACACAAAAGCGGAACCGAACGAAGAGAAACAAGTATCAAAGATCTGTCCTGAATTCCCTGAGGCGATTAGCTACTAGCTTTTAGCTTCAAGCATTTAGCATTTAGCTTTTAGCTTTTTGTTCTCAATTCTCAACTCTTAACCCAGCTAATCGCTAACAGCTAAAAGCCTCCTCCCATGCAACTCATCATCAACCTACCGAATCGCGAAGAGACGTTGGCGAGCAATCGCAAGCGATGGGAGGAGGTGTTGGCGGATTCGCGCTGGAGTGGTTGTCGGGAGCGGATTGAAACGAACGCATTGGGTCAGATCATCATGACACCACCGGCAGCCGAACCGCACAGCGATCGACAAGGAGAGATCGTGTATCAGCTTCGTTGTTTGTTGGGCGGTCGAGCGAAGCCGGAATGTCCGCTCAACACATCCGATGGGGTCAAGGCGATCGACATTGGCTGGTATTCGGCCAAGCGGCATGAGCAAGTCAAAGGCCAAGTCGCATGCGAAATCGCACCCGAAATTTGCGTCGAGATCCTGAGTGCCGCTAACACGAAGAACGAGATCGAAAACAAATTCCGTCTGTGCTTTGACGCGGGCGCAGAAGAGTGCTGGCTCTGTGACCAAGACGGCCGCATGACGTACTACATGAAATCGAATCCAAACGAACCAAAACTGAAATCACCGATGTGTCCCGAATTTCCAGAAGTGATAGGCGATTAGCTACAAGCTTCAAGCTTCAAGCTTTTACCAATCCGCTAACCGCTAACAGCTAACAGCTAACCGCCTCCTCCCATGCAACTCATCATCAACCTACCGAATCGCGACTCGATGCTGGCGTTTCACCGCGAGCGTTGGGATGCGATTTCGCATGATGTCGAGTTATCGAAGCTCGAATATCGCATCGAGACCAATGCGCTGGGACAGATCATCATGACTCCTCCGGCGCGATACATCCACAGCCGGCGACAAGCGAAGATAGCTCAGTTGATCGAGAGTCAAATTGGTGGCTACTCGGCGACGGAGTGCGGGATGATCACGGGTGACGGAGTAAAGATTGCGGACGTCACTTGGCTATCGGCAGCAAAATTTCTTGCGATGGGACATCAAAACGTCCTCGAGTCGGCCGCGGAGATTTGCGTTGAGATTCTGAGCCCATCGAACAGCCAAAACGAAATTCAAAACAAGTTCCGTCTGTACTTCGACGCCGGCGCCCAGGAGTGCTGGATATGCGATCTCAGCGGCCGCATGACGTACTACATGAAATCGAATCCAAACGAACCAAAACTGAAATCACCGATGTGTCCCGAATTCCCCGAAGTGATAGGCGATTAGCTACAAGCTTTCAAATCTCAACTCTCAACTCTCAACCCGGCTAATCGCTAAAAGCTAACCGCTCTCTTCTAACAGCACTCATCTTCCTGATCCCTGTAACCTGACACCTGAAACCTACTCCCATGCCCCATCCAACCTTTGCCACCCCAAAGCGTCCCGCCTTCACGCTGGTGGAAATCCTAACGGTGATCGTGATCATCGGCATCCTAGCGGCGATTGCGATACCAGCGATAAGCAACGCCGTGACAACAGCGCGTCAGACGGCACAACGGTTGGAGATCAATTCGATTGCGAATGCGGTTGAGCAGTATTTGCAAACCTATGGCGACTATCCGCCGGACGGAAGCAATGCGGACGTGCTCAATCGGCATATGAGAAAACTGTTTCCGAGAATGATCGAGCCGGATATCGAAATACTTAAGCGACTCACCGACGACTCGGCTGCCGGTGTGCCGACAGGTGCGGTGTTCAGCGGTGTTGCGATGGATCGTGGCGAAGCATTGGTCTTCTTTCTTGGTGGGTTTAGCAAGGACCTGCAGCGTCCCATTACCGGGCCAGGCGGACAGCTTGCTTACATTGGCCCGGCCAGTCCGACCGCCGCTGAATTGCAGGATCTTGGAAACTATCAAATCAACGCGACACGTGATAATTCACTGTTTCCATTTGATCCCAAACGGTTGATGTACGCTCGAGCGACTGAGACGGGTCCATTGACAAGTACCGATGAGACGCTGCTCGGCGTGGTCGATGGGCCCCATGGTGGCACTGACCTGTTGCCTTCCTACCGTGCGGTAGAACGTGAAGTAGCCCCGCTCGTCTATTTCGATTCGCGGACCTACGGTGTGATCGAAACGGTATCCGGCGTAAATACGTACAACGGCTTTCGTACCGCGTCGGTCGGTGGAGTGCGTCCCTACAAAACGGAAACAGTCATCGCACCGCCGGTCGGCGCGACGTACGCGACAGAGCAGGAAGCGTTCGATGCAATTCAATTTCACAACCCCGATACATTTCAAATCATATCGCCGGGTTCTGATGGCTATTTTGGCTCGATCGTTTCGACGGTGGCTGGCACACCGGGCGCGACTCCTACGATCCATTTCGTCACTGAATCGGGACGTCCGGTGCAGCCTCTTGCTTCAGCGACAACGCCGTCAGGGCTGATCTTCACAGACACAAACCTAGGCAGTCGTGGATACCAAGATGGTGATTGGTTGAGTACGGGTGGCATACAAGGTCACCTCGACAACATCACGAACTTTTCAAAGTCTACGCTCGAAGGTGACCTAAAATAGTCGTCGCTATGTTCGGTCTTAGTCAATGAGCTTTATGTGACGAACTTAATTTTACGACGCATAAGAATGTGCGGTGTCAGGGTCAGAAATCCATGTGCAAAATCAAGAAACAATCGTTCGCATTCACGCTGGTAGAAATACTTGTTGTGCTCGTCATCCTCGGCGTCATGGCGAGCATGGTTATCACTGCGGTTCAAGGTGTGACACAAACCGCCCGCGAATCACGAACACGATCGATCATTGCTGCATGTGACAGCGTTATTCAAGAGCACTACGAGGCATTGAAAAACCGGCCGCTTCCGGTCGAGATACCTGTTTTACCCTTGATAACGACTGCTGGCCCGCCGCCTATCACCTACGCCAACGAAGTTTTGGCGTTTGAAGCGGCAAGGGTGCGGCTGATCATGGTCAGAGACTTGCAACGAATGGAGTTACCGGACAAAAAACTGGATATTGTTACGGCATCGAATTTACAACAAACAACGGCGTCGATCACAGCGGTCGCAAACCGAATTGCGGCGGACGCAATAACCGGACGAATTCTCCGTGAGTACGGGGCGAATCGGTCTCAAACCGTAATCGATTGGGACGGATCCAACAAATTGACGACTTATTTCAATCGCTTCGAGAGTTCGTTTAACCAGGTAACGAACGTTGCCGCGGATTGGACTTCGGAGCACGAAGGTGCCGAATGTCTGTACATGATTATGGCAACTTCGTTTGTTGCCGGTTCGCCAGCGATCAACGCGATTCCCGATGCAAACATCGGTGACGTGGATGGCGACGGAATGCCGGAGATTCTGGATGGCTGGGGACGACCGTTGGGATTCGTGCGTTGGCCTGTTGGGTTTATCGACAACAACGGAGTCGTCGATAGATCCGTACCCGACGACTTTGATCCATTTCGGGTTGATTTTGGTTTCACAGTCGCCGCATTTGACCCGCCGTGGGCGACGCGTCCATTGATTGTTTCTCGGGGGCCCGATGACGAATTTGGTATTGAACTAAGCTCCAACACCGTTGCCTATCACACGCAGTCGTGGCCATTGACGGACATGGACACAGGCGTCGCGACAAAGTCGGGCAATGAGAACCAGGGCAGGACCGGCACCTACATTTTTCCCGACCCTTTTCTTCGACACGATTCAGTGACAACAAAGCCGGGCTTGATTACCGACGCCAATACCGCGGCCGATAACATCACAAACTACTCGTTGCAGGCGGCGCTCTAATGAATCAACAACGCCATGGCTTCACGCTCGTCGAAATGCTTGTAGTCCTTTTCATCTTCTTACTCCTCGCTTCGGTCGCTCTTCCAATAACGAAGAAGTTGATCTCGGATGAAAAGACTACGCGCGCCGCGCAGAGTATCGAATCGTTCATTTCAACCGCACGCAATCGGGCGATCGCGGAAGGACGCACACACGGAGTGCGACTCGAACGACTTGGAGATTTGGACTCGCTTCGATCAACTTCGATCCAGATGCGGTACCTGAAAGGTGCGCCGGACTACACGGGAGACGCCGCGGACGCGACTGCGATTGTCTCCGCATCGACATCAACCAGTGGTATCGACACGCTCGCATTCACTGTCGCCGATAGTCCGCTGCTGTACTTAAGCTTGAAGATGCTTCAAAGCGCCGACCCGAGAGAAAAGGCACGCTCGCCAATCCAATACGGCGATTTAATTGAGCTTCCGGGCGGTTTTTTGGCGCCGATCGAACAAGGTCAAATCACTGGTGATGCAACCACGGTATTTGTGAAAATACTTCCTCGGAACAATGTTCTTGACGCAAGCGGGGCCGCCACATCATTGGGTCGTTTCCCAGACACACTGCGCGATCCGGTCACTGGCTCGTCGAATCAAGTCAAGTACCGAATCCATCGACGGCCGACTCCGACCACCAGCGGCATCATTTCGTTACCCCGTGGACTGGCGATCGATCTGAACTACTCAGGAATCGGTTTGGGCGGCAACGAATTCGCACCGACGACATTAGCTGCGGATATACCTCAGTCCGTAGACATACTGTTCAATGGTAACGGCGCGGTCTCCGAAGTGATTTTGGGCAACACCCGTTTTCAGCCCCAGGGTAGGCTATTCTTTTTGGTCGGCCGAATCGATGGCATTGCCGATGTCGAAGGTGCAATGACTTCAGACCGTGAAGATTTGTTTTCAAATGTTAAGCCTCTCATCGCAAACATTATGGACCGTCAATCCATTTGGCTTGTCGTCAACGCTGCGAGCGGTCAAGTGGACGCCGTTGCAAATCAGCCAGTAACGACGATCCCGACCGAGCGAACGGACGCGCGCCCAAGCATGGCTCCCGCACCCGCTGAACTGTCGACGGCATTAAAAGAATCTCGTGTGTTTGCGACATTTTCAGACAGCGTGGAAGGTTGAACATGATCAAGCTACCAAACAAACGTAAGCACCTCGGAATCACACTGATCGAAGTCGTGTTCGCGATCGGCGTGATCTTGATCGGCCTTGTCGGTTTGACATCAATATTACCGCTGGCCGGGCACCGTGCGCAAGACTCACTCGACTTCGATACGGGCGCCGCGATGACGGACGCAGTCGGCAGTGAGGTTGAAGCCCGCGGTATCTTACACGAGCCGAGTGTGGCAACACTTCCAACTGCACCACTGACAATCCCCAACGCTACGATTATTCCGGTCGAGGGAGGAACGATTCGTTTGTCGACGGCTATTGTTATACCTTTTTGCTTTGACCCTATTTTCGGAGCAATGCCGCCTACGGCAGTGGCGAACTCGTACACGCCGAATCTGTTTCCGTTTTTTGCTGACAACCACAATCCCTTTCTCGACCCGGCCAAGGCAGCTTCGACCGGTACGGCTGCGTTCGCCAGTCAACCTCGAATGCTTCGAGTCAAGCTGAATCCGAATCTGATTTCGCCTGTGCCATCCGCTGATCAGCAGCTTGAGATCGCGCGCGCGCTTGCGGAAAGCATTGACGATCTTGCGCAGGTGCGTCCGGGCGATCGTTCGAAACCGTCGGTATTAACTGGACTTACCGCCGTCGCGACCGGTTTACCGTTTGGCAAGTCGATACCAACCGGAACTTATTCCTGGATGGTCACCGTCGATCCCGATTCAACTGCCGACCCCTCACAAGCTCCCGCGTCCGCATCAATGTCGGTTGTTGTCTTTCGTGGGCGTGAGCGCTTCGATTTGTTTCCAACGATAACCGCCGTTGGAGAAAAAACCGACCCACGCAAAAATGCCGTAGCTGAGCGAACGGCGTTGGTCGTCGAACGAACGGGCTTCAGCGGCGGTGCAGGCGGAACAGTTCGGCTGATGTCGTCGGCCGAAACACTATCAAACCTTATTAGTAACGATTGGATCATGCTTTCGCGTAACACCGGCGGCGGGAGCGAGGAGAGACTCGCCGTACACCGCTGGTATCGCGTTGTGAGCACCGACCGCGAGGCAGAACTTATTACGAGTCCCGCCGATACGACGATCACTTCAAGCAGCGGCACAGTCACGGTGCCTGTAGCGACACTTGCCGGGGCGGGAACTGAAGTTTGGGCAAGGAATGTTTTGCTTGATGGCCCGGACTGGAATTTCACGAACGACGCAACGGGTAACTGGTTCACTTACGCAACGATCGTCAAGGACGTAGTTTCGGTAAAGACGACGACGATCTCGCTGGCGGGTTTTTAAGAGACTTTTCAAAACACGGTCGCCGCGCGAACTCGCGACGACCCCTTTTCACGATCGAGTATTTGTCATGCACAAACGAACCCAACAGCCCCGACGCGGCATCATCCTGCTGGTGGTTCTGACAACGCTGACCTTCTTCAGCATCCTCCTGGCCGCCTACCTCGTCTTCAGCAACCAATCGAGAGAATCCTCCTTCGCGATTGCCGCCCGAAATATCAATCGCGCGGACAACAATGCAATTCTCGACCAAGCATTGATGACGCTGATTCGTGGGACAGCGGATGAGAATAGTCCGTTCTATGGCGAGGACTTGCTGAGTGATTTTTACGGTCGTCGTGACTATCTCTCGATTATTATTGAAGCAGGTACGACTCCAACAATCAACAATCAGTTCGTTCGAATCACTTGCGTGAGGGATCTGTTGGATATGGACGACGTTGATCTCAATACTGACGACGTTGCAGATCGTTACGCAGGCCGAGTGCTCACATTCACGCAGACTCAGCAACCCGAGTGGACGAACCTAACGTTTCGCGTTCTACGGTCGATTGGAACTGGGACCAACGTCGACCTGATCTTCGCTGTTCCACCGGGACTCAATGTCGCTCAACTGATGGGGAACGATAAGCTGAGGATGAACGGCGTGCCCCGCAATGCGGCGGGCATTGGATTCAATGGAACTGATATTGCATTAACGGCGACGCCGCAATTGAGTAGTGGCGTAATGCCAACGATTCCGCTTGCATTCCAGCCGAACCACCTCAATCGAGCGATCGACAAGAAGGCAGCACTCGGTACAAATCTTGCAAGTGACTTTGATGAGGGCTATGACGCGGCGGACTTCAACAATTGGTTTTTGAGTTATCGCCGATCGCAAGATGGAACGATCATTCCATCGTTTCACCGCCCGAGTCTGATGAACTGGCTGCTGAACGAACAGTCGAGTTGGTCGGCAGCCAACACGGATCTCGTTATCAAAATGGCCCGGGCAACATTTCGTCCTGTGCCTATTCACAGTTCGTTTGCCGGTTCCACCCTTAATGAAAACTTTACCGGTGGCAGCAGTAGTTTTGCGCTCCGAGCACCGCTGCCGCTGAGTAACAACACCCAACTCGATCAATTATCGCAAGCATTGATTGTTGGCCCTTGGGATGTTGATAACGATTCAAACGGTGAAAATGACAGCGTTTGGATCGACCTTGATCTTCCGTTGATCACGTCACCCGAAGGCAAGTTATTAAAGCCACTGATCGCGACAATGATCGAGGACTTAGGCGGACGACTGAACATCAACGCGCATCACAATGTCGAGCTAACACCAAGCTCAACGGTCACCACCGGGGTTGCTGGATTAGCGAGCGATCAGGCTTTGTGGGCGGGCACTCGGGTAGACATTGGCAATGCCGTTAACCAAAGAAATGTTTTTCGAGGCCTCGGTTACGGTCCCGCCGAGATCGCCCTGCCGACTCAGGCACTCTCAAACATGGTGAATAGCCGTTACCTGCGTCGGCCGGGCGATACCGTCGTCCCGCAGCAACCAGGTACGGATAACGCCGACGTTCTCGATACGCTTCTTACTGGCTCACGTCCACCGATTCAACAGACGAGCAACGGCTACGGATATTCGGTTGATCCGTTTGGGCGTGGCGGTACGGCGATCGGTCGTTCGGGTGAAATCGTGGCGGCGGAGTCCGGTCGTCGTATCCGCATCGACGATACGATGACCGCCAATTACAACGAGCTGATCGATGATTCGGTCAATGATCCGTACGAGTTTGACCCTTCGGGAACGAGTCGCGGCGACTTGCCGTTGACATTGGATGAGTTCGAAGTGTTTTTGCGATCCAATGACTTTGATCTCGAGTTGTTGCCAACAAGACTTCGCAATCTTTTGGCGACATCACCGGGTTTGGCGGATGCGATCACGGCGATTAGCGTGTCGGACGACACATCGCCGCCGTTTGCATTCACGAATAGCGAATCGACATTTGAATCGATCGCGCGAGCGTTGTTAGCATCGGGCGTTCCTGCGGCTTCGATTAGTGACTTGATTGCCCCCGAAATTCGCCGAGGCAATAAGCTCGATGTTAATAGGCGAATCGGGAATGGGATTGACGATACGACACCCGCCAATGGTGTTATCGACGAACCCGATGAAGTTACAACCGAGACCGACGCGTTCGCCGTACCACCGTTTTCGGGCCAGACAATACCGCCGGAATACAATACGTCTTCACCAGCTTACAGCTTCGGAAGTGCGGTCAGCGGTCGAGCTTTGCTGGCTCGGCATTTATATGTGTTGATGATGGCAGCTACCAACGGCGTCGACTTTCCAGTTTCAGACCCAAGCGTGGTGAATGCGGCGAACTACAAAGCAAGACGTCTGGCTCAGTGGGCGGTAAACGTGGTCGATTACCGCGATCCGGATTCGATCATGACACGGTTTCAGTTCGACCCCACACCGTTCGACGCGGGGGGATGGTCTCCGACCGAAACCGTTTGGGGTGTCGAATCGCCCGATCTCATATTTTCCGAGGCGACCGCATTCCACGATGTGCGGGTGCGCGATACAGCTTTTGACGATGACGACCAGCAAGAGAAGTCCGCCATGACTACGCCGGATCCGAATTCTGACCAAGTGCGTATCCCACAAGGGTCGGTTTTTCTTGAACTGCTTTGTCCGCGGGCTAACGTTGCCAATTCCGCTGCTGATCGCGCGTCGAATTTTGGTTTCCCCCAAGAACTTTACGATAACGTGACTGCGGGCCCGCCGACTCTCGATTTGACGAGAACGGCCCCAAACGGAGCGCCCGTTTGGCGAATTGCGTTTAGCGAGCCGCACTTTGATGTTGATACGATGGGACGCTACGCAGCGTCGGGCAGCGAAGCGAGCGATCCCGAAAAATTGCGAACTGAACGCGTCGAAACGGCGTCATTCGATCCCATTGGCCTCGATGAAATCGATAGTGCGGGCACAGTTCCGACACTTGCGATTGACCGTTTTCTCTTCTTCCGAAGCTTTGCCGACATCGCAGCCGTCAACGCGATGCTCACCGCGAATCCATCGATCGGTGTTAACGCCGAACAAGTCTTTTTTCTCAGGAATGCGACCGCCACGTTGGAGCCGGGGCAATTTACGGTGATCGCTCCACGACTAGATACACGTCTGGGCTCCCATGCACCTGCGCCTGGCGCGATCGCTGATCGTCCGAGTGATCATCGATTTCAAGTGGGTGCTGATGGTGTAATCCATATCCGGCAGGACGGAATGAGGCATACGCCCGCCCTAGGTAATACAAATTCTTACACGCAGGCACTGCCACTGATAGCGGAAACCTTTCCTCCAGTCTCTTTCTCGCTTGGTGTTTTTGCCAATAATCGTGTCGGGCTGAATGTTTCCGAACCGTTGCCGAATTCACCGTCTTATTATCCAGAGCCTATGTTTCAGTACCTTGGGGCCGCCGGTACTTTTCCACTGAATGATGCGTATGTCGAAATTACGACAGGCGGAATGACTGCACCCGACACTCCATTTGATAGTGATCCGGCGCGATCCTTAAGGCTACCTCCATCGACATCGCCAACGACGCTTGGAGATGGAAACCCGTCGTCGGATGAACCCGCATTGGGAACTATTCCGCGATATTGTTCGGCGTTTCTGCAAAGGCTTGCGAACCCGCTTGTCGCTTTCGATGCAGCAACGAACCCTTATCGAACGGTTGATTGGATCAGTATCGATTTGAATGTCTTTAGTGGCGATGAATTGCAATCGAATGTTGTTGGCGGTGGAGACTACACGCAACGAACGCGTCAGAGAAACGGATTTACTGACCAAGTTCGTGAGCCGACCTTCGTTGAAGGTAACCGTGTCAATGCTTTGTATTCGTACGCGACCGATTTTGATGAAAGTCCGACGGCATCTTTAGACGCAATGGCGTTGGACTACTTCTCGTTTTCGGGTGCCGACCCGATTGTGGGAGCGATGCAGTCGTCGCTCAATTTTTTAAATACCGACGAAGCAAACACGAATCCCGGCTTTGTTGGGTTTTTCCCCAGCATTGGTAGTGAAGGAGCGGGCGCGAGCGGCGTTGCAGCCAATCACTTTACCGATCGAAACTTTCCTCGCGTCCCGTACGCGCTCCACCCTTGGTTGAACCGTGATTTCGCGTCACCACTCGAGCTGTTGATGGTACCCGCGTGTTCGCAATCCCGACTCTTTGAAGAGTTTTCGGTTTCGACCGCTTCGCCAATTGTTTCGATCGGTCCTCCTGGCGGGATGCCAACAATTACCACTTTGACACCGCACGGGTTTCAAACCGATGACTGGGTTCGGATTGATGGGGTCGGAGGCGTGCCGGCGATCAATGGCGACTATCAAATAATGGTAACGGGTATCAACACGTTCACAATTGCCGCGACCGTTCCTGCAACACCAGCAGTCATAGTTGCCACTGCTGTCGCCTCAAAGATCCCTGATGTTTACTATCCTCCAGTGTCATTCGCCGACATGGGTAGACTCAACTCTTGGACCGCACCTTTTCGTCACCTCCTAAATTTCTTTCATACACCGGCAGTAGCGTCTGAGACTATCGCGTTAGGACGCTTCCTCGATCTCGTCCATACGAAGCCTCCGTTCATTGGCGAAGTTGACCCCATCTTGCCTGCGAACGTGACGACGGACATCGGTGTTCTTTATCCAACACCATTCAATTTTACCTTTGACAATCGGCGTCAGGGCACCATCAATACAAATACCATTTCAAACTTCGAAGTGTGGCGAGGACTGATGCAGGGTCATTTGAACGATTCGGAGTTTGCGATGGCAGCAGGGGCCGCACTTAAAAATCAACTTTCATTTGATTCGTTTGTACTGAACCGTCGTGGTTACTTAGCGAATGAATCATTGACGAGAGTCACCACTGCGGGACCGTTCAACTATTTACCGGATCATTTTCGATCGGAGCTTCCGACTGAATTCGCGGGCGTGTTCCGTGACGGGGCACGTGCCGGATTGATGCCCACGGTGCGCGACACCGCCGCAACCGCGTTCCTTCGACGCCGAACAAACGATGGTGGCGTTCTTCGCGGTCGCGCGACACTCGACAATCCGATTCCGGCGGCGGGCGAAACCGCAACTGCCTCAAAGTTTGCTGTTCGCGAGATTCGTCAATCACCTGCCGCACCCGTTTGGACCGAATTTCCGACAGTGGTTGCAACGGACTCGACGCTGCCAATGGACCGTAATCGCAATCCGTGGATGCGTTACCAAACGGCGATGCGAATGCCGAATCTGACATCGGATAATTCGCAGGTCTTCGTCGTAAGAATGACACTTGGATTTTTTGAGGTCGACTCTTCGAATACCAATAATCTCGGAAAAGAATACAACGAATCAATCGGTGAAGCTCAGCGTTACAAGGCTTTGTTCATTGTGGATCGCTCGATTCCCGTGGGCTTTATCCCGGGACAAGACTTGAATGCTCGTGATACCGTGATCTTTGAAAGGTTTTTTCAATGAAGTATAAGGTAAGCGGCTTCACACTCGTTGAAATGTTGGTCGCCATGACGATCACGCTGTTGATGATGGCGGCGGTTGCGCGTGCGTTTGCATTCGTCGGCGAGCGTGTGCGCGACAGTCGCGGCAATTTGGAATTGTCGAGCGAACTGCGCGACGTGACGACAAGACTGAACGATGAACTTCGACGCTGCACGGTCTCGTTGGAACCCAACACCGGCGGTCCCGATCAGGCGGGCTATTTCCTGTACTACGAAGGTCCCTGCACCGACGCGACAACATCGATCTTCGGAGAAATTGAAACTGTCGACGAGAGAATCGTTGCTAAGGATAGCCGCTACGGAGATCTCGATGACTACTTGGCGTTCACCGCCGTGGCAACGCCGGGGACTTGGTTTACCGGTCAAGTACCGACATTCGTGTTGGCGGGTGTATTGACGGGAACCGCTGCTGATACAGTGCCGGTCGTCATTCGGTCTCGCTATGCCGAAATTGTCTACTTCACGAATCCCGAACGCGATGCCATGGGCACGGTCATCGATACCGATACAAATGGAATTCCCGATCGTTTGTTGTTGTACCGACGGGTGCTGTTGATACGTCCGGACTTGAATTTGACTGCTTCCGGCAGCGTTTTTAATTTGACGGGCGGAACGGACTGGCAAACCGGAATGGCGGGCGTTCACCAAGCCTGTGACTTGTCGGTTCGCCGACAGCTCGACGCGGACGGCTTGGCAACAACCGTTGTGGTCGCTAACTCGCTAGCCGATCTCAGTAAGCCGCACAATCGATTTGCACATGTTCGCGTTCCCGACTCAGTATTGGCCGTGACTGATTCTGGCGGCACGACGATCCCAGGAACTTCCATGCCTATTTTGGCGTTAGAAGCACCACTCGATATCATTTCCTCGGCCAGCACTGGCACGCCGACTCTTCGACCACCCAACGCGGCAAGTGGAACGGAACCGGTTGTGTTGGAACATCGATGGAGTGGTTTTCTACGTCGCGAATTTGTACTGAGCGTTGATCGACAAGGTGAAGATGTGATCTCCAATGCGTGTCGCGGGTTCGACATCCAAGTGTTCGACGAAAGTGCGCGACGTTTTCTTACAACCAACAGTCTTGTGGTCGGTCCATCCGACGCGGGATATCGCGAAGCTTTTTTTGATACGACAGCAGTCGATTTGCCCGGCGGTGATTTTGTTGATCTGTGTTATCCGGTTTTGGCGGGCGGGGCGATGCGCGGATGGAAAGCCGTCGATGTCGCTCTTCCCACAACATCCGGTGGAGCTGGCACTGCGGGCAATCCCGGTAACGCCGTTACACCGGCTGCTGCCTATCTTCTCGCTCAATCTCAATTTTCCGGTCTTGAATTCGCTGCGGCGGTTTTTCCTACGGTAGCAGGTACAAAAACTTATAACGAGTCTTTGGTCAAATCGGGCAAGGTTTTGCTCAATGGGACTCAAGTAATACTTTTTCAACCCGCGTTTGATACTTTCACATCAAGTTACGAAACAGATGGTTTCCTCCAGCACCGACGAATTTCTGGAACTCATTTTCGCGGATCGTATTGGCGGACCCTTGCCGGGACAGCCGCAACCGATATTGATTTGGGTGCCGATGGATTGGACACGGTAAACACGACCGTTTTCCCCAACCTGCCAGGTGCCGATGACTTGGCCGAACGTGAGACTTCGCCGCCGTTCACTACAACGCCCGAAGCGATCAAAGTTTCGATTCGACTAGAGAATGTTGGTAGTCGACAACTTCGGCAATCTTCCGTTGTGTTTCGCGGTGAACGGTAGTTCGTGGGGCCACTACTCCCGCGAACGGAGTCGCGGGGCCACAACTGGCCGGCTTGGATTTTAAGGTTTTGTTGTGAGCGTTGATGAACCGACGACATTGTCGACTTCGCCCGTTCGCATTGTTGCTGCTTTGATCTTGGTTGCGGCTTTGGTTCGTTTTTCAATGCGTTCGCCCTCTGTTTTGACTGCGCCGATTGCTTCGTCGGTGGTGGTGGCTACAAAAACCTTTGATCCCGATGCCTTCGTTGGAGTCGCTGCCGGTGAAGATGGGTTGCCGGGGATCGCGGGCGTTGATGATGGGGCTAACGGCGTCGTTGATGACCCCGCCGAACTCGGCGCAACCGGCAGCGATGATCGGGTGCTCGTGCTGACCGCCGATCAATACCGCGATCAACCCGCTCTGATCCCGCTCGTGCTGGCCCGCGGCGGATGGATCGTTGCCGATCGGGCTGATGACGTTTCCAGACAACCGATGCGAACGTTCTTCGTCGCTACGAGTCGCAACGGCGCCTGGGAATGGATGACGGAGAAGAAGAGTAGGGAACAGGTTGCAGGTGACAGGGAACAGGATTGATCGTAGGTCCGGTTCCACCGGACAAAAGAGAAGAGTAGGGAACAGGTTTTAGGTGACGGCAAACAGTACGGATCGTAGGTCCGGTTCTACCGGACGTTGAGATGCGGTGCGTTCAGAGAGTAGAACGATTGTCGCCAATCGTTTGGGAAACATTGCGATGCGGCGAGTCCGGTGGAACCGGGCCTATCTCAAAACGATTGGGACAAGCGTTTTACAATGGCAGATTGATCGTGGGTCTGGCTCCACCGGACACGCCGCATCGATCCCCGCCACCTCGTGACGGGGACACTTGCCAATCAATCCTGTCACCTGAAACCTGATCCCTACTTCCGTCCGGTGGGACCGACCTACGAATGCTGACTCACAGAGAACGCCGTCGTGAGGCTAGGAGCTGAGCGTGTACAATTTGGTTTTATCGCTTAGCTGTCGTTCTTACTTGTCACCTCCACGGTCGCTCGGATGTCCATCGGTCAAAACAAACTGCTTATCGTGATTACGTGGGTTTCCCCGATGATGGGAATCGCCACGAAATCATCGACGGAGAGCACCACGCGAATCCCGCACCGAGCACCATTCATCAAGCCGTCTCGCGACATATCATGTTCCACCTCTACGTCGCGATCGAACTGAGCGGTCGCGGCCAAGTCATCAACGCGCCGGTCGATGTCGAGCTCACGCCGCTGGATATTGTTTAGCCGGATCTGGTCGTCGTCATGGCCGGTCGCAAGATCATCACACCGTCGAAAATCAAATGGGTTCCCGATCTAGTTGCCGAAATCCTTGCGCCGTCAAGCGAACGAAATGATCGAGTCCTGAAGTTTGCCCGCTACGAAAAAGTCGGTGTCCCGGAATACTGGATCGTTGATCCATTTGAACATCAAGTTGAACGGCATGTGCTCGTCGATGGCAAATACTCGACGTCGATCCACGCAGACGAGATCACGTGCGAGAATTTATCGCCACCCGTTACGATTGATCTGGAAAAAGTTTGGTGTGCGTAAGTCTGGGACTCCGATCGCAAACTTGCTCGCGAGACTGGTCACGAATAGGATCGACGATAACTCTTGGAGACGCGACGATGATACCAGTTCGATATTCGGGCGACGAACTCTGGGACAGGATTGAAGAGAGTACAATGAGTCACGAGACGTGAATGCTCGGAACAACGTGATCTTAAATAGGAAGTTTTTTCCAGTGAAATCTTGGAAGGGAATCGTCAAATGAATATTCAGTTGCCAAGTGAATTGACCGAATCGGTTAGGTCGTTGGTTCTTCAAGGGCGGTTTGCTTCCGAAGAAGAAGCATTCGTCGAGGGCGTTCAATTACTCGTTGCACGTGAGCGACTGCGCAGCGACATCGAGCTTGGAATCGGTCAACTTGAACGCGGTCAATCGCGGACTGCCGATGAAGTCTTTGACTCGTTGACCAATAAAATTCAAGCGTTAGCCGAACAGCGGAAGAATGATTGAACTTTTGTTTTCTTCAGCTTCGGAAGAGGACATGGATCAGATTGCAACGTACATCCTCGACAACGATTTGAATGCCGCCATCAAATGGCTTGCCGATGTTCGCCAACGTTGTGAAATCTTGACGACTTATCCGCAAATTGGGGATGCTCGCGAGGACTTGGGTGCCGGAGTCCGTTCAATTTATTTTGGGCGATACATCATTTTTTTCCGATCCCGTATGTCCGCCGTCGAAGTCATTCGGGTCATCCCGGGCGATCGCGACGTCGTCACACTTTGGAAACCCTCACCATGAGGCCCTAATTGTCCAACGGTCAGAACAGACTGACATATCGCGGATATCGTAGCGTACGGTTTCAAGATTCCCGCGAGCGGTCTTGCGGGGCCACGGTTCCCGGACAAACTTGCTCGCGAGACTGGTCACGAATATGATCGATGATAACTCTTGGAGACGCGACGATGATCACGGTTCGATATTCTGGCGATGAACTCTGGGACAGGATTGAACGCGCCGTGGAAATTGTCAAAGAACGGGCTCGTCGTGTGACCACCGCGCTCAATGCGGCAAACATCCCGTACGCGATCATTGGCGGCAACGCGGTCCAGCACTGGGTCGCGCAGGTTGACGAATCGGTTGTTCGCAATACTCGCGATGTCGATATCATCTTGAACGAATCGGACCTGCCGGCCGCGATCGAGGTGCTCGAGAAAGTCGGCTTCATCTATCGACGGGCCGCCGGTGTGACGATGTTCTTGGACGGGCCCAACGCCAAAGCCCGAGACGCGGTTCATGTCATCTTTGCCGGAAAGAAGGTCCGCGAAGAGTACCCGGAACCGGTGCCGCTGCTCGATGAGTACGCGTTGATCGGCGACGCGCGAACGCTGCCGCTCGAGCGGTTGGTCAAAATGAAACTGACGTCGTATCGCGACAAAGACCGCGTTCACGTTCGCGACATGATTTCGATCGGGATCATCGACGACACGTGGCCGAGTCGATATTCGGAAGTCCTTCGACAACGGTTGCAAGAGTTGCTCGATGATCCCGATGGTTGATTTGTCCGGTGGAACCAGACCTACTCATTTTTGTCCGGTGGAACCGGACCTACTCATTTTTGTCCGGTGGAACCGGACCTACGCGGTAAAAGTGTGGCCGAACGCTCCGCGGTCGGAATTTCGATCACGGAGTGTCCGCACATTCGATTGGGACAAGCGTTTTACGATGGAGCACCGGGCGGATGGTTACAATGGGCCTCGGAGGATACTGGCGATGACCGAATTCACGATCACTGGCGATGAACTTTGGGACCGGATGGAGCGTGCGGTGGAAAAGGTGAACGATCGATTGCGGCGAACTGTCCGCATCTTGGAGGCGTCGAAATTGCCTTACGCCGTGATTGGCGGGCACGCCGTTCGCGCTTGGGTCGCTCAGGTCGACGAGGCCGCTCAGCGGACCACTCGCGATGTCGATATCCTCGTTCGGCCCGCTGACCTGCCGGCTCTGATCGACGTGATGACGGCAGCGGGATTCTTTCACCGACTGACCGCGGGACGGGACATGTTCGTCGAGCATCCTGACGCGTCGGCTCGCGACGCCGTTCACGTGTTGCTGTGCGGTCGCGTCGAACGTGACGGAGACCCCAATCCGGATGTCGAGCCGGTCGCACGCGCCAATGATTTCAGAACCGTGCCTCTGGAAACGCTCGTCGCAATGAAGCTGAACGCTTTTTGCGATAAGGATCGCATGCATTTGCGAGACATGATCTCGCTCGGCATGGTCGACGAAGCGTGGTTGACGCGGTTTCCGGAACGGTTGTCCAGTCGCCTGAAGCAATTGCTGGACGATCCCGAAGGTTAGCTTTTAGCGATTAGCTGTTAGCTGTTAGCTTTTTGGGGGGGCGTGGAAGTTTGCCGTTGGCCGCTGGTGGGCAAGTTTTTGCTCGATGCGCCGATCGGGCTTTGTCCGAGCTAATCGCTAACAGCTAATCGCTATCAGCCCCTCCTCCCGGAAGTCTGGTTGCGGGCTTAAAATCAGCGTCACGGAAATGAATTCTCTGACTCTCTTTCGATAGCGACCAACATGCCTCCCCAACAAAACTTCGACATCAAACGCGTCGCCATCCTGTTTGCCGGTGGCCCGGCACCGGCCGCCAACGCTGTGATCTCGACGGCTGCCTTCTCGTTCTTGGAAGAAGGTGCCCAGGTGTTCGGGATCAAGCACGGGTACAGCCGTCTGGCCGAGTACTCCGCCGCCGGGCCGTTGCAAGAAGGCACCGACTACATCCGGTTCACTCATGACACGCTGACCAACGCCCGTTGCAGCCGCGGCATCATGATCGGTACCGCGCGCACCAATCCCGGTAAGCATGTGTCAGCACCGGAGCATCTGAAGAACCCTGAACTCGTCGCGCCGCTGCGCCGCGTTTACGAAGGATTGTGCTCGTTGGAAATCGATGCCTTGATATCGATCGGCGGCGATGACACTTTGAAGACGGCCAACAAAATCAAGCTGTTCCAAGACAACCTGCCCGCCGGTGCTCGTCGCTTCCCCGTCATCCACTTGCCCAAGACGATTGACAACGATTACTCCGGGATCGACTTCACGTTCGGGTTCTTCACCGCCGTAGAAACATTGGCCGAGGAGATTCGCAATCTGAACTTTGATGCGGCGGCCGGACGCGCGTATTTCTTGTGTGAAGCGATGGGACGCAGCGCGGGATGGTTGGCGTATGGCGCCGCGATCGCTGGCGAAGCGTCGATGGTGTTGTCGGTCGAAGACATCAAGGGCAGCTTGGCGGAAATCGAAGTCGTTCATGCCGAATCGGGTAAGACTCGCAAGGTGATGGCGATGGACCGCGTGATCGACAAGATGGTCGACATGATGTTGGCTCGCGAGCGTGAGGGGCGTCAGTACGGAACGATCGTCGTCGCCGAAGGCATGGCGGAATACTTGCCGGCGAAGTTCTTGGAAGGTGTCAGCCGCGATGATCACGGCCACATCAACATCGCCTCGATCAATCTGTCGTCGTTGATGGCCGGCATGTTGTCCGAGCGTTACAACGAGCGGACGGGCAAGACGCGGAAGGTGAACGGATTGCAGATGGGTTACGAAGCCCGCTGTGCACCGCCGCACGCCTACGACGTGATGTTGGGATCACAGCTCGGTGTGGGTGCCTATCGGGCGCTCGTGGAAGAGAAGCTCAACGGCGTGATGGTGTCGGTGTCGGGTCAGTTCAATTTGCATTACGTTCCGTTCGAGGAGCTGGTCGATCCGCAGACATTGGTGACGAAGGTTCGGTTCATCGACACCGACAGCGATTTTCACCGGCTGGCCCGGTTCCTGGAAACCTGCGTCGACAGTTGAGGTAAACCGTGGCTTCGCGACGCCGTTCGCGGAGATCGAACTATTTGTTGTCTCGGTGATTCACGTTGCCCCTCACCCCCAGCCCCTCTCCCCATTCGTGAAGGCAAGCAAGACTTGCCTTCACGAATGGGGAGAGGGGAGCCAAATAAAATTGTGGGGATACTAATGCTGCCACAGCGTGGTAGGGCTATTAATGATCGAGCACGGATCTACTTCGGCATTTTTCCTTGATTAGAATGGTGGGCTGACCCTTTCATTCGATCTCGCTGAAGCCAATCCATGTCACGCATTGCCTTAAGTTGCTTGTTTTTTGCTGCCTTGACCACCTTCACCATGGCCGCCGATGGTGACGTGCCCGCTCCTGAAAATGTCGGCAAAGCATCGGCTTTCACGTCGCCGCCCGTGGACGATCTGAACTATTCGCTGTTGGGCGAATTTGTCGGCGAGATGAAAGCCGCAGAAAGCGAAGAATCCGCACAACCGGAGGTGATGGGTCTGCAAATTAGGCCGATCGGCGGCGACAACTTCGACGCTCTGTCGTTCAAGGGTGGCCTGCCGGGACAAGAGAAACCGGGGCAAGAAAAGTTTGGTGCCCAGCCGATGCGGTTGATCGGTCGACGCAGCGGTGATGTCGTGGTCCTCTCCGGCGGCCCTTGGGCAATGTTCGTCTCCGCCGACGCATGCGTTCTGGTCGACCGCGAAGGCAACAAGCTCGGAAAACTCGATCGTGTGACGCGGACGAGTCCGACGATGAGCGCGCCGCCACCGGATGGTTCGGTGGTGTTGTTCGATGGCAGCGGTACCGATCAACTGGTCAACGCGAATGTGACCGACGATGGTCTTTTGATGCAGGGCGCCGACGTGCGACCGATGTTTCAAGACTTCAATTTGCACGTCGAGTTTCGGTTGCCCTACATGCCGTCGGCGAGCGATCAGGCGAGAGCCAACAGTGGTCTGTATTTGCTGAGCCGGTATGAGTGCCAAGTGCTCGATTCGTTTGCGCTCGATCCGGTGTTCAACGGTTGCGGATCGATCTATCGGTTCAAGCAACCCGACGTGAACATGTGCTTGCCGCCGCTGGTGTGGCAGACGTATGACATCGTGTTCACGGCGCCGCGTTGGGCCGGCGATGGATCGAAGATTCGCGACGCCCACATCACGTCGTGGATCAACGGCGTGAAGGTGCAAGATGACGTGGCGGTACCGTCGCAAACGGGTCATGGCAAAGAAGAAGCACCGACGCTGTTGCCGATCAAGTTGCAAGACCACGGCGACCCCGTACGCTTTCGCAACGTGTGGGCGATCGATCGCGGGTTGACGATGGTGAACTTCCCGATCGAGCCGACGGCTGAAGAAATCCAAGCGTGGGAAAAGAAGAAGGCGGACGAAGTAGAAAAAGTGGTTCCGGAACCATCGGACGAAGAACCAGCGGCAGAATCAACGGACGAAAAACCCGAAGAACCGACGCCGCCCGCGAATTGAGTAGGTCCGGTTCCACCGGACGAGGCATTCAACGTAGGTCCGGTTCCACCGGACGAGGCATTCAACGTAGGTCCGGTTCCACCGGACGAGGCATTCAACGTAGGTCCGGTTCCACCGGACGAGGCATTCAACGTAGGTCCGGTTCCACCGGACG
>JBGSLZ010000008.1:0-6674 GCA_041740415.1 Rubripirellula sp.
TACATCCGTCAACACATCGATCGGCGTATTCGGTCCCAAGTTGGTTTCGTCAAAACCGCTCTCATGCAAAACCAACGAAACCATAAGTGATGGAAGCAGATACGGATCGCCATCCGGCGCGGCGCCAATCGCAGTTAGTGCATTTACATCGGGATCGGGAATCGAAAGACGAATCTGACACAAAGCTCGGACGCAAAGAATCGTAGCACGATGCTCAACAAAGATCGCGCGCTTGTCCGGCCAGAAATTTCCAATCGATGTCATAGCTTGGTGGATCGGACCATCGCAGATCTCCGCTATCGATAGGCCGTGAGCGTACATCGCCTGCATCCAGCCAATGACCGCTCTCGCGTGCCCGTCGGTCAACGCTGCCGTTAGCTTGGCACCGAAATCGTCGTCGGCAAACTGGTCGACTGCCTCATCGAGGCCCAGAAGGTCGGGCCGAACGATCGCGACGTTGTTTTCTCGAACGTAACGAATCGCTTCAGTCGCGGGGATTCGTCGATGTCCGCCCCGCGTGCGATGGATCTGCAACTCGCCGCTGTCGGCCATGCGCCGCACCGTCGATTCGCTGACTCCGATGGCAGCCGCGAATTCAGCGGTCGAAAGCAGGATTTGTTGCATAGGAGTCGCCGCGGTTAAGGGAATTCTGACTGATTTGAAGGTTTCGCCGGAACAAGATGGTAGTTTATCCTAAAAAACCTCTCATGGAAGCTGCCGAAGTAGCCAAAAAATCCCTTGACAGGGCGATATGGTCATATATCAGATAGATTTGGCAGATTTTGCCAATTTCCCCCCTTTCCAACCCGTTTTACGCAGAGGTCACAGATCATGATTCATTTACCCCTGGAGTTCGTGGCAAAGATGCCCGATCTAACTGTCCTTCAGTACGCCACCGTCGACAATATTTTTTCGATGACGGTCGCAACGATGGGTGCTGCGGCGATCTTTCTGTTTCTATCCCGGTCGATGGTGGACGCCCCCTATCGCCCTGCCTTAATGGTGTCCGGCTTGGTCGTCACAATCGCGTGCTACCACTACTTCATGATTCGCCACAGTTGGCAGGGAGCCTACGCTCTGTCAGGGGACGGCTACACGGGAACCGGTGCGGGCTTCAACGACTTCTACCGCTATGCGGACTGGATTCTGACAGTGCCTCTATTGATGGTTGAACTGGTGGCTGTTCTTCGTCTAGAAAAGTCGCGTGCGAAGTCGCTGTTGACACGACTTGTAATCGCGGCCGCTGCAATGATCGCGTTAGGATATCCTGGCGAAGTGATCAGCAATCCAGAAGGCTGGACAATGCGAGTTGTGTGGGGAGCGTTGTCGTCGATTCCATTCTTTTACATCTTGTTTGTTCTGTGGGTCGAATTGACCAAGTCACTCGCAACTCAGCCAGTTGCTGCACGGAGACTGATTGAGATTGCACGCTTGGTTCTGTTGATCACCTGGGCTGTCTATCCAATCGCATATGCGCTAGGTGGAACAGAGCAAGCGCTGCTCGCAAAGTCAGGCGGAGCGGTTGATGCAAGCGGAGTTGTATTCTTGCAAGTCGGCTATGCCATCGCAGACATGACAGCCAAGGCCGGATTCGGCGTACTGATCTATTTCATCGCCAGAGCCAAGAGCAGCCATGCACTGGATCCGACAGATGGTATGGTCGCAAAGCTCGCATGATTTCAGATCCGACGCGACCTCGACGCTAAACGGAGACCAGCCCGATGCACTCAACTTTGATCTCAGCACTTGCCCTAACGCTTGTGTTCGCAACTGCAATCGGGTTGGACTCGTCCCGAAGTGTCGAAGTTTTTACTTTAGCAATCTTGGTGGCATTGATCGGTGTGCCGCACGGTGCACTCGATCATCGAGTTGGACAACGCCTCTTCCGTCCGGCCTTTGGAAGTTTCTGGGCCGCAGCTTTCTTCAGCGTCTACCTCGCAATTGCAGTGTTGGTTGTGATCGGATGGTATGTCGTCCCTGCGACCACGATTCTCACGTTCTTCTTGGTCTCCGCTTGGCACTTCGGGCTAGAGGAGCGCGATGTGGATCGTGAAGTGGATCGTGAAGTGAATGGTGAAGTGGGTGTTGAAGTGAATGGTGAGGGATGGATTCGCCACCTGCTCGCGATCGCATCTGGTGGAATGATCATTTGGATGCCCGCCTTGTGCCGCGGAGACGAAGTTGCCGAACTGTTAACACTTATCACCCCCAGCGATCAGGACTCAATGATTGCATTTTGCGTAAGTACAGTCGCCACATCCGCAGTGATTTTCACTCCTCTATGGGTCTTTGACTGCATTCAGAAAGACCTACAGCACGGACGGCCGGAGCGAGGTTGGGTAGGTCGCGTCTGTGCATCGAAATGCTTGCGCATGCTTTCATTTGCTCTCTTGTGCTACGTGGCTAATCCGTTAGTCTCGTTCATGGTCTACTTTTGCGGCTGGCATTCTATTCGCGGCCTGCATCAACTCGCTCAAGCTCTCGGCGAATCAATTTTTGCCACGTATCGCAAACTGTTGCCACTGACGGTTGCCGCCTTGGGATTAGTAACAGCGGTAGCGTATATCTGGTCATCAACTGCCGCGATCGAATCATCTGCGGTACGGACCGTTTTCATTGGGCTAAGCGCAATGGCGGTTCCGCACCTTTGCCTGCATGTAGCCGCTGGCGAAGTCTCTCAGCGATTCATAAATCCATCGGCTGCAAAGGTCGAGGTGTTTAACCGTGCATGACTACATTATCATCGGCGGTGGCCTGCAGGGTGGACTATTGACGCTCGCCGTTAAGCATCATCAACCCAAAGCAAGCGTCTTGCTGATCGAGCGTGGGTCCTCGATAGGCGGAAATCACACTTGGTCGTTCCATCAGAAAGATGTGCCGGCCGAATCCAGAGCATGGATAGAACCATTGGTCACAAGTCGATGGCAAAACTACAGCGTTCGCTTTCCAGGATTTGAGCGACGCGTGAATATTCCCTACGCATCGATAAGCTCAATTCATTTTTCCAACGTCGTTGCGGAGGCCTTTCGAGCGTTGCAGACCACCGGATACAAGCAAAGTTCCGTAGTCGATTTCCGTTCGAGCAACACAGTAGTGAACCTTGGCAACGACGCCACACTGCGCTCGTCAAAAACAAAAGCAACGGGAGTTTTGCCAGTTGATCAAGTCGAGTCTTTCTTGCTCGCCGAGACTGAAATCGAGTTCATTGGTGCCCAAAGTGTTCGGACAAAGCGTGGCGTGACCTTCACTGGTAAGGTTGTGATTGACTGTCGCGGACCAGGTCGTGGAGTGATCGAGCAACCAACAGACGAGCCATACGGCGGCGGCTTTCAAAAGTTCTATGGGTTCGAAATCGAGTTGCAGAGAGATTGGCCGGAATCGTATCCAGTGGTCATGGATGCTTGCCAAGACCAGTCGAACGGATTTCGCTTCATGTACTCGCTTCCGTTTTCAAATCGTCGCGTGCTGGTTGAAGATACTCAATTCTCCGAGGAGCCAAAAGTTTATCGCGCCGAGTGCTTACGCAACATTGAAAAATTCGTTCGCAGCAAGACCGAATCAGCGTGGTCAATTATCCGCGAAGAGTCAGGCTGCCTGCCGATGCCCCTATCGCACGCAAGCATGCCTCGAGCCACACTTCCGGTGCAAGGCGGGTATGCAGGCGGCTGGTTCCATGCCGCGACCGGCTACTCATTTCCGCTGGCGGTTCGATTCGCCCAAGCGGTTGCTTCAGTTGATCCCGAGCAGGCCGTTGAATCGATTGCGACGTTGGTCGCAGAGAACCAATCGCAGGCGCGGTTCGCTCGCTTGCTGAATCGTTTGTTGTATCGCTTGGTCAAGCCGCACAAACGCAGCGGCATTTTTCAAAGATTTTATCGAGTGCTTTCTGACGATACCATCTCGCGATTCTATTCACATCGCTTTACGAAATACGATGCGTTCCGAATCGTTGTCGGACGTCCTCCCGCTGGCTTAACTCCCATGCGATTTCTTAACTCGTTTCGAAGGCAAAGGTAACCATCGTGTTGATCAAACAAACAAAAATGCCTGACGTAAACGAAAACGACTTGGCGAGGTCGTCGCGAGATCCTGTTCAAGATCTACTTGAACGGGGGCTAATGCAACCTGCGAACGAGTTTCTTGGACATGGCGGCAAACGGTTCCGAGCTGCATTGATTGAACTCAGCTACGAAATTGGCGGAGGACGGGATGCTGTTCAAGCTCCACTGATCAATGCGATCGAAATGCTGCATGCGGGTTCGCTGATCATTGACGATATCGAAGATGGATCGGAATGGCGGCGTGGTGAGCCAACGTTGCATCGGCAAGTCGGACTTGCGCTCGCGCTCAACACTGGAAACTGGATGTACTTTCGAGCGTTGGAATTGCTAGGCGACCTTTCCGTCGATGAAGCCGTTGGACACAGAATCCTAGGTATTTCGATTGCTACGGTTCGAGATTGTCACGAAGGACAAGCACTCGACTTGGCTGCCAAAATCTATGACATCGATCAGCGCGATGTTTTTGCAGTTGCCGAAGGAATTGGCAAGCGAAAGACCGGTGCCTTGACGTCGCTCGCGGCTCGCCTTGGGGCAATGGCTGCGGGTGCATCACGTAGTCAAGAACAGGCCCTTGCTGCGTTTGGCTGTGAGCTGGGAAAAAGTTTGCAGATGCGAAACGACCTTGATGAAATGCGAATGGTCGCCAGTGACGGTTTACGCCACGATGACATGAAAAACGCTCGCGTGACTTGGCCGTGGGCCTGGTACGCCGAAAGTTGTCCGGCCAAAACATTCAAGGAATTTCAGAGCCTTGCGTACGTTGCTAAACGCGATCCCGCAGTTGCAAAAGATGTCGCGACCGCGATTGACTGGCAGATCGGCACCTATGGCGATCAAGAAATCGAGAGTCGCCTACAGATCGCATACTCTGAGCTCCGTGAAATCGTTGGTGTTTCAAGACCGCTTGGCGATCTCCTGCTATTGCTGCATGCGGTCAACACTTCTGCGACAGCACCGGTAGCTAACTCTCGCGTTCAAGAATCCTTTAACCTGGTTGCAGATCGAGACGCCTCATGAGCCTATCGTCAACTCAAGTCAAACCTTTTCATGAAGTTGTTAACGCGGGTCGCGACAACAATCACAACGACAAAGTCGTTGGCAGTGACCAGCGTGAGCGTTTACGTGGTGCCGTCATCGGCAGCGGCTTTGGCGGGCTCGCAGCGGCAATTCGGTTGCAGGCGATGGGAATCCAAACAGTCTGCTTCGAGGGGCGTGATAAACCGGGTGGCCGCGCCTACGTTTACAAAGACGGTGGCTTTACATTCGATGCTGGACCAACTGTGATCACCGCTCCCCACTGCATCGAAGAGCTGTTTACGCTTGCCGGACGGCGTATGGAAGATTATGTCACGCTGCTACCTGTAACGCCGCTTTATCGGCTGCAATGGACGGATGGCGTGGTGTTTGACTATGTCGCTGATGAGGCGGGATTGATAGAACAAATTCGCCGCATCAGTCCGCGTGATGTCGATGGATATCGACGCTTTGCCGACTACTCGCGGCGAGTCTTTCAAAAGGGGTATGAAGAACTGGGCGCGACCCCGTTCTTGAAGTTTACTGACATGCTTCGAGTGAGCCCTGCGTTGATGCGTTTGCGAGCCGATCGCAGCGTCTACGCGGCTGTGTCGCGCTTCATCAAAGACGAACATCTGCGTCAAGCCTTCAGCTTCCATCCGCTCTTGGTTGGCGGCAATCCGCTGCAAACGAGCTCAATCTACACACTGATCCACTGGATCGAACGGAAGTGGGGAGTCTTCTTTCCGCAAGGTGGCACCGGAGCGCTGGTTAACGGGTTGGTTCGATTGTTCACAGACATTGGCGGCGAATTGCGACTTGACTCGCCCGTTGAATGCGTCGAGCTATCGCCCACCCGCTCATCGATAAACCCGAATGGACTGACGCATTTGCTCACTACCAACCGACGATCCAAAGAGCAGTTCGATGTCGTCGTCTCAAATGCTGATATTCATCACACCTACTCGCAATTGTACAAAGGCGTTCCGACCGCAGTTCATGCTCAACGAAAACTAGAACGAGCCGAATGGTCAATGTCCTTGTTCGTGATGTACTTCGGTACGAAACGCCGCTATGAGAACCTCGCACATCACACCATCCTCTTCGGACCGCGTTTCAAGGGATTGTTGAAAGATATCTTCTCTGGCAATACGCTACCGGAGGACTTTAGCCTGTATCTCCATGCACCGACTGTCACTGACCGATCCCTAGCACCCGATGGCGGAGAAGCGTTTTACGTTTTGAGCCCGGTGCCGAATCTGGCGCAAGCGGATCTAGATTGGGGCTCGATTGCCCAGTCCTACGGTGATGCGATCCTCGCGTCGCTTGAAACGCATTTACCTGGACTTCGAGAATCGATTGTCACTCGGAGACACTTCACACCTCAGGAATTCAAGACGGAGCTGAACGCATATCACGGCTCAGCCTTTTCAGTTGCACCGAAGTTGACGCAAAGCGCTTACTTCCGACCTCATAACCGCAGCGAAGGCATCCCCGGTTTGTACATCGCGGGAGCTGGAACGCATCCAGGAGCTGGCGTTCCCGGCGTGATCAACTCCGCCAAGGCAACCTGCAATTTGATAGCGCAAGACTACGGAG
>JBGSLZ010000009.1:0-3079 GCA_041740415.1 Rubripirellula sp.
AAGCCAAAACGATCTTCGAGGAACTGCAGCGAAACCATCCCGGTCAATTTCCTGATTCGACTCGCCGTACCCTGGAACGCCGGGTTGCGACTTGGCGATCACTCCACGGACCCGACAGGCCTGTCTTCTTCCCTCAGGATCACCACCCTGGTTTACTGGCAGCGAGCGACTTCACGGTTTGTAACGAACTGGGCATCAAGATCGCTGGAGCCCAGTTCAACCACACGCTCTTTCACTGCGTCCTAACCTATAGCAACGTCGAATCGGTCTCGCTCTGCTTCTCTGAATCTTTTGAAGCACTCAGTGAAGGCATTCAAAACGCGTTTGGTCAGTTCGGTGGCGTTCCCCAGAAACATCGCACTGATTCCCTCAGTGCCGCCGTTCGAAACCATTCCGATCGAACGACACTGACCGCAAGATACGCCGCACTGATGGATCACTATGGTTGCATCGCCCAGCGAACCAACGCACGCTGTGCCAACGAGAACGGCGACGTCGAATCACAAAACGGGCACCTCAAAGGACGCATCGATCAAGCACTCTTGCTTCGCGGCAGTCGCAACTTCACGAGCCGTGAAGAATACATAGCCTTCGTTCAAACCATCGTTGATCGAGCCAACGCGAATCGCCAAGCTCGATTTGCTCATGAACGCATGGTGCTACGGCGACTGCCTGATGATCGTCTCGACACGGATGACCGACTGAGCGGAATCCGCGTCAGCAAGAGCAGCACGATCGCGGTGCGCGCCAATACTTACTCGGTTCCCAGTCGTCTGATCGGTCGCAAGGTGGATGTGTGGATCGGCGCCGAGTTGATCACCGTCATTCATCAAGGCCACGTGATTCAAACGATGAAACGGCTCGTCGGCAAGAACGCGGCCAGCATTAACTATCGCCACGTGATCGATTCGCTTGTTCGTAAACCCGGCGCGTTCGCCGATTATCGATATCGGGAAGAGATGTTCCCCAGCAGTCAATTTCGATTCGCTTACGACATGCTTCGGTCGGCTCACAGTGACAACATTGCCGACAAGATGTATCTGCAAATTCTTCAACTCGCCGCCCAAGAAAGTCAGCAAGCGGTGGAAGACGGGTTGAGGATTCAAGTGGCTGTGAATTTGGCGATCGATTTAGATCAACTTCGTCAGTGCGTCGCGGACGCAGGCAGCGTAGCAGCGGCCACCGACATCGATGTCGAGCCGCCAAGTTTGAAAGAGTTTGACTGTTTGCTTGACACTTTTTCCAAGGAAGGTTTAATCGATGACGACGATCAAGAAGACACGCCGCAAGACGACAACGGCTACGAAAACCGATCCGAGCGAGTCGCTGACAATGCAGTTCCGAGAACTTCGGATGCCGACGTTCCGAGATCAATTCGCTTCGACAGCGCAGCGTGCCGAAGCGGAGAACCTGAGCCATCTGGATTATCTGTCGGAGCTGACGACGCTGGAATGCGAAGCCAGGCGGGCGGGCCGAGTCAAGCGACTGATGACACGATCGAATCTTCCGCTAGGCAAGAGTTGGCAATCGTTTCAGTTCGATCGCTTGCCGATGAATGTGCGTCGCCAACTGGAGACGCTTCGCGACGGGACATTCCTGGATCGTCGGGAGAACATCTTGTTGTTCGGCAAGCCGGGCTCAGGGAAGAGTCATGCATTGTGCGCGCTGGCGGAGCAACTGGTACTGCAAGGGCGGAGCATGTTGTTCACGACATGCAGCTTGCTGGTGCAACAACTGTTGATCGCGAAGCGGGATTTACGGCTACCGAAGTTGATCAAGCAGTTCTCGTCTTACGAGGGCTTGATCATCGACGACTTGGGTTACGTGCAACAGAGCCGCGAGGAGATGGAGGTGTTGTTCACGCTGTTGGCGGAGAGATACGAGCGGGGCAGCGTGCTGTTGACGAGCAACCTATGGCCCGCGACCCGGCTCAACCTAGCAAAAGACGGGTAACCATCCGATGCAACCGAGCGGCGAAGTCGGGCCTTTTGAAGTGGTTGATCAATCGTCGCCGCCGGCTGATCGGTACCGTTATCTGAAATCAGGACTGCAGATTTATTGGACGTGCCGTCGAAATCGATATTGCATCGACATGTGAACCCGTGCTAAGCAAGTTGGCGGTCCGTGACCAGTTGCGATTCAGGTCGTCAGAATGAAACCACACACCGAACTACTGACGATTGCATTTTTAATCTGCGTAGTTTGCATGTTGGGGTGCAAGACCTCACGGAAATTCCTTGATATCGATACCCCGGCTCACGCGGTTTCGCATAAATTGGACAATTCATCTGTGGTTGAATCACCGTCCGATCCGTCACTTCTTGAGGCGCAAGGTGCGGAAACCAATGGAGCCAAGATTTTTGAAGGACTGAATCATTGCAAAGCAGCAGTAATGGACACGCTTAAAGCTACGGGCATGATCGTAGTAGGCAGCATTGTTTGGGTAGTGGATTGCATGATTGGGTCTGAGGATGTGGATGACTCGTCAACACCTCGTGGTCAAGCTGACCGGGATCTGAACCAATGGAAGGATGACCGGGACCGATGGATGCGTGAAAAATGAGTGAGCATTCCTTTGACCGCTGTAGATAACAATCCGATGCAACGGAGGACGCGGCTTGGCGTTTTCAAGTTGCGAATCAACCTCGCGTCCCCGCTGATCGGGGCCGTTATCGGCACTTGTAACGAAGCCAACGCGTGTCATTGCTCCTCTGCGATCGTGAACCTGTCCTCGCTTCACCTTGCTGTCCGCATCCAATTCACACGACGGTGCAACATCTGATGCTGATGCACCGCAAACTCATTGGACTGCTGACCGAATCGTCGTGCGACACCGCGGGACTCCGTTGGATTCACTTTACAGGCACACGAACCGGTGGACCGCTGGCACCGAAACTGTTTGCGTCGGATCTTACTGATCGGTAATCTGTGTTTACGCCTGACTTGGTCGAATCCGTTTCTGCGATTCGCCAGACGGCCGATAACAATGCGATGCACCGGAGCGGGGTTAAATTCTTTCTTTCGCTACGCTCTGCACGTCAACTCCCCGCCCGGTGATCGCGGACGTTATCGGCACTTG
>JBGSLZ010000010.1:0-8352 GCA_041740415.1 Rubripirellula sp.
AAACTCCGCGGCAACAATCTGTTCTGTCAATTTTGGCTCGCCGTAGGTCAGTGTTCCTGTCTTGTCGAATATCGCCGTGCGGCAGCCAGCGATCTGCTCCAGCACTACAGGGCTTTTCACGATGATCGCGCGACGGGCGCAAAGCGAAATCGAGCCGATGATGGCAATCGGGATTCCGATTAGCAAAGGACAAGGCGTCGCAATCACCAGCACAGCCAGAAAGCGAATGGATTCTCCGCTGATGGCCCAAGCGGCAATCGCTACGCTCAGGGCGACCGGCGTGTAGATGGCTCCTAATTGATCACCGAGTCGTCGCAATTGCGGTCGCTTGCTTTCTGATTCCCGCATCACCTCCATGATTTTGGCATAGCGAGAATCGGCGGCGAGCTTGGTGGTACGAATGGTCAGCGCCGACTCACCATTGATCGCACCCGAGATGACGTTTGACCCGGATGTCTTTGTGATCTGAAACGGTTCACCGGTCAAATACGATTCATCCATCACACCGTGACCTTCGGTCACAACACCATCAACGGGACAAATGTCGTGTGGGTAAATTACCAGGGTGTCGCCGATGGCAATTTCTTTCAAAGCCACGTCAACGATCGCCGTGCCCAGCTTGCGGTGAGCGACGGAGGGCATCCGCTTGGCAAGCGCAGCGAGTACCGAAGACGCACTACGTAGCGCGAAACTTTCTAGCGCTTCTCCGCCCGAAAGCATCAACACGATGATCGAGCCAGCTAAATACTCGCCTAGCAATACCGACGTGACAATTGAAATTCCACCAAGCAAATCAGAACCAAATTCGCGTTTCCAAAGTTTGATCAACAAATCGTAAAGCAGCGGCAAGCCACCGACGCCAAGGGTGATTAACAGCGGTAACTGATAAGTACCGGGCGGCGCATGGAGCACGAATCGCAGCACCAGATACAGGGCGATTGCCAGAATCGAAAACGCCGCGATGAGCGTGGACTTGCGCTGCCAGAGTTTGGAGACGGTGTCTGTCATTGTATTTTTGTGTTAGTTTCTACGGTTACCGCACCGCAAGTTTAGCGATTCAATCAGCCGCTGGCGCGTTAGCGCCCGGTTCAAACACTGCACTAAGCAATGAAAAAAGAAATGTGTCTGACCCCAATTGCCGGGAACCGGCCCTTCGGGTGCTTCGCACAACTTGGGTCAGACACTTATTTTCCGCACGACCCTAACCGGGTGTTAATGCACAGCGGCTGATTGAGTGCCGGTGTTTGCAGCGGAGAAGCCGTGTTGCGTCATAACACAGGTTACCAAATATCTACACTGTCCCACCTGGCTTGGCTGGATACGCCAGGAGCCGGAGAGCATTGAAGGCGACCAAAAGTGTTGAACCTTCATGTGTAGAACGACAGCCAAACCGAGCGGCAGTCCAAGAACGGTCGCGGGAACGAGGAAGGCGACCATACCAAGACTGAGCCAGAGATTCTGCCGAATGTTGCGACTCGTTTGTCGACTCAGACCGACGACGAACGGGAGGTAGTTCAAGTCGTTTGCCGAACAAATACGCAGTCAGATAGAGGCTCCAGGACACCGACGGCGTAATGTCGGTCAACGCCGACGGTAGCCAGCCGATGAGCAGCAACCCGCCGCAGAGTGCGGCGAATACAAGTTGCGTTCGCTCCCCAAACAGGCCACCATGCGCATGTTCGTGTTCTTTCCCGGCAGGTCTGCATTCCGCTTCAATTGGTTCGGCGAATGTCCATGCTTTCTGCGAGTCAATCATTCGTACACCGATCTTGCGCACCGTAGCTCGGATTGCTGCTTCGTCGGCGTCCTGGCGACCAAACTCGATGCGCAGCACGCCGGCGGGCGACGCCGCTGCCTCTATTACCCCAGCGATTCGTCTCACTCGCGACTCGACCAACTGCGAGCACGAGCATCCGGCACCGTGGGCAACAAAAGAACGATTTCAGTCTGAGTCTTCTGAGTCATGCGAGTCCTGTATCATGGTGGACGGCATGATCGAAATCTGGCTGTGCTTGTGCAAACTAGTCGTTCGATTCCACCAGACCCTTGAGCGATACTCTTAAGTTCGCATCCGACTTGATTAGAGCGAAGGCGTCGCTTCCTGCAACGGACACCTTCGTCGGAAAGCAGCGCGTCATCGTCAGGATCATGCGAGGCTGTAATTCAACTTCGTCTTTCTGATCGTTGGCCTGAAAGACAACCGTTTTCGTTTCGCCGGACTCGTTGGTCAGCTTCAAGCGGAACGCTGCCGACTTGGGCCGTCCAAAAATCTGCACCGCGTAGTAGGTAACGTCATCGGTCGTCGCGACTGCCACTCCCGTGTGAGTGATATAGTCGGCGAGCATGTTTTCCCGGTGAGGTGGGGAGTCGATCCAACCCTGGACAAAGACTTCGATCAGACTTTCGGCGGTGACGTCGCCGGTGTTCATACGGTACGCGATATTCTCACGGACGACGCAATAGTCGTAGCCCGCCGCCTCCGCACGCTCGGCAGGTGTCATGCCGTTTGCTCGGTGGCCGTACTTATCCGTTCGCGCCATGAACTCTGCAAATTTCTTAGCCGCTTGCATCAAGTGTTCATCGCGCTGAACGGCGGCTAACTGCTTCGATTTGCGAAACTCGTTGGTTTGATCGACGATCGCTCGCTGAACGCCTGCAATCAAACTCGTCGATTGCTCGTCCGATCCCGCGTTGTCAGCCGCCGTCGACGCTGGTTGTGCATCTTGTCCACTCGCAATTGACATAGTTGCGATGTACAGCAAGGAATAGAGTGAAATATTCGATATAGTTTGATTCATCATGTGCTTTTCGCTCATCGAGTTTACATCTCGTTCCAGGTTCGCTGAAAACTGATCGTTTCCAACTCGCCGTCTGGGTCGCGGGCGATCTTTTTCATCGCCGGATCAATTAGCGTTTCAATCCATTGGCCGAAAAACATCTCCGGATGCCAATGTTCGTAACGATCGAATGCCAACATGAACGTCTCTTCAACGATGTCGGCGATTGTGAATCGCGATCCAAGCTTGGCTTGGATCTGCGGATAACGCTGAATCCACCGGCCAACCCGATCGCGCAAACTTTCTTCGATCGGATACATTGCCTTGCGGAACTGGGTGTAATTTCCGGATTCGACGGCGTCTGCGACTTGCTTGCCATCCATTCGCCGATTGGGTTCGGCTTCCATCGTTGTACCTGCTGCGGTGCGAGCCTGAGCAGGCTCACCGGACAGCGTCGATTTGTAATGCTCAATTCGGCGAATCATCTTTTGAACGCTCTTTTCTAGACTCGGTTCCCATGCCTCGCTGACATCGCCGGTCGCGAAAGTTTGACCAGGCAGCACGAGTGCGAGTTTGACTTCGTACTCTTCGCTGTTGGTGTTGTACTCAAGATTGATGTGCAAGATTTGGGTGGGGAAGTCTCGCACCAGCGGTTGAATTCGATCGACTTCGGCTTCGATGTGTTGAGTTTCAGAATCGGTTGGCGTGAAGCCTTCAACATCAAGATCGGTGTCAAAAGTGGGTTCTGCAAAAGCCATGCTTAGTTCCTTGTGTAGCTCCGGTTGTCCCAACCGGATTTTTAGTGACAAGTGGTGAACGAGTTTGGGACGAACTCGACAACGAGTTAACGGAAAACTTTTTTGTTGCAAGCCATTTGAAGTGAGCGATTATCGTTCACTTCGGTGGTCGACTTGGCTTGCTTCCAACCAAATGACTCCATCGCAACAGCAATCTGATTCGCCAGTTGAAACAGCAATATTTAGAAGCGGAAGATCGCGGCGACGACGGAGGCGCCAGCGGGCATGGATTCCGGACGGCATTGCAGCACATCGCCGCCATTCCGCAGCGTTTCCAGGACCGCTTGGTTCGTTTGTTCGCACTGGTCATCGCTCGGGCGAACGACCATCGAATCGACTCGCCCTGCCTTTGCTGCCTCTAACACTTCATCCAAGTCGTCAGACGCTTTGCCGTTCGCCATCGCAGTGCCGAATCGATCACCGAATTCGCTATGGTCGCCCTTCAGTTGCGGTGCTATCGCTTTGTGAGCGTGCTCGCGAAATTCGTCATCAGTCCATTCGGACGGGCTTCCATCGACTTTCGCGTTCACCTGAACCTTGGTCGTAGCCTCGAAATGCCCTGTTACTTCGCTAGTGGCAACAACCACCAGGGGCAATCCCGTGTTGTAGATCGCGCCAGCGACTTCATCGCCAACGAGCGACAAGTAATGATTGCGATCGGCTTCAATTTTGTCTTCGCCCTCACCTTGGCCGTGGAACATAGCGGTGGAGGTGCCCGCTGTATTCCCAACGCTGCGATGACTGGTGTTTTGCAGGCTTTCCTCCCGCTCGCTCGGCAAAACTAATTCTTCGAACTTGGCCGGCAGCGCGGCGGTTTCGATCAAGCTGAGCGATTCGCCGGAAGCACGGAATAATTTGGCTTCGTCCCAGGAAAGCGAAAGCACGAAGTATTCGCCACTGGAATTGGATTGGCGAATCAATGGCTGAACAAAGAACGATTCACCTACGAAAACCTTTTCGTCAACGGTGCGATTGAGTCGGAACATGCGGCAATCTCCAGGCGTTAAGTAGATCGCCAAGCCGTCGCCTTGGTGTTGCCAGAACTCGTTATCGTTGGGTTTGGACTCAAGCCCGTTTAGGATGCTGTCATCATGCCCTGCCACTTTTAATTTCTGACTGGCGTCTTTGAGCAGGTTTTTCAGTCGAATCGGTCCCTGCTGAACTTCGCGACCGCTGCGGTGCGTCCGCATCAGGATGGAAACACAGCAATCATTGGAAACAGAAGCCAGCTCCTTCAAATCGCCGGGCAAGAGGGCCTTGAGAGTCATTTCGTCGCTTGTGGTGGGCATGAGAGAAACCTTGGTAGATGTAGCCGTGGTTGTCTAAACCACATTGTTCTGAAACGCGGTTGAGCACAACCGCAGCTAGCCTGTGACGCAAACGAGGGGCCGCTATCGGCTATGTACCCGAGTTTGTCTCAAAATTGATGGTGAGCAACGAAACTTGCGACAAGCCGGAGACGATTGCGGCTTGTGATGTGCGATTGCGGTATGTGATCTGCGTATGATGAGCTGATGAAGCGCCTACAACGCGGCGTCATCAAGGGCCAGGCTCGGCAGGACCAGCCGTTGAACAGTGAAGAGCAACTGTTGAAGATCGCCTCCAGTACCCAGTTCACCAATGAATTGGTCAGGAACCACGGGCTAATGGAAAAGAATTTAGCAAATGATCAAGAATCGAAGCGAGTTTTGTTACGAAAGAATCGGTACCGGCCTTTTTGATGTGGACGTAGAGAAACAAGCCGCGCGTCGGTTAGCAAACTTCAGCAACAAAGCACTGGTAACGCATCGTAAGGAGGATGAAACAAGTGCCGACTTAGCTGAAACCGGGCTGCCAATGAACGGCGAATTTAGCATCTTTCCCACGCCGCGAGTGCCCTCCGCCACGTCCGCTGTATGGCTGAGGACGTCTGCCTTTGTCTTCATGCACTTTGCATGTTTAGGAGTGTTCATCACTGGAGTCAGCGTACTGGATATTGTTTTGTGCGGTAGCGTTTATCTGCTCCAAATGGTGGGGATCACGATCGGTTACCATCGTTACCTCTCTCACCGCTCGTTCAAAACAAGCCGCGTCTTTCAATTCGTGCTTGCCTGGCTAGGGTGCAGCGCTGCGCAGAAGGGGCCGTTATGGTGGGCGGCCCACCACCGGCACCACCACAGGACTTCGGACACACCAGAGGATCTGCACTCACCTATCAGTCATAGCATTTGGCAGGCGCATGTCGGCTGGGTGTTATCCCGCGATTCCGATGACACTGACGAACTGAAAGTGAATGATTTGAGTCGTTTCTCCGAGCTGCGCTGGCTTGACCGCTATCTTTGGGGCCCACCTTTTGTGATTGGCATGCTGTGCTTCATGGCAGGCGGATGGAGCGGGCTCGTATGGGGATTCTTCGTCAGCAGCGTTCTGTCGCACCATGCCACCTTCCTGGTGAACTCGGCTTGCCACCTATGGGGCCAGCGGCGTTATGCGACCGCCGATGCCAGCCGGAACAACTGGTTCGTCGCGTTGTTGACGCTGGGGGAGGGATGGCACAACAACCACCATCATTACCAGAGCAGCGCCAATCAGGGCTTTCGTTGGTGGGAGATTGATGTGAGCTATTACCTCATCCGCCTGCTTGCGCTCGTAGGGTTGGTCTGGGACGTCCGCACGCCCCCGCCTGAGAAACTGAGTTCTATAACTTTTTAAATGGCGGTGCCTGCCGTTCCAAACTTCCAAAATCGGATTGCGGTATGTGAAGTGCACGTTGGGAAAGGAGATTCAGTAATCCCACTCTTCCAACGCTGGAACCATTCGTCATGCAAGTCTTGACCGCTCAATGTCCTTACTGCCAGCACGAAGTTGATAGAACGATTGAACACCTTGCTGGGCCGGTGGTTTGTCCGGGTTGCAAAAAGCCGTTCGAGATGGAAATTCTGACTGCGGCCAAGATGATTTGGAAATCGTCGTAAAGGGTCTGCCGCATCCGCAGCGAATCATCGAACGCATCCGTGCGAATCAGATATATGAACGATCGACTTCGGCTCTATCTGGTCAGGATTGCAGCAATTAGTTTGAATTCGCGAGAGTCGAAGCACGTTTGATGAAATCATTCCGTGTAATGAGCCGACGGCGCTAGCCGCGGGTACCGACTGATACCCGCAGCTAACGCCGTCGGCTCACAAAGTTTATGCCGAATGAACTCCCTAGACGTGCTTCGGCTTGCGATTCATCCGGTTCGCAAACTGGAAGCATATGCCACTCCGACCGAGCCAATTATTGTGTGGCTGTTCCATCGCGGAGCGTTTCTTAAGCCCGGCCGCCGATCCAATTTCCGGTATCCAAGACCTGCTTTCGATAAATGGGGTCTCGCAACAGCCAGATGATCGATCGGTTCCGTTCCCTTAGCAAGCTAAGTCCTCGTTGGTCGGTGAGCCTCTGCATACATTCACGTCTCAACGCCCCGGCTTGCCGTACCAGATACAATCGTTGCGAATCACTCGATACTGACAATGCGACCTTGGCAATCATCTCCATCATGTGAATCGACGCATTGCGGTCTGCCGCAACGTCAGGCCGTAGTTGGTCGAAAACGAGAGACGCAAAGTCTTCAAACTGTTCGGGTTCAGCAACGATACGAAGGTTCTGATTCTTGTCGTAGCGATGTGCGTCGGGTAGCTCTCGCCCCGCCAGATTCTCCAGCGCTGATTGCATCCAGTCCATACAATTGATCGCGGTGAATGGATCGTTCACGCCCGGAGACAAAGCGCGCAATGCAACTTCAATCAACTGATTGAACACGAAACGTAGGTTTTGTTTCGCGGTTCGTTGCGCTCCTGCAATGAATGTTGCGAGCATCTGATCAACCAACTCGTCACTTACACTCGACCTAGGTGACGCCAACATCAACAGACTGCCCGGCGTGATGAAATCACCGGCGCGAAATCGCATTCGTATGACCAGGTCGTGTTCAACAGCGATCTGCAACAGGCCATCGGTGTCCACGAATTCGACGTATCCGCGATCCTTGGTTTTGATCGCTACTGCCGTCTCATAAAATGACGCGGGTAAATCAGCCTCGATCTGTTGCTGTGACTTCTTTTCATGCGGCTGCCCGACCCGCGAGGGAAACCGGTGTTCGATTTGCGAGTTCAGATCGCGACCGATTCCCGCGGCGATGTTGGAGATGTGGATGCTTTCGGGACTATGGTGGACGAAGAAGATCAGCACTCCGACGCTGGTGATCGCCATCAGTATCCCCACGATGATGGCGATGTGCGGCACGAACGGGGCGACCAAATCGCTGCCACTTTCACCAGACATTGCTATTTCGCCATCCTGAACAGTCCGCAATACCATCAAGCAGTACAAAAACGTCGAGATGAAGACGCCCAGCGTGAACTGGTTGGCGGTGTCACGCATAAAATTATTAAGCAATCTCGGGCCGACCTGCGATGTCGTGTAGGAGATCGACAAAATCGTCATCGAAAACGTGACGCCCGCAACCGTGATCATCGACCCAGCCACAGTGGACAACACGGCACGAGCACCGGCGGGCTTATTGGCATACAACCAACTAACGTTCTCCAACCACTCCGATCCGAAGTGGCTATCGACCGCTGTCGTCACAAAAGAAAGCACGATTGCGCCGATCGCCATCAGTGAGGGCACGAACCAATAACTGCCGCGTACCTGTGCCATCCAACTGATTGAGAGTGCGTTCATGATGACCAACTCTGTTGTTAAGAACGGTGGATTTCTTCCACCACTCGTACGGCACCCTCATCGGGTTGAAT
>JBGSLZ010000011.1:0-8485 GCA_041740415.1 Rubripirellula sp.
GGTTGATATCCCTTGACCCCGAGTTTGGCTAGCACCCGCATGCGCAGGTACGACAGCGTGCGACGAAGTTCCGAAACGCCGACCGGAGCGCCGGTATTCGAGTTGGCCGGACGCAGGAACTCGGGACGACGGACCCGCAACATGTGCGTTTGGATCGTTTCCCCCACGCGCAGTGAAGGGTCAACTGCGAACACCGAGTCGATAAAACGGCTGTCCAAATAGGGTAAGCGTGGATCGACCACCGAGCTGAACTTGACCAACGACATGGCTGTCTCGCGACGTGTCCGTTGATCAAGAAACAATTGGCTGATTTTGTCGAGTGGGTGTTCCAAATGGTCTGTCGCCTGGAGCGCACGTCGCAAACTCTGTCGCCCCGACTCAGCAAAAACCTCGGGAGTTATGCCATTAAGCAACGGTTCATTTACACCTTGGGTCAAATGGCTTTGCAACCGACCCCACAACCAACCTTCCAACGCTTGGCCCGAGTGGATCGCATCAAAGCTCGCATCGACCGAAAAATTGTAAGCCTTGTGCATGTGCAGTAACTCGCCGACGTGACCTCGCAACAGGACGCGGATTCCTAACGATTGATAGAGCGGAAAGGTCGGCATCACAATGCACTGTGATAGGTAATGCCCGTCGGTCAATTCGACCATCCGCTGCAAATGACCACGAAAACCCTCCAAAAAGCCATCGCCCAAAACCAACGCATGGAACGGGCAACCGGCCAGTTCGGCGAGTTGACGGGCCGATTTCTGGTCCAAACTTCCTTCCATCCCGAGGCTGACACAGGCGGGCTGAACCGCCGTAGTATCGACAAAAGCCAGCATGGTGCGAGCGTCCAGCCCACCGGATAACGCGACCCCCAAGCCGTTAGTGTCGCGACTTTGGTCTGAGACAGCCGTGGCAAACGTATCAGTCAATCGGTCCAGGTCCCGTTTTTTATCGCTCTTGCCGTGAGCGCACTCAGGTCGCCAGTACTGAGTCAACGATACCTTTCCACTTTCCGCATCAAAGACGATCTGAGACGCAGCCAAAGCTGATTTTATCGATTCATAGAAGGTGTCATCGTTCCACAAATGACCAAAAGTGAAGAACTGGACGATCCCTTCGCGGTTCAAGGCCGCTGATTTGCCAATTAGAGTCCGCAACGCGTTGACACTCGTGCAAACGGCGAACTCATCCCCCCGGTGCGAATAGTAAACTGGCTTGCTGGCAAACTTGTCGGTCAAAACGGTCAATTGCTTCGACTCGTCACACCACAACGTGGCCACGAAGCGCCCTTCCAATTGACGCAGTGCTTCGACGCCGCCATCGCGATAGCGATGGAGCAAATGTTCCGCCTGACGATTTTGTGCCTGCCCCAAGCCATACAGTTCGCCATCGAGTGCCAATCGCATCGATCCGGCTTGGGCAATCGCGGGGCTGGTGGCCGAGTCGCGGCAAAAACCGGCCACGGCACAGTGGCCCGAATTGCTGTTCCATCCAAACGGAAGCCAAGTCGATGCCCTCGGTAGGTTCAATTCCAACAGCGCGATTCGCTCGGCGGCTCGGTCGGTTGATGGGGTTTGGGTTGCGAGTGCGGCAAGTCCTGGCATGTTCCGTTCCAGTCTTTATCGGGCGTGAGTAGAAGGCAGAAATCAACCGAATAGGCGTAGATCGACCATGACGATCTCGCGAATCCAGGCGAGTATTAGAACCACGCCAAGAATCGCAGTAGGCACCAACGCCCGGCGGAGAGCGGACCCGTCTTTCGACAACAACCGATCGACCGCGATCGCGGCGTAGATCGCCATGATCGGAATCAGCGGTTGATGATAGCGTGAATGGGCAAACGCGATCGTGTGCACGGCACAAGGGAGCAAGATCCACAATAGCAACAAGCCGTGAACACCCAACGGAAAAGGGCTCTGGATCCGCCAGGGCCAAGTCGCGGTAAAGAACCCGTAGAGCGATGCGAGCGCGAGGAGCGCATACCCGCCGCTGAAAACCAAAAAAGCAGCAACGAGGGCTGGTTTGGAGGTTTCGCCCCACAGCCCTTTTTGGAAACCGGCAACGAAGGTGCGGTCGAGTTGCCAGAAGTTGAAAAAACGAACGACCGAACGCTGGAGCGATTGGGCGGGGTGGGCAAAAAAGTAGTTTACGCCGTATTTCATGGCGAGCTTGTCGATTTGACCCTGCGTCAGACCGCGCAGTCCGTTTGGCTGCGAATCGGCCAACACCCGATTCCATGCCTTGTCGCCAGTCACATCGGACACGGTTGCCCACGATCGCTCCAGCGGCGTATGTTCGTAATTTCCCATCATCACGTTGCGGCCCCCCATGACATCAACGATCGCAAATGTCTGGTGCAGCCGCGTGTTACGCCAAGCCCAAGGGGCCAATACGCTGACAAATACAACCGCTGCGATCATCGAGTCGCGGAGTCGCCAACGAAATTGACCATTCGCCGTTAAAACCACGAAACCAAGGAGCGGTACGGCGCAGACCCATAGGATACTGCGGACCAGCGCGCCGCAGCCGAGCAGAATCCCCAGCAGGATCGCATACCGCCAATCGGGCGTGCGTTGAAGTTGCAGCGACGCGGAAACGCCCGCCGTGAAAAGAAACGTGAACAACGTTTCCGACAACACTTGACAATTGAATGCCAGTAACGACGGATAGAAGCCAAAAATCGCAGCCGCAATCAAGCCAGCACGCGGGCCAACCCAGCGGATGCCCATCCGGTGTACCAGCACCATCGTCGCCAAGCTGATGACCGCTTGAACCAACGACACGGCGACATAATTACCGGCGCCAAACACCATGTATATCACCGCCACCATTGCGGGATAGAGTGGCGGCCTAAGTGAAGTCAGCTCACCCGAGTATGCATAAGCACCCGTTTCGACCAATTCGATCGCCAAGCGATCGTAATCTTGCGCGTCAGATATCTGCGGCGGAGCGCCGCCAAAGGTGAACGCCAAAGCGAAGCGCACGGCCACGGCTGCCGCGTAAATCGCCACCACCCATCCGGTCGCCGGCGGCATACCGCCAAGAGACGATGGGGCTTTCGAAGAATTAAGGGTCATGGTTTGCATGGGATCTATGTAGTTCTAAGTAAACCGACAGCGCTTGCTGCGGGCTCCGATTGGTGGATCATACGCTCTTGTACCCGCGGTTGTCTAAAACAACAGCCAGCGAGCGCCTTGCGTTTCACGAACCTGACGCTTGTTAGTGACAGGCGAGCAAGAGGTGAGCCGATCGGATTAGGGACCATTCTCGGTTGTCTCGGTTGGGACAAGGCTCCCCGCGGACCCTCCGCAAATCGTTGGTACCGGAACGCCTGAGCATGCGATCCTTGAACGGCTTCCGCCATGCTTCTCTCAAGATCCGATGGTCCACAGTGACTTGAGTTGGGACGGAGTCACGTTGAACAATTCATACAATGCCGGCACTTCGACGAACAACAGGCCAAAGAACACCAGCACGGTCACGGCCAAATAGATCATCAACCCATACTGTTTGTACAAATGTTCGGGGTTTTGCACCGGGCTGTTTTCCTTGAACGTGACATGCAGGTAGTACGAGAAAAAACCAGCCAAAAGCGGGATCGACAGCAACAACTCCAGCTTATAGCGAACGATGAACACACCCAACATCAGTGCGCACGCCGCCGTATAGAAGAACATGCTGACCAACAGCCGTTCCTCGTTGTAATGCCGAAACGACGAGCGATAGGCTGTCGCCACCTGCTTGTCATTGATCAGGCGATATTCAGCAAACCGCTTGCTGGCCATGAAGAAGGCACCGACCATCCAGTAGGCCGCCAACACCGATACTGGCGGCACGATCTCCGGCGTCACTACGAACCAGCCCATCAACAGCCTTAGCGGGTTGTTTACCGATTCGGACAATACGTCCAAATAAGGGACTTCTTTGGTTCGAAACGGCGGTACGTTGTAGAAAAATCCCATCACCCACAGCGCCACCGCCGACCAGAAAAATGGCATGTTCACCAGCCAGCCGATGAAGGTCCCGACGATCCCCAGCACGATCCACTCCGCATAGGCGATGGGCAGCTTGACCCTGCCGGACGGGATCGGCCGCATCCGTTTCACCGGATGCCCGATGTCTTTGGGGGCGTCGAGAATTTCGTTGATGACGTAGTTGCTCGACGCAACCAAGCAAACTGCGATGAGTCCTAGAACCAATTTCATCCATGGAAACGCCTCGATCATCGTCGGCGAATAAAAGGCGGCCAGCACGACGCCGCCGATCATAAACACATTCTTAAACCAGTGATCGGGTCGTGCGATTGAGCAGTAAGGCAGGATGGTATCGAGCCAGGTCGCCGAAACGGGTGGTTTGCTAGTTGAAGTGGTTGGCATCATGAACGTGGTGTTAAAAAGATCTTAGGAGAAAAGGGTGATGCGGTCACGTAGGGCGGCTTGGCGTGACTGGCAAGTAGTGTTCCATCCAAGCGCCCAGCACGAGCAGCGACCAGAGCATCTGGCCGTGACAGCCTGTCTTCCGCTGGTGAGCCTCTTGCAAGCCGCCGATGATCGTTTGGTCCAGATACTCGCCGATCCGCGCCGACGGCGATAATACCGTCTCCGCAAACGTTTCCCGCAACGGACCGCGCAGCCAAGCGTCGATCGGCAACTCGAAACCCTGCTTGGGGCGATGCACGATGTCGTTTGGCAGCCATTCGCCGCACGCCCGTTTGAAGATCCACTTGGTGCGCCCCGCATTCACTTTCAGCGATGACGGGATACGGGTCGTCAACTCGAGAAACTCGTGATCGACCAATGGCGGGCGGACCTCCACACCGTAGGCCATGCTCGCCCGATCGACCTTCGTCAAAAAGTCGTCGGGCAACAACATGTTGATATCGGCAGCGATCATGCCGCGTAAGCTATCACCAGCCTGCTCACCGAAGGCATCGCAGATTCGCGATTCGGGCACGTGGCCATTGAGTTGCTGTCGCACGTTTGCTTTGAACAGCCGCCGCCGCAGCGGATTGCGACAAAGCGAGATGGTGTTAGCGTAGGCCCTGGCGTCACTCAGAGACAGGTTCATGAGTGTCGTTTTGGCCCGCAGCGGGCGCGGCAACCAGTCGGCTTTGGGCCAAAGGTTGGCCATTGGCCGCAACAGTCCGCTGCGTAGGAACCCCGGCAGATGACGACGGATCCTCGCTTCTTTCAAGTCGTGGGCGTAACGGCGGTAACCGCCAAAAGCCTCGTCTCCGCCGTCCCCGGAAAGCACGACCTTGACATGCTCAGCCGCCAAACGCGACACGTGCATCATCGGGATCGCCGAAGCATCGGCGAACGGTTCGTCGTAAAACTTGACCAGGTCTGCCAGCGATGCGACCGCCTCTGGGGTCACGATCGCTTCGACGTGCCGAGTCGCGTATTTTTTCGCGATCTGTCGCGCGTAGGCGAGTTCACTGAAGCGAGCCTCTTGAAACCCGATTGAAAAGGTTGTTAGTTGTGGGCCGCCGGTTTCGGCCAGTGCCGCCACGACCGCGCTGGAATCGAGCCCACCGCTTAGAAACGCCCCGACCGGGACATCCGCGATGCGATGCACCGCAACCGTCTCGCGAAACTTCTCGCGGATCGCCTCGATCCAATCCGCTTCGCTTCGCCCCTGGTCGACCTCGCCCTGCAGCGTCCAATAGCGGACGGGCGTTGCATTCCAATTCTCGCGATCGATCAGCAGGTAGTGTGCGGCGGGCAACTTGTGAATGTTTTTGAAGATCGATTGTTCGCCTGGCACGACGCCGAAGGCAAGGTAATCTTCCAGCGACGCCGGGTCGATTTCGCGGCTGACGTGGGGATCAGCCAGGATGGACTTCAGTTCCGAACCGAACAGTAGTCTCTTGGAATTATGGGTGTAGTAGAGCGGTTTTTGGCCGATCCGATCACGGGCCAGCATTAGTCGTTGGCGACGAGAGTCCCACAGGGCGAAGGCGAACATCCCCCGCAAGCGATGGACGAAGTCGGGTCCGTGTTGTTCGTACAGATGTACCAGCACTTCGGTATCCGAGTTGGTTTTGAAGCGATGCCCCTGTCCGACCAGATCGTCGCGCAGTTCGCGATAGTTGTAGATTTCGCCATTAAAAACCACCTGGATCGAATCATCTTCGTTACCGATGGGTTGATCACCACCGGCGAGATCGATGATCGACAGCCGCAGGTGGGCCAGTGCGACGCCGTGGCCGAACCAAACGCCCTGCGCGTCGGGTCCGCGATGGGAGATGGCGTCAGCCATCGCAGCGACCCGTCGAGCATCGATTGGTTGCGACCCGTCAGCGAACAAGATTCCCGTGATACCACACATGCTGCTTGGTTACTCGCTCAATCCGTTATTGTTGGTTTTGAGTCCTTTGCGTGATCCGATCGCGCGTGCCGGATTTCCGACGACAATTGCGTAATCCTCGACCGGTTTGGTCACTACCGCCCCAGCGCCAACGACGCAGTGTTTACCTACATTGGCCATCACGATCGCTCGATCACCGATCCAAGTATCGCGGCCGATAGTGATTCGGGGGTATACGCCCAGTTGCTCGCGGACGGGGATGTCGAGACGATCGAGTCCATGCTGGCGGTTTCCGTTGATGACGGACACATGTGAACCGATCAGCACGTCGTCATCCAGGGTTGCATCACCGATCATGCAGCCCACACCGACGTAGACCGTCTTGCCGATCGAGGCTGTTGGGTGCGAAAAGACTGTTGCGAAAGAAATGCACGCGTCGGCGTCGCATCGGGGCAAGACCAGTCGATAAAACGCCCGTCGCAGGAACACACCTGTTGTTCCCGGGATGAGACTCATCGCTTGAGAGAACCCGGGAAACGCGGCGCATTGACCGCTGGTGATCGAATAGAGCAGATACCCAAGCCAGACCGGCAGGACCAGCAATGCTGCCAGAAGATTGGCAATGGCCTTGACGCTGCGTCTCAACGCGAAGCCCTGGGACCTGTCGTGTGCGTCCGTCGCGTATCCGCCAATAGCTCAGCGTGAATCTCACCTGCTTCCGCAGCTAGAACTGGCCAATCGAACCGGTTGGCAACCCACTTGTGTGCCGCCAACCCCATCTGATCGCGACGCGCATCGTTCCTAAGCAACTCTACGACTTTCGCAGCAAGTAGATCGGGCTTGGAGCAATCGATTAGCGCGCCGGTCTCTCCCAGACGCATCGTTTCGGCCGTCCCGCCCGACGCACCTGCCAGGACCGGTCTGCCGCAGGCCTGTGCCTCGAGCAAAACCATACCGAAACCTTCGATGTCGTCGCCGACCTGACGGTTGGGTAATGCGAACAGGTCGCACTGCTGGTAACACTGCACAAGATCGTCGTCGGCCAGATCGCGGTGAAACCGCACCCGGTCGGAAACACCCAGTTCTCGGGCAATACTGTCAAGCCGAGCGAAATCGTCTCCGTCGCCGACGATCGCGTACAAGACATTCGGGACGTTTTGCAAGATCTCGGGCAAGGCGCGAATCAACATATCCTGCCCCTTGCGTTCCTGCAGTCGCCCCACGGTCAACACCACCGTGCGACCTCCCCAGCCGAGCCTGTGGCGAACCGCCGGATCGCGATCCGCCATTACGAACTTGGCGCAGTCGACGCCGGGATGGAGCACATGAATCCGATCGTCGCCGACGTTCCAGCGATTCCGGAGTATCGACGCGGTGTTTTTGCTGTTGGCGATCACCGCCGCCGCGTCGCGCAAAATGCGGCATCCCATCCAGTCGAGTTGGCGACTGGCGTTGGCGTAGCAGGTCTCTTCGCCGTGCATGTAGACCAGCAAAGGCAGACCGAACTTGCGGGCCACGAGTCGACCGATCCAAGCGTCGGGCAGGAGCGCGCCGCAATGGACCGCCCGCACCGAACGCGTCCGAACGATTTTGGTGACCTCGCGGGCAATTGAGCGATAATGGCGATAACTGGTCCAGCCGAAATAACCGAGGTCAGCAAACGCCAGCGGCATGCGATGGACATCGAGATCGTGCGTCTTATCGAACACGGCCGCCGCAGGGTGTTGTCCCGCGACGATGGTGTAGCGATCGCTTGGCAGGCGGGAATAAATCTCCCAAAACCAACGGCCGCTGCCGCCAATGTATGGCGGGAAGACTCCCGTGATCAAAAGAGATTTTTTAAATGTACTAATTTGGATAACGATGAAAGTTCAGTTTGATGGAGCAACCGGTTGTGCGATATCGGACACATCGCCAGCGTCGAGGCTGGGAGACGATTTCCCCGACTCGGCACGTGGCTTGCCGATAAACGGCTTTTCGAAGACCAGATAGAACGGATAGCAGAGGGCTAGAGTGACACAAAAAACAGTCAGGTCCTTAGCGCTTAGGTTTAGCCACATTTTTTGTAGTACTTTGCTTTTGCGACGTCGTAACCTATGACCATTGGTAGAAGTTCTTTCCAGCCTTCCCAGATCACCTGCCAGCCTGGTTGATGATCGTGTTTTCGATTTTGGTGACCGCC
>JBGSLZ010000012.1:0-46181 GCA_041740415.1 Rubripirellula sp.
GGTCCTATTCCACCGGACAATGATTCAGAGCGTAGGTCCGGTTCCACCGGACAAAAATTTGTTGGATTGTCCGGTGGAACCGGACCTACTTTGCACCAACGCGTTCAACAACGCCTTCTGACGCTCGCTCGATTTTTTCGCGAACGAGTTCGCGATCTCGATTTCGATGCCGATGTATTTCTCCGCCGTAAACTGAGTTCTCAGCCACGTCGTCAATCCGTCATCGGTTCCCAAGTACGGTTCGTTCGCCCGCGCGCGTGATCGCGGCAACCGTGATTGCAAGTCGGCGCACCAGCGACCGGCCAAATCCGATTCAAGCGATCGTGCCGGATCAAACAGGATGCCAATGTCGACACTGCGACGGGTTCCCCGAAAGCGCGGTGTGAACGTGTGGATCGATAAATGAACGGCGACCCGCCCAGCATCGATCAGCGCTGCGACCGCATCGTAAACACGTCGGCGATAGGGACGGTAAAGTTGTTCAAGCAGTCGCTCGCGGGCGTCGGCGCCGAGTCCGCGAGAGTACTTCGAGAGCAGTCCGTCGTTGTCTTCGCTGCGATTGAGATCCACCAACAACCGAGTCGTCGTTGACGCGATCAGCGGCGTTTCAAAATGATCGGCAATGTACTCGGCTGCTCGCAGCGCGCCCGGATCGTACCCGCGATGGCTGCGCAAGTCGGCTTTGGCGCCGGGGCTTGCGAACAGGTCGGCGTAGTCGGCCGGAATCTCGTTACCGCCGTGTTCGCAGCTAACGATCATGGCTCGAAAGCGTGTCCGCCAGCCAAACAGTCACCCAGTCGTCGATAGATCTCGCGCAAATGATCGCGGCGCCAATCATTGCCGACTGCGGCGGTGATCCGTGTCGCCAGCGAGCCGCGCCTGAGGATCGGATCGAGAAGTGGATCGTTGACACCGAGCGTCGAAACCAAGTGTTTCCACAGATCGCCCGCAGTGATCGAATCGGCGTCGATGCCGAAGTGACGCAAGTAGTCACGGTCGTCGATCGTACAGCGCTCGGCGTCTTTGCTGATTCGATCCAGCCAACGGGAGAGCGTTTGCGTCGAAGTGGCCTTCTGATCCGCGAGCCCCGTCCAACGCTCGGACACGATCGCCTTGAGCAACTCGATCGTCAACGAACACACCGCGATATCGGCAGCCGGATATTCCTGAACATCCATCACGCGAATTTCAACCGAGCCGCGATCGAAACGAGCGATCGCGCCACGCGCGTTCAAGAAGTTCGGGTCAAACACGCCGCTGTCGTCAAACGGCGCGATCGCTTTTTCCAAACCATCGAAGATCATTGTTCGATAAGTGGCTTCGTCGTAGATCGGTTCGGGGATCATGTCGCCAGTCAGGAACGGAACCGTACGGCAATGATCACGAACGAACTGCATTCGCATGTCGGCCCACGGCGCAGCGCGAGAATCGACGATCGGCGAGCTGGCGGTCAGCGCGGGCAAAATCGGCAACACCAATCGAACTGCCGCATGCAGTCGGGCAAATTCTTCATCGTCGCTGAACGGAAGATTCAAATGCACGCTTTGAACATTCGCCCAACCGTGGCTGTGGCAATCGAACACGCGGTGGTAAGCCTCGTAGATCTCGTGGTACTCGTGCGGCCAAAGCCGAGTTTCAACTCCGGGGTTCATCCACGGGTGCATTCCGCCGGGCAACATCATCACGCCGTGCGTCGCCAAAGCTGGCCCGATCGCGGACAAAGCGCCGTTCATCGCAGTGGCCAACGACGCCAAGTCGCTGGTCGGATCGGTCCCTTTGAGTTCGATGACGTGCAGCGCCAATTCGTTGCTGAATGTGGCCGCGCCGAACTCGATGTCACCGGTCGGATGACCGGCGGATGTTTCCATGACACGGTCGGCGACGGGACGCACATCCAGCGTTTCACGATCGACCAACATGTATTCAACTTCGATGCCGAACGCTTCGAACATCGACAGACGTTTGCGATCGCTCACGACGAAGCCTCCGGCGCCTTGCCTCGCTCGATGCGTCGCAAGAACGATTCCATCACGCGGCGATACAGTTCATCTCGCAGCACCTTGTCTTCAACTCCCGAGTCGATGTTCGGATTGTCGTTGACTTCGATCACATAGAAGTTTCCATCGGATTCTTTGATGTCGACTCCGTACAAGCCGTCGCCGATCATGTCGGCGGATTTTTGTGCCAATGCCACGGCTTTGCGTGGCGCCATCTCGACGGGGATCGTATCGAACTTACCGAATCGATCGGACACGTCGTCGGGGTTGGAGTTGATGATTTGCCAGTGGCCTTGGGCCATGTGGTACTTGCACGCAAACAGGGGTCGGCGATCCAGGATTCCGATTCGCCAATCAAAGTCCGTTCGCATGAACGACTGCGCGACGACGAGTTCAGAGCTCTCGAAGAACAGATCCAATTGAGCCTGCAACTCGGCTTCCGTTTCGGCCTTCACGACGCCTTGCGAGAACGCGCTGTCGGGACGTTTGAGTACGACCGGAAAACCTAGTTCAGCCGCGATCGTATCGGCGTTGTCGCGGTGGGCGACGATTGTTTTCGGAGTCGCCAGTTTTGCTTTGGTCAGCAATTCGGCGAGGTACACTTTGTTGCTGCAGCGAAGGATCGATTGCGGATCGTCGATCACGACCATGCCTTCGCGTTCGGCCCGCCGCGCCAAGCGGTATGTGTAGTGATTGACCGATGTGGTCTCACGCAGAAACAACGCATCGAACTCGAGCAATCGTCCGGCGTCTTCGACCGTCAACAATTCCGCGTTGATGCCAACGGTCGCGGCGGCACGGACCATCTTTTGGAGTGCTTTTTCGTCGGACGGCGCCAGATCACCTTCGGCGGGATTGTGCAGAATCGCCATGTCATAACGGTACGTGTTGCGCTTGACCTTGCCGACACCGCGCGAGAAATGCTTTTGCGCTTGTTCGATCACGAACGGGCGGTGCGAGTCGGGGATGTCTTCGACGCCGATGGCGCGGGCGCGGCGGAGTCGCCATTTTTTGCGTTTGGTGAATTCAAATCGAAGCAGCGGAGCTTGAAACAATGTCGATAGTTCTCGCGCCAACTTGGAATGGCGTGAAGCCAAGTTGCCGCCAAAGTAGACGCTCAACTCGAACTTATCACCTTGCAAAGACTGGAAACTCTTTTCGATCAAGTCTTCCAATTCTTGCGGCAACAGTCGCACTGAATTGCGGTTGCCCAAATCTTGGATCGTCGTGACGCTCGGGAAGGGTCGATGCCCGCGGGCTTCGGCGAGCAACGAAACGTAATAACCGAGGCTTTGGTAGGCGTACGATCGCGCGAGGTTGTAGAGCTTGACGTTCTTTCGGCGACTCCAATCGTCACTGGTCAAGTATTCGCGAGGGTCGATCGTTTCGACGCCTTCGATGTCGTCCACCCAATCTTGTTGGGTGTCAGTCACAAGGACAATCGCCATGCTAAGTTCGCTCCGTCATTGAATTCTTCGGTCGTATGACCAACAAGTTGGCGTCGTACGTCACGATCCCCAAATAAATCGCGGCCAATACGTGATCGATCGAAGCCCAATAATGTCGGTCGGGCCACTTCGGGTTGGGGTGCAGCGGATCGGACACCATCACGGCATCTCCGTCATCGTCGTAACCACTGAGTACAACGAAATGACCGACCGGAAAGCCGCCGATGTCGTCGCGAATGCACGTCCGGTTGTGCGCATCGGGTGGTTGGCTTCGTTCGCGTGATTCGTGGTACAGATACGTCGCGCTCAGTCCGGCCAGCAGCGGTGTCTTGGCGGTCAAGTGATCGTTGAGCATCAATCGCTCGAGCATCGGCATCTCGACACGTCCGCCGAGTTGCAAAAAGTTTAGGTAATGATCGGTCGCGTGTACGATTCTCGAGTTGCCCGACTTCAGTTCTTGTTGCCGTTGCAATCGGTCGACTAAGTCGATCGACGGATTCTTGAACCACGACGGATCGAACAGGTTCAAGTTATAGGTGAAGATCGTTGCATCGAAATTATTTTCAAGCGCGTTGCAAGCGAGTTGGACTGATAAGGTTCCGCCCGTCTCGAGTTGAGGGATCTCGGCGATGATTTCGTCAACCGTTTTTTCGTGACCCCAGTATCCGTAGATTGCTTGCAAACAAGTCGGGCCACACGTCGAGTCGCTCGGTTGCGACTGGATGTCCAAGGGGAGTGTGGTTTTCATGGAGACAGTTGTTCTACTCTGCGAAGTGGGCGGCGGAGTTATAGCGTTGGCGGGTCGATGGATTAAGTGGGCGTGCGGGTCGGTATCTAGAGTAACAGACCCGCGATCGCACCCGTCATGCAGCACGCCAGCAATCCGCCGAACATCGCACGCAGACCCAGTCTCGCCAAATCGTCCTTTCGCGAAGGTTCAAGCCCGCCGATTCCGCCGACTTGAATCCCGATCGCACCGAAATTGCTGAACCCGGCCAGCGCATAAGTCAACACGGTCGCCGTCCGCTGGCTCATCACACCGTCCTCGCCGATATCTGCTTTACCGAGCGCGTCATACGCGATGAACTCGTTCGCGACCGTCTTCAATCCGATCAATCGACCGGCTTCCCAACATTCGTCGGCCGGGATGCCCAGCAACCACGCCAGCGGCCAACACAGGTAACCCAAGATGACGCCCAACGTGATCCGCGGCCCGCCCGACGGATCGACCAGTCCGACGATCGAGCAACCGTAGCCCAAGATCACATCGACTAGCGCCAGCAATGCTAAGAACGCGATCAACATCGCGCCGACGTTGAGCGCGAGTTTCAATCCGTCGCTGGCGCCCGTGACCGCCGCGCCGATCAAGTTCACTTGGTCGTCGGTTCTGGACAGAGTCATCTCGGCGTTCACCTTTTCCGGTTCCGTTTCCGGCACCATCACTTTGGCGATCAGCAATGCCGCCGGCGCGCTGATGATCGACGCGGTCAACAGGTGAGAAATGTCGATGCCCATGCCGGCGTACACGCCCAGCAATCCGCCCGTCACGGTCGCAAAGCCGCCCGTCATCATTGCGCACAATTCGCTGCGCGTCATCGTTGCAAGGTACGGCCGAACGACCAACGGTGCTTCGGTGTGCCCGACAAACACATTCGCTGCCGCCGACAACGTTTCCGCGCCGCTGGTGCCCAACGAAAAACGCATCACCCACGCCATCGCCCACACCAACCGCTGCATGATGCCCAGGTAATACAGGATGCTCATCAGCGACGAAAAGAAAATCACGGTCGGCAGCACTCCGAATGCGAACGACTTTAGCAACGTCTGTTCGCCATCGATCGAGAATAAAAAACCGCTGCCCGCGTTGACGGTCTTCATCACCTCTTCGAATGCGTGGCCGATCTTCATGAACACGAACTGTCCCGGCTCGGTCTTCAGCACCAAGAACGCCAACACCAATTGCAACATCAAACCGCCGACAACGATTCGTAGTGGAAACCGGCGCCGGTCGGTGCTGATGACCCAAGCGAAGAAGATGAACGCGAACAAGCCCAACAGGCAGATCAATCGAGCTTGCATGAAGTCGTGTTACCCGTGTTGCGGCGTGTCGAAGATGCGATCGCCGGCGTCGCCCAAACCGGGCACGATGAACGACTGTTCGTTGAGGTCAGGGTCGATGGTTGCGACGTAGATTTTGACTTCGGGAAAGTCGCGAGCGACTCGGTCCACGCCGGCTTGCGACGCGATGATGCTGAGCACTCGAATCTCGGGCACTCCCCAACTGATCAATCGTTGGATCACCATCTCGACGCTGCCGCCGGTTGCCAACATCGGATCGAGTACCAGGGCGACGTTGGGCGCGCCGGAGGAGGGCAGCTTGTCGTAATAGCCGATCGGCTCGGCAGTTTCTTCGTTGCGATACATGCCCAAGTGCCACACGGCGGCATCGGGCAGCAGGCCTTGCAGCGGTTCGACCATGCCCAGACCAGCACGCAAAATCGGCACCAGTTCGACTCGCACCGACAAGCGTTGGCAATCGGCAACACACAAAGGTGTCGTGATCTTGACCGGCGCGAGCGGCAAGTCCTGAGTCGCGTGAACTCCGACCAGCACCGCCAATCGTCCGATCGCCGCGCGAAACTCGCTCGAGCGCGTGTCCTTGTCACGAACGGTGCAAAGATGGTGTTCAACCAGCGGGTGTTCGATCTTAGTGACGAAGCTCAAGGTCGTAGCACCCCGTATGGATCAGAATCTAAGGCGGCAAACCGAACTCGAAGCGGATGGGGTGGGATTCGAACCCACGGTAGGGTTTCCCCTACGCTAGTTTTCAAGACTAGAGCCTTCGTCCACTCGGCCACCCATCCGTCTCGCGTGATCGGAAATTTACCAAAGCGACGCCGTCGCCGAAACCGACCGTTGGTTACTCAAACGTCGGGCTGCCAAAGCTCCATGTCACCGTTGTCGGCGGATTGAGTTTCGTGACGCCGATGCCGGCGTGCACAAACTCGCCGTCGATCTTGTAAGTCCAACCTTCCCCGCCCGATGTCGTCTTGCCATCGATCGCGTTGACGAAGGCACTCCGTCCGCTGCCGGTGATCTCAAAGGGCAACTCGGTCGACGATCGCAGCAACGATTCGAGCGTCGTTCCGAAGGCAACGTGGTCGACTTTGTGGGTCAGCGTCGATTCGCCCGACTCGACTTCGATCGTGACCGTCGCTGTGACAACCGGTTTCTCAGGGCCGCCTGGCTTCTCAACGGCAACCGGGTTCTTCTCGCAGCCGAAAATCGCCGCGAGCGTCAGGGCGACAAAAAAGATTCGTGGCGTGCGAGAGAACATCAAAAGATCGCCAAATTAGCGACGTGCTTTCTTGACTTTCGCGCCGCCTTGGCGGACCTTGAACTTCGGATTGCTTTTGCAAATCACGTAAATTCGGCCGCGTCGCTTGACGACTTGGCAATCGGGATGGCGGAACTTCAGGGCGCCAATGCTACTGACAACTTTCATCGGATCGATCTTCGGGGTCTTATGGTTTACGTTTTCGTTGTGTTTTGGTCGGCATGGCCGCTCTGGCAGGGCGGGAGTATACCAGGACTGCGAAAACCTTCAACGGCAATGAAGTCTCGATCAGAAACCCTTGCCAACCAATGCCGGTTCTCCGCGAATGGAGTCGCGGAGCCACAGTCAACTCCAACCCCCGAAAGCTCGCCCGATGACCCGAATTGCCTACTTCGACTGCCTCTCCGGAATCAGCGGCGACATGACTTTGGGCGCTCTGGTCGATCTGGGCGTCGACGTGCGGGCGATCGAGTCCGCCGTCCGCTCGATGGGTCTGCCCGAGCTGTCGATCACCGCTGAAGTCGTCAAAAAGTCCGGTTTTCGAGCCGTCCACGTCAAAATCGACCACCCCGCCGAGCACGCTCATCGCCACCTGCACCACATCACCGAAATGATCGATAGGGCCAGCGAAGTGGACGCGACCGCGAAGGATCTGGCAAAACGGATCTTCCATCAAGTCGCAGTTGCCGAGGCGAAGGTTCACAATTCGACGATCGAAAAAGTTCATTTTCATGAAGTCGGTGCCATCGACTCGATCGCCGACATCGTCGGGACCGCCGTCGCTTTCGGGCTGCTGGGAATCGAAACCGTGCAAGCTTCCCCCGTTCCGACCGGCACCGGATCGATCACGATCGCCCACGGTCGCGTCTCGATCCCCGCGCCGGCGACCGCCGATATCTTGCGCGGTGTCCCGATCGCGGCCAGCGACATCGAAGCCGAACTGACGACGCCGACCGGCGCCGCGATCCTGAAAGCGACCTCGGTGGGCTTCGGATCGATGCCCGCGATGACCATCGACGCGATCGGATACGGCGCTGGCACTCGCGACCTGACCGGGCAAGCGAACGTGCTGCGAGTTTTGATCGGCGAGTTGACGGACGATGCGAGCTTGCCGGCGGGAATTGAATCCGACCGAGCGGTCGTGCTGGAAACAAACATCGACGATTCGACGCCCCAGCAGTTAGCGGATTGCGCCGAGCGACTGTTGAGCGCCGGCGCGCTCGACGTCCTTCAAATTCCATGCACGATGAAGAAGGGCCGCGCGGCAACGGTGCTGACCGTGATCGCGCCGCCGTCACGCGTCGGCTTGCTCGAACAGATCATCTTCGAACATTCGACATCGATCGGCATACGTCGTCACAGCGTCGACAGACACAAGCTGATTCGCACGAGCACGACGATCGAGACGAAGTTCGGTCCGGTACGAGGAAAGATCGTGACGTTGCCAAACGGTCAGCTCCGACTGACCATCGAAGACGACGACGCAAAATCGTTAGCATCGTCGAACCACACGACCGCAACCGAGATCCGCCGCGAGGCAATCGACGCTTGGTCGAAGTAACAGAGTCAGGCGATTGTTCAATCGTTTAGGACAATCGTTCTACGATTTGAATGAATGGACTCGGCCGACTGGCACCATTGATTCTTGCCGAGCGACCGCGACGGGTACGTCCACGACGAGACCCTTCCTGCTGACGCTCACCGCAACTCCGGCGACAAAGAACAAGAACATGTGCAGCATCGGAATGATCAACGTGTCTTGGAACATGCCGTTGCAAAAGTAAGCGCCCATCGTGCCGAGCAATATCAGACCGACGTAACGGATCTCGGGCTTCTGGGAGTCACCACGTGCCAATCGCCATCCGGTGCCGATCAGCATCACGAACCAACCCGCAAACATCGACAAGCCGATCAGCCCCGTGTCGACCAGAACGGATAAGAAAACATTGTGCTGGTTGTAAGGCCGCGCGATGTCGAGCGGCAATTCATAGGTGCGGTTGTTGTGATAGGGATCGTTGTGCGCGAAATAGTGACCGAATCCGTGACCAGCGATCGGTCGATCTTTGAACATCTCCCAAGCGACAACCGCCAACAACGGTCGCAGCGCCATCGACTTCTGAGCGTCCTCGGCCGTCAGGTTCTTGTCACGCTTCATTCGCACTAGTTGATCCTTCAAACCCATCATCGATGCGCCGCCGAACAGCAGCAGGCTCATCAGGCCCAACACGCGAACCCAACGCGGCGAATAGGTCAGCCCCACGACGCCCATCGCGACCATCGCGCCCATCCAGGCGCTCCGCGTCAACGTCGCGTACACGCCACCCATCAGGATGACGATGGCGACGGCGTACGCAAACTTGCCTCGCCGACCCGCATATACGAATCCGATTCCCGCGGCAACCAACGACATGCTCATCAACATCCCGTTGCCCGACGGATTCATCAACGGCCCGCGACCACGACCAAAGAACTCCCACGCTTCCGCGTCGACGATGTAACGGGGAAACACCAAGCCATGCAAACCCGTGATCTCCATCATCGCCGTCACGGCAAGATAGATGCCCATGACGATCAAACCGAATTTCATCCACTGCACATCAAACTGGCGAATCTTCATGACCCGCGCGATCGCGTACATTCCCGCTGGCATCGCGATGTAGAACAACCAGCGGGCGATCGGCGAGCTACCATCGGGCACCGAACCGCCACGAGCCGCGCTGACAAAGAACCAACCCACGACGCCGATCACCATCCAATCGATGCGATTGAGTTTGGGAAATTCAATGTTTCCCATTCGCCAACCGATCGCGGCGAACGCGAACAGGGCCACCCACAACGCACGATCCAAACTCAACTGAATCGGCCCGTCGATCGCGAAGAACTCGGGACCGAACACCGTCCCGATCGCGAGCACCAATGTTGCCGCGACAAACAACCGACCACGTTCCAACGTCGGTACGAGCCAAATCAAGGCTGCGATGGAAAAAAGTGCGACGAGGAATGCCATGGAACGATTCGCCTACGAAGTCAAAGCGGGTGAATGGGGTGTGCTCGTTATCGATGGCGAAGGCATGCGTCCGCCGGTCAGTACGGATATCAACATCGGACACCAGCGGCTAAGCATGACTGATGCGGTATAGCAAACCAGCAACACCGCTGGCGTCAAAACCCAACACGAGTACGAGTGATCGATCACGCCATCGCAAACTCGATGGGCGACGGCCCGAAGCGGAAATTCATGAACGAGATAAACGAAAAACGAACCGCCCGATAAACTCAGCAATCCAGGCCAACGCATCCGTGACGCGGTCGCAAACAGCGTCAGTGAACCGACCAGGATCGACGTCTGGTGCAACATCAAATCCGCGAAACCATGATTGTCGACGTACCAGATATCAAAGTCGGCGCGAATGAAGATCCTTGTCGCGGTCAGTGCCAACCATGCGAACCACGCGGCGACGATCAGCTTCACCGGCGCCGTGACGACTCGTTCAAGCAAGTGCAGACGCGAAACGGCAAAAAATCCGAGAACGAAGAACAGCAGCGTCTCCGAATGAATCAATCGCCAGCCAACAACCGCGGGGAACAGTTGCCAGTCGAACAACCAAAGCAGCATCAAGGACGGTGCCAGCAACCGACGACCGTACTTGGATGTACCAAACCATCGAATCGCCGGCGCGACGATGACCAGCAACAACAGATCGCGAAGAAACCACAACTGCTCGGCGGGCGGATGCAGCAACCACGTCAGCACAAATTCGGGCAACGTCAAATCGATCAACTTGCCTTCGGATCGTCGAACGATCAACCAGAACGCCATCGCGATAGAACCGCTCAGAAAGAACGGCACCAACACGGTGCGAACGCGAGCGTGGAGCTTCGTGCGATAGCTGGCAAGGGTTCCGTCGTCGCGGAGGAAGTAAAACAATCCAGCGGCGAACGCGAACATTGGAACGGCAACCCGAGCAAGTCCGCCGAAGACGAACTCTTGCGCCAATTCATTCCAGGTCGCATCGGCAGGATTGGCCGAAACGGGAATGGCGGACTTGTAGTGAATGCCAACGACCAAGAACGTGGCCATCAGCGCCACGATTCGAAAGGTTTGCTTGGCTTCGACTGACAAATCTCTGCCCACGATGGCGTCCTACAACTGACGGTCCTGAGAATTCGGATCGACGTGTTCTTCGCGAATCCGAATGGCATCCTCTTTGCGACGCATGAAAGCATCCAAAACGGTCGGATCGAAGTGGGTGCCGCGACCTTCGATCAGAATCTGCAAACACTTGTCGAGCGGAAACGCACTCTTGTAAGGTCTTGACGAGCTCAGCGCATCGAACACGTCGGCAACGGCAACGATACGCCCTTCGATCGGGATGTCTAAACCAGATGTCTTATTGGGATACCCGGTTCCGTCCCATTTCTCGTGATGCGTGTCGGCGATCACCGACGCGAGTTTAAGAACGGGTGAATTCGTCGAGCCCATGATTTCACGCCCGACGGACGTGTGCGCGGTCAGACGAATCGATTCTTCGTGACTAAGTGGATTGATGATCCGCCGACCGATATCGCAATGGGTGCGCATCAGCTCGAATTCTTGCGGATCGAGCTTTCCCGGTTTGTGCAGAATCGAATCCGGTATACCGATTTTTCCAACATCGTGAAGCTGGGCGGCCTGTTCGATCAGGTCGATGGCGTCTTTGTCGAAACCAAGCTCGTGCGCGATCAGCGCGGCGTAACGTCCGACTCGCGTCACGTGGTGGCCGGTATCGTCGTCGCGGTACTCGCCCGCCCGAGCCAGGCAGTGGATCGCTTCTTGTCGCGAACGCACCAGTTCCGTGGTACGAATTCTGACTTGGTCTTCAAGTCTTATCGAATATTCCGCCAGGTGATCTTGATAGGCTTTGACCGCTAGCACGTTTTGCAGTCGCAACATCAGTTCGCTCGGGTCGACCGGCTTCGCCAAGAAGTCCGAAGCACCCAAACGCAACGCTTTTAGCTTGATTTGTGGATCGTTGGACGCCGTCAACACGATCGCCGGGATCAATTTCAGTTCCGCGTCGGAACGCATCACGTTCAGGATCTCCAACCCGGAAACCTGCGGCATGTTGATGTCCAACAACACAATATCAGGTTTATGGCTGCGAACCATTTCAACAGCGATTTGCGATTTGGTCGTGGTCAGGAAGTTTGTAAAACCTTCTTCTTCTAAATAGGCTTTGACGATTTCGATGTTGATGGCTTCGTCATCGACAATCATGATCTGCGCTTCGCGCGACGCACTTCGATCGTCGTCGATGTCTTCGTTGTGAGAATCGGTTATTTGAAGTCCGGTGATCGGCGGTTCGAACGTCGCGATCATCCCGAGACCGGTGGCGTTGAAATCCGTCAGCGCCGATGGTTGAGTTGATTCGATCATGATGGGTGAACCCTAGCTCACGGCTGCGACAGAGTCGTTCGTGACGGTGCTTGCAACGAGCGACGAGTGGGTCGGTGTACCGTTTCGATGGTTGGTATTGATTATGCGGGTGAGTTCGCTGGCGTCTCGATCCGTCGTTGAATCTGTCGCAATTGATCCATCAATTCCGGGATCGACTCGAACGCGCTCGCCTTTGCGGCCAATTCCAACTTCAACGCTGCCTTGGACAAGCTGGCGAATCCGCAGTTCCCGCCGGCGCCCTTGAGCGAATGGCACAGTTCCGCGATCGCGGTTCCATCGCTGGTGTTCAGCGCCGCTTCGATGGCGTCGAACCGCGAATCGAGCGTCGCAACGAACTGCTCGACGATCACTCGGAATCGTTCTTTGTGAATCGGAAGCGTCGAAACGATCGGGCCGTCAATCGACTCGATGTCACTTGATTCTTCCGCGTTGACATCCAACAACGGCAATCCTTTCGTGGCGACGGAGACTTCGATGCCAGCGATCTGGGCGAGCGTCGTGATCAGTCGGTCGAAGTCGATCGGCTTGGTCATGAATCCGCTGCAACCCGCGTCGCGACATTCTTGTTCAGCATGCTGCATGGCGTGGGCAGTTAGCGCCACGATCGGCTTGTCGTAACCCTGCTCGCGAAGTTTCCGAGTCGCCGTGTATCCATCCATCACTGGCATTTGCATGTCCATCAGGATCACGTCCCACGACTGCTGCGTCGCCAGCTCGAGTGCTTCGAGCCCGTTCTCGGCAGTCGCGAAGGTGGTTCCCGCTTCTTCCAAAATCACGCTCATCAGTTGACGGTTCTCTTCGCCGTCATCGACCAACAGCACCCTCATGTTCGGCAAGCTGATGGCCAAATGCTCGTCTTCTTCAGCCGTGATCTGAAGTTCTTCATGAGTCGGAGTGATCATCGCGACTGATTCGATCGGTCCCGTGTCGATCGTTGCGGTGAAGACGCTACCGAAGCCGACTTCGCTGGTGACGGTCACGCCACCGCCGAGAGCTTCGGCAAAGCACTTGCTGATCGAAAGACCCAACCCGGTGCCGCCGAAACGCCGCGTAACGCTGGCGTCGGCTTGCGAAAACGGATCAAAGATTTTCTGGGATGCCGATTCCGTCATGCCGATACCGGTGTCCACAACCTGCAACATCATTTGCGGTCGATCAACGGAGTCGACAAACTTGGCGATCACGCGAACGCCGCCTCGTTCGGTGAACTTGATCGCGTTGCCGATCAAGTTGGTCAGGATTTGACGAACGCGAGCCGGGTCGCTCTGGATCGTCGCCGGAATCGGACCATCGAATTGGTAGTCGAGCGAAATGCGTTTCTCATCCGCTCGCACTCGCATGACGGTCACCACATCCGCGACGACACGGTGGACCTCGCAGGGGATCGATTCGATTTCCAGTCGACCGGCTTCGATCTTCGACAGATCCAAGATGTCGTTGATCAGGTTGAGCAGGTGTGTGCCGCTGGAGTGGATCGTGTTGAGATGTTGGCGACGTTTTGATTCATCGCGTTCAATGTTGCGGCGAAGCACTTCGGTGAATCCCAGCACCGCATTCATTGGCGTCCGAATCTCGTGACTCATGTTCGCCAAGAAGGCGCTCTTGGATTGATTGGCAGCTTCGGCGGCGTCGCGAGCTTTCGCCAATTCGATTTTGTTTTCTTCGAGCTGAGTGATATCCTCGAACGTGATCATGACGCCGGAGCCGATGATCGGAGTGCTGTTGACATTGAAGGTCAAGCGTCGGCCGGCCGTTTGAAAGTGGAGCACGCGACCGCTGACCATTTCGCCGGTGCGTTTGGATTCGGCCCACGGAAATTCTTGATCCGTTTGTTCGCGAATCCAGGCGAGCGACGACGGCGTTTTTCCGATCATTGCGTCGTTATCCATACCCACCGTTGATGTGAATAGACGGTTTTGCAGGATGATTCGGTCGCGGTCATCCACCAACATCACACCAACGGCAAGTCGGTCAAACGTGTCGCGCACCCGTTGCGGAACGGCGCCGTTGGGGTCGAGACTGTCGAGCGTCTTGCGAAGGAAGAACGAAAACTGAATCAGGCAACCCGGTATCAGGATCACCAGCAGCCATGCCGGTGCCCAATAGTTCAGACCCAAGAATCCGCCGGTGTTGACGAACGCGACTTCCAACTCGCCGAATTTCTTGGCGGCACGAAACACCGGTACTCGCATGAATCGTGAACTGTTGGATGATTCCGCATCCCATGTATCTTCGTGAGGTCCAGCCGCGACCAGCAAGTCGTTGTCGCTTAATCGAAATCCGATCGACAAGATTTGCGGATCTCGCGCGACGATCGATTGCAGGATCAGATCCAACGATTGCAGATTGTCGGAAGACGCCATCGCGGTGCCGCTGATGGCGAGTGCTTCGCAGAGTTTCGCGCGACCGCGCAGCACTTCGCGTTGTTCATTCGGAAAGAATCCGAACGCGCTCGCGAACAGCAATGTACCCACCATCAGGCCGACGAGGCCGACGGAGATTCGCGTGCGGATCGGAATTCGAGAATAGAGGCGTTTGATCATTGTGTTACTCAACCACGTTCAACGTGTCGTCCTCTTTTTCCAATTCGTCCAACGCTTCGCTGCGTCGCTTCATCAGTTCCTCGAGCGATTCGTTGTCGCTGTCGCCCGATCCTTGCATGATCAACAGTGGGTCAACCGCGCGCCAGGCCGGCATTTGTGCCAACAAGCCTGACGCCAGGAACCCTGTTCGCAATCCCCATGCGACGATACCGACGGTGAAGCTCGACGCGGCGGCACCGGCGGCTCCGACGACGATCAGATCGCCTTGAATCTGGGACTCGATCGTCTCCATTTGCTTATCGAGTTCGTTCCACATGACGCCCGGGCGCGACATCAAATCAAAGTTGAATTGTCCGGCCGATCCGTTGGCACCACTCAATCCTAAATGCCGCAACTGCGCCGTCGTTCGTTCCCCTCGCGATTGCAGATCGTTGTTCTCATTGGCTTCGCGAGCGTCTTCAAGAGTTTGCACGCCGACATTGCCAGAACCAACAAGCGATCCTGTCGAGTCATCGTCATCGGTATCCTTCATGGACTCGTCAATGACAACTCCCGGTATACCGCTCGTTGTGGTCGTTGGGCTTTGCGGAGTCTTCGCGATCGTCGACGGGGAGATCGCTGGCGTACCCGAGTCGTTGTTACGTCCCGCGTCGGAGTCATCTTCGCCGCTCGTATCGGATCGATTGTCGCCAGAGTCAGCGTCAGGCGGCGGGTTGTTTGGCGACGGGTTGTTTGGCGACGGCGTATTGCCTCCCACGGTCGGGTTGTACAGAGGCGGCGCAGCGGGTTGTGCGTTGACGGTAACGGCGAAGGCCTGCACGCGCATCAATCCACCGGAATCCATTGCCGTGACGATCAAATTTACGGTCGACTCGATGTTTGAATCGATGCGTTGATCCGACTTCAGCTTGAGTGTTCCCGCAACGATCGTGAATCGGGCATCATCGACGCTCCAACCATGCGCGTCGCCCGCGTCGGGATCGATCGCGGTCAGTTCGCCGACGATCGCGCCGAACCCACCACCATCAACCGTTGTCTTCGTCAACTCGATACTCGTCGGCGCTTCGTTGATATCGTTGACAACGATGGCGAACGACTCGCCATAGGCGATTCCGCCGCCGTTCTGATCCGTCGCGGTGATCGTCAGATTGACCGTCGCTTCGGTTTCATGATCGAGTGATTGACCGGCCTTCAATCTCAACTGATTCCCGACGATCTCAAACCTTGCATCGTCGACGGTCCAGGCATGCGTGTCGCTCGCATCGGGATCGACGACGCCGACGGTACCGATCACTGCGCCTATCGAATTTTCGTTGACGCTGGAGTCCGACAATGTGATGTCGGTCGGAGCTTCGTTGACGTTGTTCGTCGTGATCGTGAATGATTCGTTGTAAGAAAGCCCCCCGCCGTTTTGGTCGGTGACGGTGATCGTCAGATTGACGGTCGGCTGATTCTCGCGGTCAAGCGATTGACCTGTCTTCAATTTCAACTGATTCCCGACGATCTCAAACCTGGCATCGTTGACGGTCCAGACATGCGTATCACCCACATCGGGATCGACGACGCCAACGGTACCGATCACTGCGCCTGCCGAATTTTCGTTGACACTCGTGTTCGATAACGTGATGTCGCTTGGCGCGTCGTTGACGGGGGTCACGGAAATAGCGACGGTGACGATGCCGGAGTTGCCGCTGCCGTCGTTGGCGATGTAAGTGAAGCTGTCGCTGCCGCTAAAATTTGTGGTCGGCGTGTACGTGAAGGTTCCGTCGGCATTGAGCGTGAATGACTGCGCGTTACTCGGGCCGCCAACCAGGGTGGCCGTCAAGCTGTCACCGTTGGGGTCGAAGTCGTTACCCAACACGCCTGCCTTGGTTTGCTGATATCCGAAGAGCGCTAAATTGTTGGTGGCCGAAACGTACTCGGCGGCAACACGCTGGGCCGACATGGTTCCGTCGAACAGCCGGGCTTCGTCGATTCGTCCGTCAAACGTCCGAGTCAATGTCGAATAGTTACCGATCCGAAGATCCTGTGCCGCGTCGGTCGAATACGTGCCGACCGGAGTTTGTGACTCGACGATCGTTTGCGCAACGCCATTGATGTAGATGATGGGATCGTTGGCGACGGAGTTGCTGCTGTAGACAACTGTTACTTGAGTCCACTGATTGAGCGTGATCGAGTTCGGGCTAACTCGCCATCGTCCGATCGTGGACGAGAAGCCAACCTCAAAGATCAATGATTGATTGGCTTGATCGAGCGAGAGGTTCCAGCCGTTGGGTGAGGGCGAGATGCCGTTCGCTTTGTCAAAGATCCGTCCATAACCGCCCTGTCCCCAGCCCGTCGGATTGATCCAAGCCGATACCGATCCGCCACCGGTGAAGAGATCGTCGATCGATGTGGCAGAACCGAGATTGATGATGTCGTTGCTGCCGTCAAAGAGTTGACCGTCACCGAACCTGCCGGTGGCGTTTACTGATCCCGCGTTGACTCCGTCATTATTGCGATTGGTTGCGTCGAGTTCGTTTGCACCAAGGTGATAGACGCCCGCATATTCCGACGACCATACGGCTTCACCATTTTGGCCGGCCGGCGCGGCCACGTTGCCGTAGTACATCCACACAAAATCGGTGCGAGATGACTGATCGATCTGCGGAACATTCACCCAAACGTAAGACGTTCCCGACTCGTTCCAACTCTCGATTTCGTAAGCCAGCAGCGTGCCGTTGCCATCGACGAAACGTAAGTCGGCGCCGTTGTCTTGAGTCTGGGCGTAGTTGATGCGTGAAGAATCTAACTGGATCAATACTGGCAAATTCGTCAGGTTTTGGGTCTGCAATCGATTGTCAAACGAGATCGTTCGTCGAAACTTCCAAGCGTTATCGAACCATGCACTATTTGAATTGAGCGTCGTGCCTTCATTGACGACGTAGGTGTCCGCTGTTGCGATCGGCAAGTTGTCAGGCGCCACGATCTTGACTTGAACTGCCGGAGTGAACACGGGGAACTGAGATCCGTCGAGACCGCCGTATCCCGCCGCGATGTAAGTGTCGATAAAGGCGCCCGTTGTGCCGTTGTATCGCAGCAATCGATCGTTCAAATTGCTGGCGACGTACAGATTTCCATCCGGCCCGAAACTCATGCCGATCGGGCCGTCGAGTGATCCGCTGGCCGCGGCAATGAATGTGTCGACGTAGACTCCGGTGGTCGCGTTGAAACGGAGCACGCGATCGTTGTTGTAGCTCGTGACATAGACGTTGCCGTCATCACGAAAGATCAAGTCGCCCGGACCGTCGAGTCCGCCGCTGCCGGCAGTGATGAATGCGTTCATGAACGCGCCAGTCGCCGCGTTGTACCGAAGCACCTGGTCGCTACCGAGACTGGCGACGTACAAGTTGCCATCTGGTCCGAACTTCAAGTTGTGCGGATTGTTCAAACCGCCGCTGCCCGCAGTCACGAATGTGCTGATGAAAGCGCCGGTCGTGCCGTTGAAACGCAGCACCGAATTCGTATTGCCGCTGGTGACGTAGAGATTGCCGTCGGGTCCAAACGTCATGCCTTTGATGGTGCCGAGGCCGCCGCTGCCCGGTGAGACGAACACGTCAACAAAGGCGCCAGTCATAGCGTTGTATCGCAACACGTTCGCCGAACCGCCACCGACATACAACAATCCGTCCGGCCCAACCAGCATCGCGCTGTGTCCGGTCAACGTTTCCGAAGTTGCGAACGATTGCAATAACTCGCCAGTGGTCGCGGCAAATCTCAATACGTTTTGCGACAGTTCGCCGCCCAACAACAGTTGACTTTGGTGGAACGTGCCATCACCGTTGATCGCCGATACGGTTATGTTTCGCGTCAATCCGATTCCGCCGGTGTAGACGTGGCTGGCCGTTGTGACGGCGCCATAAGTCGTGATGCTGCCATCGTCCCAATTCACGATCCATCCGGTGGTCGCATCATCGGCGCCGAAATCGGTCGCGGACAGATTCAGCGCGTAGGCAACGCCTGAGCCCGAAGTGCTTGCACCGCTGACGGTGATGACTGGTGCCGTATCGATCACTGTCACGATCACCGTCGCATCGTTGGTTGCGCCGTTGTTGTCGGTCACTCGCAATCGGATCGTGTACGCCTTGCCGCCGACATCGCCTTCGTTGATTCCGAAGCTCGACAGCGTTGCCCAATTGACGTTTGCCGTCGCGGTGGTCGGTTCACCGCTCTCACCGAACACTCCGTCGTTATCCAAGTCCCACTGGTACGAAACGATCGTGCCGTCGGAGTCGCTCGACGCGCTGCCGTCGAGATTCAACGTTTGGCCCTCGCGGATCGTGTATCCCGAACCAGCACTAGCGATGGGATCCACATTCGTCGGGCCACTGGCGGTTGGTCCCAACGCGATGCCTTTGGGTCTGTTTGATCCCGTCAATGCAAGCGTTAGCACGTTTGAACCGTCGAGATTGGCTTGCTTGATCGTGTTGTTTCCCGTATCGGTCCAGTAGATCTTGCCGTTGGCGTGATCGACGATTAGGTTGTCGGGGATGCTGAGGCCAGTGGTCACGATGGCCGTTTGATTGCTGCCATTGAAATCCGCACGAATGATTCGATCGTTGCCTCCGATCAGATCAAAGTTGGTCCAATACAGTTTGCCGTTGTAAGGATCGATCGCGATCGACAATGGTGCTTGGTTGGCCGTCACCACGAGCTCGCGCATGGATCCATCCAAATTGGATCGTTCAATTTTTCGCGTGAACTCATCGGCCCAGTACATCTTGCCGTTTTGCAAGTCGAGCGCGAGATGATCTGGAAAGTTGAGCTGCGTGTTGATCAGGACGACTTGATTGTTGCCGTCCAAATCAGATCGAACGATTCGTTCCGTGCTGCCGTCTTGGATCCAGTAGATGTGGCCGTTGGCGATGTCCAGTTCGATGTCCTGAGGATCGTCCAAACCGGTGAGCACGTCGACAATGTTGCTGCCGTCAAGATTCGCACGTCGGATCTTTCCGGTTTGCGATTCGCTCCAGTACAGCTTGCCATTGATCGAATCGATAACCAGATCATCGGGACTATTCAGACCGGTGATCAGATCGACGATGTCCGTTCCATCGAGCGCGGACGAACGTATTTTCCCGTTGCCCTCGTCCGTCCAGTAAAGTCGATTGAGTACGAACGCGCTGGTTTGATAGGCGCCGATGTCGAGTCGCCCATCCGTCGATGTCATGCCACGTCCGTCCACTGTAGGCGCGCCAGTGAAGTTGCCCGCGTTGATCGCGGGGCTGCCGACCAGCAATGCGTGCGTCTTACCGAAGCCGCCGTTGTCCGCCAGTGCGCCCAACATCCCGCTCGAACCGGTGATGTCGCCGGCGCCGAAACCCGTCGAGCCGGTTGTGTTGGCGATCAGGTTTTTCCCCTGACTGACAAATGCACCTTGCACGTCTGGATTGGAGGACGTGCCAGTGTTGTTCGATAAGATCGTATTGAAGATGGTCAGCGTTCCGGCTTGCCGTCGAATCCCGCCACCCGTGTCGGCCGTATTCAACGTGAAAGTCGAGTTCTTGATCGTTGCATTCGCTTGACTGTACAGACCACCGCCGCCCGATGTTCCCGTATTCCCGCTGACCGTGACGTTGGTCAGGATCAGTCCGTTGGCAGTGCTATCGTGATGGATACCACCACCCTGGCCGGCCGCGTTGCCGCTGATCGTGACACGATTGAGCGTCGCGACGCCACGATTGTACAAACCGCCACCCGCAGTCGTCGTCGACACGTTGCCGTTGTTGGACAAAACAACATCAGTCAACGTGCTCGTTCCCGTGTTGTAGATGCCGCCGCCTTCGTTGCCGAAATTTGCGGTCACGATGACGCGTTGCATCGTGAGCTGTCCACCGCCACCGCTGACGTAAACGCCACCCCCTTTGTCGCCGATGTTGCCGCCTGTGATCGTCAGATCCTCGAGCGTCAATGAGAATCCGTTTTGAACTTCAAACACGCGATCGATGCCGCCCCCGTTGATCGTCGTCGCGGCTGCCGATACACCGCGGATGGTCAGATTCTTGGTGATATCAAGGTCGCCCGACACGTTCAAATCTTCGCCCGTACCGGCAATCGACAGTGTGTAGTTGCCGGCCGAGAGCACGATCGTATCGCCACTGGTCGCCAACGTGATGGCCTCACGCAGTGATGTCAAACCGTCGCCCCCGTCGGTGATATCGTCGAACCGAGTCACCGTAATCGTCGCCAGTTTGCCGTACCAGTTTTGTTGCAAATCGGCGCTCAGCGCAATTTCAGTTTCGATCGTGCCGGTGAAGTACTCGAGTTCCCAATCCGCACCGAAGCTCGCGTGGCCCGTGTCATCGTCGCTAGCCGCAACGTCTGCGCCGGTCAACGCATGAATCGAATCAATCAACGTCAGGCCCGATTCGCTGGCCGCTAAATCGCAACCGTACAACAGGATGTCCGCGTCCGCGGCCAACGAGTTCTGCCACGAAGCCAGTTGTCCCGCGTAGCCGTCCAGATTGGATGCGCCGAGCCACAAATTGCCGAGCTTCACGGCTCCGTTTTCGGAGTGCGAAATGATGTGGATGGAGTCGACGTCGCGGCGTGAATCCAAGATCTCCGTGATCTGGTCGAGCCCGTCACGGTTCGCGTCCAGCACGAAGACTTCGAAGTTGCGTGAAGATCCATTGAGATTGTCAAGAGCGTCTTGCAGATCGGATACCATCGAATCGACGAACACGAGTTCGCGCGAAGTTGTCTGGGTCGATGTCGAAGCGGCTATCGAATCAGTCGACTGAGATTGCGACGATTGATCGGCAAGCTCGGCCGGAGCGACCATCATCGTTTGCTCGGTTCCTGCGACCGCGGTCATGTCGATCGGCGTTGCACTGAACAGCAATCGCGGTTCCAGGTCAGACATGCGAAGCGGCCGGTTCGGTCGCGGAACATCCGCGCCCCCGAACGATTGACCTACACGCGATCGAACTTCGTCGACCGCGAGTATCCATTGTTGCCAGCGTCGTTGAAAGATTCGCGACATGTGGTTGGCGTTCATCCATGACCGTTCGAGCAGAGAAATGCCGACGAGGGCGTCCTGGGTAACTGTGTGGAATGGGTAGACCTTGTGCTGGAAAAGTTTTCCGATTTTGACGCATTAATGCTGGCGACGTCGTCGGCCACATCGATTGAAGATGGTTGTGAGGAATGAAACGGTTGAAACCAAAAATTCAGCGTGAAGCGATTGCACCGGATCGGTCGATTTTCACTTCGTGCGTAAAGATACGAATTCCAGCATTGATGTTGTTGCTACACGAGTTGAACAACGACGCGTGAAACTCGACGTTCCATCCAATCGAAGTCTTCACCAACTGCGAACCATCGCAGGGGTGTTCGCTGCGCTGACCGTTGCGGAAAGTTGCCTCGCCCAGAGTCCGCTCGATTCGTCGATGCCGGGCTATGAACTCGGGCTGATCGAACAAGACAATGCAGCGGCGCCGATCGCGACTTTGCCAATCGACGCGGAACCATCGATACCTGGCCCGGTTTCGCGCGGCCCGTATCAGGGACAGCTCCAATCGTACCGAGACCGCGCCGAACAACTCGACAGCGCGCCGCTGCTTGCGATCGACGATGTGGTCGCCGGCGACGTGATCGAATTCGATGCGTGGTGGGAACCGAAAGTCGCGTCGCCGCTGGGTTTTGCTGACGAAGTGATGCAAGTCGACGTTGCCGGACTGACTCAGACCGCGCTCTCGCTCTCGCCCTTTGTTCGGGGCGTGCTGACCGAACCTAAAATCCGGTGCAACGACTTGGTGATCGAGAATGCCGCGTTCGATTCGTTGGCATTCATCGAAGGCAAGTTCGCCGACACCAACGATCCGGTCGGCAGCGCGCTAACGACCGGCAACAACTCGACACGATTCGAAGACGATACGCTCACTTCCGCTGCAGGATTGCGAAAGAAATCGCGAACCGGTGCAGCCTGGGATCTCACGCAACGCAGCGGCTTCCAAAGCAACAACTCGACCTTCTTGATCCCCAATCCGCAGGGCACCACACGGCTCGAAGCCAACTTCACTCAGCCCCTCATGCGTGACCGAGGCCGCGCGGTCAATGAAACTCGCATCATCTTGGCTCAAATCGACGTCAACCTCGCGACGGCCGAAGTGCGCCAAGATCTGCAAGAGCACTTGATCGAAGTCACGGCGGCATACTGGAGTCTGTTTCAATCGCGCGCCGAATGGTTGCAGCGTCAACGGCTACTCAACAGCGCCGCCGAAATTCGCGACGTACTGAAAGCTCGCGGCGCTGTCGATTCACACCAGCGACAAATCTTGCGAGCCGAAGCAGCGGTCGCCAGTCGCCAGTCGGATTTGATCCGCACCGAAACGCGGATTCGCAACGCCCAAGCTCGGCTGCGAATGTTGACCGGCGACCCGATGCTCGCTCAATCGGGCCGCTGGGAACTGATCCCATCGGATCGTCCGCTCGCGATGCCCGTCGCCTTGTCGCAGCGTGACGCCACAATCACCGCGCTGGACCATCGACCCGACATCACCGAATCGATTCGCAAGATCCAAGCGACCTCGGTTCGTGTCGGCGCAGCGAAAAATCAGGTGCTGCCGCGATTGGACTTGATTTTGCACACTCACGTCGCCGGTTTGGATGCCCGGCGCGACACGTTCGGCGCGTTCGCGAATCAGTTTTCCCAAGGTCGACCCAGCTACGCCGCTGGCATGTTGTACGAAGTCCCGATCGGCAATCGCGCGGCCGAAGCTCGGTTGGCGCGGAACCGTTGGGAAATGATGCGTTCGATGTACGACTTCCAACAGACGACGGAAGAAGCGTTCACCGAAGTCGAGATCGCCGTTCGCGAAACCCAGACCGCGTACGCCGAAATGGTCGCGAAAAAACAATCGATCGACGCCGCGACTCGCGAAGTTGCGTACCTAAAACATCGCTGGGAACTGCTGCCCGATCCGAACGAATCAGCGGTGCTGTTGATCGAGGACTATCTCGACGCGCAAGAACGGTTGGCGGACGAGGAAGGATCGCTGGTGGCTGCGCAAGTCAACTACGCACTATCATGGGTCCAGCTTCGCAAATCGATGGGCGTGCTGCTGCGATTCGATGACTGCAGTGACGAGCCGACGGTGAACGACGACTCGTATTCGGGGTCGCCACCATGACGACCCAATCAAGTCGACAAAGCGAAACAGCCGAGAATCGTTCGTCGATTGCTCGGCTATCGGCACGTCGTCTCCGACGCAACGACTGGTTATCGGGCATCATTTCTCAGTCGCGAGCGCTGTCGATTCGTTTGCAAACGTCGACCGCGACCGATCTGATCGAGCATGCCGATCGTCTGCGCCGATTCGCGCGCGACGAAGGTCAATCCTCCCAGGATTCGCTGCTCGTGTTGGCGGCGGCGGGCGTCATCGAAGCGTGCCGACGCGCGCTGAGCGTGGACTTGTTCGATGTCCAGTTGCAAACTGGATTGATCGTCGCCAGCGGCGCGGTCGCCGAGATGCAAACCGGCGAAGGCAAGACATTGGCAGTCGCGTTGCCCGCGTTCACCCGCGCTTTGGATGGCCGCGGAGTGCACGTGGCAACTCCGAATGACTATCTGGCGAGACGTGACCGCGAAAAACTCGCCCCGGCATTTTCGCTGTTGGGAATGACAACGGGGCTGATCGACGATCAGTCTTCGTCACCGGATCGACGAGCCGCCTATCGCGCCGACATCACGTACGCGTCGGCGCACACGTTCGGTTTCGACTACCTTCGCGATCAATTGACCCTCGACGGGGCTTCGCGCGGGAGTGCAGCGGATCGTGTTTATGCGCTCGCCGCCGGGATGACGGTAGAATTGGAACTGCTGCAACGGGGAACCTGGTCGGCGATCATCGACGAGATCGATCACGTTCTGATCGATGATGCCGTGTCGCCACTCGTGCTCAGCGGTGCCGAAAAGGGTGTTGCGCCCGACGCCGCCATTCACGAAGCCGCATTGGCTTGGTCCGAACGACTGACAGTCAACCAAGACTTCTCGCTGTCGCCCGAAGGCAATGTTCGATTGACGCAAGCCGGCTTCGACTGTGTTTATGCCGACACCGCACTGACCATTCACGCGGCGTTGGTGCGACCTTGGCACGAATACATCGTGACGGCGCTGCGAGCGAAGCACGCCTATCAGCGCGATGTTCATTACGTGGTCCGCGAAGGGTGCGTTCAGATCGTCGAAGCGTCGACGGGGCGCGTGTTCGCCGATCGGACTTGGTCGGACGGTTTGCAACAAGCCATCGAAGTTCGCGAAGAACTCGAGATTCGACCCGAGACACGTTCGCTCGCCCGCATCACCCGCCAACGGTTCTTTCGCCAATACCGACATCTCGCTGGAATGACGGGCACCGCGACCGGTTGCGAACAAGAGTTTGCGTCGGTGTACGGAATGCCGGTTCAGATCGTGCCGCCGCGATTGAACTCCCGCAGGATCGCATTGCCCGACGCGTTCGCCCGGACACAAACTCAAAAATGGTCGTTGATTGCCGCGGAAACGAAATCAATGATCGACGCCGGTCGCGCCGTTCTGATCGGGACGCTCAGCATTGTCGAGAGCCTGGAAGTCGCGGAGGCGCTCACCGCGCGTGGCATTCGCTTTGAGTTGCTCAACGGTGTTCAAGACGCGGACGAAGCGGAACTGATCGCCCGCGCAGGGCGATGTGGCGCCGTGACCGTGGCAACGCACTTGGCCGGCCGTGGAACCGATATCGCACTCGATGTCGATGTCGCCAATGCTGGCGGATTGCACGTGATTGTCGCACAAAAGCATCCGATCGCGCGAGTCGATCGTCAACTGATCGGTCGCTGTGCCCGTTGCGGCGACCCGGGCACCGCGCGAGTGTACGTTTCGGCCGAGGACTCGATCGCAAACCAGCATGCACCGTGGATCTCACGCGCGATTCGTCGCTGGGACGATCGAGGCCGCGTCGATTCGCTGAGCTTGCAGAACCAAATGCTGCGGGCACAAACGCGGCAACAAAAACTCGAAATGGCAAATCGCAAACGGCTTCTACGATCCGATCGTGAAGACGAAAAACTGTTTGCGAAGCACTCGCGTTCGCTATCCGGATGCTGGCAACTCTAAGAATGTGTTCGAAGGAATCGAAGCGATGAAAATTGAATTGCGCACCCTATTGATGATCACCGTCGTCGCGATCGCGATGCCAGGGTCGGCGGTTGCCCAACACGTCGAAGCGTTCACGGAACCTTACGAGCGTGTCGCGGTGCCGGCTTCCGAAGTCGGTGTGATCGAATCGTTGCTCGTCAAAGAAGGCGATGTCGTCGCGAAGAAGCAGTTGCTCGGAAAGCTCGATGACGCCGTGCTTCGTTCGTCGCTCGATGTCGCCAAGGCCGCGAAGATGGCGATGGGACTTCGTCGCAGCGCGGAGACCGAACTGACGATGCGTCAGCAGCACTTGCAGAGTTATCGATCGTTGCAAGAAGAAGGCAATGCGACGAGCCGCGAACTCGCTCGCGCGGATATGGAAATGCTGCAATCCGCCGCTCGACTGCAATCGGTGCTCGAGGAACTCGAACAACGCAAGCTGGAATACGAACGAGTCAAGTGTCAGATCAGGCAACGCCAGATCGAATCGCCCATCGACGGGATCATCATCTCGATCGACAAGTCCGTGGGCGAGTTTGTTTCGCCGACGGATCCGGTCGTACTGCACATCGTCAGTATCGATGTATTGAAGGCCGTGTTCTCGGTACCTCGCGAATCGGCAAGCGACTTGAAAGCGGGCCAAACGGTTTCAGTGACACTCGGTCACGAGGATGTACCGTGCGATGCCCTGATCGAGTTTGTTTCGCCGATCGCGAATCCAGAAAGCAATTCAGTGCGAGTCAAAATTCGCATCCCCAATGAAAATCGCAATCACGCTAGCGGAGTGACGTGCCGTTGGAAGTTGACCAGCATGGAACCCGCAAATTCAACCGCGAAGCAATCGCAGAACCCGCCGACCAAGAAGTTCTAGGTACCCGCTCGACGCGACCACTGATGCTCGATTCCTCGATCCTGATGTTGCCCGACATGCCACCGATCGTGCTCGGCGCGACACGGCCGGAAATCGCTGCGCCGACATCGAACGACGAATCGGGACTTGCGAAGATGTTGGCCGCCGTCGTCGCCATTCAAACTTCGCTCAATGAATCGACCACGATACCGCACGCCGGGAATCGCGTCGCCACGATGGTCCGCGAACATCTCGCGGCCGACCGAGTCATCCTGCTTTGGCGCTACCGATCGGGACAGCCTCTCAGACTGATCGGCGACGAACATTCACAACCCAGTCGTCGAGCGCACGGTTCTGATTCCGGCGGTGAACTGCGAATGATCGTTGCTGCCGGCGAAGAGATCGCGGCGCGCGATTCGATCACTCGTTGGCCAGCCACCGACGTGACCGATCGTCACGCGCTGATGGCGGTGAAGCAATTGAGCGAATACGGCTCGATTCGGTCTCTGTTGGCCGTCCGATTGATCGACGAACACGAGATCGACCGTGGCGCGCTACTGGTGTTTGAACCGGAGTCACCGTCGACGGAGCGATTCTTGCGCGTCATCGATCAGCCACTGACCGCCGCGCTGGTTCGTGTCGCGCGTTCTGAACCGTCTCGGATTGACTCGTTGTTGCGCGGGCTGGCGGAATACTCGCGCGGCCGAAAGCGCAACCTGGTTGCGTTGATCTCGCTGGCAGTTTGTGCAATTTTGATGTTTCCGATGCGATATCGCATTTCGGCCAGCTTGGAACTGCAACCGGTCCAGCGGCGATACATTGCAGTGCCGTTCGATGGTCCGCTGGAATCGGCGCACGTCAAACCGGGCGATGTTGTTGTGGCGGGCGAGCTGTTGGCGACCATCAATCCTCGTGAAATCGACTACGAGATCGCCGGCAATTTGGCTCATTGGAATCGCGCCGAGCAAGAACGCAAGACGCTGATGGCCGAGCATGATTTTGCCGGCAGCAAGCTGGCCGATTTGGAATCACAGCGACTTCGATTGCAAACGGAACTGTTGCAGCACAAGCGAGACAATTTCGAACTGCGCAGCCCCATCGCCGGTGTGGTCGTCAGCGGCGACATCGCCGAATCGGAAGGGATGCCGATGACGCGAGGCGAAACATTGCTCGAGATTGCTCCGCTGGGCAAGATGATCGTCGAAATCGGCGTACCGGAATCCGAGATCGCCGACGTCCGTCCGGGCATGGAAGTGCGATACTACTTACACGCTTTCCCCAGTCATACGATCCGCGGAAAGATCGATCGGATTCATCCCCGCGCCGAACTTCGCGAGCACGATAATGTGTTCATCGCGGAAGTTCTGCTGCAAGATCCCAGCGGTTTGTATCGGCCCGGAATGCGGGGTCGCGCATCGATTGCCGGTGATCGCCATCCGTTGGGTTGGAACTTGTTTCATCACGCCTTCTTCGCGGCTCGCTACGCGATCGGTTGGTGAATCGATGGCAGGACGTGACCCCAACACTCTCGATCTGACTCAACAAAAATTGCGATTGGCAAGCGACTTGCGGTTTTGGCCCGTTCGCGAAAGGGGCGAGTTGGTCTATCGCATCGAAATCCCAACTCTGCATCGCTTCTTTCGCGTCGGCTATCAAGAATACGTGTTTCTGTCATTGCTGGATGGCAACACCACCATCCCGCAGGCGTGTGGATTGGCAGCGGCGAAGCTGGGTGTTGACGCGCCGACCGCCACCGATGCCGAAGCGATCGCGCGATGGTTGCTGACGAATGATCTCGCCCATTTGCCCAACGATCCATCGCCGCAGCGAGAATCCGTTGACCGTGATCGGAGATCCGCAATCGTACCGAAGTATCTCAGTCGTTTGAATCCGTTTTGGATCAAAGTACCGTTGCCGCGCGCGGCGTCGTTGATTGGACCGCTGTGTAGTTTGGTCAGTTGGATGTTCGCGACTCGAGCCACCGTCGTTGGATCGTGCGCGATCGTCGCCGGACTTGTCGTATTGTTGACGCGTTGGGGTGAGTTCGTTGAGTCGTCGTCGGCACTGTTCTTACCGGGCAACTGGTTCGGTATCTTGGTTGCTTGGGTCGCATTGAAGATCGTTCACGAACTGGCTCATGCCGTCGTTTGTCAACGCATGGGCGGTCAAGTCCGCGAAGTCGGTGTTGTGTTCGTGCTGTTCGCGCCGCTGGCCTATGTCGACGTCAGCAGTTGTTGGCGGATGAGTTCGCGTTGGTCGCGAATCGCCGTCGCGGCAGCCGGTATGTACGTCGAACTGGTGATCGCGGCGGTCGCGATTCTGTTGTGGGCCCAGACAGATTCGATATCGGCAAAATTCTTGTTCTATCAAGTCGTCGTTTCAGCCGGCCTGTCGACGTTGGTGTTCAACGCGAATGTGCTGATGCAATTCGACGGATACTTCATTTTGGCGGATGCGATCGACGTTCCCAACTTGAGCCGCGAGGCATCGACATCGGTCAATGCCATGTTCAATCGCGTGATCACCGGAAGGCAGTCGCCCGATCGCAGCCTGGGGACTTGGCGTAAGTATTTCGTGCTTGCTTATGGGTTGGCGGTGTTGGCGTGGCGAGTGATCGTTTGCGTTACGCTGTTCATCGCCTCTTCGACGATGTTTGCCGGCGCGGGCATCGTGATCGCAATGATGGGATTGTGGATTTGGTTGGTCGGGCCGATCCGAAAATTCATCGCGTTGGCGAAGACGCAAGTTCAAGCTGGCTGGACAACGTCACTGAGGCCGATCACCGTCAGCAGTTCGATGATCGTGGCGGCGGGATGGTTCGTTCTTTGGTGTCCGATACCAACGGCCGTCAACGTGCCGTCGATTGTGGAGTACGCGGCGGAAGCGACGGTGCGAAGTCGTGCGAGCGGATTCGTCACGGCGATTCACGTCGCGGATGGCCAGGACGTCGCCGCAGGTGATCGTCTGGTTCAGTTGGAGAATCGTGAACTGACTGGTCGTTTGGCGGAGTTGCAGTTGAAATGGGAAGAGAACGAAATTCGATTGCGACAAGCTACCGAGTTGCATGACGCATCGGCGTTGCAAATTGCTCGTGAGAATCAGTCGGCGTTGGTTCGACAGATGCAACCGGTGCGTCAGCAGGTGGAGTCGCTGAGTGTGACGGCGCCGCGCGCTGGCCGCGTGGTGGCGCGAGGCATCGCAAGCCGCGAAGGAACGTATGTCAAGGAAGGCGATGTGCTGATGACGGTCGCCAGTGAAGCTGACAAAGAATTGATCGCGGTTGTCGATCAGAGTGTCGTCCAACAAGTTCGACTCTATCTGGGTCAACACGTTCGCGTGCGCAATGCCAGCTTCACCGATCTCGGCGGTACTTTGCAGCGCATCGAACCGCGGGCAACCGATCGATTGCCGTCCGCCGCGATGGCGGTGACCGAAGGTGGCACTTTGGCGGTGCGACCTGGCGCGGACAATCACGATGTCGAAGCGCTGCGATTGCTCGAACCGGCGTTCCGAGGACGCATCGAATTGTCACCGCGTGCCGCTAGCGAGCTGTCGGTTGGAACGCGAATGTCGGCCGCGATAGGCTATCGAACTCAGCCGCTGGCGACCCGCTGGCGCGACTCGATCCGCGCGCTGTGGCACGCCAGCAATCGCGACACGGCCAACCGGTGACGAATGCCGTCAATCAACCGTTTTCGTCTTTGGCGAATCGGTGTTTCAGGGTTTGATAACGACGTTCGAGCAACAACACGATTGCCAAGATCAGGATCAGTCCGCCGAACCGCACCGCGATGTTGTCCTTGTCGATCCAATGATCCAGCACGTCGGAGAACCAGTACATCAAGCCGTTGCCGATCAAGCTTCCGATCGCGATTCCGAAAAACGTGGCCATGCGACTGAGTCCTAGCAAACGACCGAAGATCGAACCACCGATGCTGCCGGTCGCGGCCAGTGGGAAACCGACGAAAGCGATTAAACCGAAGAAGGTTGCTCGCCGCATCCAAGGATGCGATTCCAAGATGAAGTGTCCGTCGACGACCAGTGCGGCGACTCGCGGCCCGATGAACGGCAGTCGAAACAGGAAACCGATGTGAAAGGCCAGCAGCAGAGCGGCCATCACGTCCAAGTAAGAAACCAACGCGAACAACTGGAACGATGACAGCGCGCCCTCAAAATCGTTGATGCCGCCATCGGACCCCGACAAAATGATGAACCGTCCGACCAACCAGATCGCCAGCGCGGTGGTGGTGACCAATCGCGATGCGAACTCCCAGCCGGCGTAAAAGAACAGCCCGACCAGCAATGTCAGACTGATGACGAACGGACCCGCGAGTGTCGTTGACCAAACCCAAGGGTGTTCTTTGCGAAATAGCGATTCGGTAGCTTGGAGTTCCTCCAGGCGTACCGGATCAATGACGTCTGAGTCCAATGTTCTATCGAATCCTATTCGCACGTTGTTTTATCAGAATTGACCGCTCTTGCCGGTCCTGTTCGGTCGACTATCGTACTGCGAACACAAACTTTCCGCACCGGCTCATTTTCCGCTGACGCAACTTCATGACCAATACCGATTTGGCCGTGCAATTCTTCCTTCAGATCACCGTGATCTTGCTGGCTTGTCGCATCGTCGGACTGATCGCCGCGCGTTTCGGTCAACCGCAAGTGGTCGCGGAAATGATTGCCGGTGTCGCACTTGGGCCGTCGCTGTTGGGTTTGTGGTTCCCGGAATGGCAGCAGTCGTTGTTTCCGTGGGATCGATCACAAACGACTCGCGATTCGCAAAGCTATCTTTATCCGGCATCCCAGCTCGGTCTGGCGATGTACATGTTTGTCGTGGGGATGGAGTTCCGCGTCGACATCGTTCGACAGCATTTCCGCAGCTCCGTCGCCGTTTCGGTCGCCGGCATGATGGTGCCCTTCGCATTTGGCGCCGTTTTGGCTTGGTTCTTTGTTCGACACACAAACATGTTCATGCCGCAAACGGGCACGATCGAAGCGATGTTGTTCTTGGGCGCATCACTTTGCATCACCGCCTTTCCGATGCTCGCGCGGATCGTCCATAGTAAAGGATTGACCAGCACTCAGATGGGCACGGTCGCGATCGGCGCCGGCGCGATCGATGACGCGGCGGCTTGGTGTTTTCTGGCATTGGTTTTGGCCAGCTTCGACAATGATTTCACCATGGCGTACTGGAGCATCGGTGGTGGCGCCGCGTTCGTCGTGGTTGCCGCCTTGGTTGTTCGCCCACTGCTCTCAGGGCTCGCCAGGTTCGCATTGAAGGACGATGGTCAATTGCGGGACGCGGCATTGGCGATCGCGCTCGCCTGCATGTCGTTGGGCGCCTGTTTCACGGACATGATTCATTTGCACGCCGTTTTCGGAGCGTTCGTGATCGGCAGCGTGATGCCAAGAGGAGCGATCAGTCGCCAACTGATTCAAAAGATCGAGCCGCTGACGGTCGCGTTACTGCTGCCGTTGTTCTTCACGTATTCGGGTTTGAATACGCGGATCAGCGTGCTGGACAGTGCCTATCTTTGGATTCTGTGCGGGCTGGTGTTGATCGTCGCTGTGGTGGGCAAAGGTGTGGCGTGCGCGGCCGCTGCGTGGGCGACCGGTGTTAGTCCACGCGAGTCGATGGGCATTGGCGTGTTGATGAATGCGCGCGGGTTGATGGAATTGATCGTGATCAACATTGGTCTTCAGCGTGGCGTGATATCCGAAGAGCTATTCGTCGCGCTGGTTTTGATGGCCATCATCACAACGCTGATGGCATCGCCGTTGTTCGACATCTTGGTGCGAAAGAAGGAGTAGAACGGGTTTAGGCGTGGACGTCGTGTTCGACGTGAGACACGGTCGGCTCTTCGATGGGAACGACTCGATCGTAGAACCGCCAATTCTTTGCCAAGATCAGTCGCGCGCCGCGGCGGAACGACAAAAACGACCACGTCCAACTCAGAATCACGAACAACCGATTTCGAAAGCCTGTTAGAAAGTAGATGTGGACGACCAGCCATGCCATCCACGCTGGAAATCCCGTCAATCGATACTTGCCGACTTCTGCGATCGCCCGGCTGCGTCCGATTGTCGCCATTTGTCCCTTGTCCTTGTAGCGAAAATCGGGACGTGGCTTTTGGTTCAACTCGAATTGGATCACTTTCGCGACGTGACGGCCTTGCTGCATCGCGACCGGTGCGATTCCGGGCAGCGGTTTTCCGTCTTTGTCTTTGAAGCAACACAGATCGCCGGCGACGAAGATATTCGGATGATCGGCGATCGACAGGTCACCTTGTGAGATGATTCGGCCCTGGCGATCACGTTCAAATCCGTCTTGATTTCCGATCTCGGATGCTTGCACGCCGGCAGCCCACAGCACCGTCGACGCCGTGATTCGCTCGCCCGACACGTCCACTCCGCATTCGTCGATTCCAGTCACTTTGCTGCTCGTCCAAGTCTGAACGCCGAGCGATTCCAAGTCGCGCATCGCGCGGGCTGCCAAATTGTCTGAAAACATCGGCAAAATTCTTGGACCGGCTTCGATCAGAATCACTCGCGCCAATTTCGAGTCGATGTTGCGGAAGTCGCGAGCCAACGTGAAACGGCTCATCTCACCGATCGCGCCGGCCAGTTCGACACCCGTGGGACCGCCGCCGACGACCACAAACGTCAATTGTTTGCGTCGCTCGTCCTGGTCCGTGGTCAATTCGGCTCGCTCGAACGCTTCCAAAACTCGCCGGCGAATCTCGGTCGCCTGTTCGAGCGTTTTAAGTCCCGGCGCATGGGCTTCCCATTCGTCGTGCCCGAAATAGCTGTGCTGGGCACCGCAGGCTACCAACAAATAGTCGAACGGTAACTCACCGAAACTGGTCGAGACCGTATTGTCGTCCATCGATATCGAAAAAACTTTGCCGCATACGACGCGAACATTCTTCTGGCGCGACAGGATGCTGCGCAGCGGCGCGGCAATGTCCGCGGGACTCAGGCCAGCCATCGCAACTTGGTAGAGCAGCGGTTGAAAAAGATGATGATTGCGTCGGTCGATCAACGTGATCGAGACGCGGTGTTCTTTCGCCAGCCCCTTGGCGGCGTTCAAACCCGCGAATCCACCGCCGATGATGACCACCTTCAAGACGCGTTCGTTCATCTCATTTTCCGATACTTGGCACTGCAAATTGTCCGTATTTAACGCTACTCCAACCTGATGTTATCCGCTCCGACTGGATTTCGGCTCTGTCGCACGTGGTTCACCAAGTCGCGGGAGTGCTTCATTACGCAGTCGAAGTTTGCGGGCGATGGGTGCCCCGTTGGTGTCCAGTGGAACCGGATCAATGGCATCGCTACCATTGGTGCAGGAAACGATTTTGCGGGAACAGCAACGAGAAGAGCGCAATGGGTAGAAGCTTTGAGGTTCGCAAGGTGTCGATGGCCAAAACGGCGGGCCAAAAGACGAAGCTGTATTCGAAATACGGTAAGCAGCTCTACGTGATGGCCAAAAACTCCGGTGCCGACCCGTCCGCCAATTCGTCGCTGCGCGGGTTGATCGAAAAGGCGAAGCGAGAACAAGTGCCGGCTCACGTGATCGAAAAGGCGCTCGAAAAAGCCAGCGGCGTCGGCGGCGAAGATTTTTTCCCCGCCCGTTATGAAGGATTCGGCCCCGGCGGCTGCTGCGTCATCATCGATTGTCTTACTGACAACAACAACCGAACCATCACCGACGTGCGAAACTGCTTCACCAAGACGGGATCGAAGTTTGGGGCGCCGGGGTCAGTCGCGCACAGCTTTGATCATTTCGCGATCCTGGCGGTCAAAGGCGATAACGAAGAGCAGTTGCTCGAAGCGATGTTGGCCGCCGATGTCGACGTGACCGACATCGAATGCGAGAACGGGACACTAACCGTGTTCGCGCCCGCCACCGAGTACCACAAGGCCAAACAAGCGCTGTTGGAACTCCTTCCCAACGCCCAACTCGAAGTCGACGAGATCACGTTCGTTCCGCAGACTCAAGCGGACATCAGCGCCGAAGATTTGCCGATGTTCGAGAAGTTCATCAACATGCTCAATGATTGCGACGATGTCCAAGATGTGTATCACAACGCGATCGTGCCTGCGTAGCGTCACTTGATCGACTGATTCAACATCCACTCATACAGCTTTGGATTCTCGTACGTCTTCGTCCACGCATCATGTGGGGTATCGGGATAGATCGTGAACTTGACCGTGCCGCCGGCGTCACGCAGCGCGATCACCATCTCTTCGGATTCGCCCAACGGGATTGTCGGATCTTTTGCGCCATGAAAGACCCACGTCGGAACGTGCTTGATCCGGCCGACGTACGGGACATCGCCGCCACCACAAACTGGCACGATCGCCGCGAACCGATTCGGATTCTGGATCGCCGTTCGCCACGTCCCGAAACCTCCGCGACTCATCCCCGTCAAATACAGTCGCTTGGTATCGACACGATGGTTCGCAATGACGTGATCCAACAAGCGGATCAGTTGTTGGTCGTCCCAGAATTGTGTCTTGCTAGGGTTCTGTGGCGAGACGACAATGAACGGGTAATCTTGGCCGGCTTGGATCAGTTTGGGAGGTCCATGCTTTTTGACCAATTCGATATCGTCGCCACCTTCACCACCCCCGTGCAAAAACATCACCAGCGGAAACGTCGCGTCGGATTGCCCGTACCCGTCCGGCAAGTACAACAGATAGTTCATCACTCGGCTCTCGTCGCTGCGAAATTCGTGGACGCTTTGACGCATCGAAACACCGGTTTCAGCGGCCCAACTTTCAGTGGCCCAGTCGTTCAGCGGCAGCGCGATCAGTAATGCGATGGCGCATAAGCGTGCGAATTGCCGACGCTCAAATGAATCAATCATGTCAAAACTTTTCCTGGTAATCGGAGTTCAATATCTTTCGGAGCCAATCATGAATCATCATTTTACCTTACCCGCCATGTTGGTCTTGGTAAACTTGTGTTTCTCAGCGCAAGACGCCCACTGCCAGACAGCGAACCGTTTTTTGCAATCACGTTTCGACTCATTCGATAAGAACGGTGACCGAAAAATCTCGATCAGCGAATCGCCACGGCCACTCGTCTTTCGCCGTTTCGATAAAGACGGCGATGGATCGCTAACGATCGACGAGTTTCGCGGCCTGATCGAGATGGCGGTGGGCCAGCGATCGTCGACCAATGACGACAATGGACCCTGGACACCTGGCGTCTTCACCGCGTCGATTCCCGACGATGCGCCGATCTCGAAAGAGTCCGTGTTGGCAGCCGCCGAGTATAGCGCCGCGAACAAGGGCGTTTCGTTCTTGGTCATGTACGACGGACAGACCGTTTACGCGGACTACCCGGGCGGCGGCGCGGCCGATCGCGATCACGAATTGGCGAGCGGAACCAAGAGTTTCACCGGAGTGATGGCGATCGCGGCGATCGAAGATGGGATCATCGATTCGCTCGACGAACGAGTCGGTGACACGATCACCGAGTGGAAAAGCGATCCGCAAAAATCAAAGATCACCGTTCGCCATTTGTTGAACTTGACCAGCGGCCTCGAACCCGAAGGCGACGGCAGATCGAAGGTTCCCAGTTACAAAGTAGCGATCGCTCGTCCGTCGATTCACGCGGCCGGCGAGAAGTTTGATTATGGACCGACGCATTTTCAATGCTTCGGTGAATTCTTGCGCCGCAAGTTGAAGGCAAGCGGTTCATCGGACAGCCCGCTCGATTATTTGCAACGGCGAATCTTTGATCCGATCGGGCTGAAGTACGGGCGATGGCGGCGTGATGAAGACGGGAACGCTCATCTACCATCCGGTGCCTCGTTGACGGCGATCGAGTGGGCGAAGTTTGGTGAGTTCATCCGATTGGGAGGTCGTTGGGATGACGTGCAAATCATTCCAAAGGATAAACTCGATCAGTGTTTCGTCGGTGAAGACACGAACCCGGCATACGGCTTGACATTTTGGTTGAACCGTGAGGTTGATCCGATCAAGCGGCGATCGATTTTGCAATTGCGTTTTGCGACCGACGACGTGACGGATCTCAAAAAAGTTCCGGCCGACTTGGTGTTCGCCGCCGGCGCGGGAAAGCAACGACTGTTCATCAGCCGTGATGCGAAGCTGGTGGTCGTGCGCCAGGCCAACGGAATCATCGATGCGCTCGGCGGAGTCGCCGGAGGATACTCCGATCGCGACTTTCTTGATCGACTGATGAAGTGAGGATTGTGCGCAAAATAAGTTTGCAGATTTGGTGGTCGCAGCAAGGCGCAAGCGAGCTCTTCAATTCTTCTGGTTGATTCATCTTTTGAGTTGCGCAACCTCTTAATTCACTGACCGTCCAATCCTTTAGCCCGGCGGGCGTCGAAATCGTTCTCCTAGTAGTTGAGTAGAAGGCGGTCTGTCACGCCTTCGTCGGCAACATCACCACCGCCGCGTTGAAATCGTTTGAGCATCGATCGGCCAACATCAACGACTTCTTCGCGTGCGAATAGACCATCGGGAAGTGAAATCTTGCAATCGTGTTCCCCAGATTTTTTCGAACCGTCAATGGATAGGGCAACACGAACGCCACGACGTGTAACCTGTTCAATCATTTTGTACAGTCGAGCGAGCGAGAACGACTGAGCGCCGTAAAGAATCTTTTGGCTATCAACATAGGGCGGATCGCAGTAGATCAAATCACCTTTCGCTGCCTCCTCAAATGCGTTCTCAAAATCAGCCGTTAAGAAAGTCGCCCCTTCTACTCGCTGTGCCCAGTCGTGGACTCTCTTTGCAAAGCTGTCTGGTGCGATGGGTTTGTGAGGACCGCAAGGTGTTGACATAAATCCGTCCGCTTTTCTGAATCGGACGACGCCTCCGTAGCAACTGCGGCAGAGGTAAACGAAATCGGGTCCATTTGGGGACTCATTGAATCGTTGCAGAATGGTTTGGTAGCCTTCCTTCGGATCGCCACTGTGACATTCGTTCCAACGTGACCCGTACCACTGAATCAACTGATCGGGATTTGTTGCCAAGCATTGCCAAATTTCCACAAGTGGTTGATACGCATCGGAACCAACCATTTTGCCGTGTCCCAATGTCGCGAGGATTGCTCCGCTTCCGAGAAACGGCTCGTAGTAGACACGAATGTCGGTTGGAAATTTATTGCAAATCTCCAGCGAGAAACGCTGCTTGTTACCGATCCACTTCAAGAGTTGGCCCTTCGGCCGCCTAGCGGTTCGGTAGCCCGTACCGGTCGCTGTAACGAATTCAAATGATTTTTGCATAACGCACCTCCGTGCCATGACGGTTATTCGTTTTTGTTATTTGTGTCAAGTGGGTAATGCTGTGACAGTTTTAGCATGAACCGGAGAAACACACCCGACGCCGTCCTCATGCTGCTCACACGCATCCGTGAGGAACAGCAGTTTCCACAGGCAGATGTGGCTGAGCAAACCGAACTCTCTCAAGCTGCATTGAGCCAACTTGAGAATGGAAATCGACGGCTCGACATCCCCACATTCCTTGATTTATTGGACTTCTACGGCGTGACTCCGGTCGAATTCTTCCAACGACTTGAGGCGTCCACCGATGCAACCAAATCCTAGCTTTTTGAATCAATCCCCCGAATTCTGGGCCGATGTCCGGACAATCAGCGAGCTCTGCGGCTACACGCGACAATCCGGAGGGCATGAAGAACCGCCAGCATCGCTGCCAACCGCGAAGGGCAAGCGAAAAACCACGATCAGAATACCAACACCCGGCGAGATCGGAACCCGCTACGAATCCAGCGAACTGACGACGGAACACCTCTTTGACGGCGACGAGTCGTTTTCCGACTACGGGAAGCTAATCATGAGCTATTTCAAATCCCGTTCGGAATGCCTTCAGGACGTTGGCGACAACCAATTGATGGATGCCGAGGATGCCAAATCGGAATACGCGAGTTTGCTTGCTCTGTCGCCGCACGTCGTTAGCCCCCAGCCAATGAACAAGCAGAAGGGAGCGATGAGGGCACCCGCCTTTCTTACCGCAATGGTGAATCACATAATTGCTCGCGAGGCTCCTGGATACACGATTGATTTTGATCCCGGCGAGCTAACCAAGCTCACTCGAAATCGCCGTCCTCTTCGGACATTATCACGGCGTCTCGACGGAGCATTTCCGAAGCCCGTCAACCCGATCGCCATCTGGGAGATCAAGGAGTACTACTACACGACGACCTTCGGTAGTCGCGTGGCGGACGGCGTCTACGAAACAATGCTTGACGGGAACGAGCTGAATGAAGCCGAAAGGTTGACAGGTACTTATGTCGATCATGTGCTGATAATCGACTCGCGTTACACGTGGTGGCAATGCGGGAAATCTTATCTTTGCCGCCTTTACGACATGCTTCATATGGGGCTAGTTGATGAGGTTCTTTGTGGACGAGAAGTGATCACTGAGTTGCCGCGACTTGTTCAGTCATGGAAAGCGAAGTCAAAAGACGATCCGCAACAATCTTAAAAAACATCGATAGCCTAATTGAGTTATCAGCCATCTGCCGAAATCGGCTCACCCAAAATTTAACAACTTGCGTTCACTCCGTCTGCTCGCCGCCGAACGATTTCGGCAACTCGCCGTCGGCTCTGGCGGCCATTTGTTTCAGCAATTGTTGGTCCATTTGGTCGCTGTGAAATTCGACTTCGCCGCCGCCCATCAACAGGTGCAGTCCGCCCGGATGATCGCTGGCCAACCCGCCGACATACGTCGACGACACCATTGGCGATGGCTCTTGCGGCCCGCGAATTCGGCGCCGTTCGTCGTTGATTCCGTGTCCCGTGTTTCGCAAACTCGACCTCGTGCCGCTCATCCAACCCAAGTCTTCGGCGAACGGCGACAGCTTCTCGCCGGCGAACAATGTGTACGACAAACCGTCGCTGATATCGCGCGCCGACGTCGGTCGGTTTAGATAGAACACGCCGTCGTTGCCCGAGTCAATCGGCGTTTCGATCGACGCGTGAATGCCGGCGTAACAGGTCGTGTTTTGCTGGATGTCGCCGGCGGATGGGCATAGCAATCCGGGAATCCGCGTCGAACGAACCGCTTGGTTCGCGTCCGCATAGACGCTGGCATCTTGGTCGATCGCTTCGTAGACCACCATCAAGTCCATGGTCGGCAACAAACCGGCGATCCAGTTATGATGATAACCCTCGGGCTCGTTGACGATCGGGCCGACATCCGCCAACGTGCCGATCGGGAAATGCTCGAACCGAGTTTCGTAAGCCGACATCGCCAGTGAAAGTTGCACCAGGTTGTATTGGCAGTTGCTGCGGCGCGAAAGCTCGCGCATGTTCTGCATCGCCGGCACAGCCATCCCGATCAGCACGCCGATGATCGCGATCACGACTAGCAATTCTACCAACGTGAATCCTTGGCGATCGTTGAGTCTCTCATTCATCGTTCGGTTCCTCTTCGTTTTGATTCTTCGCGTTGCGAGTGAGCGTGTCCAATGTTTCGTCCTTCCGCAACCAGCGTGCCGTGTATCGGTCGGTTTCCTGGTCCAGTTCGATTTCGATTCGTTCGTTTGACTCCGGATCGATCGGCAGCGTCATCGAGTCCGCTGATGCGTCCGATGCCACTTCGATCGCCGAAATCAGCGTTTGAGTTTGCGACTGATCGCGTTGACTCCGACGCGCCAGCCACTCGCCACGAATCAGCAGCGACGTGGCGCTCATGATCACGATCAAGATGGCCAGAACGAGCATGAAAAATGCCGCGCCGTCGCGTCGAGGTTGCGTTGCCTGTTTGTTCATGACTGGGGTACCTCGATCGACCACGAGATGCTCGGTCCACGCTTCAAAACCAGCCGAGTCAGTTCCGGTTCGCGTTCAAAATCGGGAACGCAGTCGGCCGGCAACGTAAATCGGTCCGTCTCGATCGGTTTCGATTCGTCGAAAACGGTGCGCACGATCGCTTGTGAGTTTTGATCGTAAGCGTAAGTGATTCGCTGTTCTTCGCCGGCAATCTCCAGCGGCCAAGTCAGCGTCTGCGTTGGGGTCAGTGATGCGAAATCTTGCCGGATCGATTTCGCCAGCCTCTCGATCGATCGTCGACCTCGGTTCTGATCTGCCGTTGTCGTTCCGATGTCCGTCACAGCGGAAAGCATGCGAACCGCCGAGACCGCCAGCAACAATAACACCGACATCGTCGCCACCATCTCCAGCAACGTCGTGCCGGTCCGTCGACGCGCCGCTGGAGACGCATCGCCGATTGGAAGTCGCTTGCGAATCATGATTTTTCCTCCGGTGTTTGCAGACGCCAAGCGTGCCGGACAACGCGAACCGCCATTTCAGTTGTGACTTCGACGCGGACGTGAACCCCGCGAGCATCACCGCTTTCAAACGATTCGACATTCGTATCGACTTCACATCCGGTATCCTCGGCGACCGCTTTGGCAATCTTCGCGGCCCGTTCTTTGACTTCGTCGGCCGGTAACGACGCGAGTCGATTGAGCACGTTGTCCGCTGCCAACTCGGCCGCCAAATGCTGGTCGGCTTGTTGGCTGAGCGACCCGGCGCCGCGTGACAACTTCGCCAGTGCCACGCCAGCCGTCGCCAACAACGCCGCCGACAACACGACTTCGATGATGACGCTGGCCGATCGATCGGCGGTTTTCGTTTTGTTACGTTTCATCTTCATGATGCGCTCACGCCAGACCACGAATCAGTGTAAAAAGTCCGGAAAAGAAGCCGTACGAGTAGGCCAGGATCGCGGCGGCCAACATCAACACGATCGCCGGAAACAGGATGCTCATCAGCCAACGCAAATTCGCTTGCGCGTCGCGAACCGTTTGCATCGCGATCCCACGCAGCAACTCGGCCGTGCGCGACGGCGAAGCACCGTCGATCCAAGCGGCTTCCTGGCGATCGATCCAACCGGTTTGATGGATCGCCTGCGCCGGCGTTTGCCCTTGTTCGATCAACTCCATCGCCCGCTGCAACGATCGCCGTTCGTAACGTCGGACCGATATCAAGTGACCGACCGCCAGCGCCCGACCCATCGGCCAACCATGCTCGATCGCATCGGCGAGCCCCGTCAGCACCTCCGATTTATGTTGGGCCAATCGCGGAGTGATCGGGAACCACGTCGGTAAACGAAATCCGAAGATCGTTCCGCGACTCATGATCGGAACCAAAATCAAGACGATGAAGCTGAGCAGAAACAAAATCCAATACGCCGGTCGGGCCGTCATCAGATACTGGTAAGGCACGGTGAGCCCGAATTCGTCGAACATCACTTCAAGTGTCGGCCTAATGAACAGCGCCATGAAGCTGAACACCATGCAGGTCACGGTTGCCGTGATGACCAAGTACAGAAATTGTCCGTAAGCGGGCATCCAAGCGTTATCAAACGACGCCATCGCCAAGTCGTAACCATCTTCGCGGCGATCAAAGTAGGTTCGCGGTGATGTCGGCGACGTGGCTGGCTCGACCGCAACCGGCGTTTGCAAGGCGACGGCGGTCGCCAACTGCAACGGCACATGCGACCTCGCGGCTGCTTCGATCGGATCTTGGCCCATCATCAACCGCCGCGCGTATTCGTAGCACGGACCGCTCAGTGGCCCCGACTTCGAGAACGCGATCGCGACTTTTGTGATCGCTCCGTCATGCCGACAAACGGCGCGAAGCGTCGAATTGAAAGCTCGCGTCGCGTTGAGATGCCGCCGCGACGCGAAGTCCATGATCGCGAAGATGATCAACGTCATCATCACCAAACCGAACAACGACGGCAGCACGAAGACGAAGCACAGCAGCAACAGCACCACCAACAACGTCCACAATATGATTCGCAATGTTCGATTCATGTTCAGTATCCAAACCCTTGAACCAGGCTGCCGACGGTGCGCCACATCCAACCCAAGGTCGTGGAAATCGAAATCCAGATTAGAAATCCGGCCAGCAGCGTCGTGATCATCGGGATCGAATGCGTCAGCAACACCAACCGACGACGGGCGACATCTAGAAAGTGCAGCGACGCAAGCTGCCATTGATTTTGCGGTTGAGATTCGGCTGCTTCGATCATCAACTCGAGAACGGCAACGTCACCCCTGGTCGCAAATCGAGCGTCGATCGGTGGTCGGCCGCTTTCGACACGATCCACCGCCGCCAACAGCCAATGACGACTTTCCGACCGCCGCATCGACTGGGCCGCCGTCCGAAACGCTTCGGGATAACTGCATCCGATCGACAACAAACGGCCGACGGCATCGCAGGCCGACGACCAATCGATCGCGGAAATCGTTGATTTCAAACCGGGCATCTGACCGGACGTAAATCCAATCACGCCGACGACCAACAACGCCCCCGCCGTCGTCACCAACAACCACGGCGCGTACGAAATCATCAAGATGGACCAAGAATCGGCGCGATACTGATCGTCGAAGATTCTGCGAATGTTGCCCGACATCGAAACGGCCACCAGGCTGCTGACGATCGCGGCCGCCGTCAACATCAACCAAGCAGACACCGCGCACCACGTCGCGCGGCGCCGCATGCGAGTGAACTCGCGTTGGCTATTGAGCCAATCGATCACGCTCGATGACGGTTCGCCCATCCGAGTCAACACGGCGGCGACGGGATCGAGTTGATGAGCGCTCGGTTTGGATTGATTCACCATTGGGCCACCTGGCGATAGACCGGCGCGATCACCCACCACGCGTACGCGAAAACGAAACCGCAACCGACGAAGATCATCGCGAACCGCGGCACCAAACGTGACCAGAAGTAAGCCGTTCGCCGCGCAAGCTCGGCATGATGCGCGCCCAAGTAGTACAGTCGGGCCGCCAATATCGACGGTTGACGCTGAACCGGTTTGGCCGAAGTCGTTGTCGAGCGGTCGCTTGCCAATTCAAACTCCGGTGCCTCGATGTCTGTCAACTCACTCGACTTACCGATCATGCGAGCGATGATCGGCGTATCGAGCGTCGGATTCTTGATCCGCCTCAACTGCGATTCTCCCGACAGATTCGCGGCGCTGGCGATCGCTTGTTCCTCCGGAACATTTGCTGCGATTTGGTCGGCCAACGTCGTGAAGAACAGACTCAGCCGCGAATGACGAGGCAACGGATTCTTCGCTCGCAAATAAATCCAAACGCCAAGGCCAAGGATCAATGCGATGATCGGCGGCCACCAAACATGATGTTCAAGCCAGCCGAGCGTCGTGATCAACCTTGGCGACCACTGGAAATCGCGGCCTTGGTTTTCTCGCACCAGCGGCGCGGCCACCAACACGGTCGCTGCGTAAGCGATCGCCGCCAACAAAATCGGATAGAAGTACGCGATCCGCGTGTTGCCGATGAACTCGTTGCGGCGCCGAAGCTGGACCGCCAATCGCGACAACAATTGCTGGCCACCGATGTGACTCTGTGCGCCGCCCGCGTCGATTTGATGGGGCACTCGCTCCGCGGCACTGATCGCCGCACTGACTTGCGCAACGATCGGTGACGACACCACCTGAACCGCCTGCTCGAGCGACTTCCCCGCTTCCAACTCGCCGGCGATCAGACCCGCTGCACGCCCGACTCGACCCAGTCGCCGCGATTGCAACCGCCGCATCGATGCTTCGACGGGCGTCCCCATCCGCATCGCCGACGCGATCTCGTCGATCAAACCAGCAAACTGTAGGTCGTTGAGTTTCGCCATCGATCCGCACGCCCGAACAAGCCCAGTCGCAAATAAGACATTCCATCTATATTAGCGGCTTGGATTTTCGCCTGCAAGCCCGTCAACGGTTAACGACGTGGAATTTATCGACCTCCATCGGCCCCAGTTCAACTCGCGTCCCGTCGGCCCAAGTGATGCCGACGTTCTTGATTTTGTCGGCGGCACCGAGCCCAAACGTCACCGGCAATTCGACTTGCGTCAAATAACTTCGGGTCGGCATCACTTGTTTTCGGAGCACGTGGTCGCCGGTATCGATTTCGATCCACGAACCGATCGCGTCACGGTTGCACTTCACGCCGTCGCCGACCAACTTGATTCGCAACCAGTGATGACCGAGCGCTTGATCGTTACGCAGCAATCGCGGCGCGCGACCCGTCGACGTGATCAACAGATCCAAGTCGCCGTCGTCGTCGACATCGCAATACGAAGCGCCGCGTCCCGCCATCGGCTTGAGCAAATCGCTGCCGACGTGCGCTTCGTCCGTCGCGAGAAACTCGGTGCCGAATTGCGGCCCCGCGTTCCAAAACAATTGCGGCGGCTGCTCGTAATGTTGGCTCGGTTGCACCCGGTTGATGTCATCCTCCAAGTGACCATTGGCGCAAAACAAATCGAGTCTTCCATCGAGATCGTAATCCAGATAGACCAATCCGAACGTCAACAACAATCGCGTCGTCGGACCGAGACCCGTCGATACCGCTTCGTCATAGAACTGCATCTGACCGACCTTGGTCACATACAGCGCCGTCATCTCGTTGGAGAAGTTTCCGATTGCAACAGCCATCGCTTTTTGATCGCGAAACGGTGTCACGTCGATGCCCATCGCGCCGCGCGCGTTGCCACTGGAGTCGAACGCGATGCCGCTGAGCGAACCGATCTCGACAAAGTTGCCCTTGCCATCGTTTCGCAACAAAAGATTCTGCACGGTATCGTTCGCGACGACCAAATCGAGCGTCCCGTTGGCATCGAGATCACAGATCGCTAACCCGAGCGATTTGGACAGAGGCACACCCGTCGAATCGTTGCGGATTTGCACTCCCGATTTTTCCGACACGTCGGTGAACTTGCCATCGCCATCGTTGCGGTACAAGTACGGAAACGAGCCTTCAAAGTTTTGCGGACGACCATACGCACGACCGCCGCCGACCAGTTGAAAGTTTTGCGCTTGGTCATATTCGCGGCTCCATCCGACGTAATTGCACACGAACAAATCGAGATCGCCGTCGTTGTCGCAATCGAACCATCCCGCCGCGGTGCTCCAGCGATCTTCGTCGCCCGCCACACCCGCGTCACCCGTAACATCACCGAAACGACCTTCACCGAGATTGCGAAACAGGATGTTCTTGCCGACCGCGGTTAAAAACACGTCGACCAAACCATCGTTGTCGTAGTCGCCGACGGCCACGCCCATGCCATAGATCGAAACATCCAGCCCCGACCCTTCGGTAACGTCCACAAACTTACCGGCGTCGTTTCGATACAACGTCGATGTCTTGGATCGTTCGCTCGGTTTGTTCCACGTCCAATCTTTCGAGTTCACCAGCAACAAATCCTGGTCGCCGTCGTTGTCGAAGTCGAAGAAAGCCGATCCGCCGCCCATCGTTTCGGGCAACAGCTTATCGCCGGTCGCGCCATTGTTATGCACGAACGTGATCCCGGATTCCTCCGTGATATCGGCAAACGGTACGACAGGAATGTCAGCCGTCGGCGCCGCGCGAACTTTCACTTCCGCTAGC
>JBGSLZ010000013.1:0-1876 GCA_041740415.1 Rubripirellula sp.
CTACGGTCTCGCATGGCCGCGATGCGTTTGTCGTTTCACTGGTTGGGAACACGCAAGTCACTCAGCACCGAGCAGAAGGCTCGCGCGGCCGACGCCTTTGATGCCGAAGGAAAATTTCTCGGTGCCAATAAAAAGCTAGTCGACACTAGTGATGCTACATTTCGGCAGGTGACCGCCATTCGCACGCAAGCCACCGCGTACTACAAGTCAGTCAGTCTACCGTTCCCTGAGCCCGGCATTCGGTTAATTCGGCATGAGGCCGTCGAGTCCATTGATTCGGCGATGCGGGTTTACCGCGACGAGCTGGCCATCGCAGTGCAGAAACTCGACCAGCATTTCGCTCAGCTTACATATGAGGCTCGCCACCGTCTCGGTGATCTGTTCGATCCGTCGGACTACCCCACATCGCTCGACGGTGCGTTCGCCATCGAATGGGCATTTCCGACGGTCGAAGCCCCCGATTATTTGCGGCGATTGAACCCGACGTTGTATCAACAAGAGTGCCAACGTGTTCAGTCGCAATTCGAAGAAGCGGTTCGAATGGCGGAAGCGGCATTCATTGAAGAACTTTCAAAGCTGATCGAACATCTTTCCGAACGACTAGCGGGCTGTGATGACGGAAAGCCGAAGATTTTTCGTGACAGTGCCATTGGCAACCTGGAGGAATTCTTCGATCGCTTTCGATCGCTAAACATTGGATCAAACGAACAACTTGACGGACTCGTAGACCAGACCCAACAAATACTGGCTGGGGTCGATCCGAATTCGCTCCGCAACCGTAACGATCTTCGGCAAACCGTTTCGGCCAAGCTGTCGTCGGTTCAAGCATCGCTTGATGGTTTAATGATCGACCGCCCTCGTCGCAACATCATCCGGGGCCCGAAGTGAACGTTGCCGAAGTCATCGTCTCTCCCGTCGGCACCGTGCGATTGATCTTCAACGATCAAATCGACGTTCGCTCGCTTGGCAACGTTGCCATCTCGCGAGGTTCCCATGTGGAGCCAACCAACGACGCACGTTGGACCGCCGACCTGTCTCCCGTTGATGGACCGATTCTAGGACCATTCGACAAACGTAGCGAAGCCTTGGCGGCAGAAGTTGCCTGGCTTCAGCAGAATTGGCTAACTCGTTCACGCGAATAGCCGTTCCATCATCACTGTTTTCACAAAGCCCTGTTCACCTGATGCAAGTCAGATGAACGGGGCTTTTTTCGTTTGTACCCACTCACTAAGGAACCTAACTCGATGAATCAGATCGATCTCAACCGTGCCGTGGCATCTGCCACTGGCGAAACCATCTCAGTGATAAAACGCCTCGGGTTCATGATCGCTGACCCTTCCCAGCCCATCGACGATCCGACCGATCCCGTGCACGGCGGTCGTGTTATCGACTGGGATGACTTTGACCTCTTTCGCGAGGACCTCGATGAAGGCCGCTTCGACGCCGAAGCCGCATGGTGCTAACGCGGTGTTTCAACATCGCAACAGGCAACCCAACGTAACGAGCCGCCGCTTTCCCGTCCGTGGAAAGCGGCGGCTTCGTTTTCCCAAACGCAAGTACAATCCCAACAAACTCAAAAGAATCAAAACGTGAAGGTACTATTCATCTCCAATGACGCGGGCGGCTACGCGCACCACGTCGAAGCCCCCGAAAACACCACCGTTCAACAAATGTTCGAGCGACATGTCGGCACGTTCCAAGCCGACAGCTACTTGATTCGAGTCAATCGCCAACCAGCAAGCGCCGACCAGCAACTTCGCGATGGCGACCGCGTCTCGTTCACGCCCCTGAAAATCGAAGGCGCCGCCTGATTTTCGTTTTCATTGCCCGGTCGGGATGGTTGGTTTTGCAAATTGCCGACCATCTCGACTGGGCG
>JBGSLZ010000014.1:0-5024 GCA_041740415.1 Rubripirellula sp.
GGTCGGTTCATTGTCTAGCTTTCTCTTCTTCGCCTTCAGCGGATCGTGACGCTGGGGAAATCCTGAAGGGGTGCACCGTTTGTTACGTCGTAATAACGGATGTGGCCATCATAGCCACCAGTCGCGATGCGTTTGCCGTCGGGTGTGAATGAAAGAGCGAAGATAGGGCGGCTACCGACTTTGATCTGCGCGAGACGCTGGCCGTTTTCAGTTTTAAAGATTCGGACTTCGCCACCAACGACACCGCAAGCGACGGTCGTACCGTCAGGACTGAAAGCAATCGTTTGAATCGGTGACGCCATGTGTTCGAACTCGCGCACGAAACTCTCTTCTTTGTTATCGCCTTCAGCCAATCGTCCGCCGCGCGGCTCCATACGAAACAAGCGTATCTTCCCTTCGGTTCCACCCGTGGCGATCAGATCGTCGATGGGATGCCGAGCCATGCAAATCAACGGATCACGCGTCCGATTGATGTCGTCGATCAGGTGACCTGTTGAAACCTCGATCAGCTTCGCCGCCTTGTCACGACTAATGGTTGCCAGCCGCGTGCCATCGTTGGTGAATGCTGATCCGAAGACCCAGTCCAGATGATTATCGCAGCGCATCACTTCAACACCGTCAGCGACGTTGAAGACTCGCACCAGCTTGTCCGCACAACCGACGGCAACAAGTCGATTGTCATGAGAAATCGCGACTCCGTAAAACGTATCCGTCGAACCTTTGATCGAACGAACTAATTCGCGCTTCGCGGTATCCCAGATCTGGATCTCGCCAAATTCAGATGCAGCGCCACCGCTGGCGATCAGCAAGCTGCCATCGCGAGAAAACGTGAGCGCCTCAAGCCGAGGTGAATCACCGAGCAACCGTGCGATAACGCCCGATCCATCCGCGTGGTGCAGTAGAATCTCGTGCCGAGCGGGCACTGCCAGCAAGTTACCGTCGGGTGAAAACGTAAGGGCATGAATCGAAGGTAATGAGGTGTAGATCAGTGGTTCTGATGGCCGTCGCGTGAGAAAACGAATCGGCTCATCCTCTGTGGCGCCTTCGACCACCCAACGACGAAGCAATTCGATCTCTTGCGGCAAAAGCGGCTCACTATCCTTAGGCATTTCAGGCGGTTCGCCGCAAACCACTTCGACCAATCGGCTGGCGTCAGCGTCGCCGGGGCGAATCGATGAACCGGTCTCACCACCGTTCAGCAAGCCGCGATGCGTCGTCAAATCAAGTCCGCCACCTTGCTTTCCCGGTTTATGACAACTGACACAGTGAATGCGTAGCAGCGGCATCACTTGGCGATGAAAGGAAACCGGAGCGTCAGCGGCAAACAGCACGGCGTTGCTGGACGCTGCGTTGCAGGAGACAGCAAACATGAGGACCATGATTCTGCACAGGAATCGCTTCATTTCACTTCCTCAATCGTCAGCAAATAGCTGTGCCAGGGGCCACCGAGGTCGTGCGAACTGCTGACACACAGATAGATGGGACCTTCGGTTTTGGTCGCCAGCGTCATGACCGGATCTCTTGATGGGCCATCATCGGCAGCCGCAAGAAATTGGCCACGTCCGTCGTAACACTGGACCGCCGCATCCATCAGCAATGGGCCACCGCTGGTGACAGTAATTCGAAGTTGTTTACCAGCCAGCGAGGGAAACGCAAAGACGTCGACATCCTTATCGCTTTGAATGCTGCCGCGAACCGATTGGCCAACGCGAAGTTCCTGGGCGTCACGGAATCCGTCATTCGGTTCGTGTTCGTCGATCGATGATTCTGGAGCGAGCACCATGATTTTGTTTTTCGCTTCACCGGCGGGAGTTACCAAAACATATTCCATCAATCCAGCCGGCACGTCAGCGGGCAACGTGATTTCGGCGACCAGTTGCTTGTCGCCGACCAATTTGTTTTCCAAACCTTTTGCCTGACCAGCGTCGTTGGATTCTTTCAGTTCGACAACGATCTGCTCAGCGGACGGGAAAAGAAGTTGAGTCGCTCCCTTGAGTTCAAAGCCACGCAGTTTGAACGTCTCCTTTCGCCCGCAGACTAGCGCCGCAGGTTCGGTCGCCGTGATGCTCGGCGCAGTCGCTACCGGACTCTGGGCTTGTAGGTGAGTGCCAACCATTTCCAACAAAGTCAGCGCGAGAAAGCCGAAGATTCTAACTACAGCATGTCTCATGAAAACAGTTCCGTAATCGTGGCCCCTTCCGCAAGGATCGTCACTGGTCGCCCATCAGGTGTGCGCAACTCTTTCGCGGGATCGATCCCCAGGGCATCGTAAACGGTCCAGGCAACGTCAGCAGGCCGAACAGGACGATCAGTCACGAACGCCCCGTTCTTATCGGTTGACCCGATCACACCTCCACGAGCAACGCCGGCACCGGCCCACAGCATCGAACCGGCACGACCCCAGTGATCGCGACCAGCCTTATCGTTCACCTTCGGCGTCCGACCAAACTCACCCATCGTCAACACCATCGTATCGGCCAGCAATCCACGCTGGTCCAAGTCGTTCATCAACGCGCTGAACCCCTGATCGAACTCAGGCAATTTCTTGTCCAGCCCTTTAAAGATTTCGCCGTGGTGATCCCATCCGCCGTAGTTAACCGTTACGAATCGAACGCCGTTTTCGACGAGGCGTCTGGCCAGCAGAGCACTTTGGCCAAACTCATTGCGTCCGTAAGCGTCGCGCGTTTCTGACTCTTCGCGGTCGATCGCGAACGCCGCTTGTGCCTGAGGCGAAAGGACCATTTCAGCGGCCTTACGACTGAATTCATCATACGTTTCAATCTGGTCATTTCGCTTGACTCGATCCGCAAGCTGGTCGACGGCAGCAAGCAACGACTTGCGGCGCTCGAGCACTTGCGGCGTTGCGTTGGCCGGAGCGGCAAGGTCTCGAACGCGGTAATTCTCGTCGCTGGGATTTCCCGCTTTGAAAGATTCACAACGACCGCCCAACCACACGCTTTTTCCCAGTTCCCAGGTGAACGAAGGGTTGCGTGGCACCGCGACATACGGCGGAACCACACCACTAAAACCGGTTTCGTGTGCCACGATCGCACCGATCGCCGGATGGTCGCCAAACGGTGTTCCGAATCTGCCAGACAAGACCCAGTTCGTTGCCGTCTCATGATGATCGTTCTCATGCGATCCGCTTCGCACCAGCGTCAACTTGTTCATCACCTGAGCCGTTTTGGGAAGCAATTCGCAAACGTGAAGCCCTGCAACGTTTGTCGGGATGCTACTGTACTTGCCGCGAATTTGCTCTACTGCATCGGGCTTCATGTCGAACGAGTCATGATGAGATAAACCACCGCCCAGGAAAATCAGAATTACCGACTTTGCTCGTGCTCGTTGCGCGGAAGCCTCCGCAGCCAGCAGTTGCGGCAAAGAAAGCCCAAGCGGAGCCAACGCGCCAACACGAATGAAGCTGCGTCGCGATACACCGGTACATAGCCTTGAACGATGATTGGCAATGGATACTTCGATCATAAGAGTCGGTGTGGTTAGTGGTTAAAAGCGAACTCTTTCGAGTTCAGTAAGGCCCAAAACAAATCTGCGAAAACGTCTTCACGGTTGTCAGTCTTCTCAGACGCGGTCGTGGTTTCTGTGGCGGTCATCGCAGCACGAATCGCCGCTCGTTCCGCGTCGTCTGGCATACGACTGAGCGTCGCCAGGAAAACTTGTTCCGTGAGGGTATCCGAGTCAGCATTCTGCAAGAGACTGGAAAGCCGGCCTTCGGGCGCGCGAATGTTCTTAATCAGGTTCTCATCGTTGCTCAGATGCAGCAACTGTGGCAACGTGACTTCGCCCTTACGTTCACAAGCACACGCCGTGACTCGATTGCTGCGTCCGAAGAGCGTCAAGAAATATGAATCGGCGGCGGGATCGGCGACCTGCGTGGCACGAACACCGATTGGGTAACCGGGAAAGCGATTGGGGATCTCAGTCGCCGCCGCAATCGCATCGAGCATGACTTCTGCCGGCAAACGTCTTGCATAGTAATGAGAGTAATAGCTCGTATCGTTTTCGTTTTCTGGCGTGTTCGCTGAGTCGAGTTGGTAGGCTCGCGAATTCAGAATCAAGCGAATGATATGACGCAAGTCAAAATTGCTGGCTCGAAACTCGGCATTAAGCACCTTCCATAATTCGGGATTGGAGGGCGGGTTGCTGGCTCGCAGGTCATCGACCGGCTCGACAATTCCGACCGAGAAGAAATGTTTCCATAGACGATTGACCATCGCTCCGGAAAAGTATTCGTTGTCGATAGTCCAATTCACAAATGCAATGCGAGGGTCACTGCCCGGTTCGAACGGCACGGCAACACGGTCGAGCGTTTGCGGGGCCACAAACTTTCCGGTGCGCGGCTGAGTTACTCCGGGACTGCGCTGACGAATTTCCTGGAGCCGGCGCGTCTGATTGTCAAGTTCGCGTTTCCGATCCGCGATTTGCTTTTTCTTCTCGTCTTCGGGCAAAGTCGCTAAGCAGGCTTCGGCCAGCTTATTGGCCGCTTCGGCAATGCGTTTGTGTTGTTCGGTTTCATCGCGGCTGGTGGTTGTCACCGCGCTGGCACCGCGCTGCGGATTCTGGCGGTCGAGATTCACTTTCGCAAAGCAAGCGGCAAAGTGATAGAAGTCGTCCTGAGTGTAACGCTCCAAAGGATGGTTGTGACAACGGGCACATCCGATGCGGGTTCCGAGAAATGATTGTGCGACGCTGTCGGGCAATTCGCTCTCTTCCACTTTTCGAAACTCGCCGACGACAGTGACGAAATAGCCCGCCTGCGGTTGCGAGACAACATCGCCTCTGGCCAGCAATACGTCTCTAGCAATATCGCTCCACCGACGATTCGTCGCGACTTGCTCGCGCAGCCACCGATGAAACGCTTTGACACCTTTCTGCCCGCGCACGTCATGATCACGCTCTTTGCGGTTTTGCAGCAAGTCGGCCAACTGCAGGGTCCAATAGTCGGTAAACTCGGGGCGATCGAGCAATGCGTTGATCACACGACTGCGTTTATCAGGACTCGTGTC
>JBGSLZ010000015.1:0-43287 GCA_041740415.1 Rubripirellula sp.
TGAGGCTGAAGTTCATTGACGAGCACCGCGATCACTGGCCGATCGCGGTGCTCTGCCGAACCCTCGAAGTCACTCGCGCAGCTTACTATCAATTCGTCGGTCGCGATCACACTGCCACCGAGGCCAAGCAAACGCAAATCATTAAAGCGGTCCAAGAGATTCGATTGATGAAGCATCACGACGCCTATGGAAGCCCGCGGATGCATCGGGCAGTCCTCAAGCGAGGCATCGAATGTTGTCGAAACACCGTTGCCAAGTGCATGCGTCAGGCCGGGATTCAAGCGAATCGCCGTACCAAATTCAGAATTTCGACCACCGATTCCAACCATTCGATGCCTATCGCTCCCAATCTCCTTGGCCAGAACTTCGCAACAGAGACGATCAATCGCGTCTGGTTGACGGACATCACTTACATCCCAACGCATGAAGGCTTCAGCTACCTCTGTGCATTTGTTGACATGCATTCACGAAAGATTATCGGCTGGAAAACCAGCCGGAACATTGATTCGGAATTGGTGGTTGGGGCACTGGATCAAGCACTCACGTTTCGCAATCCGACAGCGGGCCTGATCGTTCACAGCGATCGCGGACCCCAATTTGCGAGCGATTATTTCCGCCATCGTTTAGCCGCCAATGGACTCGTTCAAAGCATGAGCCGTCGCGGGAACTGCTACGACAACGCGCCGATGGAATCGTTTTTCAAGAGCTACAAGACTGAAGAAGTGCAGCAGATTTACGACACGCACGAACATGCCACGCGCGGCGTGTCTGACTACATCGAACGTTTTTATAACCCTCATCGCTTGCACTCGTCGCTGGATTACCAGAGTCCTATCGACTTCGAGCAAGCGATCAAAGAACCGTCAATCGTCGGTGTATCCTGATCCTCAGGACACACCATTTACCTTTTCGTTAAGATCGGTCCACTGTCAACTTTTCGTGGGCAATTCCAACCACGCGACGGTCGCGACTACTGTGGAGTGTCGTATTTTATTCCGAGATTCGGAGGTCAAGCAGGGAGCATTCGGTCACGTCGCATGTCGAGTGGAGCCTACTGGAGGTAGTCGACGGCAACGCAGGAGATTCTCCAGATGTCGACACAGTTTCTATCCGCTGTCCAACGCTATTGCAAAGCCAAGAAGCACTCGAAGGGCACAAGCGACGAATACAAAGCCACCGTGAGAAAGTGGATCAGTTGGGGGCAAGAGATTCCTCTGGAACAGCTATCCCGATCAAGCATTCGAGATTTCCTGGATTGGGTTTACGACGATGCGGTTGAACAAGGAGGCGAGAATCCGGAGCGGACATCGAACAAGGCACGCGATCATGTCCGCGCTGTCGCCGCATGGGCATGGGAAAACGACATCATAGAATCGCTTCCGCGATTCCCAAACCCGCGTCCGCAACGCGATGTCGCTGGTCGTCAGTATCTGAGCAAGGCGGAACTGAACGCACTCTACTTTGCCACGTACCAGATGCGTCGCCCACGCGCGTGGAAGCAACTGCACTCGTTTGGCCAGTACTGGCGATCCGCAATCGTTCTTTTCTTCAACTATGGTCTGGACAGGGGCACCATCTGGAAGACCAAAACAACTCACGAGCCGCTCTTATGGCGGCACGTTTTCTGGAGCCATGAATCGCCCGATCGACAATCGAAGCTTCGATCTCGCTATGGATGGCTATTCTATCGACGAGTTAAAACGAACAAAACGTTCTATCGGCCGATGAATCGAGTGGTTCACGCACATTTGCGTCGGCTTCAACCTCCGACGCTCGTACCAGAGGAACCGATCTTCGTGGGTGGAACTGCGAGGCCCAACGTGGTCTTCAAACAGTTGATCGCCCTCGCCGGGATTCGCGATAAAGTCGACATTGAAACCGGCGTTGCCAAAGACTGGCTGCTGAAGGACCTCCGCAAGACCTGCGCGACATACTATGACGAACACATGCCTGAGTCTTCCATCGAAATCCTCGGTCACTCTGTCAGCGGCGTCACGTACCGGCACTACGCTCATCGAGATCCATTGGCATTCAAAGCGATCATGACGATCCCTCAGCCTTCCGCTTTCATGGCTTTACCAAAGGGAATTGAGGGTGAATGCCCTTGCTGCCGGCGGAAGTTCACGGGCGGACAATCTACCGGTCGATGAAGCCGGAGCATCCAAGTCAGCCTGCGATTGGGCGCGGAGGTGGCGCAGACCGATGCGATCTAGCAGAGTTAGCTCGTCGTCGCCGTCCAGAGGATCTGCGTCGGTGAACCGTTTCTAATCAACTTTCTCTCTTTCGACTCCTCTGTAGGCGGCACCTATTCCACCATACGCATGATGGCCGTGATCTCTTCACGCGTTAACGCCCGATTGAACAGGCATAGTTCACTAATCCGTCCATCGAAATCGTACAACGATCCATCGTTTGTTCTCATTTTGTTCCAAAAACTGCCGATGTGAACATCGTCGCGAACGTACTCGCTGCGATCCGTGTGTCGAATCGTTACCGATTGCTTTTCGCAGTCCAGTTCACCATCAATGTACAGACAAATCCTGCCACTCTGGAAACTTGCCGCAACATGTGTCCAGCAGTCCGTTTCGATGGGGTGTGTTGTCTCTAGTGCATCGAAAACGAACTGATTCCTTGACCGATTGCCAACGCCAAGTCCAAGGTGACACGACGGCGTTATTGCAAAAATAAAGTCACCGTTTTGGCCCACGCTTAGCCATTTAGAGGCAATGAAGTGTCCGGCCCAGGAAGCTGGATATCGGCCCCATGGGTAACTCGATTCCTCTGGCTGATCTTCAGCGAACTTCCATGTCCTTGCAATGATACGCCGAGGCTTGATCCAAGCCATGATCGTAAAATGATCGTCCGTATCCAATTTCAGGCAATCCCCAAAGACCATCGAACCGGCGTCAGGAAAAGAGAGGCTTCGGCTGTCAAGGCTTTCAGCAGCACCATCTTCGGCTTCGTTGATCGAATGTCTCATCTCGTCGGGCAGATACAAAACGACTCCAGATCCGAGCATCTCACGTAAAATCGTTTTGGCTCGCTGTCGTATTTCTGCTCCAATCCCTTGAGTCGCTCGGCGCAACTGGGGTCGAACGTCCTTTCCCATTCCTACCAGTTGTTGATGAGCCGATTGCCGGATTGCAAAACGATCACTACCGAGCTGCTCGATCAGTGCCGCAACGGATAAGTCATGCAAATCAGGTTCATCCGCGATGCAATACGGCACCATTGCGAAGATTAGGCACAAAAGGAAACCGCCGCGCCCGACAGTTCGGATTCTTCGATCAAATCGAACGGGTGAGAGAGTGAGAAAGACAAATAACGTCAACAGATACCCAAGTGCGAGGATAGGTGCTCCCCAGGCAGAACACAGTACTTTACGAGACAATTGATAGCCCTCGGTGGTCATTGAACTATGAAGCAAAATGATGAACGGTTCACAAAAACCGCAGATGCCAAGCGGGAAGATGATCGACGAAACTTCCAATTTTAACCAAAAATCGACAGTGCCGATGGCAGGACCTCCGCGGTCATCGGTGCGTGGCCTTTCATCTCACCATCAAGATCCATCGGGTCATCAGTCTCTGATTCAATCGCGAACGAGCGGACTTGATGGTACTCCACGAATCTTAAAGCCAAATGAGAACCGTCAAACACTTTGATAAACAGCTTCAGCATCTCCCAGCGAGCCGCCTTGCGAACGACAATCACGTCGATCCTGCCATCGCCCAGTTCCGCATGTGGCGCTAACATCATTCCGGGACCGGCAAACTTTGGATTGCATGCAACGACAAAGAGGAACTGGCCTACGAATATCTCACCGTCAAGAACCAGCGTCGCTCGCCGTCGCTTTGCACGCAGAACCTGCCAGAGTGTGGCTGCCGTATAACGCGTCATCCCAAGTAGTCTCCATTTCTCTGCGGTGCAATTGATATCGGCCACTGCGCCCCAACCAACAAGGTCTACACAGTAGACGACTTGGTCTTTCAAACTGACTCGAATCACATCCAGCGGATGAATCGTCCCAGCCACAATCCGTCTTGCAGCTTCGAGTGGATCATTGCACTGCAAATGCTCCGCAAGGGTGTTTCCGGTTCCTGCCGGAATGATTCCGAGGGGAATGGAAATCGATTCATTGCGTTGCATGAGACCGTCGGCAACTTCATGGACTGTGCCATCACCGCCGATGATGCAAATGCCGTAATAACCGTTCAGATCCAGCGTACGGGCAATCTCGCCGGCATGTCCGGGATACTGCGTCACTCGCACATCCAGTTCAATCTCAGCTTCTGCAAGTACTGGCTTGGTTCTCTCCAACACCGAAAATGCACGCCGCTTTCCTCCGTGAGGATTCACAAAAACTACAACACGACGTTGAGCGGTCATCGAAGGCACTCCAGTGGCGGGGAAAATGCTATCAGCAAAAATTGGGAAAAAGCTGAGGAGTTCTCATTGGCAGGGGCTTCCAGCCGCAGCAACGAGTCTGGAAACGTCAGCCGTCGATTCATCGTGCACCCCTGGCCGGTGCAGCTCAGCGTCTTTCAATTGATACATCTCGTCAGCTGGCACAGGTCATGAATTCGTCGGGTCCTACCTACCCTCAGTACCCAGCCTGCCGGGTGATTTTGGCGGTACTGTTGTTTCCGCCTCCCGTTGCAGGTTGCCCATTGCTTTAAACGCTCCTTTCGTTTTCAGGTGCTTGAGCAGGAATGCCTGCAGTTCTTTGGTTGATGCAGTCAGAATGATCTGGCCACCAATCTTCTCGTGCCGGATTGCCTGGGGATTGTTGGTCGTGATCTCGCGGAGCCAGTCGATATCAAGCGAGCTACTCTGCAGTGTTGGCTCAATCTGTATAAGATGCACAAACGAATGGACCGGGACGAAGTGACTTCGATTAAAGGAGTTGCTCATCGTTTCTGGATTCGAATTCTGGTCCGGATCCTTCGGAAACAGATCCATGAACAGCGAGCCCTCAATTTTCATCAGATGGCCAACAAAGGTTGCCCTCCCCGCTCGCTCATCACCAGGATACTTGTAGACAACCTGGTACTTCTTATCGTTGAGCTTTGAGAGCTCCGCGGACTCGCCGCTTTCGTATGTCCAGATGCCAATCAGACGAGGATCAAAGACAACATCCTACTCCTTGTAAAGAAGATGCAGCGAACGTACGCAGCCAGTTGAACAAAGCAGGCGAATGCCACTGAATAGCATGATGTTGCGCATGGTGTTTCCTTATATGTTGATGTTGAAACGCGGACACTTAGAATCAGAAGCCGGAGGAGCGATGCTGAAATGCCTTACAGGTGATGGCCGGATTGGCACAGGCAACATTCCAAGCGAGTTGAGCACTGGCTCGCCCGATGCCGAGTGCCTCTTTCAGGTCGAAATCCTTTTTCAGCAAGTTGGCCTCGTCATGAATCTGCTTAGCGGCTGTGTCTCCAATTCTTGCAGCAAAGGCCATGGGTTCAGCTGGAAACGGAAAGTCGCTGCCGTGCAATAATCGACTGCAAACCAGCTCCTTATCCTCGAGCAGACGTTCGACATCACCAACCCGGCCCGACGTACCCAGCACTGCAGTGTCGCCCCATAGTTTTGGATAGCGTTTCAGTAGGGATACAAACTCCGGAAGCTGATCCGGGGAATCGCTGATCCACCCAGTTCCGGCATGACAGGCCACGACAGTGCATCCCTGTTCGAGGGCCAGTTCCAAACGGTGTGGTGCCGCCAGGTTCTTGTCGATCACCGGAGCACTGTGCTCATGGCCCGTGTGAACCAAAACGACCATGTTGCGTTCACTACAAACACGAAAAAACTTTGTGTGTTTCAAATCGGCAACATCCACACCTTGTGTCGGAGGATGAATCTTGAGCATCCGAGCGCCTTTTTCATGACAGCGAATCAGTTCGTCGATAGCGTCAGCCCGGTTTGGATTGATGGAAGGACATGGAATCATTATTTGGGAATGCCTGGCTACAACGGTGAAAACGTAATCATTGGGCACATAAAACGACGTGCGATCCCATTCCACCTTGCCGTTGCGATCGTAGACCGCGTCCTGCCCGAGGATTGCCGCCATGGTGAGCCCGGAATACTGCAAGTGCTGAACGAGTACCTCTTCGTAACGTTCGTCCAGCGTCTTTCCGGGCACGCGCAGTTTCAGCATCTCAGTCAGAAAACGGAACGCACGGCCGTCAGTGATCGACTCCGACATCCGGCAGCCCGTTCCAGCGGCACCCACACCAAATAGATGGACATGAATATCGAGCGTGGGACGCTGTCGGATGTCCTCCGAGCCAGCGGTCTTCATCAGCGCACTCGCACACCAAGGTGACGCCAGCGCACCAGCAAGAAACGAACGGCGATCCAAAATACTGTCCAAGGTAATTCTCCGACAAAGGTAAGTAAACGCTTACTTTTTAGCTAAAAAAAGGGCTAGGAACTCTCTCCACCCACAAGGCACTTCGCCACAGTTGCAAACATTCGTTCTCGCTGACGCGGCGGCAGCAGCTTCAGTTCTCGAATGATGTTGGAAATTGTGGCCAACCCGAGCAAACCCCAAGCGGCCATCTCCACTGGCAAGTCGGATTCCAGATCGCCGGATCCACGCCCCGCTTCGACTTGGCTGCATACGAGCTGATGAAAACTCTTGTACATGTTCACCAATGCAACTCGGATGTCTTCGTCATCCGTTTCTGTCAGGGCGGTAAAGACTATGCGATAGAATCCGAATTCACCTTGATGCTGCGACTCATACTTTACGATGCGTTCAACAGCCTGTTCGGGCGCGGGGCGATCCGCCAGTATCTCGCTCCACACTTCAGCACGGGACCGAAAAATGTCATCGATCGCGGCCAAAAACATCGCTTTTTTGTCCGGCCATAGTCGATACAGGATGTTTTCTCGAACATCGCATCGGTTGGCCAGCTCTGCTGTCGTTGTTCGTCGGTATCCGAGTTCGCTGAAGACCTCGCAGACGATTGGCAATAGCTTTTTTGATTGCTCTTCCGTTTGACTGGGTCGCGCCACTGAATGCTCCGATAGTTTTGTAAGTATTTACCTAATCTATTGCCAGTCAGCCTGAATGTCAACCAAGAACCGGAGAAGAATGTCAACTGTGATGCAATTCAGCTACGAGATCGCGATGGTATCGTTCTTCTGCATCGGCGCCGGTATGCGCAAGACGGGAAGTTCCCCGTCCGTCCATTGAGGAACAATCGCCCCTTCCCTATCCCAGGCAACGTTCATCAGCTCCTCGATTCGAAGTGCCGATTCCCAGAGTCCATGTAGACACCGTTTCCAAGACTCGGCTGCGTCTTCGCCAACGACTTTGGGAACAGCCGCTAACATCAGTTTAAATTCATCTTCTGTGATCGGACGCCCCTTCATCGCCTTTCGTTTGGAAACCTTGATCCTCGGCGTCTTGGGCGCGTGGATCAGCCAGTCTTGGTAGTAACCTACATCAACGAATTATGTCGTGTCGGCGATGTGGTCGCAAAGACTCACATCGGTTCGACCAAGGACCCGGCAGCCATGATTGCCTATTGGGCCGATCGACTCAGACGACAAGAGACGGTCGAGCATCGAAAGCGTGCGGACCGCGATCGCAGCCGAAGCCAGATCATCGACGCCCACATGAGAACATTGATCGACGCGCTGAATATCCGATTCGCGTTGGCTCGACTATTTCAAAATTTATCCAACGAAGCGAACGAGACTGATGCCAACATGACAACCAGCGACTCCAATGATGGCGATGCTGAACGTGAGTACGCTCAGCTAGCCGTTTCATCAGTACCGAAGCTGAGTCAATTGAATCAGCTTCGCCGCATGGCAGCCCTTGGCGATCAGGACGCCATAGACGAGTTGGATCGGCTGACTCGTTTGGCGCCTCGATTAGTGCGATCGCTGTTTCAAGTCGTCGTCGGCGCGAAGCAGATGGTGCTCGAACAACTCACGGGTGACGACCATCTGCTGTCGCAGGCGGTGGTTCAGGAACTGGAGAGTCGAGTGGACGAACTGGTGAGCCGATCCGGCGACCATCCGATCGATCGGATGATCGCCGAAGTGACGGCGATTGCCTGCTGGATGCCACACGTTGCGGCATTTTGGCCGCACGCCCCTATGAGCGACACGGTGATGCCAATCACTTTCAATCGCTCGCCGATCGCACAACGCGGCGGTTCATCATGTTGTCGGGAATTCAATCGGTGGCTTAACGGATTGGCTTTGCCGCTGAGTTGGGGACCGGTTGCTCGTGTCGGCCAAATAGCCGCGAGCAGTTTGCGCAAGTGCATGAATTTGTCGCGCCAGCGAGGCATCAGTAGAACCAAATGCTGAGTCCTGCGGAGAGAGCGGTGTGCGATTCTCTCGGCCCACTTCGGGCGGGCAACAAGGTGAGCATTGCGATGTTTGAATACATTCACACGAGCCTCGAACAAGCATTGAGTGACACGGGTAATTCGATCGCTGAGCAGATAGTAGTATTCAACGGCAAAACGGACGAGCAAGATCCGGACGACCGAAGCGCCCGAGATATCGCGCTGCGTTTCGATGCATGGATGCGCGCGGTCGATAGCTTGCATGACCGTGACGAAACAGATTTTTCCGCAGAGCTAGCTCGGATTCATGAAGTGTCTAACGTACGCGAAGACGCTATCGTCATTCAGCGCGACGTCTGCCTGGTCGCCGTTTATCATCTCGCGAAATGGAGTGGAGCGAAGTGAAGTACACGAGCCGAGAATCAACTTCAAATCAGCATTAGTCGGGCACGTGATGAGATACAACGAGCGAGTCGAGGAACTTATAGAACTCCTCTGTCGCGGGATCGTCGGGATTGCCGAGATCGTTGTTCAAACGACTGTGGTTGCTGTCATCTTTACCGTACGCGCGGGCTGGAATATCGGCTGCCTTTAACACGCTCTCCAGCCGATTCGCCTGAGCTTGCGTGTCCGGATTTCCCCGGAAGTACAGGAGCAGGAACGGGGGTATGTTCTTGCCTTTTGTGACGTGCGTCACGGCTGAAAAGTCAACATGTTTCTTCGGTTCGTTGCCGAATTTTTGCCGATGACCGAAGGCATACATCTCACGGCCGTAAAGTGTTTGCCGCAGTTCCGCTGTCGTAATGATCTTGGGAATATCATAGGTATCGCCGTCCACTGGGATACAGCCCTTGACAACACTCAGCGGCACTCCTTCTTTTTTCAAGTAGCGCTCGTCGACACAGATCAACGCCGCTAACTGAGCGCCCGCGGAATGTCCACCCACAAAAATTTGTTCTGGATCGCCACCGTGTTGAGAAATGTTCTTGTGGACCCAGCCGAGTGACGCAGCGACATCGCCAATCAGCTCCTCCATGGTCACTTCTGGCAGCAGTCGATAGTTGATCGAAACAAAGACAAATCCTCGCTCGGTCAGCACCTTGGGTTTCAGTGCCACATCGCTCTTGTCGCCAACCTGCCATCCACCACCATGAATCCAAAACATGACGGGCAAGTTCTTTTCAGAGTGGACTTCGGGAGTGAAGATATCGAGAACATGGCGCTCGTGACCGTTCTCAATGTAAGGAACATCGGAAGTCAACTTCTGGGCCAAGGCAGCATTGCAAAAAAGCAGCAACGGGAGAACAGAGGCGATAGCGACGGGTGTGCGTTGCATAACAATAATCCTTGGTGGTAAAGAAGCACAAAGGCGGTTCAGCAAAGTTATTGGTTCGTCGTATTGGGTCGAGCGAGGCAATGGAGATGTTTTTCGCCACGAATGAACAAGCGATCGGCGACCGCGATTGGCGATCCAATCACCGGTTCCTGCATGTCGTTTTCTGCCAGTTGCTTGAATTGACCGTCGGCGATCGACGCGACAAACACCACACCGTCTTCACGCGGTGCGTAGATCTTGCCGTCTGCAATCAACGGTGATGCATAGAATTTGTTTCGGTGTTTCGGAAACGCATCGCTCCAAAGGGTTGTTCCCGTCGCAGGGTCGATGCAATCGACTTCGCCTTTATCTCGAACGATGTACACGCGGTCTTGGTAAGCCGCTGGTGTCGGAACAAAAGTGCCAACATCGTCGCGTTCCCAGACGTGATTCGACTCTGTCACGTCGCCATCACCCGTCAATCGAATGCCGAAAGTGCGAGGTATATCGCGATCATTTCGTCCGTAGCAGATCACGGCCGTGTCACCGACAACGACAGGCGTTGCGATCGCAGGCCAAAGCTGGTTCTGTTCAGGGTTGAAGTTGCCGCAACTCCAAACCAGCTTGCCGTCGACGGCATCGTGGATCGTCAAATGCTCGCCACCCCACACCAACAACGATTCCTTGCCGTCATGTTGAATCACCAGCGGCGTCGTATAGCCGTGGTCACATTCTTTGGGTACGTCGTAGTCACGCGCCACCTTCCAGGTGATGTCGCCGGTCGATTTATCAAACCCGGCAAGCCACGACTCTCCGTTGTGCATGCGTGCCATGATGACGAGCTTCTTCGTCAACACAGGCGAGGTGCCATGGTCCCAAAACAAAGTGTCATTTCCGAACCGTTCAACAAGATTTGTCTTCCAACGAACCGTGCCGTCCATTTCGACAGCCGCCAACGTGCCACTCTTGAAGTAAACGAATATTACTTCGCCATCGGTCACTGGCGACGCGTTGCTGCCTGAACCGTTACGATGTTTGCCCGCGTCTTCAGTTCCGAAGATCGTTGTCCAAAGCAACGAGCCGTTCCAATCGTAAGCCAGTATCGCATCGTTGCCATCGACAGGAGCGGTGACGTAGATGACTTTGTCCTGAACAATCGGTGTCGAACAACCTTTACCTGGGAGATCGGCAATCCATCGCGTGTTGGCTTCACTAAAATCCGCCGGTAGGTTGGACGCGTCCGCTGCGCCGTTGCCATGCGGTCCACGCCAATTGCTCCAGTCCGCATGAACTTCCATTGCAGCGAGCATGAGCAACGCGGTAGCGGGAAGAACGAGCGCTAAAAGTTTAATCGGCATGCTATCGTTTTTTTTAGGAGTGTGGTTTAGGTCATGTCCAGCGAATGACGCGTTGGGGTGAAGCGGCATCACTGTTGAAGAATCTTTATTGGCTGAACGTTACTTTCAACCGATCGGCAATTGATGTGGTCGTTGTTCCACTCGGCAAGCTCCAAGGCTTCCGACGCTTGCAATTCCGCACAACGGACGAAATTGAGGATCACCCAGTGGGAACCCGTACTCTAATCGAAAAATGAAGATCAAGTATTGCTCCATGGCGTTGCCGCTGCGGCTATGGCGCGCGGTTTCGGGATATGATGTTCAATGCCAACATCGGCATCACAGAAAATCTAGCGTTGAAACTCTGAACCGCACGGACAATTGGTCTACCAAACAATGAGATCTTGGCGAATCGTCTGCATTTTCGTGCTTTTTATGGTCAACGGTTTCTTGCACGTGCGGGGCCAGGACGTCCGCAATCTCGAACGGCCCCAGTCAGCGGACGTGACGGAACAGTTCGTCGCCCAACACTGTCAGGCTTGCCATACGGGCGATACGCCCAAGGGTGACTTTCATCTCAGTACGCTGTCTCGCAATCTTTCTGACAACGACACTCGGCAATCGTGGTTGTTGGTCCGCCAACAGGTTGATGCAGGAAACATGCCGCCGAAGGACAACCCGCGTCCGACTGCAGAGCAGATCGCAACACTGAAGGCCTGGATTGATCAACACGTGGCAAAGGGCGAAGTTGCTCAGCGTGCGACTCAAGGACGCGTCGTCCTGCGATGTCTGAATCGAAATGAGTATGCGAACACCGTACGAGACTTGTTGGGAGTCGAGGTTGACTTAAAAGATCTACTACCACTCAGTACATCGACCAGTGGATTCGACAATAGTGCCGAGGAATTGCACGTGTCGACTTACCTCATGGAAAGCTACCTCGCTGCGGCCGACAGAGTTTTGGAGGTCGCGATCGCCGACGGTCCGCGACCAGAAACGATCATGCAACGACATGACATCAAAGACGAAACAACGGTGATGCCCACCGGAAGCGTCTATCGCCATTTGGATGACGGTGTCGCAATCTTTGCAACGGCAGTCAACGCAAACATACAGGTCACGCTGTGGCGATTCATGTCGCGGCATCCGGGCCTTTACCGCTTTCGGCTTTCAGGCTATGGAATTCAAACCGATCAAGCCGTCACTTTTCATGTGAACGCTGGTCCCATGGACGCGTCGGCACAGCAATACCTGATCGGCTATTTCGAGGTTCCTCCCAAGGAGCCGACCGTGGTCGAGTTTGTTGATCAAATGAAAGCACGACAAACGATCCGAATCGTCGCGGATGGTCTGAAAACGAGAACTCAAGAAGTCGAGAAAGTCGGCGCGGATAAGTACGAAGGCCCAGGAATGGTCGTGCAGTGGGTGGAAGTTGAAGGCCCGATTCTGGACTCGTGGCCGCCGAAAAGCCATCAGCAGATTTTCGGTGATTTGTCGCACGAGCAATACCCTAATGATCGCAACCGTTGGGAGGTTGCGTCACGGCAACCGCTTGTCGATTCGGAGCGAATTCTGCGTAACTTTGCCGAACGCGCGTTCCGGCGACCGGTGTCGGACGAGGACATCAAGCCGGTGTTGGAACGCGTGAAAACGAAACTCGACGATGGCGCTTCGTTTGAGCAGGCAATTCGAGTTGGCCTCAAAGCGGTCTTGGTTTCTCCTCATTTCCTGTTTCTACGTGAGCAACCGGGCGGGCTGGACGATTTCGCGATTGCCAGCCGACTGTCTTATTTTTTGTGGAGTTCGATGCCTGATGACAAACTGCTTTCCCTCGCCCAACAACAGCAACTACGAGAACCCGATACGCTTCGTGAGCAAGTAGAACGCATGCTGGACGACCCCAAGTCAGCGGCATTTGCCGAGAACTTCGTCAGCCAATGGCTGGCACTTCGCGCCGTCGACGACACGATGCCGGACCACACGTTGTATCCGGAGTTCGACGATTTGCTTAAAGAATCAATGACAAAGGAGGTTACGTTGTTTTTTGAAGAAGTCCTCAAAAACAATCTGAGCCTGACAAACTTCGTCGATTCAGACTTCACGATGCTCAATGGGCGACTGGCCGAACACTATGGCATCCCCGATGTCAAAGACTTGGCGTTTCGTAAGGTGTCGCTGCCATCGGGCAGCCATCGTGGCGGCGTCCTGACGATGGCGGCCGTGCTGAAAGTGACTGCTAATGGAACAACCACTTCACCAATTACTCGTGGTGCTTGGGTGCTGGATCGAATTTTGGGAACGCCGCCACCGAAACCGACGGTTGATATCGAGGCTGTCGAACCCGACATTCGCGGTGCGACGACGATCCGTGCGCAATTGGCAAAGCACCGACAAGACGCTGCCTGTGCCACATGTCATGTCTCGATCGATCCGCCAGGATTCGCACTGGAGAATTATGATGTCATTGGCGGTTGGCGTGATAACTATCGAAGTATCGGCAGCGGCGAACCAGCAGTCGTCAACGGACAAAGGATGCGATATCTCCATGGCCCCGCGGTGGATGCGTCCGATGTGTTGCCCAACGGCCGATCATTCCAAAACATTGATGAATACAAGCAACTGTTGTTAGAAGACAAAGATCAGCTGGCACAATCACTGGCAAAAAAGCTGGTGGAGTACGCAACGGGCGCGGCGCCCACGACTTCTGATCAACCGGAAATTGACAACATCGTGGCACGTATTCGAGACCAGAACTACGGATTCAGACGACTCATTCATGAAGTCGTGCAGAGCAGCATTTTTCAGCATAAGTAGCTTTGCTTGGCTGACCCATAGAGCTTCGAAAGCTACCCCATCGGAGACCACCATGAAACTGAACCGTAGACAGATTTTACGAACCGGGGGTGTCGCGCTGACGTTGCCTAGTTTCGAGTCGTTCGGCTCTCAAACTACCGAGCAGCGGCCACGAAGGATGGTTTGCATCTGCAACCCGCTGGGTCTACATCCAGACCACTTTATCCCGACGGAAGCAGGCAAAGAATACGCGTTGACGCCTTACCTGGAAACGATCCAGGAATATCAAGACGACTTCACGGTCATCTCTGGCTTATCCCACAACGGCGTCAGTCCGGGATACGCTCACCAGGCAACCGCCACATTCTTGACAGGCGTACCGGGAGCCGGAAGACCTGGGTTTCGGAACGGAATCTCCTTAGATCAGTTCGCGGCAGAACACATTGGTTCACAAACTCGTTTCCCAACGTTGACATTGTCTTGCAATGGCTTGGGGATTTCGTGGACTCGGACGGGTGCGCAAGTACCTGCGGATGACTCGCCGTCGCACGTGTTCGCGAAGATGTTTCTTGCCGGGCCTCCCGCAGAAGTCCAAGCACAGGTTCTGCGACTGCAGGACAACCGCAGCATTCTGGACGATGTCCGCGAGCAAGCCAGTTCATTGCAGTCCGACTTGGGAGTTGACGACCGTGAAAAACTGGACGAGTACTTGAGTAGCGTTCGCCAACTGGAGCAACGACTATTAACCGATGAAGCGTGGAGCAAGAAACCCAAGCCAACCGTCAGCGCCGAACCGCCGCAAGATATCTCGAACAAAGCTGATTTGATCGGCCGAACGCGGCTCTTATTCGACCTCACACATCTAGCGTTGCAGTCGGATTCTACGCGACTGATCACGATTATGTTGAACGGTTCAACCGAAGCACCGCCGATTTCGGGTGTGAATCTGGGGCATCATGATTTGTCGCATCACGGCCAAGATCCTGGCAAGCTCTCGCAACTAAAGATCGTCGAATTAGAGACGATGAAGACCGTGCGCGACCTACTGGCAAAGCTCAAGGAGACAAGGGAAGCGGGCGACAGCTTGCTAGACAACACCATGGTCTTTCTGGGCAGCAACCTCGGCAACGCGAGCAGCCACAGCGTCAAGAATCTACCGGTTTTACTTGCCGGTGGCGGCTTCCGACACGGATCGCATTTGGCGTTTGATCCCCAGAACCCACCCCCACTTTGTAATCTTTACGTTAGCATGCTTCAACAATTAGGCATCGAAACCGACACTTTCGGCACCAGCACCGGAACGTTGACGGGTATGACTGGTATGACTGGTTGATCGGCACGCATAGTGTCGTTATTCAGCGTTGACCCCGACTGCACGGATACTGCGATTGCGATGACAGCCAGTTGACGTTCCGTTAGAAACAATATGATGGCGACCCTCTTGAAGGCTGTTTCGATTTTAAAACTGTCGGGGCGCATGCTGTTTAATTTTTCGCAAAGTAGCTGCCGAACGTCTAGACTGATGCTTTGCTTGAAATCTAATTTCTAAATGGAATCGTTCGTCGATGAATAATCTAGCCGCAATCATCCTGATGCCGTGTTGCCTTGCGATCGTTTCGTCGAGCTATGGTGACGATTTGAATTGGCCCCAGTGGCGGGGTCCGGCGGGTACTGGTGAGACGTCTGCCGAGAACGTGGTGACCCAGTGGGGGCCGGAGCAGAATGTGAAATGGCGGATTGAATTGCCTGAGGCGGGGAATTCAACGCCGATCGTCTGGGACGATCAAATCTTCGTGACTCAGCCGTTCTCTCAAATAAAACAGCGCGCGTTACTCTGCATTGATCGACAAACTGGAGAAGAACGATGGCGGCGGAGTGTTGCCTATTCCGATACGGAAGCGAGCCATAAAACGAATCCTTATTGTTCAGCATCACCTGTCACAGATGGGCAACGCGTCATCGCGTGGTTCGGTTCAGCGGGTTTGGTGTGCTGGGACTTGGCTGGGGTGGAACTGTGGCGGCGCGACCTCGGTCTTCAGGAACACATGTGGGGATACGGCTCGTCACCCATTTTGCATGGCGATCTTTGCATCTTAAACTTTGGTCCAGGGAATCGCGAGTTTCTGATAGCGGTTGACAAGGCCACTGGAGAAACCCGATGGGAGGTCAACTCGCTCGATGACTCGGCGGAACGCGAACTCAGCGGTCCTGAAAACGATGGCAATGCGAACGACTTCAGCAGCGATAAACCCCGCGACGAACGACTTCGCGGATCATGGAGCACGCCGATTATCGTGGAAGTCGACGGACATTCTGAATTGGTCGCCACGTTGCCTCGTCGGGTGAGTGCCTACGATCCGGCGACGGGCAATTTACTGTGGACCTGCGGTGGAAGTGGTCCGTTAGCGTATGCATCACCGATGGAGTCCAACGGTGTGATCGTCGCGCTGGGTGGTTACAACGGCGCATCGCTCGCTATTCGGGCCGGCGGTCAAGGCGACGTGACGGAGACGCATCGGCTTTGGCACAAACCAAAAGACGGTGGATGGTTGGGCACAGGCGTCGCTGACGACGGAGAAATTTACATCTGCGACATGGGTGGTGTCATTCATTGCCTCGATGTGCAGACGGGCGACGAGCTTTGGAAGCAACGCGGTAGCGGAGGTGGTACTTGGTCTAGCATCACGCAGACTTCCGACGGATTGATGTTTTTACTCACCAAGACAGGCACCACGACAGTCTTTCGTCCCGACCGCGAAGGTTTGAAAGAAGTGGCGACGAATGAACTGAATGAAACGACAAATTCATCAGTGGTCGTGGCAGGCGATGATGTGATCATTCGCACCGATGCGGCCCTCTGGTGCATCGCGTTATCGTCCGAGAAGAAATAACGCTCGCGAAGAATTGCTCCGCCGCGGCCGTTTCGGCATTCAGTTCGCCTCCGTGGTTTTCACAAGGATTTCAGCTCCATTGAGACCATTTCGAGGACGAAATGGGACGCGTTGTTTTCCAAGAGCGAACTGACAGCGTTGAACGCGACGGCACTGATGCCGCCGACGTTCAGGATGTCATCGTTCGGTCTCTCATCGCGCATTCCGAATCGGCCGTCGATCGTGTGCAATTTCTATTTCGTCTTCTTCGCGACCTTGGATAATTCGGCCTCCAGGCTTGGCTTTCATATCCGGTTCACAATTCGCTTTAGAATCTTGAAGTTCCGTACATTGCATGGTGAGAGCGGCTGTTTGACGCCGTACAATGAAGGCATGTGCCATGCGTTAAAAAGTGAAGCACGATGACTCATCGACAACGGAGATTTGCCTGGTCGTTGCCTTGGACGCTCATCGCCGAAGCGTCCCCTCGAATTGGCATTTTAACGCGGAGAGCCAGCACACCCAACAATGTGATCTCGGTCAACTTCGCACCGTAGCTGAAGTCACTGCTCGCCGCCGGGCCGCCTTTGATTGCATCAATCCAATCACGGTGGTGTCCCTTCGATCGCGGGATCGTTGGCTCGGGTATCGAAACTGATTCAGCCAACTCTGTAGGGTAGATGTTGGGTGTGCCGCCCACACCACTGCAAACGACCACTCCCTTCTCACCGACAAACAACACACCGCGCGGCGCCAACTGATTTCCATCCGGCAACGCATCGGGACGCCGCGGTAACAGCCCGCGAGAATACCAAGTGATTCTCACAGGAGAACGGCCTGCAACTCTCGCAAAGTCGAAGTAACCGATTTCGCCAAACGGAATCATCGCCGGATCACCGCCGGCCGGATGCATTTCGATCGTGTGCGGAAGGCCGAGTTCCAATCCCTAAACGGCCGAGTCGAGATCGTGGCAACCGAAATCGCCCATCGCGCCACAGCCAAGTTTCCAGAAGACTCGCCAAGCCATCGGCGCATAGGCGGAGTGATACGGGATCGGTGTTCGCGGGCCACACCACAAATCCCAATCCAGTCCGACGGGAACCGGTTGAGGCTCGGTCGGTGCTTGTTTTAGTGTATGTCGCCGGAACCCAAGCGTGAACCTCGGTGATCTCGCCGATCGCACCGCTGCGAACGAGTTCGCATGTCACGCGAATGTCGTCCGTCGAATGGCCTTGGTTGCCTATCTGGGTCGCCAATCCCGATTCTTTCGCCACCCGCGCGACCAAGCGTGCTTCGGCGATGTTGTGCGTGAGCGGCTTTTCGCAATAGACATGCTTGCCGGCTCTCAAGGCCGCGAGCGATACGCTGGCGTGCAAGTGATCGGGAGTTGCGCAGAGCACCGCATCAAACTCACTCGCCTGCTCAGCAATCATCTCGCGATAGTCGACGAACTGTTTGCATTTGAACTTCCTGTGGTTCAATTGATAGTGCTTTTCCACTGCGTCAACCACGGATAAACGTCCAGCGACGCCGCGATAGTAGAACCCGCTGAGATCCCACTTTTCCGCAGGATCAGCGATTGCGACGACTCGCACATCATCCAGTTGCAACAGTTCCTTGGTGTTCTGAAAACCACGACCACCGACACCGACGACGGCCAAGTTCACACGGTCACTCGGAGCCACATGTCCGGGGCCACCAAGTACATGACGCGGGACAATCGTCGCCGCTGCCACGATCGATGATGTCTTCAAGAAATGACGTCGCGACGTATTCGGTTAAGGCATCAAGGTGGCTCGGCAATCGGTTTCGTGGAATCAATGACCGACGTCCAGTTTACCCAACGTGACGGTGCGACGCGTGCATGAAGTCGGTGAAATCCGTATCGTGTAGGTCGCATTGCGAATCATCGATCGGGTCATCGCCGTGCCTAAAGAACGAAGCACCTCCTCTCAACGCAATGCTTGATGACAGGGCACCAGACGTTCGCCGTTCTCATCACTAGCGGGCGAAAGGCAAAGCTGAAGCAATATCGGATCGACGTCAAACAAGTCGATCGTTACGTACATCCAACATTGGTTTGGAAGGAATTACGTTTGAAAGTTCAGCTAGTCCGCCACCGCAATCGAACCGAATTCGGCCCAGCAGTGTCGATTGGGCGCCCACGTCTTGTCACTGCCACCGTGAAATGACTGAAACAACACGCTGTCGATACCGAAATCTGATTCGCTTCGCCACTGTATATCGTTCCGATCAACGACCAGCTTCGGATCGGACGGATTCGATGTGACGTAAATCTTCAAAACACCATTGCGTTGATTCGGGTGATTCATGCCCACGACCATCGTCACCGAAATATCGGTTTCTGTTGGGAATCGAAACGAATCAGGAAATCCGAAACTTTCACCGTACTTACCCTTTTGATTCATGTGATAGACGTAGGCTTCACCACGACCATCCTTACGCCACATCAACCGGCAGGAGAATCCGTTTTTCCCGTTTGCAGGTCTGCCGCCTGTAACGCTTTCGGGTCCACCCGAGAGCCCTGGCAATTTTCCGCCTTTCTTCCAATCGAACCCATCGCTGAAACGCAGAACGTATTGCAAAGTGGCCGAGTCGCGACGGACGATCGGAAACCTCCAGCCGAATCCGCCTTTGTCTGGGCCAATTCCTCCACGTGCGTAATCCACTCGAAACCGTTTAGTATTGAGATGACGCACAATGGAAAGACGCCCTTCTCGTACACCGTCCTCATACTCGCAATGCGGCCAATCCACCTTCCAATCGGAGATTGCGTACGGCCCAGGCTCACCGTGCGGCGAGATCGTAAGCGTTTGGGCAGCAGCAAACACTTCCATTGCGCAAACGCAAAGAAGACAACGAATGATCAATGGCATGGACGCTGTGGGACTTGAGGTGAATACGGTGTCACGAAGGAAGTTTCCAAGGCGAATGATACTCATAGTGCAGCAGTTGGTTGGCATCGTCATCGCCGACAAATCGTTCGCTCGCCGCATCCCAATCTAGTCTTCGACCGAGTCGCAACGATATGTTTGCCAGGTGGCAGAAAGTCGTACTGCGATGACCGATCTCAACATCCGCGTGAGGTTGCGAGCGCGATGCCATACAGTCGAGAAAGTTCCTTGCGTGGAGCGTCGTCAACTGATGATTGTTATTGCTTCCAAGAACCTTCTCAGGCTTGGCCATTTCAACTTTCCCGGCGAACTGCCCTCCTTGCTCAGGCAGGATCTCGTAGCCCTGCTCGGACAGGTAAGCCGTCCCGAGCGTGCCCCGCAGTTCAATGTCGCCAGTGGGCAATATTGAATTGCCACTGGTTTCGTACATGCCGAACACCGCGAGGCGACCGGACGGAAACTGAAACGTCACTTCCATCGTGTCGGGAATCGTGCGGTCGTCGTCGACTGCGAATCGACCACCCATCGCGGAGACGATGTGGGGCGCTTCATCGCCCGTGCACCAACGAATCGCATCGAGATAATGAACGCCCCAGTTTCCCATCTGTGAACTGTAGTCTTGCCACCATCGAAACTTGTACGGCGCGATGTTCTCCTGGTAGGGTTGCGGGCCGCGCGGCCCAAGCCACATCTCCCAATCCAGATTCGCGGGCGGCATTGTCGTGGGAAGCTTGCCGATGCCCGACGGAGCCATGTTGCTGATTCGGTACGCTCGCGACATGCAAACTTTTCCGATGAGGCCGTCGTGAACCCGCCCCGCCAACTCCGCATACTGAGGACTGCTGCGGCGATGCGTACCGACTTGCACGACGCGATTGTACTTGCGTGCCGCGTTGACCATTTCTCGACCTTCGTGAATGGTCACCGACAACGGTTTTTCGACATAGACATCTTTCCCCGCCGCACATGCCGAAATGCACTGAATCGCGTGCCAGTGATCAGGCGAAGCGATGACGACAGCGTCGATGTCATCGCGGTCGATCAGTTCGCGGAAGTCACCCGTTTGAAACGTTTTTGAATCGATCTTTGCGGCGGCTTTGGCAAGCGCAAGGGAATCGACATCGCAAATCGCAACGGTTTCGCAGTCGTCATGCTCGGCGAAGGCATCCATCAATTGACCACCACGATTGGCAACGCCGATGAATCCAAGCTGGACTCGTTGGTTCACACCGACGGCGCGAACGCTCGACAGCGCCGTGGATGTCGAGAGTGCAAACGTCGTGGCAGCGGTACGTTTTTGGAATTGACGGCGTGTGATGTCTTGTTGAGTCATTTGCATTTCCGCTTGGGGATTTTCGAAACGTCAACATAGCGTCGGGCTTTTCGATAAGTCACCATTTACACAAAGCAAATGTTATGCTCATTGAAATATCGAGACTTGCGAGGGTCTTGATTCTGTTCCTTCTCATTGGTGAATTCCATGGGCGTTGTATTGGCATTCGATCAAGGCACGACCAGTTCGCGGGCGATCGTCTTTGATCATTCTGGTTTGATTCTTGGAGTTTCCCTCGGCGGTTCTTTCCTGGGAACACCGCGATCATTGTCCCCAAGACTCCCGATGGCCGAGTGATCTTCATCATTCCTTGGCACGGTCACGCCTTGGTGGGAACGACTGACACGCCGATTTCTGATGCGGCGCTTGAACCGGCCCCACAAGCGGATGAAATCAAGTACTTACTCGAAATGTCTGCGGCGTATCTATCCAAGGCGCCGCGGATCGAGGACGTATTGAGTGTATTCACCGGCATTCGCCCGCTGGTCAAAGGCGACAAATCGACACGAACCGCGTCGCTATCACGAGACCACGTGATTCGCGTCTCCGCGTCAGGAATGATCACGATCGCCGGAGGAATGTGGACAACCGTGCGAAAGATGGCGGAAGACTGTGTCGATCGAGCGGTCAAAGAAGCCAAGTTGCATGCTGCCAACTGCACGACGCAATCACTGAGGCTGCGCGGATACATGGAGGCGCCGCCCGTAGACGACCCGCGAGGATCCTACGGTGCTGATTTGAAAGCGATCATAGCGTTGGAATTAGAGTTCAATGAGCTTTCCCAGTCGATGTGCGAGTCACTACGGCTTCGGCGGTCGGATATCATTTGGGCCGTTCGCAATAAAATGGCACGTACGGTCGAAGATGTTTTGGCAAGACGAACTCGCTCACTTTTTCTTAGCTCCGCAGCGGCGTTGGAGATTGCACCCGCCGTCGCCGAATTGATGGCGGCGGAACTGCGGCAAGACGATTTGTGGTGTCGAGAACAGTGTGCGAGTTTTGCGTCGGTCGCTGCACACTAAATCCCTTAGGAAGAAATCATCCGATGTTTCCATTTACCGCCGAGTTGAGACTAGGGCAACGATGTGCATGGGGAATCGCGGCAAGCCTGCTTGTATCAATTGCGTTACCCAATGAGTGTTCTGCCCAGCGGACATTGGTCGAACATTTGTCATCCGACGGTTTTTCATCGCAGCGATTGAAGGACATCGAGTCGCTGATCGAGGAGGGGATCTCGGCCGGCCAGCTTCCCGGTGCCGTCGTTTGTATGGGGCGTCGAGACAAGATTGTCTACTTGCGTGCGTTCGGAGAACGGCAGGTGAGTGAAATACGGTTGCCAATGACGACCGATACAGTCTTTGACATGGCCTCGATCACGAAACCCGTTGCCACAGCGACAAGCATCATGAAGCTCGTTGAGATGGGCCAGCTTAAGCTGAGCGATCGACTCGTTGACTACTTCGGGGAATTCTCCCCACACGGCAAAGATGCAATCACGATTCAGAATCTCATGTTGCATACGAGCGGATTGATACCCGACAACGCATTGTCAGACTACCTCGATGGCTCCGAAAAGGCGTGGGAACGAATATGCAACTTGAAACTGATCGGCCCCGTTGGCGAGACTTTTAGATACTCCGATGTGAATTTCATCGCCTTGGCGTATTTGGTCGAAAAGGTGAGCGGAAAGAGTATCGAAACGTTTTCACATGACGCGATTTTCTATCCGCTTGGAATGAACGAAACCGGCTACAAACCACGTGAAGAACTCAGGCAACGTGCCGCCCCGACGGAAAAACGCGGCGGCCAATGGATGCGTGGCGAAGTCCACGATCCGCGTGCGTTTGCATTGAATGGCGTTGCCGGACATGCCGGACTCTTCTCTACCGCAAACGACATGGCGATCTATGCGCAAATGATGCTCGGCGAAGGAACGCTCGAACTCGATGGCAAACGAATCCGAATCCTGGAACCGGAGACGGTTCAAACCATGATATCCCGTTATCGCGTGTCGAGCGGCTTGCGAGGTTTGGGATGGGACATTCAATCTCCTTTCTCCAGCAACCGGGGAAGCCAACTTTCGGCACGCGCTTACGGTCACGGCGGATTCACAGGTACCGTCGTATGGATCGATCCCGAATTGGATCTGTTCTTTATCTTCTTAAGCAATCGCGTCCACCCGGACGGTCGAGGAAGTGTCAATCAACTCGCGGGAAAAATCCTCGACGTCGTCGCAACTTCCGATGAGAAACAATCCGCTGTCGAAACGATTCTAAATCCATGAGACCTTTGAATCTCCATCGATACGGGTGCCGAATAGCGTAAGCTGATTGCCGCAAATCGACGCACTGGGTATCGAAGCGGAAAGTTGGACACGGTACCGTGGCTGGCGTTATGCTTGGTGCTATCCCCCCTCGCGCGAAATCCACTCATCCAACCATGTCGCGTTCCACAATCAGTCTCATCGTCCTGTGCTATCTCGCTTCGACGCTTCGCGCCGAAGTCGATTACCTGTCGGATATCAAACCGCTGTTTGAAGAAAAATGTGGGGCCTGTCATAGCGTACTCAAGCAAGAAGCTGGGTTGCGACTTGATGCCGGAACGCTGGTTCGACGTGGCGGCGATGGTGGTAGCGTGATTGATCGAAACGATGCCAGTTCGAGTCGACTGATTCAGCGAGTCGTTGCAACTGAACTCGATGAGCGAATGCCGCCCGACGGCGAGGGCACGCCGCTGACGCGCGAGCAAGTGCAGTTGCTCACCGAGTGGATCCGGTTGGGCGCGCCGAGTCCCGATGACGAACCCGTCATCGAGTCGCCTTCACAGCACTGGTCATATCTACCACCGCTGAAGTCGACGGAACTCGCGAAGCTCGCCGATTCGGAGACAGTTAATCCAGTCGATGTGTTGCTGCGAGCGAAGTGGCGTCAGCAGGGACTTGTGCCGAACAACGCTGCGGATGACGCGGCGATCATTCGACGTGCGTATCTCGACGTCACCGGTTTACCACCGACACTAGATCAACAAGACAGTTTTCTTGCCAAACCTTCGTCAGACGCTTGGGGCAAACTCGTCGATCGTTTGCTGGATGATCCGGCGTATGGCGAGAAGTGGGGAAAACACTGGATGGATATCTGGCGCTATAGCGATTGGGATGGGTACCAAGACGAAGTGCGCGGTAGTCAACGGCATATCTGGCATTGGCGTGACTGGATCGTCGAGTCGCTCAATGCAGATAAAGGATACGACCAGATGGCTCGCGAGATGCTGGCGGCCGACGAGATATCGCCGGATGACATGAACGCACTGCGCGCGACCGGACTCCTGGTACGTAACTTTCACGCCAGTAATCGCGATATCTGGCTCGATGCGACCGTCGAACATACCGCCAAAGCGTTTCTCGGTATGACGATCGCTTGTGCTCGTTGTCACGATCACAAGTACGATCCAATCTCTCAACGAGAATACTATGCGGTACGAGCGATCTTTGAGCCGCATCGCGTACGCACCGAGCAGCTACCCGGGCAAGCGGACTTAGCGAAACAAGGACTGCCGCGTACGTACGATGCTGATCTCGATGTCGCCACCTACTTGTATCATCGCGGAAACGAAAAAAATCCCGACAAAGAGCATCCTGTCGAAGCAAACGTTCCCGAAATCCTATCGGTCCCGTTCACAATTGATCTGGTAACGCTGACTCAGCAGGCAGCACATCCTTACTTGAAGAGCTATATCGAGATCGAAGAACTTGTCAGTGCTGAATCACTACTCGCCAGCGCGAGCGACGACTTGGTCAATCAAAAAGACGAGCCGACGGCGGAAGCTCGCCAAGCGGTCACAGTCGCCCAGACACGGCTTGAGTCACTGAAACTTCGCTGGGCGGCGACAAAAGCAAGCCTGAATCGCCACGAATCAGCGACGAATCTTGCGATTAAAGCGGCAACCGCAGATCGATCATTTAAGTACCAGCAGTCGTTGCTAAATGTGGTGCAGAAGCGATCGCAAGTCGAAAAAGCGAAAGCATCGATTGAAGCGGATGAGGCCAAGAAAAAGGCGGCGATTGAGGCTTGCGAAAAGGCTCTCGCCGCCGCACAGAAAGAACTGGTCGACGCATCCGTTGCCACGCTTGAGACCAACGATCAATTCACTCCCGTGGGCACGACTTATCCGGCAACGAGCAGCGGTCGGCGTAAGGCGTTTGCCAATTGGATCACTCATCGTGACAACCCGCTCACCGCCCGCGTGGCGATCAATCATATTTGGCTGCGATACTTCGGCGAGCCATTGGTCGAAAACGTGTTCGATTTTGGGTTGCGATCGCCTCGACCGCGGCATCATGAATTGCTTGACTTTTTGGCAGTAGAGTTGATGGAGCACAATTGGAGCATGAAGCATATCCATCGCTTGATTTTGACGTCTGATGCCTATCGATTGAGTTCAAACGTTGACGATCTCGCCGAAGGCAATCGCATCAAGAACGAGCGAATCGATCCAGACAATCATTGGTTCTGGCGAGCGGACGTGCGCCGTTTGGATGCCGAGTTGGTGCGTGACAGTCTGCTTGCGATCGGAGGATCGCTCGATCGCACGATGGGCGGAGAGGATCTCGATTTCAAGACCGGTGAAACGACACCTCGGCGGAGTCTGTACTTTCGGCACGCTTATGAAAAGCAGATGCAAATGCTCGTCGTCTTCGATGCCGCGAATCCGACGGATTGTTACCGTCGCAGCGAAAGCGTGATCCCGCAGCAAGCTTTGGCACTGGCAAACAGTCCGCTCTCTCGCGATCAATCGCGGCGACTCGCGAAACGCTTGACTGCCGAGGCTGCGGACGATTCCACGTTCATTGAATTAGCTTACCGTGTGACGCTCGGCCGTTCGGCTGGCACCGATGAATCCTCGGCGTGCGCCAGTTTTCTTCATCATCAAACGGAGCTACTCACCTCTCCAGCAGCACTAGAAACGATTGACGGTCCATCCAAGACGTTGACGACCGCGTCAGATGATCCGGCCCAGCGGGCACGAGAGGGCCTCGTCCAGGTACTGCTTAACCACAACGACTTTGTGACATTGCGATGAATCAAAAGCCTCATCGAATTAAATCCACGTCACTGACGAACGACAGCCGACGCGGCTTCTTGCAAGACTGCGGACTCGGTTTTGGGAGTGTCGCGCTGACAAGCTTGTTGCAACAAGATGCCACTGCCACAACGACCCTCGAAGCGATCGCGCCTCGCGCCAAGAATGTCATCTGGCTGTTCATGATCGGGGGTGCAAGTCACCTGGAGACCTTTGATCCGAAACCGGCACTGAATCAATTCGCTGGCAAAACGATCGCTGGGTCGCCGCACGCCGGCGTGCTCGAGAGTCCTTTTCTCGAAAACGAACGCGTCGTCTTTTTAGATCCCAACAACGGGTTCATTCGTAACGAGTTGTATCCGCTGCAAGTCGAGTTTCGCCCGCGTGGACAATGCGGGACCGAGATCAGCGATTGGTTCCCGCACTTGAGCACCTGTGCAGATGACTTGTGTGTGATTCGTTCGATGTGGACGGAGGACAGCAACCACGGGGCACAGTTGCAGTTCCACACGGGGCGACATCGCGTCGATGGTTACTTTCCCACGATCGGTTCGTGGGCCACTTATGGCCTCGGTTCACTCAATGAAAACTTACCCCAGTTCGTAGTGCTCGGAACTCCGGTTGCCGATTGCTGTGGCGGCATGGAGTGTCACCGCGCAAATTACTTGGGGCCACAATTCGACGGCGTGCCGCTGGACATCGATTCGGATTCACCACTGCCCTATGCGTCTCCGCCTAGCGGTGTTTTCCGTGAAGAGCAGGCCGGTGAGTTTGAATTGCTTCGACAACTCAACCAGATATCGACGGCGCGGTTTCCCAGCGACAAGGAACTCAGGGCGCGTGTTCGTTCGTATGAGTTAGCGTTTCGGATGCAGGCGGCGGTTCCAGACGTCGTACGACTCGAGGACGAAACCGCCCTAACGCATCGCCAGTATGGACTCGATCAAGCGGAGACCAAGACGTTTGGTCGTCAGATGTTGACGGCGCGTCGACTGGTCGAACAGGGTGTTCGATTTGTGCAGGTTTATCACGGCAGCAACGGCGGCGCTGGCCAGTGGGACAGCCACGCAGGATTGAAAGACAACCACAGTAAGTTGTGTCAGCAAACCGATCAACCGATCGCAGCACTGCTCAAGGATTTAAAACAGCGAGGTTTGCTCGATGAGACGCTCATCGTTTGGGCGACCGAATTTGGACGCACTCCGGGGGCCCAGTCGTCCAATGGCCGTGACCACCATCCGTATGGGTTCAGTGTTTGGATGGCGGGCGGCGGCATCAAGGGCGGAATCACTCACGGCGCAACTGACGAGATCGGCTTCCACGCCGTCGAGAACCGACACTACGTCACCGACATTCACGCCACCGTGCTGCATCAACTCGGCTTGGACCCACGGAAACTTGCCATCGAAGGCCGACGACGACTCGAAAAAGATTTTGGCCAAGTGATTCGTGAGATACTGGTTTAAGTCCGAAGTCCATTTGCCCGCCCGGAGGAATCTATTCATGCGTTGGCTTTGCCTGGTGCTCGTTGCTTTTTCAGTGAACTTTTCCTCGTCAAGCGGCGAGAGTCCTGAACTGCGGTGGTGGAAGGGGAATTTGCATACGCATTCATTGTGGAGCGATGGCGACGACTTTCCCGAGATGATTGGCCGGTGGTATCGCGAACATGGCTACAACTTTCTCGGTCTGTCCGATCACAACACGCTCAGCGAGGGGATGCGATGGATGCCGGTCAAGACCGTTATCAAACGCAGCAACGAAAACACGATGAACAAGTATCGCCATCAATTTGGAGACGCCTGGGTTGAGACCCAGGGTGATCCCGCGAGCGACGATTACGCGGTGCGTCTCAAACCGCTCGACGAATTTCGCTCGCTACTGGAACGCGCCGGTGAGTTCATCATGATCCCGGCGGAAGAAATTAGCGATTCCGCACAAGGGAAACCCGTTCACATGGGCGCCATCAACATTAACGAAACGATACCGCCATCCGGAGGCGCAACCGTTGGTGAAACGATGCAAAACAATCTACGCGCCGTGCTCGAACACGGGAAGAGTCACGGTCGCGAAGTTTTGCCGCACTTGAATCATCCCAATTTCCACTATGCGATCACGGCCGAAGAACTCGCAGCGGTTGTCAATGAACAGTTCTTCGAAGTCTACAACGGTCACAATCAAGTCAATCATCTCGGCGACGAGAACCACCCCGGTGTTGAACGGATTTGGGACTTGGTCAACGCGATCCGTCTCAGCGAGGTCAACGTGCCGCCAATCATGGGACTCGGCTGCGACGACAGCCACGAGTACCACGGCGAGTCGGGCGCGCGGCCTGGACGCGGATGGGTGATGGTCCGCAGTCGCTACCTGACGCCCGAGCACTTGATACGAGCGATGAAGCAAGGCGATTTCTATGTTTCCAGCGGCGTCAGTCTCGATGATGTCGGATTTAACGAACAGAGAAAAACGCTCTCGCTCGTGATCCAAACGCAACCCGGCGCAACCTATCGAACCGACTTCATCGCCACGCTCAAACCTGACGAACAGGAGCCTGCGACGGACGAGCATACTCGTCAACGTGACCAGCTTGATCGAATCGGTCGCGTGGTTGGTACAGTGGAGGGCACGCATCCGAGCTACCAGCTCGAGGGAAACGAACTCTACGTGCGCGCCGTGGTGACAAGCTCACAAGCGGCCAAAGATCCTTCATTTGAGAATCAAAAGCAGCAAGCATGGACTCAACCCGTGGGCTGGAAGTTTGAGCGATAGAGGTTTACCGATTTTGCTTTCGGTGCTTCGCATCGCCGGGCGCGTAGAGTCGCGGCTTCGGGGGCGCGGATGCGGCGCCGTAGTGTTTTCTCGGTGCGCGACGGGCTATATTGGAAAATCCTAACTTGCGTTCCGGAAATCCACTTTTCCTTTTCCAAACGCTCAAACGCTGCATCACGTGTTTGTCAGTGCATGATGCAGCCCCCGCCTGGACCTCCTGCTCTCGCCCGTCCCCATGCACGCAACGACTCACAGTCACCCAACTATTGTTTTGTGCTGCATCATCGTCTTTGTGCTCTTAAGCTTCGGTTATGCAGAAGCGGTGGCCCAAGTCTTCGAGGCCGATTCGGTGGCTGGCGAGGCTACGGAAATCAAGCCACAGCTGACGAAGGATCCGACCACTTCAAAAGAATCGCCACAGCAAGCCGGAGTTCGAATCAAAAAAATGGAGCAGATCGCCGAACTGGCACTTATACCTCCAACTCTTAACACATCACCATTACCGGACTACGGCTACGACAAACTCGACTACGGAATGACGATCGGGATCGAACAAACGCCAAAGGGACGTCTGTGGGCGTGTTGGGTTGCTGGTGGAGATAGTCCGGAAGCGTTCTTCGTTTTGGCGACCAGCAATGATGATGGCGAATCTTGGTCGCAACCTCGTTTGGTAGTCGATTCGCATGACAAAGATTTACCGCGACCTCGCAGTATCTTGGTCGGCAACCTCTGGACCGATCCGCTCGGGCGTTTGTGGTTGTTTTTTGATCAGTCGATGGACATGTTTGATGGCCGTGCTGGTGTCTGGGCCACGCGTTGCGATAATCCGGATGCAGAAAAACCAGCCTGGTCGTCGCCTCAGCGGATTGCCGATGGAGTGATGCTGAATAAGCCGACGGTGTTGTCCAGTGGAGAATGGATGTTGCCCATCTCATTGGATCAGCGAAGTGGCTTCGGTCCCTTTCGCGGCTGCTTTGCTGAGCTTGATCCGCTGCGTGGAGCGAGCGTCCATGTGTCGACCGACCAAGGAGCCACTTGGCAACGCCGCGGTGCCGCGCTGTTCCCCAACCCCGATTGGCACGAGCACATGATCGTCGAGCGTACCGACGGATCGCTTTGGATGCTCGCTCGCACTGCCACGGGAATGATGCAGACAACGTCCAACGACGGAGGTCGCACTTGGTCAACGCCGACTCAGCCTGTCGGAGTCAGTCAACCCAATGCTCGCTTCTTCGTTCGTCGGTTGGCATCGGGACGCATTCTGCTCGTTAAGCATGGCGATCAAATCGACTCGCATCATGGCCGAGTGCAGTTGAGTGCATGGCTTTCTGACGACGAGGGCCACACTTGGACCGGCGGGTTGGTTTTGGACGAGCGAAAGGGGATCAGCTATCCCGATGGCTTTCAGTCGCCTGATGGCATGATCTACGTCTCCTATGATCGCAACCGGGCGACCGATGGCGAAATCCTGATGGTCCGCTTTCGCGAAGAGGACGTGTTGGCAAAAAAGATTGTCAGCGAACGAACAGAGCTTCGCATGTTGATCAGCCGGCCGATGGCAAAGAAGATTGCCAGAATGACTGAAGCAGAAAGTCGTCAAGGATTTGTCGAACTGTTCGACGGAAAAACCTTTGACGGCTGGAACCAGGATGGTAATTGGCGAATTGAAGACGGTGCGTTCTTTCGCGTCTCCGATGGTGGTTCGCTAACTTTCAAACGTAAACCCGTTCCTGATGATTTTGAGCTCCGCTTCGATTGGAAAGTATCCAAGGGTTGTAACAGCGGCGTTTACTACCGGCCCGGTCAAGTCGAATATCAAGTACTCGACAATATCGACAGTCCCTATGGCGAAAATCCACGACAAGCGGCGGCATCGCTGTTCTTCTGCATGGCACCGTCCAAAGATGCCACGCGACCAGTGGGCGAGTGGAATAGCGGTCGAGTGGTGTGCAACGGAACAGTGATTCAGCATTGGCTCAACGACGAGAATGTACTCGACTTTGATTACACCGATCCGAAGTGGGCCGAAATGATGGAACTGTTGACGATCCGTGGCGGCGATCTCACTGACCGCGGTGGCGAACTGTGGTTACAGGATCACGGCCAACCGGTCTGGTATCGCAATCTGCGCTGGCGAGAGATCCCAACCGAGGAATCACTCAAGCCATCGCCGGACTTCACGCCAATGCCAATTCCCCCAGCGGCACTGGCAAAAGAACACGAACGTGTTCGTAAAATGTTAGAACAGGCCAAGACGAAATGAGATCGTTGACGCTTGTACGAACGTAGCGAAAATCGCCGAGATTTGCGACCAAATTAGAAGACTACCCCACCTTGAAAGCTCATAATGCAAAACGGTTTTAAATCTCTCGCACCTTTGATTGTTCTGCTCGATTGTCTGTCGTTGGCATCATCCTGTGACGCTGCAGAACCCGAACCACCCAAGGGCTATCGAGCAATTTTTGGCGGCGAGGATCTATCGGGATGGTATGGGTGGAATCCGCATGCGTCGGAAAAACTATCAGGTGAAAAGAAGGATACAAATCTTCGCGAGCAGCGGGCCGAGTTCCCTGAACATTGGTCAGTTGAGAACGGTGAATTGATCAACGATGGTCACGGCCCTTACGCGACCACTGATCAAGAGTTCGGCGACATCGAATTGCTAGTCGAGTACAAGACGGTACCGAATGCTGACAGCGGCATCTACTTGCGTGGCACGCCACAAGTGCAGATTTGGGATTGGAACCAAGCCTACGACAAAAAGAATCCGGATCGCAAACCCCATCAAGGATCGGGCGGATTGTTCAACAACACGCCGGGAACTTTGGGGCGTGATCCGATCATGCGAGCAGACAAACCGTTTGGTCAATGGAACCAATTGAAGATTCGCCAAGTCGGCGATCGAACTTGGGTTTGGCTCAATACACGGGCTGTGGTCGAAGGCGCGGTGATGGAGAACTACTGGGATCGATCTCAACCGTTACCCGCGAAGGGGCCGATAATGTTGCAAACTCATGGCGGCGAGATTCGCTGGCGAAACATCTTTGTTCGTGAGATTGGTGAGCAAGAGAGTAAAAAAATACTGGCCGCGTATCACTCGTTGCCAGCGCCAACACAGTACGACGTCGCCTACGGACCGCATCCAAAACAAGTGCTCCATTTTTGGCAAGCGGAGTCTGACAAACCGACGCCGGTTTTATTTTTCATTCACGGCGGTGGGTGGAGCAGCGGTGGGCGAATGAGCGGATTGACAGGGATGTTGCCAACGATGTTAAAGGAAGGCATTTCGGTGGTCTCCGTCGAGTATCGATTTGTTAACGAAGCGACTGCCGACGGAGTGACACCACCAGTAAAGGGACCGCTGGATGATGCCGCTCGAGCATTGCAGTTTGTCCGTAGCAAAGCGACCGATTGGAATCTCGACAAACAGCGAATCGGTGCGTCGGGTGGATCCGCCGGTGCATGCTCGAGTTTGTGGTTAGCGTTTCACCCTGAGATGGCGGACCCTGATAGCAAAGATTCGGTTTCGCGAGAGTCAACTCGATTGTGGTGCGCCGCCGTCACGGGTGCTCAAACGACGTTGGATCCCAAACAGATGAAAGAGTGGACTCCCAATAGTCGCTATGGCGGGCATGCGTTTGATTTTCATGGTAACCGGGCAAGCAAGTTGTCTGCGTTCGATCAGTTCCTAAGCAAACGCGACACGATCCTGCCATGGATTGCAGAGTATTCGCCATATGCACTGGTCAGCTCCGATGATCCTCCTGTGTATCTGAGTTATTCGGCGGCTCCGGCACTCGGCCAAGACCAGAAGGATCCAACGCACACCGCCAACTTCGGCGTGAAATTGCAAGAGCACTGCGAGCAAGCCGGCGTGGATTGCGAATTGGTCTATCCCGGTGCCGAGCATGTCCAGCACGCGACGACGACGGACTATCTGATTTGGAAATTGAAGCACACCTCCGATTGAGAGCTTGCGATGAAAAGCTTGTTCTTGTTGATTGCATTCTGTTTGCTTTCGGCCTCCGCAAGTCGCGCGGAAGACGCAGCAATGCCGCCGGTTTTGAAAGCAGGAATCATTGGCATGGACGCGCACGCTTTAGCGTGGACGCAGATTATCAACGACCCACAGGCATGTGTTGAGTTGGCGGAGATGACCGTGGTGGCGGGCTGCGCCGGGGGCAGTTCCGACATTCCAAAGAGCGCGCAGCAGATCGAAACTCAAGTCGAATCGATCGCGAAGCTGGGCGTCGAGATCGTGGATTCGATCGACGAACTTTAACAAAAGTCGATATGGTGTTGCTGCTCAGTGGGGATGGCCGCAAGCATCTCGACGAAGTGCGTCCGGTGTTTGCCACTGGCAAACCCGTGTTCATCGACAAACCGATTGCCGGTTCGCTGGCCGATGCGATCGAAATCTTTCGTCTTGCCGACGCGCATCGTGTCCCCTGTTTTTCGAGTTCCGCGTTACGTTTTTCCAAACAGACTGCCAATATCCGTCAAGATCCGCAACTCGGTGAGTTGGTTGGCTGCGATGCCTACGCTCCGTGTCCATTGGAAGAGCACCATCCCGATTTTCTGGTAGGGCGTGCATGGTGTCGAGCCACTATTGACGATCATGGGCAGCGGTTGTCAGTCGGTCACTCGTGTGCACACCGAGGGCAGCGACGTGGCTGTGGGTGTGTGGCAGGATGGACGCATCGGCACGTTTCGTGGTATCCGGCAGGGCCAACGAGGATACGGGGCGACGGTGTTCGGAACTAAGGGGATCGTGCCCGGTGGTGGTTTCGATGGCTATGAACCGTTGCTCAGCGAAATCGTTCGCTCTTTCAAAACCGGCACACCGCCCGTCACTGCCGAACAAACGTTGGAAATCTTTGCGTTCATGGAGGCCGCCGACGAAAGCAAACGAAACGGTGGCGTTCCCATTACCTTGGCCAGTGTCATGGAGAAGGCACAGCACGCGAATGCAAATCGTGAGCGGTGGGAAACCGCATCGATTCCAGGAAAACAAACCTTCACGGGAACCGCTTGGTATCGAACTTGGCTTAAACCTCATGCGACCTTCTTCAGCACGCACGAGCGAGATCTTTTTGGCGAGTCGGTGATCCTCAACATACGAGATTTAACTGGCGCTCACGAAGTCTTTGTCAACGGGAAAAGGATCGGCAGTGGTGGTGAGTTCCCACCCCATTTTGTAGACGGACGCGCAGGCAATCATCGACACAAAATTCCGTCGGGAACTCTCGTCCCCGATCAATGGAACGAGATCGTCGTGCGAGTTTCGAACCCCGATGCGGAAGGTGGCTTTCTCACCGAAGCACCCTTTGTGATGAACTACTTCTGGGAGTCTGTGTTGCAAGGTGAATGGGAGTTTCGACGTGGAGACGAACGACCAAAACTCGGTGGTGCGATAGCAACAAAGCCGACGACGACGGCGTTTCGATTGTGGGTTTCGCAGTACCGCCAGTATCCGTATCCGGCAGGTCTGAAAATGATCAGCCGCGATCACTACTACCGCTCACACTACGACCGAGTGCCCCCCGCGCCGCCGAATCACGACCATGGACGCGATGTCATCTCGATTCACGAAGATACCGATGGTGATGGCAGGTATGACAAGCACAAGATTTTCCAAGACGGTTTGAACATGGCGAACGCGGCGGTTCGTGGCCGTGGAGGAGTATGGGTGATGCACACGCCTTACCTGCTGTTCTACCCGGATGCCGATTTCGATGATGTTCCCGATGGACCGCCGGTGGTCCACTTGCAGGGTTTCGGGATGGAAGATTCGCACTCAGTCGCCAACGGTTTGGTGTGGGGAATGGATGGATGGTTGTATGGAGCCCAAGGCAGTACGACGAGTTGCCATGTAACGCGCCCGAATATCCACTCGGGCATCGACGCGGGCGACATTCCCGGGGTTTATTTTCAGGGTTGTATGGTTTGGCGTTATCATCCCGAGAGTCATCGCTTTGAAATTTTCTCCGAAGGCGGCGGTAACAACTTTGGCTTGGAAGTCGATTCGGGAGGGCGTCTGTTTACCGGTAACAACGGGGGCGAAACTCGCGGGTGGCACTACATGCAAGGGGGACTGCACCTGATGCAAGGCACGACGCCAAACAAGTTTGGGCCGGTTCGCAATGAGTTTGCCTTTGGCCACCTGCCACACATGGCGAGTGAGCAGGCGGTTCCACGATTTACGCATTTCGCCACCTATGTGGAATCGACTGCGATGCCAACGAAGTATCACGATACGTTTTTCAGTGTCGAACCTTTGCACAACTTCGTGATCGCGAGCAAGCGAACCCCGCACGGGTCGACATTCACAACGAGTGATACCGATAAGGTGCTGACTTCGGACGATTTCGCGTTTCGTCCCGTGTACATCGGAAACGCGCCCGATGGCTCGGTGTTGGTCGCAGATTTCTATGAGCACTACATAGCTCACGGCCAGCACTATCAAAGCCAAATTGATCCGACGACAGGGCGGATCTTTCGGCTGCGAGCAGCGGACCTACCGTTGGAGCAGGACTTGAATCTTCACGACAAGACGACCGATGAGTTGCTCGCGTTGCTCGGCCATCCCAACCGCTGGCATCGACAAACGACGGTTCGCTTGCTTGGTGAACGCAAGGATCCAGATTCAGCCGCGAAGCTACGGAGTATGATTGCCGCTACAAATGAGCAGAGTCATCTAGCACCGGGCGCACTGTGGGCGTTGTACCAAGGATTCGGGTTGGATCATGACACCGCGCTGGCGGCGATTGCGCATTCCGATCCCCTGGTTCGTTACTGGGCCGTGCGTTTGATCTGTGACGACATTGGGTTCGCCAATAAACGCAAAACGGTGGAACTGGCAGACAGTCTCGGCTCACTTGCCGATGGTTCGACGCGAGTTGCTGACGATTTGTTTCAAGCGATTCTGGATCAAACTCGTCGTGAAGACAATTCAGAGGTTCGTTCGCAGATCGCGGCATCGGCGCGACGATTGCCTGTCGATCAAGCACTTGGCTTGGTCCGCGCTGTGCTCGATCACGACGAAGATATCGACGACGAGTACGTTCCATTGTTGTGTTGGTGGGTATTGGAAATGAATCTGGATCGCGACCGTGAGGCGGTGGTGGCGATGTTCGAAGACGCTGAGTTTCGTAGCAAACCGATGGTCGTCAAACACTTGATCGGGCGGATGATGCGTGGGTTGGCGCTAAAGGGAAAACACCGTGATTTAGAACAATGTGCTCGGTTGCTCAAACTCGCTGACGCCCAAGAGCAGGTCGATGAGTTGTTGGCTGGCTTTGAACTCGCCTATGCCGGACGCCGCATGACGGGACTGCCCGTGAGTCTCGCCCGGTTGCTCGTCGAAGGCGGTCGATCGTCATTAGAATTGCGAGTGCGTTTGGCAGATGAAAACGCCATCAGTGAAGCCATTGAGTTACTGCAGAACAACAACGCATCAATCAAGGACCGAATCGCGATCGCCCGTGTACTCGGCGAGGTCAAGGCGGTGGAGAGTGCTTCGCCATTGGTCGAGGTTGCGGTTTCGACGGACGACGATGAACTTCAGCGAGCTTCGTTGACTGCGGTGTCCGCCTTTGACGATCCGAGCATCGGGAAACGATTGTTGAGTGAGTTTGCCAAGTTCTCGGTGAAAGCTAAGCCTGCGTTCTTTGATGTCATGCTGAGTCGTACCGAGTGGACGCGTCAATTGACCGATGGCATTTCGAGCGGTGTAATCGCAGCGAATCAATTCCCCAGTGACATCGTTGATCGCTTGAGACGACATTCGGATGCGAGTATTGCGGAGATCGCAAAACAAACGTTTGGTGAAGGCCAAGTCCAAGACGCGAGTGATGCAAAGCGGCAGATCGACCGACTTCGCAGCCTGATCGTCGAAGGCACAGGCAACCCCTATGCGGGCGAAGCGATATTCATGCAACGATGTGCCACCTGTCATCAGCTTTTTCAGAAAGGCGGAAAGATTGGCCCCGATTTGACGCCCTATCAACGAGGAAATTTAGAAACACTCCTACCGAGTGTCATACAGCCAAGTGTGGAGATTCGCGAGGGGTTTGAGCAAGTCAGCTTGTTGACGCAAGGCGGACGGATACTTACAGGATTTTTGACGGACCAGGATACGCAGGTGGTAACCTTGCGTGGAAAAGCCGGTGAAGACATCCGAATCGAGCGAGATGAGATTGAGTCGATCGTTCCGGTCGGACGTAGCTTGATGCCCGATGGCTTAGTCGACGATTTGACGCAGCAACAACTACGTGACTTCTTCGCCTACCTGAGAATTTCTCAACCGATTACCAATTAAGGATTGTCGGATCGGCTACCTAAACACCGGACACTATACTCGGATGGCGACCACGCCACAGCAGCATCGTGTTGGTGTTCTCTTCTTCTGCTCGCCCTAACGTTGTCAGGAGGTTGACGACACACTGTCTCGGTACCGAACCATGATGGCATTGCTAATAAATTGGCGGTATCCTGGTCTGCATGGGTGAATTAACTCAAATCCTCTCGCAGATTGAAAACGGTGATCCGTCTTCCGCCGAACTGCTACTGCCGCTGATCTATGAAGAACTACGGCGGTTGGCGGCGCAGAGGCTGACGCTCGAGCCAGCCGGTCAGACGTTGCAAGCGACTGCGCTGGTGCATGAAGCGTATGTCCGCTTGGTCGATTCGGAACATCAACAGAAGTGGGATTCACGTGGACATTTCTTCGCAGCGGCCGCCGAGGCTATTCGGCGGATTCTGATCGAACGGGCTCGGCGCAAACAATCGTATAAACACGGCGGTGATCGAAGGCCGATCGAATTGGACGAAGTTGAGTTGGCTGTAGCGTTACATGACCCTCAATTGCTGGCAATGAACGAAGCGTTGGACGAACTGGAGCAGCACGATCCGCAAGCGGCGCAACTGGTTAAGCTGCGTTTTTTTGCGGGTTTTCAACATCAGGAGGCAGCCGAAGTGATGGGGATCACCCGCCGCGCGGCCGACCGCCTGTGGGCCACAGCACGCGCTTGGTTGTACGCTCAAATCAGTGACGAATAAGTGTTTCACGCTTCGTCTTGTTTTTTTGCTACGACACCGTGCAAAACGGCTCTGGTTCTCGCATTGGTATACAGAAGCCGTATGGGAGAACCAAAATGGGCCACTGGAATTCAGCCGCGAACGAATTGTTCGTTCAGGCGATTGAGATTGAATCACGCGACCACCGTCGGTCGTTTATCGAAGCAGCCTGCGGGAACGACGCAGGACTGCGGACGGACGTTGAGCGTCTGCTTAAGGCCCATAACGATGCAGGTAGTTTTCTGGAACACCCGGTGGATGGCATTGCCCCAACGATCGTCACAGGGCAGTCTGAAACCGTAGACGACTCGGAAGGGAAAATCTCGCTCGACTTCTTGATTCCCGGCGGCAATTCGAAATGTCTTGGTACGCTTGGTTTCTATGAAGTCATCGAAGTCGTCGGACGCGGCGGCATGGGTGTGGTACTGCGGGCTCACGACCCGAAGCTAAACCGGATGGTGGCAATTAAGGTCATCGCCCCAGAACTGGCTGCCAACGCGATGGCAGTAAAGAGGTTTCTGCGCGAAGCGGTCGCTGCGGCTGCCGTGAGCCACGATCATGTCGTGACCATTCACGCCATTGATGAAGGGAATCGCCCGCCATTCATCGTGATGGAATACGTGGCTGGCGAGTCGCTTCAGCAGCGAATTGACCGCGAGGGTGCGCTTGGGTTACAGGAGATACTGCGGATTGGTATGCAAATCGCCGCCGGGTTGGCAGCCGCACATCAACGTGGTCTCGTTCATCGCGATATTAAGCCTGCTAACATCCTGGTCGAAAGCGGTATTGAACGAGTCAAGATCACCGACTTTGGCTTAGCCCGCGCCGTGGACGATCTTGGCATCACACAGGCAGGGCAGATTGCCGGCACGCCGCAGTACATGTCGCCAGAACAGGCTCAAGGACAAGCGGTCGACTCCCGCACAGATTTGTTCAGCCTAGGTAGTGCGATGTACGCAATGTGCGGTGGCCGGCCCGCTTTCTGTGCCGACAACAGCGTTGCGGTGTTGCGCTGCGTGTGTGACGAAGCCCCGCGACCACTGCACGAGCTGAACAGTGAAATCCCCGAGTGGCTAGAATCCGTTGTTTTTAAACTACTGGAAAAAGACCCGGCCAATCGAATTCAGACTGCGGACGAAGTGTCGGAGTTGCTCCGTCAGCATCTCGCGCATTTGCAACAGCCCACAACATCGCCGCAGCCAAAACCCGTTGTGCGACAATCGCAACCAATGGCGCGAAAAGAGCTTGTCCAACGCCGCTGGTCGTTATTCACCGCAGCCGCTGCACTGTCGACCTTCGTGATGCTTGCAGCCGGTGTCATGTTCCTCATTCGGCTACCCAATGGAACGGTACGCATTGACATTGACGACCCTCAGACCACCGTCGAGATCGCTGGAACGACAATCGCAGTTCAGAATCAGGGTGAACCGATATCGATTACTCCCGGTGAACACAAGCTCTCCGTTCGTCGGGGCGAGCTTTCCTTTGAAACAGAGAAGTTTGAAGTCGGGCGAGACGAACGGATTACCATTCGCGTGCAACTTGTCGACAACAAACTTGCAGCAATGCTCGATGGCAAGCTGTTAGGTGAGCAATCGCTCTTGCCGTTGGAGACGCACGCCGAGAATCGCATCACGCTGGTCCGAAGCTTCGAGGGTCATAGTGGACCGGTTAAGCAAGTAGCCTTTTCGCCCGACGGCAAGCTGGCTCTATCCGCAAGTGGTTGGCCCAATGGCGACGGGACGATCATTTTGTGGGATGTGGCCACCGGAACAGAGATTCGCACGCTCGGTTTTTTAGGCAAGAGCGCTTTTGCGGTCCACTTTTCGCCCGATGGAAAACTTGCAGCCGGCAGCGGGATAGATCCAGTCGTGCATATTTGGGATGTGACGACCGGAAAGGAGTTCGCGTCATATAAGACGAACACCGAACTCGTAGAAGATCTCGCATTCTCACCAGACGGACGTTATGTACTTTCGATTGGACATAAGCGTCAGGCAGTTAGTCCCAATCTGGAGCAGGGAATGGCGGAACTGTGGGATCTGGAAATTGGAAAGTCGTTGTGGTCTATGACTACCAACGGATACCTTAAGACCGGCGAATTTCTTGAGGATGGCAATCAAATAGTGGTTGCCGGGTTCCAAACCGGTGCGGCAATGCACTTACTCGACCGCGCCACCGGCCGTGAGCTGAAGCAGTTTAAAGCGCGAGACGGCGAGTTGGGCGACATTGAAGAGCTAGCGGTTTCGCCCGACGGACAGCTTATCGCGACCGCGTCCAAGTTGGGACATGTATGTATTTGGCAGATAGACAAAAGCAATCAGCCAGTGCTGCGGAGGAAACTGACAGACGTCGATTTGAAAGTGGAAGCTCATGCCGCTTTGAAGAGTAACCAGACGCGTGACAGTTTGCTAACGGTGGCATTTTCTCCAGACGGGCGTTGGCTGCTGACAGGCGGATACGCAGCAAGGTTGTATATCCTAGATACAACCGACCTTCAGACTGTGACTTCCATTGAGCATCCTGCTGGAACGGTTTGGAATGTAGCTTGTTCCGCCGATGGCCGCATGGCACTGACGGCGGGAGGCACGGACTACGCGGAAATTATGCCCAAGCGTAACGGCGACTACGCGCTGCGACTATGGCGACTACCGCAGACGATTTGGTCACAAGCGGTCGGACCCGTTAGCGCTCGACCGCCCGATCAACGGTGAAGGCAAACGGAACTGTCGGCAGATGACGATTGTGTACTCGACCTGGTGGTTGACACAGACCGCGCTGCATCGTGTCAGGTCACGGCGGAAAAAACTGACCTGGGTCGATATAACTTCCTTGCAGAATCCTGTAGGGTACAGTGGGTTCTGAACCCTGACGGGTCCAGCTACACTGCAAGCTAATGTCGCGGCGATCCTAAGCAACCGAGATTGAAATGATGAAACGAATCGTCTCTGCAATTACAGTTTTTTTCTCGGTCGCATATGCGTTTTCATGTCCCAGCGAAATCTCGGCTGCTGATACGCAGAGGCGCGTCTTGCGAGCGGGTGCCGTTGCGATTGACATCACACCGACTAGTTTTCCGGTCAGTTCGGCTGGCAACATGACGCCTCATGAAGCCGCGACGACTCACGATCCGCTGTACGCACGCTGTCTCGTGCTGGATAACGGTGAGACCAAGATTGCGATCGTCACATGCGATAGCTGCATGATTCCGCGTGAGATATTTGACGCAGCCAAACAGCAGGCGACTAACAAAACGGGCATCGCGGTCGATCATATTCTCTGCTCGGCAACCCATACTCACTCTGCGGTCACCGTCACGCCGGTATTCCAGAGCTTGGTGCAGGAAGAATACGTCAATTTTCTCACCACACGAATCGCGGAAGGAATCATTGACGCTCACTCGCAGTTGACACCTGCACGAGTTGGATGGGCGATTGGGAACAATCCTCGCCAAGTTTTCAATCGTCGCTGGTTCTTGCGTCCCGGCACCCCGATCGATGACCCGTTTGATCGCGGCACTGATGCGGTGAGAATGAACCCCGCTCCAAACAGCAAGAGCCTGTTGCAACCTGCCGGACCGATTGACCCAGACCTCGTCGTGCTCGCTGTCCAATCACCTGACGGTCGGCCGATTGCGGTCTGGGCAAACTACTCACTGCATTATGTCGGCGGCGTGCCCAGCAATGTGCTCTCAGCAGACTATTTCGGTGAGTTCGCACGCCAATTTTCTGGGTTGATCGATGCGACCGAGCAAAGCCCGCCGTTTGTCGCCGCGATGACCAACGGGACGAGCGGAGATATCAACAACGTCAACTTCTTCGACGGCACAGCGAATCAACAGCCCTTCGAGCAAATTCGATTGGTCGCATCCGATGTTGCTGCATCTACTTACTCGGCGTACCAACGGATTGAGTATCACGATTGGGTACGATTAAGAATGCAAGAGACCGAGATCGAACTCGGTGTCCGTCGACCTGACGAGACTGAATTGTCACGCGCCAGAAAACTCATCAAAGATGCTGGACCCGGTCCGTGGCATGACCGCCGATTGATCTATGCCAACGAGACCATAGCCGTGGCAAACTATCCGGCAACCGTCAAAATAAAGCTGCAAGCGATCCGCATCGGCGAGTTGGGCATCGTCAGCAGCCCTTGCGAAACGTTCGTGGAAACCGGGTTAGCCATCAAAAAACAGAGTCCCCTGAAGCCGACGTTCACGATCGAGTTAGCGAACGGCTACAACGGCTATCTCCCCACTCCCGAACAACACAAATGGGGTGGCTATGAAACTTGGCGTGCCAAATCCAGCTACCTCGCCACGGACGCCGAGCCAAAAATCCGGGAAACGATGTTGAAATTATTGGACAGGGTTGCACAGTAGTCAGGTGCGTATGGGTTACTCGGTACAATTAGCCGCGCGGCGATAGCCGCGGTTCTCACGAAACTCGCATTTGTCCCATTTCGAGCTACCGCTTCCTAACAAACTGGCCGTAACTTCCGACCACGCAATTCAGAGAGTTTCAATCCGGCGAGCGGCTGGACGTGCCGTTGAAGAGCTAAGAAGACCAGCGAACCAACTGATCGCTGGCGATTTGCACACACACGGATTCGGAGTGTTCGCAATCAAATCCCCCATGTCCATGTTACTTCCGTCCAATTTTCACTCTCATTAGAGCGGAAGCCTGACAAGGAGACACATGAGTCGGAAACTTACTTTGGTGTCGATGAGCGGGCTTCGCGTGGGGCACGAAGACTTACTGCGTCGTGGTATGAACCTGCCGGTTTTGTCGCGACGCGCGTCGGCGCTGTCGCAATTGCCGCCGTTGGGATTGTTGACGATCGCGGCGACCGTACCGGCGGGTTGGGAAATTGAACTGATTTGTGACGGCGGTACGTCCGATGAAGCCGATGTGATTGACGAGATCATGCAAGGACAACCTGACGTTGTCGCATTCTCAATGTTGACGCCGGCGGCCGATCGAGCATGCCGCATTATCAATCGCATTCGCGGTCAAAAATTGACTAAACGCCGAGTATTGACGGTGGTCGGCGGGTTGCACGCGACGGCGGCTCCCGATCACTGCCCTCTTGGAAGCATGGAAGTCGGACGAGCCATCCGGGCGCAGAAGTGCTTTTAGTTGTCGCTGCGGAAGGCCGGTTTTTTTGACAATAGTCGATGCCTGGTATGTAAAGCGCTTTCGCCTCTATACCGGACTTGCAGCAGGTCCGCGCCATGGCGACTGGACCGCAACCGGGTACGTGGACTCTCGACGATCAAACCCATGGTGCGGAGTGTTGGAAGCGTTGCGAAAACTTCTTATCTCCAGCCGGATGCAACTGCTTAGGACCGAGCGGAAAATTAGTGTCGGAGAAACTGAGTCCGACTTGTAGAATGCGCCGACACGTTCGATCCCTAATTCTACACGAGGCCAAGGATGGCGATGCAACTGATGGAAAGCCCGGCAATTGAGCGGTCCTTG
>JBGSLZ010000016.1:0-135636 GCA_041740415.1 Rubripirellula sp.
TTCAATCGTTTTCTCGCTGCATCCGATCACTCTGGCGATGTAGCGAATCCCGCCGTGCCCTCGCTGTTTCGCTTCGACCGCAGCAAATCTTCGGCGATCCTTCTCTGTCAGTGTTGCGGCAAACTCTCGCAAGGACCGCTCTATTGCCGGGCTTTCCATCAGTTGCATCGCCATCCTTGGCCTCGTGTAGAATTAGGGATCGAACGTGTCGGCGCATTCTACAAGTCGGACTCAGTTTCTCCGACACTAATTTTCCGCTCGGTCCTAACATGGTCAAACCCTCCTTTAACCTGGGTTGAAAAGAGAAATCGTTAAATGTCAAATTGGCAGAAACTGCCGTCGAATCACCTATTTTGCAAGCAGCATGCCAATTGCAATTCAGGGTTGGAACACGTCGCACCTTGCCAGAGCAGAGGCCAATACCACAGCTTGTGCCCCCACTATCGATCGCCCGGCACCCAAACAGAGACGCTTCCGGCGTTGCAGCGAAATTCGGCCCAGCCGTTCTCGTCGGTCGTGATCGTCTCGCCGCGATTGCCGGTGATGTCGTGGTAGGATTTGTTGGGTGCGGTCGTTCGCATCGACTTGTTACCCTCGTCGCCGTTGCTCATCAGAACCGCGATGCCGCCGGGACGTGCTTCGTCTCCGGTGCGCGTCCAGCCGATGCAGCTAGCGTGGTCGAAGTAATCGTATTGGTCGCCATACGCAAAGTCTTGACGGACCTTCAATTGTTTATCGATCGACTCGCGATGACACGCCATCTCGATCGTGTACTCGTTGCCGTCACGTCCTTTGTCGGTGTAGTTCGCGCCATAGTAGTCGGCATAGAAGACGCACGGGTATCCATCGCGGCGGAGCAGAATCAATGCGTATGCGAGCGGCTTGAACCAAGCTTCGACCACCGACTCCAGCGCTTGCAGAGGTTGCGTGTCGTGATTGGCGACCAGAGTTACGGCAAGTGCCGGTTCGTTCTTCACCAACGTGTTGTCAAAGATCTGTCGCATGTCGTAAGCATTGCCCGACTTGCTCGCGTCTGAGAAATTCCGGTGCAGCGGTGCATCGAACAACGCGACATCTCCGCCGGTTGATGCGATGAAGGCGTGCAACGCTTCGACATCGTAAGACCAGTACTCGCCTACCGCGAAAATCGATTGCTTGGCATAAGCACGAACGTGTTGCAACCATTGTGGAAAGAATCCGGCTTCGACATGCTTGACCGCGTCGAAGCGAACGCCGTCCATACCAACTGTGTCAACATACCACTCGCCCCAACGCTTAATCTCCTCCTGAACCTCGGGATGCTTCACATCGATATCACAGCCCATCAGATAATCGAACGAGCCTTTCTCCAAGTCAACTTGCTCGTCGAATGTCTTTCCCTCAAACAAGAACACGGCTCGGTAATCGGGATCATTCGAGTCCGTGTCAACCGCCGTGAAATGCCACCAGTGCCACTCCATGTCGGAATACTTTTTCTCACGGCCTGGAAACGTGAAGTGGGTGTGACACTTGATCGTCCGTTGTTCACCAATTTGCTCATGACGATTGTCATTGCTAAGCGGCGTGGCAACGATTTCCTCTTCGGCATCGCCGCCAATCCGGTGATTCAAAACGACATCCCAGTACAGTTGCAGACCTGACTGCTTGGCTTTCTCGACGGCCGCAATCAGCTCGTCCTTCGTTCCATACTTCGTTCGCACGGAACCCTTCTGATCGAACTCGCCGAGGTCATACATGTCGTAGACCGCATAGCCGACGTCGAGTCCGCCGCTGTTGCCTTTGTATGCCGGCGGAAGCCAAAGGGCGGTAAAACCCGCGTCGGCGAGTTGCTTCGCATTCTGTTTCAGCTCATTCCAAAGCGAACCGTCGGCGGGATTGTACCAGTGAAAAAACTGAAGAATGACGCCGTTGGTTGTTGCCATCGCGGGCCTGATTTTCGATTGGGGGCTATTGATCCGGTGTAACGAACCGGCATCCTCTGTCAGATTATGCCACTGCGGCAAGCTGACGTTGATGAACGGGGAGCATCATGACTTCGATAGCTCACTCTCGCTTTTCAACACCTGATCGCCGTCGTCCTGCTCAATCAGGTAAGCGGGTTCGTCCTCGGTCGCGTTACGGGTCACTTCGGTGCCTTTGATTTTGCGAGTCACCTTGTCTTTGAACGCTTCCTTGATCTGACCCTGGGCGGTGTCACCGGCGTGATTCCAAGCGACGTGTTGATTGACGTGAAATTTCTGCGACATGTCGATGGCCCAATTCGGGTTAGAAAACTATCGAGCATCACATCGCGGGCTCAACAAATGATGCGGCGGCGTAACCGAACGAAGACGATGATCGGCACGGGAAGTGCAACAAATCAATGTCTTGGAGTAAACGTACTCGACCGATAGGATTTCGTTCAATGGCCATTTTAGAGACAATCAAGCACGACTTCTGCAGGCTTCGAGACGGCGAGCCAGGCTGTCGCTTCAAGGACTTCGCACAGGAGCGACGCAGTCGACGCGAGAGCAAAATGAGCGCTGGCCGTGTACTCAGCTTGCTTGCTGGATTCGCATTGATCGTTGCGGGGATTGGCATAGGGTGGCTGCCTGGCCCAGGTGGGTTTTTGGCAATCATCGGACTGGCGTTGATCGCTCAAGAGATTCCTTGGGTGGCCGGAGTTCTGGACGCCATTGAGATCCGAATCCGGCAAGTAATTCGGTACGTCAAGCGGATCATTTCTGCGCGGACGAACACTGCAAAGTAATACTTCTCAGCCTCGCGATACCAAGGTCCAAATTAGTTGCTTCGGGTACGACGTTTGCGTTGCGGATCGGAGCGATGCTGCGTCGTTTTTACATGATCAATCCTCCCTCCAAAGATTGGAAGATAACCTTGGCCAAGTCGACACCTAAATCTGCAAACAAAAGCGCCCCCGCCAAAGAGTATGTGGGCGATGGTGGCGAACTCCACCAAACCGCGACGGGTGCTGGTCGCTTAACGACCAACCAGGGCTTGCCTGTATCGGACGACCAAAACACGCTGACCGTCGGACCTCGTGGACCGCAGTTGCTAGAAGATTTCATCCTTCGTGAGAAGATCACGCACTTTGACCATGAGCGGATTCCCGAACGTGTCGTTCATGCGCGGGGATATGCGGCGCACGGCTACTTTCACTGTTACGAATCGCACGCCGACCTGACGAGGGCATCGTTCCTGCAAGACCCCAGCGTAAAGACGCCAGTGTTCTGTCGCTTTTCAACGGTCGCCGGTAGTGCGGGTTCGCATGACACCGCACGAGACGTGCGGGGGTTCTCGGTAAAGTTCTACACCGACCAGGGCAATTACGATCTCGTTGGAAACAATATCCCGGTCTTTTTCATTCACGACGCCATCAAATTCCCCGACCTGATTCACGCGGTGAAGCCTGAACCTGACAAGGGTTTTCCGCAAGCTCAATCGGCACACGATACGTTCTGGGATTACGTTTCGCTGTCACCCGAAACGACTCACATGCTGATGTGGGTCATGTCCGATCGAGCCATCCCAAGATCGTTTCGAATGATGGAGGGATTTGGCGTTCACACGTTCCGAATGATCAACTCCAAAGGCGTCGCTAACTTTGTCAAGTTTCATTGGCGTCCCATGCTCGGCACGTTTTCGCTGATTTGGGATGAAGCGGTCAAAATCGGTGGGGCTGATCCCGATTTCCATCGTCGTGATCTGTTCAACGCGATCGCGATGAAGGACTATCCCGAGTGGGAATTGTCAGTCCAAGTGTTCACCGAAGAACAAGCCGCCGAGTTTGACTTTGACGTACTTGATCCAACAAAACTGGTTCCTGAAGAATTGGTGCCGTTGACGCCGCTTGGCAAGATGACACTTGATCGCAACGTCGACAACTTCTTTGCAGAGACAGAACAAGTTGCGTTCTGTCCGTCGCACGTCGTTCCCGGTATCGACTTCTCGAACGATCCGCTGCTGCAAGGTCGTTTGTTCTCCTACCTCGATACCCAGCTCTCACGCCTTGGCAGTCCGAACTTTCATCAGATCCCGGTCAACAAGCCGAAATGCCCGTTCGCAAACTTTCAGCGTGACGGTCACATGCAGATGGAAGTGCCCAAGGGAAGCGTCGCAAACGAGCCGAATAGTCTGGACGACGGATCACTTCGCGAAGACCCAGTCGGCGGCTTCCGAACCTTTCCTGCGGAAGAGTCAGGCAATAAGGTGCGACTGCGGCCAGAGAGTTTCGCCGATCACTACAGCCAAGCGAGATTGTTCTACCGTTCGATGACCGAACCTGAGCAGCGCCACATCGTTGGCGGCTTCGCATTCGAGCTTGGTAAGTGTAAGGAAGTCAAAGTCCGAACCCGCGTTCTTGGTCACTTGCAGAACGTCGACAAGTCGCTCGCCGATCAAGTCGCCGCCGCTCTCGGAATGCCGGGCCAAGCCGACACGATCAAGCCGATCGTAAAGATTCTCGACAGCGAACCTTCACCGGCATTGTCGCAGTACAGCAAAGCACCCAAGTCAATCGCGGGCAAGAAGATTGGTTTACTGACGACCGATGGCGTCGATGCGAAGCTCTACAAAGCGTTACTCAAAAAAGCTAAGACAGAGAAGGCCATCGTAGAAGTCATCACGCCAACGATCGGTCCAATTTCATCTAGCGCGGGAGATGAAATTACGCCAGATCACTTCCTTTCTGGCGCACCGTCGTGTCTGTTCGATTGCGTCGTCATTGCACCAGCAACAGACAACCTCGATCTACTTGCAACTCAAGCTGCAGCAATCAATTTTATTCGTGATGCGTTCGGTCACTTAAAAGTGATCGCATACAATGCTGACGCAGTGACGATGTTTGAGAAGGCCAACGTCGCCCTTGACGCTGACGAAGGTGTGATCGAGGTCAAAAAAGGCGATCCGAGCGACTTCATCGAAGCTGCCAAGATGCACCGGATTTGGCAACGCGAGCAGAACGTGAGAGCTTTCTGAAATCGGGCCAATCCATTCTGGCGAGCTCCAGCGAGCGGCTTCAACGAAGCCACGTTCGGGTGAACGTGGAAAGATGATTGTCCCGTCGTTTACGAATGGGGATGCGATAACTTCAACGAAGCCACGTTCGGATGAATGTGGAAAGTGATGATGTCACGTTCGGATGAACGTGGAGCAGTCGCATCGATGACAGTTGATTGTTCTCCTGTCACTCACCTCTGCTCTCCCTGGCAGAATGGAATCGGTTGGTCAGTGGGAACCACTTGCTTACCAGCCTAGGACGTGTGCGAAGATTAGCGGCGCACAAATCGTTGCATCCGATTCGATCACGAACTTTGGGCCGTCGGCGTCGAGCTTGCACCAAGTGATCTTTTCGTTCGGCACCGCGCCGCTGTAGCCGCCGTAGCTCGTCACTGAGTCGCTGATCTGACAGAAGTAACCCCACAGCGGCACGTCACGCTTGAGGTCTTGTCGGAGCATCGGCACGACGCAGATCGGAAAGTCGCCCGCGATGCCCCCGCCGATTTGGAAGAATCCGATCGGACCGGATTTCGATTCTTCTTCATACCACTGGGCCAGTCGTTGCATCTGATAGGTGCCCGTCGCGATCCCGCCGTGGCCGGCGATTCGCCCGTCGATCACTCGCGCGGCGTAGATGTTGCCGAGCGTCGAGTCCTCGAAGCCGGGCGTGAAGACGGGGATGTCCATGTCCTTGGCGGCCGCCAGCCAACTGTGCTCGCGCGGGATCTGGTAGTGCTGAACCAATTCTTTGTCGTCGAGCAGGTCGAACATGAAGTCGACCGGCATCCGGCCTCGGCCCGACTTGGCGGCCTCTTGCCACATCGGCATCAGCCGCCCTTCGATGTGCCGCATCACGGTCTCGGGAATGCAAGTGTCGGTGACTCGGTTGAAGCCTTCGTCACGTAGCGCAACCTCATCATCAGTCGAAAGGGAGCGCCAGTTTTGGATGATCCGGTAGTCGTTATGGGCGACCAAGTTGAACAAGTCTTCTTCCAAGTTGGCGGCCGTGCACGTGATCGCGTGGATCTTGCCGGCTCGGATCATTGGCGCCAGCGACAACCCGAGTTCACCAGTGCTCATGGCGCCGGCCAGCGTGACCATCATCCGACCCTTGTTTTCGGGCGACACGAATTGTCGGTAGGCCTTCGCAGCCGCGACGAGCTCGCGGGCATTGAAGTGCAGAAAATGGGTCTCGAGTAGTTCGGTGACGTTCATAGGGGAGAGTCGGTAGAGGTTGTTGCATCGAATGAAACTGAAGTGAGCGGCCCATCATAAAGGTGCGCCGGCGAGTTGGCGGACGCGGGACAATGCTAAAATGCAAGAAAAAAGCTTTGATAAAAATCATGAATTTTTTAGAACTGCGATGCCTCATCAAGTTCGCCAATTATTTTTAGTCGACGGCCATCTACTTGCCACTGAGTTGAATTAACGGCGACTTAACATTCTTTAGAAAACAAAAACTTCGGGAAAATTTTACCCGTGGGTGGGTCATCCGAGACCGAAACCCTGAGATTTTTTGTTCGCGAATGAGTGGTTTTTCAAACGAAACTCGGCCTTACAGCACAATCCGGGCCAAAATCTGCGACTTGGCCTTTTCGCCGATCGTCCGTTGTGATATTTTTCGGGAGTGATCATCGGCCCAAATTTGCGTCCCTGCCCGCTTTCTGCATTCCACCTCCGGCTCGGCTTGATAAAAGCCGTCGCGGGATCGAGGGGAATTCGTGCCCTGGAGTTTCCGACGCCACGGCGTCTTTGACAATTCTCCGCCGCTTTTCGTTGGATGCGTTGACACTCATTTTCGGCCGCCCGCCACTCAAGCCCGTAAACCACCCGGCTTCCTAAGGAGCTTTTCTTAACGATGGCAACTACCAGTCACCGTCGACTAGAACCGACCACGGTTCGTCACTTCGGCACAGGATTAGGTGAGAACTTTGAGCTCCCCGATTTGACCGCGCTGCAAACCGATTCTTACGCTGAATTCTTGCAGGAGGACATCGATTCTCGCAAGCGAAAGCAGCAGGGATTGGAAGGCGTGATGCGCGAGATTTTCCCGATCAGCAGCTACGACGGCAACACGACGCTGGAGTATCTGTATTACGAGTTGGGGAAACCTCGCTACACCAGCCAAGAGTGTCGACAGTTGCGTCTGACCTATGGCCGGCCGTTGCGGATTTGGTTGCGACTGAATCGGGAAGAGCCGATCGAGGAAGAAGTGTACTTGGGCGATCTGCCGATCATGTTGGGCGGCGGCGAGTTCATCATCAACGGTGCCGAGCGTGTCGTCGTCAGCCAATTGCACCGGAGTCCCGGTGTCGACTTTGTGCTCGAACAAGACACGACGACCGATCGCAAATTGCCGTCGTGCCGCGTGATCCCCGAGCGTGGTTCGTGGATCGAAGTCAACGTGACGAAGAAGGATTCGTTGACGGTTCGCATTGACCAGAGCGGTAAGTTCTCGGCGACGACGTTGCTGCGCGCGATGGACCCGAAGTATTCGACCGACGCGGACATTCTCAATGCATTTTACGATACCGAAACGATCAAGATCACCAGCGGCAAGGTCGCGACGAAGATCGAGGGCATGATCGCGGTCGACGACGTGGTTTATCCGAGCGAATCCGAGCGGGCCGGCGAGATTATCGTCGAAGCCGGTCACAAGATTAGCAAGGAAGTCGCCGAGACGATTTGCACGTCGGGCGTGAAAAGCATCGACGCGATGGACGCGCCGAAGATTCCGCTGATTTTCAACTCGTTGATCGACGACAACACGGCCAGCCACGAAGAAGCGTTGCTTCGCATTTATCAACGACTGCGTCCGGGTAACCCGCCGCAACTCGAAAAAGCGAAAACGCTGTTCACTGAAAAGTTCTACGACGACAACCGTTATCGACTCGGTAAGGTCGGTCGCTTCCGATTGAATCGCAAGTTGGGTCTGGATGTCCCCGAGACACAGATGTGCTTGCGGCCGGACGACATGATCGCGGCGATTCGTTATCTGATCGACCTGTTCGATGCGGACAGCAAGGCCGAGATCGACGACATCGACCACTTGGGCAACCGACGTCTGCGTACGATCGACGAATTGGCCAGTGAGGAATTGCGGAAAGGTTTCTTGAAACTGCGTCGTACCGTGCAAGAACGGATGAGCATCAAGGACGCGACCGACATGTCGCCGCGGAGCCTGATCAATCCCAAGAGCGTCTCGGCGGCGATCGATTACTTCTTCGGTCGTGGCGAGCTGTCACAGGTCGTCGACCAGACGAATCCGTTGTCGCAGTTGACTCACGAGCGTCGTCTTTCGGCACTGGGCCCAGGCGGTTTGAACCGCAAACGAGCGGGCTTTGAGGTTCGCGACGTTCATATTTCGCACTACGGCCGAATCTGTCCGATCGAGACCCCCGAAGGTACGAACATCGGTTTGATTTCGTCGCTGGCGATTTTCGCAGGCGTCGATGATTACGGTTTCTTGATCACGCCGTATCGCAAGATCAAAGATGGCAAGGTCACGGACGAAACGGTTTGGTTGCGAGCGGACGAAGAAAGCGAATCGTACGTCGCGCCGGCCGATACCGAGGTCGAGAAGGGAGCGCTGGTTGCCGGGCCGAACATGATCGCCCGTTTCCGCAGCGATTTCCAAATCGTTCAACCGGAACAGGTTCACTACATGGACGTCGCACCGGCCCAGATGGTCGGAGTGTCGGCTGGTTTGATTCCGTTCCTCGAGCACGACGATGCCAACCGCGCGCTGATGGGATCGAACATGCAGCGGCAAGCGGTGCCGCTATTGGTCGCCGAACCACCGATTGTCGGTACGGGGATGGAACGTGAAGTCGCCAAGAACAGTGCGATGGTCGTCCGTGCCCGCCGCGCCGGCAAGGTGACCTATGTCGATTCGACTCGTATCGAAATCGGCAGCGATCACTACGACTTGAAGAAATATCAGGGACTCAACGAGCGGACGTGCCAGAACCAAAAGCCGATCATCTCGCTGGGCGACAAAGTCGAAAAGCATCAGATCATCGCCGATGGTGCGGCAACCCGTAATGGTGAATTGGCGCTCGGGCGCAACGTGTTGGTCGGCTTCATGTCGTTCGACGGTTACAACTACGAGGATGCGATCATCATCAGCGAAGAGTTGGTGCGCAACGACACCTACACGTCGATTCACATCGAAGACTTCGACGTCGAAATTCGCGAAACCAAACTGGGCCGCGAAGAGTTCACTCGCGACATTCCCAACGTGTCCGAAAAGGCGCTGCGGAACCTCGACGACAGCGGCATCGTCAACGTCGGAACTTATGTCAAACCGGGTGACGTGTTGGTCGGTAAGGTCAGCCCGAAGAGCAAGACCGAGCTGACACCGGAAGAGAAACTGCTTCACGCGATCTTCGGTCGCGCCGGTGAAGACGTCAAAAACGATTCGCTCGAAGTCCCCTCGGGCATCGAAGGCATCGTCATCGACACTCACAAGTTCAGCCGCCGGATGAGCTTGACTGAAGACGAGCGCAAGGTATTCGAGAAAGAACTCAAAGAAGCCGAGGGCAAGGGCAACGCGGAAATCGCGAGCACGTTCGAGGCTTTGGTTCGTGACTTGGAAGAAGCCGCGGGCATCAAGTTGAAGGACTCGACCGGAACGCCGCTGGCCGACGGTCAAGATCCCAAGTTTGTGGCCGAGCGAGCGACGTCGTTCCGAATCGACCACATCTTGGATCAGATCAAAGACGACACCAAGAAGAAGGACGTCGACAAGGTTTACACTCAGCAATGGGTCAATGTCGAACAATCCATCGACGCCCGCGATCGTCAACTCAACAGCATGAAGCGTGGCGATGAACTTCGCAGCGGCGTGTTGCAAATGGTCAAGGTTTACATCGCGACCAAGCGAGTGATCAGCGTCGGCGACAAGATGGCCGGTCGTCACGGTAACAAGGGTGTGATCGCCAAGATCCTGCCGATCGAAGACATGCCGTTTTTGCCGGATGGTACGCCGATCCAAATCATGCTCAACCCGCTGGGTGTTCCTTCGCGGATGAACGTGGGGCAAATTTTGGAAACGCACCTCGGATGGGCTGGCGCGAAGCTGGGCTTCCAAGCGATCACGCCGGTATTCGACGGTGCGACCGAAGCGGACATCAACAAGTGTTTGGCCGAATCCGGATTGCCCGCGCACGGCAAGATTCGTTTGACCGATGGTCGGACGGGTCATCCGATGGAGCAGGAAACGACGGTCGGTTACATCTACATGTTGAAACTGCACCACTTGGTCGACGACAAGGTTCACGCACGATCGACGGGTCCGTACTCGCTGATCACTCAACAACCGCTCGGTGGCAAGGCTCGCTTCGGCGGTCAACGCTTCGGCGAGATGGAAGTTTGGGCGCTCGAAGCTTACGGCGCCGCGTACATCTTGCAGGAACTGCTGACGGTCAAGAGCGACGATGTGGAAGGACGCACAAAGATCTACGAATCGATGGTCAAGGGCGAGAACACGCTGGAAGCCGGAACGCCGGCCAGCTTCGACGTTTTGACCAACGAGATCCGAGGCCTCGCGCTGAACATGCAGTTAGAAAAACGAGCGATCTGAGAAAGGGATTAGGTATTAGGTTTTAGGTGTTAGGAAGCAACGACTGACACCTGGAACCTAGCCGTTTCTCGAAACTCGACTTTGGCAGGAATGCCCAAGACGAGATCTTGTGATGACCGACAGACGACCATCACTTCAACCTAACACCTAAAACCTAATAGCTAAGGCCTATCTTCCTATGTCGACCGGCGAAACCAGCAACTACGATCGCATCAACGACTACGCTTCCGTTCGGATCTCACTTGCCCGACCCCAGGACATCAAAGGCTGGTCGTTCGGTGAAGTGAAGAAACCCGAAACGATCAATTACCGAACCTATCGTCCCGAGAAAGACGGTCTGTTCTGCGAGCGTATTTTCGGCCCTGAAAAGGACTGGGAATGCGCCTGCGGTAAGTACCGCGGCATGAAGTACAAGGGCATGATCTGTGATCGCTGTGGCGTGAAGGTCACGCACAGCCGCGTTCGCCGGAAGCGAATGGGCCACATCGAGTTAGCCGCGCCGGTCGTCCACATTTGGTTCTTCAAAGCGATGCCGTCGCGATTGGGGAACCTGTTGGACATGAAGACCAGCTCGCTCGAGAAGGTTATCTATTTCCAAGATTATGTCGTCATCGATCCAGGAACGACCGAGCTCGAATCGCGTCAATTGCTGACCGAAGAAGAGTATCGTGCGGCACGTGCCCAGTACGGCGAAGGATCGTTCGAGGCCGACATGGGCGCCGAAGCGGTTCGCAAACTGCTGAACTTGCTTGACTTGGTGACATTGTCAGAAAAACTTCGCATCGATTTGGTTGAGACCGGATCAAAGCAGAAGAAGAAGGATCTGATCAATCGGCTGAAGATCGTCGAGTCGATTCGTGACAGCGACAATCGTCCCGAGTGGATGGTGCTAGACGTGATCCCGGTGATTCCGCCCGACTTGCGACCATTGGTGTTGTTGGACAGCGGCAACTTTGCGACGTCCGACTTGAACGACCTGTATCGCCGGATCATTAACCGCAACAATCGGCTGCGCAAGTTGGTCGACCTGAATGCGCCCGAAGTCATCATTCGTAACGAAAAGCGAATGTTGCAACAGTCCGTCGATGCGCTGTTCGATAACAACCGCTGCAAGCGACCGGTGCTGGGTTCGTCGAACCGACCGCTGAAGTCATTGACCGACATGATCAAGGGCAAGCAAGGTCGTTTCCGCGAAAACTTGCTCGGCAAGCGAGTCGATTACTCCGCGCGATCGGTCATCGTGGTCGGTCCGCGACTGAAGCTGCACCAATGCGGTCTGCCGAAGAAGATTGCACTCGAGCTGTACCAGCCGTTCATCATTCGCCGACTCAAAGAACTCGGTCACGCCGACACGATCAAGTCGGCCAAGAAGATGCTCGAGCGAAAAGACGAAGAGGTTTGGGATATTCTCGAGCAGGTGATCACGAACCACCCTGTGCTGCTCAACCGAGCACCGACGTTGCACCGGAAGGGTATTCAGTCGTTCGAGCCCGTGTTGGTCGAAGGCAACGCGATTCACTTGCACCCGTTGGTTTGCAAAGGTTTCAACGCCGACTTCGACGGTGACCAAATGGCCGTCCACTTGCCGCTTTCGATCGAGGCGCAAGTCGAAGCCCACACGTTGATGATGTCGACCAACAACGTGTTCGCACCGTCCAACGGCAAGCCGATCATGTCGCCCTCGCAAGACATCGTCATGGGTTGCTATTACATGACCGCGGAAATGCCCGACCAGAAGGGCGAAGGCATGATCTTCTCGGGCTATGACGAAGTCGATTTGGCGTTCGCGCAAGGTGCGATCGCGATTCACGCTCGAATCAAGATGCGTCTGCCCCGTCACCAACGTCTGAAAACCGAAAACGGCGACGGCAAGTACGGCGAGATCATCGATACGACGCCAGGCCGCGTTCGTTTCAACGAGATGTTGCCGGTCGGAATGGACTTCTACAACCATCCGATGAAGAGCGGTGACTTGGCCGGTGCGATTAGCGACTGCTATCAACGACTCGGTCGCAAGGCAACGATTCACTTGCTTGACGACATGATGCAAACCGGATTCCGCGAGTCCACTCGCAGCGGTTTGTCGTTCGCGACAGACGACTTGGTAACGCCGGACACCAAGGCTGACTTCATCAAGAAGGCCGAGAAAGAAGTCATGAAGCTGAAGAAGTCGTATGATCGCGGCTTGATGACAGGTTCGGAGCGTTACAACCACGTTCTGGACGAATGGACGGCTGCCCGCGAATTGATCACCAAAGACATGATGCAGGCGATGAAGAACGACGTCCGCGAAGGCGGCTGGTACATCAACCCGGTGTACCTGATGTCGCACTCCGGTGCACGGGGTGGTATCGAGCAGATTCGCCAGCTCGCCGGGATGCGGGGATTGATGGCCAAGCCGACCGGCGAAATCATCGAAACGCCGATCAAAGCGAACTTCCGCGAAGGCTTGTCGGTACTTGAATACTTCTCGTCGACGCACGGTGCTCGTAAGGGCTTGGCCGACACGGCGCTGAAGACGGCCGACTCGGGTTACTTGACTCGAAAGCTGGCCGACGTCGCACAAAACGTTGTGATCACGATGAACGATTGCGGTACGACCCAGGGTATCACCAAGGGTGTCGTCTATCGCGGCGAAAAGGTCGAAGTCAGCCTGGTCGACTCGATCAACGGTCGTGTCAGCCGCCAATCGATCGTTAACCCAGTGACCGACGAAGTGATCGTTAAAGAAAACGAAATGATCACACCGGATATCGCCCGCAACATCGAAGCGATGGGCTTGGAAAAAATCCAAGTTCGTACGCCGATGACCTGCGACGCGCCGTTGGGTGTTTGCCGCTGTTGTTACGGCATGGACATGTCGACCGGTTCGATGGTCGAAGAGGGCATGGCCGTCGGTATCATTGCCGCTCAGTCAATCGGTGAACCGGGTACTCAGTTGACGATGCGTACGTTCCACATCGGTGGATCGGTCAGCAAGCAATCGGTCGAGTCAGACATCAAGAGCAAGCGATCGGGCGAAGTGCGTTTGACTCGGATGCGGGCAGTAGAAAACACCGCCGGCGAGCCGATCGTGCTGAACCGAAACGGCGAAATCGCGCTGGTCGACGAACGGGGCCGTGAAATCGAGTCGTATCCAGTTCCGACCGGTGCGGCAATCAAAGTCAAAGAAGGTCAGTTAGTGACCGAGGGCACCGTGCTTTGCGAATGGAACCCGTACTCGATTCCGATTCTGTCGGAAGTTCACGGTAAAGTTCGCTTCGAGGACATCGTCGAAGGCGAAACGATGCGTGTCGAGCGAGAAGCCAGCGGTAACATCCGTATGATGATCGTCGACCACAAGGGTGATCTGCATCCGCAGATGGTCGTCGAAGACGCGGACGGCAAGGCACTCGATGTTCAATACTTGCCCGAACGGGCGATGATCATGGCCAAAGACGGCGACACGATCATCCCCGGTACGGTGCTGGCCGAAATGCCGCGTGAAGCCGGCGGTGTGTCGGACATCACGGGCGGTCTGCCGCGAGTCACGGAAATCTTTGAAGCTCGTAAGCCGAAGGATCCTGCCGTGATCGCCGAAGTCGATGGTGAAGTCGAAATCTTAGCCGAACGCAAGCGAGGCAAGCGAACGATCATCGTCCGTAGCGAATCGGGCATCGAGCGTGAACACTTGGTGCCGCACGGCAAGCACTTCCAAGTTCACAGCGGTGACTTCGTCAAAGCCGGACAAGCACTCGTCGAAGGCCCATTGGTGCCGCACGACATCCTGCGAGTTTCCGGTGAAGAAGCGGTCCAGCAATACTTGCTGCACGAGATTCAACAGGTCTATCAATCGCAGAAGGTTGAAATCAACGATAAGCACTGCGAGATCATCATCGCGCGGATGCTTCGTAAGGTGAAAATCGAATCGGCGGGTGATACCAGCTTGTTGCCGGGCAGCGTGATGGACCGATTCCACTTCCGCCAGTCCAATGACGAACTCGCCAAGTGCATGAAGGTCACCAAACCGGGTGCAACCGATTTCACCGAAGGCCAGATCATTCCGAAGGAAGTTTTCGAGCAAACCAACGCGGAAACCGAAGCGATGGGCGGGTCAGCGGCCAAGGGCAAGCGTCCCAAGAGCGCGACGGCCAGCACCCAGTTGCTCGGAATCACCAAGGCGGCGGTTCAATCGAACAGTTTCATCTCGGCCGCATCGTTCCAAGAAACGACCAAGGTGTTGACCGAAGCGGCGCTGGCCGGCAAGGTCGACCGGTTGGTCGGTTTGAAGGAAAACGTCATCCTGGGTCACTTGATTCCCGCCGGTACCGGTTTCCGAATCTTCCAAGAATCGGAAGTCAACTATCGCCGCGAAGCACTCGAAGAACTCTCGAAAGCTCCGGTCAGCACGTTGGAAGAAAGCTTCCCGCTGCTCACTGCCGACGAAGGCCCTTCGCCAAGTCGATCGGTGGGAGAATCATCGGATGAGCCGAGCAATCGAACGCTGGATCAATTGATGGGCGGCCAAGACTGAGCTGACCGGTAACAGTCAACAGATAATCGACAACAGGGTTGGAAGCCGATTCCAACCCTGTTTTCGTAACGATGAGCACGCCTTTATCCGCTTCATACTGACGATTCAAATTGCGTTGGCCCACGACTGGTGGACGTGACGGGCGCGGTCGATGCGTTGCCGACGCTGGTTCCGACAGAGACCGCGCCCAAGCGGGTCAGGGCGACGGGAACCGACGACAATAGGACTGATTCGGTGGAATCATCGCCGCGAAGTGTTGCGCCAGCAATTGTCAAAACATGTCAAAACGTGTCGCAATCTGGCAATTTGGGGGACATGAACCGTCCGCTCAAAACTCCGTCTGGACAAGAAAAAACCCCGCAAAACATTGTGCTTTGCGGGGTTTTCGGAAGCGACGCGGACGGGGCTCGAACCCGCAACCTCCGGATCGACAGGAAGCACTGAGACAGCCTGTAAAACACGCTTTCTCTTATAAGGCTTTGGCAAGGTAACCAGAGTTCTCCACCGTTGCAATAGCAAGCAAACAGAAGCAGCAAATAGCGTACTTTCCGGGAACAAGCAAAAGCCAAACGGGAACGTTCCCAGAATCCAAGTTGGAAAGCTGAAGTGGAAACGTTTCCACTTGCCAGACCTGACACCGTGTCAGGCGAAGCCTGGCCAGAAACCGTGGCAGGCCGACTTGCGACAATTGATTCGTGCAACCGATTTCGTGATACTCATAGGATGATTGCCACGAACTACCAGATTGACGCGTCCCGCCTTCGGGCGGGCGATGAATCTACATCCGTCCCCGTTGCTCCGCTTGCCCCTGCGCTGCCGTCTGGAGTTGCTCGTGCCGACTCCTACGTCGTCGCCACTCGGGTACGTCAGTGCCCCAGATGTCGAGTCTGGGTGCCTGCTGAGTCTTTCCGTATTCATGCTCGCAAGAATGGTGAAGTGCATCGTCTTGCTTATTGCGATGAGTGCCGATGGCTGGCTGAGAGTCGGCGCCGTGAGAAGATTGCACAAACGAGAAAACGGAAAGCGTTTCATCGTTCTTGGTCTGAGCTGGCCCGGTCCAAACAGCAGCGTCGCGCCATCTCTAGCATCGTCGGCTTGCTTTGGGATTCGATGGGCGGATCCAAGGGGGTTGCGCGTGGATGGTCCGAAGCTTTGAAGGAGGCGTCTGCAGCCCAGAAGATTCGATCGTACGAGGGATTCGTTCGGATGTCTGAATGGCTTGCCAAGTATCCGGATGCCGTATCTGAAGCCTCACACCTATCTGACGCTGAACTCAAGGAGGAAGCTACAAACGCACGTGTGGCAGCGATGGTAGAACTGTTGCGCAAGGATCCGGCGATTGCTGCCGACGTTGCTCTACGGTTCGGGTACACGTTGCAGCGGATGGGTCAAACCGATTGAATTTTTGCCAAAGTCACTCCATCGTCCCTGGCCTGTTATGCCATCGAAAGAAGCCTAATGAAAATCCGCAATTCTCTACTCTTGTTTGCAGCCGTTGTGTTTTGCTTGAAGGTCGGCGCGGCGTTTAAGTTTGTTGAGAGTCGAGACTTCAGAACACTTCGCGCAGTTCTCCCCTTCTCCGAGCCATACGAAATTCGTGCGTCGACAACTCGGCAAGAGACCCCTGATATCACGTTCCTGCGTGACAAGACGGAAATGGAACTTCTAAGCCAAGAAGACCGCACGATCGTGCTTTCTGCCGCTGCGATTGCGGTTGCGTGCCTGCTGAGAAAGGATCGATAAACGTTCTCGGTGCGCCGAGTGGGCTAAGGCCTCAAGGCGAAGTTACTTTGCTCGAACGAGTGGCACGTATCCAAGCTGTCGCGTCGCAGATTCGCGGATCGCCTGCACGGCAAACTCAACAGCGGATTCGCCGACTAGCAAGCCATCGTGAAGTGGAGCGGCCAGAACGTCAGAGCAATGGAGACGCTCAAGGGCGGGGCGCATTACTTGGCCTTCTAGCCTCGAAAGGTGATGTGCGAAGCCAGACGGCCCGCCGTTCAGATTGCGAGCCTGCTCGATGACTTGTCCGAACGTTGGAAAAGTGGCGACCATAGCCGACCAGAGCGGGCGGGCCTCAACACGCCAATCACGTGCAAACAATAGTTGCTTCTGTGCTTCGGCCTTGATCTGGTCGGGATCGTCGCCGACATCCACCACACCGAACTTGGCCAACCAACCGTACCACTCGCCAGACCGCAGCAGATCAATCAGCCGATTGCGTTCTCGCCCTGCCGGCATCTGGCCTGCCAAGATCGAGAAGTAGCTAGCGCCAAGGTCGGCTTCGGCCAAACGTTCGCCGCCGATCGTCAACAACTTTCGCAGCGCTCGCGGACAGGTCGTCAACCAATGATAGATGCGTCCATGATGGTACTTCACGCGTCGCAGAATCTCCCCGAATGCACTGGCGCGATGATAGAGCCAAACGGCCTGACGCAGCCAACGGTCGCCGGTTCTCGGTGCCACTGAAGATAGCCACGAAGTCGTAGTCGGAAACCGGATCTGCTCAAGAGCATCGAAGATATGCTGCGACATCGGATGGCACCCGAGGTAGTCCGTCGTCGGCATCTGGTTCTTTGACTGACACCACGACGACCAGCCAACCGCGCGGTCTCGAAGCCACTCACGGCTAACGACCGCTCGGGCAATCGACGCTGGCGCCAAGCACCATGAAGGCGGCTGCCAGCTATGGGGAGGCAGGTAGGAAGGGTATATCTCTGTTGGCTGCTTTTTGACTTGGCTTAGGCCGTCCAGATTCTTGATTTCGTACTCTGCGGATCGCACTCCTCGCTTGGCCTCGTTGACCTTTTGGATGTGTGGCGACGATTCAATCGCGCGGCGCAGTGTCTTCGTTGCCTGTCCTCCATGGATAAAATCGACTCGCCCCGTGTTGATCGAAAACGTTCCGTGCTTCATCCAGGCGCCGAACGCTAACGCTAGCTCATTCCTCGCATGCAGGTTCCTGACGTTGGCTTGAAGCCAGCTTGCGTAGTCGGGATGCAAACGGATCTTCATGTCACGTTCGCCGATCTCGTAGGTTCTCATCGGTTCGGAACTTTCCGCCGCACCGATTTGCATTGCCATCCCATCGAAGATGAGTCACAATGCGGTTACCAGTTCGGCGATTTGGTCGTTGTTGAATTTGGAAAAGAATTGAAACCGCCGGGATTCTCGCCCCGGCGGTTTTGTTTTTTGGATGGACCAGTGAGAGCTAAGCAGCCGACGTGGCCTCACTGCGATCCTCGGCGGTCTGTTTGCGGATATCGCTGAGCAAGATCCCGGATCGTCGGCTGACCTCATCTAGCTTGTAGCCGAATTGCTCTGCCGCCGGATGGCGCTTGAGACGGTCACACTCCCGCGCAAACGCACCGCACGCCCGCTCGCACCTCGCGATGAGTTCATCTAGCGAATGGGCTTCGATGTTCGGTCGCTTCATGCCGCAACTTTCCGAGCTACTGGTAGCAGCTGCGCTGGGATTCGATGATCCAACCGAAGCCCTGGGACTCGTCACCGCGATTGGTGCCGAAACTGTTTCTTCCAGCGATTCGCTGTCCCAGGCCGGCTCGTCCCATTGCGGGCAGTCGACGCTATCGTCATCGCTGGATTCAGACGACTCGACATGGACAAAACTTTCTTCGCCACGGCTGAAGGCTTCGTTGTCGGATCGCGTGTCCAAGTTGGACGGCAATCCAATTTCAGCACGTCGCTCCCGTTCATCTCGCTCACGATGATTTAAGACCGTCTGGGGCGAGCACTGAACCCGCTTTGCGATCTCGCGGGCGGACAGGCAAGGCCAAGAATGTGTTGCCAATCTGATGGCTCGTTGAACGTCCTGCCGCCTTCGTCGCAATCCATGTTCTGCATTGGCACTAATCGCTATGCGCAAGGCTTCGTCACGATCGCCCTGAGTACGAATCGCAAGGATGCTTTTCCTTCCAAGACGCTTGGCAACCAGATATCTGTGGAACCCGTCAACCAACCAGCCGTTTACTAATCGGACTGGCGGGAACGGCCAAGACTGATCGTTCTCGGCAGCCTGCCGTGCGATTGACTCGTATTCAGTTAGCGTGCATTCGTCTATCGACTCTCGCGCTTGTAAATCAGCATCTATCAAGATGCAAGCCATCGAGACTTCTCGCGGCTCGCAGCCTGTGTCGCTGGACGATTGGGACGGTCGATCGATAAACTGAGTGGTAACTTGCTGATTTCCGCTGCCGTGGAAAACTTCTGAGCCTCGTCCCGGTTGACCGGTGACGAGGCTTTCTTCATTCGAGGCGGTAGCCTCTGTCGCTGCGTTCATGTTCCGCATCTCCATAAGTGGGATCAGCTTTCGGTTGCGTCGCTGATCGGGTTGAAATAATCATCGGGTCACTCACACGCGAGTTGAGGGGAACATTGTTTGGATCTGACACGGTGTCAGACTTGGGGCATCATGGGCCAATAGCTACTGAGTAATCCCCAGAGCTTTTTGAAGAGCACCCAAAGGCCGATACTTGCGCTCCATGCGACGATCGGACAAAGCTTTATTGCCGAAGATGCGTGACAGGCCACTTGGGAACCGGTCAAAAACAAACTGGCTAACCGGCCCTGGCATGGTGTCCAAGTAGTATCGCTCGGCGCGATCACGACTCACGCCAGCCGCTTCAAGTTCTTGCATTGGATCGCCGTCGAAAGTTGGTGCGTTAGCGATTCGGCTAAGCAGTTCCTCAATCGCCGAGTCGTCAACGGTCCCGTCTGCGTTCGGCGTGAGTGGCTGAATCGCTGCGGCACTTCCACCGCCAATGCCAAGAGCTTCACGTAGTGGGCCGCTGACCATGTTCTGAATCTCAGGCGTGCCCGTTGACGCAAGATCTCCCAGCAATGTCAGTCGATCGTTTTCCTGAGCTTGCTTTCTCAGATCCACGTCGTTCATCATGTCAGTCTTGGCAGTGACCTCGCCCGCCTGTGCCTGTGCGAGCTGTGCGTTCGCCTGATCGAGTGGACTCTGGTAGCCCATTCGCTCACGCTCAAGACCGAGCTTCTGAGCGAGCATGGATTGCTCGCTCTGCATGTTTGCCCCGAATTGCTGACCTTGCTGGTTCATCTCCTGCTGGCGAAGCCCGCCGTCCAACAAGCTGCGCAGCACACTCGCCCCGGATGCTGGATCCCGCGCCATCATTTGCTGAACGATCGGATTGTTGAGTGGGTTGCTCTGAGCGGCGTAAGCCTGCTGCTGAGCCGCTGCCTTTCCCGCTCGCTCGTCCTGAGCCATCTGAGTCATCATTTGCCGGGCCTGTTCACGGCGATCGTCACGGCGACCGCTGTAGGCTTGGAACGCGGCGCTACCTGTTCCCGTAACGGCCTGAGTCAGAGGCGATTGCGGAGTCGTTGAAGGCGGACCAGAAAAGTCTGACACCGTGTCAGAGTTTTGCCCAGCGAACCCACCGCCGAACCCGCCGCCAAGTCTCGCAGCAAGCTTATTCACGGGCGCGGCTTGCCCGGTTCCCGCACCCATGCCCAATGCTTCGGGTAGCGTCGCGTTTCCGGGCAGAGATCCGCCTGCAGAACGAATACGCTCGTTGGATCGGGCAATCCGAATCTGATCTGCAATCGATCGCTGCGGAGCACGTCGGTATCCTTCGCCCTCCAGCATGGCTCCAAGGTGGCTTGGCAGATGCGCGCCGTAAAGTGGCTGGCCTTCAACGTGAACCCGCCCCTGATCATCAACCCTGCGACTGCCCGCCTGTTCCATGACCTGCGTGGGTCCAGAGTGCTGATCGTCCCTGCCGACACGAAACATCGTGTCCGACGTTGGGGAGCCGGTGAATTGATCATCCCTGCCGACACGGTACAGGTCCGTGACCGTGTTCGGAGTCATCCCGCGAGCCTTTGCCATCGCCAAGTTGTTCGACGCGATCCCAGGATTCGCCGCACCGAACTGCGTCTGCGGCAGCATGTTCATCTGAGTGCCGGCGCCGCGGCGTCGCTGAGTTTGGTTCTTTGAGATCAACTGTTGTAGCCTGGATTCATCGACGCTTGGCGGACGAGGACCAGTTGATCGAGCTTGATTGTTGAGCGCTTGCGAATTGTAGAGAGACCCATCGGCAGTCATACCCATTGCCTCCGCAAGACCACCTGCCGGGCGCTTGCCATGGCGTCGTTGCATTTCCAAGTTTTGGTTGGCGGTCGCCAGCGCGCCTGCCAGCGGAGACTTTGGTGCCGGTTGGTTTGGTGCGAGCGTCTGACGTTGGCGCTGCGCGGCTTGGTATTCAAACTGATTCATCGTTGTGCTTCCTTCGTTTTGGTGAATGGGGTTTGGCTTTCGTCGAAAGCAACGCTTAGGTCGCCCCTCGAAATGTCCGTAGCGATGCCACGCAATTGGGTGACGCATTTGCTTTCCAGGAAGTCGACGTCGCCGAGTTCCTCGTTCCAAGACTCAAACGCGGATAGAGATCGTTCCATGACCTCGTACATGGCAACGAAGCGATCGCGCGTCCTGGTACCTGTCTCCATTTCTCAGACCCCAAGCTTCGTGAGTTCTTTGTCTGCGCGATCGGCGTTTCGTTGCCTTTGCGCTGCCGAGCGGACAGGCTTTGAATCAGCCTGAGCGAGCGCTGACGCTTCAGTACATTGACGAATATAATCCTCGACCCATTTGATGGTTGTCAGTCGCCTGCCGCTAACCTTCACTGTCCTAACGTAAGGTTTTGTCTTCGATGGCTTCGCTATTCGATGGTAGGTTGTTCGGTGCAACGTCAGTCCAGCGCTCTGCTCGAAAGCTTCTTGCATTGTTATGTAAGTCATCGGTCAGCCTCTCTTCAATGAGTGAATTTTGGTAATCGAATCATGGGAGCGAACGAGTGCAAATTGCAACAGGTTGCGCCCAACATTTAATGATTTTTTGAAAGATAGTTCAGCACACTCTTAAAGGTGCTAGCACTTGCACCGGAGTTTCGTGAGGGTGCTGGAAACTCGTGTTCATTTCGATGTCAAACAGCGTGTTGGTGAAGCGCTCTTCTCGGTATTCGAGCATGCTTGGTGACATACACTCTCACACTTCGTCTGACTCTCGCTCTGCTTGATCGATGGTTCCACCGAAGCAGATTGCTTCAGGTGACCACGATGAAAAAAGGGCGTCAGGCATGGCATCAACTCCACAAAAAACCCCACCACAAAAGCAGTAGGATCGTCGGGCGAGTGACGTCGGCAGAAGCCGTGCTTAAGTGGTGGGTTTTTTTGAACCGGCTGGCGTTCGCAACACACTCACAGCATGCAGACACGACGCGAGAGCGACCGCTGACGCTTCCTACAGACGTCCGGCGGCATCTAGGTTATCGGGCGACCGTCCCGCTATGACACTGCTGACGCGGTGACGCTGCGACCCTGTAGAGTTTGGGGAACGTGCTGGAAACTCCGGAATCAGTTTTGTGTCGCGTTCTCGGTGGCTAATGTAAAGGTACATTCGATCGCGGAGGGAAACCCAAGCCGGGCACCCCCACCCCCAAAAGTTTTTGACCTGACACGATGTCAGAGATTCGCCGAAAACAATCGGCCAGAACAACGGTTGACGATCTCGCTGACTGGAAAGTCTGACACGGTGTCAGACTTTTGAGCAAAGGCGACCAGCCGCAAGCATGCGACCGGTCGCGCTAGCTCGTGCCGTTATTGCGACGCCGACGTTCCTTCTCGCTCATCCTCCACTTCGCAGATCGCACTGAGTTTTAGAAACCGATCCGGGCCGCGGCCTTCATCATGGTCTCGCTTGCTGTCGTATACCTTGCGTCTCTCAATCGCCAGATCGCCGTTGCTTAGCTGGCGGTAGGCTGCCCGCAGAGAAACCAACTGGCGACGCCGCAGGGTCATCAGCTGCTTGGATGCGTAGCTTTCGAGACTCATCGAAAGCACTTCGATGAATTGGTAAGGGCCGACGTGATCGGGCTCAAATAGAAGTGACGAGCAAACAGCATCTAACGCGTCATGGAGATTCGTCGCAAGCGTCGCTCGTTTGTCTAAATCGTCGGTTTGGCCATCGATTGCATGGATCAAGCTCTCCTGAATTGACCAAGGATCGACTTTGACCTCGCTTTCAATTTCGGCCTGATCGTGAAACGCATCGAAGACTTCGTCTTGAGCGCAACTATAACAAAGAGTGAGTTTCCACTGACTGTAAAACGTTGTGCCATCGTCACCGCTGGGCGAAAGCCCATGGCACGACTGGCAAGGCACGTCGAAGCTCTGGTCTTCAAATCCTCGAAGAGTCATTCTCAAATCCTCATGTGCTGTGGAAAAGAAACAAGCCGACCGGACAGCACGACACCGGACGGCTTGGGTGTATTGCTAAGCGTCGCTCGTGGCGCCGCTGCTTTTGTCTTTCTTCCTGGGCTTCTGTGCGTCTCGCTGACGTTGTTTTTCCGACTTGTCCAACTGATCCAGCCCGGCGACCAACTGAGCCAATTCGCACGGCAGACAGATCCACCTGCCCAGGTGTTCCTTGAAGTAAGATCGCTGATCCCCGCACGCCTCACACGGCAAAGCGTCTTGTTCTGTGCGATCAGTCATCCGATTGCCCGGGCCACTTCGCGTGCTTTGGCTTCGTCACGCTCGGCATAGACCTGGGTCACGTTTGCCGCTGCATGACCCAGGAAGACTTGAGCAGCTTCGAGCCCGTACTTTTGCCGTACCTCGGTCCCTCGCGTGTGACGCAAGCGGTTGGGGCTCCAGCGATGATCCGATTGCCATCGCTTCAAATCGTTAGCGATGAGCTTCTCAGTTGGTTTGAATGCAGCGTCGCAAGCGTAGTGAATGGCACGCCTGTAGCTGGTCGCTGTGTAGGACGCTGCAGGCTGTTTCTTGGATCTGGTTCCCGCGAGGCCACCAGCTCGCTTTCCTGGTCGGTTGCCGCATGATGCGGGCGTCACGCGTCTGGCATTTGCCGAGTCACGACGCTGCTTCATCGCCTCGGCTGGCGAAAACATGGCCGCATTCTCCGCACGTAGCAAATACGGACGGATGATCGCTTGGCACTCGGCGCCCATGTAAATTTTGCGATCTCGTCCGAGATAGGCGGTTTTGTGGTCCGCAGGAGTGGCGACCCAGATTTCCCCGCTGCGATCAATGCAGCCGGGATGCAGCCCACAGACGTCTTGAGGTCGGCAGCCGGTGAGGAATTGCACGCGGACCATGTCACGCACCACCGGAGGCAGGTGTTCCATCGTGGCGACGACGGTCTCCCATTCGACAGGCTTGATCGGTTCGGTTTCCCTCGCTTCCGTCTTGCCCCGCTTCAGCCCGGAAACCAGCTTCAGCGTTGCGTGAACTGAGGCCGGTAAAAGTTCTTCCTCGGCTGCCCACCGAAACATTCTCACGACTCGCTTGATTCGAGCGTTGATGCCGGTGCGGGAGAGTCCATCGCGGACCATCGTTTCCCGGACAGCTTTAAGCTGCTTTGGCCCGAAGTCCGACGCCGTTTGCTTTCCGTAAAGTTTTTGGAGCGGACGGAGCGCGAGCTTGACGCGGTGGAGTTCGGACGTTGCCCCAGTTCCGTAGTAGCGTCTGCAGTGCTTCAGGTATTCAAGCATGACCTCGCAGATAAGCAGGTCATCGCTGAGGCCAAACGACGGACTACGGCCACTGGCAAGATATTCGGCAATGATCCGATCGTATTCGTTCTTGCTTGCTCTCGTCCCATAGGGACCGAGAAGGTAGTCGCGGCCATTGATGGTCACGCGAGCGTTGAGGGTCTTGCGGTCCTTGCCGCTAGAGTGCTTCCGATACTTTGGAAGCTGGTTCGTTAGACGGGGCATCTAAGCACTTCTCCAGTCGCCAAACGGGAATGTTTCCGTTTGGCAGGTGGCGAAAGAGTGCTCCGTCAACGTTGACGATGTTACGGATCAGTCCGTAAATCACAGTGTTTTCTGCAAGCGACGCGGACGGGGCTCGAACCCGCAACCTCCGGATCGACAGTCCGGGACTCTAACCAATTGAGCTACCGCGCCGGGAAGATTCACCGGTTGAGGGTGAGCCTTCTTGGCTTTTTTGTTGCTTGTAGAGAGCAGGATTATATCGGTCGTTGGCGGGCTCGCAAGTGTGGCAAGGGCTCGATTGACGAACGTTACGAATGATTCGATTTTGATGGCAGGCAGGCCTGAAAAACCGGCATTTTTCGCCAGATTACGGGGCGGCGGACCATTTTCGGTGGCCTAGGTTTTGGAATCTCACGTCCCTCCCAGCCCGCTGTCGTCTGTTTCGCCGAGCCCGTCATGACATTTCAACTTCTGGCCTTTTCGATCACGACCTGGTTCTTTGACGCCTGGGGTGAACTCGTCCGATCGTTCAATACCATGAACACTTGGCAGTGGGGCGTCGTATCAGCTTGCTCGGTCGCGTTCGGCTTTCTGTGCCTCCGCGGAACCAAAATCAACTGATTGCGGACCCGCGTTTCAACGGGACTGATTGCTCACGTCACCGCTGGGTCGCAATTCGTCACATGGCACCCGAAGATCGCGACGGATATGTTACGCGGGCCGACACTGCGGCAATTTGATTCAGTTTTCGCGACCAGGGGACTCAAGCGATGCCATTGTTTGAAATCGAAACCGAAGCTCATATCATCATCACATGGTCCGAGAACGAAGACGCGGCCCGTGAAGTCGTCGCGGATGCGTATCCTCAAGACGAAGTGTTGCGTTTGACGAAGCGACCACGCGATACGTGGGTGATCAGCAAGGGGATCCTCGGGCTGCGGACGACGCGAGTCGACCCCTGCGCTGTCGCACGTGACTGCCTGAGTCGTTCGGCGGGCGACAAGGTCAACGCGATCCGCCTGTACCGAATGGAAACCGGCAGCGATCTCGAGCACGCTCGAAAAGCGATCGAGTCCAACATGGTGATGGGCTGGTGAGACGGAGGGATTTGATTTCAGGCGTCAGGGTTCAGGGATTGATGGATAAGCAGGAACGATTGGGATGCGATACAACTTGTTTCCTGAAACCTGACGCCTGAAACCTGATACCTCCTCTCCAATGTCGCGATTTTCATTTCTGCTGGCTTTGTTCTGCGTCCCGTTCATTGTGGGGTGCGAAGGATGTCGTCGCGACCCGAACGCCGACAAGGACAAAGAGGAGGAAGAGCAAGCGCCACGTGATGCGTTCACGACGGGTTCACCCGACCCGTTCCCTAGCGCGGGGCTGAAAGAGGACGACGCCCGCGTTCGCAGCCGCGCCGTCAAACCGGGGCACTGGCTGACCGCTTCGGTCTCGATCAAGAGCAATAACGAAGATTCGCGCGGCGAACTGCAATCGCGAGCTGGATTTGCGGGAGTCGATTTTCAGTCCGGCCGGACGAACAAGTCAATCGAAACCGTTCCTGCATCTCGACCGATTGTGTTGCCGAAGGGTCAGTCGCGACGATTCGACTACCGCATTTTGCCGCCAAGCACTTACGCGGGTGGCGGCGGAGCGGGCCAACGCAAGAACTGCATCTTGAGCGGCCGCTATGTATCAACAGGCCGCGCCGTCGCGGTTGAAATTCCGCAAACACCGTTCATCGCGATGGAGCCTGAGGAATACTTTTTCTTGATCTTGACCAATCGACCGGAGCGATTTGTCAAGCTTCGAAAGGCAGATTGGGTCAAGCCGTTCCGCGACCAATACGACTTTCCCGTCAACAGCGCAAACTATCGAATCGTCACTCCACCGACGGACGATGTTTTGCCGTTGTCGGAAACGATGCTGGATTGGACCAACACGGCGGTGGTGTTGTGGGATGACGCGGGGGGAGATGTATTGACGCCGGACCAGCAAACGGCTCTGGCGGATTGGGTTCGATTCGGCGGACATTTGATCGTCAATGGACCCGATGCGGCGGACGCGATCTCGCAAGGCGGGTTGGTGGACTTGCTGGCGATGAAACCGTCCGGCAACATCGAGTTGGACTCGGACGCGGGCGAAGCGTTGCTGCGCGGATGGCAAGTCAAGACGGATGCTTCGGTCGCTCAGCAAATCGGCGTCTTGAAAGCTCAATCCGGACGCGTCGCGATCGATGGTGAGGTCGCTCAGGATGCCGTCGCGATACCCGACACTGGCAAGTTAGTTTTGCGGCGACCCGTTGGACGCGGATTGGTCGTGCAACCGAGGTTCGATGTGACCAGCGATTGGTTGATGGACTGGAAATCGTTCGACAGCTTTTTCAACAATGCCATTTTGTCTCGCGGCCATCGACGCTTTGCCGCTGCAGAGAGTGACGGTCCCGTTCGGCTGATCGACGTGCGAACGCAGTCGGCGTTGGCCGATGCGGCGATGAACACTCGACTGCGGATCGCGTCGCGCGACGCGGCTTTAATCGCTCGACCGGCAAATGGGAAAGCAGCGGCGACAAGCCAGTCGCAAACAACGTTGGCTGGCGATTTGGTTTCAGGAATTGGTGGTTGGAATGACTCGAGCGACATCGTCAGCGCCGGACGCGAAATACTGCGTCGTGAATCGGGTATCGAGATCCCCAAGTCGTCGTTGGTCGTTCGTTCGCTCGGCTACTATCTGCTCATTCTAGTGCCGATCAACTTTTTGGTTTTTCGATTGATGGGACGTCTCGAATACGCTTGGTTAGCGGTCCCGGCGATCGCGATCATCGGCGCTATCTGGGTCGCCCGCGCGGCTCGCTTGGATATCGGATTCGCTCGCAGCCAAACGGAGATCGCGTTGCTCGAATTGCACGCCGATTATCCGCGGGGACATCTGACGCGGATCGATGCAATTTACAATTCGCTCTCGAGTACCTACGAGGTTCAGTTCAAGACCGCCGATGGCTGTGCGATGCCGATGCAAAGTTCGCAGACCGCGATCGACTATGGCGAACCGATATTCAAGACTTCCTATGAGGAAGGTCCGTCATTGTCCGGTTTGGCGGTCGGTAGCAACCAAGTTCGTTTTGTCCATGCCGAACAGATGATCGATGTGGGCGGCGCTATCAGCGTTGATGCGAACGAACAGTTGGTCAATCGATCGACGCTTGAAATTGTCGACGCTTTTGTGATCGATCAATCCGATCCGAATCGTGTCCGCGTTGCAGCGGTGGGCACGGTCGCGCCGGAGTCTTCGTTGGGTTTAAGGTTTCGCGATACGGGCAATGTCGCGGTCAGCGACGAGTTGCCGATGCAGACGGGTGAACTGATTCGACGCATCGCCCAATCGCAAATGATGGAACCTGGATCGATCAAGCTGATCGGTCGTATTGATGGACCGATGGACGGAATGACGATCATGCCGCAAGCGAATCAGATCTTGGCGCAAACGGTGGTGCTTTGTCACTTGACTCATTCACCACCGCCGCAGAACCAGCCGGATGTCAATCTGAGAACGGACATTGCGAATCAATCCACACCGAACGGGAGCTTCGAGAAACCATGATCACGTTGACAGGATTCGGCAAGGACTACGGCGACTTCACGGCGGTCGATAGCATCGACTTACAGATTGGCGCCGGCGAAGTGTTCGGCTTCATCGGACCCAATGGTGCTGGCAAGAGCACGACCATTCGCTTTCTCGCCACGCTGCTGCGAGCGACGCGGGGCAGCGGCGTCGTGGCGGGTTGTGATGTGATGGGTGACCCCGTCGGCGTTCGACAAGCGATCGGATACATGCCAGACAACTTCGGCGTTTACGATGGCATGAGAGTTTGGGAGTTCTTGGATTTTTTCGCCGTCGCCTATCGGATCGGAAGGACTCAGCGGAAACAGATCATCGACAACGTGCTCGAATTGCTCGATCTGAGCCACAAACGCAACGACTTCGTCAACGGTTTGTCGCGAGGCATGAAGCAGCGATTGTGTCTGGCGAAGACGTTGGTGCATGACCCGCCGGTTTTGATCCTGGACGAACCGGCCAGCGGTCTGGACCCTCGCGCGCGGGTGGAAGTGAAGGCGCTGTTGAAGGAGCTTCGCAAGATGGGAAAGACGATTTTGATCAGCAGCCACATTTTGACGGAGCTTGCTGATTGCTGCACCTCGATCGGGATCATCGAGCGGGGCCAGTTGTTGATGCACGGCCCGATCGAAAGCGTTTACCGCCAAATCCGACGCAATCGGATGGTGGAAATTCAGTTCATCAGCGGCGAAGAGGCCGGCATGTCGATCCTGCGCAGCAGCGAATCGCTACGGTCGATCGACGTGTTGCCGGGCCGGATCGTGGCGGAGTTGGAAACCGACGACGAGGGTCTGGCCGAGTTATTGGAGACGCTGATCGCGGCCGGAGTTCGGATGAAATCCTTCAACGATCGCGACCCGACGCTGGAGGACGTCTTCATGACGGTTACCAAAGGATTAGTGTCATAGGCTTACGGCAGTAACTACAATCGAGGTTCCGCGATGCCCACCTTCAATCCCGCCACCGCCCGTTGTACCAACATGCGATACGCACTGTTCCTCTCATTGCCGTTGTGCCTGATGACGTCGATCACTTCCTTTGCACTCGCTCAGACGCCCGAAACGATCGGGCGTATCGAACGGCTCGATGCCGGCCTCGATTCGTTCGTCGCGGCCGACACCAAGATTGAAGTTCTGGCCGGTGGCTTTACGTGGACCGAGGGACCGGTGTGGGTCAATGATGATCGGGGCGGCCACTTGTTGTTTTCGGACATTCCACGCAACAGCATCTTTCGCTGGAGCAACGGCGGCGGCATTGAGTTGTTCATGCAACCAAGTGGTTACACCGGAGTGACGTACTATGGGCTCGAGCCGGGCAGCAACGGGTTGGCGCTCGACAAGCAGGGTCGGTTGACGGCTTGCGAGCACGGCGATCGACGGATTTCAGTTCTGACCCGCGGCGGAGGCAAGCGAACGATCGTCGATCAGTATCAAGGTCGTCGCTTGAACAGCCCCAATGATCTGGTGTTTGATTCATCGGGTGCGATCTACTTCACCGACCCTCCGTACGGTTTGCCCGAGCGGGCTTCGGACCCGCGCCGCGAACTGGATTTCTGTGGCGTCTATCGCTGGTCGCCTGATGGCAATTTGACGTTGTTGACCAAACAACTCACACGTCCCAACGGCATCGGACTTTCGCCGGACGAGAAGACGCTGGTGGTTTCGCAGAGTGACCCCGACAAACCGATTTGGATGTCGTTTCCGATCAATGACGACAAGACGCTCGGTGAAGGCCGCGTGATCGGCGATGCGGCGGAAGCGATGAAAGAGTTTCCGGGACTGCCGGACGGTTTAGCGATTCATTCCGATGGGACCATTTTTGGCAGCGGCCCCGGGGGAATTTATGTCATGAAACCGGACGGAACCTTGCTGGGCCGACTAATCACTGGCCAAAAAACCAGCAACTGCACGTTTGATAGCGATGGCAAAACGCTGTACATCACGGCTGATAGCTTCCTCTGTCGGGTGAAGCTAAAGTAGAACAGTTCGTCTCGACCGTCGTCAGCAACCCACATTTAAATTTCTTCGGCAGTCAAAACATGAAACGGTTTCTACTTGTCCTTTCGATCGTATTATTAATCGTTTCCAGATCGACGGCGGAATCGGTAACGGTGCTTTATGACGAAACAGCAATGGGTGCGTCGCCGCTATCAAGCGACAACCTTTTGCCGACCGACCTTGGTGTTTTGACAATGGGCCGAAATCGTGTGACGGGCGTGATTTCCCGCGCATTCATTACCCGAGATGTTGACGTCTTTCAGTTTGAAGTACCGACCGGTTTTGTGTTTGATGGCGTCTTTGTGATCGACTATCGCTACACGTCGCCGCCGATGCCAAACGAAGCCAATGCTTTCTTGGGAATCAACAACGAGGACACGTTCCCCTACGACGTCGAGGGGCTCGACATCAACAACAATTTCGACTTTGACCAGAATTTGTTTCTCGGCGGTTCACTGTTCGGGATAAGTGATGTTCCGACCAACAACATTTTGCAGCGAATCGGCAACGTTACCGGTCGCATGTTCACTGCGCCGCTTCCCGCCGACACCTATACGGTCTACATCCAGCAGACCGGACCCGAAAATCGTTACACGCTCGACTTTGCTGTTTCCGCCGTTCCCGAGCCCGCTCACGTTTCCCTCGCAGCGATAGCCATGGTCGGCATCGCTGCTTATCGCCGTCGGCGGCGAAAAAAGCTGATAGCTTTGTGAAGCTCCAAGCTCCAAGCTGTCACATGTACCAGCGTTGGAAGTAAGGATCGTTGGTCATGTCGATGGCGTCGGCCATGGGCGTCTCTTCGATGTCGGTGGCGGTGAGTTCTTCGAGAACTCGATCGGTTCGCTCGGCGCCGAATTCCAGTCGGTGCAGCCACAGTGATTTCAGACTTCCGACGCTGTCGAAGAGATCCGGACGCAACATGAGCATCACGCTTTTGGCCACCGCGCGATTGGCTTCGGGAAGCGCTGAAGTATCGGACGTTCGCTGGCGCAGGGTGTCGTGCATCGCGGCATTCATCAGCAACGATGATGTCTCTCGCATGACGCGGCTCACGCAGCCACGCGATTCTTCGGCATAATCGGCGGCGCGTTTGGGATCGAACGAATAGCGAATGGTGTTGGGAGATGACGACGATAAACGGCCGATCATCGCGTCGGTCCATCGTTCGACACCTTGCCGAAGCCGGTTCAGCCGCACAGTTTCTCGCACCGAATTGCCGCGTCCGAACAACATCAGCCGCTGGATGCGATTGCGTGCTTCCAAGTGCGTCACGAAGACGGCGTGGGTGACCGGCGCGATCTCGTCGGCTTGCTGAGCTTCGTCGATGCCCGCGGCCATCGCGGCAATCACTCGTGTCAACATTTCCGTGACCAAGATTTCCTCGATCACGATTGTGTGATCTTGCCACCAGCGGCGCAGCGCAGTGAAGTCGCCGGTTTGCTCGACCTTGCGGTAGCGGGCGATCGTTTGATGCCAGAGCTCGAATCGATTTCGCGACGCCGACCAATACTGAGTCATCGCTTCGGGCGGGATTGCACTTCGTCGGTACAGGATCGCCGGTCCGTGCTGGGACACGAGAGCAGCGAGATCGGCAATCAGAACACAGTGCATGGCGGGAGACAGATAGCGGACGAGGGTTGGCGAGGTCACAGACCCACTCAACCCAAGCACGCGACATACCACCGCCCGCCGACCCAGCCACGGATACTTCCTAAAGTGTTCTCGCCAAACGAGTTAGCGGCTTCCTTTCCCGTATCGAGCCACACGCGTCACGGTCCCGTGCGTGGATTTTTTTCAACACCCTTGTCGACTCGGCGCATCATCGTCGCCGGCGCATGCAATTCGTTCGAACGAAAAACGGCTCGGGTTTTTGTGCCCCAACTGCGATGCCCCGAAAGGCTGCTGTTGGAAAAACCCGAGCCGCGAATGACGATCGATGAAGATGACTTCGTGCCCCACACAAAGCAGACATCTCATTGACGACAGATATTTCATCGGCAGCGGGTCACGCAGATCTTGCCCGAATGTTGATGAGTTTTATCTGAGTCAATCTGCAGGCGCCCAGGTTGGGAGGAACACTCACTCTCTTCGGCCGATTAAGGGTATGCTAACTCGCTTTGCACGCTTTCTCCGGAACATTAAGGTAAATCGGTTGGGCGTCAATCGGCTGCTATGGTGGGAAAATCGTCAAGACTTCCGAGTCGGGCTGTGGATTGCTAGACTGATGTCAGTTTCTACTTTTCAATAATTTCACTTGTTGACGATCCCGATGACCACTGGCGACCAATTGGCACCTGAACAGGCCCCTGTTGCTGCGGAATCCGCCCGCTCCGATTCTGTCACTCCTGATTCAGCCGGCCCGCAAAACGACGCGGCTGTCGCCACCCCCGCCACGAAACCGACTTCCGAAAAGCCGATCGGGACTGGTCCGTTGGCGGGCGCGGTCCGGGGTGGTCCGTTGGCCGCGCGCGGGCTGGGCATTGGGAAACCCTCGTCGCCGACGGTCAGCGCCGAAGACCTAGCCAAGCAGATGGGCGTCAAGCAAAAACAGGCTGGCGTGAAACCGAAGCAGGGTGACGGCGGACCGAAATCAGGAAAGCCACAATCGCCACGACCGAATTCCGCTTCGTCGAAGCCCGGCGGCAACGACACCGGATCAAGCTCCGGCGGAGTAGACAAGACGCCCAAACCTCGCACCTCTGCTCGCGTTGCAGTGCCGAACCGACGAATGGGCCTGTCCGATGATTTGCAGGCTGAACTCGACGCCGAGTTGGCGGCAGCGGATGTCGAAGCGATGCTGAGCGGCTCGGCCGGGATGTCGGATCGGAAGGAACCACTGAGCGAAGGGGCGCGGGTCGCCGGTCAAATCTTGAAAGTCGACGCCGATCACGCTTATGTCGCGCTGGGTGGTCCCGATGAGGGCATGGTGCCACTGGAACAGTTCGCCGAAGAACCCGTCGTGGGTGCCCAGATTGAAGTGCTCGTCCGCGCGTTCGCGCCGGCCGATGGCTTGTACTTGCTCGGGCTGCCGGGCGCGGCAATTGATGTTTCCGCGTGGGAAGACATTGACGAGGGCAGCGTCGTCGAGGCAGTCATCACGGGCCACAACGCGGGCGGACTGGAATGCAAGGTCGGCAACATGAAGGGCTTCATCCCGATGGGCCAGATCGCCGAACATCGGGTCGAAGACGCCAGCGAATTTGTCGACCAACGATTTTTGTGCGTCGTGACTGAATCGAACGAGCGTCGTGGCAATTTGGTCCTCAGCCGACGCGCGATCACCGAGCGCGAACGTGAAGAGAAACGCAAAGAGCAACTCGAAAACATCGAGCCTGGCCAAACGATGGAAGGCATCGTCCGCAGCGTCAAAGACTTCGGCGCCTTCGTCGATCTGGGCGGACTCGACGGGCTGATCCACATCAGCAAACTGAGTTGGGATCGAGTCGGGCACCCCAGCGAAGTGCTGCAAGTCGGCCAAAAGGTTCAGGTCCAAATTGATAAGGTCGACAAGGAAACTGGCAAGATCGGTTTATCCTACCGAGACTTGCAAGAAAACCCGTGGGACACCGCCGAAGCGGAATTCGCGACGGGGTCAGTTCACACGGGGACGGTGACCAGGATCGCGAACTTCGGTTGCTTCGTCCGACTCGGGGCCGGCGTGGAGGGACTTGTCCACATCAGCGAAGTGGCGAGCCACCGTGTTTCGCGCATCGATGCGTTCGTCAGCGAAGGGCAAGAAGTCGAAGTCAAGGTGTTATCGTTTGATCGGGCAGCCCAGAAGATCGGGCTTTCGATCAAACAAGCCAACGCGGCGCCGGTTGAAACGGATTCAAAGCCGGAAGAAATCGACGAGCCACAACGGGACGTCGCCATCCAACCGACGCACGTCGGCCCGCTCAAAGGCGGCAACAACACGGACACCGGCGGCGACAAATTCGGCCTCCGCTGGTAAACCGTAGGTCCGGTTCCACCGGACGGATTGACTTAAGCTTGCGGCTGTCCGGTGGAACCGGACCTACATCTGGCGATTTTGCTTGCGTCGGATGATCTCGAGCCTTTAGGCTAGAAGGTCTATTCTCGTCTCGTCTAATCAAAATCGGAGGTTTGCCATGCGCCCTTCCAACCGCATGACCGGCTTTACGCTGGTCGAAATTTTGGTGGTGATCTCGATCATCGGGATCTTGGTCAGTTTGGCTGTGCCGGCCGTCATGGAAGCCAAGCGGACGGCGGCCCGCGCGGAATGCGCATCCAAGATCCGGCAACTCGCCAGCGCAACGATCCAGTACGAAGTTTCCCACGGCCAAATGCCAGGTTACTTGCAACGCTTCGGCACGTTCGCTGGCGGCGTCGATCCCTCGGACGCACAAAACTATGGCGGCAATGTTCCTCGTCACATCAAAGTCGCCGGCTGGCCTGTCGCCGTGATGAGCAAGCTGGACAACCAACCCGCCTACGAACGATGGAGCATGGATCGTTACCCGGTGATCGCGGACAGCAGCGGTTCACAATCGGTTACACCGGAGGGATACAGCCCATACGCGGCGATCAACAACCCGGCATTCATCTGTCCCAGTGCGACCGGCGGTCTCGCCAACATGGGCATCAACCACTACGTCGCCAATACCGGGATGCACGTTGCTTCGCTGCCGATGACGTACACACGTCCGGGTAGCAGTCCGATCACCGTCGACTTCGCAAAAACGCAAAGCGTCGCCAACGGTATTTTCAACAATCAATACGCCGGTTTCGATCCGCTCGCGCCGAACAAGCTGGTCCCGACCGGAAAGCCGTTTCGGTTCGACGACTGTAAAGACGGCGCGACCCAAACGATGCTGTTGAGCGAAAACCAACAAGCGCAACCCACTTATCGGACTCGGATGACCAACGACACTAGCCATCTGACGACGATCATGACGGTGCAAGGTCGCGAAACGACCGTCTATCCCGTTTCGTCACGTTACGTCCAGGGTGCGGTGTGGCACTTCGAGGATTCGGAGGGCTTCGCTGCGGCGCCGCCTGTGGCCACCGTTCATAAGATCAACGGTGGCGATATTTACAACATCGTCATGACCACGGCGAACGCCGCCGATGTCGCTCGCCCGTCGTCGCTTCACGTCGGTGGGGCGAATATGGCGATGGTCGACGGCAGCGTCCAATTCGTAACGGAGACGATCGACTATCGGCTTTATCAGTCGCTGATGACGCCGTCGGGTCGATCGAGCGATGTGCCGCAGAACGAATTTCTGCCCCTGGACGGGATTTGACGCCGCTGATTTTGGTTTTTGACGAGTCGTCGATTGAACTTGAGCGAAAATGAAAAAGTTTCTAAAGTCCGCTCAAGTATTTTTGCCTTCGGTTCAAAGGAGTGACCGACGATGCCTCTACAAACAGCCCGCCGCCGTCCGTTCGTAAACCTATTCGTTCGCACGTTGCTACGCCTTTTGCCAGCCGTTCTTGTTGCCATGTTCGTCGCGTCGTCGACGGGCAAGCCTGCCAAGGCCGAAGCACCCAACAACAACGTCGTGGCCGTCGTCAACGCCGACCCGATCACGCGCAAGACGCTGTCCGATCAAGCGGTTCAGCGATACGGCACCGAAGTGATCGATAACATGATCAATCGGCACCTGATTCTGCAAGCTTGCCAACACAACGGCATCGAAGTCACCAAACAGGAAGTGACCGACGAAATCCGACGACTGTCGGCCAAATTCGGTCTGTCGATGGATGCCTATTTGAAGCTGTTGCACGACGAGCGGGGAATCGATCCGAACCAATACAGCCGCGAAATCATTTGGCCGATGTTGGCGCTCCGCCGACTCGTCGCCGACAAAGTCGAAGTGACTCAAGAAGAATTCAATCGCGCTTTTGTGGCTCAGTTCGGTGAAGCGGCCAAGTGCCGTTTGATCATGAGTGACAATCGCGGCAAGATCGACAAACTGGTTGCGCAGGCGAAGGCCGATCCGAACCAATTCGCGAATTTGGCGAAACAGTTCAGCGAAGACGAAGCCAGCGCGAGCGTTGGCGGGCTGATACCGCCGATCCGGCGATACAGCGGTGACTCACGGCTCGAAGAAGCCGCGTTCACGCTCCAGGAAGGCCAAGTCTCCGATGTCTTGCAACTGGGCGACCAGTGGATCGTTTTGCAAGCGGTTCGCCGCATTCCGGCCAGCACGCCGAGCCCGCAAGCGCTGCCATCAATCAAAGAACAAATTAACGATCGAATTCGCGACGAAAAGATGCGATCGGCATCGACCGAGCTGTTTTCCAAGCTGCAACAAGAAGCCAACGTCGTGAAGGTGCTCGGCAACGCGGAACTGGAACAACAGTATCCCGGTGCCGGCGCGATCATCAACGGCGAACAAATCACGATCGCTGTTGTTGGTGAAGAGTGCATCAAGCGTCACGGTGAAGACGTGCTTGAAGGTGAGATCAATCGCAAGCTGCTCAGCCAAGCACTTCGTAAAGCCGGCAAGCAAGTGACCGACGCCGACCTGAACGACGAAATTTCGCGCGCCGCCGTCAGCTATGGAATCGTCCGCAGCGATGGCACACCCGATGTCGATGCGTGGATGGAGCAAGTCCTATCGACTGGCGATGTCACCAAAGATGTTTACATGGCCGATTCCGTTTGGCCCAGCGTGGCATTGACCAAGTTGGTCGAAGACCAGCTTCAGATGACTGACGAAGATATGCAAGAAGGCTTCGAGGCGGCGTACGGTCCGCGAGTCGAAGTGCTGGCGTGCGTGTTATCGGACCAGCGAAGTGCGCAGAAGATCTGGGAGATGGCTCGCGACAATCCGACGGAAGATTTTTTCGGACGATTGGCGGAGCAGTACAGCGTCGAACCGGTCTCGTCGAGCAATATGGGCAAGGTGCCACCGATCCGCAAACACGGCGGACAACCGGCAGTTGAGAAGGAAGCGTTCTCGTTGAAGCCGGGTCAATTGAGCGGCATCGTGGCGACCGGCGGCAAGTACATCATCATGCGATGCCAAGGGTTCACCGAACCGGTCGTCCGTGACCCGGCCGCCGTGAAAGGCGAGTTGGCGCGAGATTTGTCCGAAAAGAAGCTGCGAAAATTGATGTCCAAAAAGATCGAGGAGCTTCGAACGACGTCCGAAATTGACAACTTTTTGGCCGCGACCAAGAGCGTGCCGAAAGTCGCCGACGCGCGACAATGAACCCGCTAACCCCTGGGCGAGATTTGGTGTCTGGTTGACAATAGGTTTTAGGTTCCGGGCGTTTCATCCGGGACGCATGCCTTCGAGCCTTACGATTCCATCATGACCGAACCTCGCGAAAATAAGCCCAACCAGTTCACCGACACGCCCAACATCGACGCGCCGGCGATCGACATGCCGATCACCGATCCGGTGCCGGAGCCGTTTTCGGTCAAGTTCGCGTCGCGTGTTGATCGGCTGCCGCCCTACATGTTCGGGCGGATCAACAACTCGCTGTATCAGAAGCGGCGTGCCGGCGACGATGTGATCGACATGGGGATGGGCAATCCATCGGATCCGCCCGATCAAGTTGTCATCGACAAACTGACCTCCGCCGCCACCGATCCGACCAACCACGGGTACAGCAAGTCCAACGGCATCGCGAATCTGCGCCGCGAAGTGGCCAACAAATACAGTCGCAAGTACGGCGTTCGCCTCGATCCTGAGCACGAAATCATTTCTTGCTTGGGCAGCAAGGAAGGCTTTTCGCACATGTGCTTGGCGCTGATGGGGCCGGGCGACACCGCGATGATCCCTTCGCCGTTCTTTCCCGTTCACATGTATGGAGTGATCTTGGCATCCGGCAATGTCGTTTCGTTGGACGTCGCCGATCCCGATCTCTTCCTGCGCAATGTTGCTTACACATGCGAGCACATGGCGCCACGACCGAAAATTTTGATCGTCAATTATCCTCACAACCCGTCATCGGCGGTCGTCGAACCCGACTTCTTTGTTCAAGTCGTTCGCTTGGCTAAGAAGTATGGCTTCATGGTCATTCACGATTTTGCGTACGCGGATGTCGCCTATGACGGATATCTGCCGCCGAGTTACTTGTCGGCCAACGGAGCGAAGGATGTCGGCGTCGAATTCACGACGATGAGCAAGGGCTACAACATGGCTGGATGGCGCGTCGGTTTTTGCGCCGGCAACGCGGATATGATTCGCGGCTTGGGTACGATCAAGGGCTATTACGATTACGGCATGTTTCAAGCGATCCAAATCGCGGCCATCGTCGCGCTGCGAGACACCGAAGGCTCGGTCGAAAAGCAGAGTCTGATCTATCAAGGGCGCCGCGACGTATTGGTCAGCGGCCTACGTCGACTCGGCTGGAACGTGACGACACCTAAGGCCGGCATGTTCGTTTGGGCCGAGATACCGGAACCGTGGAAGAGTTCGATGAGCACGATGGACTTCGCCATGAAGTTGCTCGAAGAAGGCAACGTCGCCGTCAGCCCGGGCAGCGGATTCGGCACCGGCGGCGAAGGCTACTTGCGAATGTCATTGGTCGAAAACGAACAACGACTTCGCCAGGCCGTTCGCCAGATCAGCAAGTGTCTGGCACCGACGCCCGCAGGCGTGAAATAAGACTTGAGTTTGTCTGTGCTTTCGCCGTCACCGAATCAGCGTAGTCGGAGTCCGTTACCGATTTCGGGACGCCGACGCCAATTGCGCACCAACTTGCGCGCCAGTTGCGCTGATGCGGCGGCTTTCGGCGGGATGGTCGGATTCGGTGAAACGTACTTGGTTGCTTTCGCGCTCGCGATCGGTGTCAGCGAGCTGACGGCCGGCATGATCGGCAGTTTGCCGCTTGTCGTCGGTGGGTTATTGCAGCTCGCATCACCGCGAATGATCCGCTGGTTGGGGTCGCACAAGCAGTGGGTCGTGCTGTGCGCGGCCGCGCAGGCGTTGACGTTCATTCCGCTGATGTTTGCGGCGCTGCGGGGTTCGATCAGCGGCGCCGGATTGTTGGTGATCGCAAGCATCTATTGGGGCACGGGACTGGCGACGGGTCCCGCCTGGAACACCTGGATCGGTTCGATCGTGCCGCGACCGATCCGGCCTCGGTATTTCGCCTTTCGCACCCGCGCTTCGCAAGTTGCCGTCTTCATCGGTTTCCTTGCCGGCGGACTGGCTCTGCAATGGTCGGATCAGAGCGACCATGTTTTGATCGCGTACGCGGCACTCTTCGGCGTGGCCGGTCTTTGCCGGATCATCTCGGTTGCGATGCTCGCGTTGCAAAGCGAACCCACGCCGATACCGCCCAACATGAAAAAGATACCGCTGCTCAAATCGTTCAAGCACTTACGAAACCAAAGCAGTGGCCGGTTACTGATGTATTTGGTCGCCGTGCAAGCATCTGCGCAAATCTCGGGGCCTTACTTCACGCCTTACATGTTGCAAAAGTTGGAACAGAGTTACGGCGAGTATGTGACGATCATCGCAGTATCGTTCTTGGCAAAAGTATTCGCGTTGCCGTTGTGGGGACACGTCGCGCACCGCATCGGCCCGCGAAAGCTGTTGTGGATCGGTGGCATCGGGATCGCGCCGCTGTCGGCGGCTTGGATTGTTTCCGATTCGCTGGCGTGGCTGATCTGTGTTCAGGTTGCGGCCGGCGTATTGTGGGCTGCCTACGAGCTGGCGTTCTTCTTGTTGTTTTTCGACTCGATCGAAGTCGAACAGCGAACCAGTTTGTTGACGCTGCACAACTTGATCAATTCGGTTGCCTTCGCCGCCGGCGCGCTGATCGGTGGAGCGATTTTGCAGTCGATGGGGACCAGCTACGCCGGCTACATGGTCATCTTCGGACTCTCGTCGGTCGGCCGAACGTGCGCGTTGGTGTTGCTCACGACAATCCCCAAGATCGAATCGCATAACGAAGAGATCGAATTGCGACCGATGTCCGTGCGTCCGAACTCCGCGTCATTGGATGCGCCGGTCATCGCCGGATTGCATGACGAGAATCACTGATCAGTCGATCTTCTCGAAGTCCTCGAAGTCGTCGAGGTCGTCGTCGATGCTGTCGTCGAGTTCCTCTTCTAATTCGTCGTCGACGCTGTTGAGACCGAATTCGGCACTGATCTCGTCCTCGATCTCGATCTCGTAATCGTCCTCGAGTTCTTCCTCGAAATCGTCATCGAAGTTGTCATCGAAATCATCTTCGTCGATATCGTCAAACTCGTCGACGTCATCGTCGTCGTCGAGCGCGTCCTTGTTTGGGTCGTCGCCGTCGGCGGCATCGGAATCAAGGTCGTCGCTGTCTTCCTTCATGTCATCGTCGTCATCGTCGTCCCGAATCGCGACAGGTGTCACCAACAGGGTCGGCGAAACCGGCGGCGCCGCGAAATCTGGATCCGTGATTGATTCCGAATCGGTGGCAGTCGGATATTCGGCAACGATCATGAGCGAAGTCATACCAGGCGAGTAACGGGCGAACAGCAAAAGGCTTACGGCAACGGGCGGAAAACCAGCCACCTCCAACGCATAGGATATTTGCGTCGATGAAGTGAAACAGGCGTTTTCGGTGGTTTGTCGCAATCGTACCGCTTTTTTCAACGCGGGCTGGTTCGAACGGACGATGGGAGGAGGAGCGGGAAGGCCCAAACGGACAATCTGCTATGGGCTAACGATCGCACATTTTGATACCTCGCCAGCAGCCGACAAGGCGACGTAACGCAATTCTGGACACGAATTTTGCTTTCGACCCGATCCGCCCGGCTGGCACCCCGTTTTTCGGAACACTGATCGATGACGCGAACACGATTTTGGACCACTCATTTGGCTGCTGCGGCCTCGTTTTCGATCGCCGCGATCGGTACGCCCGGATGTGCCGGCCGACAATACGGCCATATTCTGGCGAACAACGATAAAGACTTGGTGGGCAGTCACGCCGCCGGGGCCGCCACCTGGAATCCGTTGGTCGATGAAGCGGTCGCCAAAATTCTCGGCCGATGCCCACCGGCGATTCAAACCGTTGGATTTGATGGGATCGGTGGTCCGATGCAGGACAACGCCACGATCGGATCGGCGCTGGCCACTGGCCCGGCAAATGTGTGTTTCATCGGGATTGAGAACAAGAGCGCCGAGGAAATCGGCGACTTCAAGGATCAACTCTATGAGCAAATCGACAGCCGTATCAACTCCGCCGAAACTTTCCGCGGCATCAGCCGGCGAATGGTCGACGCTGCTCTGATCGAGACCCGCATGCGTCCGGATGCCCTGTTTTTGCCGCAAAACCGGGACGTCTTCGCCGCCGCGCTGGGTCGCCAGGGAACGCCCGTCGATTATTTGCTGTTTGCGACGATCACCAGCGGAACGACGGATCGCAACAAGACCAGCCAGCGAGATTACACGCTGACGCTGGAGATGGTGAACCTGCACTCGGGTGATTTTCTGAAAGAGTCTGCGAAGATCCGCAAGGGCTACAACAAAACTCGCGCAGGAAAGTGGTGGAACTGGGGTCCGTTCGACCAAGCCGATGGCTGATGCTTCGCGGCAATCGAAATGGTGGTTCGGTCGATCGGGCTTGGCGGCCGGATGCGTGCTAGCCATCTCCATCGGTGCGGTAGGTTGCACGCGATCAGTCCAAAGCATCGACCAGGCGAGGCTCGCGTTCGCCGGCGGTGATTTGCAGTCGGCCGGCGAAACGCTATCGGTCTTCGCCGAAAAACGTGGGCGAGGCAAGGACGCCGCGCAGCTCGATTTGGCGATGGTCGAATTGGCCAGCGGAGACATCCGATCAGCGGAAAACCGATTGCGTCAATTGCGAGACAAGTTTGACTCGCTGCCGAAAGTCGGCGTCGTCGGCGAAGTGGCGTCCGTCGTGACGGACGACCGAGCACGGATGTTTCGACCGGCCGGATACGAAGAGGTGATGATCCGCGCGATGCTGTCGGTCTGTTCGCTGGCGGGCGATGCGATCGACGCGGAAAGCTATGCGTTGCAAGCAACGACGAAGCAAAACGAGCTGATGCGAAACGCCGAAGAACGCGGGCTGTCCGAGGCAGGCGAAGTCTATCATCCGCTGGCGCTAGCGCCGTACCTGCGAGGCGTTTTGCGCGAAGCGACTCACCATGACTTCGACGATGCCGCAAACGCCTATCGACTCGTCAGCGCCGCGCGTCCTCAATTCGCACCGGCCGCGGGCGACATCGCGAGAGCCAGCGAAGGAGCCCACAGCCGTCCCGGTCACGGCGTCTTGTACGTGATCGCCTGCGTCGGACGCGGCCCCGTATTGGTGGAAACCGACGCACCAACGACTTCGACCGCGCTGGCGATCGCGTCATCCGTTGTCAACGCGCAAACGAACCAAGTCGACACTCCCGACGGCAAACGCGTTGGTGGACCGGTGCTGCCCAACATTGCGTCGGTCAAAGTGCCGATGGTCGTCATTCCGCCCTCCGATATCGCCGCCGTCGGTGTTCGGACGGGCGGCCAGTTGTTGGGCGCGACGCAAACGCTGACCGACGTTGCCGAGTTGGCGACTCGCCAAGTCGAAGCCGAAATGCCGTGGACGATCGCCCGCGCTGTGGTTCGCCGCGCGACCAAGGAAGCCACCGTCGCGACGGTCGGAAATTCATTGGGACTGGATGGCGCCGTCGGTTCGCTCTTTCATTTCGCGGCCGCATCCGGATGGGCGGCAACGGAAAAAGCCGACGTTCGGTGCTGGGGGCTGCTGCCTCGCGAGATCCAAGTCTTTCGAGCCGAATTGCCGGTCGGTCGGCACGTCATTTCGCTCGAATCCATGGGCTTTTATGGCCAAACGGTGGGTACACCCAGCGTTGTGGCCGTCGACATCGAGAACGGCCGAAACTGTTATCAAGTCGTCATCGCACCCGACGATCACGTGCTTGTCGTCCGCTAGCGGGGCGATTGGCTCGAGGACGACGCCTTAACACTTTGACCGGAATCTTCTAGTCTAGGTGGGTCTCAAACTTCGCTCCCACAGCTCGCTGCTTCTTGAATGTCACTCGCAAAACTAGCGCTCGAAGATGGTACCGTGTTCACCGGCAAGTCATTCGGAGCCGTTGGTGAAGTGACCGGCGAAGTCGTCTTCAACACGTCGATGACCGGCTATCAAGAAATTCTGACCGACCCCAGTTATCGCGGTCAGATCGTGACGATGACGTATCCGGAAATCGGCAACTACGGCGTCAACTCGATCGACGTCGAAAACCGCGTGCCCTCGTTGTCAGGATTCATCGTTCGCGAACTCAGCCGCATCCACAGTAACTATCGCGCCGAAGGTGATTTGGCTTCGTACCTGAAAGAACACAACATCATCGGACTGGCGGGAATCGATACGCGAGCACTCGTGCGTCACACTCGCAACGCGGGTGCGATGCGAGGCATCCTGTCGACGATCGATTCCGACGACGCCAGCTTGATCGCCAAAGCCAAAGCGGCGCCCGGTTTGGTCGGTCGTGACATCGTCGACGAAGTGATGCCGAAGGAGACCGTTACTTGGAGCGAGAAGCTGGATGACTGGACCGCCGAGGAGATCGGTGCCGCGGTCGGATCCGGCGAAGGGACGCACGTGGTGTGTCTGGACTTCGGCATGAAGTGGAACATTCCGCGTCACTTCGCATCGCGGGGTTACCGCGTGACGATCGTTCCGGGCAAAACGACTTCCGCTGAAATCTTAAAGCTGGAACCGTCGGGCGTGTTTCTTTCCAACGGCCCGGGCGACCCCGAACCGCTCCAGTACGCTCACAGAACGATCGCCGAACTGATCGGAAAAACGCCCGTGTTCGGGATATGTTTGGGGCATCAGTTGTTGTCGCTGGCGTGCGGCGCGAAAACTTTCAAGCTGAAGTTCGGTCACCGCGGCGCGAACCAGCCGGTGTTGGATTTGACGACCGGCAAAGTCGAGATCACGACACAGAATCATGGCTTCGCCGTCGATGCGGATTCGCTGCCCGACGAGCTTGAAATCACGCACCGAAATTTGAACGACGATACGGTGGCGGGCGTTCGGCACCGCGAACACGCGGCATTCAGCGTCCAGTATCATCCCGAAGCAGCCGCCGGCCCGCACGACAGTCATTATCTGTTCGAGCGGTTTCAGCAGTTGATTCTCAGCTAGCCAATCCTTACGCCGGTTGTCGGACCATCGACGCTTTGGGCAACAGCACCTCGAAACGCGCGCCTTCACCGGGCTGACTCGTCAATCGAACTTCGCCGCCCAGTGCCATCGTCAGGTTTTTGACGATCGACAAACCGATGCCGGTACCCTCGGTGAGCCCGCCGGTGCCGTCGCCTCGCGAGAGTCGCGATTTTTGAACGCGGTAGAATCGCTCGAAGATTCGTTTCTGTTCAGTCGCCGAGATCCCCACGCCGTCATCTTCGACGACCAGCGCCAAAAACCGGCCGGCGTCTTGGAAGCTGACTTGCACGTGGCCGCCCGCCGACGTGTAGCGAACCGCGTTGCCGATCAGATTGTTTGCGATCGTCAATGTCGCTTCGCGGTCACTCATCACGACGCCCGCACCGTCGTCAATGAAGTCGAGTTGAATCTCTTTCGCTTCGGCGACCGGGACGTACGACTTCATCGACTCGGCGATCACCTCGGCGATGTCAACTCGGGTGATCGTCAAATGGGTGCGGCCGGCTTGAGCCCGCGCCAACTGCATCATGTCCGCGATCAGCCGTTCCAAACGCAAGCATTGCGAATGAATCTGGCTCATGAAATGTTTCGCCGCGTCGGGATCGTCCTCGATCGCAAGTTCCACCGTTTCGGCGTATCCCTTGATCGCTGCGAGCGGCGTTTTCAATTCGTGAGAAATGTTGGCGACAAATTCTCGTCGCATTTCGTCAACACGGTTCGCTTCTGTCTCATCGCGAAGCGCAACAAGCAGTTTCGTTTCGACTCGCGACGCGATCGGATCGATGCGAACCTTCACAGGCCGAAGCGTATCTCCACTAGCGACTTCGAGTAGGCAATTCTGAGTTCCCTCGCCTGCGCCGGCCGCGCCGATGCCTCGCGTCAGATCGGGAATCCGCACCACTTCGCTGAGCCGGCGTCCGTCGATCGGCGCATCATCCGCGATTGACAACAACCGTCGGGCCGAGGGATTGATCAGCAAAATGTCGCCCGATTGCGAAAGCAGAATGACTCCGTCCCGCATCTTCTGCAGCGCCGACGCTGTCTGCTGGGCCTCTTGTTGCAGTTTGATCCAGCGATGCTGCCACTGGTCCGTTTCTTGCCGATATCCATCCACGACCAATCGCATTTGTTCGCTTCGGCTCTTCGCCTTATCGCGAGTCCATACGATGCCGATGACAGCCGCCACCGCGATGACAATGACCAAGACCCATGCCGAAGCGCCAACCAACGCCGCCACGATGGCGGTGCCGACAACGCTGCCAATGGCAATCGCCGGCGCCGAGCAGGGCGCGTCGAATAGATCATCCGATAACGGAGTTTTTGAGGGTGTAGCGAGCAAGTAGTGACCCGAACTTCAATGCCGACCGACGACCCAATCCATCATCCCGGTCAAGCGATCGGGGGCGGGCGCGTCAGGCGTTTACACGTACAATCATCGTCGCTCGAACCGATTTCCGACACGGGCAGGCGAGTTTTCTTAACTAATTTTTCGCATAACTTCTTCACTCCAACACGTCATCACGTTCCGCTCATGCCCAGTCCCCTTCGTGCACCGGTCGGCAACCCCAACTTTCCCGCACTCGAGCAAGACGTGCTGGCGTTCTGGGACGCCAGCGACATTTACGCGAAGTCGCTGGCGGCGCGCAAAGGCGGTCCCTCGTTCGTGTTCTACGAAGGGCCGCCAACGGCCAACGGCATGCCCCATCCCGGACACTGCTTGACCCGCAGCATCAAAGATGTGTTCCCTCGGTACAAAACGATGCAGGGTTTTTCGTGCGAACGCAAAGCCGGCTGGGACACGCACGGGTTGCCTGTCGAAGTCGAAGTCGGCAAAGAGATGGGCATCCACAGCAAAGAAGAAATCGAAGCTTACGGCGAAGAACCGTTCATCCAAAAATGCCAGCAAAGCGTTTGGCGTTACATGCAACAATGGCAAACGCTGACCCGGCGGCTTGGCTTCTGGGTCGATCTCGACCAAGCCTACGTCACCTATCACCAAAGTTATATCGAGAGTGTTTGGTGGAGCCTCAAGAATTTGTTCGATCGAGGTCTGCTGTACCAAGGTCACAAGATCGTGTGGTGGTGGGCACAAGGAGGTACAGCATTGTCCGCCGGTGAAGTCGGCCAAGGTTATCGCGAAGTTGCCGATCCGAGTGTCTATGTTTTGTTTCCGCTGCTCGATGATGCTGGTAAAGCCACCAATCGATCGTTGGTCGTGTGGACGACGACGCCTTGGACGTTGCCCAGCAACATGTTCGCGGCCGTCCATCCGACGGAAGTGGAATACTCCGTCGTCAAAGATTCCGAGACCGGCAATGAGTTGGTGATGGCCACGAAGTTGGTCGAAGTGATCGCCAGCAAACTCAAACGTGAACTGACGCCGATCGAAACCATCAGCGGCGCGGCGCTGATCGGTCATCGATACCAACCACCCTTCGACGACTACGTGCGATCGACTGGCGATCCGAGCGGCAAGTTGGCGGTCGGACGCGACGTTGAACATAAGTACTGGCGCGTCGTCGCGGCCAACTTCGTCACAACCGAATCGGGATCGGGCATCGTTCACCAAGCGCCCGCGTTCGGCGAAGTTGACCATGAAGTGTTGGTGGAACAGCGAAAACGATTCGGGGAAACGGATGCACCGGAATTGTTGTGCGCGGTCGGGCCGGATGGAAAGTTCACCGACGAATTTCCCGCCATGAAAGGCGTCTGGGTCAAAGACGCCGACAAACCAATCATCCGGTTGCTCAAAGAGTCGGGCCGCTTGTTGATGCAGGAACAATACCTTCACGAGTACCCGTTTTGTTGGCGAGCCAGTGAAGATCCGTTGATCCAATATCCGCGTCGAAGCTGGTTCATCAAGACGACCAAGTTCCGCGAGTTGATGCTCAAGAACAACGCTCAAATCGGTTGGCAACCCGAACATATCCGTGACGGTCGATTCGGCAACTTCTTGGAATCCAATGTCGACTGGGCTCTGTCGCGAGAGCGCTACTGGGGCACACCGCTGCCGATCTGGGTCTGCCAAGAAACCGGTCGCGGCGAAGCCATCGACAGCTACGACGCGTTGCTCGCCAAACCTGGTATCACGGGGACGGACGTCTGGGCGGCGGCGAAAGCGGCCAATCCGGAATTGGTCGACGATCTGCGAGTCCACAAGCCGTACATCGATGCGGTGACCTATGATTCGCCGTTCGCCAAGGGCGCGCGAATGAAACGGGTCACCGAAGTGATCGATTGCTGGTACGACAGCGGCGCGATGTCGTTTGCACAATGGGGATGGCCTCATCAAAACGACGCCAAGTTCCGCGATCAATTTCCCGCCGACTTCATCAGCGAAGCGCTCGACCAAACTCGTGGTTGGTTCTACAGCCAGCTCGCGATCAACACGATGCTGTTCGGCGAAGGAGCGTCGATTCAGGATGACGAGAACGCGATCGAAAAATCCGGTTCGCAGACGAGCGGGTCGGACATGACCATCGAGCAAGACTATCCGCTGCCGTTTCGCAACTGCATCGTGTTGGGACTGATGCTCGGCGAAGACGGCAAGAAGATGTCGAAGAAGGACAAGAACTTTCGCGAGCCCGCCGAGATCTTCGATCGCTACGGCGCCGACGCGCTACGATGGTTCTTCTTCAGCAAGCAAACGCCTTGGACCGCGATCCAGTACAAAGAACAATCGATCAAGGATTCGATTCCCGAGTTCCTATTGAGGACTTGGAACACGTTCAGCTTCTTGACCATCTACGCCGAAATCGATCGATTCGACCCGACGACGGCCAAGGACGCCGACGATCAGTTGACGCCTTCGTCGCTGGCATCTGCGCCAACTTATCGTCACGTTTCCAAACGCAGCGAGATCGATCGATGGATACTTTCGGAACTCAATCAGACCATCGATATCGTGACCGAGCGAATGGATGCGTTGGACAATTACAACGCCTGCAAAGCGATCACGTCGTTGGTCGATGGGCTGAGCAATTGGTATGTCCGCCGCAGCCGCGATCGGTTTTGGGCCAGCGAAACGAATTCTCAAGACAAGAACGACGCTTACTGGACGTTGTATGAGACGTTATTGGAACTCGCTAAATTAGTGGCACCATTCGTTCCATTCTTGTCCGAGACGCTGTGGAAGAATCTGACCGCGCCGTTCGGTGACAAGGTTCGCGAGAGCGTTCATCTGTGCGATTATCCGCAAGTCGTGGACGATCGAATCGATCGCGATCTGTCCGCATCAATGACGCTGTTGCGTGAGATCGCGTCGCTCGGTCGTGCCGCTCGAGCGGAAGCGAAATTGAAAGTTCGGCTACCGCTGTCGCGCGTCGAAGTCGTTTTGACCAACGACGAGCGCATCGCATGGCTGCAAAATCACGACGAGCTGGTTCGCGAAGAACTGAACGTGAAATCAGTGGAATACACGACCGTGGGCGATCAATACGTTCAATACACGGTCGTTCCCAACTTCAAACGGCTCGGTCCCAAAGTCGGCAAACAAATACCGGCGGTCAAGGCGGCGCTGGCCAGCGCGGACGGAAACGCTTTCTTGCATCAGCTATCGTCGACCGGTTTTGTAACGCTCGATTTGCCGAGCGGGACAGTGAAGCTGGACAGCGACGATATCGAAGTTCGCTTGCAAGCACGCGAAGGTTGGGCCGCCGCGCAGGGCACCCAGTGCGTCGTTGTGCTCAACACCGAAGTCACCGATGAACTTCGGCGCGAAGGCGTCGCGAAGGATTTGATTCGCACGATCCAAAGCCAGCGGAAGGAGATGGCGTGCGGGTACACCGATCGCATCGAAGTCGGCGTGGTGACGGATGAAGACGAAGTGACATCCGCGATCGACGAGCACGGAAAATTGATCGCCGGTGAAACGCTGGCCGATTCGCTGACGCTGACCGCGATCGATGGCGTCGAGCCGGTGGAGACCGAATCTGGGAAAGTTTATGTTCGCAAGGTTTCAATATGAATTTGTTTGGCCGAGCGAAGTCGCCTGTCGAAAAGCTGCCGATCGCCGTATTTCTGAGCGGCGGCGGGCGGACGTTGGAAAATCTGATCACGCATCGTGACCGCCACGATTTGCCGATCGATATTCGCGTTGTGATCAGCAGCAACGACAAAGTTCGCGGCGTCCGCATCGCGCGCGACGCTGGGATTGAAACGCTGGTGGTCCGCAAATCGGAGCATCCGCTCGACGACGAATACTCGCGTGCGATGTTTGATCCGTGTCGCCAGACCGCCGCCGCCTGGGTCGTGATGGCGGGTTTTTTGAAGCACGTTTTGATCCCGCCCGATTTCCAAAATCGAGTGCTCAACATTCATCCGTCGTTGCTACCAGCGTTCGGCGGCCCAGGTATGTACGGCGAACGGGTTCACTCGGCGGCGATCGCGCGCGGTGTCAAAATCAGTGGTTGCACGGTCCATTTCGTCGACAACCACTACGACAACGGCCCGATCTTGCTGCAGCGATCTTGTGAAGTGGAACCAACGGATACACCGGAGACATTAGCGGCCCGAGTATTTGAGCTCGAATGCGAAGCCCTACCGGCCGCTCTGCGATTGCTGGCAACTGATTCGAATCACGGCGCCGCGTCGCCTTCGACCTGAACGGCAAACGGTTCGGTCAATTTCGATCGATCGATGCCTATCACCAATTGATGGGTACCGGCATCGAGCGTCATCGACTTCAAGTTCCAGATCGGCGTCGGTTTTCCGTCGACCCACGCATCGATGCCTTCCTCGGGCACGCTCAATTGAATGTTGCCTTCGGCCGGCATGCGGATCGGAAAACGCACAAACGTCATCGGAGGTGTTTCGCGGTGCTGTTGAAAACGATCCAATTCGATCAGCGGAATCATGCCATCGACGGTTGTCGTCACTTCCCGCCATTTCATATCCGGATGATCGGTCGCAACCGTATCGGTGCTGGTGCGATTGAGTTGGCGATTGGCTTCGTTGGAATACACCAGCGTTTGCATCGACCGCACGATCGGATCGGTTGACACCGTGTACTCGGGCATCCGCCCGAGCGCCGATAAGAACGCGACCAAATCGACCAGCTCGCCTTCTGTCAACGAATCGATCAAGCCGACCGGCATCAACGACTTGCCCGGCTTCTCTTGCTCGATCGTATCGACATCGATTTGCACTTCTTTGCCATCCGCTAAACGCAGACGAATGGCTTCGTCGGTTTTGCCGATCACGATCCCGTTGACCAATTGGCCGTCATCGGTCAGTAGCGACAGCGTCGTGTAGCCTTCCTTGAGCTTGGCACTGGGATCGAGCAGCGATTCGATGATGTAGTCGAGCTGCGAGCTGCCGCCGATGCTGATCAGATTCGGCCCGACGAGTCCACCGGCGGTACCGATCGCGTGGCAGTTGATGCACTGCAACGATTCGCGACGGTAAATCACTTCGCCGCGCGCGGGCGAACCGTCTTGCGCCGCCTTCAGCGCGATCGATCGCGCCAGCTCGGGTGTCAGTTTCCACGCCACGCCGTCTAGCTTTCCAGACTTCGTGATCGCGGCTTCAAGCGACGCGCTGCCGCCGGCCGAACGGACTCGGCGCAGTAACTTTCGAGCGACATCGGTCTCAAGATTTGTCTTGTCGATCGCGGCGGCCAAGTTATCGACGACATCTTTTCGAGCAATCATGCCGATAACCAAATCGGTTGCCGCATCGGCCGTCGACGTGTCGCCGAGCATCGCGATGATCGGTTGGATCGCGGCCCTGGGACGAAGTCCAGCGATTGCCCGAGTCGCCGCGACACGGGTTCCGCGATCGGTCGATGACGCCAACTGATCGATTTGCTCTTTGGCCGTCGCGGTATCAAACGATCCCAAGGAAGCAATCAGTTGATCCTTTTGGCCTGGGTCAATCGCAACGCTAATCGATTGGACAATCACATTCTCGAGTTCATCGACTTTCCACGCCGATGCCATTTCGGCAACCGCGTTGGCCCAATCCGGTGAGCCTATCAATTCGTTGGGTGATTGGACCAGGGCGGGCAGTACTTCATGGACTCTCTCTGGAATCGTTTTGTCTCGCTTCGTTCGATCAACGAGCGGCCGGATTGCATCCAACGACCGGACCTTCTTATCGATCAACAATGACTTCACCAATCGCCCAAGTTGCCCGGCGTCGCCCGCGATGCTGACGGCGTCGACCAACGAAGTGATTCCAGTCGTATCGGACGACGAAGACTCGATCCACTTCACAGCCGTCTCCGCCGCCGCCGGCGTAGCAACTGCGGAAACCACTCGAGCTAGTTCATCGGCGCGATCGTTCCAGTTAATGTCGGCTAGCAACGATCGTTGGGACTTCTCGGTTGACTGCTTTTGCTCGAGCGAACGAATCGATTGCCAGATTGCGAAATCAAGGTTGCCATCGATAGGTAGCGCCGTCGCCGCTAAGACCGCGTTCAATGCATCAGCGCCTGCGAGTTGACCGGCGCAAACGACAGCTTCCAAACGAACATTCGGATTCGCATGCGCTGACTGTGATAACGCGAATTGCTCGATTTGCGTTCGTTCGGACGAACCATCGCTGAACCGAACGCGGTTTCTCCACAAACTACGCAAGCAAGTTCGCTGCCTTGATTGCTCGATCGCGTCAAACGACTCCATCGCATTGGCGAGATCTTGCGTCGTCGGCGAAGCGACGACTTCGTTCATCCAAAGCAGTTCGTTCGTTCGCGTCGAAGGTTTCTTTGCCGTCCAGGCCCGAAGCTCGTCGAGCACGTTGCCCGGTCGATCGCCCAAACGGTTCCACATTTCTTGACGAGCAAACTGGGCGACCGCCAACGATGGATCTTCGAGCATCTTCAGCAATTCGCTGATCGAAGCCTCTGCAAACTCGGGCCAAGCGTCGGGGGCACGGTCAGGAAACGAGACTCGCCAAATTCGTCCGTGAGTACGGTCGCGGCGTTCGTCGCGAAAATCGACTTCGCCGTGTTGGATGATCGGGTTGTACCAATCGGCGATGTAGAGAGCTCCGTCGGGCCCCATCCGCGCATCGATCGGACGAAATGCGACATGCGGCGAGGTGATGATCTCGGGTTGTTGCCGACTGAGATAACCACTCGCGGATGGCTTCACCGAAAACCGACAAACCCGGTGGGAACGATAGTCGCTCGTTACAAAACTGCCCAACCACTCCGGCGGTACATGCGTTCCCGACAAGATCTCAAGCCCGCAATGCTTGGGGCTGCCCGGGTTCATTCCCGATAGCCAACGAGTCGCGCCGGGAGATGTCACGAAGACCGAATCGGGAAATGCGTAATTGATGCCCTCGAAATAAGCGCCATCAGTGACGAATGATTCGCCCGCTCGATCAAAGCTGTGCCCCCAAGGATTGATGAAGCCCTTGGCAAAAATTTCTAACTCATCCGTCGATGGACGATAGCGCCAGATGCCGCCGCCATCCAAATGACGAGTACCATCGGGTGTATCAAAATGGCTGTGGATATAAATCGACTGATTGAAATAGACGCAGCCATCCGGTCCGTATCGCAAGGTGTGAACGAGGTGGTGCGTGTCTTCGGTTCCGAATCCCGACAAGACGACACGGCGCGTATCGGATCGACCGTCGTGATCGGTGTCTTCGAGATACAGCAATTGAGTGCTATCGGCGACGTAGGCCGCGTGCGGACCATCGGGCAGAACGCCGGTCGGGATCAGCAGCCCATCGGCGAAGACGGTCCAAGAATCGCTCGCCCCATCACCGTCGGTATCGCGAAGCACGATGATCTTGTCGTCCGCAACTTCACCGGGCTGAATTTGCGGGTAAATTTTGCTGCTGGCGATCCAAAGACCGCCCGTGGAATCAAAATTCATCTGGATCGGCTTCGCGATGTCCGGGTCGGAGGCAAACAGATTCACGATTGCTCCTTCGTGAACGATCATCGCCGCTGCTTCGGCGACGGGATCGGGTTCCGGAATCTCCGTCAGGTCGTTCTGTGCGAAAGCAACTTGGCAGAACAGTGGAACGATAAAAAATGTCACTAGTCGAATCGGCACAGGGCACCTGGCAAGCGAGGTCACAGATCGGTTGGGCGAGAGCCTGATAGTATAGGCAGGACTCGGATCGGTTTGAGCAACGAATGCAACCAGTTTGACCGGCGCGTCTGACCCGTTTAACCTTTATGGGGAGGCGAATTTGATTGTCTCGGCTTTGTACAGGAATTTGGAATGCGATCGATAGCGGCAATTGACGGCACTGCGGACCACCAATCTCGGCGCCAAGCGGCATTTTCCGTGTTGGTATTTTTGGCGGCAATCGTCGTCGCGGCTACCGTTTCGGCCCAGCCTCCCAAGAAAACGAAAGAGGATCCCAAGTTCAAGCCGCGACCTGTGACGCTGAAGACGAAAGATGGAGTTGACATTCGTGCCTTCTACTTTCCGTCCGAGAAAGCCAAGGAAGCGATCACAGTGTTGATCATTCACGAATGGCAAGGACAGGCGAGTCCTTACGTCAAACTTGTCACCGCCCTCAATGCGGCGGGATGTGCCGTATTGATTCCCGACTATCGCGGTCACGGCGGCAGCAAGGAATATGTATCGCGAGGGAAGACGGAAAAGTTTAATGTCGCTCAAATGGGCAAACGTGATGTCGAGAACATCATCTTGATGGATCTTGAAACGGCGAAGGGTTTCTTGAAAGAAGAAAACAACGCTGGCAACCTGAACCTGAACGCGATGGTTGTCATCGGCATTCGCGAAGGTGGGATCATGGGCACGCATTGGTCGGCGCGCGATTGGAGCTTTCCGAGTGTCGGAAGCCAAAAGCAGGGTCAAGATGTGAAGGCGCTCGTGTTGATCTCGCCTGAAAAGCAAATCAAGTCGATCGCCATCGATCAAGCGATCACCAATCCGGTTATCCTTCAGTTGCCCATCATGATCGTCGCAGGCAAAGACAGCCCCGAAGGAAGCGAAGCCGCGCGGATCATCAAACGTGTCGAATCGATCAAACGCAAAGCGGGCGGAGGAACCGTCAGCCAGTTCGAAGGCAAGATGGTCGACACGGCGCTCAGCGGGCCAGCTTTGGTCAACGAAGTCAGCGATGTCATTCCGGCAATCGTCAAATTCGTGACGAGCGAAGTGAACGCCAAAGAAGACAACCCCTGGATCGAAAGAGATTGATTGTTGCGAAAGATTTATAACTCCGTTTCAATCGCGATACTCTTCGCCGCTGCGTCACTAACGTCCTTCGCAAGCGCGCAAACATCCGAGTACAGAGATTCGGCTGCGAAAATCTCGACTTGGGTCGACGGCCAGATGCCTGATCTGGTGAAAACCTATCAAGCCCTGCACGCCAATCCTGAACTGTCGTGGCAAGAATCTGACACCGCGGCAGCGATCGCCGATCTGTGGCAAAACGATGGCTTCGAAGTCACGAGGGGCTTCGGCGAACCTGGCGCGCGAGAACCGATGTCCGGCAAGATGGGTGTTGTCGGTATCCTCAAGAACGGTGACGGGCCGACCTTGATGTTGCGATGCGATCTGGATGCTTTGCCAGTGAGCGAGCAGACTTTGCTTCCTTACGCATCGACCAAGTCGGTTCCGATCGAAGGCGGATTGAGCACGCCGGTGATGCACGCCTGCGGTCACGACATTCACATGACCAACTTGGTCGCCGTCGCGAGATATTTGGCCGGTCACCTAGACGACTGGTCGGGCACTTTGATGGTCATCGCCCAACCCGCCGAAGAAAAGGGTGAAGGCGCCAAGTCCATGATCGATGCCGGATTGTTCACGCGATTTCCCAAGCCGGATTACGCGGTCGCCTTGCACGTTTCCGGTGACACGCCCACCGGACAAGTCGGCGTGAGGTCGGGGTTTACCCAGGCCAATGTCGATAGCGTCGACATCGATGTGAAGGGCCGCGGCGGACATGGCGCTGCGCCAGAGACCACGATCGACCCGATTATGCAAGCAGCGCAACTGATTGTGTCGTTGCAGACGATCGTCAGTCGTGAAGTCAAACCAACGGACCCCGCAGTGATCACCGTCGGCGCGATTCATGGCGGAACCAAACACAACATCATCGGCGACACCTGCCATCTGCAACTGACCGTGCGAACGTATGGCGACGAAGTTCGCAAACAGGTCCTCGATGCGATCACACGCAAAGCCAACGCGAACGCCGAAAGCTTCGGTGCTCCGCCGCCCGAGATCATGTTCAGTCAGGGCACACCGTCCCTTGAAAACAATGCCGAGCTTGCCGATCGACTGAGGCAACTTTTTACCGATCTTCTGGGACCGGAAAACATGGCCCTGAGTGAACCTTCCATGGGTGGCGAAGACTTCAGCCGCTACGGTCGCGAAGGTGTGCCGATCGTCATGTACAAACTGGGCAGCGTGTCGCAGAAACGGCTCGATCGATTTACCGAGCTCGGCGTCCCACCGCCTTCGTTGCACAGCGGCCTGTACTATCCTGACGTCGAACCCACGCTAAAAACGAGCGTGCTGACGATGGTATCGGCGGCGCTAAACTTGTTGCCCGCGAAGCAGTAGTTGCCCGCGAAGCAGTAGTTTGCCGCGAAGAAATAGCCGAAACTACGCCGCGCGGCGGTTTTGATGTATCCGTCGACTGGTCGACTCGATGCGCTCGCGAGCTACGGCATGCGGACCAATCTCGCTCGGCTGAGCGTCCGCGTACCACACGCGTTCTTCGACGGCGGACAGGATTTGATTGGCAACGGTGACCGCGCGAGCTCCGGCAACTCCATCGACGGTCGGCGCGATTCCGGTTTGAATGCTGATCGCGAAATCATGCAGTTCATCCAAAATCGCGTTTCGAGGCTCCAATGGCATCGTTTCGCACCGGAGTTTGCCACTGAAGAGCGTGGCCGAATAGCCCAGCGGATTATCGGTCTCGTCGGACAAATTGAAGGAACGATTCACGATCGATTCGTGGGGCCGAATCGTCGACAACGACGGAGCGCCGAAATCAATCTCGGCGAAACCGTTGACTCCGAAAACTTGCATTGTTCTCGCCGGCGTAGGGCTGATGCGTGACGCCTTCAAATTTGCGACCAGTCCGCACTCGAATTCGAGCCTCGTCTCGACGATGTCATCTTGATCGCTGATCACGGACATGCCGGACGCGCTGACGGATCGAATTGCAGCATCGGTCATCGACAAAACCAAATCGAGATCGTGAATCATCAAATCCATCACGACACCGACATCGAGGCAGCGTCCGGGAAAGCTCGATGCGCGAACGGCTTCGACGTACTTGACATCGACGCTCAAATCACCCAGCGCCGTGAAGGCGGGATTGAATCGCTCGACATGCCCGACTTGCAGCGTGACCCGCTTCTTGGCGGCCATCGCGACCAATCGATTCGCATCGTCGGCCTTGATGGTAAGCGGCTTTTCAACCAAGACATGCTTGCCAGCGGCGATCAGATCGCCGGCGATATCGGCGTGTGCGTCCGTGGGCGCGGCGATGATCGCGGCGTCGATGTGTTCGATGAGATCGTGATAGTCCGCAAATGTGGGAACCGAATACAATTTTGCCACGTTCGCTCGCGCCGTCTCGAACGGATCGCTGATACCAGCCAACGTGACACCATCGACTTGGCCCAACAGTTTGGCGTGGATTCGTCCGAGATGTCCGGCGCCGATGACGGCGATGCGTAACTTGCTCACGCGGCTTTCTTTCGTTGTTGGCGTCCGCGACCGTGCTTTCCGGTACCGGCGAAATCAATGAACTCAAAAAACTGAACAATCACAGGACGGAATGGACCCGTTTGCATCAGTTCGCGGCGCGCCGCTTCGACACCGACGCGAGACCGATACATCAGACGATAGGCTCGCGAAAGAACTTCGATGTCTTCGACCGGGTAGTCATGTCGCTTCAATCCGACGCTGTTGACGGCTCTCGGCTTGGCGGGTTGTCCGTCGACGATCATGAACGGGGGAACGTCGTGCAACACGCGACTCATCGCGCTCACGAAACTCATTTGCCCGATCGATGCAAAGTGGTTCACACCTACACCGCCAGCGATGGTGACATCGTTGTAAACGCGTACATGCCCGCCCAGCATTCCATTGTTGGCGATCACGATACGATCACCCAACTTGCAGTCATGCGCGACGTGGACGTTGGTCATCAAGTAGTTGTTGTCGCCGACGCGGGTGATGCCGTCTTCCTTTTCGGTGGCCCGATTGACCGTGCAGTGTTCGCGGAAGGTGTTGCCGTCACCGATCTCGACGCTTGTCGGTGTATCTCGGTATCCGGTGTCTTGCGGATGAGTTCCGATGACGCAGCCCGAGAAGAAGTGATTTCCTTCGCCGATCGTCGTGTGACCACTCAAGACACAGTGTGAATCAACGATTGTGTCATCACCTAGCGTGACATCGGGACCGATCACGCTGAAATGACCGATGCGAACATTGCGGCCAAGTTTGGCACGAGGGTCAACGACGGCCGAGGGAGCGATATTCGTGCTCATTGATATTCCTGCGTACGACGCGTTTTGTTCGGCGCTGTTGCGATGCAGAGATCACGCTGCATTTCGGCGCTCGATGTGGATAGAGGGATGATTCTGAGTGCTTTGAGTTTGGTGCTGATGCTTTGCTTCGGAGGCCAATTTCCCGATCAGTTTCGCCATCCGACCATTCAAATTGTGGCCTCCGCGAAACGACGTGAACCGACCGACCAGTTCCACGCCGGACAATGCCAGATCGCCGATCAAGTCCAGCGTTTTGTGCCGCGCGCATTCGTTAGCGAATCGAAACGAATTGTCGATCGGTCCATGGGGACCGATCACGACCAAGTCTTGATTGGTGACGTGAGACGCCAGGCCTTTGCCGCGAATTTCATTGGCTTGTTCATCGGTCACAAACGTGCGTGCCGGAGCAACTTCGCGGACGAAGCGATCGGGCGTCAGCTCGATTCCAAATGCTTGCGGTGCGATCGGCGTGTCGTCATCAAAGCTCAGTTGATACTCGAAATACGTTTCGCCGCGTTTGGACGGCGTGGCTTCGAGCCAACCATCGGGCGAACCGACTCGATAACGATCACGGACCACGAACTGAGTCTTAGATTTGGCCTGGATGATCAAGCCTGCGCGTGAGAGCGCGTCGACATAAGCTTGGCTGCTGCCGTCGAGCGCGGGCAACTCTTCGGCGTCGATCTCGACAACGCAATTGTCGATCTCTAGCCCCGCCAGCGCGGCCATCAAATGCTCGGTCATTTGAAAGCGAGCTTCACCACACACCAAGTTGGTGCGCAGGTTCGCGTCCTCGCGATGTTCGACCGACGCGACACATTCGGGTCGCGACGGAAGATCCGTTCGGAACATGCGGATGCCGGCGCCCATCGGTGCGGGATGAACGGTGACATGCACCATCTGCCCGCTCCAATAGCCGCGTCCTTCGATTTCACACGCGACCGCAGTCGTGTGCTCATTGCGTGAATGATACACGCGTCGGCCTCCCGTCCCGAGTGAACCCGCCATCCATGGCGGGCGTTACTTGATCCATGCTTGCAGACTCTGCGACGGCGTCGCAGAGCTACTTTCATCCGCGAGCGAAGCCCGCGAAACTACTTCTTTAGCGAGTTGTTGCAGCGGCGCCGTTGGCGACACTGAACTTGTCCAGGTATTGCATGACACCCTTGGTCATGTCGAGATCGGCGTCATGATAGACGACGTTCTTCATGACGCTGCGAATGACGGACTGGCCTTCTTGCAAGTCCATTTCTTCGCTGTTGTAACGCAACACCAAGTTGATCTTGTAGTGTTGAGCCAAGAACTTCACACCGTCAGCAATCTTCTGGTAATTCTCGTAGTAGATACGAGCTTCGGCATCGGCCAGCTCTTTCTTCTTGCGAGCCATTTCGAGCCGTAGCTTCGATTCCATCGAGGCGACGCGTTCTTCTTGCGCGGAGTACTCGGGCGAACCAGGCTTGAACGCTTTCAACTGTTCAGCCGAAGCTTTCAACTCGTCGCGTTTCTTGCCGAGTTCACCGTCGAAGCTCTTCAGATCGTCTTCGACCGCAGCGACTTGCGCTTTGATTGCCGGATGGTTCTTGAAGATGAATGCGACATCTACGACCGCCAACCGGTGTCCAGCGTCTTGAGGAGCTTGAGCCACGACCGCAGTCGGGCCCAATGCAGCCAGTGTTCCAATAGCCATCGCAATGGCTGCCTTGCCAATAAATCGCACGTCCGCTCTCCTTGCGTTTGTTGCGTGAATCTAACCGACGCCCCTGTTCCGCTCGATTGCACGCTAAAAAGTGTCCGTCACCCGCGCCGAGTCAACTGCGTCGATCAACAACCGATCGATCGATTGCCCATCGCCTTCGATTGTGTCACCAGTTCTCTCAGGCGTAAAGATTAATATTTTTATCGCTTTGACCCGTGTTCGACGCGTCCATCTCGATTGTCAAGGACGTGCCGTCAATCGTGTTTCCAGCAAAACCAACCGTCCGTCTCGGATGATCTCGATTTTGACTTCGTCGCCCGGTGAACGGTCGCGAAGCTGCTGGAGAACGTCAGTTGACTTGCGAATCGGTTTGCCAGCGATCGTGGTCAATCGATCGCCGACGCGTATCCCTCCTTTTTCGGCTGGTCCGCCAGGCGTCAGTCCCGTGATTGCGACTTGGTCGCCGCGGTCGGAGAGCGTCACGCCAAGAAATGCCGTCATTTGACGACGAATTTCGACGCTTTTCTCAGTCACCGCATATTGGGGACGTTCGCGACGGATCGCCAATTCGAACGTGGAATTAGAAGTTATATCGGTTATCCGAGTCATGCCACCGAAATCGATTTTGTCGAAATCATCAGAAGGTCGGTGATAATCGTTGTGCAGACCGGTGAAGAAAAACAACACCGGGATTCCCACTTCGTAAAACGATTGATGGTCGCTCGGTCCATAACCCGTCGGAACTTTGAACAAATTGAACTGCGTTTCCCGATTGGCCCCTTCAACGATTTGGTCCATCAAGTCGCCCGAACCGGTGCCGTAAACCGTCAACTCGTTATCGCGGAGGCGTCCGACCATGTCCAAGTTGACCATCGCGACGGTCGTTTCCAACGAAAACCGAGGATGTCGGACATAATACTGACTGCCCAACAACCCGCGTTCCTCACCCGTAAAACCAATGAACACGATCCGGCGATGCGAGTCGACGTCGCCGAGCCGACTGACCATTTGCGCCGCCACCGCCAACATGGTGGATGTCCCCGATGCGTTATCATCCGCACCGTTGTGAACCGCGACGGTTCCCGGCGCGAGCGAACCGACGCCTCCCATGCCGACGTGATCGTAGTGCGCGCCGACGATCACCGTTTGTGCCGCCAGCGGGCCGCGACCGGGCAACACGCCGATCACGTTCGGTGATTCGCGACTGGTCGGTTTCAGTTCAATCGCCAGGGTTGCGACGACCCCCGAAAGCATCTCACTTTGAGGACGAAGCGTCTGGTCGATCGTCGTTTCGATCTGCTTCAACGTCTTGCCGATCGACAGCGTCAGCAAGCGATCGACCACATCTCGACCGACTGATAAAACCGGTATCGTCGCGTCCTCATCATCGCCGCTGGGCCGATCGCCCGCGTCGCCGATTTCCAACAAGCCGCGTCGAATCTGATCCAACTCGTCAGTCATGGATGCCACCATCTTGTCGATGCCCGCGATCTTACCGTCGAGCGTTTCCCGATTGTTGGTCGCTTCGGCGGGCAACGATTCGATCTGCTCTTCGATGGATAGTTTACGGGCAATTTCCGCAGCAATTCGATTTTGTTGATCTCGTGAATTCTGATCGATGCTGGCGGGATCGTTGACGATGATCACCGCGCTGGCGCCATGATCGATCGCGTTTTTTATCTTCGTTTGAAAGAACGCATGACGGGTATTCTGAGTTCCATCAAAGACGCTCTTAGGATCGTCCGCTTGCGGTTCTTTGCGAATCATGATCACGGTAGCACCCCTGACGTTGATTCCGGCAAAGTCGTCGTAGACCAGTTTCGGAGCCGTGATGCCGTAGCCGACGAATGCGATCGGCCCGGTGATTTGTCCGTGAGTGGATCCGATCGACATCGGATTCATTCCGTCGTTCAGCTTTGCGACCACCGCTTCGGCGTGTCCAGCTTCATTTTTCGGCAAGCGAAAGACAACGCGATTGTTTTCCGCCGACCCTGCTTCTGCTCCTAACGAAATGGGAACCTGCTGAAACGGGGTTCCGTTGATCGAGTCGGTTTGAAGTCCGATACTTGCCATTCGATCCGCGACGAACTGTGCCGCCAACTGGATCGTTTCATCCGCAACGCTGCGACCGCGCAAATCTTCGCCCGCCAAGTACATGATATCGGCGCGGAGGCGAGCCAACTGTTGCCCGGTCGCATCGACCGGGGTCGGGCGTTCAGCCCGCGACGCAGGGTAATAACATCCGATGCAAAGGAAAGCGAAGATACACCAGCGTCCGTTCAATGGATTCATCCTGATTTGAAAAATGGAACAGTCGTTCGTTTCGCCTACAGCAACTTCGCAGCCGCATCACATAACTCTTTCGCCTCAGCTTCGGTTTTTGCTTCGGCAATCAACCGCACGATCGGCTCGGTGTTGCTGCCGCGGACCAACAACCATCGATCGTCCCAGGCCAAACGTAATCCGTCGCCGGTCTGCGACGAGGCTTCGGGATACTTCGCCGTCAATCGATCGAATAGCTCTGGCAATCGATCGGCCGATACCGTGACTTTGGTTTTGTGAATATGCAGCTTCGGCAACTCGTCGGCCAACATCGCGAGCGTCTTGCCGGTCGACGCCATCAGATCCAATACTTGAGCCATGCCGACGAAGCTGTCACGGACATAACCGACATACGGATCGATCGGGCCACCGTTCCCTTCGCCGCCATAAGCGGCTTTCTTGTCGATCATCATGTCGGCCACATTGGCTTCGCCGACGAAGCTTCGGAAACACTCAACGCCTGCCTGACGTGCGACGATCTCGCTCATGCCGCTGGTCGCGCCGTTGATGACGATCGGGCCGCGCGTCGATTCGTCCGACAACGCCCTCTGCACGCACAAGGCCAACGTGTATTCCTCGCCGATGTAACGACCGTTCGCATCGACCAGCGCCAAACGATCCGCGTCGGGATCTTGGCAAAAACCGATGCCGCATTTTTCATCGCGAACACGCTTGGCGATCTCGGCGAGATTGTCAGCCGTCGGTTCTGGCTCGTGCGAGAACTTGCCGTCAGGAATGTCCCCGACGGACACGATCTGACACCCAAGCGCGGTCAACAAGCGAATTCCCAACAAGCTGCCCGCGCCGTGGTTGCTGTCCAGCAGCACGCGAAATCCGGCGGCGCGTATCCTCAGTGCGTCGACCGTTTCGAGCACTTTGCACAAGTGGGGTTCGTGCGGGTCCGAGTCGTCCGAAATGCGTCCGATGTGATTGTAGGGTTTGTACGCCGGATGGCCGTTCAAATATGCGTCACGGATGGCCGCTCCGGTCACCGCATCGAGAATGCGGCCGGTGGCACCGAACAGCTTGATACCGTTGTATTGGGGCGGATTGTGGCTGGCGGAAATCTGAACCGCGCCGGCGGCACCTCGCTGGACCACTAAAACGCCAATCGTCGGGGTGGCGGCGACGTCGATATCGATACAGTCGCGACCGCAAGCGGCCAGCGACGCCATGATGGCCCGGCTGAGCATGGGACCGCTGCCGCGACCGTCGCGACCGACGATGATTGGCCCCGCCGGCAGTTGGGCGGCGAACGCCGCGACGTATCGCATCGCGATGTCCGGCGTCAGCGACTCACCAACGACCCCGCGAAGACCGCTGACGCTGATGATCAGTTCGCTCATATTTTCGCTAACTTTCGAGTCATTCTGGTCGCCTCGTTGCGACGACCGTCTAACTGCAAATAGAATCGTCTGGACAGTGACGAACAAGGTCACCGATGTCACTGATTCGAAACATCGCTGATTGCCGAAAACCCAAGATTGATGATCCAATGAGCACTGATTCTCGCGTCCAAACGTCCCTCGCCGCCGTCGATGCGGCCGCCGCCGATGCCAAAATCAGCCCCGCCGCGGCAAAGAATATTCGCGTTTGGTTGACCGAGGATCGCTATCAGGATTATCGCGATGCCGTCCTCGAACACATCGACGGCGGAAAGTGGCAACAGCTCGACGACGTCTACTGGACGATCATTCCGTTCGGAACCGGCGGTCGACGGGGCAAGATGTATCCAATCGGATCCAACGCGATCAACGATCGAACCATTGGCGAAAGTGCTCAGGGGCTGGCCGATTACGTCATCGAGTATCACGGCGGAAAAAAACCGCTGTCTTGCGCGATCGCCTATGACACACGTCACAAGTCGCGTCACTTCACCGAATTGTGCGCGGGCATCATGGCCGCTGCCGGCATCAAGGTGTACTTGCTGGACGACTATCGCGCGACACCCCAGCTATCCTTTGCTGTTCGTTACAAGAAATGTGATTGCGGCATCATGGTCACGGCCAGCCACAATCCGCCGAGCGACAATGCGGTGAAAGTGTATTGGTCCAGCGGCGCTCAGGTCTTGCCGCCGCACGACAAGGCCATCATCGCCAAAGTGATGAACTGCGGCCCGATCCGCAGCATGCCGTTCGATCAGGCTCTCGCCGACGGCAAAGTTGAAATCGTGACTGACGACGTCGACGCCGCCTACTTTGACGCAGCGATCAAGTGCGCCTTCGATGGACCGCGCGACGCCAAGATTTTGTACTCACCGCTGCACGGTGTCGGCGCCGCCGCGGTTGTGCCATTGGTAAAACGCGACGGCATCCGAGAAATCGAAGTCTATGGGCCACATGCTCAACCCAACGGCGACTTCCCCAACGTCCCCGGTCACGTTTCGAATCCCGAGAACGCCATCATCTTCGAGGAACCGATCCAGCATGCTCGCGCGACAGGCGCCGACTTGATACTTGCGACTGACCCGGATTGCGATCGCATCGGTGTCGCTGCACCGAAAACAACTGACAAACAAGGCGAGTGGCGAACCTTTAACGGCAACGAGATCGGTGCGATCCTGGCCGAGTACATTCTCAGCAAGCGAAAGGCGGCCGGAACACTGTCGCCCGATCACTACGTCGTCAAGACATTGGTAACGACGGAGCTGACACGGCGGATTGCCGAGAGCTACGGTGTTCGGTGCGTTGGAGATCTGTTGGTCGGATTCAAATACATTGCTGAAGTCATGGACCGCGAAGGTCCCGACAATTTCGTTTTCGGCACCGAGGAATCGCACGGCTATCTGGTGGGTCAGTATTGCCGCGACAAAGACGGCGCCGTCGCCAGCATGCTGATGTGCGAGCTGGCAGCGGAACTGAAGTCGAAGAACATCTCAATGCACGATTATCTATCAGATCTGCATCGCAAGCATGGCTATCATCGCGAAACGCTGATCAACTTGGTCATGGAAGGCAGCGAGGGCATGGCGGCAATGCAGCGTCTGATGCTGGCCTTCCGCAAATCGCCGCCGAAGTCTTTTGCAGGAATTCCGATCGTCAAAGTCCGTGACTACGCGGCCGCAACGACGACCGACACGGCAACCGGCGAAATCAGCAAGCTGATCGGGCCGAACGGCGACTTGATCATGTTGGATCTAGCCGAAGAAGGCAATTACGTCGCCGTTCGACCGAGCGGTACCGAGCCGAAAATCAAGCTGTACGTCTTCACGCGGCTATCACCGGCTCAATCAACCGATCTGAGCAAAGCGGACGCCACGCTGGCATCGCGACTGCAAGCGCTTGAAGAAGACGTGCGAGATTACGCACGCCTGAACGTGTAGTTCACCACGCAGGCGAGCAAGCATAGCCAGCTTTCACTCGGAGAATAATTCTGAAAGGATCAAAGCGATTAGCCAGGGGAAAGCGTAACGCCACGCATGGAAACTGAAACCGAAGTCCATTCGCGTCCGTCGGATGAGCCGAATTTTTGGCGTTTTATTTCTCTCTAACCGTTGACAACAGACCGCCCCCCCCCCCTAAATTGTTTTCTCATCGCCAATCGCATTTCAGGGCAGGGAAGAGGGACAAGGTGCTTCGAACATTCGTATCCGCCAGGCTACTCGCCTCTCTAACGATGTTGATTTTTTCTGCGTCGAGCATACTGGCGGATGAGCAGGCGAAGATCGAAAAGAGTCTGCCTGACTGGGATACGGTGGATATCAGTTCGCTCGACAAACCGCAGCCAATCAGAATCGGCAGGCGATTTTTGGGCAACGGGTTTGCCGGCCATGTCATTTTTAAGAACCCATCAGATCAACCGATCAAACTTGTTGAACTGACACCGGAGTGCCGGTGCACGGCCGTGACGGAGTTCGCCGGGATCCTGGAGAGGAAGTCGGAAAAGTCAATCCGTTTTCGAATCAGGCCCACCCGGGCGGGACCCTTTTCCGTGGTTGCGACCGCCGTGGTAGACAATCGGTTTTTGAAACTGGAGTTCGTCGGCGCGATCGTCCAAAGCGTCGAGTCAAAATCTCCGAAGGTCACCTTCAGCCGCGACGGGGTTGGCGTCATCTCGCTACACGTCGCCGACAACCGAATGAAGCCGGAGGATGTCGACTTTCAATTTCCCGATCCCGGTGTTCGCTGCGTCCGACGTTTCAACGGACCCGAGTCGATCGAGTTGCACCTTCAGCGAGCCGATGACGCGAAGCTGATGACTGAATTGCGAATCGCGCCGATGTTCGCTGGTCAGCCGTTGCCGCTGATGACCTTGCACACCGAGCATTTGGACGTGATCCGGGTCGTTCCACCCACGGTTGTGTTGAGCCGGAAAGCCGAATCCGCAAATTTGTTTCTTCAAGGTGACCTTCGCCACTTCGTTGGCGATGAACCCATTGATTGGACGCTGTCGCTCAAATCGCCGGGAAGTCCCGACCTCACCCGACCATGTTCGACCACCTGGAAGAAACTCGACGAACACATGTTGCTGCTACGCAGTGAAAACGTCTTCGCGGACGTGGAAGCGGGCAACTACCAAGTCGAAGCCAGTTCACCCAAGCAAAACTTTTCGTTCGTTCTACGTCTACGTAATTAGGAAGTTGACACTATGCGCCGTTACTCAATCGCCATCGGATTCTTGATTCTGCTTCTGACGCATGAGGGAGCGAGCGGGCAGGTGTTCGGCTGTTTCACCACGAGCGGAGACCGCCGCCCGTGCGAAGGCAGCGGTGACGGCTATGGTTGCGGCGGTTCGCTGGCGATTACCCAGTCTGCATTTATGGCGTGTATGAACCATAACTTCAAACTTGTTGGCGACGACTTCTACGAACTGGTTCCGAACATCGTCAATGCGAATCCAATGGCCACCGGTCAGGATGTCGTGGGTATGAACGAACACGTCTGCTTTCGACTCGGCGATTGTATCGTTCTTCAAGGAATCAGCGATGGATTTCCTCGCTGCTACAATAACCTCAACCCGATGCTGATCAGCGAACTGAAGCAATTCAGTGGGATCCTCGGTGGTCCGACCTGTGCCGATATCTGGGCGAATCAGGGTGGCGGACAAGGCGGTGGCGGACAACCCGGTAGCGTACAAGGCGGCGATGGTGGCTATGGCGATGGTGGCTATGGCGATAGTGGCTATGGAGACGGTGGCTATGGCGATGGTGGCTATGTCGATGGTGGCTATGGCGATGGTGGCCATGGCGACGAATGAGATTACCGGCAATTGGTCACGTCGTAGAAAAGTCCACCTATCTAACTGGACGGCGCCAACCAAATCAGCCGCAGAGCGTTAGCTCCCGGTTTTTTACAGTGTTTTTCAAGAACCGTGGGCTAACGGCTACGGCTGATCTGCAACAGCAATTAACAGCGTTTTTGCTGCTAGTGGGCGCCGTCCTGCTAACGACCCTTTGCCTTTAATTCATTTCGATCCAATGCGTTTCGTACCGCGCATACTTTATTGATGTTACCAGCTCCTCATTCGTCCTGTCTTTATCCGAAAATCAACTATGAAATGGCGAAACTTGGCTTTAACCGGACTTACTCTTCTCCTATTCCCCGCAATTTTCATCGCGCCGTGTCGAGCCCAGCAGGGAGAAGATTCGACAGGTAAAGTCTTTCCTGCGCTCGGCGACTACATTGACAATCGCGACCAGATTTATAATCGCTACGCCTTCCAAGTGATGGGTGAGTCATGGAATCAGAAGCCGAATGAGGTGCCTGGTTTCGCGCCATTCTGCTGCATGAAAATCGTCGATGTAAAATCGGAATTCGACTTTGACGGCTATGGCAAACTCTTGAAAGATCCTCATCCGATGAGCAAGCAAAGAGAGGACTGGCTGCAAATGTTGCGATGCGGCGGCAAGTTGGGAATTCTTGCCGGCACCATCAACCCTCGCGAAACCTACCGAATCAAGCCGCCAGATATGAAGTTGGGCGCGTTCAAAACACGCTGTGGATATTATCAAATTCAGTTCCAACCGCTCGAAGACATTCTGACAATCGCGGTGTATTATTTCTTCGAACAATCCAATCGGGCGGCTGCCGAACGGGTCTTTCTAAAAAGAGCCGAATTGATTTCTTCCGACGACGGTGTACAAGGCACGGTACGGAGTGATTGGCACTGGCGATGGGGCGACAGCGACTTGGACATTCGCCTGACACAGTCATCCGCTCATGGCAACATGCCGATTCGAGTTGAATATTCGGATCGTCAGCCAAAATATAACAAATTTTATAGCGATACCCATATTCAGTGGAGTCAACAAAACGATGTGTGGGTTCCTACTAAAATCAACGCCGCTTCGATTGTGAATTATCAATACGGTGAAGGAACCCAAACCCAGGTTCTCGCGAAGATCGATTGGCTGATCGGTGACGAGGTGACCGGCGAGATGTTGCAGTGCAACGCATCCGACCACCGCCTGCCGTTGATGCAAGCATTCGGACATCACTTCGACAGCGTCGTGGCCGGCCAAACCATCACCGGCGATCCCTGGGAGCGCAACGAAGATCTCGTCATCGAAGTCGCAAAGAATGCCACCGAGGCAAGGGAAAAAACACGCAGTCCCTAGTGCAAGTACGAAAAACAATGCACTGTCACGATCCTGAGAACGAACATGGCCAACGCACGGGATGCCCGTGCGATCAACCGCCTGCCAATCGTCTTAGGTCTTCGAAGTCGACGTATGGGTGTCGTCTATTGAACCGCAATGCAAGCGGCTTGCATCGTGCTGCGGACGAAGATCTTGCCGTCGCTGAATGAAGGCGTCGACCAACATTTGCCTTCCAACACGTCTTTGCGATCGAGCTCTTGATAAGACTTCGGTGTCGCGCGAACGATAGCGACTTCGCCGGCGTCGGAGAGTACCACCAACTTGTCGCCGACCAAGATGCAGTTGCCTGGACCGAACCCGCGCTCGGTCCACTTAATTTCGCCCGTCGCCAAATCAACACATTGCAGCGGAGCCTTGCCGTACTTCTTGAACTCGAAGATACCGTACAGATGACCCTGGTAGACCACCGGTGTGCTCCAGTGGTTCATCAACTCATTCGGCTTGAACCACTTTGCATCCGCCGAACTTCCTCGCCCAACATCGAACAGTCCGGCGCCGACACCGTAACCGGCCGAGCAATAGATCAAGTCGTCGGCAACCACTGGTGACGCCGCAGTGGAAGTGCTGAACGGAAACTTGGCTCGCCAGAGTTCGGCGCCTTTGTCGGCGCTGACCGCAACCAAGCCGGATTCGACAAAGAATACGATCGCTTGTTTGCCGCCCACTTCGGCAACGACCGGTGATGCGTGAGTGACCTTTTCATCGCCGCTGGCCCAAATTTTCTTGCCCGTCATTTTATCGAAAGCAAGGAAGGTCTGATTCGCTCCGCCGCCACCGACGTAAACGGCATCGCCCACGATCAACGGCGAAGTAGCGTTGAGCCACGAGATGTTGCGCCCGGCGAACTCGCCGACCACATCGTGTTTCCACGCGAGCTTGCCTGTCGCCGCATCGAAACACGACAGCACCATGTACGAGTCATAAACGTAGACGCGGCCACCATCGATCGCCGGCGTCGAACGAGGCCCGTCACCGCCTCGGTTGTTCGGCGCGCCAGAGTCGCCGCCGCCCTGTTGATACTTGCTGCTGCCCAGCGGCACGCTCCAAATCTCTTTTCCAGACTTGGCGTCCATCGCGACGACCGTTTCTTTCTCATCGCGAGCGATCAACGTCACCGCGCGGCCATCAGCGATCGCGATGGAACTGAAACCCAACGGCGCCGGAACATTCCACAACACCTTCATCGAACCACGATCGACATCACCGAGTGACTCGCCGGATATTCCGTCGCCCTCCGTTCCACGGTATTGTTTCCACTGATCGGCTTCGGCGACAAAGCAAGTCGTGAAGGCAACGGCCACGAACAACATTTGAAACAGTTTCATCAGGCGGGTCTCGGCAAAGCGGGCGAAGGGTGGGGCGGATCGCACGACGGAGTCGATCGTACGATAAGCGGGATCGACGCTAAGCTTAATTGTCGGTTCCGCCCAGAGGTAGCCGAGAAACCAGCTGAGCAAATGAGCAAATCATGGATTCCTTCCTGAAAGCCGCCTACGACGAAGCTTGCCTGGGACTCGACGAGGGCGGCATTCCCATCGGTTCCGTGCTGGTCATCGACGACCAAATCGTCGCACGCGGGCACAATCGTCGGATTCAAAACGGCAGCGCGGTGATGCACGCGGAAATGGATTGCCTCGAACGGGCGGGCCGGTTGACGGCCGCCGAGTACTCGCGAAGCACCCTCTATTCCACGCTTTCGCCTTGCGACATGTGCAGCGGCGCGGCACTGCTGTACAAAATCCCCAAAGTCATCGTCGGGGAAAACGTGACCTTCCAAGGCCCGGAAGATTACGTCCGATCGCGTGGCGTTGACCTCATGATCGTCAACGATCGCGACTGTATCGAACTGATGCGGGAATTCATCCACCGGATGCCGAGACTCTGGAATGAAGACATCGGGGAACCGTGAAGGCACCCGCAGCAGGTAACTAGGCGGAAATACGAACCCCAATCGCTGCCGTCGCTTCTATAATTGGCAGTGGGTCGAGTACAATCTTGGTCGTCGAAAAATCGCCACTTCGACATCGCCGACCCGCAAAATTGTTTTCCGCATAGACTAGACGGTGAACAACAATCTCTCCGGTCAATGACGCATCCGCGAACCGTAACAGCTAAGGAACCATCAATGCCATCCGAAAACGCCATGCTCGAAGAATTCGCCCAGCGTGAATATGAGCACGGCTTCATCACGGATATCGAAGCAGATGCGATCGCGCCGGGATTGAGCGAAGACGTTGTACGTTTGATTTCTCAGAAAAAGAACGAGCCCGAATGGCTGCTCGAGTGGCGACTGAAGGCGTACCGTCATTGGCTGACGCTGGCGGAACCAAAATGGCACAATGTCAAGTACTCGCCGATCGACTATCAGGCATCGGTTTATTACTCGGCCCCGAAACAGAAACCGAAGCTCAATAGCCTCGATGAAGTCGATCCAGTGCTGCTGGAGACCTACGCCAAGCTCGGCATTCCGCTTGAAGAGCAAAAGGTGCTCGCCAATGTTGCCGTTGATGCGGTGTTCGACAGCGTTTCGATCGTGACGACATTCCGCGAGACGCTCGAGAAGCATGGCGTGATCTTCTGCCCATTCTCGGAAGCGGTTCACAAGCATCCCGATTTGATCAAGAAGTATCTCGGTTCGGTCGTCCCCTACGCCGATAACTTCTTCGCGGCTCTCAATTCGGCCGTCTTCAGCGACGGTTCTTTCTGTTACATCCCCAAGGGCGTCCGTTGCCCGATGGATCTGTCGACCTATTTCCGCATCAATGCTCAGAACACGGGACAGTTCGAGCGGACGCTGATCATTGCCGAAGAAGGCGCCTATGTCAGCTATCTAGAAGGGTGCACCGCGCCCAAACGCGACGAGAACCAATTGCACGCAGCCGTCGTTGAACTGATCGCGCTCGATGACGCTCAGATCAAATACTCGACGGTCCAGAATTGGTATCCGGGTGACGCCGAAGGCAAAGGTGGCATCTACAACTTCGTGACCAAGCGAGGTGCATGCCGAGGCGTGAACTCGAAGATCTCATGGACGCAAGTTGAAACGGGATCCGCGATCACTTGGAAGTACCCCAGCGTGATCTTGCAAGGCGACAACTCGGTCGGTGAGTTTTACTCCGTCGCCGTCACCGCCAATCATCAACAAGCCGACACCGGCACCAAGATGATTCACATCGGCAAGAACACCAAAAGCACCATCATCTCCAAAGGCATCTCCGCCGGCGTCGGCCAAAACAGCTACCGTGGCGAAGTGAAAATGATGAAAGGCGCAACCAATGGCCGCAACTTTTCACAGTGCGATTCGTTATTGATCGGTGATCGCTGCGGGGCTCACACGTTCCCCTACATCGAAGTCCGCAACACGACCGCGAAAGTCGAACACGAAGCGTCAACGTCCAAAGTGGGCGAAGATCAAATCTACTATCTGCGTCAACGCGGGCTGGCGACCGAAGACGCCGTGAACATGATCGTCAACGGTTTCTGCAAAGAAGTCTACGACGTGCTTCCGATGGAATTCGCCGTCGAAGCCAGAAAGCTGCTCAATGTCAGCCTCGAAGGTAGCGTCGGCTAATCCGCGAGCCAGTCGACTCGATCTTCCGCCGACCCAATCAGCACATCCACCACAATATTCTTCCAACATGCTTGAAATCAAAAACCTCCACGCCCGCTCTGAAGACACCGAGATCTTGCGGGGCATCGATTTGCACGTCGGAGCGGGTGAAGTCCACGCAATCATGGGCCCCAATGGTTCCGGCAAGAGCACGCTCGCTCACGTGATCGCCGGTCGCGAAGACTACGAAGTCACCGCCGGCGAAATCTTATACAACGGCAAAGACTTGCTCGACTTGGAAATCGAAGAACGGGCCGCCGAAGGCGTCTTCTTGGCCTACCAATATCCCGTCGAAATCTCTGGCGTCAGTAACAAGTACTTCTTAAAAGCGGCGATGAATGCGATTCGCAAACATCGCGGCGAACCGCTGATGAGTCGCAAAGACTTCGTCGAGCTGCTCAAGCAGAATCTTGAGAAACTGGGAATGGACAAGTCGATGATGGATCGGTCCGTCAACGAAGGATTCTCGGGCGGCGAAAAGAAACGCAACGAGATCCTTCAAATGGCAATGCTGCAACCGAGGCTGGCCGTATTGGACGAGACCGATTCGGGACTCGACATCGACGCGCTCAAGATCGTTGCCGACGGTGTCAACGCGCTGCGAAGCCCCGACCGCGCCATCATCGTGGTGACGCACTATCAGCGACTGCTTGATTACATCGTGCCCGACAAAGTGCATGTGCTGGCTGGCGGTAAGATCGTTCGATCGGGCGATAAATCGTTGGCGTTGGAGTTGGAAGAAAAGGGTTACAGTTTCCTGCAAGAGATCGCGTCCGTATGATCGCCACCGAAGTCGACCACTACCAAGAACAGCACGCTCGATCCCAAGATTCGCAATCGGATTCCGCACCGTCGTGGCTGACCGATCTCCGTCGTCGTGCGATCGAAGCGTTCGCGCGGTTGGGAATCCCCACGCGACGGATCGAGGATTGGCGATTCACGAATGTTTCGTCACTCGCGAACCGTTCCTACGAACTCGCTTCAACGACGTTTTCGTCATCCGATCGGGCAGCCGAACTCGTTGACCGCGCTCGACTGAGCGACGAATACCACCGACTCGTATTTGTCAACGGTCACTACGCCGCACAATGGTCCAGCGATCACAAATTGCCAGGTGGGTTGGTGATCGACAATCTGGCGAATGCGATTCGCGAGCGATCGGCTGATGTTGAGCGACAACTTGCCAGGCATGCCAATTTCGATGACGCGGCGTTCATCGCGCTCAACACCGCCTTTGCCAGTGATGGCGCTTTCATCGACGTTGCCGAAAATGTCGCTGTCGAGAGTCCGATTCATCTAGTCTTTCTTTCAACGGCGGACGCAGCGACAGTTTGCTATCCTCGCAATTTGATTCGGCTGGGGAAGAATAGCCGGGCCACGTTGATCGAAACCTACTTGGGCGGTGAAGGCGAAGCTTACTTCACCAACGCCGTGACCGAAGTTGAATTGGCGGAATCGGCGGATTTGGATCACTACAAACTGCAACACGAGCAAATCGGCGCGTTGCACATCGCAATGACCCAGCTTGACCAGAAAGCCGACAGCCGGTTCCGTGAGCATTATTTTTCGTTCGGTGCGGCACTGTCGCGAAACGAAATGAGCTGCCTGCTTGATGGCGAACGAATCGAGACGACGCTCAACGGGCTTTACATGCCGACCGGCGACCAAGTGATGGATTGTCGAACTCGCATCGATCACGCCAAGCCAAATTGCAACAGCTACGAAATGTACAAAGGCATTTTGGATGATCGAGCGAAAGGCATCTTCAATGGAAAGATTTTCGTTCACCAGGATGCCCAGAAGACCGATGCCAAGCAGAGCAATCAGGCCTTGCTTTTGTCGGACGATGCGGTCGTGAACACGAAACCGCAACTCGAAATTTACGCCGACGACGTGCGTTGCACTCACGGCGCGACGATCGGAGAATTGGACGAAACGGCGCTGTATTACTTGCGTTCACGGGGTATTCCGGCTGGCTTGGCCCGCAAGATGCTGATCTTCGCGTTCGCAAACGATATCGTCCAAGGCGTCGACGTATCAGAAGTCCGTCAGCACCTCGAATCGATCCTGCTATCAAGCCACGGACTGCCGGACGTTTGACTCGTCAGAAATGATTTGACTCAGGATCGGGCGGAAAATAAGTCTCTGACCCCATTTGTGCAAAGCACCCGAAGGGCCGGTACACGGCAAATGGGGTCAGGCACTTTTTTCCGCTCATTGCTTAGCGTTTTCCCTTGCGCGGCATGTGTTCGAGGGCTTCCATCTCCGTTGGTTGCCCTCTGTCGCCGCATTGGTTCATCCAATCGTCAAGCGTCGACTTCATCGCGGTCTTCACTGCTGTGTAACTATCGTCGCCAGCCAGATTGTTCAGCTCCAGCGGATCTTTGACGACATCGTAAAGCTCGACCTCCGGTCGAAATTGGTATCGCTTGACCTTCTCGATCGCGTCCGCGTCGCCCGCCGCTGCTAGCTTTTGCCAGCTCTTGAACTCGGCTGAGTTCGTGCATGCGTTTTCGAATTCGACATCCGGCGTCAAATTCCAGATGTACTTGTATTTTTCGGAACGGACCGAACGAATACCAAAATGGTCGGAACCCTTGATGATTCCTCGAGTCGTCATGATACCGAAGACGTATTGCTTGTGGTCCTGATTGCCCGCGAAGACCGGCAATAGACTCGCGCCCTGCAGCGAAGCATCGGGCTTTCCTCCCGCCGCTTCGACGAATGTCGGTAACAAGTCGATGTATTCCACCATGGCCGGGTTGACCGACCCGGGTTGAATTTTCCCCGGCCAGCGCGCGATCATCGCCGATTGCAAACCGTTGTCGTAGCACGTCCATTTTGCGAACGGGAACGAACTGCCTTGTTCGCTGACGACAACGACCAACGTGTTGTCGCTGACGGAATGTTTCTCGAGCAGACTCAACGCTTCGCCGACTTGCCCATCGAAATACGTAATCTCAGCCAGATACTTTGACATGCTACTTCGCGTCTCGGGTGTGTCGACGAAGTAGGGCGGCAACGTGATTTGCTCGGGAGGATAACGAGTGGCGTCGCCTTTGTTCCAAGGCGAATGCGGTTCGTTGGAGCACAACAGCAAACAGAATGGTTCTTTTGAACTCGCGCAACTATCGATGAACGTATCGACCTTGTCAAACTCTGGGTTGCTATTACCAGGAATTTTCTCCCACTTGAAAACGCTGGCGGGTGCAACGTGCGTCTTCCCGCTCTGGCCGACTCGATAACCCAATTCCTTCAAGTACGCAACGACGCTTTGCGTACCTGCTTGAACGGTGGTGTGATTTGGGTAGGCGCCGCTGGTGACGGGATACAGACCGGTGTAAATGTTATGTCGTGTCGGCGAGCACATCGGCGCCGCTTGAAAACATCGCGTGAAACGCATCCCTTCGCCGCTGAGCTTGTCGATGTTGGGCGTGTATGCCTGTCCGCCATAGCAACCCAAATCTCGAAAAGTGCAGTCGTCGGCAATCATAAAAACGATATTCGGCTTACCCTGTTCTGCGGCGCCCGCGACAGAAGCCAACGTCTGAAGCAACAACACTGAAACGGAAAATCGATAGAGAAGGCACATCGAACGGACTCGCTCTGGAATGAAGAAACTCGAAAAACGGCCCTCAGCATAGCTGATGGAGTCGCAAATTTTCGCTGGGCTTGAATTGGGAAAAGGCATTTGCCACGGATGCGAGTCCATCACATCCAGTGAATCTGTTCGATGACGATCGCGTGCATTGTTTGGCCGGCTTTTCAAACAGACCAGCCCTTTCGCACCTAAGCAATGGGCGCCCCAGAACTGTTTCAAGATAAGAACTTCGACATTTCGTCTGAGTGTATGGACCGTCGTTTGGAAAGCCGATGTCCCTGTTATGGTCAATTTAATGACTTCAACGCATTCAACGGCAGCATGCATTCTTCGGAATGTAACGAGTAAGAAATGGGTCGGGCTAGCATTCGGCATGTTCTAAATTTGCATTTTTCTCGCTGATTCGGCTAACGGCAAGCTATTCATTTCTTAACAAACCAATCAATCCCTTCGGTTAGCGATTAATTGTCGCCTCCACTATTCGCAAACGGTTGATGTCATGGCCAAAAACGCCAAACCCGCTCCGATCATTGACCGCGAGCAATTGATCCGGCGAATGATGGGGAGCGACGATATGGCGAAGCGAATGATTCATCGCTTCGTTGAATCGGCGGCGGCGGAATGTGATCTGATCGAGTCTACGGTACGGTTGGGTGACAAAGCATCTCTTGAATCGCTTGCACATCGACACAAAGGAACCGCACAGACGATGGCGTCGTCCCCGGTCGCCGACGTGGCGGGCCGACTTGAATTGCACGCTCAAAGTGACGAAATCTCGGAACTTCTCGAGATTGTCGAGGAACTTCGCTCTCTGCACCGAGAGGTCGCCGCTTTTGCGGCTACCGAATTCTCGGCGACGCCAACCGAGAAAGTTGGGACGTAAGAATGACAATGAAACTGCCTACAAAAGCAACGAAAATTCTTGTTGTCGACGACGATCCGATCGCCGCGGAAACCTTGAGATACGCGCTATCTCAATTCGGATACCCGACTCAAGTCGCATCCGACGGACTGGAGGCTATTAAGTTCATCCGTACTGGCAAATATCGGATTGTCATCTCCGATGTCGAAATGCCAGGCATGAACGGCATCGAACTTTGTCGTGAAGTCCGCGTGATGAATTCATGCGACTATACCTATTTGATACTGTTAACCGGTCGGTGCGATACGGACAGCGTTGTGGAGGGACTTGACGCGGGTGCTGATGATTACATCGCTAAACCATTTAGCCCCGCTGAGTTGAAACTGCGAATTCGCGCAGGTGAGCGTCTACTGTTGCAAGAAAGTCGCGAGCTGATGATTTTCGCGCTCGCGAAGCTGGCAGATAGCCGTGATACTGAAACGGGTAGTCACCTCGAGCGGATCCGTGAGTATTGCCGTGTACTGTGCTTAGAACTTTCGACTTGGCCTGAATATCGAGATGTCATTGACGGGATCTACATCCAATCCATTTATGAAGCCAGTCCGCTTCACGACATCGGAAAGGTTGGCATTCCTGATCGCATTCTTTTGAAGCCGGGCAAGCTTTCAGCGGCCGAATTCACCATCATGACGCAACATGCCCAGATCGGAGCGAACACACTGCACTCGGTGGTCGAAGCTCATCCCGAAGCGACGGTACTCAACATGGCCTATCAAATTGCTTTGACCCACCATGAACGTTGGGACGGCACGGGCTATCCGAATGGCCTTTCGGGAAACGATATCCCATTATGTGGGCGGATCATCGCCGTAGCGGATGTTTACGATGCCCTAACAAGCAACCGGGTATACAAGCCCGCAATGCCACATGAGCAAGCAGTTGCCATTATCAAGGAAGGATCGAACACCCATTTCGATCCCAACATGGTTCGGGCGTTTCTAAATCTTGAGGAAAAGTTTCTACAAATCCAGCGGAATTCGGTCGACTCGATCGAGACGGAAGACTCGGAGTTTCTGCCATTGGCGAAGCCGAATTCGCCACCGCGGCATCTGCTACAAACTACTTAATCCGTACCAGCATCACGGTTATTTAGCTCGGAAGGCGCATTGCGCATATTCTTCAAAACCTGAACAATCAACGCTTCCGATTGCAATGAAGAGGCGCATTGTCACATTTGCAGTGCGTTGCGTTAACGCGAGCGCAGGCAAAGTGCAACCATGCAGGCATACGGACGACAATCTCGAGTCTATTGGTTGGTCGACGCGTTCCGCTCGCTACGGCTTTGGATCGGTGTCATGTCGATCGTGAATTTTGCTGCTGTGACGGCCGAAGCCGCAGGCACGATCAGCAACGCATTGTCCGCCCGCGAAGCGGGGCGTGGGGGAGCTAACCTCGCGTTTAGCGACAATGGTGTGGTCCTCTTGGACAATCCTGCTGGGATGCAAGGAATCTTTGACGAATGTTCGTGCGAAAACGCATTCGTGGATATCGGGGGCGTTGGCCTATTCACTGACCTGACCTATTCGGATGCCGACAACCCTTTAACCGATGCGGCCGACAACCCCACTGGGCTGGGACACTTCATGGTTGCCCGGCGAGTCCACGACGATATCGTCCTTGGGTTTGGTGCTTTCGCTCCAGCCGGATTCGCATCCGACTATGACCTGGAAGGTCCGGCGACCTTGCCAGGTCAGCACACGTACAAGTCTTTCGGGGCGCTGATTCGAATCCTTCCCGGCGTCTCGCTTCGGATGACGGAACAGTGGACCGTGGGAGCGACGCTCGGCGCGGCGGTGAGTCACGTTGAAATCGAAGGCCCCTACTTTCTGAACTCTGGACCACTCGCTGGCACTCCTACCATCTTGGACTTGCAAGTCACGGGCGCCGCGTTGTCATGGTCCGTTGGAACCCAATATGCCGTTTCCGATCAAACAACGATCGGTGCGAGATACCAAAGCGAAAACAAATTTGAGTCTGATGGCAAAGCAACGGTCAACATTGCGCCGCTGGGAATCAGTCGCTACGACGTGCAATATGGAATGACGTGGGCGCAGTCTGTCGGCGTCGGACTAATGCATCAACTCGACTCGCGTCAACGCATCGGCATCGACTTGGAGTGGGAAGACTGGTCAAACGCATACGACAGTGTGGAACTGGGGTTTACGAACCCTAACAACCCGATCTTCCTAGCAGTTGCTGGCCCTTCGATAGCTGAAGTCTTTCCGCTCCAATGGAAAGACGCATTCGTCGTTAGCACGGGATACGAACGAGATCTCGACAACAATCACACCATTCGATTCGGCTACCGCTACCAAGACAATCCGATTCCTGCTGCGACCAGCACCACCTATCTGCAAACAACTTTGCAGCATCACTTTTCAGCGGGCTATGGATTCAAGCATCGCGGCTGGGAAATTGATACCGCATATCAGTTCGCATTTGCACCTGATGTCAAAACCGGCGTAAGCGTCTATCCAGGAGGCGATTTCTCCGATGCGACCATATCGACGCAAACGCACATGGTTTTCTTAAGTGCGATGCGTCGATTTTAGTCACGCTCAGAAATTCGACGATCACACCTAACGCTTCGTCATTGCCATGACGACAACGTTTTCATTGACTTCGGCGGTGACCCGAATCTCTTCGACCTGTGATTGTACAATGTCGTCCGCCAACATCAGCATTTGACCGCGACTTCGATAAACCAACTGCCAATCCATGAACATCTCCATATAGCCGACGTCGCGAATTTCGGGCAGGAAGTTTGCGATTACTAACTTTCCACCGGGACGGAGACAGCTAAACAGATTTGTCGTTAGTCGAATCGCTGTGGAATCCGCCAAGTAATCGTAAAGACCAGTTGTGTAAATTAGATCAAACGATCCGAGGCCGAGGTCACCTTTGAGCATCTGTCGGATATTTGCAGTAACGGTCTCGATTCCATGCTTTCCGTAACATCGAGAGATCTCGTCAAGACTCTTCTTATCAGCATCCATCGCCACAAAACGGCCGAATTGCTTGCGACGTACCCCTACGGAAAGGCTGGCCTCACGCAAATGACCTGCTGCTACAGCCAATACGTCCTGACCACTTCGCCGACGCGCCGTAGCATCGAGTAACTCGGCGACGAAACATCGTCGCTCTCGCACACCAGCCGAAGCCGGCGCCGATGTTGTGTAATCAAAAATAGCCGAACCGATGGGATTTGCATCAGGCCGTTGCCACTCTTCCTCACGCCCGTAAATGTAGTCCATCATGACGGCGTCGCCCGCATAACCCCGAGGCTTCTCGAATGCGCGATTGGTAAACGGGTCTTCATGGACGATCTGGCAAACCGGGTGTAGCCGTCCCTCTTTGATCATCATCCGCCAATCATCCTTAGCTGAATCGTGTCGGATCGAACGTAACCCGTAAAACAGATGATCAACGGCACTTTGAATTTGTTCTGAATTGACGTCCGATTCTGACATCACCGAATGGACGTCGTCCAGCAACCCCTTAAGAGTCAACTCTCTCGTCACCGCGATTCCCGCCGATTTCGGCTCTCGCCCACAATCAATGGAGAAACGATCCGTTGGTTGATTAGCTCGAGAGGTGTAAAAATTTGACAACGTCGTCATTGCGAATGCCCCCGTAAGACACGTAAAGGTCCAATCAAGTGTGGCCGCAACTCAAAGTGGTTTGCTGAGACATGTCACTTGACTGGCGTAAGCGGAGCAATATTCCAGTATCAAAATATTTGTCAAGCAGAATTCTTTACCCGCCTCGATCGACGCTGAGGACTTGGTGCGCGTACTTTTAACGGTTTTTCTGGTTATCACTCGACAAAGCAAACCTACAGAGTTGCGATGTTTCAATCGACTGGCGCAATCTGTCCCCCATTCGTTACGACCTGAGCCGCAAGCCAAAAATTCATTGCAAAATTGCTACTCGAGTTATGCATTGGCATAGGTAAGACCACCGCCAGAGCGGGGCATCAGCCCCATCGATAAAGGTTAAAAAACAATGTTTTGAAACTTTTCTCCTCCAACATCAAAACGAGATCTAGGCTTCGACGGGAGTCTCCCCACATTTGATTCAGTGAAGCAGGAATTCTTCAGTCGACGGAGTTGAGAATCCGCAAACATGACCAACTCATCTAACGGAATCGCCCAGCTGGGCGAATTCACAGCTTCGGGAACGTTATGGCACAACGGTCCGGTTACGAGTTGTCGGGTTCGGTCGAGCAAGTCAAACATACTCGGATCGGCGGAGTGGATCGACGCCGGCTCAACCTCCCATGCACTTTTCGCACAGGTGCGTCGTGATTGGGGGGACAACATTCATCGTCAACCACTAGGTAGCTTAAAGCAGCACCTATTCATTGACGCTAACGATCGACTGACGAGAGTTATCGACGTTCCTCGCGGTAAACCACTGACAACTAGGCTAGCAGTTCGCCCGATTGCGATTGAACAAGCAATCAAGATCGCGGTCTCGCTAACGAGATGTTTAACAGATTGGCATCGATGTTCGCGTTTACACGGCGGGCTTAACGCGAACTCAGTGTTTTGTGACGACCAGGACGATGTCGAACTACGTGATTTTCCGATTTTCGAGGCTAGTGCCCAACAAGATTTGGTGTGCCTTCCGGTAACAGAACTTGCCTATGTTTCACCGGAGGCGAGTGGTCTGCTAGCACGTGACATTAGTCCGGCATCAGATCTCTATTCGGTGGGATCGATCATCTTCACCATGCTGGCGGGACGACCTCCAATCGAGGCCACCAACCCAGGTGACTTTTTTAATAATCAATTATGTTTCGAGCCACCATCGCTTCGCGAGCTAGGCATCGCGGCCCCTCAGATTCTCGACGATGTCGTCCGTCGGCTATTACGACGCGATCCGCGCACCCGATACCAAACCGCCGCGGCCGTGCTCCACGATCTGGAGTGTATCGAAAAATTTAGTGGGACTTCCCAAGCGCGTCTTCCCTTTGCGATTGGAACGCTCGACATTCGATCGGAGCTGACGGACGCGTCATTGGTCGGTCGCGAACAGGAACTGATAAAGATCGAGGCAGCCTTTACCGAGTGCCAGTCGGGAATCGCTCGGACGTACATTGTTACTGGTGCCGATGTCAGCTACCGTCGCCGATTCATCGATGAAATCTCGCTGCGTGTTATGTCCAAAGAAGCATTGGTCTTTCGTGGCAGCGCATCCAATACAGCGACCTTCAAGCCGCTTCAGTCGCTTGAGAATATGCTGTCCGAAATTACACGGATTCTCGGTGAGAATTCGATGTTGGCAGAACGGATCGCCGGCCTGACAAGGGCGCATGCGGCTACTCTTTGCGAGCTGCTTCCGTCACTTTCGTCGCTATGGATTGATGCATGTGATCACGCGGGCCCGGAAGAGCATGGAAGCCAACGAGCTGCCGTCGCGCTCGGAGAATTGTTTGCGGCACTTGCTAGAGACCCTCGCGGAATTGTGCTGCTATTCGATGATCTCGATATCGCGGATGAGCTGACTCTTACTGTAATGCAATCCGTTTTAGAAAGACTATCTCGACGCGACGGAAGCCGTGTCCTCTGCATTCTGACTGGCAGCACACCCGAGTCGGTCAATGCATTGGCCGCTGATCAGTATCTCCATCTTGGGCCTCTGAGAGCCGATGAACTGAGACTGCACATCGAGTCATCAGCCGGTCGCGTTTCGGAACCGATAAAGGACGCAATCGTCGACCTTTCCGAAGGTGACACGACGATGGCGTCGACAATTCTCGGCCGATTGATCGACACCGGGGCTGTCCAGCTTTCGTCGCAGGGCTGGGTCGCTGATGGCAATCTCGCGGTGGCGTTACGGACGGACGAGTCCTTCGCCGAGATCCTGGATCGTCATTTGAATGCTCTTTCGGGTCGTGCACTCGATCTGTTGTCGATGGCTGCGGTAGTCGGTCGACAAGTTCACTTGACCATGCTGGCTACCGTTTCACAAATTTCATACGCCGAAGTCCTCGACGTTGCGACCGATGCCCTCGCGCGACATCTATTGATTCGAGACACAGCGTCGGGATGGTTCAGTTTTGCCAGTGATCAGATCCATCGGCGACTTAGTGAACATCTTGACGAATCAAGCAAGCATCAGTTGCACCTGCGGTGCATTGCTTTCCTGCTTCAGAATGATCCGACAAATGTTTTCGAATTAGCGTTGCATTACGATGCGGTCGGCGATCGTCCATTCGCTTTACGCACGTCGCTTAAAGCTGCTCACATGGCACGGCAGCGATTTTCGCTATCGGTCGCCAAGACTCAGCTCGAAATTGCTGAGCGATGGGTATCGAGTGATGACGTGCAAACTAGATTGGTGATTTCCGAGGGTCTTGGGACCGTTCATCTCCTGTCGGGCCAATACGATCAGGCTGACCAAAACTTTCACGACGCTTTAGCGTTGACCAACAAGACAATCGATGAAGCGAGGATCCAGCAACAGATTGGCGAAGTCGCGTTCAAGCGAGGGCTTTTTGCGGAAGCGGCGAGCCGTTATGAGAAAGCTCTGGTCTTCACCGGAATTGAGGTTCCGGGCAATCTTGTCACAATGCTGATAGGAGTGCTCACCCAATCGATCATTCAGGTCTTTCATACACTTCTGCCATCACGTTGGGTCGTCAGCAAAAAAAATCCGACTGACTTGGACTTCCTGCGTCTCGTGCTGCTGAGTCGCCTCTCACATGTGTATTGGTTTAGTCGCGACAAACTATGGACGCTCGGAAACCACCTGAGATCGTTGAATGAAGCCGAGAGGCTCGGGTCTGCCACGAGCCTTGCCGCCGTCTACAGCGAGCACGGCCCCGTGATGAGTCTGCTGAGATGGTTCAAACGAGCAAACACCTTCGTCAAGCGATCCTACTCAATCCGCGAAGGGCTGAACGATGTATGGGGGCAAGGCCAAACTCTCCACTACCACAGCGTCGTGATGCTCGCCGAATGCAGGTACCGCGATGCCATTTCGACGTCAGATCGATCGGTGGCATTGTTGCGACAGACCGGCGACGTTTGGGAAATGAATATGGCCCGCTACCAGGGTGCTAACGCGCTCTACCGTATCGGGCGCTATGGCGAAGCGGCTAACGCCGCGATGCAGATGTACGAATCCGGAAAACGAATCGGGGATCAGCAAGCGACGGGGATCAGTCTCGACGTATTGGCACGCACTATGCCGTTGGCGCTACCCATCGAAACGATCACAAGAGAGGCATCGCGTCCGCGTCCCGATGCCCAAAGCCACGCACAGACGCAGTTAGCATTCGCGGTCGTGCTTCTGCATCATGACCGAATGGAAGAAGCCATTTCCGTTTTGCGAGACGCAATCAATCGTTGTTGGCGTGCGGGGCATCTTAACACTTACATCAGTCCATGTTATGCGTGGCTGGCGACGGCTTATCGCCGGCAACTTGAATGCACGGACTACCGAAGCGGACGCCAATTCAAAGTTCGACTAACTGCCGCTCGATCGGCTGCGAAAAAAGCTTCACGACTTTCGCGAAGGTTTCCCGGCGATCGCGCTCACGCGTTTCGCGAACTGGCAATTTTGAGCACAATCGAAGGAAATCCGAAACAAGCCACTGCACACTTCCGCCTCAGCATTAATTCGGCAATCAAACGAGAACAGGCCGCCGAAGAACTCGAGTCACTCCTCGCGTTGCGACGGTTGCACGAGTTGGAACCAGAGCTGCTTGGTTCACCATCGGACGCAATGATTCGACGGATCGGAGAACTTAGCGAAGAACAATCGCCACGTAATTCTGAACACGCGCCACCGAGCATAGCAACGACGAATCTGTCCTTGGCAGATCGCTTCGTCACGGTACTACAATCAGGGCGACGGATCGCGCAGGCCCTCACTCCTGATTTGGTATACGTCGAAGCGCGCGACGCGGCACGGCGACTATTGCGAGGACAACACGCCGACATTGTCTCGGTTGCACTGAACGGGCTTGATGTTGTAATCGATCGTCTCGATGCTTGTGAATCGGATTTGTCGTCAAAACGTCGAGTGGAATTTCATGAAAAGTTAATTCACGCGGCGATCGACGCGAACCAAGCAGTGTGTTGGGGAGATGAAAACGGCAGCATCTCCGGTGCATGCGTGAGCGCGATTGCCGCGCCCATCGCTTTTCGTGGCATTACGGTAGCGGTAATTCTTGTTGCTCATAATGAGCTGAAAGATCTATTCGGCGACGACGAGCGACGAATCGCTGATTTCGTCTCAACACTCGCAGGTGCGGCACTGGAAAACGCAGACGGATTCCTTCGGCTGCAGCAGATGAACGACACGCTCGAGCAACGCGTCCTTGAGCGGACGAAGGCTGCCGAAGATCGTGCTCAGCAGCTACTTGAAAGCAATGAGCGACTACGCGCAACCGAGGAACAACTCCGCGACGCGATCGTACAAGCTAATGCTGCCAACGAAGCTAAAAGTCGATTCTTGGCGACGATGAGCCACGAAATTCGCACGCCGCTTAACGGCATTTTAGGAATGACTCGTTTAGCCCGTTTGTCATCGGATCAGAGTTGCAATTCGGCATACCTTGAAACGGTCGAGGAGAGCGGTCAATCATTGCTCTCCCTGATCAACGATTTGCTCGATTTCTCGAAGCTAGAGGCCGACAAGATGGAGCTGGAATGCATCCCAATTGATCTTGAACAACTGGCTGGCGAAGTCAGCCGATTGATGGCAGCCTCCGCTTGGCAGAAGGGTATCGAACTGGTTTGCAATGTCGACGTTGATCCAACGATGAATCTCCTTGGCGACCCCTCGCGAATACGACAAATTTTCATGAACTTGGTCGGAAACGCAATCAAGTTTACCGAACAGGGTTTCATCGCGCTCGTCATCCAGATGAACCGAGACTCATCCGGAGAGGACGTCGTCTGCATTTCGGTTCAAGACTCCGGAATCGGAATTCCCGAGGATCAACAAACCAAAATCTTTGAATCGTTTTCTCAGGCCGACAGTAGCACAACGCGTCGATATGGTGGAACGGGATTGGGATTGGCGATATGTCGCGAACTTGTCAATCGAATGAATGGAAGTCTTAAAGTACAAAGCGAACTCGGCGTCGGCAGCACATTCATGGTGACGCTGCCGGCTGTGATCGACAGCAATGCACCAAGAGTCGAAAGACGTCGATTGCTCGAAGGCCGTCGAATCGCAATCGTCGATCCGCTTGACGCCTCTCAAAAAGCGATCGCAACGGCCCTTCACGCAAGTGGTGCGGAAACGATCCCGTGGCCTGCAGTATCCGAGCATACGCAAACCGATTTCGTCGATGCGTTGTTGAATCAAAACTGGGACTTGATCGTTTTCGGCTGCGACGACAGCGAGGCGTTGAGGGTTCGATGCATGGAGTCTGAAATAGCCTGTCTAGTCTTGGTGTCGGCGAAGCCGAATGGGAAGTCATTGCGAGGAAAATCATCAGCAGAACTCCGCAAACCCGCTTTGCCTTCTGAGCTTGTCAAGGTTGCAGCATCCCTCATTGATTGTGAGACAAGGCGATTGCCGCTCGCTAACGACGGACACAATCCGTCTGACGCGATTGAGCCAAGTCCAGTGGTGCGAGTTTTGGTTGCTGAGGATGGCTTGATCAACCAAGAAGTAATCATTGGCATTCTCAAAATGAAGGGATTTGAAGTCGTCGTTGCAAGCAATGGCGCCGAAGCCGTCGAACTCGCGTCAAACCAAAAGTTCGACCTCTGCTTGATGGATGTTGACATGCCAATCATGGATGGCATCGAGGCTACACAAACGATTAGGAAGAATGCTCAAATTCAAGATTTGGCGGTGACTCGTGAGGACATGGACATCATGGCGACCCGTCTTCCGATCATTGCCATGACCGCTCACAGCGATGTTCAGATCTGGGACACTTGCAAATCCGCCGGGATGGACGGCTATCTGTCAAAGCCGATAGAACCTGATCAATTATTCGACAAAATCTACCGCATTTGCGCCGCAATCGGCTAACCCGCACGTCATCTCAACGCAATTCGTTAGCGACCAAAATTGCTAAACGATCAGGACGAATCATGCGTCGCATCGGCGGCAGTCTTCATTGCTTGCCGGTCGACGTCAACGAACATCGTGACGAATCCATGTCGTGATTCGCGGACAACGCCAATCACTTTGTCTTGGGCATCGAATCGACGAACTTGGCGTCCGTTTGTCTCAACTGATTTGTCGCCACAACTCTGAGTCGCTCGAGCGAATCCTGTTGCTTGGGATCGATGGCTAGATTGACCAACTCTTCAGGATCGTTGTCGAGGTCGTAGACCTCTTCGACCTCGCCCTCCAAGAGAGTGCGAATGTATTTGTATTTCCCGTCGCGAATCAAAACATACCATGGCACGTCACCCACAATGGTCAGACGTTCATCCGTTGGAATGACATCTGTGTCCGATCCGTAAGATCGCGCCGTGTGCGTCATTAGCATCGGCGAATTCCAATCCTTTGAATCCGGATTCTCGAGCAAGGGCCGAATATCGCGACCGTGCATCGACCACGGAATCGTGACCCCTGCGGTATCGCAAAACAGTTTGACCATATCGGGTGCATTGACGGGATGACGGCACACCTTACCCTCCGCCAACTTTCCGGCATGGCGGATGATCAGCGGTGATGCGATGGTGGCGTCATAAGGTCCGACCTTTTGGTTGAATCCATGTTCGCCGAGTCCAAATCCCTGGTCCGCCGTGTAAACGATCAATGTATTCTCGAGCTGACCCGATGATTCCAACGTCGCAATCAGTCGACCAACTCCCTCGTCGATCGCCATCGCACATTCGTTGGTTTGCTGCACCCAGTCGTCATAAGACTGGCCCGCCGTGTTCGTGTTGAAGTTGCTCGCGTGAACTTCTTTCCCGATTCGGTAAGCTCGTCCGTCATCGCCGATTCGCCAAGAAGCAGTCTCGTTCAAGTACTTGGGTTTATCTGGCCAAGGTCCAGCAATATCGGCCGGCATCGGCGCGACGTGACCGGCCAGCTTGCCCTCATGTCGATCGGCCGGAGTGGTCGGGCCGTGGACGGCGCCGTAGCACAACCACAAATACCAAGGCTTGGATGCATCGCGATCCTCACCGTTGATGTAGTCGACGGCCCAATCCGTATAATTGTCTGTCGAGTAGCCGCCGACTTTTCGGTCGACGCCGTTGAAGGTAACGATTTGATCGACAAAATAGTTGCCCGCGTTTTCAGGATGCCCCGGACGACTCCAAACGATCTGATGATCCCAATCACGACCGTTGCCCGTGTCGACCCCGGTATGCCACTTGCCGATTTGTGCCGTGTGGTAACCCTGTTCGCGAAACACGGATGGCCAGAAACGACACGCTTGCGGATCGTAAGTGCTGGCGGGATAACTCCCCTCCATTCGCATCGTTTGAACGCCGTGTTGAAGTCGCCCAGTCAAGAAACTTGCACGCGATGGCATGCACCATGCGCCGAAATATGCGCGTTCAAATCGAATACCGCCTCGCGCGAGCGCATCGATGTTGGGCGTATTGATCCAATCGGGAGCTTCCGGGTAGCACGACAAAGTTTTGTACGACTGGTCATCGGCATAGATAAACAAAATATTTGGACGATCAGCCAAACACCTTTCGCATGTGAACTGACCCGCTGCAAGATTGGTCAAAAAGAGTATCGCGATTTTGATTGGCGATACGGTGTAAAAGGTTCGCATCTGAAATCCAGATCTGAAAGCAAACGTCAATGACTTCGCGATGCGATTATACACTCTGCGAGTGCGACGAAATGGCGTCGGGTATGGGTTGGTCGGTTTGTATCGAGTGGGTTCCGATCAACGATGCGTTCGGTTGGCGAATTTGCCGTCCAACATGTCAAAAACGGCCTATCCTTGTGAGGGATAGTGCAGTTCTGAAACCAAGGATTCATCATGCGTCGTTTTTTTGCCGTCATTGCAGTGGTCACCATCGCAGCCGCATCCACGCAGGCCCACGCGCAAAACAGCCGGCACCAAACGCACGGGCACGCTCATAAGCACCAACGGAGTGCACCACCGTCGCTGTTCGGGTTCACACTCGGTGCGGCCAATGCGGGCAACTACGCGGCGCAAAACTCGCCAGGCTACAGCAGCTTCGGCGGCATGAATCCTTCTGGCGTTCCATTTTACGGATACGGATATTACAACGATCCGTACCAGTTTGGCAGCTTCCGGGCTCCCGACTTGATGAGAGATCCGTACTTCAAAGCCGAGCACAAGTTCGATAGCCGATTCCCCGGTCGATATGCCCGCTGAAGATTGCCGGGCATGGTAAGCTAACCCGTTAATTTCCATTTCCGACCAATCGGAAATGGACAACCCGCCAGCGTGACTCCAGCGCAGACCGGCTGTGGTTCACAACGAGGAAACTCATCATGTCTCGATTCATTGGCCTGTCCATGGCGTCGCCTGCGTCCAACCATTGCCGACATCAATCATGGCGAAGCAGTGTCTTCACTTTCGCAGCGTGGACCGCGCTTGCCACTCAAACACTTCTCGCGCAGACACTCAAAGCCGAGTCCAACGATCCCGCTAACTTCATCGTCATCTTCACCGACGATCAGGGCTACAACGATCTCGGATGCTTCGGGTCTGAAACGATCAAGACACCCAACATAGATCGAATGGCGGCGGAAGGGCGACGTTACACGAGCTTTTACACTGCCTGTTCAGTTTGTTCGCCCTCAAGAGCCGCGCTCCTGACCGGCAGCTATCCGAAGCGAGTCGGCATGCATCGACACGTGTTGTTTCCACAAAGCGATTACGGACTCAACCCGTCGGAGTACACGATTGCCGACCACTTGCGATCGCAAGGCTATGCGACCGCCTGCGTTGGTAAATGGCATTTGGGACATCATCGGGAGACGTTGCCACGCGCCAACGGATTTGATTCTTACTTTGGAATCCCGTACTCGAACGACATGAACTATCCCGACAACAAGAGTAAGCCGAAGCTGGCGTCGAACGAGCTGTGGGCCAACCAAGAATCATGCGTGAAAGAGTGGAATACCCCACTTTTTCAAAACGAAACAGTCATCGAATTGCCGGTCGATCAACGAACGATCACACGTCGCTACACGGATCAAGCAATCGATTTTGTCAAAGCCAATCAAGATCAACCTTTCTTTCTTTATTTGCCGCATTCGATGCCGCATATTCCGCTGTATGTTCCTGATGATGCTTATGACCCGAATCCTGATCACGCCTACAAGTGCGTCATCGAACACATCGATGCGGAAGTAGGTCGGCTCGTCGATACAGTTCGCAATCTTGATCTCGCTAACAAGACGTACATCATCTACACGTCTGACAATGGGCCCTGGCTGCAATTCAAAAACCACGGTGGCAGCGCGTATCCGCTACGAGACGGAAAAGGAACAACCTTTGAAGGTGGCCAGCGTGTACCTTGCGTGATGTGGGGACCGGGGCGGATTCCTGCTGGCACCAGTACGGATGCGTTTACGTCGACGATGGATCTGCTGCCAACCATTGCCGCGATCACCGGGACGCCGCTACCTGGAGGAAACAAAATTGACGGCTACGATATCTCGTCGACATTCACCAGCGACGCATCGCCACGCAACGAACTCGTGTTCTACTCGTCCGTTGGAAACCTCGAAGGAATTCGAAGCGGCGATTGGAAGTATCTTCGCAAGGAATCACGAAAGAAGAACGGTCCTAAGGTAGGCACCGCCGAACCCGAGATCTTGCTATTCGATCTTGCGGATGACATCGGCGAAAAAATTAACTTAGCAAAGCATCATCCGGACATCGTCGCAAAGTTGAATGCACGAATGATCGAGTTTGATGAAGAAGTCGCCGCCAACGCGCGTTCTGTCTGGCGTCAAACTACTCCTCCAACGCGAGGTCAGTAGCATGCGATTTTTTTGGCTCTTTCAACTTTCAATGATCGTTGTTGCAGGTTCGGCTGTTGAACAACCGGGCGTTCCGGAAATGAAACGTCGAATCGAGTTAATCGAAGACTTACGATACGCAGATTCGGATGACCCTGCGCAGCAATTGGACTTGATGCTGCCAAAGGAACGGATCAGTGACAAGCCACTGCCATTGATAGTGTTCATCCATGGCGGAGCATGGAAACAGGGAGACAAGAAGAGTGGACTTAGTAATCTTGCTCCGTTGGTCGCTTCTGGTAGGTATGCCGGAGCGTCGATCGAATATCGATTGTCGGGACAATCGAAGTGGCCGGCACAGATACATGACTGCAAGGCTGCGATTCGATGGTTGAAAGCAAACGCGAACCAACACAACTTCGATTCGGATCGCATGGCGGTGTGGGGAAACTCGGCGGGCGGGCATTTGGTAGCCATGCTGGGAACAACGGCCGACGTGAGAGAACTCGAAGGCCAGATCGGCAGTCACCTCGATCAATCAAGTCGCGTAACAGCGGTGATTGATTTTTTCGGACCAACCGATTTGTCATCAATGAACGAAGGTGGCTCGACCATGAACCACAACTCAGCCGACTCGCCCGAGAGCGAGCTATTGGGCGATCACATCGTTAAGATTCCGAACCTAGCTCGCGATGCGTCTCCGATCACCTACGTCACATCCGATGATGCGCCGATATTGATTATGCACGGCTCCAAAGATCCACTGGTTCCGTATCGCCAGAGCCAAATTTTCCATGACAAGTTGATCAGCGTCGGGGTCGATTCGACTCTGGTCACGGTTCAGGATGCGGGACACGGATTCGGCGGCCCGGAAGTTCGCGATCGCGTTGACAAGTTTCTAAGACGACATTTGTTCGACGAGTCTGTCGAAGTATCTTCCGACGTGATCACGCTACCTTAGTTCAACAGCAGGAATGGATGTCACCTGTTCGCGTATCGGTTTTGCAATGATTCGACGGTCATGTCGTCATTCTTCATGGCCTTCATTGCTCCGACGGCTGCTTCGGCAGCCGCGATCGTGGTGATACAGGGAACTCCGGCCTGAACCGCGGCGGCGCGGATTCGGCCCTCATCGGTTCGAGCGCCTTTTCCACTGGGTGTGTTGATGACAAGTTGCACGTCGTCATTTTTCAAGAAGTCGATCAAGTTGGGGTGTCCTTCAGCAATTTTCTTGACCGCCGTGACCGCGACACCGCCGTCCTTGAGTCGAGCGGCGGTACCCGAGGTTGCCAAAATCTCGAAGCCCAAGTTGATCAGTTCCGTTCCGATCGCAATCGCTGCTTCTTTATGTCGCGCCGACAGACTCATGAAAATCTTGCCCGTCTCAGGAAGGGCACTTCCCGCGGCGATTTGGCTTTTTGCGAACGCGATTGAGAACTGTTTGCTGACGCCCATGACCTCGCCCGTGCTCCGCATTTCCGGTCCGAGCACAATGTCGACCCCGGCAAACTTGCGGAATGGAAACACGCTTTCTTTGATCGATACGTGACGAGGAATCGGTTCGCTGGTTATACCCAACTCCTTCAGCGTCATGCCTGCCATTACCTTGGTCGCGATTCCCGCCACGGGCACCCCGGTTGCCTTGGCGACAAACGGCGCCGTTCGACTGGCGCGTGGATTGACTTCCAGCACGTACAGAAGTTGTTTGTCACCTTCGTCCTTGATCGCGAATTGGATGTTCATCAAGCCGATCACTTTCAATCGCTTCGCGAGCTTAGCGGTGGCTTCGCGAATCTCTTGAAGGATTGACGGACTGAGGCTGTACGGCGGAATGGCACAAGCGGAGTCGCCCGAGTGAACGCCGGCTTCCTCGATATGTTCCATGATGCCCATGACGACGCAGTCCGTACCATCGGCCACGGCGTCGACATCAACTTCGGTAGCATCTTCCAAAAATCGATCGATCAGGACTGGTTGACCATCGGCGACGACGAACGCTTCGGCGACGTAACGCTCGAATTGCGGCTGGTCGTAGCAGATTTCCATTGCTCGGCCACCCAATACAAAGCTCGGGCGGACCAGCATCGGGAATCCGATCAGTTTGCCTTCGCGTCGAGCCTGCTCCATGTTCCGCGCGATGCCACTGGGCGGTTGTCGCAAGCCGAGTTCATTGATCAGTTTTTGAAACAGTTCGCGATCTTCCGCCATTTCGATCGTATCGACGCTGGTCCCGATGATCGGAACGCCGGCTTCTTGTAGTCCGCGGGCAAGATTCAGCGGCGTCTGGCCACCGAACTGAACGATCACGCCATCCGGCTGTACCGCGTCGCAAATGTTGAGCACGTCTTCAGTTGTCAACGGCTCAAAAAATAAGATATCGGACGTGTCGTAATCAGTGCTGACGGTTTCAGGATTGCTGTTGACCATCACACTTTCGATGCCGATTTCTCGAAGTGCAAAGCTTGCATGGCAGCAGCAGTAATCGAATTCGATCCCCTGCCCGATTCGGTTCGGACCTCCACCCAGGATCATGATCCGCTTCTTATCACCCTTGGGCGGCAATTCGGTTTCCGATTCGTAGGTGCTGTAGTAATACGGCGTGTGCGCCTCGAATTCCGCTGCGCAAGTATCGACGCTCTTGAAGACCGGTCGGATGCCGAGACTCAGACGTTTCGCACGAACCTTCGTTTCGGTAGTGCCGAAGATCTTTGAAAGTTGACGATCGGAGAATCCGTTTCGTTTGGCTGTCCACATTTGGTCGTATGAGATCGTTTCGAGCGATCCGATTTCAATCAGTCGGTTCTCTTCCTCGATGATTTGCGACAAGTGATCCAAGAACCAAACGTCGATGTGCGACAGTTCATGAATTTCTTGGATCGACATTCCCGCTTTCATGGCGTAGCGGATATAGAAAACTCGCTCCGCGTTGGGGATGCTCAGCTTCGCCGTGATTTCGTCGCGATCTGGTTCTTCGTCGGTGCCCCATCGATCGCGATTATCGCTGCCCAAGCCGAAAGCGCCGACTTCCAATCCACGCATGGCCTTTTGAAAGGACTCGCGGAAGTTTCGACCGATCGCCATCGTTTCGCCAACACTCTTCATTTGAGTCGTCAGCGTCGCGTCCGCTTCAGGGAATTTTTCAAACGCGAATCTTGGGATCTTCGTAACGACGTAGTCGATCGTCGGCTCGAAACATGCTTTTGTTTTCTGAGTGATGTCATTTGGCAGTTCCCAAAGCCGATATCCGACGGCAAGTTTTGCGGCGATCTTTGCGATCGGGAACCCAGTTGCCTTGCTTGCCAGCGCGCTCGACCGGCTGACTCGCGGATTCATTTCGATGACGATCATTCGCCCGGTATCGGGCTCGATCGCGAACTGAATATTGCTGCCGCCGGTCTCAACGCCGATTTCGCGGATAACCGCAAGCGAAGCATCTCGCATGCGTTGATATTCTTTATCGGTCAGCGTCTGCGCCGGCGCGACCGTGATCGAGTCGCCGGTGTGAACGCCCATCGCGTCAAAGTTTTCGATGCTGCAGATAATGACGACGTTGTCATCAACGTCGCGCATCACTTCCATCTCGTACTCTTTCCATCCGATGATCGATTCTTCGATCAAGACTTCGCTCACGGGTGATTGGTCGAGTCCGTTTTGAACCAATGCGTCGAAGGTGTCCTTGTTGTAAGCAATGGCGCTACCGCTGCCACCCATCGTGAAGCTGGGGCGGACGATGGCGGGGAGCCCGACTTCTTTGAGCGCGGCGCGAGCCTCCACCAGCGTCGAAATCGTATAACCTTTGCAAACGTCCAGACCGATCTTTTCCATCGCTTCCTTGAACTGGTCGCGCTCTTCGGCTTTGGCGATCACCTTCGTGTTGGCGCCGATCATTTCGACGTTGTGCTTGGCAAGTACTCCGTTGGCTTCGAGTTCCATCGCTGCGTTCAGTGCGGTCTGTCCACCGAGCGTCGGCAAGAGGGCATCGGGACGTTCTTTTTCGATGATCTTCTCGATCATTTGCCAAGACAAAGGCTCGATGTACGTAGCATCGGCGGTGGCCGGATCAGTCATGATCGTGGCCGGGTTGCTATTGACCAGAACGACGCGGTAACCCTCTTCACGGAGCGCCTTACAGGCCTGAGTGCCCGAGTAGTCAAACTCACAGGCTTGACCGATCACGATGGGGCCGCTGCCAATGATCAGAATGGTTTTTATGTCGTCGCGGGCGGGCACAGGTGTCTTTCCGGGCGGGGGAGAATCGGGTTTGGTGACAGCACTTGCGATGGGCAGAGCCGCCCGAACGCAAATTACCCGAGAGAATAGCAAAGAATTGGCGGAGCGCAGAGGCTGCCTCGAATTCCTCCTCCATCCGCGTCATTGCACCGTCGATTTGCTCGGATCCATGATTGGGGTGTCCCAGCCGGCCATGTCCTGCGGTTTGACGCCCCGACGATAGCCTTCGAATTTGAAGGTTGACGGGTTGTAAGGACCGACAAAATCGATGTCGAGGTCGGGGGCAATCGCATCCTCGAGGCCGATTGCCCAAAAACAGCCGTTGACCATCATTCGGCGGAAGCCCTCATTGCGCAGATCTTCGGAAGCACCGTACGTCGTCGTGAATACACGTCCGGTCGCACCATCGTCGCCGCTGTAACTGCGAATCCAGACGCCGGGGCACGGTTCTTTGTCCTCGGCGGGCGCTGAGTCGGACGTCATGCCCTGTAGCGGTTGGGCATTGGCGAGCACCATGCTGTCCGGCATCGGATCGGTCCAGTAGCCGCCCGCCTCGACCCACGGATCGACCACACCTCGCAATATCGAATGGTCCGCTTGCTCCGGTGCAATGTCTAGTCGCGTGCTCATGACATGGTTCTTTCCGTAGTGGCTGACCCAAGTTTCGCCGAGAATCTGACGCCCAAAACCGCCGATCATTTCTTCGCCGGCAAACTTGTGATCGAAGCGCGCGAACGGCGAACGGGCGGGAATTTGAAACGCATGAGTGCTGGTGCGAGTTCCGACGACGGGACCTCCGCGATTGAGATAATCGACGATCGGTTGCATCTGTTCGTCGGGGAAGTTCTGAAAACGTAAACCGAACACCAGCAGGTCCGCGGTCTTGATCACCTCGGTGTGCGGCATGTTGCTGTTGCCAGGATGAATGTAGCCGGTATCAGCATCGACATTGAACAACACAGTGCATTTGAAACCATGTTGCTTCGCCAAGATGCGCGCCAGCGCCGGCAACATCTCTTCGCTGCGATATTCATGATCGCCCGCCAAAAACACAATATGCTTACCGACGCCCGCTCCCTGATCGCCCTGGTACGTCAGTGGTCCGTCGACAGCCGACACGATTTGGACGGTCGCGATTGATAAGAAACACAACAGAAAAAATCGCATCATTCAGCTTTGTTCACGAGAAGTAAAAAGGATTCAACGTCGCTATTCTAACTCGATTTTTTTTGCCAGATCTTTCTTCGAGGATCGCGCCGTAATGATCAACTGGACGGCGTCGTAGGTCGCGTGCGCGGCGATCGGAACCAGCAGATTGCCGCTGAAGATCAACAAGACCCCGAAATACAGGCCCATGATCGTGGCAACAACGATGTACAGTTTGGTCAGTGGATGAACCAATCCGAATGCGATCGACGAACCGACCAACCCAGCTGCCATCGCGAACGTCGGCGACACGAGAGGAGGCTCGGTGATCGACCAGCCTGCGGTCATCCACGGCATCAACCAACCGCGAAACAACAATTCTTCGCCAATGCCGGCACACAAACTGATCACAATCATTTCGGACGGGCGCAGTTGCAGCAGCGTCGCGATCACGCCATCGTCGCTGAGTCGTTCCAGAGCTCGAACCGGCTCCCACGGCAGCCGACGGAAAATTTCGATCGCAATCAGCATCGGGATTGCCGCAGCGACTCCCATCGCGAGCCCGCCTGCAATCGGACTGACCGTCGCCCAATCGATGGGTAAAACGAACGAACTCAGCTTGATCTCGGGAACCAACTCGCGAGCATCGGGACCAACGGCCCATCCCAGGAAGATCGCCAGCGCACCCAAAGCTGACTCGAACAAAACGGCGGTCAGAAAGATTTCGTCGGGCGAATTCTCGGCAGGCTCAGTTTCGTCCACGGGCGATGCCTCGCAAAGTTCGGAAGGTGGGTGACCCGGAAACTACGACTTCCGAAGATACTCTGCCCGTATTGTCTCATTTTCTCGCTCAAATGTGGACCCTGGGCGAATGATAACCGCGGTGGGACTTCAAACGACTGAAGCGTCAGCCTAGATTGGTGGGCATGAGTGATCCCTGCGAACCTCCGAACGAATCATCCGAGCCTCTGCTTCGCAGTGAGAGTGCCGAAGAATTCCAGTCGCTACCTCCGATTGAGCTGACAAACGAACAGCTTCATCGGATCGCCAAGGCGATCGCCGACCCACAGAGATTCGCGATTCTGAACTGCATCGCGTCGGTCGACGAAATCCCCTGCAAAACGCTGGTGGCTCAGTTTCCGATCACCCAAGCGACGATATCGCATCATTTGAAGGAACTGGTTTCATCTGAACTGATTCATTCACGCCGAGACGGCCAGATGGCAATTCTGTCGTGTCGGCGCGAAGTGTGCGCGGCTTACACAAAGTTTCTAACGAAGCGGTTGGTGTTTCCAGAATTGGAATCGCAATAGGTGATCGCGTCGTGAACTCGCAATGTTTGATCAGTTTTGGCAGCAACCTTGGTGACCGCGATCAGCGAATCGCTGCGGCCGCAAAAATCGTGGCCGAATCGAACATCGCGATCAACTTCGCGGCGAGTCGTCTATTTGAAACGCCGCCGATCGGTGGTCCGGGTGGACAGGAACCATTTTTAAATGCGGTCGCGGCATTCGACACGCCGGCATCCGCACGCGACATCCTGGCGCTGCTGCAGAACACCGAAGACCGTCTCGGTCGCGAACGGCGCCAGCGTTGGGGTTCGCGTTCGATCGATCTTGACGTTGTTCTGCACGGCGAACTGATCGGTGGCAACGCGGCGCTCGTGGTTCCCCATCCTCGATACACGGCTCGTCAGTTCGTATTGCTGCCGGCCTGCGATGTGGCGCCGCATTACCGTGACCCTCGGTTCGGCTGGACAATCGAGCAGCTCTCACGGCACCTCAGTGAAGGCGTTCCCTCGCTATCACTGGTTGGCTCTGATGAAGCCACACGATTGAACATCTGTCATCGGTTGCGAAACGAGTTTGGCATCAAGACGTTCGATGCGCCAGATTCGATCGAGGAGATTCAAGACGACTCATGGGTGTCTAGTTTCGTACCGTCGCTTCCGATTGCCGCCAGCGCGGCATCGATGCTCAGCAGTGTCCCTCGGCTGATCGCGAGAATCCAGCGAACCACCTCCGAGACTTCTTGGCCTGCGCCGCATCATATGTGGCCAACGGGTCGACACTGGCCGGAGTACCGTTTAGAAGTCGACGACATGCAGTGGGCTGTTTCCGAGATCGCTTCCGCCCTAGCGTCGATGTGTTGTCCGATCCGCGCCGTGACCAAAGACGGCGATTGGTGGAAAGAATAAAAACGTGGGTCCGCGACTCCGTTCGCGGATCGCACCTAGCACTCCCCGCGAACGGAGTCGCGGGGCCACAGCGATTACGCCTTCGGGCGCATTTCGAGCGGCATGCGATAGCGAACCCAACCCGGCAACGAAGCGCGTACGATCGTCGGCTTGCCGATCGAAAGCTTGACTCGCTGCGAGTACAAGCGATTCTCCGCTTCGATGTGATGTATCTGATCCCAAGGGATCACCAGCGGCGGATGTCCCAACCGGAGCAATGGGAAGATGGCGATGCGTAGTCCCGCATCATTCACGCTGAACATCAGACACGACGAATACTGTATGACGCCCAGCGAGGCGGATCGGAAACGTCCCGTCTCATCGGGCAAAAACTCGTCGTGGCGATAGTATTTCGCAAGTCGCGTCCATCCACTCAAGCGGGCCAGCATGAATGATACGGCGCACCACGCGAGCGGAATCAGCAGCAAGATTCCCCACCGCAAATCCGCCATCGCTAGCGGCCTTCGACCTTGGAGAAAATCATTTTTCCGGCATTCGTTTGCAGCGTGCTGGTCACGCGAACTTCCAGTTCTTGGCCGATTCGATTTCGGGCGCCTTCGATGACCACCATCGTGCCATCGTCGAGATAGCCGATGCCTTGCTCGGGCCCTTCGCCCGCTTTGATGACTTTCAAACGGAACATTTCGTCCGGCAAGAATACCGGACGCAACGCATTGCTGATCTCGTTCAAATTGATCACTGGCACGTTGTGCAGCTTGGCCACCTTGTTCAGATTGAAATCGCCGGTGACGACCTTGCCTTCAAGATGCTTGGCCAACAACACCAATTTTAAGTCGACCGTCTGACCTGCCAACTCCGGCAGTTCGCGATCAAAAATGACCAGATCAACATTGTCATCCGCTCGCATCCGATTGAGCACGTCGAGCCCACGGCGACCCCGAGTGCGTCGTAACTTATCGCTGCTGTCGGCGATCGCCTGCAACTCGGACAACGCGAACCGGGGCATGATCAACTGATTGTCAAAAATGCCTGTGCCGACCAAGTCGGCGATCCTACCATCGATCACGACCGACGTGTCCAAGACGAGCGGCTTGAAACCTTTGACTTCACGTACGAACTCGACGTAGGGAATCAGAAAACGGAAATCGTCTTTGGTCTGCAACAGCAAGCTGACGCAGATGTAACACAGCACGAGCGCCATCACCATCTGCGGGATGGCGGGAGCAATGGAAGTCGAAGCCAACATCGGCGCCAACGCGATCCACAACACGTAGCTGAGCAAAACGCCGATCAAAAGCCCGAAGTAGATCGACGAAATCGTATCAATCTTCTTCTTCGGCGCGTAAATATCTGCGATTACCACCGCTACTGCTAGCGCCATCGTGCCAGCAAACACCAGCCACGGCACGGTGGTCGAAGTGTCCAACAACGAGGCATTGATGAACGCCGAAATTCCGCCAGCGCACAGCAAAAACAGGAAACGCAGAATGATCAGAGCCATGGAATCGGTCGACCACTATTCTTATTGGGAGTACAGAACGGACATCCGAATGTCCGGACCCGCTACCGCGCTATTGTAAGTCAGCCACCTGACTGTCCCCAGGGGACAGGGCACGGATGGAACGAAGGTAGCCGTATTGCAACGTCGAAATCGGCACAATCATCGGAATACGTCCTCCACACCCGACGATCAACTGTACGCGGAGTCACCGAATTGGACGACCAGCAGCAAACTCACCGCACGAACCGATCGATCAACCTTCGGCAACCATCGGCACGACATCGTCAATTTTCGGCTCGAACGAATCGGAAGTGAGCGAGCTGTCACTGAGTGTGAAAATGACGAACAATCCAACAAAGACAAACGACCCCAAGAAGATGATCGCATTGAAAGGCTTGTCGAATGCCAAGTGCATGAAAAACAACACCACCAGAATCGCCTTCAACGTCGCGATCGACATGACAATCGCAACGTCAGCACTTCCGAAATCAAAACTTGCCTGAGCAACGGTGACGATCGTCAGAAAAACTAGCATCCCAAAAACGGCCAACAAAGCAGAAACGGGAAGCGGGTGGGCGAAGTCGTAGCCTTCTTTTCCGTGGCCGTGACTGTCTTCTGTGTGACCGTGTGCAGACATCGTTTTGGTTTCTATGCGAACGTTGAAAGGTGAAGGTTAGGATCGTGCGGAAAAAAGTGTCTGCCCCCCTTTGTGCAAAGCACCCGAAGGGCCGATTCCCGGCAAATGGGGTCAGACACTTTTTTTCCGCTCATTACTTAGCGAATCAGATAGAGTAGCGGGAACAAGTAGATCCAGATCAAGTCGACCAAGTGCCAATACAACCCGACGTAGTCGACCGGACCAAAATACTGGCGATTGAAATCTTTGCGAACCGATCGAACCAACAACCAGACAAGAACACCAATGCCACCCAAAATGTGAATCGCGTGAACGCCGGTCATGCAGTAATAAATGCTGAAGAAGACGCCTGCGGTACGAGGCGTCAATACATCCCGATCGACCTCCTTGATCGCGACCTCGTCCGCCGAGCTTTTGCTGACAATCGAACCCGACGCAAGTTCCGATTGACGATCACGTGCTTGCAGTTCGCTTTGCATCCCCGAGTTGGTCGACTCACCCGCAAGCCGCTCGCGGACCATCAAGTCCGCGCCGGCGTACGCAGTTCCCGATGACTCGGTCGCTTGACCTTCGTGACCAGCGTGTGCATTGTCACCATCGACCATCGCGTGATCGGCACCATGGCCCTCTTGACCACCGCTCTCCAAAATCATCCCCAGGCCGACACCGAGGAAAAAGCTGAGGCAAACGACCGACAACGGCATCGCACACGCGGTTTGAAACTTGTTCTCTTTGACGATCGACATGATCAGCCAGCCGACCACACCAATCAACACGACTAGGAATGGCGCGCAGAGGTAATACAGACTGTTCTCCAGAAAGAACGCTGTGCCCGGCGAAAAGCCATGGAGTTCAACTATCTGCGAAGATGTCGGATGTGGATTGCTGGGGTCGTAAAAGAACGAACCGGCCGGCAACAGGCCCATGCCCCACTTGTGCGAATACTCGATCGACTTCACACCCAAGAACACCATGGCACAGGATAGCGTCGCGGCCAACATGCCGGTCAACTTCTTGTATTCCTCGACCTGCGAACACCGCACGGCCCAAGCCATCGTCAGCGAACTAAACAACAAAACGCCAGTGTTGATGGCTCCCAACTTTGTGTTGAGAAACTGACTGCAACCCTCGAACACTTCGGGGCGAAGCACTCGGAAAATCGCGTAAGCGCAGAACATGCCGCTAAAAAACAATACTTCGGTGACAAGGAATAGCCAGATACCAAGCTTTCCACTATCAAATTGTTGTTCAGGTGTGTCGAAGTGGTGCGCCAAAAACGACGGGTGATCATGATCGTGCCCGTGAGAGTCGTGGGCGCTATCGGAAACGGCTTCGATGGTGGACATGAATGAGGATCTGAATTGAGGAGCGGGACGACGATTGTCATCCTACAAACATTGATAAAGGATTCGTAGGCCGGAGGCCCGCATCAAACGGGCTGCGACCAAATTTTCAGTGTGCGTCTTTCGCGTGAGCCGGTACAGCGCCGGGGACTTCCCCGGGCACCAGTTTCCGTTCGGGCTCCGTCGAGACATATCGCTCATTTTCGGCATCCCATTCGACATTGCTGAAGTCGTAGGGGTCGCCCACGATCGGTGCTCGCTCGAAGTTGTAAAACGGCGGTGGGCTGGTGCAATGCCATTCCAAAGTCGCGCCGCCCCAGGGGTTGGCCGGTGCTTTCTTGCCACGAACCAATGACATCAACAAAACCACCAGAGCAATCAACAGCCCCACACCCAACAGCAGGGCGCCGTAGGTACTCATCTGATGCAGGTACGCAAATTCCGGATCGTACGTTGCATACCGACGGGGCATCCCGCGACTGCCCAGCACAAACTGGGGTAAGAACGTCAAATTGAATCCGATGAAAATGATCAGGGCAGCTAGACGCCCACCCCATTCGTTGTACATCTTCCCGAACATTTTTGGCCACCAATGGAACACGCCACCTAAGAAGGCAATCAATGTTCCACCGACCATCACGTAGTGAAAGTGAGCAACCACGAAGTACGTGTCGTGCAAGTGCATGTCGGTCGCTAAAGTGCCCAGGTGAAGACCTGTCAAACCACCGATCGTGAACAAGAATATGAATGAGATGGCGAAGCACATCGGCGTCGTCAAGCTGATCGAACCCTTGTACATGGTCGCGATCCAGTTGAACACTTTGATCGCGGAGGGCACCGACACCGTGAAGGTAAGCGCGCTGAACACGATCGTCGTCAACGGGCTCATTCCGGCGGTGAACATGTGGTGTCCCCAAACCAGGAATCCCAGCAGCGCGATTGCGATCGACGAGTACGCGATGAAGCGGTAACCGAAAATTCGTTTGTGACTATGAACGCTGATCAATTCGCTGATGATGCCGAACGCTGGCAAAATCATGATGTAAACGGCTGGGTGGCTGTAGAACCAGAAAAAGTGCTGGTAAGTCACCGGGTCGCCGTTGAACTCGGGATCAAAGATACCGATGTGCATCGTCCGCTCGGCGATCAACAGCAACAGCGTGATTCCCAGAACGGGCGTCGCAAGCACTTGAATGATGCTGGTGGAGTAAGTCGCCCACAAGAACAACGGCATTCGGAACCAAGTCATCCCGGGCGGACGCATCGTGTTGATGGTCACGATGAAATTCAAGCCGGTGAAGATCGAACTGAATCCGAGCACAAATGCACCCATCGTCGCGGCGATCACGGAAGTGTCCGTCGTCGTGCTGTACGGGGTATAGAACGTCCAGCCGGTATCAAGTCCGGTGCTGAACAATGCGCTGATGAAGAACGCGGCGCCCAAGCACCACAGATAGAAACTGCACAGGTTCAGTCGTGGAAAGGCAACGTCTTTGGCGCCCAACATGACCGGTACTAAGAAATTACCCAGCGCCGCCGGCACACTCGGAATGATGAACAGGAACACCATCACCGCACCGTGAAGCGTGAACACTTGGTTGTAGTAGTTGTTCGCCTCGGCACCCTTGAAGATCATTCCTTCAGGCAAAAACAAATGCAACCGTATCAACAACGCTAGCAGGCCGGCGAAGAGGAAAGCGGCGCTAACACCGACCAGATACATCACGCCGATGCGTTTATGATCGAGCGTGAAGACCCAACTGAGGATGCCCTTTGAATTGGTGAGATAGTTCTCACTTTCGGTCGGATACCCCGGATCGCGAATGACGGAGCCTTTCGGAAGGGAACCGGCTGACATGACAATACCTTTTATACGATGGGTGCAGTGTGTTTTGTGTTGACTTGAACGCTGGCGAACGACGGTTACTTGGCCGCCGAGCCGCCTTCGCCAAGCGTCTTCATGTATTCGATGATTGAATAAATATCATCGTCGCTTAGTTGACCTTTGTAGCTAGGCATGACCGGTTGGTAGCCCGCCACAACTTTCTCTTTCGGATACAAAATCGATTCACGAACGTAATTTTCGTCCGCTTTGACCGGGGCGCCGCCAGTCATTTGCTCGTCGCGGCCATACAGACCTGAAAAGGACGGACCGACTCGCTTCGATCCGTCGACGCTATGGCAACCCGCACAACCGCGAGTGTTGTAAAGCTTTTCGCCGTAAGTCGCCGGATCAACGCCATCGGGCCGCTTGCTGTATTTCTTGATCCAAGCATTCAAGTCGTCGAGCGTTTCGTGAACGACGACCACGGTTTGCATTTCGGAGTGGTTGGTGCCGCAATATTCCGCACAATACAAATCGAAGAAGCGATAACCATCGGGTGTGAACTGATGCTTGTCAAAGTTCCAACTCTCGCCAAGGTCTTTCGTCTCCTTGACGGCCGCGGCAAGTTCTTCATCGCTGACCTTCTCACTGGCCAATGTCGGCTTGAACCACATGTAATTGTACCGACCCGGCACGATGTCCTTCTTCGCACGAAACGCGGGAATGTAAAGACTGTGAATGACGTCGGTTGACCGCATCGACAACTTCACTGGCTCATCAAGCAGAATGTGCAATTCGGGCAAGAACACACCTCCGCCGTAATCCATCGTCCAGCCCCACTTAAAGGCTTGAACATTCACCTCGTTCGCGCCGTCTGGCACGTCCCGCATGTCCAAAAACGTGCGAGCACCCAGTATGAACATGCCAACCAGGAAGAACGATGGCACGATTGACCAGGTCAGTTCCAGCACCGTGTTGTGTGCGACGTTGCTTTCAGCCTTCATGCCCTTTGGCTTGCGGTACTTGATCGCAAAGTAGAACAACGCGCCGGCGACCGGGATAAAGAACAGCAGGCACGTGTAGGTGATCCAGTTATAGAGCCAATCGTTGGTTTCCGCGAAGGTCGAAGCGCTTTCAGGAAACCATGCGTACGGCTTGGTGTAATCGCCCAGCAACGAGTGGCCGCTGATCATCGCATGTAAGTTGTTGAGGTTCATCAAAATCATGACTGAATTGGGAAGTACTTAATTCGAAGACTGAATTTCGGGATCACTGGATAACCCGGGCGGGTCAGGATCTTCGGTTGGAACGACCGAGCCTCGCCGACCGATCCAATAAGGAGCCAAACAGGCAAGCATCAACCCGACCGTGGCGGCGCCGCCGAGTCGCATGATCTTCCACGCCTGCGGCACATAACTGTTGCTGTCGGGATCGTAGCTAAAGCACCACATGATGATCTGATCAACCGGAGTTCCGACGGTACCGTCTCCCGCTTCGACCAGAGCCTTGCGGAGATCATCGGGCTCAAATGTCACCGCCAGTGAATATCGCGTGATGACACCTTTGGGCGAAACGAAAGCCAACATCGCGGGATGGTAGTACTCGTTTGTCTTTGCGTCATAGGTGTAACGGAAACCCAACACGTCGGCCAACTTCGTGATGATCGGTTGGGACGCGGTGCAAAATTCCCAGCCCGATTCGGCGCCGGGGTGAGCGGCAAGAACCTGTTCGACGTATTTCTGTTTGGTTTGAAGGGCGGTTGCCGTGGATTCCCGCGGATCAATGCTGACGCTCAACAGTTGAAAGTCCTTTCCGATCTGCAAATCCAACTGTTGGAGCGATTTGGCAAGTTGGTTGAGTTGCACATTGCAGAGCATTGGGCAATTGCTGTAGTTGAGCGAAACGATCGTCGGCTTCTTGCCGTCAATGTAGTAGCCGGTCTTTACCCTGCGCCCCATCGAATCGGTCAAGGGAAGGTTGAGCGGAATCTGGGAACCCAATTTTTGCTCGACCGTCACGTTCTCGACTTCGCGAGGGACACCATCGTTGAGCGAAACGTCTTGACCCGATTGCAGACCCTGAGCAGGCACCGTGGTCGAAGCGAGCGCAACGATAACCGCCGCGCACGCGGCACAAACCGCCGGCGCTGCGGATACGAATCCCGCAACCGATATCGGTCGCGCAGGCGGATTACGTTTCGTCACGGTCACTCTTGTTTTCACTCTTTTTTGTCGCCTTTTCTTTGACCATCAAGTCGATGGCATCTTTGATCGGAATGGTGATGTTACCAGTTTCGGCATCGACGCCAAAATTCGAGATCTGATCGGACTGCTCCGTCAAAATCAGGTTTTGGCGGCGATAGTCGCTCAGCGCCGCCGATTCTTCCTGCTGCCACTCGTACATCGTGTAATACAACAACTGAACCGCTAAAGCGGTCACCGCCGTCACAACAATCGAAATGATTCCGACGGTTACAATTCGTTTCACGTTCAGGTCGTCGTAGGCTGCCATAGCTAATTCTGGTCGAAAATACGTTTTTGAGGGGCTGGATTTGGTCGAACTGCGTCATCGCGACGCAGGCTGGACGGCTACAGATTTTCAAACGCCATCGATTCTCGCAGGCGAGGATCTCGAACGGCAACAATTTTCGTTTGGCCGGCCACTTGCAGCACAAGTCCGACCATCAAGGACAGCATGCCTGCCACGCACAAAACTGAAGCGACGATTCCAACGACGCCGATATGAGCCGGTGCTGCCGACGGGACCGCCTTGTGAGCTTCTGGCATGATCATCCAAAACAAGTCAACATAGTGCATCACCAACACGTACGACGCCCAGAAACACATTGCCCAGGGTCGACGACGAACATGCCGGCTCATCGTTCCCAAGAACGGCAGCAACCAATGAAAGAAAACCAACCCGATGGAGACATAAACCCAACCGCCTTCTTGGCGATGAAAAAACCACTCCGTTTCTTCGGGAATGTTGCCGTACCAAATCAGTAGATACTGGCTGAACGCGATGTAGATCCAAAACAGCAGAAATCCGAAAATCAATTTGCCCAGATCGTGATAGTGCTCGATCGTAACTTCATCGCGCATCGCACCTTTCTTCTGAAGCACGAATGCTGAAACGCACAACAGACAGTGGGCCGACAGGACGCACCCGGCAAACATGTAGACGCCGAACATCGTCGAGTACCAGAACGGCGATAGGCTCATGATCCAGTCGAACGCCGCGAATGAAGTCGTTCCGCAGAATGCCATTGTCGCCGGACCGCTCCAGTATTGAAGTCGATCGGTTACCGAACGCTCGCCGGTCTGGTCCTGTTCGGTGCTGCCGCGAAAATAATAGATCGCTAGTCCTGACCAAATCGCGAAGTAAATGATCGCTCGGAAAGTGAACCAGTATTGATTGAGCCAACGCGACTTCTCGCCCCACGAAGCCATCGGCAAATGGTTGACTTCGGCATAGCTCGGATTGTCCCATCGATAGACGACACCTTCGCCGAACAGCAAGCTGATCAAGATCGGCACAAACAAGATCGCCAGCGGTACGATCATCACCATGTACAACTCGGCGATCCGCCGGACAACGGTGCTCCATCCGGCTCGCACCAAGTGCTGGATCAAGACAAAGAACAGGCAGCCGATCGAGAGCGTCAGGCAGTACATGAACGCCGTCAAATAAGCCGACATGCCGATCTTGGCATTCTCGCCGTACGTTCCAACGGCCCAGCCGACGACCAGCGCAAGTAACCCGCCGACCAACATGGGGAAGCTCAGTGCGGACAGGGAAGCCGGCAGCGTGAATGCCGGATCATCGGCGGGCTTTACGACGGGTCGTGAGTGGGACATCAGTACGGACGCTTGAAAAATCGAATGGGTTGAATGTCTGGTTTCAGTCGCAAACTGGTATCAAAATTAGGTCGGGTCTTTAGCGGCTGCAGCTTCCGCCGCTTTCGCCTCTGCTTCGGCTTTAGCTGTGGCAGCATCCGCAGCCTTTTTCTCGGCTTCGGCTTGTTCTTTGAGTTTCTTGTCGATTTCGGACTTCTTCTTTTCGAGGTCCTTTTGTTTGGCCTTCGGGACCAAATCCATCGAAGCATTTTGGCTGTTCTGCAAAGCCCGCACGTAGGCCACGATCGCCCAACGGTCTTCGACTTTGATTTGCGACGCATAGCCAGGCATCTTGCGAATGCCGTTGCTGATCGTGTTGAACAGTTTGCCGTCGGGATACTTGTCGGCGTAAAGGATTTCTTGGTGCAACGAAGACGGGGGAATCCAGGTCGCGGCCAGAATCTTTTGAGCCCGCCGATTGACGAGACCGTTGCCGCCGCCGTTGAGCCCGTGGCAAACCGAACAGTAAATGCCAAACTGCTGCTGACCCTTCTCCACCAAATCAAGCGTGATCTCGCGTGGGTTCTCTTTGAGCCACGGTGTCGTGTCCATCACGCTCGGCGGAGCCGCTTCAGGTTTCTCGTCCTTCGTCGCGGGGTCGACATCCGCGTTGACTGCAAATACCAACCGCTCAGCACCCAGCGGATCGATCTGCGTCAGCTTATCGACATCGATGCCGGTTTGAAAATTCAGGTCCATTTGGCCTCGGGACACGGTGCCGGGAACGTCCGGTCGCATCGCACGCGAGTCGGCGAATAACGTCGAGTTCTGTTGAGCGTCTTTGGAGGGCGAAAAGTCCATGTCGTAGAACACGTGGAAACGCGGTGAACCGCTGTTCGTCACACGCATCTTCAAGACGATCAACAACGGGATGATCGACAACACCATCACGGTGATCCAAGTCGTCACGATGAACTTGGGCACCTTCTTGGGTGATTCATCTTCAACAACGCTTTGGACGTAGTCGCTGCCCGTATCAGCCAGAAGTTTTTCGACTTGAGTTTGATTGAAGCGGCTATCTTTCGCGTCGATGTACAAAAAGAATCGATCATCCGTAGCGCGATCAAAACGCGGATCCGTGAAAACGGGATTGCTGAACCGGGGCAACCCGTTGAGCAACCACATCCCGAAAAACGCGCCGAACGACGCAAACAAAATCGTCAACTCGAACGCGACGGGAATGAAGGCCGGCAACGAGATGAACGGTTTACCCGAGATGATGTAGGGATAATTGATGCTGTTCATCCAAATCTGCATCACCAGCGCGGTCGCGGTTCCCGTCAGTCCGCAACACAGCACGATCCAAGGAAGTACCGTCGGCTTGATGCCGAGCGCCGTGTCGATTCCGTGTACCGGAAAGGGCGTGTACGCATCGGTCTTGGTGTAACCTTCGTCACGGACTCGTTCGCAGGCGGCCAATAGCGACGCGACCGAAGTGAATTCGGCAACGACACCGTGAATCTTATTTTCGTTCTTGTCTGACATCACTCTAGTGCTCGTCCATGTGGGCGATATGAATCTGTTTCGCAAGCGTCGCCTTGGTTTCGGCCATGTTGATGATCGGCATCAGACGACAAAACAACAGGAACAAGGTGAAGAACAGGCCGAATGAACCGATCAACATCGACCAGTCGACCCAAGTCGGCGTGAAGTAGGCCCAAGCACTGGGCAGGTAATCTCGCGACAGGCTACTGACCACAATCACGAACCGCTCGAACCACATCCCGATATTCACGAAGATGGTGATCAATACGATGATCCAAGGAGTCGTGCGAAATTTCTTGATCCAGAACAGTTGTGGGCTGATCACGTTGCAACTGATCATCGTCCAGTATGCCCACCAATACGGACCGAATGCTCGGTTTTGGAACGCGAACATTTCCTCTGGCACTTGCCCGTACCAAGCGATGAAGAATTCCGTGCCGTACGCCAAGCCGACGATGGAACCGGTCGCCAAGATGATCTTGCACATGTTGTCCAAGTGGCGAATCGTGATCAGCTTCTCGAGGCCAAGCATCGATCGGGCCGGCACCATCAAGGTCAGCACCATCGCGAAACCGCTGAAAATCGCTCCGGCGACAAAGTACGGCGGGAAAATTGTTGTGTGCCAACCGGGAACTTGCGAGACAGCGAAGTCGAATGAAACGATCGTGTGAACCGACAACACCAGCGGCGCGGCGAATGCCGCCAACAACGCATAGGCCTTCTCATATCGCATCCAGTGACGCGATGAACCGCTCCATCCGAGCGATAAAATTCCATAAGCCATCCGGCGGTATTTGTTCTTGGAACGATCGCGGAATGTTGCCAAGTCGGGCACCATCCCCATGTACCAAAACAACAGCGACACCGTCCCGTACGTGGAAACCGCGAACACGTCCCACAACAGCGGACTGCGGAACTGGGGCCACATCCAGAGATTCAAGCTGGGATACGGCGCCAGCCAAAATGCCAACCAAGCACGACCGACGTGAATGCCGGGGAACGTACCCGCACAGGCCACGGCGAAGATCGTCATCGCCTCGGCCGCACGGTTGATACTGGTTCGCCATTCTTGCCGGAACAGAAACAGAATCGCGCTGATCAGAGTTCCCGCGTGACCGATACCGACCCAGAAAACGAAGTTGACGATCGGCCAACCCCAGAACACCGGCGAGCGGTTACCCCAAACACCGACACCGGTGTAAAAGAGATACAGAATGCAGATACCGAACCACTGCAGCAGCGCGAACGCAATCAGGAAACCGATCACCCAAGCTTTGCTGGGCTTGCGCTCGGCGACCTGACAAACCGTTTCAGTGATGTCGTGATACGTCGTGTCACCCAACACCAACGGGGCGCGTTCGCCCGGGCGCTCGGTGCTATTATTCAGTCCGACTGGTATGGCAAGTGACATGAGGCAGTGGGTTTTAGGCAGTAGGAAACAGGTTTCGGTTTTAGTCAGCCGGCGGTGACCGCAGGCCAACTATCAATGGCCAACAATCAATGGCCAACTATCAATGGCCAACTATCAATGGTCGTGATCTTCGTGGTCATGGTCGTGACCGTCAGCCGCGTGGTCGGCATGTTCATCGTGGTCGGCATGATGCGGCGCTTCTAAGTTCGCCAAGTCGTTCAATTGAGCGGCTGTCATCAACCGCTGGGGCGTGTTGCGAACTCGCGCCAGATATTCGGTTCTCGGCTTGACATTCAACTGACCCAGCATTCCATAGCTGCGGACATCCGCTCGCTTCTTCGAGACGGCCGATTCCGGATCCGAGATGTCGCCGAAGTTGATCGCCTTGGTTGGGCACGCCGACTGACACGCCGTCACGATGTCGCCGTCTTGGACGCGACGATCTTCCTTGCGAGCGGTGATCTTGCCTTTTTCGATTCGCTGGACACAGTACGTACACTTTTCCATGACGCCGCGTCCGCGAACAGTCACGTCGGGATTCATCACGAGCTGTTGCAGCTTGCGATTCGCTTTTTCGATGTCGCTCGGGTAGGCATCGATGCCGTACCCGACGCCGATTTCTTTGTTGTAATTGAAGTAGTTGAATCGCCGCACCTTGAAGGGACAGTTATTGGCACAGTATCGCGTGCCGATGCAACGGTTGTAGGCCATCGCGTTGAGCCCCTCGTCGGTGTGAACCGTCGCGGCGACCGGACAGACTTGTTCACAAGGTGCAGTTTCGCAGTGCATGCAGGCGACCGGTTCTTGCACGACATCGGCATTGTCTTCGTCGCCTTGGAAGTAGCGATCGATTCGCAGCCAGTGCATTTCGCGGCTGTTGAGAACCTGTTCGCGGCCCACGATCGGCACATTGTTCTCACTCTGACACGCGATCACGCAGGCATTGCAGCCAATGCACTTGGTCAAATCGATCGACATTCCCCACTGAGGCAACAATGGCTTTTCCATCTCGATCGAATTCATCGGCTCCTTCCAAAGCGAGCCATCGCGACCGACATGCGGCACGTGTGGCCCTTTGGACTCGGCGAACTCGGGGACCTTCTTCAACAACGCCGTGGTCCCTTCCCGCACCAGCGTGAAGCTTCGCATCTGGGTTTCATTCCGGCCACGCTCGTCAATCGCCCAATGATCCTGAGTCGTCGCAATCTCGCTGTCTTCGAACCGCGGACGAGCCTTGACGTTGTACGCGACCAACATCGAATCCATCGATCGCAGCGGTGACACGTTGATACCGACCGTCTCAACTTCCTTGGCCAGGCTACCGCCTACCATGCCGGCTCGCGTGCGACCGTAACCGACCATCACCACGACAACGCCCGGTGCTAGACCCGGCATTTCGTAAACGGGCAATTGAACCTTGGCATCGCCGATTTCGAGGGCGGCAACCAGTTCATGTTTCACGCCGATCGCCGCAGCCGTCTTGGGGCTCATCACGGCCGCGTTGTCCCATGACATCTTGGTCAGCGACTGTGGCAACTCTTGCAGCCAACCGTTATTGGCGAAGCGACCATCGTAAAGACCATCCGCGGCGACAAACAAAATTTCGATTTCGTCCGTGTTCACAACCGAGGCCGCGACGGGCTTGTCAGCGGTCAATTCTTTGCCCGTGCCCGACGGCTTCAAATCGGCCGCAACATTCATTCCTTCGGCGTACCCGTCGTGCAACAAGGCACGCCATTGACGATCGCTCATCGACGACCCCGCGATACCTTCGGCGGTACGGCGAACGATCCTCGCTCCATCGACTTCGCTCTCGTCCAACATTGACGCAAGCACTTCGATACCTGCGCGTCCGCCCAGCAGCGGCAATATCTGTGGCTGACAAACGCCGTAGTGACCGTCGTCACCGATGCAGTCGCCCCACGATTCGAGCGGGTGCGACTGGGGCAGCGACCACTCGCACGCGAAGCCCGTTTCGTCGTCGTATTCGCCCAAGTAGACCGAGTGATCGACCTTGCCGATTGCGACGGCCAAATCGATGTCGCCGGGCGCCGTGAAGACGGGGTTGTCACCAAGAATTAGCAGTGAATCGATATCGCCGGCATTGATTTTAGCGACCAGTTCGCTCAGGCCAACCGTCTTGCCAAGTTCCGCATCAGTGGTCGGCATGAATTTTTGCGACTTGCCGAGCGAACCAAGTTTCTGGTTCATGCGAATACCGGCAGCGACCGCGTCCGCACCCAACGCATCGCCGACGATCACAACCGCCTTGTCACCGGCTTCGGCGATGTCGTGAGCCGCAACATCAAGGAATCGCTCAAGCCGCTCTTCGGCAGTCATTTCATTGAACGGCTTATCACCTTCATCCGCGTGATCGTGTTTGGCACCACCGCTAAGCTCGTCGACGCGGCGAGCCAGTTCCGCCAAAAACGCCGGCATCTGACTGGGGCGAATCGCCAATCGGCTATCAGCGCTGGCGCCGGTGCCTGTGTATCCACCTTCGACGACGTACAAGCGATTCATCTGGCCCGCGACCGGATCACGACGCTTCGCGAAACTCTTGGCCGCCGAGATCATCGTCCTATGCTTGCCGAGAATGTCAGCTTCGATCGCGACGATCACATCGGCTTCGTCGAGAGCAAGAACTTGCTTGGCCGGTATACCGAACAACTCGGTCGTGGCAACCGTCATCGCGTCGCCATCGATTGAATCGAATCGACAGAAGGCCGACTTGGGCAGTTTCTTTTTGAGTGCCGCCAGCATCCGCGCGGTCGACGGCGAGTTCGTCGGCGACATCAGCACGGCGAACTTCGATCCGCCATCGGCGGCCGCAGCCGACTTCACCAACGCCTTACCGAACGATTCGAATTCGTCCCAGCCCACTTGTTCGCGGCTATCGGGCTCTCGCTTGAGCAAGAAATTCTCGTCGCCGCGAGCCCGATCGGGGTCATAGAGACCAAGAATCGAAGCTTGCGAGAACACATCCGTACCCGAACCGGCGGGATGCTGATTGTTGGGCTCGATCTTGAGCGGTCGTCCGTCGAAGTTGGTGATCAGCAAGTTGTAGACGCGGCCGGCCAATTCGAAGTTCGTCGCGCGACTGTACGTTTCGCCCGGCACGCGACCCTCGGGTCGGATCACGAACGGCAGGATCTCTTCTTCGGGGTAGCGACAACCGGCGGCACCGACCAGCGCCAGCGACGCACCCATCAACTGCATCCAGCGCCGACGTGAAACGCCATCGGGAAATTCCGACGCGGCAACAGGAAACTCGCGATCCAGATACTGCTCGAACTCTTTACCGCCACGAAACTCCGCCAGACTCCGCCAATATTGCGGACGCGACTTCTCCACGGTGGCAACGTCACCTTGAGCGGCATGGGATGTCGACGATTCCGGATGATTCAAGGTCATGTCGAGAACAAGTCAGTAAGAATGATGGATGCGGTGGACGGATACGATCGGCACAGCGGCCTGCAACGCGACTAACGGTGACAAACGGCGCAGTGAACTTGCGGATTGATGTTGTGATCTTTTCGCCACTGTTTGGCGAAAGTTACTTGGGCTTCCGGACTCTCAAATTCCCAATCGAGTTTCGTTACAAACTCTTTTGGACGCAGATGGGGTTCGGGATTACGGTGACAAGAGATGCACCAAGCCATCGACAACTCTTCGTGTTGATACACGACTTCCATTTGGTCGATGCGACCGTGGCACGACTTGCAACTGACGCCCGAATTCACGTGAGCGGCGTGGTTGAAGTAAACAAACTCGGGCAAATTATGGACACGTTTCCATGCCATGCTCTGGCCCGTTTCCCAACTCTTGCGAATCGGCGCCAGTTTGGGACTTTCGGCATGAACAGCCGCCAGCGCCGTAATGCCCTGGTCATTGGCGGGCGAGTGGCAGTTCACGCAGGTCGCTGTCGGCGGAACCGCTGCGTGCGCGGCCTCGAAGACGGTGTTGTGACAGTACCTGCAGTCCATTTTCAATTGACCCGCGTGAATCGCGTGGCTGAAAGGGACTGGTTGAGTCGGTTGGTAGCCGATGTTGAGGGTAACCGGATCGGTCAACAGACCGCCCATCGCACCGGCGAACACAGCACCAGCCGCGACAGCGACTGCCAACAAACCGAGGAGCGGGTTGATCCATCGGGGAAACAAGAACCGTTGCATAATAATACTGTCTGGCCTGCGAATCGCTCGGCCGGGACACGGTCGCGACTCAATTCGCAGGGCGGGGATACGAAAGAAACAAGGCGTCCATTGCCTGATCGGCTCGCAGTATGGCGGTCTCACCGGCAAGCTGGCAATGCCGCTCGACGCTGAGCGACATTGTGCCGCACGGAGCACTCGCCCGCTTCGGCTATCTAGGTAAATAGCAACGCTAAAATCATCGCCCGATGCAGATCAAATACTCCTGGCGATTGCCGCTCTCGATCTCGGAAACTCGCGTGTAGATTCGTCCGCCACAGATCGCAGGCGTCGCGAACACGCTTTCGCCCAGCTTGTTCATGGCGAGCTTGACGAACTTTTCGGGATTCGCCTTGAAGACATAGGTCTGACCTTCTTCGTTGGTCGCATAGATCGTGTCGCCGACCAACACGGGCGAGCTGCTGAAAGTGCCACCGAGTCGCGACTTCCACATCGTTTTGCCGGTGCCCGAATCGATACACGTCGCGACGCCGTCATCCAGAGTGGCGTACAGATAACCGTCACGAATCAACATCGAAGGAACATAGCCCCGAGTATTGAGTTCCCACGCGAGCTCGCCGCTGCCGTCGGCAACAATCGCAGCGATGTGGTTCTTGGGATAGCCACCGGTGCTGTACACGTGCTTTCCATCGGTAACGGTCGTCGTCACACATTCGGTCGTCGCGCCGTCGATCTCCCACCTCGCCTCACCCGTATTTGGATTCAAGCTGGTCACCAAATCACAACCCGTCAGAAATAATTGATCGCGTCCGTCGACGGAATGCACCACCGGCGACGCATAGTTCGGCTTCGCGGGTCGCTTTCGTCGCCAAGCTTCTTTTCCGGTGGCCCGATCGAAACCTACCACCGCGCCGCCACCCTTGTTGTCCGCCGACGCGATCACGAGCGACTGGTAGATCAACGGCGAGCTCCCATACCCTTGATGCATGACATAGTCGGTGACCTTGCGTTGCCAAACGATGTCGCCTTGATTGTTCAGCGCCGTTGTGAAGACCGCGTCGTTGTTGAAGAAGTTGATGTAGAGCTGCTGGCCGTCCGAAGCGACGGTCGACGAAGCGAACGACGCCTTCGCATTTCCCGCCATCGCGTTGGCGTTATCGAAACCGCCTTCATGCACAATCGATTCCCATTTTTTAGCGCCCGTCGCGGCGTCGAAACAAAGCACCAATTGAACCTTTCGCTCTGGGTCTGCCGTCGCTAACAGGACCTCACCATCGCGAACGATCGGCGAACCGTGCCCGCGACCGGGGATGGGCGTCCGCCACAGAATGCTTTCCGTGTCACTCCAATTAATCGGCGGCGATTGCGAGGAATCCGCTGCTCCGTCAAAGCTGGGGCCTCGCCACCACGGCCATTCGCCGGCCTCGGCAACTACCGCGTTTTCGTCAGCTAAGATGTTGGTGATCGCCATCGGAAAACTGATCGCAATCAGAATCCACGCGGCGCAAATCGACTTGGAAAGAAACATGAACTGGCAATCCTGCATTGGAAAACGGACAAACCCGTCATCGAGAATAGCGTGTCGCGACTGCGGTGCCGAGTTTGAAAAAGAATGGCATGATTGAAATCACGATCATTACTGAAGAAGGCGAGCAAAAGTTCCCGATCCAGAAAACGCCGATCGTGATCGGGCGCAACCCCAATCCCGAGTATCCGCATCTCGTTCTGCTCGATCCCTTCGTCTCGCGGTCGCACGTTCAGATCACCGAAACGTCGGGCGGACTTGTCCGTGTCGAATGCCTCGGCAGCAATCCGATCGTGTCCCGCTGCGGAGAAACGATCCGGCGCGGCAAAGATGCGCTGCTGAGTCTGCCGGCGGAAATCCGCATCGGTCGATCCGTCGCGCGCGTCGCCGCCGTCGGGACCGGCGTCACGTTCCTGCATACGCCCACCGAGCAGCCGCTCGCTATCGGGCCAACGAATGTAGCGTCTCGATTTGCGATCGATGACGCCGTCGCGCCCGACCGGCTGATCGGCTGGTTTGAAAACCTGATCGCATTGCAGGCGTCGGCAACCGGCATTGATGGACTGTATCGGCAAGCGGCCAAAGCAGTCGTCGAACTGATCGGACTGGACCGCTGCGTCGTCTTGATCCGATCCGAAGAAGACTGGACGGTACAGTTCGAGCACGGGCAACACCGAACCGATGAGATCGTGTTCAGTCACAGCGTCGTCGATCACGTCGTGCGATCCGGTCAAACTGTTTTTGATAGCTCGCTACCACTGTCCGCCGTCAACAGCTTGACGGGAATCTGCGCATTCGTGGGTTCTCCGATCAAAGACGCGCAAAGCGAAATCATCGCTTGCCTGTTCGGCGCACGGCGGCTCGCCGAAGACTCACCGTCACCGGGAGTACTGCCGATCGAAGCACAACTGGTGCAAGTCATCGCCGGCATCGTCAGCATGCGAATCTCGCGCTGGGCCGCTGAGGCGGATCAAGTTCGCACGCAAGTCCAGCTCGAACAGTTTGCACCCCCGGCGCTCGTCCGCGAGATGCAATCGAACCCTCATTGGCTCGACGCAAACCAAAGAGAGCTGACGTTGATGTTCGGCGACATCCGCGGCTTCTCAGCGATCAGCGAACGATTGACCGCGCATCAAACATTCGCACTCGTTCGTGACGTGATGGACTGCATGACCGAAGTCATCCATCGACACGGCGGATTCATCATCAACTATGCCGGAGACGGAATCGCCGCAATGTGGAACGCACCCGAACCCGACGCCGATCATGCGAGCGATGCCTGTACGGCCGCCATCGAGATTCAACATCAACTACCGACCGAACTTCACAAATGGACATCGGTCGTCGGTCAACCCGTTCGCGTCGGCTTGGGTATCAACACCGGCGACGCGCTGATCGGAAACTCCGGCAGCAAGCATCGTATGAAGTATTCGCCGCTCGGTCACGCGGTGAATTTGGCGAGTCGCATCGAGGGGGCAACGAAGTATCTCGGCGTATCGATTCTGATCACTCAGGCAACGCATGATCGCATTCATGGCGAGTTTGAAACGCGAAATCTTGGTGAAGTTTCCGTGATCGGAATTGACGCGAGTGTTCGCGTTCATCAATTGGCCGTAGACCCACCCGTCGATCGAGTTCACTGGCCCGCTTACGAGTACGCGCTGCGACATTACGAGCAGGGCGACATGATCGGCGCGATGGAGCTGGCGAACCAAGTCATGACGGAACATCCGAATGACCTTCCGACGTCCATCTTGATCCAACGAATCCAAGAGTCCGACGGCGTCGCCCGAAGCTGGACCCTGCCAAGCAAATGAAGAACTACGGTATCATGCGGCGAAACCGATTTCACCGCTCCGTCAACAAAAACTCGCCCCATGTCCGCGTCGCAAGAACTTCCCCAACCGCTCGATGTCATTGCCGTCGGCGCACACCCGGATGATGTCGAGATCGCGTGCGGGGCGACGTTGGCGAAGCTGGTCGATCAAGGCTATCGCGTCGGCATCATCGACTTGACCGATGGCGAGCCGACGCCGAATAGTCCTGGGCCAGCCGAACGACTCCGCGAGGCTGAAGCTGCCGCAAAAGTGCTGGGCGTTCACGAGCGAATTCAATTGAATTTGTTGAACCGCCGTTTGTTCGATGGCTTCGAGCAACGCGTCGCGCTGGCGAGAGAGTTTCGTCGCTGGCGACCGAAGTTGGTGATCGGGTTTGGCGACAAGACACCCATGGCATCGCCCGATCATTGGCAAGCAATGCAGATCACCGACGGCGCGATTTTCTACAGTCGCCTGACCAAGTGGGACGAACACTTCGACCACTTGCCAGCTCACACGGTCACGCGGCACCTCTATTTTCGCTTGGCGGTCGAACCCGATTCAATTCCCTACCTCGCGCACCACGTCGTGGTCGATGTCAGTGATACACTCGACAAGAAGCTCGAGTCGATTCGTTGTTACGAGAGTCAATTCGCGCACAAGACGGGCATCTTCGAACGCGTCCGCGCTGCGGCCATCGTGACCGGAGCTTCGGCGGGAGTTGCCGCAGGAGAATCCTTCGCCGCGGCAAAACCATTCGCGGTCAACGACTTGATGAAAACGGTCGGCGGCGGGTTCTAGCAGTAGGCCTTGCAGAGTGAAGCGATGCATGGCCTACGCGACTCAACCGATTGAGACAATCGTTTCACTTTACAAGCAAGCCAAAGTCGACCTAAGCGTCGGCCATCATTTCGTCAGTGATGTTTAGGTTGGTGCTGACGTTTTGAACGTCGTCGTGATCGTCGAGTTGGCCGAGTAAATGCAGCACCGTTTTGGCCGTCGAGGCATCGACATCAACGGTCGTCTGGGGCAATCGCGTGATCTCGCTGATCTCGGGTTTCAATTCGGCGGCTTCAAATGCATCCGCGAGCGTTTGGTAGTTTTCGGGCGGACAGGTGACTTGAAATTTTCCGTCACCGGTCGACTCGACATCTTCGCCACCATTGTCGAGCGCAATTTCGGTGATCTTGTCTTCACCTGCCGCAGCATCGAGAACGAACAGGCCTTTGCGATCAAACAGATAGGCGACGCATCCGGTCTTACCGATCTCGCCTCCGAGTTTGGAGAAGATTGTCTTCAACTCGGGACCGGTTCGATTGCGGTTGTCGGTCATCACCTCGCACATCACCGCAACGCCGCCGGGACCGTAGCCTTCGTAGGTGAGTTCTTCGACATCGTTGCCGCCCAACTCGCCGGTGCCACGTTTGATCGCCCGATCGATGTTGTCCTTTGGCATGCTGACGGCTTTGGCATCATCGATCGCTTTCCGCAGCCGAATGTTGGCGTCGGGATCACCACCGCCGCTTTTGGCCGCGACGATGATCGCCTTGCTCAGCTTGCTCCACAGTTTTCCTCGCGCGGCATCCACTCGTCCCTTGCGGTGTTGGATGTTCGCCCATTTTGAATGTCCAGCCATGGAGGTTGACTCTTATCTCGGTTTGCTCTTGGTCAGTTTGCGATTGTCTGATTTCTTGGACGACGTTTTCTTGCCGCCCGAAGCCGACACCGATGTCGACTTTTTGGTCGTCTTCTTTTTTGCGTCCGGCTTGGCGGCATCGTTTTTCGTCGGTGCTTTGCTGTCGCTTGACGCAGGCTTTTTCTTTGACGGCGCCGGAGTCGCGGCTGGCGCGGATTTCTTCGCGGACTTCTTTACCGATTTTGGTTTTGCGGTCTCCACCGGCGGCGTCTTTTTGGATGGCGTGCTGTCCTTGGTCGCTGCCGCTGGTTTGGCTACGTCCACCGCTTCATCGACCGCCTTGGATGTCTTGGCTTTCGCCGCCGTTGCCGATTTCTTAGCAGCGGTTTTCTTGGTTGCTTCGGCTTGATCGGCCGCCGACGGCATCGGTTTGGGTGGGGCGGCGACTTTCTTGGTAGGCTTTTTCTTGTCGAGCTGCGGCGGCTCGTTTTCCGCTATTTTCGCAGCTTCGACGGCCGCGGCCTTCTCTTCGGTCTTGCGTTTGACGACACGCTTTTTGGCTGCCTTCTTGCTCGCCAACCATTCATCAAGACGCGCGCTCGAACCCTTGTCGACGGCATCAAGGACGGCGCGGGCGGTCTTGTCCTTCAGATTCTTGTTGAGCGCGACGGAGCATTGATGAAGCAAACCTGAAAACTCGATTCCCTTGCTCTTGGGGATGGCCCGTTCGATACCGGGCACCTTACCGGTCGCCGCTTCGGGTTGCGAGGCGATCTCGGTGACCAACATGATCACCATCGCTGAATAATCGATGGGGATCGAGTGACCGCCGAGACCATGTTGGATGGTGTAGCTGAGCACGAACGGGGTCATGCCCGGCATCTTCTCGAACTTGCCGACCGCTTTGCCGAGATTCTCTTTCTTCAAGTGATCCAAGTCGAACGTGTAAAACTCTTCAAAGATCGCTTGCAGGTTGCTCTTGATGCGAGCGGCTGCCTTGGCGGCTTCGGGAAGTCGCGACAGAACCTGAGTCAGTTCGGTGATCGACGTGACACGAACTTCGTTCCAATCGAAGAATTCTTGTTCGCACTTTGCCATGCCTTCATCCGCCAACTCGGAGGGCGAATCTTGCAGCAGCGATGCGTACAGCAGGTGCTCCAACAACGGTCGCGTCGGTTGGGCCGGCAACGGCTTGTAGTGTTTCTTCAGTGCGTTGTGCAATTTGCCGATCAAGGCGGCACGGTTGCTTGCGGACATCTTGGTGCGAATCGCTTCGTTGGGTGTGTAACGGGTGTTTTGAAGTTCACGCCGAGGGCGTGCTCACGGTCAGCCTAAGTGCTCGCGGGCGGCGGGTCGGATGTATCGCCCGACGTCTCATCGTCGCTGCCTTCACGCTCTTCGAGTTCGCGTTTGATCTTTTGCAAAATCTCGCCAACGGCTAGCGAGTTGTGGACGCCCTTGTCGATCGTGAATTGCAACCGAGGTGTGTAGCGAGTGTCGATGCGAGACGCGATTTTACTTTGCAGAAAGCCGGCCGCGTTCTGCAATCCTCGCAGGGTCAGGTTCTGCTGCGTCTCGTCGCCCATGATGCTGACCATCACTGTCGCCTCGCGCATGTCCGGCGTGACCTTGACCCCGACAACGGTGACATCTCGGACGCGAGGGTCTCGCATTTCAGTCAGGATGGACGAAGCGACCACTTCACGGATCGCCTCGGCGGCTTTCAACAATCGACGGCTGGACACGGGGAAATAGGTTTCAGGTAACGGGTTTTAGAAGTCAGGAAAGAATACGCAGTGCTCCGACTCTACAAATCGAGTGTCCGAGCAACTTCTTCGATTCGGTAGGCTTCCAAGACATCATCCTGCTTGATGTCGTTGAAACCTTGCAGCCGAATACCGCACTCCATTCCGCGAGGAACTTCCTTGACATCTTCCTTGATACGTTTGAGCGAATCGAGTGCGTAGTCGCCGATGACACGACCGTCGCGAGTGACGCGGATGCGGCAACCCCGTTGGATCAAGCCTTGAACGACGTAACAACCGGCGATCGAACCGACGCGGCTGATGCTGAAGACCTGTTTGACGACGGCGCGACCGAGTTCGACGACGCGTTCTTCCGGCTTCAGTCGACCTTCGATCATCAACTTGATTTCGTCGGTCAACTTGTAGATCACGTTGTAACGACGAATCTCAATGCCTCGTTCATCCGCCATCGCGCGGGCCTGTTCGTCAGGCACGACATTGAACGCCGCAATCACCGCGTTGGACGCCGATGCCAGCGTGACGTCCGCCAGCGAAACGCCGCCGACACTCTTTTGCAAGACGCGGATCTCGACTTCGGGGTGATCGAGTTTCGTCAGTTCCTTTTCGATCGCTTCGAGCGATCCCTTCACGTCGGCGCGAATGATCATATTCAGACGCACCTTGTCGGCTTGAACACCAATCGTGCCGTCTTGAAGCATTTCTTGGAAGTTCTCGAACGAGATCTTCGTGCTGTTGCCGGCCAACGATTGTTGGCTGCTGGCGTCCGCTCGTGATTCGGCGATCTCACGCGCTTTGATGATGTTGTCGAGTACATGGAAACGATCGCCTGCGCCGGGCGCCTCGTCGAATCCCATCACGTTGACGGGAGTACTCGGGCCGGCTTCGCGAACCGGTTTGCCCTTGAGCGTATCGGTCATCGCGCGGATCTTTCCGTACGATGAACCGCAAACGACGACATCGCCGACTCGCAGGGTTCCGCTCTGAATGATCAGCTTGGCAACGACCCCGCGACCACCTTGTTGCTCGGATTCCAAGCAAACACCCATCGCGTCGCGATTCGGGTTGGCGGAGTATTCATTCATCTCGGCGATGGTCAGCAACGTATCGAGCAATTCGTCCATGCCGGTGCCCTTGGTCGCACTGGTGCGAATCACTTCGACTTCGCCACCCCATTCGCTGGGCGTCAACCCTTGCTCAGTCAATTGAGTCAGAATGCGGTTCTGGTCAATGCCTTCCAAATCGATCTTGTTGAGCGCCACGACAATCGGAACTTCAGCGGCTTTGGCGTGACTGATCGCTTCCGCGGTTTGCGGCATGATCCCGTCATCGGCCGCGATCACGATCACCGCGATGTCCGTTACGTTGGCACCACGAGCACGCATTTCGGTGAACGCTTCGTGACCAGGAGTATCGACGAAGGTGACTTTGCGTCCATCTTTGACGACTTCGTACGCGCGGATGTGCTGCGTGATTCCGCCCGCTTCGCCGCTGACGACATCGATCCCGATCAAGTAATCCAGCAAACTCGTTTTGCCGTGATCGACGTGTCCTAGGAAAGTAACGACGGGCGCCCGCGCGACCAACGAATCGGCATCGTCTTCACGTTCTTCGATTTCGGAAATCAGCGAATCTTCGAGCGACTCGAACTCGGTGAACTCAATCGTCAATTCCATTGCCGCAGCGATCGCTTCGGCCGATTCGAGATCCAACTGGGAGTTGATGTTGACGCCGCCGGTCAACCCCATCTGCATCATGGTCCCGAGCACCTTGCCGACTGAAACGCCGGCGGCCTCCGAAAAAGTTCGGATCGTGCATGGCATTTCCAGAACAACGGCGTCCTTTCGGGGTGCGGCCGTGTTGATCGTCTTGCGCTTCGAACCGCGACCCGATCGGTACTGACGCGACCGATCGAAACCGGCGTTGCCGTCCAAACTTACGCGGCCACGCGTCTTGCCTCGCGTGCGTTCGGCACGCGGGCTGGCCATTCCGGCCAGACCTTTCTTGCGCGGCTTGTCTTCCTCTTCTTTGACCGCAGGTCCACGTTTTGACTTGTCGCCGGTAAACCCACTCAGCCCACCTCGCTTGGCGGCTTTCTTCTTGTCGTCGTCTTCCTTGGCCAGTTGTTCCAGCGGCGCCCGCATGCCTTGACGGTGGCCGGCGATCGCGTCGGCGCTGAGCTTGACGTCGGGCTTCTGCGCTTTCGGTTCACCCGAAACCGGCTTCGGCACGGCTTGCTCGTTGACTTCCGGCAGCGACGTCATCTTGACGTTGATTCGTGGTTCGCGGCGCTTATTGCGTGACGCATCATCCGTCTTCTTATCGCCGCTTCCGGCGGCTGGACGATCGAGCGAACGAACTTTTCCGGACGCGACGGCTGAGTCACGGCGGATCGGTGAAACGGGCTCAGTCGGTGATGAAAAACCTTTCCGAGCCGCCATCCGACTCGCGATGCGACTGGCAAACCCAGGCTTCTTGAGAGACCCTGCGTCGCTGGACGACGACTCCGCAGCCATCATCACCGGGACGGGGACGTTCGCGACCGGACTGCTGGCCCGCACAGGCGCTGATTCATCAGCGGCGGTGACCACGTCCGCTTTGCGAGGGGCGGGCGAGGTGACTGGGGGCTTAGCTGCGGCGACCTCGACCACAGGCGCCGACGTTTCGCTCCGCGCCGTCGTCGGACGCGATCGTGATCGACCGACGTTGATCGCGATCGGCTTTCGCTCCGATGGCACGACGGAATCACGCACAGCACCGAGTGTCGGAGCCGACGTTGAAGCGGGGGGCGCCGGTTTCGTAGCAGACCCGGCGAGATGCTCTCTGACTCGCGACGTTTCTTCGTCGGTCAGACTGGCCAGCGCCGACCCCTTACCGGAAATACCGACCTTTTTGACGATGTCGACCAGATCTTTGCTGTCGAGGTTCAGTTCTTTTGCGAGCGCGTAAATGCGTGCGGACACGTGGTGAAAATCCTGTCGATTCGATTGGGAACCCGCCACACGTTGATGGTTCGTTGCGTGATATGCGGGGGTTGCCCGGAGTGGCTGTAGAAACCAATGGGGCTTCTCAGGCTTCGGGCTGCGCGGGGCCGGGTTCAAAAATTTGGGTGGGTCACATAAACCATTCCTCCATCGTCGCAGCCGATTCGCGGATCAAAATGACCCCGAAAAACAGCCACAACGGGAATCCTACAACGACACTTGGGAACCCTGTGGGGCTCAAAGTCTCGACAGGATAGCGAAAAACATCGCCGGCGAAGAGGTGTAGAACGGTACTTTACACCGGAACGGCCCAAGTTTTCAACTTCGCCGCCCCTCCGGCCACCAAAGCTCAGCTTTTCTCGGTGGTCGTCGACTCAGGCTCGGACTCCGATTCCAATTCGGCGGAAGCTTCTGCTGGAGCCTCTGCTTCGGGCTCGGCAACCTCAATCGCCGCTTCGGGCTCGGCGATACCGGCCGCTTCCGCTTCTTTCTGAATCTGCTCTCGTTCGCGGCGTGCCCGCCGTTCGTCGGAGGCGGCCTTCTCGGCCTCTTCGCCCATTTGCTCAGCCATTTCGACGATGCTGTCCACCTGCTCGGCCGACAATCCGCTCATCTCCATGAACAGATCGGGCTCGATCACCGACAAGTCGTCGTAAGACAGATATCCCTGTTCGACCAGCGCTTGAGCGATTTCTTCGGTGATCCCATCGATTTGGCTGAAACCCGCCACCGCTCGCTCGATCTGCTCTTCCAATTCAGACCCCGTCATGATTTCGATGTCCCAGCCGCACAGCTTGCTGCCCAGCCGAACATTTTGGCCCCGCCGACCGATCGCCAGCGACAATTGATCCTCTTTGACCAGCACGATCGCGCGACCGATCATGTCACACAGCAAAACCTGCTCGACTTCAGCAGGCTGCAGCGCGTTGGGAATCAAGATTTCAGGATCGTCGCTGTACCGAACCACATCGATGTGTTCGCCGGCCAATTCTTCGCGAACCGCTTTGATCCGGCTGCCGCGATAACCGACGCAAACCGCGATCGGATCAACTTGGCTGTCAACGCTGCTGACGGCGACCTTGCTGCGGTAACCCGGTTCGCGGCTGATCGAGCGGATCGAAATGATTTCTTCGCCGATCTCGGGAATTTCTTGCTCAAACAATCGCTGAACCAACTGGGGTCGCGTCCGGCTGAGTACGACGCGAACACGGTTGCCCGTTGCGCGAACTTCAAACACGACCGCGCGAACTCGCTCGCCCGCGTGGAGGCTCTCGCCCGGAATCTGTTCGCTGCGCGGCAGGATCGCTTCGACGTTCCCCAGGTTCACGGTCGCCACGCCGCCATCGGCCCGGCCGATGATGCCACTGACGATCTCGCCGATCTGTTCGCGATACTCCAGCATCAAAGCATCGCGTTCGGCCTCTTTGACTTTTTGAATGATGACTTGTTTGGCCGTCTGAGCACCGATGCGGCCGATCTGGTCATCGCCGAGTGGCTCGCCTTCCAACGTGGCGGCGATTTTGCCGTTGTCGCGATCGAGTTGCACGATGATGTCCGCATCTTCGCCGTATTGCCGTTTCGCGGCCGTCTGCAGAGCCGACTCGATCGCCACAAACACCAACTCCTTGTCAATGTTTTTCTCGCGATGGAGTGAATCGACGTAGCGAAGGATGTCTTGAGGATTCATGGCCGATGGCTGCTGTGAAATCGGTATAAAAGGCGTTGGTTTAGCGTCCGTACAAAAAAACTGCCCGAACCTTGCAGGCCCGGGCAATCGAATGTCCGTCGTTCCTTTGAGCCTATCGATCAATGACCCAAGTGTCAACCAAGGTGGGTCGACGAATGGGAACAAAAGTGGTTGCCGCGAACACACCTTCGCTGGCAATCGTCACGCGCACCGTCAGTCGCCCATCGCTCGGGACCGCGAATCGTGACTCCAACGGGTCGATCAAAAATGTTCGATTTTGACCAGTCGATCGACGCCGGCGTTCATTGATCCAGTTGAATCGGTCTTCGTCGACCCGCAAGGTTGCTTCATAGGATGCAGGCATCGGTAGCCGTACCGTCGCCACTCCGTTCGACTCAAACGGCAGCGGCATCGACCAAACAATCGGCGCGGATGTCGGCATCTTCAACTCAAAAAAAGCGTCCGCCGGCATGGCCACCGGTTGGTCCTTGCCATCGAGCACCGCGACGTCGGCTCGCCAGCCATCGGCTTCCGCGTCGGCGTCGAAGTTCGCTAGTCCCGCCATCAGAAACGCATACTGCGGCCGACTCGATCGCCGATACGGATCCAGCGAATCGCTGTCAGCAATGAACAACGATTGACCATCCAATTGAATCGGTGCAGCGCAAAGCCCGCATGTGTCCGCCGCAGAGGTTCTTCCGGCAAACAGAATCACTGCGATCGCGAACACGACGATCAGAATCGGTCGTTGGTCGAAACTTGGATCTTGATTCGACATCGGCAACTCGTCCAAAAGAAAAGAATTTGCGGGGCATGAACTTGACGATTCGCGTCGTTGCAAAGCACTTCGCAAAGCTCAAGCCAATTCGTCGGCGGGCCTTACGCGCCGCACCTTTGACGATGATTCGCACGACCGACCGTTCGCCGCGTTGAGCATTCGCATCAACCGAGGCTGTGAAAAGACAACGGATGTTTCGATCAGTCAACAACTCCGACCGAACTCGGTTCCGCCGCCTGAGCCTCACAATCCTTACAGCCTGAACTCTCGCTCCGATGCGACGACGGTTGACTCCGGTCTGCCGATAACGATTCAGAACGATTCTCAACCCAGCAGAGTCCCCGATCGAAAACGTCGCGGAAGGGCAGTAATAACGATGGCGGCCACATTGCATTCATTTGACGAACCAGGCTTGCGTAAGGCGGCCATTTTGTTGATGAGTCTGCCGACCAAATCGGCCGCCAAGATTCTCGGCCAACTGCCGCCACGTTACATCGAAGCGATCAGCATCATGATCGCGCAAACGGAGTCGGTCGGCGGCAGCGATCAGGAAATTGTGATCGCCGAGTTCTTGACCAGCAAAGCCAGTTCGCTCTACGCCAGCCCCGGTGGTCTCGAACGGGCAAAGGTGCTGATCAAAGAAGCACTCGGACGCGATGCCAACGAGCTGATCGCCAATTTGCAGCAAACCATCGACGCGATGCCGTTCGGCTTCATCAAGAAAGTCGATTCGCAAACACTGCTGCAATTCATCGGCGACGAACATCCGCAAACGATCGCTCTGTTGATGAGTCACGTGCCGGGACCGTACGCCGCCGAAGTTTTGGCCGGACTTGATCCCGAAAAGCAACTCGAAGTCATTCGCCGCATCGCCTCGATCGGACGCACCAGCCCCGAAGCGGTCGCCGAGTTGGAATTCGGCCTGGAAATGCGTCTTAGCAGCATGGTCAACCAGAAGCAAAGTAGCACCGGCGGCGTCGGCAATGTCGCCGAGATCTTGAACGTCTGCGAACGGTCGATCGAACGAACGATCATGGAATCGCTCGGTCGCGAAGATCCGGAACTATCTGACGAAATCCGCCGCTTGATGTTTGTCTTCGAGGACATCAGCAAACTGGCCGATCGCGACATTCAGTCGCTGCTCAAGAACGTCGAAACGTCACAGTGGGCCATGTCGCTCAAGGGCGCCAGCCAACCGCTGCAAGACAAAGTGATGCGAAACATGAGCACGCGGGCGGCGGAGAATCTGAAAGAAGAAATGGGGTACCTGGGCAGCGTCCGCGTCAGCGAAGTCGAAGCGGTTCAGCAAAAGATCGTCGACATCGTTCGCCACCTCGAAGACAGCGGTGAAATCTCGCGACCGACCGGCGAAGAGGAAGAGGAATACGTCAACTAACCGTTGGTAGAACGATTGTCCCAATCGTTTGAGGCCGCATATCCCAAACAATTGGGACAATTGTTCTACTCTTCGAAGGCCTCTCGATCTTAGCTTGGAAAACCGCTGCTCCAGCGCTACGACATCGAGTCCGTGACCTAACCGTTGTTATCGGGAAATAGTTCTCCAGATCCAACGGTAGTTGCCAAGTCATGTCTTACGTCGAGCCCATTCCAACGTCGCCGCTCCGTGGCGGATCGTCGTCCTTCATGCTGGCGATGTCGCTCATCGTCGGCTTGTTGACCCTGGTCGGCATTCCCCGCTACATCCAGTCCGCCGAACACGCCAAAGCGATCGTTGGGATCGAGTTCTTGCGAGATATCCAAGCAGCACAACAAGCTCATTTCGACCGCGCCGGACGCTACGCGGATTCGATCGACTTGCTTGACCTGTCGCATCCGATGCCGCCGTACTTTTCGATCGGCGCGATGCGATGCCAATCACCGAGGGATTGGTCGCTGACATTGACGCGGGTCGGTTCCGACTTCGCCTTCGGGGACTATCAGATCGAGTTCGATCAAGACGGACTGGTGAAAGAATCACGCATCGCCACGAACGTTGTTGAACGCGGCAAACTCATCGCAGCGACGCAGGCACAATGATGGCCGGTTCCCTTGCGATGCCGATCAAGCCGACCTTTCAAGATCCCTTGATCGTTCGACTGTCCGAAACATTGAATTGTCTCGACCCCGTGCGGCTTGGGCAACTCTACGAATTGGCCGATGAGCACTGCGTTTCGTTTGAAGAACTGGCGATTGAAAACGGACTCGCCTGCGAACGCTCCATCGCCCAAGCATACGCAAGTCATTACTTGATGCCGCTGTTCGATCCACCGGTCGATAAGCCGACTCCGATCGATATGTCGGTCTGCAAAATCCTGCCGGCGCAATTGTGCCGTGACAACTTGTTGGCGCCTTTGTCCGATGACGGCAGCACGATCGAAGTCGCTATCTTTTCGCCCGATTCGCTGTTGTTGGCTGACGAAATCCGATTGGTAACCGGCCGCCAAATGCGACCGCTGTTCACGACACTTTCGGTCGTGCGACGATTGCTGGCCGAGATGTATAGCGATCACCAACCGCCGACACGACGTCACGCCAAGATTCCCATTCCTGTCGTTTGCAGCGGAACCGATTGGATATGCGGACCGAGCGGCCGAATGACGCTTGCGCCGGAACCGGCGTCGTACTTCAACGAGCTGATGGAACGAGCGGTCCAACAAGGCGCCAGCGACATCCACATCGAACCATTGCAAGAAGGTCACCGCGTTCGGCTGCGCATCGACCAAACCTTGAAAGATTACGCTTCCCCGTCACCATCATGGTCGCACCAGATCGTTGAGCAGCTCGGCGAATTGGGTCGCATCCATCTGGCCGACTTTCGTTTGCCACAAGAAGGCTCCTTCCAGTTGCAAAACACGTCTCGCAAAATTGATGTGCGAATCAATACTTGCCCGACGATGGACGGACTGAAAACAATTCTTCGACTCGTCAATCGAGTGAACGTGCCAAATGACTTGGTGTCGCTCGGCATGGACGATTCGGCGCGATCGCAACTGGTCAAGGCGATGGGCGGCGGCGAAGGCTTGATCCTAGTAACCGGACCCGCGGGCAGCGGAAAGAGCACGACGTTGGCCGCATGCCTCAATGAACTCCACAGTGATCGCGTCAACATTTGCACAGCTGAACAAAACATCGACATCCGTTTGCCCGGCGTCAACCAAGTTCCGGTGCGACCAGAACTCGGTTTGACCTATGCGTCCGCCGTATTGAATCTGTTGCGACAAGATCCCGACGTGTTGATGGTCGCCGAGATGCATGACGATGAAACGGCCTCTGCATGCTTCCGCGCCGCCGCGGGCGGACGACTGGTGTTGTCGTCAATGTTCCAGCCCGATGCGGCGAGCTGCCTCAACTCTCTGAATGGTATGGGGATCAAACCTTCCACCATCGCGCGGACTGTCCGAGCCGTCGTTAGCCAACGCATGGTTCGCCGGTTATGCGATCAGTGCAGGCAGCCTCATCCAATCGAAGCTGAACTCGCCAAGCGATTCGCGATCGACGCCAATGCGACCGTTTATCGATCGGTGGGATGCCAGCATTGTCGTCAAACCGGCTATCAAGGCAGGTTCCCGATCTTTGAAGTTGTTCGCATCACGCGCCGTATCGCCGAATCGATTCAAAAGCAGGAATCATCGTCGGCGATTCGCCGCGCTGCTGCCGCTGATGGCGTGAAACTGATGCGCCAAACGGCTATCGATCGAGCGATTGCCGGTGAAACCAGCTTGAAGGCGGCATTGGGCATCGTCGCCGCGCGATAGCTTCTGAGTTTTCGATAGTTTGTCCGGCTGTAACGATTGTGACGACTCGATGTCCGTGACTTGCCGGTGACGCCGGTTTGTGCCGAATGAAACGATAAGCCGTGCGCCGCTGCGCCGGTGTCGTCGTTCCATCCGTCCACTGTCACACAGTCGAGCTTTCGATGTCGGCCCTACCGATCGATTCATCTGACGACGAGCGACAGCCGAACTTGGTTCGCGACATTGCCGCCATCGCCTTGGTCGCAATCACATTGTTGATGGTCGTTTCGGTGGTCACCCGCAGCGCGGCCGACCCGATCGACACACCGATTTGGCCGATCCGAAATTTCTATTCGCCCGACGTGACGGTTTATCCGCTCAACGGATCGATCACGAACGCTTGCGGTTACTGGGGCGCTCTAATTTCCTCGATGCTATTCGATTCGATCGGGTTGGCGTTCGTGTTGGTGATCGCGGGTTGCGGCGGAGTGGCGACGGCGTTGCTGGTGCGTGGACAACTCAATGCACCGGTGCTGCGTTCGCTCGGTGGCACAATCACGGTGCTCGGTGCTTCCACCGCGGCGGGCATGTCGCACACGGCTTTTGAGGGGATGCCAGTTGTCGGTGCCGGCGGCTATCTGGGCGCGATGACGTCGACGTGGTTGCTCGAACATTTCGCGCCCGCCGGCGGCTGGATTCTGACGCTGACGACGCTGGCTGTCGGACTGTTGCTGACGACGGATTACGCATTGCTTTACGCCGGAAAAACGATCGTTGCGCAAGGCGCAAGCGTTTCACGACGGGGCATCCAGCGGGCCGCCGGAGTGCTACCGGCCAGACGCATTCGACAACCCTTCACAGATCTCGAACAACCGATCACGATCGACGCCGAAGACACCCCAGTCGATTCAGCCGTGGAAGTAACGCCGGTAGCGATCATCGATCCCGACAAACCTCGATCGATCGCCGATGAAGCGCACGTCGGACCCAAAATCAAATTCAATCGATTTAAAAAAGAATCGGTTGTCGACGCAGCATTGGCAACCGCAGCAGGACTCGCCGCATCCGCCAGCGCGGCGTTGTCGCCGACACCACAAGCCGACGTGGAAACCGAAGACGAACAGTACGAAGACGAAGAGTGGGAAGACGAGGAAGAAGTCGCTGAGGCGCCGACTCGCGAAATTGAGATCGATGATGAAACGGTGACGCTGCGCCAGGATGAACCACACACCGTCGGCGAACCGAAAATTCGCTTGCCCAAACCGAAAGAAAAACGAGATCCACGCCAAGAGTTCTTGAATACGGTCAAGGAATCCGCGCCCGATGGCAGCGAAGATTACCGATTGCCCAGTTGGGAACTGCTGCAGCAAAGCGACGACATCGACTACGAACAACGGACACAGGAATGCTTGCGGACGGCACAGATCCTCGTCGAAACATTCAAGCATTTCGGTTTCAACATCGGTGTCGGTGAGATCGAGACTGGCCCCGTCATCACGCAGTACGAAATCGAATTGGAAGCCGGCCTGCGGCTGAGTAAGATCACCAGTTTGTCCGACGACTTGGCGATCGCGCTGCGTGTGCCCAGCGTTCGTATCGTGGCGCCGATCCCGGGCAAGAACACCGTCGGCGTCGAAGTGCCCAACGAAACTCGCCAAGTCGTGATGCTGCGAGACGTGCTCGAAGAATCCGACACGCGCAGCAGCAAGATGAATATTCCGGTGTTCCTCGGCAAGGACGTCGCGGGTAATCCGATGGTCGTCGACTTGGCCAAGATGCCGCACCTGTTGATCGCCGGTCGAACCGGTACGGGTAAATCAGTTTGTTTGAACACGATCATCACTTCGATCTTGATGTGTTGCCGACCAGACGAAGTTCGGATGCTGATGATCGACCCGAAGATGGTCGAACTGAGCGGCTACGGGCGATTGCCGCACCTGATGCACCCGGTCATCACGGACATGCGCAAGGCCGAAGCGATCTTGGCCTGGGCCGTCGAGAAGATGGAAGAACGTTATTCGTTGTTGGCAAAGGTCGGCGTTCGCCATATCAACAGTTTCAACGACCTCGGCCGCGAAGAGATCATGCGCCGTTTAGAAATCGACGAAGCCGACGGTGCTCGCGATGTGCCTGACAAACTGCCCTTCATCGTGATCATCGCCGACGAAATGGCGGACCTGATGATGACTGCGGGCAAAGATGTTGAAACGCACATCATCCGACTGGCACAGAAGAGCCGCGCCGTCGGTATCCACTTGATCTTGGCGACTCAAAAACCGACCGTCGATGTCATCACTGGTTTGATCAAGAGCAACCTGCCGGCCCGATTGAGCTTCCAAGTCGCCAGCAAAACGGACAGCCGCGTTGTGCTCGACGAAAACGGCGCCGACAAACTGCTCGGCAACGGTGACATGCTGTTTCTGTGGCCGGGCACCAGCACGCTGATCCGCGGTCAAGGTACCTACGTGTCCGACGCAGAGATCGATGCGGTTTGTGCGCACTGTAGCCAAGGCGAGCAAAACTTTGTCGGCGAATTGATGAACTTGAAACTCGACGCCGAAGGCGAAGTCGCCGAGGGCACTTCGATGGAGTCGATCAAAAAGCGAGACGAGCTGTATGACAGCGCGATCGAAGTGGTCATCCGCGAAGGCCGCGGTTCGTGCTCGCTGTTGCAGCGTTGCCTCGGTATCGGTTACGGGCGCGCAGCCAAGCTGATCGATTTCATGGCGGAAGACGGCATCGTCGGCGAATACAACGGCAGCAAAGCTCGCGATGTCGTTATGACGATGGCCCAGTGGAATGCGCTGCAAGGACTCGATGACGAAACGGACGAAGTCTCTGAAGCTGACGAGGAACAAGCGGAAGAGGAACAAGAGCACGAAGACGAAGACGAGGACAGCGACGGCGATGAAGACGAGTACGAGGACTACGACGAGGACGATGACGAAGACAAAGCCTAAACATTGGTCTTCGTTTCCTCTATCGTGTAGCAGGCACACTCCGAGCGCCAACCGCAATCACCAAAGTTTCCGCGGTGACGGCACTTGGAAAGTGTCTGCTACTCACGCCGCCTCTCAACTTTCTTCACTGCTTTCTTCACTGCTCATCAGCGGAAAACTTCACTCGTGACCGATCCTTCTCATCAACCGCCGACGATCGGATCGATCGGAGTCATCATCCCGGCGGCCGGCAGCGGTCAGCGTTTCGGCGGTCATCGCAACAAATTGTTCGCAATGCTGGCCGGTAAGCCGCTGTGGTATCGATCGGCTTCGCGTTTAGTTGCCAATCCCTTGGTCGGGCGCATCGTGATGCCGATTTCGATCGCCGACCGGGATGCGTTTGAGCATGAGTTTGCGTCGCTGGTCCGTGAACTGAACATCGAGCTGGTCGATGGCGGCGCCGAACGATCTGATAGCGTGCGAGCGGGAATCGCCGCGCTCGGCGACGACGAAAACGTGCGCTGGATCGCGGTGCATGATGCTGCCCGACCCTTGGTTTCGGATGCGGATTTGGCGGCCGTCTTCGCGATCGCGTCACAAACGGGCTCAGCGATACTTGCCTGCCCCGTCCCAGGTACGATCAAGCGAGAAATCAAGACTTCGGGCGGATTAGCGCGAACCGAAACGGTGGATCGACGTGACTTGTACGTGGCGCTAACGCCCCAGGTTTTTGCCGCCGGCTTGCTGAAAACGGCCTACGAAAAGCACAATGGGCGACCGGCAACGGATGACGCCGAACTGGTCGAGCGAATCGGTCACGCCGTGTCAATCGTCCGCGGCAGCGCCGATAACCTGAAGATCACTTATCCCGAAGACCTGTCCGTCGCCGAAGCAATTCTGGCCCGCCAATCACAATCTAAAAATGTCTGAAACAAACCTACTTGCCGATCTGCGTTGGCGGGGACTGATCCATCAATGCACCGATGAATCGGGATTGGAAAAACTGCTCGCCTCGGGCCGACAGACGGTCTACATCGGCTTCGATCCGACCGCGTCAAGCTTGCACGTGGGAAGCTTGATGCAGTTGATGTTGCTGCGGCGGTTTCAACGGGCCGGACACCGTCCGATCGCTTTGGTCGGTGGCGCAACCGGCATGATCGGCGACCCGAGCGGTAAGAGCGAAGAACGCAATCTGTTGTCCGCTGAACAACTTCAAGAGAACGTCGATGGCGTCGCTGCACAAATGCGGATGCTGTTGGACTTCAGCGGCAAGGATGGCGCGCTGTTGCTCAATAACTTCGATTGGATGCAAGGATATTCGTACTTGGAATTCTTGCGAGATGTCGGCAAGAATTTTCCCGTCGGCGCGATGATGGGCAAAGAATCGGTGCGTTCGCGTTTGGAAAGCGAAGCGGGACTCAGCTACACCGAATTCAGTTACATGCTGTTGCAGGCCTATGACTTCGTACACCTATCACGCCAGCATGGTTGCATGATTCAAGCCGGCGGCAGCGACCAATGGGGCAACATCACGGCCGGCATTGACTTGGGTCGACGCATGCTCGGCAAGCAGTTGTTCGGGGTTACCGCGCCGCTGCTGACGACCAGCGATGGGCGCAAGATGGGCAAGACTGAAAAAGGCGCGATTTGGCTGGATCCCAGTCGAACATCGCCTTATGAGTTCTTTCAGTATTGGCGGACGGTCGACGACGCCGACGTGATGCGCTGCATCGCCTACCTGACCGAAATCGATCGCGAAGAGTACGACGCATTGGCCGATGCGACCGCGAAGGATCCGGGCAAGTTGACGGCGCAAATTCGCTTGGCCGAATGGATGACGAAGCTCTTGCATGGCGACGAAGGTCTGCAAGTCGCCGAGCGTGCATCGCAGATTTTGTTCGGCGGCGAAATCGGTGAGGCTACGGACGCAGCGCTCGGCGCAATCTTCGCCGACGTACCGAGTAAGGATGTCGATCGTGGCAAGCTCGCTGGCGAAGGCTACTGGATCGTCGAAGCGCTTCAAGACGCGGGGCTGGTCGCTAGCGGCGGTGAGGCGCGTCGAGCGATCAAGGAAGGCGGCGTGTACTTGAACAACGTACGAGCTTCTGACGAACAGCAACGGCTTACGACGGCTGACTTGGCAAGCGAGACCGTGCTGGTGCTCAGGCGAGGAAAGCGAAAGTACGCGCTGCTAAGGTTTGCGTGACAGTGGCTCCGCGACTCCGTTCGCGGAGAATCCAACTATATTCTCCGCGAAC
>JBGSLZ010000017.1:0-5322 GCA_041740415.1 Rubripirellula sp.
GGCGCGGGAGCTTTTACCACATCCTGTATCAAGCCACTGCTCAAACCACTAGCGTCTGTATGGCTTAACCCGAAGTAGTGTTGATACGCAGAAGGACCATCCACATACCCGATGGGGTCTCTGGAGCAAGACTCCAATCGGCCACACGTTTCGTAGTTGATACGCCGTAACTTGGTACACGATCGTGGGTTGCGATGGCCGGTTCGCCGATCATGCACGTACAAATTTCGGCGCGCGCCGGGGAACCCGTTTTTGGAGGTTGGTCGTTTTTTCGCGCAGAGGTTCATGCGATTGATTGTACGGGATCAAACTTCCAGGTGGTGTACGGTCACGCTTACCGGCTTCGTGTCGCGTTCGGCCCGCCACCGGACTATTGAATGCGCCGGCCTTTCGAGCCGCCGTGTCTTCGGCCGGTGCAATAACTAATCCAGCGTGTTGTCGGTGTTATAGGCTCGCGTTTCGCTTACATCGTAGCTGTACCCCGTCGACGGTGCGGGCACTTAAGTCGTGGGTGACGATCTCATCCGATTTGCCGGTCACGAAGGCGTTGCTGCAACTCGGCAAGGCGCTTCGTGAGTGCATCGGTTCCTTCAGACAACAGAATAGATTTCACCGTCAGTGCATCACCGAGCAACTCCTGAAGCATTTGCACCTTGCCGACCAACTCTCCTTCCTCACGTCCCGCTTCACGACCCGCTTCACGTCCTTCCTCACGTCCTTCTTCGCGGGCGCCCGAGATGGCCCACTCGTAGTCTCGCTGGGCTTTTTCTCGCTGGTCGTACATCTGCTTGTCCTCCGTCTTGGCGGAAATGGTTTCAATCGTGGCGATCGCCGTATCGAATTCGATCCCAGGAAGCAACTGCCTCAGCGTTTCGGCGTCGTAGTCCTGCGCATAAAGCAACAGGAATGCCCACTGCTCTAGCTTGCTCGCCTCGGGAATCGACTGCTGGTCTAAATCATACTTCGTCAATTCTACCGTGTGGACTTCGATCGCGTTGAAAATCTCTCGCCCGCTTTCGCGATCGAGCATCTGAAAACGATGGTGGGCCTGAGGTGTCTCGGCGAAAAGAACACGATTGAGCAGGCAAATCGAGATCGAAGGTGCAGCCAGGGCATAGTTACCCCCTGCGGACAGTTGGTCAACGTACATGCTGCAGGCGTAATACACCAACCGCTCGATCAGCCCAGCGTAGACCGAAACTTGCATCTCCACGTTGAGCCAACCGCCGGCCGAGTCGCGGCACCGCACGTCGAGCACGATCAGTTTGCTTTCGGCGAACTCTTGGTAGCTGAAGGGATTGAGGATCTCGACCGAAACGATCGGCTGCTCGCGGTCGAGGATGGCATTGAGCAATCCGATCAAAGCATCCGAGTTTTGAGGCGATCCGAAGATCTTCTTGAAGGCAAAATCGACGGTCGGCCGAATTCCAAGCGGCATGTTGAACACACGAAGTTGAAGAGTGCGAATTGCGGAGACGCGCGCCCATGCTACCTGAGCCAACTTGTTTCGTGTAACCGGCAATGAGTGAAATCGCCTCTGTCCTTGCGTCGACGATCGGTGTTGCTCGCGTTGCCAGAGTTTCCATCGGCGGATGGTTTTGACTTGCAGCCGAGCAATCGGCGAAGGTTGCTCTGGCAGTTGGCAGTAACCGCAACGCTCACCCGTGTGCGACCGAACCGACGTCCGTGTCGATTGGTGCTTCACACGGCCGAACGCAGTGGGATTAATGGAGTTGCTTCCAACAAAGATCCCATTCAATCTTGCCGGTTGACATCATCATCGGTCGAAGGCCGAATGTCGGAGACTTTTTCAGCCGGATGCGTGCGGCTATGCGTCTCCAGCAGTCGGCGCAGCGACGTGCGGGCGTAAATTCGCGTGGTGTCGGTCTTTTCGTGACCTAGAATAATTCCAATTATCGACAAGTCTGCGCCATTTTCATGCATCAACGTCGCCATCGTGTGACGGAAGATGTGGCACGCACCCGGTTTGTTCACCCCGGCTGATCGAATGTACCGCCTGGCATACTCGGTCAACGAATCGGGATTCAATGGTTCGCCTTGGTTGGTCACGAACAGCGTCCGTTCTTTTTCATCGAGCAACAGCTTGTCGCGAGCCTGTTCGACGTAGCGGGCGATCCAAATCAACGCCCGCATCCCGATCGGAACGTAGCGGTCCTTCTTTCCTTTTCCCTGGTTGATGAACAAGCATTGACGATCGACTTGAATATCGTCGATCCGCAGGCAGCAGAGTTCGGTGCGGCGGATGCCGGTGGAATAAAACGTTTCCAAGATCGCCCGGTCACGCAGTCCCAGCGGTGTAGTCGCGTCGGGTTGGGACAGTACCGTCTCAACTTCGTCAGAACTGAGGATCGCTTTGGGGAGCGTCTTTGGCTGCTTCGGTAGCTCGATTTCTGCTGCCGGGCTAAACGGGATGTGATTGACTTTCACCAGCCAGGCAAAGAAGCTGCGGATCTCTTTCAAGTGCAAGTGCTGGCTGCCCCATGATAAGGGCTGCCCATCCCGTTTACGCTTGCGGTACAACGAGCGTTGAAACGATTCGACAATCGGTTTGCTAATCGTTTGCGGGCCGTTCAAGTCACGGTCGAGGCACCAGATCGCGAACTGGCGGACGTACAGCGCCCGTTTGCGGATCGTCGCTTCGCTGTAGTTGTGGACACGCAGCCAGACGAGATGTTCTTGCAGCAGTTGCCAGAACCCGCGTGGGTCACTCGCGTCACCAAAAGGCTGCATCGGTTTGCATAGTTTTTTGGACATGGGATTTCCTTGATAGGTGTGCCGGCGCGCACCGATAGCCCGGACGGTTAAAGCGGAAAGATTTCATTCATCAAGCAGCGATGAACGGTCGGCAGAATTGCCGCTACGTACGATCGGTGCGTACGTTTTTCTGGGTGCGGGTGTGCCGCGTTTTTCGCAGCGTCCCGATGAGTGAGCAGCTAACACATGTACTTAAAACGAGTTAGCTCGAAACGGCAGCACCGACAATGGCCCGACAATCGGCCGATCTTGGGGCGCTCATCAATCGGTTGACCCCGATAATGAGGCGTTCCTAGCCGATGATGATGTCGTCGTAATGGCAGTTTCAAACGTTTCGACCAGCGTGGCGGGATCGGTCAGGCCGTAGAGCGCAGGTTCGCCTTCGCGGCCCCGGCCGTCCCAGCGAAGTTCATGAAGTCGCGTGCGTCCTGGGCCGGGATAAGCCTGCACATACTCGTACGCTATCAAGCGGTCGAGGTGGACTTTCAGTTGCGTTTGTCCCCAACTCAGCGCGTCTCGCAACTCTCGGCGAGTGAACCGAATCTCGTCGATCGTCTGATCGGTCTGCTCGGAGATCGAGTCGACGTACTCGAAGATCGCCAGTAACAGCCGACGGGTCTGGGTGGGGAGATCATCGATGCTCGATCCCATGATCGAGCTGACCAGCATGTTCGCCAATGTGATGTCGCAACGCTCGACCTCGATGAATTCCAGCGATGTCCCTTTGGCCGTTGTTATTCTTCGTTCCCGCTGATGCTGGTGCAGCAGCGCGATGGCGTCGATCAATGTCATGTAGGCGTTGTTGTCGCGGCGGTCGCGGACCCGCGACGTTGGGAACGTCAGTTGGTTGGCATAACGGTTGACAATGACAACGGGCTCTAACAGCCGCTGCGCGTTTTGATGCAACCGACGTAGTTGTTCCGTCTGCTCATCAGCGACCAGCCATTCCAATGTGTGTCCGATCCGCTGCCGGGCTTGAATCGCCGCTGTTTGTCCGCTCTCTTCATCGACACCCACAACCAGGCATCGATTCATCAACTCCGGATCGACATCGCTGGCCGTGGTGGTCAGAATCGTCGCGACCGGCCCTTCCACCTCATACCGTTCGACGATCGTACGTCCGGTGCCGGATTCTTTGGCTGTAGTGACGATTGAAAGCTTGCCTTCACTTTGCAACAGCTTCAATGCATAGGCGGCGTTGCGAGCCCCTTCCTCTTCGGCAACCGAAAGAATCTTGTGGCGCAGATCGTGGTTGGCTGCGTAATAGAGACTCTGGCTGGTCATCGCACTGCAAGCGAATTGCTGTTCGCGCGGCATGAATGCCAGGATGGCGTTCATCAACGACGTTTTCCCTGCCGCACTGCTCGATTGAATCACCACACCAAGCGGTTTGGGTAACAAGCGGCTGGTCGCAGCGAGGTACCCGATTAGTTTACCGATTCGTTCACCGACAATCCCGCAGGTTTCAAAATCTTCCAAAATGCGGTCAAGCAGACGTTCATCTTTGAGTAGTTCCATCGCTTCGCCGCGATCGGGCGGGGACAGTTCAACTTGCTTGGGTTGGCGGTTACCGTGCCCGCGTTGTTCTTGTTGCAGCTGTTCGAGCTTGAGAAGGATGCGGCCTAGGTCGCTACGGAGTTCGTGTTCGCTGAGCGCCGTCTCTTCAATCGCGTCTTGCACAAAAACACGCCTCGAGCGGGAGTGATACAAGTCGAGCGTATCAACGTGATACCGATCGGTTCGCTGGTTGAAGACCATCACGTTGACTTTCATCACGCCGATGGTCGTGTTCCGATCGAGTGACCGAATCCGCCAGCGGCGCGCCTCGACCGTGACCGTGACCTCCGTTTCACTCTGCTCGGCATTCAATTCGTCGATCGGTGCGGGGGTCGGCGAACTGACGGGCTGTCTGTTCGTGGGGTTCCCTTGACTCGTGTCCACTGGTTCGTCAGAGGATCCGTTCGGCGACGCTGCGGCGATCCAAGACGCGGCTCGGATGCGTTTGCCGAGTGCGCCGTCAAGGGCAGCGTTTTTGATCGCGTACTCGTTGACTGTTGTGTTCTCGGGGAAGTTGATCCGCAGTCGTTCCAATCCACCGAACGAATCGCCATCGATGTTGGGATCGGCAAGGAGTATTCGCTGCATACGCTTGAAGTGTTCGCAACCGAGCTGGATACCGACGGCGGCGATCGCGTTGGAGTGACCGGCGGCGTAAAAGGTCCAAGCATCGAGCACGCTTCCGCAGACGATGACTTCAGCGAACGAGCCGAGTGCTCCGGCATTGAACAGGCCCTCACCGAGAAGAGTCACTGGTTTCTGCTCCGGCAAAACGTCGATCCTCAGCCCATAGATTCCCGTTGTTGCGCCGTTGATGTCGGTCAGCGGAATGGTGACATGACCGCGGAACAGTTCCCGGCCGTTGGCTTTCAAGATACGTGTCTGTTTCAAGCATTCACGAATTTCATGGCCCGCTTTCAGCCGCGCCGACGGCAACTGTTTGCCCAACGTGCGATCGGCGAAGCCGACCCGCAGCTCCGCAGCCTCACA
>JBGSLZ010000018.1:0-3040 GCA_041740415.1 Rubripirellula sp.
GTCGCGATCGGTCTTTCGCTTGGTGGCTTTCCAGTTCCAGGCTTCCTCGTTGGTGTTGCAGACGAGTGTTTTGACTTGTCTTTCTTGGCAAATGTCGTTGATCCATCCCGACGGTCCGCAGGCTTCCATGACGATCAGATCAATGTCGGGCCGAGTCGTCAGCAGGTGCTCGACATGCGAGCGTTTGGTGGCGATGGTCTCGAACTGATGCTTCTGCGTGGCCGGGTCGAAGAAGCAGCAGACGCTATTAAACTTGCCAAGGTCGATGGCGCATGTCACCATGAGAGAACTCCGTGGTTTGGGGTGTCAACGTGTTAAGAGCGATTGATTGTGACGTCTCGCAAGAGAACGATCACGGCCTGGTCAGCAGGATTATCCAGCCGACTCGCCTCCGACCACGGACTTCATGGATTCTTTATCGGATCTAGCCAATGATAGAAAGGTGCGCGGACATTACTCATTCCCGGTCGTCCGTTGTGCGACATCATTCCTTTGACCGCCGGTGTGATCTTCGCTTCCTGCCGAATTCAAATGCCGTTGGATACGCTGGGATCGCGCCGAGGTACGTTCTTCGTTCCCAATCGTTCCTTGAATCTGTCGACTGCTTTACCGAACTCCACACCTCCGGCGCGATTCCCGTTACTGCTGCCTACCCGAAATGGATGCGCGGACATTGGTTGCTCTGTCTTTTGCTGATCGGCTACACCGATAGTTTCGCTACATTGGCGTGCAAAACGGATTGGCCGTCATACATACTGCCGATAACCATCGGATGCACCGGAGTACTCAACAGCGTCTGCTCTGATGGTCAATCGTTCGTTCGTACCCGGTGATCCGTAACGTTATCCGACTGAAGTCCGAACAATGAATCGCGACAAACGCACTTGGCTGATCGCCGGCACCATTGTCGCGTCTGTTGCTTTGCTGTTCGTGGGTCGAATCGGCTACGTCTGGTGGCACATTCCCGAAGCCTACGCCGCTTGGGACGCTGGCGACATGCTCGTCTGGTACATGCGTACGCACGACAACGACTGGCCGAACGACTGGGCCGAACTGACTGCCGCGGTCGAGTCTGAACCCGCGTTGTTCCTTCGCGGACGACATCCCGACGAACCCGACTACATGGATCGCATGCGGGAAACCATCCTAATAGACTGGAAATTCGATCCAAACAATCCCGAGAACCCAACGCCGATCCTTCATGCCGACGGTTCTGCGCTTCATGCGTACTGGTCCGACCCAAACGGGATGGTTTACCAACACCTTGGGCGCGACATCCCGAAAGGCGGATAACCATGACATGCACCGGAGTCGGGCTTGCGGTCGTTTTCAAATGGAACATCAACTCTCCCGACCCGATGATGTCGGACGTTCGCCGACTGAGTTTGATGGACACATTAATGCAACCACTGACCGTCGACGGAAAGCGAGTCGGTTTGGTTACTGTCATGGAGCGTCGTCCGCAATTCAATCGAGGGACGTTGCGTCTCGAAATTGAACGCGATGACCCGATTCATGTCGTCTTTGATGCCGTCGTCAAACTCGCTTCGAACGTCGATCGTTGCTCGCCCGCTGACTACCAAACTGCATGGGATAGTTGGTATCGAGCGTGCGGCGACCTTCAAGATCTTGGACTCTGGATTGGCAACAAAGGGCCGATTGAAGAATTTACTATCGAATCCAACTGGACTGTGGAATGGACCAACATGGACGTGGATGACATGTTTCTGTAATCGCTTTCGCTCTACTGCGACACGCAGGGTATGATTGCGTGATCGTCACTCTCAGTCGCCAGCGTCAAGTCGCAAAAGAATGCGGCGAACCATGGGATGCAACGGAGTGGCGGTGGTGCGGTTTTTAGTAAGATCCAAGTCAACTCCCGCCACCCGCTGATCCCGAACGTTCGCCGAACCGAGACGATGAATACGATCGCACAACAACTCCGAGATGCTCCTGTGGGACAGGATGACTATGTCGGATACTTGTACGACGTGCTTGACGGTGTCGCTCAACTCGATGATGCGGACACGGTTTTCGCCGAGGCCTTCTCGTTCTTCGAACGACACCGTGATGCTGATCTTGGTATGCCCGGACCGCTCGTGCATTTCCTGGAGCAGTTCTACCCGGCATACGTCGATCAGCTCTGCGTCTCAGTGGCACGCAAACCAACCACTTATACCGTATGGATGATAAACAGGATTTTGAACAGCTCCCTAGAAGCGACCAATCGCGAACGTCTTCTCGCGGTGCTTGAAGCTGCGTCGAAAAACCCGTCCGCAGATTCAATTGCCAAAGAACAGGCGAGCGATTTCTTCCGCCAACAGCTAGAATGATCGGCGAACCATCCGATGCAACCGAGCGGCGAAGTCGGGCGTTTTGAAGTGGATGATCAACCGTCGCCGCCGGCTGATCGGTAACGTTATCCGACTGAAATTACTTGACGACCCAAGTGAATCCATACGAAGCACCGCATCAGGCGTCGCTTGACTTCACGCGTCGAGGTGTCACTCTGATCCCGCGACCCCTTGCCGCTCATACGCGCAAGGTCGTCAACCGCTTCGGGCTATTTCAACTTACCTGGCCAATCGCCGCTGCTTACTGGACAGACTCGTTCATTCTCGATCTTTGGGCGCTATTCATTGCGTCGAACGGACTAAGCATTACTCCAGCGTCGTTCAAGCGTTTCCCGTGGACTGCTGCGATGTGCTTGGCCTATCCGATCGCCTTCGTTGTTTCTGCGACGACTTACGACCCGCTCGTTTTCTGGAACTGGATACCGTCTCGGGCCTCGCCGGTCCTTCTCCTGCAACTTGCATCCGCTTGTTGGTCGCTATACGCTGTGTGGTGCATCGGCCGATGCCACTTTTCCCACCAGCGTACGCATTACGACGGATAACCAATGCATGCACCGGAGTACGACTTGCGGGCGTTTTTTGATGGCTGCTTTTACTCTTCGTACCCGGTGATGCCGGGCGTTATTTTGCAATCACATGTGGGATCTCGAAGACGAATGTCCGAATGCCCCACTGACCGACCAGAT
>JBGSLZ010000019.1:0-44657 GCA_041740415.1 Rubripirellula sp.
TCGCGTCCGCAACAGGGCGGCGGCAATCGAGGCGGTGCAGGTCGGGGAGCGGCCAATCGAGGCGGCGCGGGTGATCGCCGTGGAGGCGCCGGTAAGAAACCCGAGTCGTACCGCGTTGTGGCAAAGGCCGAGGCCAAGCCGTTGACCGATGCGATGCAGCATGGGAAAGAACCCCTGCGATCCTTTGGTGACTTGCTGCAGTTCTTCGACAAGGACAAGAAGGTCGTCACTGAAAAAGCGCTCACTGAAAGACCCAAGGCGGAGAAACCGGTCGCCGAAAAATCCGTGGTCGAAAAACCGATGTACGACGAAACCGTTTCGCAGTCGGTGATACCAGCCGATGCACCGGAGCCGGACATGGACACCGCGCCGGCCCAAACCGCCTCCAAAGCAGACGCATCGGACGAATGAGCGACGACTTCGAATCGAGATTGGAATCAGCGATCGCGCGAGGCCAGAAGCGAGCGGACCAGAAAGCTTCGGCCCAGCGTGCCAAGGAGCTGTCGGAGGACGAACTGCGACGGTTGCACACGTCGCATCGACTTGCGTTGTCCGAGCGGATTGAAAAGGCGATTCACAAGGTCGCCGATCACTTTCCTGGCTTCCGCGAGGAATCACTCTTCGGCGAAGGTGGCTGGGGCGCGGCGTGCTACCGTGATGACCTGAAGATCATCGCCGGGCGACGCGAAAACCAATACAGCCGACTCGAAATGATGATCCGTCCGTATAGCGATCTGCGAGTGCTGGACTTGAAGGGCAAAGGCACCGTCATGAATCGCGAACTATTCAATCGGTCGTTCTTCGTGCCGATCGCCGAAGTCGACGCGGACGAGTTCGAGCAACTGATCGACACATGGGCGATCGAATACGCCGAAGTCTACTCCTCTAAAACTCGCGTTTAGCAAGTAGGGCTGGTTCCACCAGCCGATTCAACCGGTCGGGTTCCACAATGAGCGTAACCCGACACGCATTTGTGGAAGTGGCTTACGCCAGCTTCTTGCCGACTTTGATCAGCAAATCCTTGCTCTTTTGAATCCCTTCGTATTCGCCGAGCGAGTTGCCTTCGTACTCGATGCCGACGTAGCTGTGATAACCGGCGTCCAGAACGATCTTCATCATTCGTTCGTAATCGGTGCTCGTTTCGTTGCCATCAGCATCGAAGTCATACGTCTTTGCGCTGACCGCTTTCGCGTAGGGCATCATCGCTTGAACACCATGGTAGCGATCGAACAGATCCGGCTTATCTCCGCGCGTGATATAGAAGTTGCCGAAGTCGGGCAGCGTGCCGCAATTGTCCATTCCGACGCGTTCGATCACGACCGCCAACCATGCCGCGTTGCTGCTCAGCCCGCCGTGGTTCTCGACGATCACGTTGATGTCGTTAGTCTTCGCATACTCGCTGAGCTTTCGTAGTCCGTCGGACGCGTACTTGATCTGTTCGATATACGAACCCTGGCTGGCGGCGTTGACTCGGATCGAATGACAACCAAGGAACTTCGCGGCATCAACCCACTGGTGATGATTGGTGACGGCTTTCGAGCGTGCCGCTTCATCAGAATCGCCTAAGTTTCCTTCACCATCGACCATGATCAGGACACTCTTGACGCCGTGATCATCGCAACGCTTTTGAAGCTCGCTGAGGTATGCCTTATCGTTGGCTTTGTCCTTGAAGAACTGATTGACGTACTCGACCCCCTCGATGCCGAACTGCTCGCGGGCGATTTGCGGAAAATCGAGATTGGTGACACCCTTGGACTCGTCTCGCAAGGTTCGGTGCAGCGACCATTCGGCCAACGAGATTTTGAACGGCAGCCCGTTGGAGTCAGCTTCGTCGGCAAAGGCATGATGACGAGTCATCGTGGTCGCGATGGTGGCGGCGGTCGTAGCGGCAGCAGCTTGCAGGAATTGTCGACGGTACATCGATAAGGTCTCTTCGAGGGAGGGTGGTGGAGTCAGAAATGGGTGCAAATCGAATCAGCTGGCGAAACAGTTTAATTGAGCGAACGATTTTTTGAGAGCGAATCCGTGGCAGCGCCGCAGACTTGGCGAACTATTGTTTGGCGACAGGTTGCGAGGCGACCGCCCACTTTCGGGCGATCAACAGGCGTTCGTCATAGGGTCCGTGCAACAGCATCAGTCCTTCGGGACCGCCGATGATATCGAAGGCCATTTCGACATCTTGTTGCGTCAACAAATTGAGAGACTGATAGAGCCGAATCTCCGCGAGTGTCCGCAATGTTTTGGAAGACGGGCCACCAATCAGCGCCGCGACGCGGCGTTTCGCTACATCGGCGGTAAGGGTGGTTGGCATCGCCACGGCCTTGGCATCGCGATCAATGATTCCGGTCAAACTTGCGATTTGATCCTTGATGTAGGCCCGTTCGTTCGCCGCCCGGCCCGTCGATATCAACTGGGCTGCTTCGACACTGTCGATGCTCTTGGTTAGTGCCAACTGTTTGCCGGTCGCCATGTTGTAAAGCCGGCACCGCGACACGTTTTGGACGGAGTCGTCACGTCCCGGTTTGAGCAGAACGTCGAAGTGCAGCAAGAAATCAATGTTTTCGGATTTTGCCAAGGGAATGATCTCTGCCGAAGAACCGGAACCCAGATAAGTCAATCCCGGTCGCCACATCGGCGCAGCGCCGGACGCGTCAGATAAAGCTTCATCCAGTTCGGCTGAAACACGGGGCGTCGGCGGCAGAGGTGTTGCGGGTGGCGGAACGGGCGAGAGGGAATCGGTCATCTCAGGTGCCGCGATCGTCGTGAACAGCGAGCCGAAATCACCTCGGCCGAAGCGTTCCGCGAACTCTTCCGCGATCACGTCTGCGACCAGTCCCAAGTTTTCGTCCATGGTGGTCGCGGCCTCACTGCTGAGCATTTCGCGGACGGTCGCTCGCGGGACTGCCGCTGACGCCATCGAAGGATTCCCATCGGGTCCACCGTAGCTTTCCGCCGCTGACCGCGCCTGCTCTTCCATCTCGCGCTGTCGCTGTTCATCACCGCCACCGGAATCGCCGCCTGTGTATCCGCTCGGATAGCCGCCGCCGGATGATGCGGTTGCCCGCCCCGGTGCCGTGGTTCCCTCGCGAATCGGCTTCGGGTCGCTCACATCCTCGCTGCCGCGTACGGCGATCGAAACCGCCCAACGCTCATTCCAAACGGGTCGCTTAAGCGTCGGGCTGAACTTGACCATGCTGATCGCGACTCGGGCTTCGTCATATTCAGTCGCGATGTGACCGCACATCAACTCCAACGCCAATGCTTGGTTGCCCGCCGCGAACGCCTGTTCGGCTTCGCGTGAGAGAACCGGTCCCGTTTGGATTTCGACATCGGTTTTGGGTGCAAAGAGCGATGTCAGTTTGAAGCCGCTGGCAAGTCCAGCCAGTCCCGGCGCATAGGTTTGCATGAATTCGGTCTGCACACCGGCGGCCTGCCCGTACCCCGAACTGTATCCGCCGTAAGAATCGCTCGACCCAGATCCCGACCCAGATCCCGAATTTTCAGCTTCCATCTGGGCTCGATAGGCTTCGTCTTCATCCGACTGAGCCAGGGCAGGTGACGCCCAGCCGAAGAACAATGGCGAAAGAGCCAGGCAGGCAAAAATTGGCAGAAAACCCAAAAACCGTCCGAAACAGCGAATGAACATAAAATTCCTCGTGGCAGGCCGTCGTGATTCGACAAAATGGCCGGACAATCGAATGCCGGATCGCGAAATGGGGGGAACATTGAAGAAATTTCCGCGGGTCTTTTGAGACTCCGCTTATCATAGACCGTTCTAGGACTGTGGTGGGTTGATTTCCTCGCAATTCGGAGGGCATCCCAAACGACTTTTCTGAAGACTTTTCACGCTCATCCACCCGATTGAGGGAAACTTATCGCGTGTTTGGCACGTCTTAAGCCCGAGCGATCGAACGATTTTCTGCCAAAAACTGCCAACCAAGCCAAAGATGGTCAAACGTCACCTCCGCGGTCGTCAACGTCGAATCGAAATCCACCGTCGTCTCCATCTGGAGCAACTGGGGGATCGGCGGGTATTGGCCGCGATCACTGGAGCGGTTTTTGAGGACCTCAATCGGTCGCTGCAACGTGATGCCGGCGAGCCAGACGCAGCCGCGCGGCTAGTCTACTTGGACATCAATGCGAATGCGTCGCTGGACGCGGGCGAACCGCTGACGTTGACCCAAGCGAATGGATCATTCAGCTTCAACGGGTTGGCGGACGGAACCTATCGCGTCCGACTTTTCAACGGCACCGATTCGCAGATCCAGACGTTTCCGATCGAGGCCGAGACTTCGACCGCGATCACGATTTCGGGCGGACACCAACTGATCGCCGGTGATTCGTTCCCGCTGTCTCTGACGACTGACTCGGTTGTACGAACCGACTTGATGTCTGGAACAACTTCCATCATCGATGTTGGCGATCAACTGACCGGATCGCAGCGCCTGCCCGACGGTCGATTGCTGGTGATCGGTGGCGATGAATCCGGCGACGCGTCGTGGATCGTTGACCCGGTATCCGAGTCCGTTGAAGCGATCGACTTAACCGAAGGCTCACCCGCGTCAATCGCATGGTCACAGTTGGCGCTCGATGGCAGCGGTCGAGGCGTGTTGCTGCCGGTCGCGCAATCCGGCGGTCCCTCGATGGTCACCGTTCGATCGATTGATACACTCGTTTCGACAGGCGATGTTGAAGTGACGACGACATCCACGATGGTGCCTTCGGACACCCAGGTGCTTTCGTCGGCAACAGGCGTGCGTTCGGTCTTTGCCTCGTCGACTGGCGGCGGCCTCTCATTGTTCCTGTGGAGCAATACAACGGCGTCGCCGATTCCGCAAACGAGTGCCGACGTTTTGGGCACGAGCGAATTGGTGGCGTTCGACGACGCCAGCGGTCTGGTGGCGCTGCGAAACATCGGCGGCGGGATCAGCGTTTACGATGTCGACGCAAACTTTGCACCGCTGTATTCGATCGACGGTGATGTCGGGCCTGTCGTGATCGACGCAGCGCGAGATCTTTTAATCACATACTCGCCGCTGGACGCCGCACTCAAGCTCGTCAATTTGCACGACGCGACGTTGGTCGCCGATCTTGCGATTGATTTGTCCTCGATCGGTCAAGTCGCAGCGCTTGCAAAGGGCGGCACGGCCGACTCCATTGTGGTGCTCGGATCGGCCGGCATCCACGAAATCAAACTCAGCCGACCCGCCGCTCACCGAGTCAACATAAGCGGCGGCCAAGATGTCGATTCGCTATTGTTCGGACTCGCCCTCAATGGTGCCAACGCCGCGCCTCGCTATGACCAATTGCCGCTGATCGAAACCGACGAAGATGAATCGCTTTCGCTGGCTGCGCCCGCAACCCGGGTCGGATCGCTTGACGACGACGACGATAGCTATGTGTTGTTGCAACGGGGACCGGCGCTGCATGGTACGGCAACGCTCGGTATCAACGGATCGCTCACTTATACGCCCGATGCCAACTTCAACGGCACGGATTCAATCACGGTGATCTTGCACGACGGACGGGATGCATCCGCCGAAATCATCCTGTCTATCAACGTGGCGGCAGTGCCCGATTCGCCGACCGGAATCACGATCAACATTGATCCCGTTCCTGAAGACCTCCAGCCCGGCATGCCGATCGGAATCATCGAAGTCATCGATGTTGATGGCGGAGGGCATGCCATTGAAATCGATGACCCTCGCTTCGATGAGCAAGGCGGCCAAATCATCTTCATCGGTGGTCCTCTGAACTTTGAAGCTGAACCGCTGATCCCGATCAACGTCGACGCAACCGATACTCAGACGGGCGAAACAGTCAGTAAGAGTGTGAGTGTTAGTATTACCAACGCGAACGATCCGATCACCGGCATCCTACCGACGTCGGCGTTCGTATTTGAAAACGCGCCAGGTGATGTGATTACCGAATTGCAAGTGATCGACGAGGACGAAGACCAGTTTTATTCATTCACCGTCGACGACAAGCGATTCATTGTCGAAGAGTTCGATCTTCGCTTGGCCGATGGCGTTTCGGTGGACTATGAAACCGAGCAAACGATCGTCGTTCATGTGACGGCGATCGAACTTGGTGGCACGACCGGTGCCTACACGGAAACGATCACGATCATCGTCCGCGATCTGCCAGAGCAACCGACAAGTTTGACGCTGACCAAGCGGACGGTGATGGAGTTCAAACTTGCTGATGTCGCTGGCGAAGTATTGATCGACGGCGCGCCGCCGAACAGCAACTACGATTTATCCGTCGACGACAACCGATTCGAGATCGCCGGTTCGACTTTGAAACTGAAGGACGATGAATTCGTCGAGCGGGCAGTTCAGAGCGAAATCCAGGTTATGATCACTGCCGAAGATCCCAGCGGCGAACTCGCGACGATCGAGCGCACCTTCGTCATCGAAGTGCTCGGCAATGAATCACCGCTGCATAATCAAGACGATCCCTTCGATGTCAATCACGGTGATGGCGTTACCGCGTCGGATGCCTTGGCAATCATCAACTACCTCAACACCTATGGGCCTGGTCCCGTCGGCTCCGGCGCAGTGGGTTATTGCTATGACGTCAACGCGGACGGTTTTGTCACCGCGCTGGACGCATTGTTGGTGCTCAATCAACTGAACAAGCAGCCCAGCGGCACCGTGGGTGGTGAGGGCGAAGGCGGGCAAGCGCCAACTCCCGTGCCGGCACCGAAATCGATTATTTCTGGCGAGCAAATTGCGACCAAGTTCGCGGCGCCCGCCGAGCCCAGTGGTTCTGTAGGAGCAAAGACGCGAGATGCCTTTTTCGTCCAGTGGCAATCGGTTCGCCAGACCGTCGCCGCCTTCGCAATGGATTCTCTAGACGATACAACCAGCTCGTCTCCCGACATCGTGGATCAATCGCTCAAGCTTCTCTCCGAAGACAACGCATAGACCATCGCTCGGGTTGTGAATACTCTCTCGAAGGCGTCCCAAATGCGATATCTCACGCTTTGTCTAAGTTTGTTTGCTGCGTCCACGTTGGTCTCGGCCGCGGATCACGAGTACTACGAAGTCCGCAGCTACGTCCTTGGCGAAAACGGTGATGCCGATGCGATCGATGGCTATTTGCGCGACGCGCTGCTACCGGCTTTGAAGCGTCAAAAGGTGGGCCCGGTCGGTGTATTCACCAACTCGAAAGATGACCAGACCGGCAGCCCCAGGATCGTTGTCGTGATTCCCTTTGATAGCGCCGACCAAGTCACAGCGGTTGAAGCGAAAGTTCAAGCCGATCCGCAATTTCAGTCCGATGCTAAGTCGTATCTTGATCGCGATCCGAAGCAATCACCGTACGCTCGAATCAGCAGCGAACTGTTGGCGTCCATGGCCTGCATGCCCAAGCTGGAAGTGCCCACTGATTCACTCGACAACGAGGATCGTGTCTACGAATTGCGAGTCTACGAAAGCCCCAACGAACGGCTCGGAAACTTGAAAGTCGACATGTTCAACTCCGGCGAAGTCCCGATCTTTTTGGATTGCAAGATTCAACCGATCTTCATTGGACAGGCCGTCATCGGACCGCAAACGCCGAATCTGACCTACTTGACAATGTACCCGAGCGAACAAGAGCGACTCGATGCGTGGGTGGCTTTTTTGAAGCATCCCGACTGGGATAAGTTGAAAGTAGTTCCAAAGTATCAAGGCACCGTCAGCCGCATCGACAAATTCATTCTGGTGCCGAAAAGCTATTCGGAAATGTAGTGACGAGCTGGAATCAGAGTAGAACGATTGTCCGACGGAAAAGTCTTCCCAGCCGAACGAATTGTCACGACGATGGTGTGCTTGTGGTGGTTTTTGGCGCTCGCGTGACTGTCCCGGGCTGATCGTCTGCGGTACGATTTCGGTCATGACACCGATGATGAAACAGTACCATGAAGCGAAGGCGGCGTGCGGCGACGCGCTGCTATTCTTTCGCATGGGCGACTTCTACGAACTGTTCTTGGACGACGCAAAAACGGCTGCGAGCGTGCTGGGCTTGACCCTGACCAGTCGCGACAAGGACAGCGATAATCCCACCGCGATGGCCGGATTCCCGCATCACCAACTCGACTCGTATTTGCAGAAGCTGATCCGTGCGGGTTATCGCGCGGCGGTTTGCGAACAGGTCGAAGACCCCAAGACCGCCAAAGGTTTGGTCAAACGCGAGGTCACGCGAGTCGTCAGCGCGGGCACGCTGACCGATGACGGGTTGCTCAATCCCCATGAAGCAAATTACGTCGCGGCCGTGATCGTGCATCGCGAAAAGAAACCGGCCAACGGCAACGCTGAACCCAAAGTCGGCATCGCATGGGCTGAACTTTCGAGCGGTCGTTTCGAGGCGGGTACTTTCGCGAAGTCTCGCATTGATGACGAACTTGCACGCATCGGCCCAGCCGAAGTGATCTATCGCGAAGACGACCTTCAATTTGTTCCCGACAAGACGGCGCCGTGGTCCTGGACGGCTCGTCCGGCATGGTCGTTCGCCGAAGACGCGGCGAAAGAAACGTTGTGCAAACAGTTTTCCGTCAACATGCTCGATGGTCTCGGATTCGAGGCCGGCGATGTCGCCGCGATCCGCGCCGCTGGCGCTGTGTTGACTTACTTGCAAGAAACACAGCGCGGCGATCTGGATCACTTCCGCAGCATCTCGGCTCACCACCGCACGAACTTTTTACAGATCGATGCTGCGACACGACGGAGTCTCGAAATCACCCGAACGATTCGCAGCAATTCGCGTGAAGGTTCTTTATTGGGCGTGATCGATCGCACGCGTACGGCGATGGGATCGCGGCTGCTGGGTGACTGGATCGCCGCGCCTCTGATCGATCGCGCATCGATCGAAGTTCGGTTGGACGCGGTTGACGAATTGGCACGGGACCAAAAACTGCGAAGCGATATTCGCGACACGCTCAAACAGATGTTCGATCTGACCCGATTGCTCGGACGAATCGCAACAGGACGAACGGGACCACGTGATCTGCAACAGGTCGCACGGACGCTCGCCAGTCTCCCGAAACTCAAGGCGAGACTGACGGAACGAACCAGTGAACGACTCCAGTTCGTCGAAGCCCATCTTCATTTGTGCCCAGATCTAAGGTCGCAGCTCGAATCGGCGCTCGAAGACGAATGTCCGTTGTCGGCCGTAGACGGCAACTTCATTCGCGACGGATACAGCCAGGAACTGGACGGGCTGCGCGAACTGGCCAGAGGTGGCAAGCAGTGGATCGCGGCGTATCAAAAACGCCAGATGGACGAGACCGGCATCAACAATCTGAAAGTCGGCTACAACCGCGTCTTCGGCTACTACCTTGAAGTCAGCAACGGTCAACGTGATCGCATTCCCGACTTCTTCATTCGCAAACAAACGCTGAAGAACTGCGAACGCTTCATCACACCCGAGCTGAAAGAATACGAAGAGAAAGTTTTGTCCGCTGATGATAAGGCTTCGTCCTGTGAACAGTTGCTGTTCCAAGAACTTCGCATCGTCACGCATCGACACCTTTCGATACTCGGCGAAGTCGCCATCGCGATCGCCGAACTCGACGTGCTGGCGTCGCTTGCCGAAATTGCATCGACGCGACGTTGGGTGCGTCCGAAGTTGACGGACGATTCCATTCTGAAGATCGAAGCCGGTCGTCATCCGGTTCTGGATGTCACTTTACCGCAGGGCGAGTTCGTCCCAAACGATTGCATCCAGTCGCCCGAGGCAGGCATGATCTTGCTGATCACCGGGCCGAACATGGCGGGTAAGAGCACGTACATTCGGCAGATCGCACTGATCACGTTGTTGGCGCAAGCGGGTTCGTTCGTTCCCGCCGAGAGCGCGGAAATTGGCATCGCGGATCGTATCTTTGCGCGAGTCGGTGCGAGTGACGAACTCAGCCGTGGGCAAAGTACGTTCATGGTCGAGATGGTCGAGACCGCACGGATTTTGAACACGGCGACGTCGCGAAGCTTGGTGATCTTGGACGAAATCGGACGCGGGACCAGTACCTATGATGGTCTATCGTTGGCGTGGGCGATTACTGAACACCTGCACGAACAAATCGGTTGCCGAACATTCTTCGCGACCCATTATCACGAACTGACTCAACTCGAAGAGTCGCTGCCGCGTGTCGCCAATCTGAATGTCGCCGTGAAGGAATGGAATGATGAAGTCATCTTCCTGCACCGCATCGTCCAAGGCGGCGCCGACAAGAGTTACGGCATTCACGTCGCCCGATTGGCGGGCATCCCGACATCCGTGAACGAGCGGGCCAAGGATGTGCTTGCACAACTTGAAGCCGATCATCGCGACGCGCTCGATCGACCGACGATCCAGTCACCATCGGCCAAGTCGGCAAACGCGGGCGGAAAGTATCAAATGACATTGTTCGGATTCGCCGATCATCCGCTGATCGGTGAAGTCGAAAGACTCGATGTCAACGCGATGACGCCGATCGACGCGCTGAAGTTCCTGCAGTCGGCTCAGCAGAACTTGAAAACACCGACTGTCAGTTGAAAGTGTCGCCGGTTTCTATCGGCGACCGCTGGTGAGGCTTCCCACCAAGACATCTTGGTCGACCCACTTGCCGGATTGCCAAGCACTGCGTCCGGGGATTTGCCAAGATTCGGGATTGATCATCGAAGGCACGGCATCGATGCGTTTCAACATCGCTTCGGCACCCTCGTGCGGCAGCGTGACCAACGTCATTTCCGTTACCGGTTCTTTGCGAAAGATCGCGACCGTTTTTCCGATGGTGCTGCGCTGGGTACCGGCGACTTCATATCGCCAGATCGGAACGCCACGAAACAAGCTGACCAAGGTTCCCGAATCGGTCAGCAGCAAGTCGTGATCGATCCAGAGCGGTTGTCCCTTGCCCAAACTGTTTCGAGATTGGATGTCCCCGGCGAGTGCGGCCGATGTCAAGTCCCAAGCTCTCAAGCGTCGCGTCGTCGCGATCGCCAACTGATTGCCCAGCGGCGAAAAGGCAACGCCGGGAACCTGCTTCTCGACCTTGATCCTGCCGAGCGACTTTCCCGACTCGGTCTCGATCAAATCAACGCCGCCTTCGTAGGGGATAGCAGTGTATCGACCGCCACCCGAGATGGCGGGAGTGGCACGCGGATCGATTCCGTTGATTCGATAGAGTTGCTTGCCGGAGACGATGTTCCAAAGACCCATCGAATCGTCGACGACGGCCAACACGTGCTCGGCGTCGATCCATTTCGCGAATTGCAGTTTCGCCAACTCGCCCGGCAAGTCGCTCGCGCTGATGCGACGCCGATAATTGAAACCCATTGCACCATCGTCCCAGCTATCGATAACGGCTAACTCGCCGCCACGTCCGAGAGAATTGAATCCGACCAACACCAACGATCGACCGCTCTCGAGATGATGATCGAGAAGGCGAATGGTTTCATAATGCCGCATCGCAACTTCGGCTCGTCGATCGGTGAGATCAAAACGCACCAGTTCTTGACGTGTGCTTTCGCCGGGCATTCGGATATTGCCGCTGATGGATGCCGCCAGCGCCGTCGTTCGCGTGCCGGACTCGCTCAGCCCCGTGATCGGCACGACCGAAGAGACGACCATGTTGAAGTCGACTCGCGGTAAAGCGATGTTCGCATCAGCGATCGCCACTGTCGTGGGCGCGCGATCAGCTGGCAACTTTTCCGGCAGTGAGTCGACTTCGCGAATCTTGGTCGCGCCATCCGCACCAAGGATTGCACCGGAGGGAAGCGTTTGTTCGGCTACCGGCAATTCTAAGGGCGCCAGTGACTTGATATCGGGCGGCGACGGTGAAACATTGCGCAGCGAATTCTGGCCGAAGCGACGTTCCTTTTGCGTGGCGACGTAGTCCTTATCTTTTTCGCTCAGCGCCGACATTTGAAGTCTGACTTCGCCACCATCGGAACGCAGCAGGACCACCGAATTGTCCGTCCAATCGACGAGCGACGCTTTCACGGAGTGATTGCCTGCGGAATCGACCCAGATGCGTTCCGCGTTTTGTCCGACTGCGTTAGCCGATGTCGCGGCGGAAATCGCGATGACAACAAGCAGTGCGGCGCGTCGAATGCGCGTACGTCGATTGTTGTTGAATGTTTGACTCATAGAACCGTTAAGTCTTGCTTAGAAAATTTGGCGGATTCGATCGGCGATTCGCATTTCGGCTTCATCCGCCGGTTTTCCATCCAGGGCGGCGATCCAAACATCGGGGTTCTCGCCATAGTTCTTGCCGGTGGCACCGCGGAGCGACTGCATGGCGAGCGACCGTGTGGCGGGATTGCGATCCGACAGCGCTACGCGAAGCGAATCGACAGCCATCGGGCTCTTGTGCTGACCCAGCGCCGTCATGGCGGCGTGGCGGACATCTTGGCTCGTTTCGCTGCCCAGCGTCGCTGCCAATAGCCGAACGGATTCATCGCCTTTGCGTCGACCGAGCGTTTCGCAGGCTTCCATCCGCACTTTCATACTTTCGTCGTCGAGTCCTTTTTCGATCATCGCCAGCGCCGATGTGTCCTTCATATTTCCGGCGGCGCGGACGGCCAAGCGACGCATTTCTGGACTCGGGTCATTCTCGATCATCTTTTGAAGATGCTGGGCCCAGAATTGTTGACGACTCGGGGGCAACGTACCAATCACGTCCGTCAATTGGGTCAGCTCGGCGCGACGTTGATGGTCGGTCACACCGATCGCTTCGTCCCTTTTCCATTCTTTCATCGAAAAGTAAGGATTGGCGACTTTCAATGCGTACAGTGGCCCGTCTTGGCAGCCAACGGTAAGCGAACCCGCAGTCAACAGGGCAACGCCGAGACCAAATCGTACGCAACCACGTCGAATTCCCAGCGGCAGTGCATGTGAATCGGCTGGCCTCGACATAGAAGTGTTTTCCAACATTCGAATTATTCGCTCGTGCGGATGCGTCCTCGTCGGCATGTAACAAAGGGAACAATCGCAAACCAATAGCAGTTATCGGACTTTCGGCTCAATCGGGGCCCTCAAAGACGTCCGAAAAATCTCTCTTTTCGTGAAACACCTTCTTCACTAAAGTCTGGTGAACATCCGCAAATGAGGCGGTAGTTTTCGGAGACTTCCCGCGGCGATGATCGCCTCTCTCCGAACCAGACTGCGAAAAATGGAATTTGCCGGGTTTTGACCCGCTTGGCCACGGAGGAGCCAGATCATGTTGTTGGACCGAATCGACATTGACGCCCACGGACCGCTCAGCGGCGTCGAATTGGGCCCGTTCGCCGAACACTTGAACGTCGTCTCCAGCCCCGAGGGATCTGGCAAAACGGCCATCGTTCGCTTCGTCAGAGACTCGCTCGTTGACCGCGAATATCCGCTGGGAATGATGAGTTCATCCACCGGACGCGTTGTCTGGGCGGATCGCAATGGCATTGTGCATTGCCGCCGCGAGAAAGACGGAACCGCCACCGGTCGGCGCTCGCTCCAGTTCGAATCCCGAGGCGATCTCTCTTCGCAATTCGATGATCTCCATTCAGGATCGACGTGGATCGATTCCTCCGCACCGGGAACGGCGGGATTCGATTCGGCTTTGGCCATGAAATCGATTCAGTTGCCCGAGTGCCTCGTCGACGGCGTGATCACCGATGCCAGCGTCACGTCCGTGACGCGAGTTGTTTCAGCGTGCGTTCGAGCGGGTCTCGATTCGCCAGAAACTTACCGTTCGCTGCCGCTCAATCGCGAGTCCGTCTATCACGATCGTGATGCAAACTTCGATTCAGTCGGCGGCTATCGACGCGAGCGTGCGGGCGATCGTCGATATGAAGAAGGTCGTTTGCTGCGAGAAGAGCTGTCCTCCGTCGAAGCCGAACTTTCGCAATTGGGTGGCACACGCTTGAACGATTCGTCGCTGGTCGCTCGCCGCGCCGAGTTGGCAGCTCGACTGCAACGCGCGGATCGCGTTTCGACACACCAATTTGCTTCGCGCACCCGATACGCCCAGTGGCAAGTCGAATTGACGCAGCTTCACGACCAGGCACGTCGATTGCGATTCCGACAAAGTGAACTTCGACGTTGGATCGCCGAAATTGACAGCGATTCGTCGCGAGCTCATACAGACGCCGTGACGACTCAACACGCTGCGGGCTATCGTCACTACGCCGCAATCACCGATGAGAATTTGCGACGACAATTGGACGACCTTGATGGTCAAATGATTCGTTGGCGCCGCGCACTTCTGGAGATCCGCGGGCTTCGGCAAACATTGCTGTCAGGTCGCGAATCGATCGACCGCTATGCGACGACGCCGATCGACGAAGCATCGCTGCGACGAATGCGAATGGACGGGTTCTGCCGCGCGATCGATCACTATGAACCATCGCTCGGTTGGGATGATCTGTATCGGCACGCCTACACCGGTTCCTCGCGCCCGCTCGTTCACCTGGACGACATTGATGCGAGAATTGACTCGGCGACGCGCAACATCGATTGGTTGCTCAGTCGCTATGCCAGTGCCGATCCGCTGCAACACGCATGGTTCGATTCGATTCCTTCGTCGTCGGGCTATCGATCCGCATCATCGTTGGGCGAAACGCTTCGCGCGATCCGAGAAGACCTGCTCGGCGTCCAGCGCTATGCGTTCAGCGGCCATCCCGCATGGCAATATCAAACCAGCCGAACTCACCTGGACCGTGCGAGCGGTGGCGAGCTTGAAGAATTGCGTCACAGTGAATCGTGGCTGATCGCCGCTATCGAAGGCTTGGGACGACATCGCGAGATGTTGATTCGCCAACACGGCGCCGGTCACGATTCACAACTATCGCAGTGGACCGATGCCACGCGATGGAACTTTTCCGGCTTGCACCATGAACGAGAATCGCGAGTCAGCGAACTCGATCGCATCAGTTTGCAATTGGATGAATGTCTGCGTTCAGCGAATGCGATCCGACGATCGATGCGAACGCTTCCCGTGATCGATCCGACCGCCGCTTATGAACACTACGCCGGCGCGAGATTCGATGGTCATCAAGTCCGCAGCGAATGGTACGACACCGCGTTCGAGTCGGGTCATCCATCGGGCTGGGTCGATCGTGACGCGATCGCCGCCGAAATACGCGATATCGACCATCGACTGGCTTCCACCTCGCGAGTCCAATGGCTGCATGATCGCCGCCGGACTCTCGGCGATCAGTTGCAAGGCGCAAGGAACTATCTGAGCTCTCACTCACCGCTGGCCGATGCGGCCAGCCAGTGGCTGGTGCGATTGTCGGCCGGTCGATTGCAGCGAGTTGATTGGCCACATCAGGTCGTTCGTCACCACCAGAATCATTCCTTCACCCACGACGGTCACAACAATGTTGTAACGATCAACGGTCGCGACGAGACACAGTGCAGTGGTGCCGATCGAGCGTTGGCGGTCATTGCGGTTCGCTTGGCGGCCGGTGATTTGTTAGCTGATCTGGGTCGACCGGTTCCGTTGGTTCTGGAAACGCACCGCGAACTGTTGAGCGAAGTCGCATCCGTCGGTTTCGCCCATGAACCCGCGCTCGCTTACCACGAACACGGCCGCAACGGTCGCATCAACCATCCGATCACTTCGGCGCTGCGAGACTACTCGCACGGCGGTCGCCAAGTCATTGTGTTGACCAGCCATCAAGGCATGTCGGACCAATTGGCGCGTGTCGGAGCACGCACGTTTGCGATTCGCGGCGAGCGAGTGGTGCATCCCCATCGACCGCTATGGCGTCCGCAATACGAACCGGAAAGCTACGTCGGTCCCCATCCGCATATTTACGGCGAGATGAACTCTAATCGCGACTTCGACATCAATCGAGATTTCGACGTGGCGTGGCGAGAAGCATACGGCCTCCACGACGTTCCAGTCGCTAAAACCAACGGCGTCCCTCGACCCAATAGCGTCCGCACCGATTGGGCACGCGACGGAGTCGATCATCGTGACGGCTACTATTTTGCCGATCAGTACACGACCGACACTCGTGAAGAACGAGTTCCGATCCGAAACACGGTTGTTGAACAGAAGCTTGCACCGGAGAGTCCGTTCTTCTTGTCGGTTGACAGTCCAATTGACCAGGCGCCTTCGGTCGACGCGGTCGCTGCAGCTCGCCTGCGTGGGCTCAGCGTCACTCACATCAATCACTTGATGCAGCAGGATTCGAACCGTTTGGCGGACTCGTTGGGATTGGCGAATGTTGATGCCGCCACGATCCGTCGCTGGCAGGCAGAGTGCCGACTGGTTTGTCGCGTGCCCAAACTTCGCGGTTTCGATGCCCGTGTTCTGGTCGGCTGCGGCATCACCACGCCGGCGGAGCTTGCGGCGGTGCATCCGGTCGACTTGCTCGGACGTGTCGAAGACTTTTTGGCGACCGACCGAGGCCAGCAATTGCTTCTGAGCGGCAGCAGCCACGAACTATCACGTCTGACCAGTTGGATCGCGGCCGCGAACAGTCGCAGCGAGCGCGAATTTGGTGGTTTTAGCCGCCGACGATCCGCGAGCCAACGACGATCATCACGCGATGGTCGCCCGGATCAAGTTTCCCGACGCAGCTACTATCTGGACGATGCCCTCGTCCGCGATGAGGAACTCGGTGGCGACTATGCCTTCGATAGTGACCGCTACGAATACGAACAGTCCGACGTTGGCGTAGACGACGACCGTCGAATCCGAACGGGCCGACGGACGATCCGAACTGTGGACGCCGCGGACGATGTTCCTCGCGACGGCTACCCCCATCGTCGTCGGACCCGCGATCGTGAACGCACACAAGCAAGTACCAGCTCAACCGGGCAAACCGGTACGACTAGCCGTGATTCAAGGAGTCGAGATTCGCGAACAAGCGGCGCCGCTTCGGTCGAATCGGGTGTCAATGGTTCGGGGAATGGTCGATCGACTCGCCAATCGCGGCGCGAAGGGCCGGAATCACGAACAACACGTTCGGAACGAACTCCGCGCGAATTCGTTCGCTACGAACAGACCGAACGAGAACCCTGCAACGGAAGCGAACCGCGTGATCGAGCCGAACGCGAGCCCCGAAATCAAGAGAGTCGCGACAGCCAGAGCGAGCATCGTTTCTATCTGCAACGTAGTAGCCCGATCGTCGACGCGCCGTCGATCGGTGCGAGAATGGCTGAACGGCTGCATGCGATCGGACTTTACACCGTCGATGATTTGTTGAAGGCAGACGCGGCAACTGTCGCCGCGGGACTTGGTCACCGACGCATCGACGCGGACACGATCTTGCAATGGCAACAACAGTCGACGCTCGTTTGTCGAGTCCCGATGCTGCGCGGCCATGACGCCCAGCTACTGGTCGCCGCCGAAGTTACGACGCCCGAAGAACTGGCACAGCAGCACGCCGATGAGTTACTCGGCATGATCGATCCTGTCTTGCGAAGCAGCGAAGGAAAACGAATCGTTCGCGGCGGAAACGATCCTGACTTAGACGAAGTCACGCAGTGGATTGCCCATGCCCAACATCATCGCGAACTCAGGGCAGCCTGAGCAGCGATTTTGAACGGCTACCAGAACTAACGATCGCACTTGGATGTTCGGTTGAGAAAACGCGTTCAGGGGCGACGTCGGTTCAGCTCATTGGCGGCCCGTAAGGTATTCTCTTGGATGTCCATGGCGAGCGTGATGCCTTCCGAGGCTGCCAACATGGCGGCGGTAACCGCGACCGTCCCGAACACGGTCGGCACAGCCCAGCGACTATAAACCGCCAGATTGACCAACAAATCTCCGTCGGATCGATACACAACTAAACCGGCTTCGATCAACAGGTACGCGAACACGATAGCCACGCCGACGTAACCGAAGACGGCGTAGAGTCGCCGCAACGAGGACAGCGCGGGATAGTCGCGACGTCTGGGATATTCACCGTATGCAGCCGCGCGAACGGGTTCGTATTTCTCAACCGATGTCGGTAGGTTCGACTCCGCCGGTTCGGACCAACGACGTGGCGGCTCGCCATAAGTCGATTCGCTCGCCGACTGAACGCGTTCCACCGCAGGCTTCAGCGACAATTCGATGTCGTCGTCGATACCGGACAACGCGCTGTCAAATATCGGCCCGCGGGCCCCGGAAACGCCCGAGTCCAATCGTTCTTCAAGAACGAACAAATCGGATCGAACATCCTGTGAAAAATCACCTCGGTCGATGGATGAATCGAGGCGGCTAAAGTTTTTCATGACACCACAATTCGGACACTGCGCATTTGCTCTTTCGTCACTTGAAACACTGAACGATTGCTTGCAGGCGACACAGCGGACTTTTTGATCCATCGAATTCAATGACTTGCTTTCTTTCATCAGATTCGCATTGCGACGCCGAGAACCCGCCTGACTTCCATCGGGCTGGTGCGTCCCGCGCGGACCAGATCCGTTGCACGATGCCACAACGAGACCATCCCGTTGTCGATTGCGATTCGATAGATCGAACGCGAATCGCGTGTGTCGACGATTCGATCGGACATCATCGAATCCTTCATCGAAAGGTATTCGCTAGTGATCACTCGTCCGCGGTAACCGGTCTGACTGCACGCATCACACCCACGCGGAACCCAACACTCGTCGACCGGCAAACCGCAGAAATCGTCACCATCGCTTGATCGCTCGCGACACTCACACAACGATCGCAGCAACCGCTGGCTCAACACGCCAATCAATCCGCTTCGTAACAGATAGGGTTCGATTCCGAGATCGATGAGCCGACTGATCGCCGTCGCCGAACTATCCGCGTGAAAGGATGTCAGCATCAACTGCCCGGTCAGACAAGCCTGGATCGCAATCTCGGCGGTGGTCGAGTCGCGAATCTCGCCGATCATGATCACTTCCGGGTCCTGACGAAGGAGCGATCGCAATCCGGTATGCAAATCAAACTTCGCCGCGCGATTGACCTGGCTCTGCGAAACGCCGTCGATGGGAACCTCGATCGGGTCTTCGATCGACAACAGGCTTCGCAATCCACCGGTCGTCTGCACCAACTCGCGCAAGCAAGCGTAAAGCGTTGTCGATTTCCCGCTTCCCGCAGGCCCTGAAACAATCAGGGCGCCGCTGGTTTCGCAGATCGCGTCGCGAATCGACTGAGTGACTTCCGGCGTATGCCCCAAGTCATCCAAACTTTGGAATTGACCGGTATGCCCGAAGAATCGCAACACCACGCGCTCGCCATATAGCGTCGGAAATGTGCTGACGCGAATTTCGTTAGCGCGATTGCTCGACGTGACGCGGCCTTCTTGGGGATAGTCCGATTGATAGGTCAACAGATCGGCGATGACCTTCAGTCGGCTGACGATGGAAGAACTCGAACCGAGCGGGAACTCACCGAGCGGTTGCAGTACTCCATTGAAGCGAAAATAGATTGCTAGACATTCCGCAGTGGGCTGGAGGTGGATATCGCTGGTTCCGATGCGGGTTGCAAACTCGATGACACGGTCAACAAATTCCGTCGCGTACGCATCACGATTCGGCTTCAAGTCCGCGAGCAACTTGCGGATGCGTGAGCTCTCGCCGTTGACATCGACCGGACCTTCGTTCTGGCGAGATTTTCCGACTGATCCGTTTGCATGTCGATCGGTGTCGATGGTCGACGTTTGCAACGATTGCATCGGGGTGGAATCGCGAGCTGGGGAAAGAAAGCGGTTCATCATTGATTCCCCTTGGTCATGGTTTGGATCGCGGCATCTTCAACGCTTCCGATGTACATCGAGAATATGCGAAAAATGATCGTGATCAAAAGTGCCGCGATCGTGATCCAGATCAAAGCGGACGCGATGTAAGTCAACGTCGCCATCGAGTGTTTGACTTGCGTCTTGAGGAAACGAAAGTGCTTATCGAGCATTTCGGCAAGTTTCCCGGACGCCTCACCCAGTTCAACGATTTCAAGCGTCTCCGGTTGAAACAGTCCCGTATCTTCGAGCACGGAGTGCATGTCTCGACCGTGCAAAATGGCTTGTCGCGCCGGGTCGGCCTGGCGTTGAAAACGACCGGTTCCAGCGCTGCGAAACGAAAGATCAATCGCCGATGAAGCAGTAGTTCCGGCTTCGATCGCCAGCGCGAGTGTTTGCACGAACCGAGCTTCGGCGAAGACGTTGATCGTTCTACCGATCATCGGAAGATAGGCCCCGATCTCGAACAGGCGGGCGAAGTATCCATTGCGAAGCAACGAGTAAATTGCGAATGCAATCGTTGCGATCACCGCAATGATCGCCACATAGATCAACAACCCTCGCTCGCCCGTCAGCCCGATCCCGATTAGATCCTGTTTCTCCGGTGGCGCGTCTGGTAACATCACCGACGGTAGGTAGATCAGGAGTCCGATGACAATCACGGCGAGTCCCAACTGAACTAGTGGCCAAAGAATCGAACTGAGGAAGACGCCACGAAAATCGGCAAGCTGACGATAGTACTCGGACAATCTTTCGAGAACTCGATCCAAGCGACCGGCCTTCTCGCCAGCTTCTATCATCTCGGCAAAGTGCGGCGGGAAATAGTTTCCTTGAGATTTGATAGCGTCCGCCAATGAATTGCCTTTACGCACCTCGTCGGAAACCGCGCGCATGCGTCGACTGTACTGGGCGCGATTGTTGTCCGCTTCACGATCGAACACACGGTGGGGATCGAGCCCGACCTCGAACGCTACACCGACACGTTCACACAACGTGCTCAGACTGCTGTTTTCGATCCGGTTGACTATCATGGGATTCTCGACTCGTTTCGGTGGAATGCTGGAAAACGCCGTCGATGATGGTTATTCACGCGGCGACCGCCATTCATGGATTCTCGCTGTCACGACTGGTGCAAAAGATATCAATTGAGTCGATTAAGTTGCCGTGACGCTCGCGTGAATTGCATGTGTGGAACCCGAGGCATTCGTTTGAATGATTTTGAACAGCGCCCCCCGCCCGCGATTTTCCGGCGAATCGATTTGACTAAGCCGACGGGAATCGATAATCTCAAGCGTTGAGGTGAGGGAGAACCTTCCTTTTCTATTCGGCATGATGCCCGGTCCGCGTGCGGTGACCCAGATTTGCAGTGCCCCAACCTTGCGGTGGCATGTTCCGCCCATTGCACGCCTTTAGGAATCGATCGAATGCTAAACCTCGCACGGTTTTTCCTGGCGGTCATTTTTTTGGGTTGCTACGTTTCACATGCCGGAACTTTTACCGCAGAGAGCCCTTCGGATCGTTCGCTCGTGAAGCAACGGGTCTTCGCGTCCCAGTTCTTATCGCGGACGACGTTTGGGCCCACGATGGACGAGATTGATGAACTCGCTCGGCGGATGGTTCAAGTCGGAACCCGACGAGCTTGTGCCGAATGGATCGATGTTCAGATGGCGATGCCTGCGTCGCTTCACCAAAACACGATCGATTCAATGCTGACGCTTCATGGCATCACCAACGACGATCCCAATGTCTACTTAACACGATATCGATACCATGCGTTTTATCACAACGCATTGCGGGCGCCGGATCAGCTTCGTCAACGAGTCGCCTGGGCGCTAAGCCAAGTCTTAGTCGTCAGCGACTTAGAGAATGACATCGGAAGCAACGAGAAGAACGCGGATGGAGTGCCGCATTGGTATTCGTTCACAAACTACTATGACAAATTGGTCGCGAACGCTTTCGGTGACTACCGAACATTGCTTAGCGAAGTGACTTTGCACCCGGTGATGGGTCAGTTCCTGTCGCACCTTCGCAACGCCAAAGCTGATCCCGAGAACAACTATTACCCGGATGAAAATTATGCTCGCGAAGTGATGCAACTGTTTTCGATCGGGCTCTACGAATTGAATGCTGATGGACGTCCAAAAACGGACGCCGGCGGTAATTTGATTCCAACGTACGACATGGACACTGTTCAATCATTTGCGAGGGTGTTCACCGGCTTGACGCTCAATGACTCGGAGCATTTTTATTGGAGTGAGGCGCAGGACTACGTCAACCCGATGGAGATGTGGGAAGAGCATCACGACACCGGTGCGAAAGAATTGCTTCGTGGCACCACGTTGCCCGCACGCACGGGCGCGCCCGGCGATGGGATGACGGACATCAATGCAGCGCTGGACAACATCGCTTCTCATCCCAACGTCGCACCTTTCTTAGCAAAACGGTTGATTCAGCGTCTGGTGAGACCGAACCCGTCGCGGGCCTATGTTCGCCGTGTTGTCCATGCGTATCAGCAGAGCGGTAGTACCAACGAAGGAAACTTGGGCGCGATGATCAAGGCGATCTTGATTGATCCGGAGGCCTGGCGATCCACTTATGGGCGGACGGTTCGATTGCCCGATGGAAAATCAGAATACCAAGTGATCGAACGCGGCACGGAGTATTCGCGGATGAAGGAACCGATGCTGCTATATCTAGCGATGTTTCGGGGGTTGATGGGAACGTCCTACTACGATGACCAACCGACTCCGTTTGCCGTCGTTTCACGAACGAGCTGGGAAATTCGGCAATCACCCTTCGGCGCGCCGAACGTATTCAACTTTTATCTTCCCGACTACCAACCGCCTGGACCGCTGAGTGAGTACGCGCCGTCGCAACGGCTTTCCGATCGGCGAATCGCTTCGCCCGAATTTACGATTCTGACACCGGTGATGAACAATCGAATTTGTAACCAAATCAAGAGCAACCTTTACAATGCTCGAGCGGAGTACACGCACTGGGCGCCGGTCGAGCCGCATCACGTCTCGAGGCTCGAGTTCGATTACGAACAAATGTTGATCGACATTGATGCTGATCGAGCGGGCCTGATCGAGCGTTTGGATTTGCAGTTTTGCCATGGCGCGATGCCCGACCAGACACGCCAAGACATATTGTCGGCGATCAACCAAGTCGACCAGGAACAACCTTGGACCGAAAGCTACGATCGTCTCGTCGCGACCTTGTACTGCGTCATTTGTTCACCCGACAGTTGGATCGTTCCCTGATCTGGCGAGTCCTTGTCAACGAATCTTGAAAGGCGTTTGTGATGTTGAATCTGCAAGGCAATCGGAAATCGGGGTCAACGAGGCGTGACTTTGGACGCCACTGCGTCGCGATGGCCGGCGGGTCGGTCTCGTCCGCTTGGTTGCAACTGGAGATGACGCAGGCGCTCGTTGCAGCCGAACCAGCGGGCGGGTATCGGGCAATGGTGTGTCTGTTCCTCGGTGGTGGCAACGACTCGTTCAATATGCTGATCCCGCGAGACACGGTCGGCTACGCGGACTATTCGTCGGCTCGTGGTGGTGAGAACAACGGCGGATTGGCGATTCCCAAGGCCCAGTTGTTGCCGATCTCGGACGCGGGCGGACGCGAATTTGGACTGCACCCTTCGATGACGATGTTGCGGTCGCTGTACACGCAAGGCAAAGCTGCATTCGTTGCCAATGTCGGCAGTCTCGTTCAGCCTATCGACAAAGCAGCATACTTGGCGAATGACAACCGGCTGCCACTTGGGTTGTTTTCTCATGCCGACTTGTCGCGGCAATGGCAAACATCGATGCCGCGGTCTCGCGATGACATCACGGGCTGGGGCGGTCGAATGGCGGATGTCTTGACTGATCCCGCACGTCGCTACGATCCGATTCCCATGAGCATCGCGATTGATTCGACCAATGTTTTTCAGGCTGCCAAATATGCCAACCCGTACACGGTATTTGAGAGCGGTACGGAGCAACGCGACGGATACTTCGGAGACTGGCATCGAGATCGGATCTTTCGGCTGGCGCATCAAAAGATGTTGACGCGAGCAGAGCCGAACTTGATTAAGAAAACGCATTCCATCTTGACCGACCAAGCGATCCGCGCGGCGGTGCAGTACAACTCGGCAACCGAAAACGTCACGCTGCAAACGGAGTTCCCTGATCACGGTCTTGGTCGTCGGATGGAACGCATCGCTCGCACGATCGCCGCCCGTTCCGAACTGAATCACAACCGACAGGTGTTCTTTGTTCAGTATGGAAACTGGGATCTTCACGGGGACCTGCTCTATCCACACGCCGAAAATTTATCGGAAGTCGATTCCGCACTGGGCGCATTTCAAGCCTGCATGGAAGAACTGCAATTGGGCGAAAGCGTCGTGACGTTCACCGCGTCGGACTTCGGTCGTACGTTGGCGGGGAACGGCCAAGGTTCCGATCACGGTTGGGGCGGAAACCAAATCGTGATCGGTGGAGGAATCAATGGGGGCAGGGTGTACGGCCAGTATCCACTGTCGCTGGCGATCGAAAATCCGCTGGATGTCGGTCGCGGACGTTTGATACCAACGACATCCGTTGACCAGTTCGCTGCCGAGTTCGCAATGTGGTTTGGCATTGGCAACAACACCGACTTAGAAATGATTTTGCCGAACATCCGAACCTTCTACGGCAGCGGACAAAGTGGAACGCCACTGGGAATGTTCAGTTAGCGAGCCGATCCGATTCAAACACTTCAATGGGTCTCGAACCATCTTCGACCAGCCCGATCAATTTTGCCATTTGCGAAAGCCGGTCCAACGCTGATCGGCCCACATCACCTAGATCAAGCGTCCAATCATTGACGTAAAGTCGAACGTGTTGCATTAGCACTTCATCATCGAATTCTTGCGCGTAACATCGCATGATTGACAGAGCCGATGAAGGATCGTCGATCGCCATTCGCAGCGAGTCATGAATCACCGCTTGGACCTTGGCGATCGTATCGCTGCCAAGAGATCGCCGAGCCACAATGCCGCCCAACGGCAGCGGTGCGGCGGTTTCCGATTCCCAACGAGCGCCCAAATCTTCGACCAAGTGCAACCCTTCGCTTTGCCACGTGAATCGACCCTCGTGAATGCAAACACCAAAGTCCGATTCGCGTCGCTTCAACATCGGCATGATGTCGGAAAAGACGCACTGTCGAACCGCGTGCGCATTGGGATGAAACAGCGAAAATAACAGCGACGCGGTCGTGTGTTCTCCAGGACAAAGCGTTACACCGGAGCCCGAATCGGGTGACGCGCCGGCAACCGCCGACAACAACAATGGCCCGACGCCGAAACCTAGCGCCGAACCGCTCGGTAACACGATCGTTTGATCCGTCATCCGCAGAGCGGCGTGAAAACTTGTTTTCGCAACATCAAACTCGCCGGCAAACAAGCGATCATTGAGCTGTTGGATATCGATCAGTTCGATGGCAAAATCGAGGCCGCGCCAATCGACCCGGCGATCCATCAGTGCTGCGAACGCGAAGGTGTCGTTAGGACAAGTCGAAATGCCGAGTCGAATGCGATGGGGACTCAGTGACAGGTGGTTCGCTTCGGTCATTGTTCGGTGGGAATCCACATTCGACGGATCAAAATCGCGGCCATTGACGCGGCGGCCACGAGTGCATCGTCGATCCTCCAATTTGCATGGTCTCGATCGCCGACGACATTGGAAAGCCCTCGAACGATTTGCAACGAAACACCCGCCAAAGCGCACGCGGTTGCCACGCCGAATCCTTCCATATCCTCGGCCACTGCATTCGGATACCGCGCGCGGCGGCGATCGGCATCTTCCCGATCGACTGACCCCGATGGGCACGTCAGTAACTGACCGGCGCATGGAACATCCGGCACGAACGTCGACACGAGAGGCAATGTATCGCCAATGTGAGGCCGATAGTCTTCGCCGCCGAACTGATCCCAGCCAAGGCTTGCGGCACTTTCAAACGTGTCGCCTGATCCGACGCCGATTCCGTCGCAGACGACCTCGTCGAATCGGCAAGCCGTTCCGATCAGGTTTCGTTCGGGATAGAACGAGCCGGCGATGCCGATCAACAGCACGCGAGATGGTTGGTACCTCGCGATCAATGCGGCGGCTCGGGCGGCGGCGGCAATGGGTCCAAACCCGCAGAGTTGAAAAGCGTGCGGACGATCGGCAAGCTCAATGTCGAGCATCCGTCGCAGCGGTTGCAACTCGATCATCGTCGGAACGAGCAGTAGGTCGGTCACTTCGATGCCTCGATGGTTGAGAGAATGGCGAATCAACATCTCGCGTATCTTAGCGAATCTGAAATTAAAATCCTCGTTGCAAGCCCGGTGTGATGTCGAGATCGAGATCCGCGAACTCGCCGCGTTTGATTTTTTCGAGCGCGATCGCGCCCATGACCGCATTGTCGGTACAAAGGTTCATCGGCGCGATCGTGATCGAAAATCCGTCGCGCTGGGCCGCTTGTATCAGTTGGGACCGCAAATAGCCGTTGGCGGCAACTCCGCCGCCGACGACCAGTCGCTCAACGCCAAATTTCTCTACCGCGCGGCAGCTTTTGGCAACCAGCACATCGACGACCGCCGCTTCGAATGACGCACACAGATCGGCCTTAGCAGATTGACTGATGTCGATGTTCGAGAAGTCTTGTTGGCCGGGGCCGACGATCGCATACCGAACGGCCGTCTTGAGTCCGCTGAAGCTGAAGTTGAAATGATCGTCGCGGATCATCGAACGGGGAAATGAGTGCGCATGGCGATCACCCATCGCCGCCATCTTGGATACAGCCGGTCCGCCGGGGAAACCCAGGTTCAACATCGCGCCGACTTTGTCAAACGCTTCGCCGGCGGCGTCGTCGATCGTGCCACCGAGATAATCCAGATCAAGTGGACTGTGGCACAAATAGAGACTGGTGTGGCCGCCGCTGACGACCAGGCCGATGCAGGGATAGACCGGCACGTCACTAGCCAATTGGCAAGCGTAAAGGTGGGCGTGCAAATGATTGATTGCGACCAACGGAAGTCGCCACGCAACTGCCAACGTCTTCGCCGCGATCACGCCGACCAGCAATGAACCGGCCAGTCCCGGTCGATCAGCGACGGCGATCGCGGAAAGATCGCTGCCTGTCACACCGGCTTGCCGCATCGCGGTATCGATGACCGGCAAGATTCGTTCGACGTGCGCCCGCGCGGCGACTTCAGGCACGACACCGTTGAACCGTTCGTGCAGTTTCTCTTGCGTGGCGATGCACTCGCCCATCACGGCGCCGTCATCAGCAATGACGGCGGCGGCGGTCTCGTCGCAAGTTGATTCGATGGTCAGGATGGGCATCATGCAAGCTTAACCGAACGACCGCGATTACGGACACTTGCCGATCGAGTGGATCTCGAAACCGATCTTTTTCAGTTTGTCATGATCGAGCAAGTTGCGGCCGTCGAATACGAAAGCGGGTTGCTGCATCGACCTAAAGACGCGATCAAACTCGAGCGTCTTGAACTCGTCCCATTCCGTCATGACGGCGATCGCGTGCGCTCCATCGGCAGCAAGGTATCCGTTCTTCTCAACGGTGACGTTGCTTTCGATCAAATTGCGATCCAGATCGCTGATCTGACCTTGCAGGTCCGAGCACGCCGCGATCAGATCGGCGCGAATATCTTTCTCCGGCACTCGCGGGTCGTAGATCGAAAGTTTGGCCCGTTCGCGGAGCAGATCTCGGCACACAAACATGGCCGCCGATTCACGCGTGTCGTTGGTGTCTTTCTTGAATGCGAATCCCCAAACCGCGATCTTCTTGTTGCTGACCGTATTGAACATTGTGCGGACGATGCGTTCGGAAAATCGCCGTTTTTGGTAGTCGTTCATGATCACGACTTGCTCCCAATACGTGGCCACCTCGCGAAGCCCGAAGTGTTCGCAAAGGTAAACCAGGTTCAGGATATCTTTTTGAAAACAACTGCCACCGAAACCCACGGAGGCCTTCAAGAACTTGGGCCCGATTCGCGAATCGGTTCCGATCGCCCTGGCGACTTCATCGACATCGGCGCCGGTCGCCTCGCAGAGCGCCGAGATCGCATTGATGGACGAGACGCGTTGCGCTAAGAAGGCGTTCGCAGCTAACTTCGACAGTTCGCTGCTCCACAGATTGGTTGTCAAAATTCGTTCGCGGGGAATCCAACGTGCGTACACGTCGACCAGCGCGGCGATGGCGGATTCGGACTCGCCACCGATCAACACGCGATCGGGATCGAGCAAGTCTTCGACCGCCGTTCCTTCGGCAAGGAATTCAGGATTCGACAGAACGTCAAAGGTCGCCCCGTTCTCAGCGCCTGACAGAATTCGCTTGACCGCTTCGGCCGTGCGGACTGGTAGCGTCGATTTCTCAACAACGATTTTGTGGCCGCTGGAAACTCTAGCGATTTGGCGAGCACATTTCTCGATGAATTCCAGATTCGCGGCGCGGCCCGCGCCGACGCCAAAGGTTTTTGTCGGCGTGTTGACCGAAATGAAAATGATGTCGGCCGCTGCGATCGCCTCGTCCACCCGAGTCGAAAACGTCAGATTGCGACCGAGAGCCTCGGTCACGACCTTATCCAAACCCGGTTCATAGACTGGCAATTTGTCAGAATTCCATGCCTTGATTCTCGCTTCATTGAGGTCGACGACATGGACATCCACGTCGGGACACTGTTTTGCGATCATGGCCATTGTCGGGCCACCGACATAACCGGCACCAATGCAGCAAATCTTCATATTCGGAAAACACATTCAAAAAAGGCGGACGACCAAACGTCCCATCATCGTAGCGAACTCGATTCTAAGCGCCGTCGCGGCGGCGTTTTTCCCACACTCGGCGCCGCTGGCTCCCGCCTATTCAGTCAGTAGCGGTTGTGCGAGCTAATTCGATCTACTCGACCGACAGGCCGCAACGGCCGAAAATCAATAGGTGACACCGCGACTCTGCTCCCGTCGCCGCGAGCGATCTAACCGGCCAAGCCGATCGATGACATTTACCGTTGCCCTGTTCCAGCGCTCGATTCCAATGACAGCCTTGTGGCTGACAGTGATGTCGTTGACGGGCTGTCGCGACGACAATGAATCCCTCGGTCAACTTCGGGAAGTGGTCCGAAACGTATCCCAGAAGCCTTCCGCGAATCTCGCGAACGGACCGCTTGGTAAGCCAACCGATTCGTTGCCGAAATTCTCACCGCCTTACCCCGAACGGGAAAATGCGTTCGAGTATCCCGGCACGTCCACGAACAGCCCAAGCGTCGACGCGGTTTCCTCGGTCGGTGAAATCCGAGTCCTGGGGTTTGCCAACGTCGGTCAACTTCGGGTGCTGTTGAAGTCGAAGAATCATACGAAATCTTTGGCGGTGGGTGACAGATTTGACGGCATCGAGATCGTCAACATTCATCCACCTAGCGTCGAATTGCGTTCAGGCACATTGATCTGGACTTCAACGATGTTCGACAAATCCCGTTAGCCGCAATCTCTGCTATGGTGTAGGTCGCGTTTGCGATTTCGTTGAGTCGCAAAGTCCCAGATTCTGCCCGATAGTGTGAGTGAAACTTGATGAGCGAGTCGGTTTGTCGATGGGGTTTTTTGGGAACTGCCGCAATTGGTCGAAAGGTGTGGAAAGCGGTTCGCATGAGCGGGAACGGACGCATCGTCGCCGTGGCCAGCCGCTCGCGTGAACGGGCTCAACAGTACATCGACGAGTGCTCGGCGGAAGTCTCGCAAACGGGTTCCGTTGAGGCATTGGGTTCCTACGAGTCGCTGCTTGCGAGCAAGGACATCGACGCGGTCTACATCCCATTGCCGACCGGCTTGCGTGCCCAGTGGGTGATCGCCGCGGCCGAGGCGGGGAAGCATGTGTTGTGCGAAAAGCCGGCCGCTGTCGATGCCAACAGCGCCCGATTGATGATCGACGCTTGCAACGCTGCAAATGTTCAGTTCATGGACGGTGTGATGTTCGATCACAGCGCGAGAATGAGAGCGATCCATCGACAGCTTCGCGAGGAGCAAACTTTGGGAAAGCTGTCACGCATCGACACGCATTTTTCGTTTGCGGGAGACCAATCGTTCCAGAAATCCAACATCCGCACCAACGTCGCGTTGGAACCGCACGGGGCGCTCGGCGATTTGGGTTGGTACTGCATCCGGTTCACTCTGTGGGCAACCGACTTCGAGATGCCGACGCACGTTCGCGGCCAGAGTCTTATTGGGCTTCGAGGTGGCGAATCGGCCGGTGAAGTGCCCGGTGAATTTTCGGGGGAGATGCGATTCGCCAGTGGCGTCAATGCTTCCTTCTTCTGTTCGTTCCTAGCCGGTGGTCAGCAGACAGCGACCGTATCGGGTGAGCGGGGATATCTGACAGTCGAAGACTTTGTACTGCCTTTTTACGGCGCGGAGTCGAGTTGGCGTGAACACCAACACAATTTGAGTATCGACAATTGCCGCTGGAATTTTGCTCAGCACACGCGTCGACACGCGGTCCCGGAATTTGCGTCCGGTGAACCAAATTCCCAAGAAGTGAATATGGTTCGTCGGTTGGCCAACGCGGCTTTGTCCGAACCCATCGATCCGTTTTACCCCGAACTGACGATCAAAACGCAGCGAATCCTGGACGCCTGCCGTCTGAGCGACTCTGACGGTGGGACGCTGGTTGCGGTCGACGACGAACGACTTGTCGTCACAAGTTCGATCGAATTGGTGTGATTTCTGAATCGGTGCCGGCGCGGGTTCCTTATAATCAGCGCCCGACATTCTTTCGGCCGACAAGCCACACCAAAGATTTCCACTCGAATATTATCGCAACCGATGTCCGATTTCTTCCGACGTGACAGCGATACGAAATTAAAACGACAGGCCGATAAGGAAACCTCGGGCGATTGTCGGCGCGAACCGCCTCCTTGGAGTTTGGGCGACCAACTCGGCGATTTCATCTTGGAAGAATTGCTAGGCAGCGGCGGTAGCGGTTTCGTTTACCGCGTGTGGGACGTTGCCACGCGTCGACGTGGAGCGATCAAGCTATTGCGTCGCGGAAATCCGGATCTGTTGGTTCGAAACAGACTCGGTTTTCGCCGCATGATGCACGTCGAACATCCGAATTTATTGCGAGTTGATCGGATCTACAAACTCGGCGATTACACCGCTCTGTCGATGGAGGAAGTCAAGGGTGTCACGTTCGCCGATGCGGTGAAAGAGCTAAGGTCGCTACCTCACGAACAAGCCTTTCTTCGATTGCTGAGTTTGTTGCGAGACTTCGCCGCGGGCCTGGCCGCAATGCACAGCAGCGGATCGATCCATCGCGACATCAAACCCGAAAACTTGATGGTCGGCGATGACGGTCGCGGCCGCGTTATCGACTATGGCTTGGTTGACGCATTCGACTTGGATGAAGCGACGACGGTCAGCGATGGCTTCATGCTCGGTACGCCCCAATACATGTCGCCGGAAGTCATTTTTCGTCAGCGTTATCTACCCGCTGGCGATATCTTCTCGCTCGGCATGGTCATGCTCGAAGCAATGCAGGTCGTATCGCAAACTTCGGCTAACCGATGTGACGCGGTCCCGAACGTGGCTCGCAATGAAACCGCACAGATTGATGCTCGGTCGATCACAGACGCAATCGACGAGTTGTCGAGCGATGTTCCCGAAATGATCAGCGAAGCATGCCGCGAGATGCTGGAAAGGCATCCTGGTGAAAGGCCAACGGCGGCACAACTGATGCGCCTCGGACTTCCGGCGAAGGCAATGACTCCGTCGGCGATGGGCGATGTGATGATCGGTCGTGGAGCGCAGGTTGCCGAAATTCGAAATTGGATCGACGCAGTATTTTGTGGTTCTGTTTCGCGACTTCATATCACCGGGCCGTCCGGCATCGGCAAAACCCGTTTGCTCGACGAGATGATTGACTACATCGAATCGAAGCATTGGGGCCAGGTCTTTCGAGGTCGGTGCAGACTACGCGAAGATTCTGCGTTGCAAGCGTTCGAGCAGATTTGTGACGCCATCGCCAGCCGATACATGCGTGCCGATCGCGGCCCATTGAGCTTGACTCGCCATGCGACAGAATCCGATCCCAACGCAAAATTGTTGGACCGCGAGTGCGCCGGAATTCTTTGCAGCATCTTCCCGGTGTTGCAAACGATCTTTGACGCGCCGGTCGAACTGCCACCTAGCGACGTTGAAATGACACGATTGGATTCGCTCGAAGCCGCCGTGCGACTGAGCGTACGACTTCGCGATGTCGGACCACTCTTCGTCGTGATTGACGACGCGCAGTGGGCTGATCGCGACAGTTTGAATGTGCTCGATCGTTTGCAAACGGCCGGTGGCGATATTGGATTGGGGATCATCACGGTCTCGCGGGAATCGTCCGATCCGCAACAGATTACCGCCGACCAAACGATCGCACTGGGGCCGATCGCTCTGGATGCCATTAAAAACTGTTTGGCGACTGCCGCGGCTCGATGGGCGATTCCGATTTCTCAATCCGCATTGACCGACTTGGCCGAAGCGACCGGCGGAAGCCCGTTACGACTGCGTGAGTTTGCGAATGAGTTTCGCCCCGACGGCGCTTTGTCGCAACTGAATTTCGAGGATGACCCCGAATGCTCCGTCAACGAATTAGTCAGCATCGATCATCTTTGGAAATATCGCCTTCAACGGCTCAGCAAAGAAGCGAAGTCGGTGTTATTGTTTGTTGTTACGGCAGGCGGTCGTGTATCGACCGAGCAGCTCGGTCAGCTAACCGGCCAAGGAGACGCGGTTGATGCGGCCGTTTCTGAATTGTCCCAGTTGCGTTTGATCACGGACGAAGCGACCGGCGGTGAATGCATCGCGATCTTTCACGATCGCTTCGCCGACCATGTGACCGATTCACTCGGCGAGAAAGACAAGCGTGACGCGAATCAGGCTTGGGCGTCGTTGTTGGTTCGCCGCGACGAACCTGAACGACTAGCGGCGCGGATTGCCGGACATTGGTTCGCCGCGGGTCAGCCGGGCCGAGCCGTTTCGCACGCGATTTTGGCGGCCGAGGATGCTGATCGCCGAATCGCGCCGACGGAGGCCGCGCGGTGGCACGCCCGAGTGATCGATCATGTCGCGGGTGAAGAAAAAACTCACCACATTCGACAAGCGGCGCGGCGCTATCACGCCGCCGACACGCCCGTCGAGGCAGCCAAGTATTACCAAATGCTAAGCCGGTTGGTCGCTCCCGATGAACGCTTCAATTGTCAGTTGCTCGTATCCGTGATGCTGCTTCGATGTGGCCAGTTCCAATCAGTTCGCGAGCAGTTGGGCGGTCTCGCTCCGACACTTGATCTGCCCCGCCCCAAATCGGCGTTTCTTTCAAAGCTTTCGATCTTGATGCACTGTTTTCGACTTTCCATGCAGCGTAAGTCTTTGATGGAAAGTTTGATCGAACAATCGTCTTTACCAACATCGGCGACTTTGACATTGCCCAAGTTGTCGCAACCTTTGGATGATTGGGCGACGTCGAACGACAAAGACAGGAAAACCGATCGCAGAATGACGGATGATGTGGTCGCGTTTCCAGATGGTTCGCCGATACCGGACGATCGCGAAGACCATCGCAACCAACAACGATTTGATCTTTGTGTTTCGCTGGTCCGACCGATGACGATGTTTGACACGGTGTATGCCGCCGAGTTGAATTTGGCTGCCGCGAGACTTGCGAGAAAACAGGGGACGTTGGAGCAACGCATTCACGTCGCTGTCGGTGAGTCGGTCTTTGGCAGTTACGACAAAGGCTCAAAACGAGTAGCCAGTCTGTCGAATTTGTTGACTCTTATACCGATCGCGGATCGCAGTGGTAGCGACCAGGCCAAGGGTGACGTGTGGGCAGGACTTGCCTACGCGCACGCGTTGTCGTGTCGATGGGAACAAGTCGAACGGCCGATGGTTTCGAGCGTTGAAAGCTATCGCCGCATCGATCGCTCTCATGGCTTTGAGATCGCCCATGTGTGTTGGTTGGGCTTGTGGGCGGATTGGAATATGGGGCGTTGGAAATCGATGCTCCAATTGAGCGACAATCTCTTCGAGGAGGCGTCGCGTCGGAACGATCTGTTCCAGCAACAAATCACGTATGGTGGTTTCGGCGGAAACGCTTGGCTGGTACGAGATCGATCAAAAGCTCTGGAGCGTATGCGAACTCGGGATCTCGCGAACCAGAAACTCGGTCCTGGGGAACTGCTGAGTTTTTTTGATCGCATCGTTCAATGCAATATCGCCATTTATGACGGCAAGTTTGATGACGCATGGAAACTGTACGGCGAGCTACGGACCCAGGGGAAGAAGCTGCCGTTCGACGGGATTCAGTGTTTTCGTATCGCGCGACAGGGACTCGGGGCGCTAATCGGATTGCATTGCAATCAGGATCAGCCGAACCAACAGTGGGTCAAGCATGTTCGCCGCTTGACGCTCGAGCTGCGATCCGAACAGATTCGATACGCGCGGATCATGGCTGACTTTTTTGATGCGTTGCTTCATCGGCAAATTGCCGATTCAGAGAACTCCGAACCGGCCGTGAAACACGCCCGGGAGGTTGCGGTAAAGCTTTTTGAGCTCACGCAAACGGCAGCGAAGGATGCAAACCTACGCCCAATTCAACTTGCATCCGCCGACGAGCTCGCTGCCATCGAAACGGGTCATTCGGCGGGGCTGCTTCGTGAAAGAATGATTGCACATGGCGTCGTCGCGCCAGAAAGACTCGCATTGCTCTACACGGTCCGTTCCCGGTAGTCATTCAGTCCCCTTGTCGTCGTCGTTTCGCGGTCGCTAGCCTGAGCAGGTTGTTCGTACCGATCCTGTCCAACTGCTTCCCCTTACGATCATCTCTACGTTGACTGTTTCCGCCGATTCTTCGAGCTTATCGATTTCACGCGCGTGGTCGGATCGAATCGCCGACCACTACGGTTGCCGGCTCTCGCCTGTGATGGCGGATTGGTTTGACAGCGAAATCTGGAAGCTCGCGGGGCATCACGAGTACCACGAACCCGTCGAAGCGGAGGCATTATTGTCGCCCGCGCCTGAGTCGATCTGGCCGGGTTTGATGAACCCAAATTTAATCCCGATCGTGTCCAACGGAATCGGCGATTGGCTGTGCGCCAGCGTCGGCGCGGACAGCCAGATAGTCGCCATTGTTCAGTGGTATCACGGCGGCGGCGATTGGATCATTTGGGGAAAGGACATTGCCGAAGCGATTGTTTTTGACGCTGTTCAATCCCGATTGCCTGGCCCGCGCCGCCGCCATGCCGAGCCCGCGCAAGGCGCGCCGTCTTCCCCCGTCGCTCCCGACAACGATCCACTGCTGAAGTGGGCCGTTTCACATCTTCACTCATCGATCGGCGAAGCGATCGCGTTGCAGGTGGATTCACATCGAATCGCGGAAATTTTGCTGCAAACCGGCGTTGCAGAAGTCGCCGTGCGTTGCGAGTTGGTGCAAGACGTGTTGCATCTATCGGCGTTTTCCGCCATCGATTCTCAAGCACTGCAATCAATTGGCGTGGACGCTGACGAAGTAAGCCGATGGTCGCTCGATCATGAACGGATCCCGCCGAACCTGATCGAGCGTTTGCCGCAACCACTTCCCACACAGGACTGGAGTGAAGCTGAAAATCACGCCGTCGCTGTCAGTGCCATCGCGCCCGACACGTCATGGGGTTGGGACATCGCCGGTTATGCTGCCGGCAAGCGCGGTGATAGCGACGCCGCTCGTATGCGATACACGAAAGGATCACAGTGCCCAATCTTTTCGGATCAATCCATTCGCTTGCAAACGCACTGGGCGGTAGCTGAATCGGGCAAGTTTTCAGTCGCGATGCTGGTTTCTGATTTTTCGGATTCTGTGGCTGAGTCTGATTATCTGCGGGCGATCACTCATCCCAATCCGATTCGCCGCAGCGACAATGTTTCCGCGTACTGGCTTGATCGCGGAGAGGGTGCGGTCGCCGACGGTCGGTTTGCCGATGCGTATCAGTACTTCGTCGCGGCCGGTTGGGACATTGGGATGCGACCGATCACTGCCTACGGTCGCTTGCTCGAAAAGATTGCCAGCGCTGCCGAAATGTCGGGACAGGTCGGTCGCGGACGGATCGCCCGCATCCATCGAAAGTGTTTGCGCGATCGGTACGGATCGTAAGGCGATCGCTCACTTGATTTTCGACATGCCCGCGTCCGGCAGAAACCGACGCAGCAATTTCTTGAGTGACCCTTTCATGGGCATTTGTTTTGCCAACTGAGCGGCGGCTAACTTCATTGAACGCATATTCCGGTACATGATCGAGTCTGTAACGCAACCGTGGACTACCTTGCTGATCGTATCGGTTTGCTTCCTTTTGTAAGCTTGTTCTCCGTAGCCCATATCGATGCAGCGGATGCCTTGGTCACCGGCAAAGCGAATGATCTGTTTGAACAAAGCGGTTCCCGGCGAGAAGCGAGCGAACCGAGTGTCGTACGTCGGAAACCAGTAATGCAAAAGTCCATTCTCGATCATTCCGAAATGCGCCGCGACGACGTCATCGCCGGCGCGAAGAACGGACAACAAGCCACGCATCGATCCTTCCGCTGTTGAACATGGATCACGTCGATGCAAATGCATTATCAAGTCGCGTGTCCATGGCGACGCAAACAGATCAAGGATGTGTGTGCGTTGATATTGATCGCGTTTGAGCGAAATCATCTTTCGCAGCACCTCGGTGTCTCGGCAGTCCACTTCTACCCGAACCGGCCCCACTTCCCGAGCCAGTTTGCGAGACTTTTGTTCCTGTTTGCGAATGGTGCTATGGCCCTTTTCCAACTGAGTCAGAAATGCAACCGGGTCCGTACCAATGTCGGCGCGGAATGATTCCGTCACACCCTGGATCGATGAGCGACACATATTCGCATCGGACCCGACGAGCGCATGAAAATCGAACGCCTTCACGTCGCAGGCTCTCAACAACTTGGGCCAATCAAAACGAGTCTGCGGATGGGCGACGACGTTGTGTGCGTCATTGAAATAGCGGCCGGCTGCCCAGGCGACTTGGTCGATTCGATGGAAGGGCAAGAATCCGGCGATTCGATTTTCGGAGCGCAGCACGGCCACCCAAACATCGCCCCGCGAGGCCTGTACCGCGTCGAAAAACGCGAGTGAAAAGAACGGCGTCGCGAACTCGATTTGCGTCGCACGCAGCACAATCCATCGCGCTCGCTCGTCGGCGCTCAAACCGCCCCAGGGAATGACGTCGACGTCGTTGACTTCCATGGGCGATTCGGCGTTGACACCCGAATTTCCCGTGCTTTCTGGCAGGGTAAGTGACGCGTTCAATGGATCGATTCGGTGTGAGCCGTGAATTGACGATATCTGCGACAAAATGGATCGCCCAGAACCATGTTAACTGGCGTTGCCTGATCCCGAATGCCTGTCACCCAAGTGGGTGCATTTGTCGACCAAGGCGACGTTGCAATCGTCAAAAGCGGATTTCGCGTCGTGCTCAAACCCGCCTTTCACCGGGAAACGACTCAGGCGGCTTCGTTGAAGAGCCCGCCGCCGCCCTTGATGGGCACCTTCGCGGTCGCGGACGATTGATAGGTCTGAGGAGCCGACGTTCGTGTAAGTGTCAGAACAAGGTCAGTTGTCAGATCAGCCAAATGGTATTGGCATACGAACAGGGATACTGCTCGCGTGTGGGCCATTTCAATGGTCGCGGAAAGTTCACGGCAACGCTTCGCTAACCGCGCGTCTTCGATGCGCAATGTACCCAACAGTTTCGTGCTCAGCGTGAGTCCCCGCTGCGGCGCATCTGGGTCGCGCAGTAACAACTCACGCTGGGCGATCATTTCTTCCAGCTTGACCAAATTTTCTTGCAACTGCCGCGTCGATTCAGATACTTTGCCGCCCTGAACGTTCACCGTGTACACACGCGTTTCGTCCAAGATCATGTCGATCGTAGTGGCCGTTCTTTCAAGTTCATCCAAGTAGGCTTCGACTCGCTCGAACCAATTCATCAAGATCTCCGTTGCAGGTTAAATAGCTCGAACATGGGATCGGCAATGGTCGACGCGGAAGACTTTGTTAGATCCTCGACGATGTGTTGATCGAGTTGCTGCTGAAACACTTCTTCGGTTCGACCGCCGTGCATGTAGGCGGGCTTGCCGACCGTCTTTCGCATCGACGAGAGCATGCTTCCGAAGAGTGTCTGTCCGACGAACTCGGTGAACGCATCTCGAAGTTCCGATGATTCTTTGGGCAGTGACAGATCGGGCAGCTTCGGCGTCCCCGCCGGATCGGGCAGGTGAGGAAGCGAAGCCGTCGATCCCGCGGAACGAATTTCCATTGGTAGCCTTTGACTAACGACTATTGAAATACAACTTCGCCATACAGATCGCCCTTGCGTTTGAGCGTCTTGATGATCGCGATCAGATCTGCGGTGGGAACGTCCAAGGCATTCAGAGCATCAGCAAGACTTTTCAGCTTCGCGTTGACGGGTTCGTCCGCCGTGTCGCCGACCTGAACAAACCCTCCCGTTCCTCCCGCTTCAATTCGCAAGCTGCGATGAGTTACAAGAACCGGCGCGATCTCAACGTCCTTTCCGATCACCACGACGCCGTCGCGTTCGTTGATGACCACGCGCGACGAATGCCCGGCGATCTGAATCGTTGTGCTAAGCAGCAAAGAGATAAACTTGATCGGGTTGTCGCGATACAGATCGGGGATCGAAACTTCAATGTGAAGTTGATCAATCGCTCGCGCGTGAGTCCGATTGGACATTCCCGGTAACGTCGTGGGGTCACCGAGCGTCATCGACGAAATGCTGTTGATCTCGTCTTCAATTCGCTGTGCCGTGTCGAAACTGGCGAAATCTTTTTCCAGCACCAATGTGATCTTACCATCTTTTTGGTAATGGGCCGCGATACCAGTTTCGATCTTAGCGCCGCCTTCGATCTGGGCAGTCGTGGCGGGACCATCGACGGATACTTGCAAGCGGCCCTGCGCCATTGCGTACACCGTGGGATTGTCCGCCTGCGGTCCTAACATCGGCGTTAACATCAACGTACCGCCCTCGAGACTTTTTGCATTGATCGCGTTGACGGTGACATCGATCAAGTCGCCCGATTGTGCACCGATATTCCCGACCTTCGCGGTAACGAATACCATCGCCACATTGCGTGCTTCGGAAACATCATCAAGATTTAGATTGCCGGTTCGATCGGTCGTCATTGGGCCGCCCATCAACTGCATCATGCGAGCCAGCGCGCGGGCCGTCGGTGCCGCATCCGAATCACCGGTCCCACGGAGTCCCACGACCAAACCGAGCCCTTGGAGCGTATTCGTCTCTTGACCCTTGATCCGACAAACATCACCGAGCTTGAGCCCGGCCGCGGAGCAGTTGACACCGATGAAACCAATCGTCGCCACGGCGACAATGATTCGAGCGGCGTTGGTGGCTATCCGTTTCAAGTGACTTGTCCGTTCAATCAATATTTCGAGTTTCAGCGTAGCGGATTTTATCATTCCAGTCAGACTACTCAGAATGGTTTCACGCGGTCGATCCAGCGACCCAGCCAGCCACGCTTGTATCCGTCACGCAGATGACCTTGATCTTCCTTGCGTATCTCCAGATCGATCAAGTCCTTGCTCAAGACCACGTTATCCGGTGCAATGTCTTGTGCGCGACAAATGCCCGTGAGCGACGTTTCCCAAAGGTTGTCGTTGACGCGAACCGACTTACGAGCTTCCAAAACCAACGAGCCGTTGGCGCGGATGTCAACGACCGTCGCAGCGATGTTGAACGTGAGTGATTCACGCGACTGAATCGTTGACTGGGCACGGTAGTTCGTGGTCGATTCCGCGGCAACAGCGGGATCACCGTTCGCTTGCGGGTCTGGCCGCAATCGAAAATCTGTCAATCGAATCCAATCGGTAAGGATCGTTTCATAGAGCGTTTGCTTTCGCTGGTTTGCCGCGCCGTCGGCAAGAACTCGCGTGATCTCATCGACACGAATGGTGACAATATCATTCTTCTGAAACACTCGCACCGGTGGAGCCGGCTGATAGGTCCAACTGGCACGATCGATCATGACCGGGGTCCGATCATACGGCGACTCGCCCGGCGACATCGACTGACGCATCGCCTCTTGCGTTGGCTGCGGCGCTGGCAGAAATGGAATCTCAGTTTCTCTTCCACCCATCGTCGGTGGCTGTCCGACGAAAGGTCTCGGCGATGCTGCGGACCTAGGCAGCGGCGCATGCAACAACGAACTGTCCTGGCCTGTTGCGTTTGCCGTGCAAAACACCAGGATCATGCCGGTCGCGATCGACATCACGCTTCGTCCACACATTTTTACGTTCGGAAATTTCATCGGACGATGGGGGCTCGAGTGACAATTTCAACGCTGCCGTGACGAGCCACTCTCGCGATCAGCCTTTTTCGCGGGTTCAGTGTCTCGATTTCGATCAGGTCAGATTCGGCGCCGTCGCCGATTGCTTTCGCATTGGTCGTGACACTCACACCGCCGCCGATCACTCGTAGCTCGATCAGGTCGCCGCGGTGAACCAGGATGGGTGATCCCACCGAATCATGCTTGATGGGGCGTCCGATCTGCAGTGGCGATCGCACTTCTTGACCCACTAACATTTCAAGATCAACCACTGACTGCGGGTCGACTTGATCGACGGGAAAGGGCTTGAGTTCCAAATCTCTCGCTTCGATGCGTTGACCGCGACCGAGACTTCGCGTCGGCACGACGAGTTTGGGATGCGCGGTCAGGATGATTTCGAGTTGCGTTTCGATCGGTCCCGCGGCGCTGCGCGCTGCCATCGTAAATCGACACGAACCGTCTGCAATCGGCGTGACGAACTCCATGTGCGTCACGCCGCTGAGATATTGCAAGTCGGCAAGTCCCGGTTGATTTTCCGGTACGCTGATCTGATAGGAATCCGCTACGTCGGGGTAAAACCGCTTGACGGACAATTCGATCCAGTGAATCACTCGCTGCGCATCGACGCTCGATAGCTGTGGCGTTTGCACGTTTTGTGATTCGGCATTGCCAACATCTTCGTGAAAGGCGGTTTGTTGAATCGGCTCACGTTCATCGCTCTTTCGATACGTGACGTGAATTTCTTTGGGACCATGCCAGTCGATAAAACTTGGCGTTGCTTCGGCGGAGAGAATGATTTTGTTCAGGCGGTCTCGTTGGATGGTCATGGGCTCGCCACTGACCGGGACCAATCCGACTGCCGCCCGACCCAGTCGCTGCCATCCGGATTGAGTGGAATCGAGCGGTTCAACGATATCGGACAAACGGACGATCGGTGAAGTTACCGTAACGGGTGATATCGCACGAAATGACCATCGCGTGTTGGCATCGATCGTGCTGTCGAACAAGGCACGCTGTCCCTGCGCAGCGCAAGCCGTGGCGATCGTCGTCGACATGGCGAAGATGGCGATGCGTTTGAATTGAAACATAGATGTCAGTCAGGGAAATCGATTTAGAAGCGACGCAAGTTGGTGATGTTCTGCATGATTTGGTCGCCGGCCTGAACCGCTTGACTGTTCAGCTCAAAGGCACGTTGAGTCGTGATCAGATCGATCAATTCTTGAACGGGCTGGACGTTGGAGGCTTCCAGGTTGCCTTGACGAAGTGTTCCCAAGCCCTGATCGCCCGGGTTGGCGAGTTGTTCCTGGCCAGACGCATCGGTTTGCAGATACATGTTCTCACCGACTTTCAACAGTCCGTCCGGATTGACGAACGTGGCCAGTTGCAATTGACCTTGGATGGCTAGTTCGGTCTGTCCAGGAACTCGCGTCATCACTTGGCCATTGGCGTTGATTTGAATCGCGGTGGCATCTTGGGGGATGGTGATCGGCGGATCGAGCAACCGTCCGACCTGAGCCGATCCGATCACGAGCTGGCCGTTCGCGTTGATGTCCAAGTTGCCGGCGCGGGTGTACATCGTTTGCTGACTCGACGGATCGAGCACTCGCAGAAAACCCTTGCCCTGGATTGCAACATCCAGTTCCCGCCCGGTTTGTTCGAGCGTGCCTTGGCTGTGGTCGGTCTGCGTGCTGGTGACGCGAACGCCCAGACCGACCTGGGTTCCAACGGCTGTCGGCGTTTGACTGCTGTCTTGAATCCCTGGATACACTTCGGTGCGATAGAGCAAGTCCTCGAAGTTGGCGCGATCTTTCTTGAACCCAGTCGTGTTGATGTTCGCCAAGTTATTGGCGATGACATCCAACTTGGTTTCCATCGCCTGCATACCAGTGGCGGCGGTGTACAGCGTTTGAACAGACATCAGTCGGCCTCGCGGCGGTAAGGGGAGAGCGATTAGCTGTTAGCGATTAGCTCTCATTGAGAAAAGCAAATGGCCAATCGCTAACAGCTACTTAGGATTGCAGAACTCTTGAGATCAGCGATCCCATCACGTTATCTTGATTTTGAATCATACGAACATTGGCTTCGTAGACTCTTGAGGTTTCAATCAGTTCCATCATCGCGCCGGTGGGGCTGACAGCGGACTGTTCCAGCATCCCCGCTGTTACCTTTCGGTTGCCACCCGTGACAAGGTCAAACGGAGCCAATGGTTTGAATTGGTTGCCGCCAAGATGCGAAACGTCGCCCATGCTCTTTGGTTTCGCCATCATGATCTCGAACGTGTTGCCACCCTGTCGGATTCGCCCGCCCTGAACGACTTCCACCGGCACGCCAGGTTGAATCTGGATCGGTGTGCCATCGCTCGAGAGAACTTGTTCGCCCGAAGTGTTGATCATTCGTCCGCGTGAGTCGAACAGGAAATCGCCCGCTCGCGTCAGCAGTTGCTGGTCGCCACGCCGGAGCACAAAGAAGGATTCTTCGTCGTTGATTGCGAAGTCGGTTTCACGGCTGGTTTTCTGCATCGGGCCAGAAGTGAATTGGGTGGCCGAGGGCTGGATCGTGACTCCGCCGCCGATGTCATCGGCGCCGCCGAGACCGGGCGAAACATTGCCTTCCTCGATCATCTCCGCAAAACGCGCTTGCAGCACCGTTTCTTGGGGCTTGAAGCCGGTTGTGCCCACGTTCGCCAAATTGTTGCTGAGCACCTGCATGCGGTGACTCTGGGCATGGGCGCCGGCTGCCGATAGATAAACGCCGTAGGGCATGAAGACTGCCTCGGAAGGAGTCGCGTGAGAATCGAAACTTGAGCCTTTCCGCTAACAATTTTCGGACTCGACGCACAAGGGCAGTCTGATCGTCGATCGTGCTCGATCGAAGAGTTGACTCTCGAGTGAGCACGTCAAAAAAAATGAGCCGGTCTGTTTCCAAACCGGCTCATTGAATTCGATCACGTACGCCTCAGGAAAACTCGCTAGTTTCCAAAACCGCCACCAGCGCCACCGCCGCCGCCGCCGATGCCACCGCCACCGCCACCTCCGGCGCCGCCAGCACCGGTCTGTCCAGTCACGAAGTTGAAGGTTGTGACATCGCCGATCTGCGAGAAGAACGGAGCGGGTGAAATTCGCACGTACCGTCGATCCGCCGAAATGATGGCCAGCGCTTGCACCGTCGCACCTTCGGGTAACACCGTTAATTGCGGCTGGAAGCCGACCGCACCACGGCGACCGAACGGGTCCAATCCGCCGAAGCCGCCTGTTGAGCCACCAGTTGCGTTTTGGACGCTACTGAACAGCTCCGACAGAACTTGAGCACCGCCGGCCCCGCCCACTCCGCCACCACCGCCAGCAAACTGACCGAGCACTTCATGCTGAACTTGGCGCTGAACATCGCGCAAATTGGCGAGTTGGGCATCGCCGATTTCCTCGTTGCGTTTGCCGTCCTTCACCTCAAACACGACCAACGCGTCCTTTTCGGTCAGCGGAACTTCTTGTTGAATGAATCGTTGACTGGGCCGTCCAACATCGGTCAACACTTCGACCGAAACGCGACCGGTCGAAACATTGCCCCACACGCGGCGGACCAACAATCGATACTGACCCGAGAAGCCTTGGGGGCAAAGATAAGTTTCCGAAACGGTGCCCGCTTTATCACTGACGCTTCCGGGAAACGCATCGCCGACCAACGTGCCACCGCCGGCTGTCGAAGAATTTTCCAACGAGCAGACCGTGCCCGAAGGTTCTTCAACCGCCAAGTCGATGTCCGCGTCGCCGGTCCAAGAAACGCGGACGATCACGTCATGCGACGCAGCCAGTTTCAACGAATCGTTGAACTGCTTGGCTCGATCGATTTCGCCCATCTCCAACAGATCGGCGTGAGTGGCTCGGGCAATGAGCCGAGCTTCTTCGACGATGGCTTGGTAACTCTCGGGCCACGCTTGACCGAGGATGCCTTCGCAAGCCCACATCAACCCATCGACATCACTCGAAGATCGAGCCAATCGCAATCCCATCACATAGGCTTCGCGCCGATAAGGATCGATCGTTGCGACATCGCGACAAAGCTTCAGCGCCGCCGAGGTAGAACCGAGGTCTTCCAAACGAGCGGCCACATGCAAAACGTCTTCCGGTGATTCAGCAAAGTCGACAGCCGAAAGCAACGCGCGTTCAATGTCTTGCACGGGAGCCGATGTCGCTTTCAACGCGATTGCGTACACTTGATACATCCAAGGTCCGACGTGACCAGCCCGCATCGCGCCGGCGATCGCGTCACGGACTTCGGCGAATTGCTCGACGGCACCCTCGGTGTCACCCTTCTCTTGAAGTCGCGCAGCTTTCGCCGACAACATGCCAGCGGTTGATCGGATGCGTTGATCCAGCACGGTCAAATCGGTCGCGGTGTGGATCTTTTGGTTCGCAAAAAAATCGTCCCAGGCATCGTCGCGCGACTGACCATCGGCGACCTTCAAGACGATCGCTCGAATTGCCGCGTCGTTCTTTTCGATTGGTTTGGCACGTTCCTCGGTCGCATCAGAAGTTGATTTCTTAGAACCGATCGTCACGTCGTCGGGCACGGCAAACATGCCGCCACCCCCGCCGCCACCGCC
>JBGSLZ010000020.1:0-28482 GCA_041740415.1 Rubripirellula sp.
GAGCGATCTGTTCTGTTCCATGTCGAGGCATGGGACGTTAACTGCCCTCAACACATCCACCGTCGGTTGCCGGCTGACGTCGTCGAGTCAACGATCGCAGCGCTGAAGAAGCAAATCAGCGATCTGCAGAACGAAGTCGCGCGGTTGAGAAGTGAAAACATGGAAGCTTCAGACGCTGTTCGCCAGCATCTTTTGTAAGTGGCTAACTTACCAGCACGGTGGCCATGGATTTCGTCCATGAAGTCAGTCGCCGTTTTTCCGAAATCCGAAGCTTTGAAATCAGCGGCGGCAATGTCGGTGAAGCGGATTCGACGCTTGCGATCGAGCCAACGAAGCAGCTTGATCTCACGCAAGCAGAGCGGACATTCATCGTCGAAGGAGACTTCGACGCGCCAGTCATGGTTGATTGCCGAGATGTTCATGCGTCACTTCAACCGAATCAACACTTCGTTGCGCCGCAATGGACCGGGTGTAAAGGGAGGGTCGTAGGCGGCGGTTTCGACGCCGCCTGACGAGTTCTCTGAGCTTGGGTCGGCGTCGTCGGCGACGAGGCCTTTGGTTTCCATCCAGGCTCGTAACTTGACTTCAGAATCCTTCGCCAGTTTCTCATCGAGTCGGCCTGAGAATCGCAGCACGGCAAAACGTCCGGCGGGTCGTTTGCGGACTTTGACGTCGGGGCCGGTGGGTGATGGAACGCCCTGGACGGCGACTTCCTTGGGCATCACGAAGCCCATTTGCACTTCGGAATCTGCTTTGTCGTTTTCCATGAACACGGGCGTGGTCATGGAAATCTTTTGCTCCGATTCGTTCGCGCCGCTGATGAAGCGGAACAGCTTAATGAAACTGCCGTCGCGACCTTGGGCGTCAATCTTGGTGGTCGTTGCGACCAACATTAGGTCGGGGTACTCGCGGACTTCGAAGTTGCCGTCCGATTCGATGACCTTGTATTCGGCTGATTCGTAGCCGGCTCGTGTGGTCTTGTTCCACGCAGACACACCGATCAGAACCAATACCGCAATAGTCGAAAAATACACCATTCGTTTTCGCTTCATTCGATTCACCTGATGAGAAGTCCTCAGATCAGTGGGAGTATAGCGACTAGGTGTCTGCTTTGTCTCGAACGGAGGCTCCTGAAATCGCTTCTTGTTGACGACCGTTCATAATCTACCTGGACAGCGCCAAGTTCAGAGAGCGGGCGGGCGCTACCCGCTGTATTTCCAGATCGGAACCGGCGGCTAGCTGCAAGCCGCTCACAAAACGATCGGACCCATAAAAGCAAAGGTTTTCGATCGAACTTGGCGCTGGCCAGCTAAGCACGTCAAAGGAAGTTTCATAGCTTAATGAGCCGTCAAGCGTTAGCTCTCGGTTATCGAGAACCGGACGCTAACGCATTGCGGCGGATTTGATTATGCCGAAACACTTGTTACGACGTGCTTAACCGTTACCACAAGTTCATAGCCATGGAGAAAGTCGCGATGTTTGGATCGGGAAATAGCAAAGAGAAGTTGCAGGAAAAGTACAACAAGCTGATGCAGGAATCATTTGATCTGTCGACGGTCAATCGCAAGAAGAGTGATATCAAACGGGCCGAGGCGGAAGAGATCGGCAAACAGCTCGACGAGTTGGAAAAGACGTCGTAGCGTGGCTTTGCGGCGTCCTGCGGTCTTGAGTTTCAACATCTCATTGGAGTGGTAGCGATCACTTACGCACGTTCTCGATTGTGGCTTGGGATTTCTGGCGTCGGGTTGATCGTGGTGATTAGCGCGTGCTTGCTTGGCTCCGGGTTGCCGCTGGAGTGGCTGCCCACCTCGCAGTCATGGAAAGGTGAAGATCTGCTTGGATTGGTGGCGATGATCAGCAGTCTCGTGGCCGTGATGCTGCCGCTGGATCTCCTGGGCGGTTACTTGCTGCCCAATCATTCGAGGCCTGGCACGATCACGATCGGGGCTTTCGCGAAGGGCTGGATTCGCGGTGTGATGGTTCAGGCGTGCTTCTTTTTGATTGCGAGTCTGCTGATTCTGGCAATGGGACGGGAGTTCGGTTTGCTTGGGGCTGTTTCGGCGATCCTGGCGATTGGTGTCGTCCAGGTTGCGTTTCAATTCCGAATCGCTCGGCTCACGGCATCGTTGCCCCAGAGGGTCGATGAGCAGGCTGAGGTGAAGGCCACTGTCAGTGCCGCGCTCGGGCAGGCTTTGCAATGGGGATGGAAGCCTCGCCAGGTTGTGGTGGTTGAGCACGACGATATCGGGTTCACGGGCGGCATCGTTGGTTTGCCGGGAATGGAATGGATCGTTGTGCCCGCCGCGTCGCTGGCGAAACTTACGCCCGAGCAGTTGGCAATCACGATTGCGAGACGTTTGGAGGCGATCGAAAGTGGAAGCCGGACGCGCGGCGTGTTGCTTGCGTTTGCGTGGGTGCTGGTCGGTTTTGTCCTGTCGGCCATGTTGCCTGGTGCGGGCGTCGCCAGCGTGGGTGAGCTGGCGATGACGTGCTGTGGATTCACTCTTTGTAGTTTCCTCGGCTTGCTGACGCTGCCAACGCTTAGTCGGCAAGCGTCCTACGCGATTGACCGCGAGTTGATGAAGCGGGGCGCGAAACCGGAAACGTTCTATGAGACTCTGCAAATGCTCGATCGTTTGCAGGATGATGAGCCGAAGCGTTCGGCTCTGATTGAAACGATCTTCCACCCAGTGCCCAGCCTGGACAACCGACGCGGCGAATCTGCAAGCACGTTTCCCATCGCTTGGCATGCCGCTCGGATGACGTTGTTCGTGTCGTGTTCCTGCATGGGGATGCTGGTGCGAGCGGTTCACTGCAACGTCGGTCGACCCGAACTGTGGGTGATGCTTCCGACCGACTGAGGGCATGATACTCTTGGCTAGTCCAACGACGGGGGATCTTTGGCAAGATCCACTACAGGTTGTTCCAGGTGATGGTGAACTGCAGGACGCTCGCGATCGTGACCCAGATCAAGTACGGGATCTGCGCTAATGCGATCCAGCGATGGTGAGGCCAGATGGTCTTCATGGCCCAAAGGATGGTGATCCACACGATCACGATGTCGAGGGCGGCGAGCGGGAGGTTCCGCAGGCCGAACTGAATCGGCGTGAAGGCGATGTTCGCGATCAGGTTGATGGCGAACGGGATCGCGACGGGCCACGGGATTTGCTTGCGGGCAACACGGTAGAAAACATAGCCAAACGTGACCAGGATGATCGGGTAGAGGATTTGCCAAATCAGGCCGATCGTCGCTGGCTCAGGCGTCCAAGTCGGTTTGTCGAGTGCGTCGTACCAGTCTCGCCAGGTCATGGGTAGAAGTTCGAAGGGTGAAGTTTGAAAGGTTACGAGGCTCGCCGGTATGACAACAGATGCCCGCCAAGCTCGGAATCGCAAATGACTTGGTCCTTCTTGAACACGATCGGCAATGTCGTGACATCATCACAGATTGGCGGCAAATGATCTCGCGATGAATGACACCTACGGCAATTGTACCAGCTCATCGTTGTTTTTAGGATTCGATCAAGGTGTTGATTTTAGACGATGCAAAGCGAATTCAACACCTCGTGCTTGATCGTCTGAATGACTCGTTCAACGTGCGCTTGCAAGTTGGGTGATCGGACAGGTATAGCTTGATCTCGCATGTACTCGACTTGAACACGCTATCGAACCTCGCCACTTTGGTCCGACATTTGGATCTTGTTGCTGTTGCCGCCAACGATTGCTATGAGGATTGCTACAATCCCGAAATTGCCGCTTCGTAAGTTCAAACTATGGATTGTCCGAACGTGCAAAGGTTCTTTTCCTGTTAGTGCGAATCCATGTCATTGCGCAGTTATCTGCGGCCGTCGATGAACGATCATTTCATGAAAGAACAAGCGTTCATCCGTGCCGCGACGAAGCAAAGACTTGAAAGCCTTCCCGACATTTCGCGACTGACATGGTGGGATTACGCTCATTATGAAATGGTTTGTGGATGTCGCTCATGATCGTGCCGCTGTGTCTTTGCGCAACGTTTGGATCTCCGAAACGCAGCGACTCTGGAATTTCGGACTCACAGGAGCAACATTGAAGCCTCTGGCCAGAGCTTCTTCGACACATGAGTGATAGACGTCTCCACCGAATGTTGCCAGTGCCCATTTGCACTCGCGTTCATCGATCGATGTCATATAACAAGTCCGACTGCGTTTCATCGTTTGCCTCAATCGACAATCGAGTGAGGTAAGCGCACTGGTGCCGGCGATAACTTAGGATGTCACAGTACCTGCTGACTGATAGCTACAGATAACTTGTGATCAAATTGCAGTGGCAACACTGGCTCGTTTAATGCAGCGCGGCGTTCGCGTTTGCGCTGGTACATTCGCTGGTCTGCCTCGACATAAACATCTTTGAGTGTCTTCGCGGCATGACGATGCGCCGCCGCCACTGATCCTTTAATACCGATCAATGATAATGCGACTTCCAGTCGCTCGGCACAGGCTTCGGCTTGATTGGAATTGACTGTCAACACGGCGAACTCATCGCCCCCCAGCCGGGCAACGACATCGCCTTCTCGCGACGCCGAAAGCAGCGCGTTAGCTGCCTCCAGCAGCATCTCATCTCCCTTGCTGTGCCCTAGCGTATCATTGATTTGCTTGAATCCATCGAGGTCGATACAAATTACTGCGGCGGGGTGGCCGTAGCGCGCACAGCGAGTTTCCTCGGCCGATAATAGCCGTTCCCAGCCACGACGATTGAAAAGTCCTGTTAGCGAGTCGATCTCCGCCTGTTGTTCCGCCCGCTCAGCACGCCTCATTTCAGATTCGGCGCGGAGTTCATTGGCCAGGACCGTTCCCAGCATGCGAGAAAGCAACTCAATTTTCGGCAGTGCGTTAACCAAATCCTGCGATTGGGGTGCAGGGTCGATCGCGCACAGCGTTCCAAAGAGAGTACCATCACGATTGACCAGCGGCACACCTATGTAGGCTCCGATGGGAACTTGTTGTCCAATGGGAGCGGACGCGTACTCAGGGACCTCGTTCGAATGGGGAGCAATGCAGGGACCTAAGCCTTCCACCATCCGCGAGCAAAAGGAATCCGACCACTTGAAGACATCTCCCGGTTGGACGTTGTACCCGTGATCTTCGGCTTGCAATACAATCCAATCATCACCAGATGTTCGCGTTACCATCCACAGGGCAAATCCGAATCTCCCATGCAAATATTGCAACACTTCCTGCGCCGAAACATGAAAATCGGCGAAAGGACGAAACGAGTTGATCATATTTTTATAACCCATTGGAATCAACGCGTTTGGCAACACATCCGCGAACGTGGACTATCGCTTTCGAAGCTAACTTGTCACAGCTTCGACCGACTCAGAAACGTAGGCTTGTAGTCTGACGTGAGGTTCATCACTGCCTGCAATATTTGGGAATTCAAGAATGAGATGGCGGATTCTATGGATTTTGCGGATTCTTTGAAGTTTAACGACACCGGGTTGATGAAAAAGTTATTACCACCGTGGTCACTCGAAGGGACGCCTGGAATGCGAGTAAGGGGACACAGCATTTTGTAATCACGTTGCAGTACGGAGAACCACACTTGGCAAAATCATCGATCCAGCCGGAGTGAAAAAGTGACCCAAGCCGTTCATGGCGTTGCGTGCTTCACGGCGAACTGAATTGGAGCGATCAGGAACGTTTGCTAATCACGTTCTCAATGATTGGCTTGGCCATACCGGAGCGATTGCACATCAACTCGTTCCGCAAGCCGATCGAAGACTGCACGCGTGATGAGTTGTGGCGGGGCCAGCTCGACATGCAACTCGCTCGACTGGATGATTTAACCGGCAAGCTTGAATCCCTCGAAACGAAACTCAGTGAGTTCGCCGCCGAGCATCCCGACATCGTTAGGTTGAGGAAACTGGCGACACCGAAGCCGACTAGATTCCCGAGTTGCTGGAAAGTCTGTGCCGAAAGTTTGTTACGTTGTTAGTTGTCACGGCTAGGAGTTGCTGCCGAAACGTTCTATCTGCAAACCACCGAAGCCGATTTTGACGACGCAATCCGTGGTAACGCCGGTGGTAACATCGAAGCCAATCAAAGGCCATCGGAGTCCCTCAAAGATTCAGAAAACGTCGTTTCTGATGGGACTAGCGGGGGCGGCGATGCCCCAATAATACACCCCACTGGATTCGAACCAGTAACCTTCGGTTCCGTAGACCGATGCTCTATCCAATTGAGCTAGGGGTGCGTTGGGTTTGTCTGGGCAGGAATCTAACAATTCTTTGACCTAGACGCCAGACCTGGCGAATCAGTTCGATTGACACTTTTTTGACTTTCTTGTTCTTTCAAATCTTCGATGGATGCTGCGTTAACAACTGAATCATCGTTGCCTGCAATTCCGTCGATCCGCTGACGCAAAATCGAGGCTTCCAGTCATCAAGCGGACTGCCGTCGTAGGCGGTCAACGTCGCACCGGATTCCCGGGCGATCACGATCCCGGCCGCTGCGTCCCACGACGCTACAGACGTTGCCCAGTAAGAATCAAGTCGGCCCGCCGCGACGTAGCACATGTTGAGCGCGCAACTGCCTAGCCGCCGTAGTGATCGCGAGCGTTCTAGAACTCGGATGAATCGTTGCACTTCGGGATCGTCGCCTCGAATTCCCGCTGGAAAACTGCACGCGATCAACCCGTCGCCGATGTTACGACAACCGCTGACCCGGATCGGCTCGCCATTGCAATGCGCGCCAGATCCGTCGATCGCGGTGAACAGTTCATCGATGACGGGATCGAGGATCACGCCCAACCGCATCTTGCCGCGTGCGTACAAGCCTATCGAAACGGCAAACGACTGCAATCGATGAACGTAGTTGACGGTGCCGTCGAGCGGATCGACGACCCAGCATGGCGGCGCGTCATCGTCGCCTCGGCGGACGGATTCGAGCGGTTCGTTCTCACCTTCTTCTTCGCCGACAAACGCGTAATCATCGAACGCGCTCATCAAGATTTCGCGGATCGCTTTTTGCGAAGCCAAATCGGCGTCGGTGACCAAGTCCTTCGGCGCCTTCTCGTTCACGACGCGGCTATCTCGGCGAGCCATCAATTCAATCGCACCGGCTCGGGCCGCTGCGACGGCAACGTCGAGATGCTTCGCGTCCATTACAGATCGAGTCCGTCGTTTTCGGTTTCTAATCGGCGCAGTTCTTCGAGCCACACGCGAATGTCATTGTCGTATTCGGTCGCCATGTCGCTGAGGATCAGTTGGCGGTGGAACGCGGCGGCACCTTTCTCGACGTGTTCGGCTGCTTCCGCGTTGGGAAAGCGTCGATTGGGATCGGGTGAGATCAGTCCGCCGATGAAGTTCATTAGTAGGTCGTTGCACAACACGTCTTCCGGCAGAACACTCGATAGTTGCGAAGGCAGTTCACGCTTGGCTTGCAACAGTTCTCGCATCTTGGTGCGTTGACCGAACGGATTGCGACCGCTGAGTAATTCGATCAACACGTAACCGACGCTGGCGAGATCGCTGCGCGGTGTGGCTTCGCGGTTCTCGAGTACTTCTGGTGCGGCGTACAGCGGCGTGCATTCGCGATCGCGGGGCGGGTTGCGATAGTCGATTGCCGAACCCATGTCGATCAGTTTCGCATGACCGCTGCGCTTGAGCATGATGTTGGAAGGTTTGACATCGCCATGAACGATTCCTTCGCGATGAAGCGCCGCAAGCGCTGCCAAAATTTCGCGAACGATTGCGACTGCGACGCCGGCTTTGAAACGCGACTGCTCGAAGCCTTCGGTCAGAATGACTTCGTTGATGTATCGCCAGCGCCGGCTGCTGACGTGACCGTGCAGTAGATGCAGGCATCGTGGCGACATCAATTGGCGAAGGTCATAGCCGTCGACCCATTCCATCATCATCACGCGAACTCGATCGCGCTCGAAGAAGTTTTGAACGTCTAGCAGGTTGTCGTGTTGGATCAGCGCGACGCGGGCGGCGATCGATGCGACGCGGCACATCGCTTCGGTGTACGCGGCGGTGCCGTTGTAACGTTCGGGCGAAAAGATTTTCATCGCGACCGGAACGGTGAACCCGTCGGTGCCGCGGTACTCCGTTAAATAGACCTCGCCCTGACCGCCGCGACCGAGCAAGCGCAGCATGTGATGGTGGCCGGTCCAACTGACTTTCCCCGTACGCGCCATTCGCTCGTAGGCGGCCAGCAGCTTTGGATCGGTCTTGGCACCCGGTGATCCCTCGGCGGTAATCGTCGGATGCGGTTCGTAGCGGGTTGTTGACTGCATGTTTGGTTCGTTCATCCGTGAATATCGCAATGTTGGAGCGGCCGGCGTGATGCCTGCATGGGGTGTGGGCTGTGAGTTCGCTTACAGTGCCATGAGGTCTATCCCTGTTTGTTAGTTTGCCGATTTGCGAAAGGGGCACAAATGGACACCCCTGTTTGCTTACGTTTAAGACTAATCACTCCCGAGCTTAAAGAGTAGCCGTTTAGAATCGCCGCTCGTAGACCGGATCGTTGCCCAGATGGGCCCGCCGGACCAACATGGCCACTGCGGCGCCAGCGACAAATCCACCGATGTGGGCCCACCAGGCAACTCCGGCGGTTTCCGCACTATTGGACGCTGACAAGCCGCTGAACGTTTGCAGAGCGAACCAGATCCCCAAGAAAATTGGCGCCGGCAATACAAAGATCTGCAAAAACACAAAAATCGGCAGCACCGCTTGGACTTTCGCGTGCGGGTACAACCATGCGTACGCACCCATCACTCCGGCGATCGCACCGCTGGCACCGATCGTTGGAACGGGGCTGGATGGATCGGTCACGTAATGAGATAGTCCGGCGGCGATCCCGGTTCCCAAATACATCAGGGCATATCCAACATGGCCGAGTCGATCTTCGACATTGTCGCCGAAGATGTACAGGAACCACATGTTCCCTAAAAAGTGCATCCACCCGCCGTGCAGAAACATGCACGTAATGATCGTCAACCACGGCGCGATCGCCGCAGGTGCGAGCGTGTGTTCGACGACCGCCACTTCGACACCGCGAGGCGTCTGAAGTGCTACCTGTTGGTTGATGACGGCGACCGCATCCGGATCGGTCACTCTGAGCGGTACCATTCCGAACGACTCGGCGATGGTCCCGTTTGGATCATTGAGTTGAAACATGAACGCGAACGCGCAGGCGGCGATCATCGCGTAGTTGACCAGCGGCGTTCGTTGGCTCGGGATGTTGTCGCGAAGTGGGATCATGTCAGTACAATTATCGTAGCGGCCAGCCCAAGAGCAACCCGGCGGAAGAAATGTAGGTCCGGTTCCACCGGACGGATGATAAACGAAACGCTGCAACGTCCGGTGGAACAGGATCGACGTGGGCGAAAAAAAAAGAAACGCGAACCGGTCGTGCCTCATGCAGGCCGGTCGCGAATCGCTGCGCTAATTCATATCTCCAGCAAATCCATTGCGATAGAGATATCAACACGACGCCGGTGAGGGCGTAAGCAGAAAAAGAGAGGGTGCCATCCGTGCGCGCAAAGTCAATGACCTGCCGGTGCGATCCGTCATTACCACCCCTCGAAGTTTGAGTGATCGCGTCCTCTGCGATACTCCTTGGGACTCTCGAATCATTCGAGCGTCCCGTGGTCGGTTTGTCATCGATCAAAGTCGAAGACGTTGATCATCCGTTGAGAAAACGGTCGAAGCAAATGGGTGGCGGCTGACACTCGATTACGGAAGGTGGTGTGGGCGGGAATCCGATGAATGCAGTTCTGCATGCGTCATCCGAACTTCGCATCGCACACGACTCCTGTAACGAGATGAAAGTGATCAAAAATCTTTGAAAAGCGACCGTGGTGATCAGCCATATCGATCGGGGGAGAATGTGGCGTTGGCGGTCGGGAATGTCAACAACAATCTAGACCAACTTTTTCATTTCGTTGCCATCACTCGATCGAAAGCCAATGAAATGCGGGACGACATCGGTTAAAATTTTTTGCCGGCTCATGCATCTGAAGCGCAGGAGTTGAACAAGCAAAAGATGCTTCAATCGATTCAACGAAACGAAACCAAATGCACTTCGATGAAGATCAAAACATCGTCGCCGGAGCGACCGAAAAAATGGAGCCATCGACTCATGCGTCGCGCTGGTGGCATGATGATTTTGTCGCGGAAAAACAACGGGAACTTGGTCCCTATGCGTGCCGCAAATTAGCGATTTATCGCTTGCCGTCCGACTTTCGATTGTCCGTCATTGTACCGATCTACAACGAGCACAAAACGATCGCGGATGTCGTCGCCCGGTTGCGCGCGACCGGTATGCCGATGCAGATTATTCTGGTCGACGACGGCAGCGTTGATGGTACCGAAAACGTCCTGCAAAGATTCGCCAGCGATGCTGATATCGACATCGTGCGACATCAAGTCAATGCAGGCAAAGGCGCCGCGATTCGATCGGGCGTGCGACGGGCCACTGGTGAAGTCATTGTGATTCAAGACGCCGATCGCGAGTACGATCCATCGGACTTTCGCGCGCTCTTGCAGCCGATCGTCGAAGGTGAATCGGATGTCGCCTACGGCACACGCTACGGCCACTGCGATCGATCGCTTTCGCCGTGGTGGCATCAAGCGGTCAACAACTTTTTGACGCTGCTGGCGAGCCTTGCGATCGGTATTCGGCTCAGCGATGTCGAGACGTGCTACAAAATGACCTCACGAAAAAACTTCGAGGTCATTCTCAACAACTTGCAGGAAGATCGCTTCGGGATTGAAATTGAGCTGACCGCCCGTTGGGCTCGCATGGGGCTGCGTTTCACTGAACGTCCGATCCGGTATCACCATCGTTGGTACGACGACGGCAAAAAAATCGGCTGGCGAGACGGCGTCAGCGCAATTCGCTGCATCGTAAAGTACGGTCTTTTTCGGCGCTGAATTGTTTTCGTCGCAAAATGGGGTGTTTTCAGTTTCCCCTAAAATTCCGAACGGAAAAATTGCGGATTGGCATAATTTTCGCATTTTCTTGACTTCGATCAAGCAAGTTCGCTACGCTAGAGCATGGCGGACAAACACATCTCATCTTCTTCCGCCGACCGAGCTCTCTTTCATTCGTGAACTTGATTCATCCATGAACAATGTTCGGCCACTCTCTAGGAGTTTTGCGTACGATGTCAACCATCAGTTCGGCAACTGCGATCGCGGTGAATCCCGCCTTCTTGCAGGAAATCAAAGACAGCAATCCTGACCTCTGGATGACGGTCGAAAATCTTCGCCGCGCATGCCGTTTCGACGACGAAGCGGCAGTCGTGTCGCGTCGTTTGACGCGGCTACTGGACGAGCTGCGAGATGGTTTGGCGCTCCAGTTTTCACTCGAGGAGTCGTATGGATACATCGCGCTACCGGAGGCCAAGGACGTACAACTCTCTGAGCTGTGCGGTCGCGTTCAACAGCAACACGGGATGTTGTATTTGAGCTTGAGTGAGTTGGCGGAACAGGCCGAAGAGTTGCAATATCGTGGTGTCGAACGACCGCAACTTTGCAACTTGATTGAGCAGACGAAGGACTTCGATCGCCTGTTCGTTGAGCATGAACGGTTGGAAGCGGATCTGATCGAGCGATCGTTTGAATCAAGTGGCCGTTAACTTTCTTTTCGAGCGTGCTTTTTTTTTAGGTGGCTTGTCATGCGAGGTGAATCGAAAAACAAGGGCATGGAAATCTTGTTGGTCGAAGATGGACTGACGGATGCGCGGGTGACGATCTATGCGCTGCGTCGCAGTCGTGTGCCGCATCGATTGACCCTTGTTCGCACCGCCGGTGAAGCGATCGCGTTCATCCGCCGCGACGGCATCTTCGCGCGCGCGCCGCATCCAGATCTGCTGCTGTTGGACATGATGTTGCCGGATGGATCGGGATTAGATGTTCTTGAATCGATGCAGATGAAGGGCTGTGGCGGTACGGACATGGATTGGTCCGGGCCAACGACGGTTGTGCTGACGGCATCGAGCGACCCCGAGCTTCGTCGACGTTGCGATGAATTGAAGGTTCACGACTACATGAGGAAGCCGGTTCGCGAAGAGGACTTCATGCGCGTCGTCCGCGAGCACAAAAAGTTGATGATCCACTCGACGCCCTTGATGGAGTCGATCGCCGTTTGATCCTACGCGCCTGGAATTTCCGTCAGCGGGACTTCGCGGTACAGCGTCATCATCCCGCGCACTTCTTCGATCGCAGATTGATCGGCGCGAGTGGGTTCTTCGATCGACATCGTCGTTCGATACGTTTCGATTTTTTCACGACGCTCGATCGTCAGTGTCATCGCAAGTGGAATGACTCCGTCAGCGGTCAACCGATCGCTGAGCGTCATACGTGCGAACGGCGGCAACCAATGGCGGCGAACCAGATTCAATCGCGACGCTAAATCTGAAAACTGACCGAAGTCCTTGGCCATTTGCTGCGACGCGGGTCGCTGAGTCGTTGTTTCGTACGTCGCGCCGCTGAACTTGATTGAGTAGTTGCCGGCAGCTTCGCCGCGCTGGACAAATGCGCCGAGCCCGAGTTGATCTCGTTTGGAAGGTGTGTCGGCGGCGGCTCGCGCCATCGCGGTGACTTTCACGAGGTCTTCGGTGCTGAGCGTCGACTGAGTTTGGCTGGGTCGGTTGAGCAGCGTGACTCGCAATTGCGCCGGGTCATACATCGTCACGGTCGCCGGGCTGATTTGCGGCAGGTCGTAAACCAGACCGTTGTCAAACACAATGCGATGTTCCGCGGTCGCAGCATCACCGTCGCCGTCGTAAGTTTTGATCACGACGCAAAAGGTCGATTGGTCGGCCGTCGCACGCTCGCCGAAAACGAACGAGGCCATGATCAACGTCAACAACAGGGCGATCGGATGAGAGTGCATCGCCGGCGGTCTCCAAAAATCGCGATGATACTGAAAAGCTCGAAAAACGGTCGACCTGGACGGTCGCTAGGCCAAGAGCGTAGAAAAGGTGAGTCTCGTCCGTCCAGATCAAACCGAGTTCCGTTTCCATGCAGCGCACGTTCTTTTTGATTCCTCACGAATTCGCCGGATTCCCCGTCTTCGGCTTCGGTTGGTTGCTGATCGTGTTGGCGATCGGCTTAGTCGTGCGTTTGACGGTTGCCCGCCGCCACGACCAGTCGGTCGGCCAAGTCATGTCGTCGGAGGGAATCGTGTGGGCGATGGCGGCGGCGGCGATCGCGATTGTGATGCCGATCGTCGAGCTGAAAAACATCGACGGTGACCCGGTCGGCATGGCGATTCGGGGTTACGGAGTCATGTTGCTGTTGGGTGTCGGGTCGGCAATTGCGTTGGCGGCCTATCGAGCATCTCGACATGGCATCAATCCTGATCTGATTTACGCGATCGCGCCGTGGGCCTTTTTCGGCGGCATCTTTGGTGCTCGAGCGTTCTTTGTGATTCAGTATCGCGAACAATTCATTGGTGATACGACATGGCAAACGATCGGCAACATGCTGCGTTTCACCGAAGGAGGTCTCGTCGTTTATGGATCGTTCATCGGCGGATTCTTGGCGGTCACGTACTTTCTGGTGCGACATCATTTGCCGGTGTTGCGGTTCGGCGACGTGATCGTGCCGTGCATGTTTCTGGGTGTGTTTTTTGGTCGGATCGGGTGTCTGATGAACGGTTGCTGTTACGGCGGTCGCTGCGAAGAAGGGCCGATGTCGCTGCGATTTCCGCCCGGCGCGAAGGTCTACGACGATCAGCTCTATGACGGCGAGCTTTTAGGATTCGAGTACGACCGGGCGACTCGTCAGATCACCAAAGTCCGCACCGGATCGCTGGCCGAAAAAGCTGGAATTCCAATCGGTGGGCATTTGGACGAGTTGGCGGACGACCGAACGGTGCTCGCCGACGCGCCGCGAAACGTGCCTGTCGAAGATGTCCGAACCGGAATCGTGGTCACGGTCGACGGTCGACGGCATCGCTGGCGTCCGGACGAATTGCCGTCGCGGGCATTACCTGTGCAGGCGGCCCAGGTAATCAGCAGCGTCGGTGCGCTTTTGTTATGCTTGGCGCTTTGCGGTCTATCATGGTTTCGACTTCGCACCGGAGCGGTCATGATGATCGGGTTCGCCTCCTACGCCGTGTTGCGGTTCGCGATGGAAATGATTCGCGTCGATGAGGCTGGTCAGTTCGGGACAAGTTTGTCGATATCTCAATGGGTCAGCATCGTTGTGTTTACGCTATCGGCCGCTGGGTTGCTGTGGATTTATCGACAGCCGGAGTCGTCGTCGCTGCATTCGGAAACATCCCCGAGTGTTTAGCAGTGACCGGAAAAAAAGTGTCGCCTTTCGCTCCGCGAAAGTTGCGAGCGAACGTATTTTCGCGGAGCGAAAGGCGACGATTGAACGCCGCACGATCTTTAGGGGTTGATTCATGCGAGTGAGAGATCGACAACCCGAGTGGATGGATCAGCCTGATTTGGCACGCGATCTGCATCGTCACGCGCTGGTGGGTCTGTCGCGTTTGAATCGTTTCAGCGGCGTTGCCAGCGCGATGTACCGGCACATGCGTAAGATGGCGAGCGGTCGAAGTGGGCGACAACTGAAGATCTTGGATATCGCCAGCGGTTCCGGCGACCTGCCGATCGCCTGGGCCAAGCGAGCGGCGCAAGACGGATTGACCTTTCATATCACCGCCGTCGACATCAGCTCGACTGCCATCGAAGAACAACAACGACGGGCGTCTGCGGCGAAGGTTTCGATTCACTCGGTCGAGATGGATTGCCTCTCGGGAAGCTTGCCGTCCGGCTTCGATGTCGCGACGTGCTCGCTGTTCATGCACCATTTGGACGACTCGCACGTTTCACGTTTGCTCAAGTCGATGCACACCGCCGCGGACGGTTCAATTTTGATTTGTGACTTGGATCGATCGCGAGTCAACTTAGCGCTCGTAGCCATCGGTGCCCGGTTGGTGACGCGCTCGCCGGTGGTCCATGTCGACGCATCGCTGAGCGTCCGCGCGGCGTACACGGCCGAAGAATTCAAGCGACTTGCCGAATCGACGTTGGAGCGCCCGGTGAATGTCCGCCGCACATTTCCATGCCGATTCATGGTGACGATCGACGAACGAGCGATCTCCGAATCGGCGGTCGCGTTCGCATGACCGTTCTGATCATCGGCGGCGGGTTGGCGGGCGCCGCATGCGCGATCGGTCTTCGTCAGCATGGAATCGATGTCGATGTTGTCGAGAAGGATTCGTTTCCGAGACCGAAGGTGTGCGGCTGTTGCATCGGCGTCGCTGGCTTGTCGGCGTTGTCCCGATTGGGGCTTCGCGATGAAGCGCAGTCACTGGGAACGACAACGAATCGCTGGATCGCTTCGTTAGGCAACCGCCGCGTGGAGTTGGAATTGCCCGAAGGTTTGGCGATCTCGCGTGAAGTGTTGGACCCGTTGCTGATCGAGCGCGCCGCGGATCTGGGTGCCAAAGTAACCATGCGATGCAGCGCCACGCTGATGAAGGCCGATGAGAAAAGCGTCGAAGTGCAAGTGTCGACCGACGCGACTGAATCGAGTCAACCAGTGACGCTGACTCGCGAGTATGAACTCGTCGTCGTCGCGGCGGGACTTCGCGCCGGCGGCCTGAACGAAGTGTTGCCATGGACGCAAACACCGCACGGGCCGTTTGGCGTTTCGTTCATGGCAAACTGTGCTTCGGTACTCGACCACGTCATTTATATGGCTTGCGATGATGACGGTTATGTGGGGCTCGTGAAACTGGCGGACGGTCGAGTGGATGTGGCGGGCGCGTTGCGATCAGGCGGCGGCGCCGCCTCGGCGGGCAATCCACTGGGTCGAGTTTACGGGATTCTCGCTCGCAGCCGATTCGATCTGTCGCCGCTGGTCGATGCGACCGCCGTGATGACAACGCCACCCCTGCGTCGATCGCGACAAACGGGGAACAGTCGCGTGATTGCGATCGGTGACGCGGCCGGGTACGTCGAACCGTTCACCGGCGAAGGAATGACCTGGGCGATGCAGAGCGGTGCTCGGGCGGCGGACGTGATTGCGGCAAATGACGGGAAATATGTCAGGATCGGATCCATCTGGCGAACCGAACTCGAGAAGCTGTTGGGCAACCAGAAACGCACTTGCCGGATGGTGACCAACGCACTTCGATCGCCCTTCGCCCGTCGTGTCGCCGCCGGCGCTTTGGCGATCTATCCGGGGATCGCCGGGCCGCTGGTCCGGGGACTCAATCGACCCGGATGAGAAATATGAATTTTTGGCGACTAATAAATCGCCGTTGACACTAGTCGGCTCGGATTGCTACTTCCATCACCACTGTGGTGCTCGGACCAACCCCGACGCCATGGCTAAAACTTCCACTTGAAGTTTCGGCGTGGTGAACGCTTTGCGGGAATCGTTCGCCGGCCTCGATGAGTGGTTGAAGCGCATAAGTTCATCGCGACGGTTTCTGGGTCAATTGTCTCGATGAATTGCTTCACGTCGAAACTTCACTCAGCATCAGGGCGTTGCATTCATGCGACGCCCTGATGCTTCGATACAAGGTTCGCGAAATCAAACCGCCGGACCGTTGGCCCTGACGATTCGTTGCTCGAACAACACCCAGGCCGATGGCCTGGGCTAGGCAAACTGATGGGGCCTTGCCCCGAGAAATTTCTTAGCAGACTCTTCCGGTGGTTACGGTTAACTCGATCCGCAGGACGAACGACATTTGACGACGGACCATGGCCAGAGAAGAAATCGTTGCTTCCCAATTGACCGAGCCTGAACCGGCGACCGAACAAGTCGTCGAGCCGACGGTATCGATTGTCACTGTTGAAAAACAGAATCGACGGCGTCGTCGCTTGCGAATCGTTCTTGTCCTGATCGTGTTCTTCACCGTGATCGGATTTTCGGTTTGGGCGGCGTCTCATTGGGGTGACGAAGAAACAAGCGAGGTCGAAGAGAAGTCGCCGGCGATCAAAATGGCCGACTTAGTGGCGAAGTTCAAAAGCGATCCGAAGAACTCCACCCTGCACATTTCCGACTTTGCCATCGACGATTCGATCATCCCATCGCTGTCCGAACTTGATGCGATCGAAACATTGATACTCGACCAAGGTGTCCTCACGGATGCTTCGATCGCGACGATCGTCACTTTGCCGAACCTGCGGCAATTGAGACTTCGGTTGTCGCCGATCACCGATGATGGGTTGCAGGAACTTGCCAACTGCTCGACGTTGATGTTCGTGAATCTGCCGCATTGCAAATGCACTGTGCGAGGGATCATGGCGTTGGGGAAACTGCCAAAGCTTCGGCAATTGAGAATCGGTTCTCCCGAGTTGACGAACGAAGCAACTCGCGAAATCGCAAAGCTGAAGACGCTGCAAACGGTCCATCTGATCGGAGTGCCGGTGACCGATGACGGGCTGAAAATCCTGGCCGAAATGCCTCAGTTGGAATCGTTGTACTTGGATGACTCATTGGTGACCGAAGCGGGATGGTTGTGGCTGTTCCAACGGCATGCCCATTTGCATGTTCACATCAATCAGAAACACCATGACCGCGATCCCCAGCACCATGAACATCACGATTGATCGGTGTCGCCGGTTCACTTTAGGCGGTTCAGTTTGGCCGGTTCAGTTTGGCCGGTTCACTCGCCGTCCATCAGTGATTCTTTGATCGCGACGACGAGTGCGGCTCGGCCTAGTAATCTCGTTCGCGGTCGTTCGACGTCGACGCCCAATTCTTGCCCCAGTCGGATCGCCAAATCGACATCGCGGATGCCGTGGAATTGATTGGTGCCTTGCTTCGCCAAATATGCCTTCTCACTGACGTAGATCGTGTCGCGATCGTTGTCGAATCCCGACTCGAACGTATCGGCCAAGTCGTCAATCCAGACTTGCGGAACACCTCGCGCGGCGCAGTACTCAATCGGCCATAATGTCTCGCCCGTGCATTCGCTCAGCAACGCCAGCGCCCGATGTCGTGCTATCATCTTTTGTCTCGCGGCTACGAATACTTATCTACGTTCGATAAACTCAACACTTCTACTTTACATCACGACTCGTCTAACAAAGCTTTCATCATGCCATCGGTTCTCGCCATCGCCGCCCATCCCGACGACATCGAATTTCTGTTCGCCGGCACGATGATCCAGCTTGCCAAGCGAGGTTGGGATTTGCATTACATGAATCTGTGTGACGGTTCGCGCGGATCAACGACGATGGGGCAAGCCGAATGTGCGAAGACTCGGTTGGCCGAAGCGAAGCGAGCATGCGAAGTTCTCGGCGCATTCTTTTATGGCCCAATCTATTCGGACATGGAAGCCGTTTACTCGACAGCCAATCTCGCCAAAGTTGCCGCGGTGGTCAGGCGAGCCAAACCGACGATCGTGTTGACGCATTCGCCGATCGATTACATGGAAGACCACGAGATCGCGTGCCGGTTGGCGGTCAGCGCCGCTTTCGCGCACGGCATGCCGAACTTCGCAAGCGATCCGCCGACGCCGGTCTACATGGACGCCGTCACCGTCTATCACGGGCAACCGGTTCACAATCGCATCCCGACCGGTGAGCCCGTCATTCCGCATCACTACGTTGATATCACGGCGACGATCGATCAGAAAGTCGATGCGCTTGCGTGTCACACCAGCCAGAAGCAGTGGCTCGATGAGAGTCAGGGGTTGGATAGCTATTTGGAAACGGCGCGTCAGGTCAGTCGTGAGACTGGCGCGATGAGCGGTCGTTTTGAATATGCCGAAGGATGGCGTCGACGCGAGCATTGGGGATTCTGTGGCCCCGACGACGATCCGCTCGCCGACGCACTCGCCGACATCATTCACTCGTGTGCGAAACCGAGGATCTCATGAGCGCGGCTGACGACCTTGGGTTCGCCGTCGGTTCGGTAGGCGCCTTCGCCGCCCTGGTTACGACCACGCGTGTATTTCAGCCATACGTTTGCGTGTCCGAATAGTCCGTCGTAGTCGAGTCCCCAGGTCCCTTCGGTTGATTCGCGGGGTCGTCCACGGAACAGCGCCGCGCCGCCGCCGGCGAACCACGCGCTGTACGAATCATCGACGCTGCACTTCGCGAATCGGTGGACACAAAACGGTGCACCGGAGCGACGGCAGTCATCCATCTCATACCGCTTGGGCGGATTGTCCGCGCGGCTGCGATCCCCCGGCCGATCGATGAGTGGTTTTTCAGGATACCCGGGATCGCGGTCAAGGCCTTGGCAATCGGGTCGCCCGCAACCGCACCGACTGATCTCTTCAGAAATCACCGAGCTGCCCGTCGAAAACGCGACCCATATCAGAACGGCGATGAATTTCGATCTGAACTTGAGCATTTGCAACGCCGGGCAGCTTGATTGGATCGGTGGCACAATCGATAAGATCGGCACAATTCGCACGCCTGCCCAGACGTCGTGTCGGGAGGCAAAAGGTTGAGCTAATCGTTAAATATTCACAGCCCATGTTTTGGCGATCCAGACTGATACCGACGCTGGTGTCGCGGTCCTGGATTGGGTATCTAGCGGTTCTGACGGTGCTGCCGCCTTTGCTTATGAAATGGCTTTCAATTTTGCGTGGCATCGTTCGATCTTAGTCTTTTAAGAATTTCCAACAGACGATGACGACTTCCGCGGGGGGCGTTGGCCTTCGAGCATCGGTTCATGATGAGGCAGGACGCCCAGTCATCCGCAAACAAATTCTCTGGGGCGGCTTGAGTTGCTGCTCGACTCCGAAATCATGGATGGTTTCCGCGAATGAGATTCAATTCTGAAAGGGCCCGTCGTACCCTCATTGCAGCCCTCGGGATCGCGACGACAAGTCTGCCCGCTGTTTTGACGACCAACGCCGATGCGGAAGACACCGCTCTGGCCCGCGCACTGATGATGTCCGATTCATCGATGTCGATGCCGATCGAACAGATCTCCTACACCCATCCAATCTGGATGGCGGAAACTGCGGACAGCGAGAACGAAGAGGCTTCCGACAAAGAGAAATCCAAAGACGAAAAGTCGGACGATGACAAGGACGCGACCGTTCCATTGGCGGACTACGAAAAGTTGCTCGAGCGGGTCGACGATATCGAGTCGTCATGGGAGAAGTATCAAGACAAGTTGGCCGAAGAGTCCGCGGAAAAGAAGAAGAAGCCGACGATGAAGATCGGTGGACGTGTCCACCTCGACAACTGGAACTTCGCGGACACCGATTCGGGCATCAATACTTTGGAAACGGGCAATCCCAATGATGACCCGGAAAATCGATGGGACTTCCGGCGGATTCGGTTGGAGTTGCAGGGCGATGTCCCCAACAACATGCTGTATCGCCTCCAAGTCGACTTCAACAATCCCAATGAACCGGAAATCAAAGACGTCTACTTGGGCTTTAGCAATCTGCCCAGCAATCAGTTGCTGTTGATCGGAAACCAAAAACGACCGATCGGATTGGACCACCTCAACAGCAGCCGACACAACGTGTTTGCGGAACGTCCGCTGGCCGTTGAGTCGTTCAACGAAGACGCGCGTCGGTTGGGTGCTTGCATGTACGGCAACACCAACGATGAAAGCATCAATTGGCGGTATGGCGCGTTCTTGTTGGAGAACATTAGTGATGATGGACGCTACCGTGGCGATGCCAGCGAAGCCGGGCTGTATGGTCGATTGGCATCGAGCCCTTGGTATGACAACATCAGCGGCGGTCGCGGTTACTTGCACTTGGCGATGTCGGGTTCGCTCAACCAGACCGACGGCAACGGGACAACCGATGCAGACCAAAATCAAAACGAAGCTCGATTCCGCACGCGTCCATCGGCGCGCAGCGACTCGCGATGGTACGACACCAACCGGATTCAAGGTGCGAACAACTACGAACAGTTCGGATTGGAAACGATCTTGAACATCGGTGCTTTGCAAATCACCGGCGAGTATATCAACAACTGGGTTCAACGTGATGCCGCGGCCGGTTTCAACGGCGAAGATCTCCGATTCCACGGGGGATACATCTACGCTTCGTACTTCTTGACCGGCGAACACATTCCGTACGAACGAACATCAGGAACGATCGATCGAGTCAAGCCGTTCGAGAACTTCTTCTTGGTTGACCGTGTCAGCGGCGGTACTGGGCGAGGCATGGGCGCTTTGGCGGTTGCTCTTCGCTACGACTACATCGATCTCAGCGATTCGGATATTCGCGGCGGTGAAGGAAGTGCGTGGACGGCTGGTATGAACTGGTACTGGACCGCCTACTCCAAACTTCAAACGAACCTCATTTGGGGTGACGTCAGCAACGGTGGTCAAGGTCGATCGTCAGTGCCTTTGGCCAACGGGATCGGTGGCGACTACACGATCCTCGGCATGCGTTACATGATCGATTTCTGAGATCATGTTTGCTCATGGGTAAACAACATTCATTCATACACGTGCGTTCAAGCACAAACATTTTTGAGGAACTTTCGATGTCTAAGAAAACCATCATCGGATTCGTCGGCGCCGCGACAGTTGCGGTCATCCTTCTTATTTCAGCGCTCTCGTCGAATTCGACAGCGGGAATGCCATTCGGGATTCTGGATCAAACCGGTTGCTGCAAGCGATGTCCCGCCTGCGATCACTTCTGTAAGTTCGACGCCAAAGAAGGCGAAATTGAAAAGCCGGGTTTTGAGGTCGAGTCGAAGGTGATTTGCATTCCGCGAGTCGTCTTCCCTTGGCAAACTCGAAAAGCGTGCGGATCATGTGGTTCGTGTGACGGGACCGGATGCAGCAACTGTGTGAACAATGGTGCCTGCACGAAACGCGTCTGCGTGCTGAAGTCGAAAGATTTCAAGTGTCCCGAATGTGAATATTCATGGTCGGCCGAAGCGAAGCCTGATGGCGGGTGCGCGACCGGTTGCGCATCGGCATGCGATGCATCCTCCGACTGCATCGGAAGCCAGCTCGGAGCCGTCCCACCGTCAAAACCGCCAGTCGCTTACGACGGGTACTCGCACCCGTACACATCGGGAATGGAATCGGTCACGACCGAGTCCGAGCCTTCGGTGGAAACGCTTCCGTCACCGATTCGCTAGTGCCGAGAAACAACTCGTGGAGATCTCGATCGATCATCGCATGCGAATGGTGTATGCTTGGTTTTTCGGGCTGATTGAGCCGCTTACCCATTTGATTCCGGTATCGCGAGACTATGTTGACGTTCCAGTTCGTTAGCGGCAATTTTGTTCGGACAGGTTGTTTTCTGGTTGGCGCCGTTGCGACGATCACACTCGGCTTTGGAAATCAGGTTGCCGGTGCCGAAGCCGATCATCGCGTCGACTTCAATCGGCAAATCCGTTCGATCTTGTCGGATAAGTGCTTTCTTTGTCACGGGCCGGATGAGTCGACTCGCGAATCGGGGCTGCGGTTGGACGTTCGCGATGATGCGATCGAATCAGGTGCGCTGGTCCCCGGAAAGCCCAACGAGTCGGAACTGCTGGCCCGCATTCTTAGCGACGATCCCGATGAAGTGATGCCGCCGCCAGGGACTGGCAAAACTGTGACGGCGAAAGAACGGTTGCTGATCCAACAATGGATTGATCAGGACGCGCCGTACGACAAACATTGGGCGTTCGTTTCACCGAAGATGCCCGAACTGCCGCCGGTCAAGAATCAGTCATGGTCGCGTAACGCGATCGATCGCTTCGTGCTGGCGCGGATGGAATCGATGGGCGCCACTCCTTCGGTTGAGGCCGACCCGGCGACGTTGGCGCGGCGATTGAAGCTGGATTTGACCGGTTTGCCGCCGACGATTGACGAACTCGATCAAATCGAACAAAGCAACGATCCGAACGCGAAGCTGAATGATTTTGCTCGGCAGTGGACCACATCGCCGCAGTTCGGCGAACGCTGGGCAAGATGGTGGCTCGACGCCGCTCGCTACGCCGATTCGGCTGGCTATGAGAAGGACATGCAGCGGGAAGTTTTCTTTTATCGTGATTGGGTCATCGACGCGATGAATCGCGATCTTGCGTATGACCAGTTTGTGATTCAACAAGTCGCCGGTGATCTGTTGCCCGGCGCGGGCCAGAACGAGCGAGTCGCGACGGGCTTTCTGCGTAATTCGATGACCAACGAAGAAGGCGGCGCCAATGCGGAACAGTTTCGCGTCGAAGGGATGTTCGATCGTGTCGACGCGATCGGTAAAGCCGTGCTCGGGCTTACCACCCAGTGTGCTCAGTGTCACACGCACAAATACGATCCGCTAAGCCACCACGAATACTACCAGATGTTTGCGGCGCTCAACGATTTTCACGAAGCCTGCATCACTGTCTATACACCTGAGCAATCCGCGAAACGCGATGCGATCCGATCCGCGATCGCTCGCGAAGAAGCCGCGTTGAGGAACCAGATTCCGCAATGGCGAATCAAGGTCCGGCGTTGGGCCACCGAAATGGCCGCGACCATGCCCCAGTGGCGTGTCATCAAACCGACGGATATTCCGTTCGGGGGTCAAAAATTCAACGTGCTCGAAGACGGTTCGATCGTCAGTCAGAGCTACGCGCCGACCAAGGTGGCCGACGATTTCTCAGTGACCACCGACATCGGAACGATCACGGCAGTACGTTTGGACGCGCTGACGCACGACGAGTTGCCGCGCCGGGGACCTGGACGCAGCATCGATGGGACGGGAGCGCTAACCGAATTCAAACTGACAATTCAACCAACCGCGAAAGACGCGAAACCGATCAACGTCAAATTCACTCGCGCGATCTCCGACGTGAACGCGCCCCAAAGTGATCTGAAGCCGCAGTATCGCGATCGTGAACGCGACAAGGACAAACGTGTCGTTGGACCGATCGACTACGCAATCGATGGCGATGAAAAGACCGCTTGGACGACGGACATTGGACCCGGTCGAAGCAATCGATCACGCTACGCGATCTTCGTTCCCGAATCTCCGATCGTCATCGATGGCGAAGCGAAGTTGACGTTCACGATGGTCCAGAAACACGGGGGATGGAACAGCGACGATAATCAGAATTTTCTGGTCGGCCGATACCGATTTAGCGTCACTGATAGTCCAACAATCCCGAACATTGCGATCGACGCTTCGGTGGAGCCGATGTTGAAATTGACACCGACCCAGTGGACGGATCGGCAATGGGCCCAGTTGTTCAACCAATGGCGACGTTTGCCCGAGCAACTTGAAAGCGAAGACGGTCGGTTCGTGGATACTGATCAACGCATCGAGGATGCTTGGCAAGCGTTCCCTGCGACCGCGACGCAATTGGTCGCCCGATCGCTAGCGAAACCACGCGAGACGTTTGTTTTCGCGCGCGGCGACTTCTTAAAACCGACCGAACGTGTGCAAGCCGATGCACCGGAATTTCTCAATCCGATGCCGAAGGATTCGTCACCCGATCGATTGCGATTCGCCAAATGGTTGGTCTCCAAGGACTCGCCGACAACGGCCCGAGTCATCGTCAATCGGATCTGGCAGGCCTATTTCGGTCGTGGGCTGGTGGCGACGCCGGAGGATTTCGGCTTTCAGTCGGTATCGCCTTCTCATCCGGAATTGCTCGACTATTTGGCTCGTGAGCTGATGGACAATGGTTGGAGTTTGAAACACATCCACGGCCTGATTGTTGACTCGGCCACCTATCGACAATCATCGCTGGCCGCTCCGGAAGCCTGGCGCGAGGATACCAATAACCAGTGGCTAACGCGCGGGCCACGATTCCGGATGGAGGCGGAGATGGTTCGCGACTTGGCGTTATCCGCAAGCGGTTTGTTGGACCCGATGATCGGTGGTCCGTCCGTTTATCCGCCGGCACCGGAGTTTCTTTTCATGCCGCCGACAAGTTATGGCCCCAAGATTTGGGACACCGACGAATCGGTGACTCAGTACCGCCGTAGCATTTATGTGCATCAGTATCGCAGCATCCCCTACCCGCCGCTGCAGGTCTTCGACGCACCGAAAGGCGACGCCGCCTGCGTCCGTCGCGAACGAAGCAATACTCCGCTGCAAGCACTTGTGATGTTGAACGAGCCACAGTTTTTGCACGCCGCGCGAGCACTTGCGACGCGAGTGCTGCGGGAATCTGGCGACGCGGTGGGAATCGGCGCTGATGAACTTGATCGTCTTCGCATTGCCCGCGCGTTTCAAGCATGCACCAGCCGTCATCCGGCGGATGACGAAGTGTCCATACTGGCCGAGTTGCTTCGCTGCCAGCGATTGCAATTTGAATCTCAAAGCGCGGACGAAGTGGGGCAGTGGTTGGGCGTGCCACCCGACACGTGTCGCCAATTGACTGGTGTTGATGCGACCGAAATGGCGGCGTGGATGGTGGTGACCCGAGCGATCTTGAACCTCGACGAAACGATCTCGAAATCATGATGAATAAAATGAATGACTCGCGAACGAATCAAGCTGATGCGATCCAGTCGATTCGACGGCGATGGTTTCTGCAACAGTGTGGAATCGGGCTCGGTTCGGTCGCGCTGACCAGTTTGCTGGCGAAGTCGAGCAACGCCGCGTCGCGAAATTCGGCGAACCCGCTGGCCCCCAAAGAACCGCATTTCCCAGCCAAGATCAAGAATGTGATCGTGTTGTTCATGGGTGGCGGGCCGAGCCAATTTGAGCTGTTCGATCATAAGCCGACGCTCGCGAAGTTGGACGGAACATTGCCGCCGGCTGATTTGCTCGAAGGCTACCGAGCCGCGTTCATCAATCCCAACTCGAAGCTGCTCGGACCTCGTTACAAGTTCGCCAAGCACGGCGGTAGCGGCGCGGAAGTCAGTGAGTTGCTTCCGCATACCGCTTCGATTGTTGACGATTTGTGCATCGTGCGATCGATGAAAACGGATGCGTTCAATCACGCGCCGGCCCAGTTGATGATGAGCACCGGATCGCAGCAGTTCGGGCGTCCGAGCATGGGTTCTTGGTTGACGTACGGTTTGGGTAGTGAATCGGAAGAGCTACCGGCGTATGTGGTCTTCAACAGCGGCAAAAAAGGCCCCAGCGCGGGCACCGGAAACTGGAATTCTGGTTTTCTACCGACGTTACATTCAGGCGTCGAGTTCCGCAGCAGCGGTGATCCTGTTCTTTATTTATCCAACCCGCCTGGAATGTCCACCGCGACGCAGCGAGAGTCGTTAACGGCCATCAATCGGCTCAATCGCCGCCGGTTGGATGTTGTCGGCGATCCCGAGATTGCGACGCGCGTGAACGCTTATGAGATGGCGTTCCGGATGCAAACGAGTGCACCGGAGGCAATGTCGATCAGTGACGAGCCCGAACACATTCTGAAAATGTACGGGGCGGAGCCGGGCAAAATGTCGTTCGCCAACAACTGCTTGCTCGCGAGACGGTTGGTTCAGCGCGGCGTGCGATTCGTGCAACTATTTCACGAATCGTGGGACCAGCACGGCAGCTTGACCGCCGACATCAAGAAGAATTGTGGCGACACGGATCAAGGTTGCGCGGCGCTCGTGAAGGATCTGAAACAGCAGGGAATGCTGGACGAAACTCTCGTGATTTGGGGCGGCGAGTTCGGGCGGACACCGATGGTTCAGGGCGGTAGCGACGGTCGAGACCACCATCCCAATTCGTTCACGATGTGGATGGCCGGTGGCGGGTTGAAAGCCGGAACGGTTTATGGCTCAACGGACGAATTAGGTTTCGATGTCGTCGAGAATCCGGTCCACGTCCACGATCTGCACGCAACGATCCTGCACCTACTCGGTTTCGATCACAAGCAACTAACCTACCGATTCCAAGGCCGCGACTACCGGTTAACCGATGTCCACGGTGAGTTGGTCAAAGGCATCTTGGCCTGATCGCGAAATCTGCGTCCGCATCAATCAGAGGAGGCGGCCACGCCGACCCAGTGACAATTTAGGTGAGAGCTTGCGGATAGCATTGAACTCTTGATCCGCGAGACGATGACGCAGCATTTGTCTTTCTCCATGTAACACGTGGGTGTATACTACCGGGAAGTTTTCCAATGCGTTCAAAAATGATCAGAGCAATTTGTTAAAAAGTGCCCAGTCTTTACTGAGACTGGCAGTTTACGCGTCTCTTTCGCAACAAAATCGCCGGCACGATCAAGTCTGTTAGCAGAAAGCTTGATGGTTCCGGTACGGCCATCGTAGTCGTGAACCGGGCTGCTCTACCGTCGGGTGTTTGGAATTCGGTAGCGTTGTTGTAAATGTTGTTTCCATTGACAATGAATTGTCCGAATGCGGACCCCGGTGGTGTGCGGATCAGCGATGCCGCCGAAAAGTCATTCAGATCGCTACCATTGCTATTGAGTCGAATTGTAAACAGTGTGGTTTTTTCACCAGATGTCTACGAAAGACCCGTCAAGGTAATCCCTTCGGTACCACCAAGCGAGACATCAAAAAACGGACGAGATGAGTTCACGCTATTGGTCGGGAAATTGCCGTCACTATCCGCGCCCGTAACCGCAAGCTCATTGAGCGAAATGCCTATAGCTAACGTTGTTTCCGGTTGTCTCGCCGTTCTGCAACGTTAACCCGCTCAGTGAAAGGTCGCCCGACAATGCGGAGAAGTTTAGTCAAGCGGTTGGCCACAGCAGTATCGACCATGGAAGGGGAAGGCTTGCCTGAAACGTCGATTCAAACAACGGACGTACCGCTTCCACGGCCGTGATCGTCGACTACCGATGTGCCTGGGCAGTTCGTCCAAGGTATCGCGGCTTGATTTGTTCGCGCGGTCGGAAACTTCTAACTTTGGCGTTCATGTAACGCTAGCAAAATGCAGCCCGCGTCGTGCATGGCTCCGCGACTCTGTTCGCGGAGAGCATCGGACAACGCCGAATACTCTCCGCGAACGGCGTCGCGGATCCACTTTAGCGTTGTCGCGGGTGCTTGCCTTTTCGTAGGATCAGCGGCAATCGCTGTCGTTTTTTGATTACGCAGGTCACCAAGGAAGGTAACCACGTGTCTGTTCCTGCTCGTTCATTCGCCCCATTCGCTTCTAATTCGTCGAGTTCGCCGGTTGCCGGTGCCACGATGATCGAGAAGCTCCGGTGGCTGCGCGAAGTCGTTTCGGCCGAAGGAAACGCTATTTTAGCGGCCGCATCGACCATTTCTACTGACGCCGTTCGGGCGGCCGAAATGACGGCAAATTGCGATGGCTGCGTCGTGGTGACGGGGGTCGGCAAAGCCGGTTTGGTGGGCCAGAAACTGGTCGCGACGTTAGCCAGTTCGGGCACTCCGGCACATTTCCTGCATCCCGCCGAAGCGATCCACGGCGATTTGGGTCGCGTTCGCGAAAACGACATCGTGTGGGCGCTGAGCAATTCTGGACGCAGCGAAGAAGTGGTGCGGATCGCGCACCACCTGAGCGAGAACAGTGCCGGATTGGTCGCGATCACGTCGACGGACGACAACCCGTTGGCCGCAGCATCGGACTGCGTCGTCGCGTTCGGTCGGCACACGGAGGCATGCCCCAACGGGCTCGCGCCGACCAGCAGCACGGCCGTGATGATGGCAGTCGGCGACGCGATCGCGAT
>JBGSLZ010000021.1:0-2168 GCA_041740415.1 Rubripirellula sp.
GCGCCGTACATCATGTTCAGACCGGCAAAAATACCTGCCGCCGACACCAGCAACACGACGAACCATGCCAACATGCGAACTGGTTTGTAATGCTGTTGCAACGAGGCGTAGTAGTCGGTCTCGCGAATCGCCCGCAGTTCCAAGTCCGTGCGTTCTTTACAAAACAACTGCACCTCCGCTGGCGAATTCGCCGGAGATAACAACATCGCGACTAAACTCAAGTCTTGTCGCTTCGTTGCCGTCTGGAAGTTTTCCAATCGGCACCAAATTTCCGATTCGTAAGCCGCACCGCCAGCCGCGAACCGACCGCTGATTTTCCAAGTGCGTCCTTCAAACTCGACGCTTTCTCCAATCGCCATCGCTTCGTCTTTACTGCCCAACTTTGCCGCAGCTAATCGACCGACGATCACTTCTCCGTCGCGTGGCCACTGGCCGTCGATCAACTTTACACCGCGACGAACCAGCGGAGCTGCAAACTTGACGCCGCGCACCAATCCCAAACCACCGTCGCCGTCAGTCGTCTTGACTCGTGTACCCAAATACAACTCGGGCGACACATGAGTGACTCCGAATCGTTTGACGCTGCCATCCAAACTTGCAGTCAACAGGGCAGGCGTTCGCGCCGCGATCGATGAGTTCTCGATGTTCTCTTCCGAGTTCACTGAATACACAAGAACCACGTTTTCATCGCCGCTGACTGACAACGATTGTTCGAGTCCACGAATGAATCCCACCACGACGAACACCAGCATCACGACCGTTGCCAGGGCAACGAGCGTCAATGCCGTCCGCACTGGCCGTCGAGCCAAGTTGCGAACACCGTATTCCCAGGGGAGAAGCATCGGTCAAGTCGAGAGTTGAGAGCCAAGAGTCCAGAGCCAGAAATGTCTAGCCCGTAGAAATCTACTCTTGGTTCAGATCAACCAAGATTGATACGCAATACACGCATCGCGACCGCACAGAAATTGCCCTGTAGGCACAAAGAAGCGTCGCGCGAAAAGAGAGTTTGAATCAACGCCGGCGTGGCTGTCGATCATCAGCGGTAGTGCCCAAACAACGAAATGCTCCATCAAGTCAGGCAACTGAACAGGAGCTTCAACCACCGCACCTTCGCAGATACAGTTTTGGCAACCGCAATCGTCGCCACATGGCTCCGGCACTTGAGAAACCGGAGCCTCACTATCATGCGAGCAGCAAGAGCAAGCCGCTGGCGCACATTCCTCATCCGTCGTAACTTTCGCTTCGCACGAAAGACAACGCACTGGACACGTCAACAGATTGACGATCAGCAGCAGGGCAAGGAATGGACTTTTCATGCTGTCAAGGGTACTGCAAATCGGGGTTCATCGCAAGATGAACGCCATCGTGTCGAAACTGCATGAACCGTGTGGAGTTTACTTCTTCGGATGTTCATGATCGTGATTGTCGCCTTCCATTCCGGCGTGGCGGAGTTCATCGACCTTGGCGAGCGTTGCGGCGGGGTTGGCTTGGGCTTTGGCGACGCAGCCTTTGCAGCACAGGAAGACAGGCTTGCCCTCAAGTTCCAGTTTGATCGGTGCGCCCATGCCGCCTAAGAAACTACCTGCCGCGATCGCACAGTACTTTTGTGACTCGGCTGCGGCACGATCTTCAGGCGATAGTTTGGCTAGCTCGGCTGATGCAGCGGTCAACTTTTGTGCTTTGGCAAGCGTTGCTTTGGCGTCTTCATTCGCGTCGCTAACGCAACCTTTGCAACAGACGAAGACCGGTTTGCCTTCGAGCATCAACTTGATCGGAGTGCCCATTGCGCCGAGCCGACCGTATTCCATCACGGGGCAGAAACGCTGGGCAGCGGCCAGTTTGCTATCTTCGGCGGACAATTTGGCGAGCGAGTCGGTGATCTTCTTTTCCGCTTTCATTGCGTCGTGATCGTGTCCGTCTTCATGAGCGGGAGCGGGAACGACCTTTTCCTGAGCAAGCACAGGGAACGCCATGCCGAGCGAAGAAAAGGCGGCGATAACAACGAGAACCAAACTTTTGCTGCGAAAAGTCATTTTGGGAAACCTTCTTAATGGGGCGATCTGAAACAGACTACGTCTAGGCATTAGATGCATACGAACTTACGATCCTTCACACATTTTCTAAAAGTTGTTTCGCCAACGGGCAGCTTTGTTGTGAGCGGCACGGCG
>JBGSLZ010000022.1:0-87837 GCA_041740415.1 Rubripirellula sp.
CAATAGCGTCCGCAGTCGAGGAATGTTCCACTGGCCGTTGCCCAAGTCGTAGATGAAACGGCCTTGTGTCTCTTCCGACGTGACGTGGAAGTTCTCATAAAAAGAGCGGTTGGCCGACTTGACCCGCAGGTTCGTATCGAGCACGACAAACGGTTCTCGCAAGGTCGCAATGATGTTGTCTGCGTAAGTGAGAGCGGCTTGCACTGCTCGCTCTTGGCGACAGAGATCGGAAATGTCTCGAAACACCAGCACGACACCAGCAAGTTCGCCATTGCCATTCCGAATGGGAGCAGCACTGTCGTCAATCGGGCCAATGGGCAGTTCGGTGCCATCCTTGGCGATGAGCAGTATGCGATTCGGCAGCCCGACATTCACGCCCTCCCTCAAGGCTCGAACGGTGGGACTCTCGATTATCATTCGAGTCTCTGGATGAACGATTTTGAATACAGTCTCCAATGGGACGCCCGCCGCCTCATCCTGCGTCCAGCCGGTCAAGTATTCAGCGACCGGGTTTAGGAACGTGACCCGCCCTTCTGAGTCCGTTGTGATTACCGCATCGCTAATGCTGGCGAGGGTGACACGGCTCCACTCCGGTCGGAAGTGCAAGTGATCTTCAGGTATTGGGTCTGGCATTCTGTACTTGCTCTCGTAGTCAACGACCGCCTGAGTTCCCTTCATCCACTTATGCGGAGAAGGTGTCACATCGAACAAAAGAAGCCGACGCACCCGAATTCCCATGCGGGAGCGGTCACGTCGGCTTGTTCACTGACGAGCCACTTGGCAAAGAGTGGGCGGGCCTTCAACGTCCGCACGGGTGTTTACTGTACGCCCAGCAGGAGTCAATGCCAAGATGCCTGCTTTCGATACCTACGATGATCGAATCACCTCATACCAAGAGCATTTAAAGTTCGTTGAAAATGTAACGGGAGTAGCCGTGGGGATATTCGCTCAACGTCCGGTAGTCTTGGCCTTAACACCCACTTGTTTTCGATCAACTCGGAACGCATTTTGCGAAGCACATGCGTCGGAACAGTTAGTTCCTTCAGTTGCCGCATCCGTTTCAACCAGCAAATCGAGAAACCCGTGGGAGAGAGTTAGACGCTATGAGCAGAACCATCGCGATCGGCGACATCCACGGTTGTTCAATCGCTCTTGAATCACTGATCAATGCCATCGATCCGCAACCCGATGACCTGTTCATCCCACTTGGCGACTACGTTGATCGAGGTATCGATTCAAAAGGAGTTCTCGACCAGTTGATCAAGCTTGGCGACCGCTGCCACTTGGTTCCGATTCTTGGCAATCACGACCAAATGATGCTCCACGCCAAAGACGAACGCTCTGACTTTCAATTCTGGCTCAACTGTGGCGGCGACTCAGCGTTGGACTCGTATGGATCGACAAGTCAGCTTGATCTGATCCCGTCAGGCCACTTTCGGTTTCTCGAAACGTGCCGCTCGTACTTCGAAACCGACACGCACATTTTCTTGCACGCCAACTACAAGCCAGATGTGCCACTGGAGAAGTTGGACGACCAGACACTCCGCTGGCTTTCACTCCGTGACTACGAACCACCGAAGCGACATTGCTCCGGTAAAACGGTCGTGGTCGGCCATACACCTCGGCCAGAGATCTTGGATTTGGGATTCCTGATTTGTCTTGATACGGGCGTTTGCAGAGGCGGATGGCTGACGGCACTCGATGTCGAGTCATGTAAGATATGGCAAGTCAACGAGGCAGGTGAATTGAGGAAGTAGTCAATGCCGCAGCATCAATCATTATCGATGTCTTCAAGACCTGCGAACGGCGGTGAATACTCAACACGCCCTACGACGCCGTTCAGTGAACCCTGCACAAGTTCCATTGCCATCCAAGCATCGTCGCCGTCAAAAATTGATTCGAGTTGCAGGGCAAGTTCGGATGAAAAGCCAAACCTCATGTAGAGGTCTGGGTCTCCGAGGACGACAACGACTTTTTGACCACGTTGCCGACAGGCTTCGAGACCAGCGTTCACTAATTTTGTGCCGATCCCCTGATGCTGAAAGCGTGCCCACACCGCCATCGGTGCAAGAGATACGGCTTCGATAGTTTCAGTTTTAGTGATGATCGATAGTCTGCTGAACAAGATATGCCCAACGACTTCGCCATCTATCTCAGCGACCAGAGACACTTCGACGTAGTTGCCGTCACGCAACGCATCGACGAGATCGGCTTCCAACGATGTGGCAAACGCTCTCTCATTCACAAGTCGGACAGCCTGTTTATCAGCATTCGATTCAGGACGGATGAAGACGTTCATGTTGATCGCTCGTGTGTGTGTACTAGAAGTCTGAATGCTTCCATAGGCTTCCCATACCGAGCCTGTTTACTTGGAGCGATTGTTGACAATAGAAAGTCATTGAGATAACGGCCAATAATTTGAGGTGCAATTTCTCTTGTTTCAAGTTGGGCTGTTGCTGCCATTGCGAGTTCATTCATCGAGCCAGTCACCGAACGATTCAACGCTTTCGAAAAACTAACCGATAAACTCGAAGGTGCAATGAACCGCTGGTAAACGAATGCTTTCCCATCATCTTCCATGAACTCTCGAATCAAGCTCAACGCTCGTTGGATGAAAGTGCTTTCTTCCGTGATTCCCTTGCCGACCATGACACAGGAATACATTGAAGGCGTATTGCTCATGATGACGTACTGCGTGCGGCCAGCACTGAACAGGTGACACGACCAGTCCGCAAACGGATTCTCGTCAAGCGGCATCTCGCCAAGTTTGCCTGCTTTGATCTTGGTGGCGAGTTTCTGAGTGAGGCGAGGATCGCTTCCACTGGACCGCGCAAGGCGACATCATGGACGCCTTTAGAGACTATCCGGGTAAGTTCGAGTTCAGCTTCAAGTATTCGGTAGCGCACATGTATTCGATCACCAAACCACCCTTCATCCAGCCGCTGCTGGAGAACCTGGCTCCGGGCAGGAAGACTTGGCGAACCGTGCGGAATGACGATATTTATACCTTTCGCTTCGGCGATCCGGCATACGCTCGCGAATACATCCCGAACATGCCCTCGGCAGATAAGCTGGCGGGCTTTTACATGGGACCGGACCGCTACGTGTGGGGACGCGACTTCCTCGAGCGCCATCCCGAACCCTGCCCGCGCCCGCTGGTGATGGAGAAGCAATGGTATTCGTTCATGTTCTGGGGAAGGCTTGCCTCCGATCCATCGCTGCGAGACTCGCACTTCGAGCGGCTGCTCACCGCGAGGCATCCGAAGGCTTCGTCTCAGCATCTATTCCGTGCTCTTCAAGGTGCCTCCCAGGTCATGCCGTTGATCACGCGTTTCTTTTGGGGCGACATTGATGTCAAGTGGTATCCTGAGGCGTGCTTGAGTTATCCGAAAATGGGGGCTTTTACACGGTGCAACATTTCATGGAAGGAAACTCCATGCCAGGCTCCGAGGTGCTGTGCATCCGCGACTGGCGCGGTCGCCTTGCCGCCCGCCAACCGATGGTGCAAACCACACCGCTTGAAATCGCGGACGCGCTTGACGGCTCGGCATCGGCAACTTTTGCCGCGGTTGCTGCGCTCCGTCGAGCTGCGAAAGAGGACTCCGAGCTGCAGAAAAACGTGCGCGACTGCGAGACGCTGGCATGGCTGGGCCGCTACTATGCAGCCAAGGTTCGCGGAGCATATGCATTGGCGCTGTTTGACGTGAACCGCGACAAGTTCGAGCATGAAAGTGCGCAGCGACACCTCGGTGATGCTCTGATCCACTGGAAGCAATATTCCGCTATACGTGACGCCCACTATGTCCCAGCCCTCTACAACCGTTTGGGTTACGTGGATGTGACCGCGTTGACCGAACAAGTCGCCGCCGATCTCGACATTGCCCGAAACTGGAAACCCGGCTCGCTCAAAGACGATGGCAAACGCACCGGCACCGAAAAAGGCTTCCGCGAGTAGTAGGCCCGGACGTGAGATGTTCGTCGAATTTTTCCAGGTCGGCTTGGCATTGAGCGTTCGCGCCTCACCTAGATGCCGACGGTTCATTGACTGATTAGCGGTTGAGGGCGTCCGTAAAGGTACCCTTGTCCCAACTCAAATCCGAGTTCGACGCAGACGGCATGTTCCGCTTCCGTTTCGACGCCTTCGGCAAGCGGTGTGGAACCGGAATTCTTGGCAACTTGTACCAGCGAGCGGAGAAGTTGTTGACGATTGGTCGATGCCGAGTCGATGTCTCGGATCAGTTGCATGTCAAATTTCAAGACATCCGGCGGCACTTCCACCAACTCGAGCAGTCGACCTTGTCCGGCACCGAAGTCGTCATACGAAAGTCGCATGTCAAGATCATTCAAGAGCGAACGAAATTCACGCATCTGTGATATCTCGGTGACCGCACCTTCATGCACTTCGATCGTGAATTTCAACTCGGGAAACTCATCTCGCAGCGATTGAAGTGAGTTCGCTAACCGCTCGGTCCCGAACTCATCGGGGTGCGTGTTCATGAAAACGTCATGGCTAAGTCGATTGGTTGAACGAACGAGAAGGCTCGATTCGCGTCGCATCAATTCACTCAGCGCCGCGTTCTGGCCCAATCGGTTCGCGACGCTGAACATAGCGGCCGGGTTTTTCAGTTCCGGCAAATTGCTGCGAGCTAAGATCTCGAATCCTGGCATCGATTTTCGATCCATCGTGATGATGGGTTGAAAGTGGGGAACCACCGCCCGCTCGGAAAGCAACCGCTCGAACATCAGCAGCGTCTGAGCCCACGGAATCAATCCTTCTTCCATCGTTCCTTCCGCAACTGGTTCCAGCGAGCGATCCATTCGATAGATGGCATTGGCGAACTGAACCAGATCGCCTTCTTTGAGGGTTGCCATCTGAATCGGACTTCCATTCACATAGGTTCCGTTGGTGCTGCCGAGATCTTCCAACTTCAGGCCGTCGTGTTCAAGAAAGAATCTTGCGTGGCGTTTTGATACCGATGACACGGGGATGCAAACATCGGCCGATGAATCGCGACCAACGACGCACTGCGGTAGCAGCAACTTGATCGATCGTCGCTGTTCGACACCTGAACCGAACTCGGAAAGTTTCCAAACTTCGTTTGCTTGATTGAATGTGATCATCGTTATTCTGCTTTACCCGTAGTCTTGATTCGTCGGATGCGCCGATCCGAGATGCCGGTCTGAGAGATTGTTTCGATAACTGAGTTTGATTGATCGTTGATCAGGTCTCGAACACCGGGATCGACATAGACCTGTTCCGTCAACACGATATCGATGCCCGCTTTATCGATTAGGGACATCACTGTTTGTATCGTGCCGCCGAAATAGTCCAGTTGGTTGTTTTGTGTTGTTACAAGCGTTGATCCGAAGTGGACAACCACGCCAGTGCTTTGCGACACGCATTCCCGATCGGTGGAGCCTTGTCGAATTCGCAGCGCCGTTTTGACGGCTTGTTCGCGACACAGAAAGACCGCCATGACTCGATCGCCGATCGTCTTGATGACGGTTCCGCCCTCGTTCGATACGACCTCGACGACCCGCTTCACTCCTTGCTGGATTTGCGAGTAGGCATCGGCATCGCCGAGCGTTCGATACAGATCATCCACACGGTCAACGGCGGTCGCTAAAATTGCGATCTGCTCGCTCGCGACGGGATTTTCAGGTGAAAAATTCTGGTCCGGAAACAATTCGCGGAAACGCGGCATTGCCGTCGCCGCCGAAGCGGTCACAACATCGTTTCGTGGGATCGTTCGTTCGATCTTGACGATGTGCAGGCTACTCAGATCGTTGTTGAGGACCAAGGTTTGACGACCCGTTCGCAATTTCGCCACGTGCATATCTTCGCCTAGTTTCGATAGCGTCAAATCCAACTGCGAGGGAGCCGAACTATCGCGGACTTGAACCGGCTGAGTCTTGCCGAATCGAGCGCCGCGGATCAGATAGTTACCCGCATCGAGGTCCAGCGAAACCGAGATACGTTCGCCCGATTCGAGTCGCAACTGCGATACCACGTGCGGTGCATGTTCGGGGCCGCCGACGCAGTATTTGGAATCGTTCACTTCGCGAATTTCCGGATGCGCTCGAAACACCATTTCGATTGCTTCGCCGACGTTGGATCGAAAGTCGATGTCACAAGCTTCGCAGTTCGTGTGCGATTGAATCTCACTCAATTTGTCCATGGTTGCCGAAGCGACACGGCAAGTCGGGCAAAGCACATCCCAGCGCAAGGTCAATAGGCCACAATGCGAGGCAACCAGGCATGCGTCGATCATCGATTGCGGTTTCACCGAGTATCGCTGCGCGAGTGAAATCGGACGCAGGTGCGCGACATCCTGTGCCGAGAACTCTCGCAACAAAGATGAAATGGCGTTCGCTGCGTTGACATCAACGCCTAACTCCGCCATTCGATCGATTCCCCGATCGAGTCGTGACGCCTGAGTTCGAGAAAGCTTTTTGACCGGTTCAAATACATCATGACCGACCGAACAGGTCGTCTGCGCGGCAGCGTTTTGAGCAATTAGGTTCTGGTCGATCCGACGATAAACCCGATCGAGGTTCTTGAAACCTTTCCAGTCCGCTTCGACGGTCGTGATCACTCGACCGAGTACGTTTCGTGGTTCGATTCGAACTTGGTGCGCCAACCGAGTTCCGCCACCGGGCAGCGACTCAAGCGTGACGACACTGAGGAACCATTTGAGCGGTCCTGATTCAAATTCACGAAGGATGCCCATCCGCGATCCCTCGATCCATTCGAACGGATGCTCTTCCCAAGCAATGCGGACGCCGCTCATTCGGAACGAGCCGAACTTGCGCAGTCCCAACTCGGGATCTTTGACTGTTCGGTATTCAACAGCGGGCAAACCGATCGCGTGGTTGAGCCGCTCAGTATTGGAAACGAATGGCCACAAAGACTGCGGCGTGCTTTGCAGATCCCAAGTGACTGACTTTTGCCACAACTTCGACGGAGAATGTTCCGGCAATTTCGGATGCGCATCAACGTCGGTCGCGTCACCGCAAAGGATCTTCATGATCTCGGAAAGCAATTGGCCCGCATCGCCGAACCGCTTGGCCGGGTCCTTCGCCAACATGCGAGACACCAGCCTCGCCGTGCCATCGGAAATTTCCGCGTTCTTTTTTTGCACCGAAGGGGCTTCGTCGAAACAGTGCATCGCGGCCAGCTTCATCACGTCATCGGATTGAAATGGCGTCGCACCGGTCAGCAGTTCGAACAGAGTGATCCCGATGGAATAGATATCAGCGGAGGGTCCGATCACCGATGTTGACTTGCATTGTTCCGGCGACATGTAACGTGGCGTGCCGAGAATCGCGCCGGCTTGAGTTACTTCCATCGACTCGGTTTGAGTGATGTGTCGCGCGATCCCGAAGTCGGTCAGTTTAATGCGGAATTTTTCCAGTGGAGCCTGTTGCGGATTTCGCTTCGCGCTGGATTCTACTTCTTTCCATTGCAACATGACGTTTTCAGGCTTGATGTCACGGTGAACCACTTCGCTCGCGTGAGCTTCGATCAAAGCGCGCGATATGTCCGCGACCAGCGTGAGGGCGTCTCTTTCACATAGCGGATCTTGTTTCGCGAACCAACTTTTCAAATCGATTCCTTCGATCAACTCCATCGCCAAGAAGTGTCGTCCGTTGTCCTCGCCAACTTCGATTAGCCGCGTGACGTGATCATTTTGGGCATCGGCCAATAGCCTCGCCTCTTTATGAAACCGCCGAATGGAATGGGCTACGTTCTTTCCGGTATTACGCAGCACCTTTACCGCGACATTGGATCCATCGGCCATATCGGTCGCACGGTACACTTCACCCATACCTCCGGAGCCGATCTTTTCGATCAACCGAAATCGACCGAGTGTTTCACCTCCGTGACGCATTGACTCGGCGTTAGTTTTCGGCGACTCACCTCGCGCCAAGTCGCTCGTCGAATCATCATCAGTCGGTGACAGCTCGACAGGTGCGTTTCTCTTTTTCGGCGCAATGATTCCCGTCGCGTCGACCGCAATCTCTTGCGGAAGCCACTGCGCTAAACTTGCGGCCCATTGCCCGAGCGACGGCGTCAGCGAAGTGTCGTCGATCGTCAACATACGACGCATCAAGCCGCGTTGACGTCCACCGATCGAAACCGCGCCACTTGAATCCGCTTCGTCGTCGATCGCCGGAGTCAATAGTCGTATGAACAGAGTTTGAAGCGATCGGAGATCGTGCTCGAGCGTAAATCGATCGGAGGAATCGAAGGCTGGCCCGCCCTCGGGTGCGTCACAACGCACCCCGGTGAGGTCGACATACGATTTCACCCCGTCGCGCCGGATATCAATCAGTACCGACTGCGGACTCAAGCCGCCACAGAATACACCCAGTCGATGCGCGGCACCCATCACGTCGACGATTTGCGATGCCACTTGTAACCGCTGCATTGCCGTCAATCGGTCGATTGACTTGGCGAGCTGTGAATCGGTCGGATGCAGGTGTGCGGGCAACCCGATTTGCATTGTGGCCGGGTCAGAATTCAGATTCGAGTCGATGACGGTTCGAACAGACGCATGCCCAAGCACGGCCAGCTTGCTCAATTGCGACTCGAGCACTTGCAGACGATCGGCACTCCAACGAGACATGTCCAGAACGCGAAGCTCCGACCCAACAGCGACATCGGTGCGTCGCGACAGATTGATGAACGATTCGCCGTCCAAGCCGCGCGAGACGGTCGACCAGATCGGATTCGTCGAAACGATGGGGGCTTCGGCACGAGGTTCTTCCTGACTGCTTACAGCCGAAAACGACGCCAGCGGCGACCCGATTGACGCATCGAGCTGGATGGTTGAATCAGAAATCATGGGTTGCGACCGGCGGAATCTGAAGAATTCGGATCAATCGGACAAGCCTTGCCCGCTGACGCCGAACTCTTGGTCGCTGTGGTTACGCTCGCGTGAACGTACGATCACAAAACGTGGTAAAGCGCACCACCGGATCCGATCGTGACGGTCGATCGGATCATGACGCCGAATCGTTCAGATTCCTAAGGAACAAGGTCGACTGCAAAACTCGTTGCTGCAGCAACGGGTTGCATCGGAGAAAACCTGGCTCGATTCGCCCGTTTCGCATTGTTGAATGGATACCAAACCATTCCGAAGAACGCATCGACGGTTCCCGTATCGGCAGGGGTGATCAGGTTGGTTTCGCCGTAGAGCGCCAGCGAGTCGTTCAGAGGCGCGTAAAAGTCAGCACCAATGACGAAGGATTCGTCGCGAGCCGGCGATGCTCCGGTGACGGCGTTGGATTCGCCATGTTCGTCGACCAGACCGAGCCACCAAGTTGACTGTACGCCGGTTTCAAAGAAGTGACGAAAATACACGCTTCCTTGGTTGATCGATCGCAACGTGACCGGTGTGCCGAGAAAGTTTGCGGTATCGTCGAATGCCCTCAATCGTCCCATCAACCCGATCTGCGTGTTCGCGGTGACATCGCGAGAAACTTGGCCTCGGAATTGGCCCAGCGTGGTCTTGTCGAAACCGTCTTGATAAAGATGGTCGTAGACGGCGCCCCATCCCCAACCGTCGAGTCGTTGGAACAGACCGAAAGTCGTGTAACTTTGGAAACGCGACGTATCCTCGCCGAGCACCTCGAACACGCGGACGGCGTTGTCCGTCCAATTGACCGCCGTGCCCACTTGGTATCCCAAACCGTAAGATTCTGCTAGTGGCGCCGAGTAGTTGACACGCAATCGGATTCCCAAGTCGGCGTTGACGCCGTAATCCTGGGGTTGTTTGGCGCCGTCGATCGCTGCGAGGAACGACAACTGGTCCAATCGGGATTCTTGATAGCAGTCAGCGCGATCGCAATCGACACGATGTCGAACGAGTTCAAAATCAGGCGTTTCGTGCTGCCTGCTGGTGATTTCATCCGACGCGATCATGTCGCCGAGCGACGATTCGAATTCGTCAGCATTCGTTCGACTTGCGTTAGCCGCCGTCAAAGCTGCCGCGATCACAAACAGAGAGGTTAAGCGAATGAATATGTCGACGGCGGCCATCGAACCCTCCTTGGTGATGCCCTAAAATTTCTTGACGATACGATCGACCGCTCATCGTCATCCCTAAGCCTATCGGGTCTCGATCGATTCACTCTGAACGGATCGGAGATCACTCGAACCCAGGTGTACATGCAACTTAGGGATGTGCCGACCGGGTAAGATTTGCGGCCTCAATCGTCGAGACCAAGTGCGGCCAGGATATCTCGCATGTCATCACGATCTTGGTCGGACAGTCCCGCCGCGCGGTCGATGGTCAGGCTTGCTTTTTGACCCGTCCTCGGCAAGACGGCTTCGACGTGGATCAATCCGTCGGTGTCGTAGTGAAACGATACGTCCACCGGCGTTCCGGCAGCCAAATGCGGCGGCAATCCGTGAATGACGCATCGACCAATCGCTGTTGCATGACGACCGGATTCGTCACCGCCCTCCACCACTTCAACGACAACGTTAGGTTGATTATCCGAGTTGGTTTCCATTCGCGATGTCCGCGATGCAGGCAACGAAGAATTTCGTCGGATCATGATGTGATTGACCCGCCGACCCGTTTTCTTGTCCGTTCCCATCACTCCCAAATGGTGCGCATTGACATCCGTGATCGTAACGCCAGTCGCATCGGTTGCCGCCGCGGCCTGCTCCGGTGCATCCGATTGTTCTTTGAGTGGGCGACCACGATCTTGCAGAGTCCGTGCGTAGATTGCAGCGCCGTGAGCAACCGCCTCATCGGCTGAGATCGAGCCGTCCGGCCGAATGCCGGTTTCTTTTTGCAGCATCGCCGCGACCTGAGGCATCCGCGTCGAACCGCCGATCAACAGGATCTTATCGACCTCGATCCACGAGGCTCCCGAATCATCGATCAGTTTGCTGATCGTGAAGCGTGTACGATCGAGGAGATGAGCCGTCAGTTCATCGAAATCGTCTCGCTTGATCTTCGTCTGTAGCGTGTGCGCGCCGAATTCCAATCGCACGTCGGCCGTTTTTCGCGAACTCAGCGCGTGCTTCAATTCTTCAGCTTCTCGCAACAGAAACGCGTCGCCGCCCAGCGATTTCGACGGATAGATACCGTGACGCACCGAAAACTCTTCATCGATCCAACGCGCCAAGCACTTGTCCCAGTCCAATCCGCCAAGCATCGCGTTGCCGTCCGTTGCCAACACGTCGAATCGCTTGCCATCGACCTTCACCAGCGATGCATCGAATGTTCCACCACCGAGATCGTAAACTAGGATCGTTTGCGGTCCGTTGATCTCACTTTGTTTGTCGACACCGTAAGCGATTGCTGCGGCCGTCGGTTCGTTGATTACCGCGCAAACTTCGAGTCCCGCGAGCAGACCCGCGTCCATCGTCGAACGCCGTTTAGGTTCATTGAAGTAGGCCGGCACGGTGATCACGGCTTTATCGATCGAGCAACCCAAGCGGGCCTCGGCATCGTGACGCAACTTTCCCAAGATCAATGACTGAATCATTTCCGGCGGATAGTTCTGGCCGTTGATCGTACGAGAATAGGTTTCATTGCCCATCTCACGTTTCGCGAATGTCGCGACCTGGTCCGGAAGCACGCGCATCGCTTTGACGGCTTCCTTACCAACCGTTACACCGTCGCTCTCGAACAGCACAACAGAAGGCGTCGTCGGTTCGCCTTCACGATTGAAGATCGTGGTCGGTTTACCAGACGAATCGATCCACGCGATCACGCTGCGAGTGGTACCCAGATCGATACCCACGGTGGGCGATGTTCGTTTTACCAAGATAACTTTGCCTCGAGCTTGCGATCGGTTCCCCCGTTGTGCATCAACAATGAAAACCAGCACCGCTGGTCCCAATCCGGCGGTGCCCATCGATTCAAATCGATCGTGTAAGAATCCGATCGACCGATATCGGTAACCAGATCCGGAATGGTTGCCTTGCCCCAAGTCGGTAGCGGAAAAAACTCACGAGCCGGGTCCAGACCGAGACCTAAAAATACACGATGGACATAACCGTCGACCGTATGATAATCGACAACAAAGCCGCTTTTCGAATACGTATCAACGGTCACCATTTCAGCATGCGACGAGGAACCGGTGACGGTTAGCTTCGTGATATCCCGCAATTCGACGCCCGCTTCGGCCTGTCCGTGTCCGCTGGGCAGTCCGCCCATGCCGACGATCAACGTCTTGCCGTTGACGGATGCAAAGTCTCGCTTCGATTCGCTGCCATTGCGAACTTGTTGATCCAATATCGCCGGCCCCGTCGCGGCGTTAGTCGCAACGGCATCATCGGGCAAGCGCTGAGGATACTTCGCATCGAGTTCTTCGACTCGCATGTCAATTTTCTTTCGAGCCAAGCCCGACGCAACGCTTTGCGTTGCTACGTACCAGCGGAGTGCATGGCGAAAGGTCGCGTCCCGGCTCGCTTCGTCCGGCATCGAGGCGGCCAAGTCGTACCAGCGATCAGCGATCCCGATCGAGGCATCCGCAACTAGTTTCGGATCGGAACTTAGCGTCACGGCTAATTCCGTCTTTGCGATGGCGGTGATCGGTGAATCGGGGCCAGCCGCCAAATGTTTCAATCCTGTTTTCCACTGCTGTCGCACCAAGCACAGGTAGGCACCCGCAGTCTGATTGGCGCCGGGATCTTGAGGCGATTCAGTCAATGTTTGTATCGCAGCCAAGTATCGTTCGTGCTTCGCACCTTCCGAAACGATTCGGCGCTGCGCGTTGGCGAACTCGGCACGTTTGGATCGAGGCATTCGATCGCCGAATCGCAGTTCCGTTAAGTCACCCAACTTCTTTGCCAACGCATAGTTTTCAACTTCGACCAGATCCGACATCACGTCGATGGCCGTGCCGACGAATTCCGACGCATCGCTCGCGCCGACTGAGTTCGCGCTGTCGATCAACGACTCTGTTTTCCACTGAGCCGCTTCGATGTCGCGATAATGTTGACCCAGTTCATCAACGGTTTCCATGGCCGAGTCAAATCGACCTTCTTTCGCATAGATGCCCCGAGCTACTTTCCAAAGCGCGAAACGACCAACTGAATCGTCGCGTGTTTGATGTCCGTCGCGACGCATTTGATCAGCCAAAGCGACTTTTTCCGAAGACGTCTTCGCGGCATCGTATTTCTGCTTGTAAAGTTCGTTGACCAATGCCATCGCATCCGCGAGCGGCTTGTCGATGGGTAGCGGATCTTTATTCAGCTCCGATTCCTCTGTTGCCGGTCGGCCATCGATAGGCAAAGCGACCGACGGATGCATCAGTTCAACGAGCGAATCGCTCGTCGATCCTGCCACTGCGGTGGCAGGTCCTGAAGAGTCGGCGGGCGGTTGCGTCGTCGGCGGGGGCATCGAATCAGGAGAAACCGTCGGCACGTTTGATTCAGATCTTGCAACGATCTTCGGCGCAGTCTTATCGACTTTGAGAACGACCACCCCGTCGCCGGTAATCGCCGACGATGCGGGCGCTTCAACCTTGATTCCCAACCAAGCCATTCGCGCAGGATCGAGCGTGAGGATGCCACGTTTGAGCGCGATCGCGACGAGCAGCAGCGATACAATTCCTAGCAGCGCGGAGTAGTGCCAGTAGGTGAGTGACGATCCGCGCTGCCGGCTCGCGTACCCGTTTCGACGTCGAACGATCGGCGGCGAGGCGTGCGCGACCGGGACCGCGACGGGATTTGAGGTTGCTGTCGAAACATTCGAAGTTTGGGTCGGCGACACAATCTGCGGCAACGTCGGCGGTTGCGGGTGAATCGCGGCGCTGGCGGCCGCCTCCGTTCGCAACCTCAATCGCTGGTCGTAGAGACGTTTTTTCTCCAGCGACATCAAACATAAACGGGCCGCTGAAACCTGATTGGACAGATCCTCTGCATCCGCCGCGTGTTCGCCGTTGGCCAATTGATGCAAAAACGATAGCTGCTTGTCCGCAGCCGCATCGATCACCTCAAGATCGTCCTCGAAGGTTGCCAATCCGAGCAGTCGGTAGTGGTGAGGTGGCTGATCTTCGGGTGGAATACCAAGCCATTTATGGAGCGGATCAAACATGCAGGCAGGGCGACTGGGGAGTCAAAGGTACTGGCGGGTTGGTGAGCTGCCCCCAATTGTACGAACAAACCGGACTGCGAAAAACCGACTGCTCAATTACAATGCGGTCCCCCAGCTACCCCTCCCACCTTCGTCCCCGCACTCGGCCGTCCGACGTATGCACTTTCGATCACTGACGCTGCTGATTTCATTGGCCATCGGTTGCGGTTCGTTCCTCGGCCCCTGTCGCGCCGAAACAACGGACGTGGCGACAACGGACGCAGACTATTCCGTGCAAGGCGAGTACGTGGGTGACCAGGTCGGGATGCAGGTCGTTGCGTTGGGCGACGGCGATTTCGATCTGGTGATCTACGAGGGTGGATTGCCGGGAGCGGGCGCGAAACCCATCAAACCAAGAACGATTGAAGGGGACGCCGATGTCGTCGCCGATTTAATCGACTCAATGAAACTGACCAAGACGACCCGTCAAAGTTCGACGCTGGGCGCGAAGCCACCCGCCGCCTCTACTGTGTTATTCGATGGCACCGCGAAGTCGCTCGCAGACAATTGGGAATCCGGGCGGTTGAATGAGGACGGGACGCTGGGCCAGGGCACGATGACGAAAGCGACGTTCGTTGACTACTCGCTGCATCTGGAGTTCCGAACGCCTTGGATGCCCGAGGCGCGGGGGCAGGCACGCGGCAACAGCGGCGTGTATCAACAGGGTCGCTACGAGACTCAGGTGCTCGATTCATTCGGGCTGGAAGGTCTCAGCAACGAAACCGGCGGCATCTACGAAGTCAACGCTCCGGCTGTCAACGCATGTTTTCCGCCGCTCACCTGGCAGACGTACGACGTTGATTTCACCGCAGCCAAATTTGACGATAGCGGAAAGAAGATCGCCGATGCCAAGATGACCGTTCGACTCAATGGCATCATGGTTCAAAATGATGTTGCTGTGCCAAAGGCCACCCGCGCAGCCAAGTTTGAGGAAGGTCCGACATCTGGACCGATCTACTTACAAGATCACGGCAATCCGGTCTCGTATCGCAACATCTGGATTGTTCCGCGAGATTCAGTCAAAGATGCGCGACGTCCGATCGTTCCCGGCTTTGAACGGTTCTATCCGTCGAGTTCCGAACCGTCCATTGACGGCGGCGAGTTGTTGATCAGCAATTTGGCTTGCGATGCCTGTCATGCGTCGCAACAGCCGCGAATGTTGCCTCGGCAATTGGGTCCCGATTTGACCGAACTCGTTGGTCGCGCGCGACTCGACGCAATCGTCGCGATGATCAAGAATCCCCACGACGTGAAACCGGGTACCACGATGCCCGATCCGTGGCCCGGATTGGATGAGTCTGCACGCGACCTTCGTGCGACGGCAATCACCAACTATCTGATCGCCGGTGGAAAGGGCAAGCTGATCGATCGAGCCAGCAACAAGGCGATGGCCGAGCGTGGTTCAAAGCTTTACCACAGCGTCGGCTGCGTGGCGTGTCATACCAGCTTTGAAGGAGCCGCCACAGCCGCGTCGACATCGGTTCCGCTCGGTCAAATTTATCGCAAGTATTCGCTCGTCTCGTTGGCGCAGTTCCTTCAAAATCCTCATGCCGTTCGTCCAGGTCTCCGCATGCCGGCGCTGGTCGGGTCGGTCGACGAAGCTTATGCGATCGCTGCGTATCTGACACGGGACGTTACGCTACGCGAGAGCAAGGGCGAATTTCGCCGCACGATCTATCGGGGACACTGGGAAAAACTGCCGGATTTCAAATTACTGGAAGCTGGCGCATCCGATGTGGTCGACGAGCTGAGGATCGACGATATCCGTCCCAAGAATGACTACGCAGTCGTCTTCGAGGCCAGCTTGCCGATCTCTTATGACGGTGAGTACCAATTCAAACTATCCAGCGACGACGGGAGCGTGTTTCAGATTGCCGACAACCGCTTGGAAAACGACTTCATTCACCCCGAGACAACCGCCCAAGCCACGTTCAAGCTCGCCGCGGGCGTGTATCCCATTCGAATTGAATTCTTCGACGGCGGAGGTAAATCGAAATTGAAGCTTGAAATGGTCGATCCGCGATTCGGTAGCAGCGACATTGCGTTGTTGATTGCTGATTCGAATCAAACGGAGTCCGATTTTCTTCCTAGCGATTTCAAATTCGATGAGTCATTGGTCGAACAGGGACATGAGTGGTTCATGGAGTCGGGATGCACGACTTGCCATGCCTTCCCGCGAAACAACGCCACGGTGTGGGCATCGCTTTCGTTCAAGGACCTTCAAAGCAATCGCGGCTGCTTGTCGGATCACGTCAAGCGACCGGCGGTCGACTACGAGTTGAATTCGGCCCAGCGAATGGCGATCACTGCCGCGATTCAAGCGAGACAAAATCATTCGGGGCCAACGCAAACCACCGGCGATGTGAGTGACGAATCTCGCATTCATCTGACCATGGCCGCGCTCAACTGTTACGCATGTCATGAACGCGGCAAGATCGGTGGACCGGATTCGACTCGCGATGCGATTTTTCAAACCACCACGCCCGAAATGGGACTCGAGGGACGCCTGCCACCGCCACTTGATGGCGTCGGTGACAAACTCAATGACACCTATTTTGCATCCGCGATTCAGAAAGGCGCAAACTTGCGAGACTACATGCTGACTCGGATGCCGGCTTTCGGGTACGAACCGCTGCGGGCATTTCACCAGTCCATCAATGCGATCGATCGACGCAACGAATTGAGACCTGTCGTGAATAAAGATTCGTTGCACGGAATCATCACCGCGGGTCGGCAAGCGGTCGGTGAAAAAGGTTTGGCCTGCATCAAGTGTCACAGCTACGGTGGTGAAAACCCAGGCGGGCTCGGGGCAATCGACATGCTCGACATGACGACTCGACTTCGTGTCGAGTGGTTTCATCGTTATCTGAAAGATCCGACCGGTTACCGTCCCGGAACTCGCATGCCCAACAGTTTTGTCGAAGGCAAGTCGGCGCTGGCGAGTCTGTACGATGGCGATCCGGATCGACAAATCGATGCGATGTGGACTTACCTCGGTCAAGGCAAACAAGCCAAAGAACCGGAAGGATTGAAGCAGGGAGCCATCATCTTGGTCGCCGACAAGAAGCCGCGAATCTTTCGTAACTTCTTTAGCAACCTTAGCGGCCGCGGCATCGCCGTCGGCTATCCGAACGGCCAGAACCTGATCTGGGACGCCGAGTCGATGACGTTGGCAAGATCGTGGCGAAATAGCTTCATCGATGCGTCGTTGCACTGGGTCGGGCGAGGACAGGGCCGACAAGATCCGCTCGGAGACGCGGTCATTGAAATTGAATCCAAAACTCCGTTCGCATTGCTCGAAAAGATCGACGCCGATTGGCCAACTCAATCAGGACGTGATCGTGGGTTTCGTTTCCACGGCTATCGATTGGACAAGTCGGGCAACCCGACGTTCATGTATTCGATTGGTGATACGACGATTACCGATACGCCAATGCCTGCGCCGGATGGCAATGGGCAATGGGTGCGACAGATCGTTGTTGATCGCAGCGGATCGGATACGGAAGATCCATTGGTTTGGCAGCCTGTCGTTGGCTCGGTCAACGAGTCGGGCGAGAACTATCGTGTCAACGAAAAGTTTGACGTGATCGTCGATGGCGTCGACTGCCAGATCCTTTCAACCGGCGATGTCCAGTCGCTGCGGGCCGTCATTCCGCCACACGCTGAAACCACCATCACTGAAACTATCCGCTGGTAAAAATAGACCGTTCCCAATGAAACTCAATCTCATCGCAGGCTTCGCGCTGAACAGTTGCTTGATCGCATCGCTGGTGATCGCTGAAGTGCCGACCGAAAGCGACTTCTATCGGATCACCACCTTCGATTTGCCCGAGGGTGAGGTGATCGAAGCGTGCGGGTTCCAATGGATGCCCGATGGACGACTGGCTGTTTGCTCGCGCCGTGGCGACATCTTCATGGTGACGAACCCGCTGGCGGACAAGGTCGATGCCGACCAGTTCAGCGTGTTTGCGCGTGGTCTTCACGAATCGCTCAGCTTGGCTCAGCGAGATGGATGGCTGTATGCAACCCAGCGTCCCGAAGTGACGCGGATGCGAGATGAAGATGGCGATGGTGTGGCCGATGTCTTCGAGACTTACGCGGATGGTTGGGGTGTTTCCGGTGACTATCACGAATATGCGTTCGGATCGAAGTTCGATCACGAAGGAAACTTGTTTATCACCCTTTGTCTGACCGGGTCATTCTCCAGCGAGGTTCCGTTTCGTGGATGGGCGATGCAAATCACGCCCGACGGACGGACTGTCCCGATGACCAGCGGCGTCCGCTCGCCCGGCGGTATGGGGTTTAACGCCGCTGGTGATCTTTTCTACACCGACAACCAAGGACCTTGGAATGGAACCTGCGGCTTGAAACTGTTGAAACCAGGGAAGTTCGTGGGTCATCCCGGTGGCTTCAAGTGGTATGAACAGGCCGTCGATTCGATGGGGAAACAACCGCTTGCACCGGAGAATGGCAGCCGGATGTCGACGCAAGTGGATCGGATTGAGGAACTGGTGCCGCCCGCCGTTTTATTTCCTTATGACAAAATGGGAAAAAGCGCATCGGGAATTGTCTGCGATACCAGCGGCGGCAAATTTGGACCCTTTGCGGGTCAGTTGTTCGTCAGCGACCAAAGCCAAAGCATCGTGATGCGAGTGTTCTTAGAACAGGTCAACGGCGTCTATCAAGGCGCTTGCTTTCCCTTTCGCAAAGGGTTCGCATCGGGGAACGTCGGCATGGACATGTCACCATCAGGCGCCATGTTCGTCGGCGGAACCAATCGCGGGTGGGGTTCGACGGGAACAAGACCATTCGCCGTTGAACGTGTCGACTGGACTGGCAAGATTCCGTTCGAGATCCAAGAAATGCGGCTAATGCCCGATGGCTTTGAACTATTGTTCACGGAACCGGTTAACGATGTGATTGCCGCGTCGGTCGACACCTATCAAATGTCAACGTACACGTACGAGTACCGCGAACAATACGGCAGCCCCGAAGTCGACGGGACAACACCCACGATCGCATCGGCAACGGTGTCGAGCGATAAGAAAACGGTCCGCCTCGTCGTGGACGGTTTGCAGCGCGGGCACGTTCACGAACTGCACTGCGATAAATTGACGAGCGGGGCCGGGACAAGCATTCTGCACGGCGCCGCGTATTACACGGTCAACGAGTTGGTCGCCCGTTAAAAGAAACGCTCACGTTCTCAACTCGCGATGATGGCTCGCAGCAGTGCGGTTGTGGCTTCGGTTTCTTCACTAACGATGCGGTCGGCTCCCAATCCACGCAACTTTGCCGAGTTGATTTGGTAGCGACAGCGAACGATCAGTCGGCACGACTTATTGAGCGTTCGAACGGCGCGGACGACACGAATGGCGATCTCGTCTTGGGGAACGCAAACGACGATGATCGATGAATGTTCGGCTTCAGCAAGTTTGAGGATTTCGATGTCGGTGGCGTCGCCGGCGACCGTGCGAAAGCCTTCTTGGGCGAACAATTGCAAGTTGATCGGGCTGAGGTCGACCAAGCAAACATCCTTTCCAGAAGTTTCCAGTTGCGATGTGATTCGGCGTCCGATCGGGCCGGCACCGATCACCAAGGCCCGCAAATCCGACGCGGCCGCTTCGCTCTGAGTCGGCTCCATGATTCCGGCGACTTCTTCGGTATGTACCCAGCGAAGGCCGGCCTTCATCAACGGCGGCGTCAACACCAAAGATCCGACCGCCACGGCGACGACACGCTGATAATCGACTTCGTCGACGACCCCGGACTCAAAACCCATCAATACCAACACGAACGCGAATTCGCCCACATGGGCAAGTCCCATGCCCATGCCGAAGGCGCGGCCGATCGGCAACCCGGTCAGACGCAGAGCAATCGTGGCGGCGAATGTCTTGACGACGATCACAGCGGCCAGCGCCGTTAGCATCATGATGGGCTGATGAAAGAACAGCCGCGGATCGAAGATCAATCCGAGTCCGATGAAGAACACCGCAGCGAAGGTTTCGCGAAAGGGCAATACGAGCGCGTCGATCTGCTTCGTCCAGCGATTGCCATTGAAGATCAGTCCGGCCGCGAACGCGCCGACCGCGGGCGGCAGGCCAACCGCGTAAGCCACCAGCGTTACCGCGCCGAGCGACACGATCGTGAACAGAATGACCAACTCGGGGCTGCGGTATCCGGCGAACATTGGGATGACCCACGTCGCCAGCAATGTGCGCAATCCGACCACCGCCGCAACGAATACCAGCGATGTCACCGCCAACCATGCGTACTGCATCAAGCTAACGGTCGATTCGCCCCCGGTCAGTAGCGGCACCAACAACAGTAGGGGAACCAGCGCGGCATCTTGAAACAACAAAATTCCGATAGCCCGCCGTCCGTGCGGTTGTTCGGACTGACCCCATTCCGAAAGTGCCTTGAAAACCAACACGGTCGAACTGAACGCCACCGCCGACGCGATCAGGATCGCTGACTGCCAACTGAGCGATAGCCACATCAACGCCGCGGCAACGGGGACCGCGACCAACGTCATCTGCACCACGCCACCGATCAGCAGACTAACGCCGAGACGCTTCAGATCGTCGATCGAGAACTCGAGCCCGATCGTAAAGAGCAGCAAGAAAACACCGGCTTCGGCGAACTGTTCGAGCTGATGATCCTGGCCCGAAATCAACCCGAGAACACCTTGCCCCAGGATCGCTCCGACGACCAAATACCCGATCAAAACCGACGCCCGCAGCCAACGACAGACCAAACCGGCCAGCAATCCGCCGGTGAGAATGACCAACAAATCGTGAATGAGCGACTGCGACATAAGAAATTGACTACGTCCAACGTACCGCTGAGTCGGGCCCGATCGAATCCGTCGTCGGATTGCCAATGCCTACTGGTTAACGTGGGAGAAGTCTAACAGCGCAAAAAAAAACGCGGCGATGGCTTGCACAAGAAGTGCGAGCAACATTCGCCGCGTACTCGTCTCGAAGTGAACTACTTCTTCTTTGCCATTGGCTTGACTGGTGCCTTTGCGGCTGGTCTTGCGGTTGCCTTCGCAGCAGGAGCCTTTACCGTGGTTGCCTTGGCAGCGGGTGCTTTCGCAGCCGGAGCTTTAGCGGCAGGCTTTTTGACTGCAGTTGCCTTGGCGGCCGGCGCCTTTGCAACCGGTGCCTTGACCGTCGACTTGGCAACTGGCTTGGCGATCGCCTTTGCCGGTGCCTTGGCGGCAGGCTTGGTTGCTGCGACAGTCTTCACAGCCTTTACCGGGCTTGCCTTCGCGGCCTTGGTGGTTGTTGGTTTGGTAGCCATCACGAATCCCTTTGGAATGGAAATTTGGTGAGTCAATACTCACCGATGAAAGCTATCTATCAGATGAAATTGAAAACAAAAATATCAATTTGTTTTATAAACTCAAAAAATCATCGAAATAGTTTTCTTTTTGGCCTTTTGACGTTCGGACGGTACTCGACGACATCGTATCGGCGGGCGACAACCCGTCATCGTCCACGCTAACTTTGATTGAAAAATTCACGATCTTGAAGAAGCAGCAACGCGCCGATCTGATCCTTGCTCGATTGGCTCAGCTCTATCCGAACCCACCGATCCCGCTGGATCATCAAGACGACTTCACACTGTTGGTGGCGGTGGTCTTGAGCGCTCAATGCACCGACAAAAAAGTCAACGAAGTCACGCCCGAATTGTTTCGCCGGGCTTCGTCACCCGCCCAAATGAGCGAACTCGGTGAGCTCGAAATCCTAAGCATCATTCGCCCGCTCGGACTATCGACTCAGAAAGCGAAGAATCTCGCGAAGTCGGCTGAATTGATCGTCCACCACTTTGGCGGTAATGTCCCCCGGACATTCGCAGAGCTTGAATCGTTGCCTGGCGTCGGACACAAAACCGCCAGCGTCGTGATGGCTCAGGCGTTCGGCGTGCCCGCCTTTCCCGTCGACACGCACATTCATCGATTGGCACAGCGATGGGGTTTGTCGAGCGGCCAGAGCGTCGTCCGAACCGAGCGTGATCTGAAGCGATTGTTTCCCGAATCAGCTTGGAATGAACTGCATCTGCAAATCATTTTCTACGGGCGTCAGCACTGCACTGCGCGCGGCTGCGACGGAACCAAGTGCGGCCTCTGTCGCGAACTCTTTCCGAACCGCAAAACGCCGGTGGTGTGGATCAAACCCTGACCATCACAGGTTGGCAATCATACCAGCACCAAGTTGTCGCGGTGGACGACGTTCTCGTACGGGCAGTATCCGAGAATTTCGCTGATCTTCTCGCTCGGCTTTCCAATGATTCGTTCAACATCGTCGGACGGGTAATTGCACAAGCCACGAGCGATTTCTCGACCTTCGGGATCGTGCAACGACACTACGCTGCCAGCACCGAACGTCCCGTCGACGCTCGTCACGCCGATCGCCAACAGACTCTTCCCGCGATTGCACAGCGCATCGGCCGCGCCGGCGTCCAAATGCAGGCTACCCGCCACTGTCGCCGATGTACCGATCCATCGCCTGCGACCTCGAATCGTCCGCGGCGGTGGCAGGAACAGCGTCCCGATCGATTCAAACGCGAAGATCTTGTCGAGAACGTGATCGTCTCGTCCCGGCGCGATGATCGTGGGGTGTCCATAACGGGTCGCGATCCGAGCGGCCTGCAACTTGCTTGCCATGCCACCCTTGCTGGACTTGCTGGTGTGGTCCTGGGCAAATCCCAGGATGGTGCCGTCGATCGAATGCACTTCATCGATGCGTTTACTGGCCGGATCGTTCGGTGAACCATCGTAGAGTCCCTCGACGTCCGACAAAATCACCAAAATAGCATCGACCAACAATCCGGCGACCAGAGCAGCCAAACGATCGTTGTCACCGAACGTCGTCTTCAATTCTGAAACCGCTACCGAATCATTCTCGTTGATGATCGCTATCGAACCGAAGGCATGAATTTGGGTCAGCGCGTTGCGTACGTGAAGGTAGCCGCTACGACGGCGCAAATCGGCGGCGGTCAGAAGCACCTGCGCCGCGTGACGCCCCTTGGCGGCGAGTGACAACTCGTAAGCTTGAATCAAATCAGTTTGGCCGATCGCGGCGATTGCCTGCAACTGGGCCAGACCCGTCGGACGTTCGGTCAGCCCGAGTTTGCCCAACCCGGCGCCGACGGCGCCGCTGCTGACCATCAACACCTGTCGTCCGGTGTCGGCGATTCGACACAACTGACCTGCCAGAATGTCGATTCGCCGACGATCAAGCTGTCCTTCGGCGGTCGTCAACACGCGGGTGCCGACTTTCACGATCACACAGCGGGCACCTTCGATCGCCTCGCGGCGGGCCAAACCGGGCGACGGGACGGACGAATTCGACGACGAGGATGAGCGTCCGGACGGCGGAAGACTTTGATTCATGACCGTTGGAAACGAGAAGTAACGAAGGAGATCGCAAATAGCGGTTTGTTTTTGGTTGGATCGGCGTATCCTAGGGACTGCAAATTGTCACGGGTGATCGACGCACTTGGAAGCCCGCTGTAAAACCGCGTTCATCGGCGATTGCGAGTGATTTGATACTCCGAAACGTCTCGCCACACCGCTGGTCCTCTTGGAAACCGAATCGTTATGAGCGAACTCCATCACGAATGTGGTGTAGCTGCCATCTACCATCTGTCCGGTCGCGGACGCAGCCCGATGTGTACCGAGGACGGCCCCCGGCAAATCACGCGGTTGCTGCCGCGAATGTTGCTGGATATTCAGAATCGGGGCCAGTTGGCCGCTGGAATGACGACGTTCGATCCCGATCAGCCACGGCTGCTGAAAACGCACAAGGATGTAGGCAGCGTTACGGAAGTGTTCCGGCTGAACCATCGCGCCAAAGCGGAATCGTTGATGAAGTCGCTGTCCGGACGAGCCGCCATCGGACACGTGCGTTATGCCACCTGCGGCCAAGACGACCGCAGCTATGCCCAGCCTTTCGAGCGGAAGCATATCCACAAGCGAAAATGGTTCAGCTTCTGTTTCAACGGCCAACTCTCCAATTACGGTCTGTTGAAAGAACGATTGCTGGCCGATGGTGACCACCACCTGACGCTCGATACGGACACCGAAATTATCCTGCACGAACTCGCGAGGCAACTGAGCCAGTCTCAGACTCGGCTCGACTGGATCGACGTGCTCAAGCAAACGACCGCCGGCTTCGACGGTGCCTACAGTTTGGCTTTGCTAACTGCCGAAGGCGAAATGATCGTTGCCCGCGATCCGCTCGGGATCAAACCGATGTGCTACGTCCATGATGGACCTCTTTTCGCCGCCGCCAGCGAAAGCGTCGCCCTATTGAACCTCGGGTTTAGCAACTCGCAAATCAAATCGCTGCCGCCCGGTCACGCGATCATCATTGATCCGGAAACCGGCTTCCGAATGGAGCGTTTCGCCGAGGCCCAAGATCCGAAACATTGTTTCTTTGAATGGATCTATTTCGCGAACGTCGCCAGCACTCTGGATGAACAAAGCGTCTACATCAGCCGCACTCGGCTGGGCGAGGAACTTGCCCGCGCCGAACGCGAACTCAATCGCGTTTCGCTCGATCCCAGCGAAACCATCATCGTGCCAGTGCCCGATACCAGCAAAGCGGCCGCCGATTCGATGGCGTTCCAACTGTCGATCCCATGTCGCGAAGGCCTGATCCGAAACCGATACGCCGGCCGAACATTCATCGAAGGAGGCACGGCGCGAAAGGCGAAAGCCGCAACCAAGTACACGCCGCTACGTGAAGTGCTCGAAGGCAAGCGTGTCATCCTGGTCGAAGATTCGATCGTTCGCAGCACGACGATGAACGTGTTGCTCGATCGAATCCGCGATGTCGGCGGAGCCAAGGAAATTCACGTTCGCGTCGCTTGCCCGCCGATCATCGCGCCATGTTTCTATGGCATCGACATGAGCACTATCGATCAATTGATCGCGCCAAAGTACTTCACCAACGGACAACTGACCGACGAAGCTCAACAACGATTGGCCGACGATCTGGGCGCCGACTCACTTCGCTACCTTCCCGTCGAAGCGATCGCACGGGCGATCGGTAAGCCCAGTCACCACCTCTGCCAGGCCTGCGTGACGGGAAATTATCCCACGACGTGCGGACAACATCTGTACCAAATTGCCTTGGACAACCGGGGTACAAAAATGGACAGCCGGCGAACGTACGAGCAATTAGCCGCGGCAGTTTCAGCCGGCTAAGGTTACATCAGGTATCGCAACCCGCTTTGCGCAGACTCGTGTTGGCCTGCGTGAATGCGGCGCTGGCCTGGTTGAAAACATTGACCGCGTTATCCAAGCTCTGTTGGCTGCCCGCATCTTGATCCATCAACTGCTGTTCGCGGTCTCGCGTCTTGGTTGCAAAGTCAAGACTCGACGAAGCTTGCTTGACGCTTGAATCCGCCAAGTCAAAGGATGCGTCCGCCAGCTTCTTACTTTGCTCCGACTGCTCCATCGCCGCCTTCAACTGCTTGATCGTGTTTTCGTAGGGCGTTGGGTCAACTCGAAACAGCACGTCGCCCGCTTTCAGAGGCACGTTCGGCTTCACAGGCACTTCAATCACGCGCCCTCGCTGGGTCACACCAGCGGCAATCGGAACAATTTGCTCAAAGACAATCGCGTTACTGGTGAACGGATGAAAGTACTGAGAACAAAACAACAAAGCCACGATCAACGACGGCCCGACCGAAGCCGCGGCGATCGCGATCGGTAAAGAAAGCCGTATCAGTCTTAACTTTGCGAACACCAACCACAGGATTCCGCAATACAAACCGCCCAAAGTCCAGCTCATAATTGCGATCCCTTCGCAACCTTTCAAGTCGCTCTTGAATCTGATCGAGACGGGAAGCAATCGCATCTGAGTCCCGTGGTGTTTGGTCTGCCGAACCGCCGATGTCAACTGATGAATCGTCAACATGATTCAGAGTGTGGTAGAGGTAGATCACGAAAATACAACTGAGTATTGCGGGTATCATCGATTGAGTTTCCTATTTCTTTGTTTCCAGAGCGGACAGCGAACGCTCGATCTGGTCGAGTTGACGCGACAATCTTCCCTTCGATTCTGACGAAGTATTTGTCGAGGTGCCGTCTTTCCAGAACGCCCAAACCATCGCAACTACCCACATAATTCCGGTTGGCAATCCCACCCATCCGCACACGTTTACCGCTTGGCTCTGCGGATGATTGCGAGACTTGGCGACATTTCCCGGCAGGGCAGCGATCACCACGACCAACCCGAGTAGAAGTATCGCAAAGATGATCATGAACACCAAAACCACAATTCGCAGCAAGGGTCCGATCGATTCGAATGGGTATTCCAACAACGTTTCTCAATCAAAGTTGGCATGAATGTAAGCAGCGAACTGCTAGTCGTTCATACCGGAAAATCGAAGGACATCTTTGCCCGCCGCATCGGTAAGGTAAAGAAGTCCTGTATCGGCAATGCGAAAACCGGTGCTGCGTCCCAATGCGTTCGTAAATCTGGCTTCTTGTTCCATCAACGCCGGCGGCCCAGCACGTCGTGTCATCGCAATCGGACCGAATTCGAGTTTGTGATCGCTGATCTTGACTTGGCAGTTATAAAGATTGACTGCAGTACTGCCACTAACGGACCCATCCGACGCAATCTCAAGAGTGCTTTGGGCACTATCGATCACACCTTGTCCGTCAATGTCTTCGGCCAACCACTTTCGGAACAATTCCGTGTAGGCTTCGGCTGAATCATCCGACTCTTTTTGACTCCAAATACGATTCCAATCCCGTTTCATATCAACAACGGTCCATCCTCGCCCAGGTGCCGCTTCGAGCGCTGTGGTCAGTTTTCCCGAACTTGTCGGATTCTTGTCGTAGGTATATTCGCGGTCCCCGTCCGTGTGGTGCACGATCAATCCAAAGCTGGGCCGAGGATTGCCGATTGTTGTGTACTCCAGCATTGCTTGATCGCCATCGCTGTTGCCGAAACAGGCTATCGGCCGACGACCGATCATCTGATGAATTCCGACGGGCTTGCCCTCTTTGTCGTCGACAAAGAGATGATCGAGCGTTTTGATCAGCACGGGTACTCCGTCGCGCATCTCAAACTTGGCCTGACCCATCGATCCGACAACATTCTCTGCCGGAATTCCATAAACTCGCTCCGACCAAACTCTCATGAAGTCCGCACCGCCACCTGAAACGATGAAGCACTTGAATTCATGCTCGCGCAAGTAGGCGAGCAACTCCTGCATCGGCTGGTAGGTCAGGTCCGTGTAGCGTTCCTGAAAGCGAGGGTGTTTCGCCGAAGCGAGCCACTCGTTCACCCTTTGGTCAAATTCATCGGTGGTCATGCCAGCGTGCGTGAGCGAGAGAATCCTTAACAACCCGTCATGGTGTTTACCGGCAAGCAATTTTCCGAGATCACCTTGCAGCGCGGCCTGCACCATCGGATCGGAATTGAGTTCTGGTTCCTGCGGCACTCGGCGCTTGATTTCATGGAAAGCAAACGCCGCTTGAAATGGAATCGGAGCTTCGGGCCACAAAGTCCCATCATTGTCAAACACGGCAACGCGATCGCTCGGTGCAACGAAGTCCGCGCTTTGTTTGTCCGTTACCTTCCCGACAAAGCGAACAACGGCCTGTCGCACTTCCCCATCATTCCATGACGGCAATTCGTCGGCTGAACAAGCATTTGTCGAAACAATAACGATTAAGGCAAACCAAACAACGCCGGAAACAAAGCTGTCGAACATAAAGTGCCCTAAAATGAATGGTCGTGAGGTTCATTCTGTTCCCCACGGCTCAGATGCCGCAGACTTCGTTAGTCTAGGCCGATGGGAATCAATTCCTTATTTTTACCAGTAATCGAGTTTAGTCGGGTAGGCCATGCGAGTTGATCGAATTAGTCCGATGGATCAGATGCTCGGCCCACCACTTCCTGGCATCGGACTGCGTCCACTTACCGGCACATCCGCATTGCGCCAGTTCGCTTCGCAACTGAGCGGCGCTGGCGGTTCGTAGATGAATATCTTTCACCAAACACCGCATGATGATCTGCTCTAAATCATCGGGAATCTCCGACTGACGACTTGATGGAGGCAATGGAGTCTCTTTGACATGAGCCAACATGGTTTCCAATGGCGAATCGGCGATCAAGGGAGGTCGTCCCGTTAGCAAAAAATATCCAACTGCGCCAAGCGAATAGATGTCAGTTCGGGCGTCGAGTTGTGCAGGCGTCATGACTTGTTCGGGCGACATGAACTGTGGAGTTCCCGCAATCAGGCTGGACTTGGCATCGAGTGATGGATCCATCGTTATCTGTCGAACCAAACCGAAGTCCAATAGTTTCGTGAAGTCCTCGATACCTCCCCGTTGGGACGCAAAAAGGTTTGCAGGTTTGATGTCGCGATGAATCAGATCGGCTACGTGAGCTTCATGGAGAGCGTCGCATGCTTCCGTCAAAAAGTGTACTGCTCGTGCCGGCGGTAGCGGGCCAAACGTCTTAACCAAGTCTCGCAAGTTCATTCCGGGCAATAGTTCCATCGCACAAAAGAACAAACCCTCTCGCGTTTGACCATAATCATAGACCTCAATCGTATGTGGATGCGTCAGCCTCGCTGTGGCTCGAACTTCAAGCTCAAAAGTCCGCAGTGCGTTGTCATCGTGTGAACGCTCGGGTTGGATCAGCTTGATTGCACATGGACGCTTTAGTAGCAGATGCTCCGCCTCAAACACTTGTCCCATGCCGCCTTCGCCGATCAACCGTTTCAGTTGGTACTGCGCCAAGCGCTTCGCACCCAAAGCGGACAGACGTGCGCCATGGATCAGGTGTGCCGCGTAGATGGCTGTGCATGACGCGATGAACGGCGCCGGGAGCGGGCGACCATATTCATCTTGCGCCAACAAAATCGAGATGTTGGGTTGCAGCAAATTAGCCATCAGCGCAACGAGACTTGGGATCGCGGCAATGGGCAGAAGAATGGCGGCGGCGCGCTGCCACGTGTTCGGCATGAAGACTCCGTACACAAAAATGATCAATGTCCAGATGAAATAGTTCCAGTTGTTGATGCTGATCAATCCGACGTAATCTTGTCGCGACGCCGCATCGAGCATCACTCGAATGCTGAGGGAAATGGTGAGCACACCCACGTTACTCATCACAACTAGCTCCGCGACTCGAAGTTGCAATAGCGACAAATCGGGCTTGCGATACAACAGCCACGCACAGCCAAAACTGACTGCAATCGCGGCGACTCGTATGCCATATCCAAACACTGCATGTTGGTTGGTAAACAAACGCAGCATCGAAATCGCAACAAAAACGGCCAGCACCCATGCGACCACGATCAAACGACGACGCAAAATTTGGCGATTTTCGTCCCAAACGTCCTTGAGAACCAAATACGAATCGGCTTGTCCTTGCGGGTTGACAACGACCTGCGGAGAAATCGTTACAGCCGGTAGTGCCTCCAACAACGTCTCGTCACGATGATGCCGTAAGAGAGAATGCACTTCCCGCAACAACTGCTCATCACCAGCGCACTGCTGTCGCACCCACTCGGCGCGTTGTTCTTCGGGCTGTTCTATCGCTGCCGAAAAGACCTTTTTGACGCGAGCGTATTGAGCTGAATTCACGCTACCGTCTCGTCCGTCAGTTCGCGCCGCAGCCAAGCTCGCACCATCGTCCATTCCGACTCGACCGTTCGTTTGGAAACTTTCAAAACCTCCGCAACCTCGTCAACCGTCAATCCGCCAAAGAACCGCAGTTCGACGATCTTTGCCTGACGCGGGTCAAATTCGGCGAGCTTCGTCAATGCGTCTTCGATGGCTAACACGTCTTCCTCGTTGCGACTCGTGACACAAAGGTCGTCGGTGAGCGGAATTCGAGGCATGTCGCCACTTCGTTTCAACCGCTTTTTGCTGCGCGCGTGGTCCACCAAAATACGCCGCATCATCGTCGCGCCGATCGCGAAGAAGTGAGTCTTGCCACGCCAATCGACTCGGGTCTGGTCGGCCAGTCGCAGGTAGGTCTCATTCACTAAAGCCGTTGGTTGTAGCGTGTTGCCGGGTGATTCCCGGTTGAGCATGTTGCCCGCGAGTCGGTGCAACTGTTCGTAAACCAGCGGCATCAGTCGATCCGCCGCGTCGTGCTTCCCTTTGGCAACTTGGGCGAGTGTTTCCGAAACGTCAAAGTGATCCGTATCCATTTTTGAACACCGCAATCGTGAATGAATTTGACACAACTACTACCCCTTCGCGAGCCGGTTCCGGAAATTCGCTCGAATTCTTCTGCGGACAGTATCGAAAGGCGCCGCGTATCCAATTGACGCTAAGAAACCGCCGATTCCGAGTTCAAGACCGCCCAGGTAGCCATCATGCAGTTTACGCGAACTACCGATGCCTGTGATCAACGGGATATTCCCGATTGTGATCTAATTGCATCTGCTTTGAGCGGCAACGAACTCGGATTTGCCGAAATATTGGCCCGTTACCAATCTCGCCTATTCTGCGCGATGCTGAACCGTGTCGGTTGCCCCATTAAGGCTGAAGACATTGTCCAAGAAGCGTTTGCAAAAGCATTTCTTCATCTCACTAGCTTCCGCAGCAACAGCAGTTTCTACACGTGGATCTACCGAATCGCGCTGAACTCTCGGCGCGGCAATCTGGGCACATCCATGAAGACGGTATCACTCGATTCGAACAGCGTGCTGCTTCAATCCGTGGAGACCGATCAATGTGAATCGCCTGCCGTAGTTGCCCAACGAAGCGAAGATCGCAACCAAGTGCGAGCAGCCATGGCGCGACTCAACGTGCCGCACCAAACGATTCTGATCATGCGAGAGTTTGATGGACTTGATTATCAGTCGATCGCTCGAATTCTAAAGGTCGGACTGGGCACAGTGCGTAGTCGGTTGTCACGAGCACGTGCTGAACTTAGACGCGAGTTGGAGCCATATCAAAGCGGGTCAGCGACAACCGAGAGGTGCCTCAAGCCACGATAGCGAATGAACCATATCGCTCGGGATGATCTCGATATCCGGTCATCCTGTTCAATCTAGCACCAGCGAGGGATGTTTTCGGCAACGGCGTGCGTGTCTCTGCTTTGCTTTGTGTTCACAATCAGCGTCGCGGCTTCGTGAACCTATATCGCATTTAAGTGGGTGACACCACATCGGAGAAGTCGCACCATCAGGTTCCATGGCACGGGGTTTGCTTATCAGTTTTTCGCTTCTCGATTACGACCGCAATTCTAAGGAACGAACCATGAGCCTCGAAACTAAAACCGATCTCAATGAAACTACCATCGATAAGCTCCAAAAACTGATTCGAGCCAACATCGACTCGTACAACGGGTTTCATGAGTCAGCGGAAGAGATCGATGACACCAAGCTGGCAACCCTGTTCAAGGAGCTTGGTGATCAACGCAGTGCGATGGCCGGTGAGCTTCAAAAATACGTTGAGTTCAACGGGGAAGAGGCGGAGGATGACGGTACAGTTGCGGCGAAGACGCACCGAATTTGGATCAACATCCGCAGCAAGCTCAGTGGTGGTGATCCACATGTGATCTTGATTGAAGCGGAACGTGGCGAGGATCACATCAAAGCTGCTTACGAAGACGTGCTGAAGGAGACTGCGGGGAGCGCCATGAACGATGTGCTAACGGAGCAGTACGCCGCGGTTAAAGCAGGCCACGACAAGGTACGCAGTCTGCGAGATACATACAAAAACAAATAAGTACATTTTGGCTCATGACCCAACTCGTATCGATGGTGGCAATGGAACTCTTTGGAGTTTCTGATAAACAAGGAGGCTTTGTGAGTTTTAGTGCCACGATCGATTTTCAGTTGATACGACAGGCCAGCACCGATCTTACGTTCAGCCCGTCACTTTCTCAAAGTAGCAACTATGTATACTATTCTGCTCATTATCTTGATTCTCCTTTTACTTGGTGTCGTGCCGGCTTGGCCTCACAGCCGAGGCTGGGGATATGGCCCAAGTGGGCTGTTGGGCGTGATCGTCGTGATCTTGGTCGTAATGCTATTGATGGGCCGTATTTAAGGAAGCGCCATGACTTCAGGAAAAAATATTCTTAGCCGACTCCTGCTCACTGCCGCAATTGGAATCAGCTTGATATTTGTTGGATGCACCAACAAAGAGACGTTGCTTGACGTGGACACTCCGAGTGGAGGCGTCCAAGTTCAGCAAGATAAAAGCGACGGTAGCGTCACCATCGATGTTGATGAGTAGTGGCTGGGGATCTTAGCGTTTCATGCCGGCCGCGACATGTTTCTGTACGTTGGTTGGGCTTAAATCGACGAAACATCATTTCGGCTGCGTCATTGAGTTGACGAGTGGAACCGGGTTCCAACTCCGAAGCTGTGAATTTTCGTTGGCCCGAAATCGCGAGCTCGATCGCAACTTATTTGCAAAGGTGCATGGCTATGGCTCGATCGGGGTTTGGTCAACCGGATCCGGATCATTGCTTGCGTCGATGGTCTCCGCGGCATGGTCCACCGCTTGCTTGGACTTCTCCACGATCACCGCCGTGTCTTCCTTAACCTTGCCTGTGTCGACGCGGATGGTGGGGTTACCGTCGGGCGAGCTAAACTGGATCCAGCCGACCAAGCCGAGGATCAAAAGCAACAGAACTATCACGATGAACACACGCATGGTTTGGTTCTCCTTGGTGAAAATGGATCCTTCGGCAATCGACGTTAGTCGCCGTTGTTGATCTACGCATTTATACGCAATTGCTGTGCCGTTTCGGTTCATCATTGACCGTCTGAGTTGTCACGGTACAGCGTTTGCTTATCATGCCCGGCACAATCACTTCAAATAAGGAAGCTCAAATGGATATTCCTCAAGTCGTAACCGATGACGATGCCCAACATGGCGAGATGGGACAAACCTACCTCGCGACTGGAAAGAACGTGGCTCTTCGCCGCTGGGAAGAACCCGCAAGCGAATATGGCGCAGCGAGATGTCGAGAATATGAAATTGTCGGCTACGTTTTAAGCGGAGTACTCCAGCTTGATCTCGATGGCGAAGTCGTGGATCTGAGGTGTGGCGATTCGTGGATGATTCCGGTGGGGGCATCGCACCGCTACCGAATTGTTGAGCCGATCATCGCGATCGAGGCAACCAGTCCGCCTGCACGTTTCAATGACCGCGACGACCCGGCGTGATCGGTGTCGTGAAATTCACGAAAGGATAAGGGATCAATCGGTGGATACGACGAGAAAACTCATGTTGAGTTTTGCAACTTAAATCGCGTGCGAATGAGTTTATGGAAAACCCCAAATCCGATATTGCGACGATCTCCGCCGTCGCGCAATTGCTGGCCGTCGTTTCCACGGTCGCGGCGCTCTATTTCGCGCGCGACGTGTTCATTCCGTTGGCCCTCGGATTGTTGTTGTCTTTTTTGCTCAGTCCCGTCGTCAACCGTTTGCAACGATGGGGTGTACCGAATTTGCCCGCCGTGATCGTGACCGCTGCGTTGGCTTTCATCTTGTTGGCCGGCGGATTCACGCTGCTTGGCCGCGAATTGACCACGTTGGTCGGCGATCTGCCTAAGCACAAGGACGAACTTGTCGCAAAGGCCCGCAGCCTGTCGGGCATGACGAGTGGTGTCGGTGGAAGTCTTGATGAGCTCGCAAATGAAGTGACTGAGGCGATGGAAGAGGGCGTTACGCAGGATACTCAAGCGGCCGACGATCGCTCTGTATGGCAAGTTTGGACGGACAAGGTGCTGCCCGAATCGCGTGAAGTGCAGCGGATGCCCCACGACGGCACATCCGTCCGCACACCGCTTTTTGTGCAACAAGTTCGGGATGATCTACCGTTGGCTTCTTGGGCGAGCACAGTCGGCACGGTCCTTGGGCCTTTGGCAACAGCGGGCTTGGTCAGCGTGTTTGCACTCTTCATGTTGATTCACCGCGAAGATTTGCGAGACCGCATCATCGCGGTGGTCAGCCACGGAAACTATGTAACTACGACCGAAGCACTCGACGAGGCAGCGGGCCGCATCAGCCGCTACTTGATTGCGCAGACGATCGTCAACACATCGTACGGATTTGTTTTAACGATCGGCCTCCTTTTGATCGGTAGCACGATGACCGAAGGCGGAAGTTTTCCCAATGCAATACTATGGGGAGTTCTGGCGACTTGTCTGCGTTTCGTGCCGTACATCGGTCCCACGGCTGCGGCGATATTTCCACTCGCGATTGCGCTCTCGGTGTTTCCCGGATACAGCGTGGCGGTGACGGTCTTAGGATTTATCATCACGATGGAACTCGTAAGCAACAATGTTTTGGAACCATGGCTGTATGGTGCAAGCACAGGAATCTCAGCGGTCGCGGTAATCGTCGCAGCGGTGTTCTGGGGGTGGTTGTGGGGGCCAGTTGGCTTGCTTCTGTCGACTCCGTTGACCGTTTGCTTGGTGGTTTTAGGACGCTACGTTCCGCGGTTCAAAATGATTTCCACACTGCTCAGCGAGGAAGTCGAAATCAAGCCGTCGATACGATTTTATCAACGCATGCTCGCGGGCGACGAACTTCGGGCGGGCGAAATGCTCAGCCGGCACACCGAAGAGAATGATTTGAATTCTTCATGTGACGAAGTGGTTGTTCCGGCACTCAAGCGCATCCGTCTCGATCATGACGCGGAGTATCTCAGCGACACCGATGCCAATCGCCTGTTTGCTATGTCGGGAGGCTTGATCGATGGTTTGAACCAACGAGTTGAGGGAGACCGATCCGATGAAACTGCGCCGGCTGAGCTGCCGTTGGTGATCGGTTGTGCGTCGCATCACTTTAGTGAATCGCTGATCTTGAATCTGTTGCGGATCGGTGGCGTTGGCCGGTACGAACTCACCAGCATCGAGGATGATACATTGCCGCAGGATGTTGGTCGTCAGATCGTTGACCGCGACCCTGCAGCGGTTGTGATCGTAGTCTTGCCCAAAGGTGGGTTTGCACAGGCTCGTTACCTTTGCAAATCGATACGCAAAGCTGGTTACGCAGGCCCCGTCGTGATTTCCTGTTTCGGTAAGTTCAAGAACTTTGATAAGTTGTTTGTGAGATTTCGCAAGGTCGGCGCCACCAGCATGATGACCTCGTACTCGCAAACCCGAGCGAAGCTAGAATCAATCCTGAAGCGACGTGATCCCGTTACGGTTTCGCGCCAAGTCGAGTCCGACACGTTTATCGCATTGTCGACCAACAATCCGTGATGGAATTCGCAAAATGTTTTGGCATAAACATTTTTGAAAACGATTCAAAACGACATCCACGTTGAATGAAACTCTTTAACAGTACTCCGTGAACTAACCATGACGACGATTCTGCTTGTTGACGATCACGATGACATCCGCGAAATGATGACCAAGCAGCTCCAGAAGCGTGGTTACGCCGTTGTGACCGCCAGTAACGGGCTCGAAGCTGTGCTCGCAACCGCCCAATCCGCACCGTCCTTGATCTTGATGGATGTCAACATGCCGGAACTCGACGGGATCGAAGCAACGATGCAAATTCGTGCTGCTGACGTCGACAATCGCATTCCGGTGATCGCGCTGACCGCTCACGCACTACCCGATGACGAAGCCCGAGCGATCGCCGCGGGGTGTGATGCGTTTCATTCGAAGCCGATCGACTTTGACAAATTGTTCAGCCAAGTCAGCGACCTGCTCGGCGAAACAGCATCCCGTTCCGAGGAATTGCCGTCATGAAGACAGGCACCTGTAGCTGTGGCAATCGCATTTTTTTCAACAACCACCGCTGTATCGCATGCGATGCCGCGCTGGGGCGTTGCATTCCCTGCAGCTCGCTCACCAGTTTTTCGCATAGTGAACAATCTTCGACTTGCGATACCTGCGGATCGATGGTTTACGCATGCACGAATCAGGCCCATGGCGTTTGTCGCTCGTTCAACGAATCACGGGGCATGCTTTGCCGATTTTGCGAATTTACAAGAGTGATCCCGCCGCTGGATCACCCGGAGAGCGTTCATCGATGGGCGACGATCGAATCTGACAAACGTCGTTTGATATTGCAGCTTGAGGATCTTAGCCTTCCTCCATTCATCGACGACTTGCAGCAAAGTCACCCATTGAGCTTCGAGTTTCTGGAAGACACGGTGAACGTTTGTGGTCAAGCGGGAAATGTTATTACGGGTCATGAGAACGGTCTTATCACGATTAACTTGGCCGAAGCGGACAGCGTCCATCGCGAGCGAGTGCGCGTTGAATTGAACGAGCCCCAACGCACGTTGATCGGTCATATGAGACACGAGATCGGCCATTACATCGATTGGTCATGGGCGTCTCGCGTGGCGTCTGAAGAATACCGCCAACTCTTCGGTGACCCTGCCGCGTTCGACTACGACGACGCGATCAAGCGGCACTATGAGCACGGTCCACCATCCAATTGGGCGACTAACTACGTCAGCGCTTACGCCACGATGCATCCGTGGGAAGACTTTGCCGAAACAGTCAACGTATACCTCGACATCATGGCAATCGCGACCACATCCAATGACCTGGGACGCAGCGAACTCGATCTGTCGGTTTTCGCCGACGCTGAGCTGCTGGTCCGATCGGTATTGAAAATCGTCGTCGAAGTGAGCGAGTACAACTTTGATCTCGGCCTGACACCATTGTTGACTGAACGAATACCGCCCGCTGTTATCGACAAGTTGGCCTACGTGCACGCGTTGCGTAGCAAAGTCCTTATCCCCACAACCACATCATCTTCATCGTGAACAATGGAGGATTCCCATGTCGAAAGTGACGGTCATTTGGAACTCCGGTTCGGGTCGAGCCGCCGAGACGAACGAACTTCGACGACAGCTCGGCGAACAGTCAGCTCGTTGGATTGACTTAAGACAGATTAAGGATTTGGCGTCTGAGTTGAGTTGCAAAACGAACGAGGCTGCCGATGTCGTCATTGCCGCCGGCGGCGATGGAACGGTCAATGCCGTTGTGAACGCTTTGATGCACATCGATGTCCAGAAGCGGCCGAGCATGGCCATCATCCCGTTGGGCACGGCAAATGACTTTGCGGGTACCCTCGGTGTCCCGAAAGAAATCGCGGCTGCGACAGGCATCTTGGCAGTCGACGCGATTCCCATCGATATCGTGCGTATCCGAGGGGAAAACATGGAACGTTACTATGCGAACATCGCGGCGGGCGGCAATTGCGTTCGTGTCAGTGAGGCCATGACGGACGAAGTGAAATCGCGTTGGGGCGTGCTCAGCTACATTCGCGGTGCTGTCGACGTGCTTCCCGACATGACCACCTACTGCATTGATGTGCGTTGTGACGAGGAAGTGTTCGACCAACTCGATTCATGGGCGGTTCTTGTCGCAAACGGCAGAACCAATGCCGGCGGCATTGAAGTCGCCCCGCGCGCCTCAACGACAGACGGCCTGATCGATGTCGTGATCATTCGCGATGGTACGGTTGCCGACATGGTTGAGATTGTCGCCAACAATTTGCTCGGTGATTTTCTTGAAAGCGAGCAAGTTATCTTTCGGCAAGCTCGTTCATTGCAACTGAAATCCAATCCGCCGATGCGTTTCACTCTCGATGGCGAAGTCGTCGATGAGGAACCGGTACAGTTCGACGTAATCCCAGGAGCCATTCGCGTGCACACTGCCGCAATCCCACATTCGCGAGTTGACAGCTTGGAATGATTGATCAACTCGCAATCGCTGTCCTCGAACAACATCTTGTCCATCACTTTACCAACAAACACTAACAAGGAATCAAAGATGAATCAGATCGTGAGAATGAATCAGTCACAGACTCAGTCTTTCCCTTACGTGGAGGGCATGGGGCCGATCGTCTTGGAAACTGGCGTTGCCTTTCGTGTCTGGGCACCAAATGCGACCCTCGTCAGCGTCATCGGCGACTTCAATGATTGGAAGTCGGACGCGAACCCGATGGATCGCGAAGACAGTGGTTGTTGGCTTGCGATCATCGAAAATGCGAAACCCGGCGATCAATACAAGTATCAGATCACCAACGGCGAAAACGCGTTCGAGCGGATCGACCCACGAGTCCGCGAAGTGACAAATTCCGTTGGCAAAGGCATAGTCCATGACCCGAACTTCGATTGGCAGAACGATGACTTCGCCATGCCCGCGTGGAATGAATTGGTCATCTACGAAACGCATGTCGGAACCTTCTTCCGTGATGGTGATCACGTCGGCACATTCGACGATTTCACGAAGAAGTTTGCACATCTGCAGAAGCTCGGTGTGAACGCTCTGCAAATCATGCCAATCGCTGAATTTGCCGGTGACCTTTCGTGGGGTTATAACCCGGCTCACCCTTTCGCGATTGAATCCGCTTACGGTGGACCGGACGCGTTCAGGCGATTTGTGCGAGAGGCGCACAAAGCGGGTTTTGCGGTCATCGTCGACGTCGTTTACAACCATTTCGGACCCAGCGATCTCGATCTGTGGCAGTTTGATGGTTGGAGCGAAAACGAAAAGGGCGGGATCTATTTCTACAACGATCACCGCAGCCAAACACCCTGGGGCGACACGCGACCCGACTACGGTCGAGGCGAAGTTCGCGCCTACATACGTGACAATGCCATGATGTGGTTGCAGGACTATCACGTCGATGGTTTGCGATACGATATGACTCTGTATATCCGCAGCATTGACGCGAGTGGACAACATGAAAATCCAGAAGGCTGGGGATTGATCCAGTGGATCAATCGTGAAATTCAAGCCTTCAAACCTTCGGCGATTACGATTGCGGAAGACCTGCAAAACAATCCGTATCTAACCAAGTGCGACGTTGAGGGCGGCGCTGGTTTCTCTTCCCAATGGGATGCCAAGTTCGTTCACCCGATCCGCGACGTGATCACGCAACCGGACGATGCCGGTCGGGATATGAACAAAGTTCGCGATGCGCTGAATCACGCTTACAACTTGGACGCATTCCAACGAGTCGTGTACACGGAATCGCATGATGAGGTCGCCAACGGAAAGTCGCGAATACCGAGCGAGGTCGACGCGGAGGATCCTGACAATTGGTATGCGCAAAAGCGTTCGGCATTGGGATTGGCCCTTACGTTGACAGCTCCAGGCATCCCGATGTTGTTTCAAGGCCAAGAGTTTCTCGAAGACGGCTGGTTCCAAGATGTCGACGAACTCGATTGGAGCCGCGCTGAGGACCACGCCGGCATCATCAAGCTGACCGCGAGACTGATCCACTTGAGGCTCAATCAGGAAGGAAACACGAAAGGACTGACCGGCCGGCATGTGGATGTCTTTCATTTCAACAACATCAATAAAATCGTTGCCTATCGACGCAGCTATGACGGAGGTCCCGGCGATGACTGCGTCATCATTGTTAATTTTGCGAATCAACACTTTGAGCAATACGAGTTTGGTTTACCCGCAGCCGGAACATGGAAGCGACGCTTCAGCAGTGACCGAACGATGTACAGCGAAGAATTCGGCGGAAACGCGAGCGGTGACATCGAAGCCGTCGCACAACCCCACGATGGCCAATCCCATCGTGGTCGAATCGAGCTTCCGCCCTACACGGTGTTGATCTACTCCCAGGACTGAATCTTGGCGGGATCCAATCAAGTCGAGGCTGCTTTTTGATCGACCTCGTCAACCGATTTGGTGTCAAGATCTGGTTCGTCTTCGGCACGCTCAAGTAGGTCCTCGGCCGCTTCGTCGTCGCTCGATTTCTTATCCAGCGGCTCATGCTCGGCGCGCTGAGAAGGTTCGAGTTGTAGATCGATGTAGATCGGAAAATGATCGGAGCCGACATGGGGCATTTTTTGTAGGTCTCGAATCGCGAAGTGCGTCGAGTGGAAGACATGATCCAGCGGAAAACGCATCCAGACGTGATCCGCGTGAAACGAGTTGAAGAAGCCTCGACCACGTCGTGGATCAAGCAATCCGCTCAAGCGAAGAAACAATCGCGTCATTTCCGACCACGCGACATCGTTCAAATCGCCACCGATCACAATCGGCAGCGGTTCGTCCGCAAGTTCTTTGCCCCACAGGACCAGTTCGGCGTCGCGTGCGGTGGAATCGTTGTCGCGAACCGGTTCAGGTGGACGCGGATGGACACCGATCACTCGAACATGGTCGCCCGAAGGAAGTTCAAGCGTGGCATCGATTGACGGAACATCGTCCTCGACCAGAAAGCGGATCTTGTGCTTGACGATCGGTAGACGCGTCAGCATCGCCATCCCGTACCAATTGTCTTGAGGATGGACGATCTGATTGGGGTACAACGATTTCAGACCCTCGACCACTTCGGCCCAACGATCGTCGACTTCCGCAACAATCACGACATCGGCATCGGCCTCTCGAACCACTTGGCTCCACTGATCGAACCGGTCGTTTTCTTCTTCGACATTCGTCATCAGGACCCTCAATCGCTTCTTGCCAGCGACGGTGGACGTGATCGCATCTGGCTCCCAATCGTCAGCCTGCGTCGGAGCAACTGGCGTGTACGGCATAATTCGGAAAAGGTGCCAGCCGCAGATCAGAGTGGACAAGATGACAATCACCATTACTTGAGACTTCTGCGGTTGAGCGGCGGTCAAGTTGGTCGCTGCGAAAGCAACTGCCGCAACGATCGCTATGATCACAATCTGAACTCTCGGATAATCCCAAGCCCGGATGAACCAATGGGGATGCGAAGACAGCGGCAACAAAGAGCCGACGACGATCACAACAAACAGCAGGTAGACGAACGCATTGAACGTGGAAAGCATGCAACTCCCTTCATCGAGCTACGATCGCATGGGGAAAGTCTAGTATCTCGTTGGCATCTAAGTGTTGCCACGAAGATGCAAATTGCGTTCCCCCACTTAGGCGTTGACGCCGGAAATGATCAATGCAATTCCTATGCTCAATAACACAATGCAGCCGAGAAGGTACCTCCACGTCTCGCGAGCGTTTTTGAACACGTGGTAAACGGCATAGGGCGGCATCAGGGATAGAAACCCTTTTTTCATTTCTTGCTTGAATGCGTGCATCACGATCATCAGATACGCTCCCACGCCGAATGTTGTAAAAGCGGAGCCAGAGAGAATGAAAAAGGTTCCCAGCGGATTGAAAGTGATGGTTTCGTCGACGCGTCGCGAAGCGTTGACCGCAAGGACGGCGATGCTCAATCCACTGACGACCATGAACAATACGAGCGCTAGCATCCACCACGGCATGCCAGCGCCTTCCAGAACCGCTTTGTCCAGGCGTGCGGCTTTATCTATGTCCGCTTGAGCCTTCTGTAGGGCTAAAGTTCCGTGACTGATATCAACACCAGCCGTCTTATGAGACTCCAGCCGCACTCCTGATTCTTTGTGATAGCCACACTTGGTGCAGAATACGGAGCCGGCAGCCATTTCAGCCCGACAGGCAGGGCATAGTTGAGCGACTTGGGCCGAAAATCCTTCCTCATCAAACAAATCATCCATCCGCCGACTGGCAGCCGGGTTTGCCATCGCTGCCGGCGACGAGGCTTGTGATGGAGCTGATGCAGCCGAATTCCCGCCACCCACGCGTATGACCACTCCGCACCCCGGACACTTGACCGCTTTCCCGGCCATCGCATCGGGAATGTTGAGAGCTTTTCCGCACTGGCACTTTACAGAAATCGGCATGGCATGCTTGCGACGAGAGAAGGAGACGAACGCGATGTCAACCCAAGTATTCTACTTCGTATTCGCGTTGTTATCGAGACTGCGCTACCGATACTGTTCATGACAGGCATCGCAGCGCTGACGTATGGACCCGACGCCGCCTCGCACGGTCTCGAAATCGGTTCGACCGAGCGCCTCGACAACACGTTTCGTTTGATCGACCATCGCGTGACTCAATTGCACATAGTCATCGTCGTCGGATTCGTCCATTCCTTCCTGAGTGAGCACTTCGCCGACCGTTGACAATAGTTCCGCGTCACGTTTGATCGCATCCGCGTTCTCTTCGAAGGATTCCAGGTCGCGGCAACTATCCTCGAGCGACTTCACCAGTCGTTCGGCATACTCCATCAACGGCGTTCGATCAACGATTTCCGGCCAGGCGTTCTCCGCTTCCGCATCTCGCGAAGTCAGGCCTGTCCCAGAAACCAAATCTTGCAAGTCGGACTTTCGCAGTTTCGCTTCGTTGTAAACCTGAGTCGACCCGGCTTTGCAGTTGAAGGCGGTACGCGCGAGCAGATCGCGAGCGACCGCGGCTTGGTCTTTCCATCGCACGTCACCGGAATGCTCATTGATTACCGCGAACAGCATCGCCAAAATGGACAAGTCCAAGCGAGCGTCTTTGAACCCGCCGCTGTTGAACGCGCCCGGCGTTGAGATGACGTTGTCGTAGTGCAGACGCGTGCGTTTGACTTCATCTTCGATCGATGATGGCGAAATGATAGTCGACCAAACGTCATCGACTTCGTTCGCGTTCTTTTCATCAGGCGACGCCATCGCCGAAGCTGCCGCTTCGGTCGACTTAGATCCACGAAGTACCGCCAGCGAAGGCCGTTCGCCACGAATGGCCTCGCTGAGATCGTCAAAGAAAACGCCGCGAGTCTGATCGGCAGATATCTTCGGAGGCGGAGCCCTGCGTTCATCAGCCGACACCGAAACGACAATCAAGTAGAACGCTACAGTGATCGATAGCCGTGACATGAACCCCTCGCGAACAACGGATGACTCAACTTCACTCTAACTTACGGCGAGCATAAATCCAAAATTCGTCGCATTTCGGCAACGGCTTCTTTGATACCCACCATGACCGCGCGACTGACAATGGCGTGACCGATGTTGAGTTCGATCATGTTGGGCAGCTTGGCGACGTCGCGAACGTTGGTGTAATTGAGCCCGTGCCCCGCATGCAGACGCATTCCGGCGTCTGAGACGGCGCGGCCGGCGACTGCCAAACGCGCAAGTTGCCGTTTTTGGTCGTCACGACGGGCGATCGCATAAGGGCCCGTGTGCAGTTCCACCGCGTCAACGCCGAGCGCGGCCGACGCACGAACTTGATCCAAGTCGGGATCGATGAACAGGCTGACCAAAATGCCAGCTTCCTTCAGTCGAATGATCGCCTTCTTGACCCGGCCCGTGTCGCCAACCACATCCAATCCGCCTTCGGTCGTGACCTCTTCGCGACTTTCGGGTACTAGAAGTCCCCAATCGGGCTGAGTCCGACAACAGATGGAGACGACGTCATCGGCGCAGGCGATTTCCATATTCGTCTTGACCGTGACGGTTCGCTTGAGAAGTTCGACATCGCGATCTTGGATGTGACGACGATCCTCGCGAAGGTGGAACGTGATCCCATCGGCGCCGCCTTGTTCAGCCAGCGCCGCGGCGATCACCGGATCAGGTTCATACGTACGTCGCGCCTGTCGCAGCGTCGCAACGTGATCAATGTTAACACCGAGTTCAATCATGGCGCGGACTACGAATCGATTTCGACACGTTCGCCGCGACCGTCGCGACAATCGAGTTCTAGGTGTTCGGGGTAAAGGGCTTCGCTGCCCAAAATTTGGACGGACATCTTGCCGGTGTCTTCCAGCAGCATGACGTCGCGCCGCTTGCGGTTATTCAAATGCGCCGCGACATGATCGTTGACGCGAATGGTGACACGTTCGATGTGAACATTCTTTGCGGCAAGTGCCAGAGTTCGGATGACCTCGATCGACATGCTCTCGGCCGTCTTCACCAACCCGCGTCCTTCGCAACAAGGACAATCGTTGTAAATGCTTCGTTTGAGACTCGGTCGGATACGTTGCCGTGTCATCTCGATCAAGCCGAAAGGACTGGTCCGTAAAATCTTGGTTCGAGCGCGGTCATTGGCCATCGCGTCACGGAGCGTTCGTTCCAGTTTTCGGCGGTGACTTTCCTTTCGCATGTCGATGAAGTCGTTCACGATCACGCCGCCCAAATCTCTCAGTCGCAATTGACGAGCGATCTCTTTGGCGGCCGCCATGTTCAAACGGAACGCGTTTTCTTCGGCTGAATCGTTACCACGGAAGTTGCCGCTATTCACGTCGATCGCGACTAACGCCTCGGTCGGGTCGATGACGATCGATCCACCGTCACGAAGATGTACTTGGCGCTGGTTGATCTTCACGATCTCTTGTTCCAGCTTGTACTTGTGAAATAGAGGCACGTCGCCCTCGTAGAACTTCAGCCTTTCAACGACGCGAGGCATACACATTTTCAGGAAGTCACGAGCCTTTTCATAAGACTCGCGTTCGTCGACGAGGATTTGATCGATGTCGTCGGTGTAGATGTCGCGGATCGTGCGAATGATCAAATCGCTTTCTTCGTAGATTACGCCTGGTTCGGTTGTCGTTTGAACTCGTTTGACGATCGCCTTCCAAAGTCTCAGCAGGTATTCAAGATCATTTTCGAGTTCGTTTTCTTTGCGGCCGGCGCCGGCGGTGCGGACGATGAAGCCGAGTCCCTTGGGCGGGTTGAGTGCTAGCAGGCATCGCTTGAGTCGTTTGCGATCGTCTTCATCTTCGATCTTACGGCTGACACCGACGCGCACCAACGAAGGCATCAAAACGAGATAACGGCCAGGGATCGAGATGTACGTGCTGAGCGTTGGGCCCTTGGTGCCGATGCCCTCTTTGATCACTTGGACCAAGACTTCATCGCCGCGGCGGAAGATTTCTTGGATCGGTGGTTTGTTTCGAGGGCGTCCACCCTTGAAGGCGTGCTTGCTGCCGCGTCCGGTGTCGCGAGCCCGTTTTGCGGCGGCTTCCGCCATCTCGTCGGACTCCCGCATCACTTCGGCGGGGTCGTAGCCGCCTTGTCGGAAGTATTGCGGCTCGACATCGCTGATGTGCAAGAATCCGTTTCGACCGACACCGAAGTCGACAAAGGCGGCTTGAATGCTGGGTTCCAAGTTGACGATCTTGCCGCGATAGATGTTGCCGGCGAACGCTTCGATACTCTTGCGTTCCATGTACAGCTCTTCGAGCCGATTATTTTCCAGGACAGCGATGCGGCACTCTTCGGGCTGCAGCACATTGATCAGCATTTCTTTTTTCATGGGAACATTACCTGTGAAGGGTTTAGGGCCGGCTTTACGTGGATGAGATCTCTCATCCATCGCGTGGTCGCCAGCGGTGATAGTGTTTTCAGTCATAATTTTTTTCTCACGCGAGCAAAGGAGCCGCGTTGGTAGCGATCTGTTGTCGATCGTCGGTTTCAAATTCTTTTTCTAGTTGGACACGTGTTCGGGTGATTCGACCGCCGCGATCGGTCCAGTCGTTCAGACCTAGCAGGTCCAAAACATCCTCGACGCGCATCGATGCCGTGTCGGCGGCAGCCAGCGTTAGAGCAATCGCGGCCTGGATGATCTCAAGCCGAACGATCTGCTCGTCCGTTCGCAGGGACACCGTTTTGTTCTTTCGCGCAATCGTCAATGATTCTTGGGCCAGCAGAGACTGGATCGAACGTGAGACGTGGCCCAAGTCGGCATCGTCGGGCGGCGTGATTCGGTATTCGGATTGAGACAATTGGGCTTTACCGAATCCAAGCGGCAATTGCTTGACACTCGTGATGTGCAGGCCGGGTTGTTGATCGTTGGTCAATCGCTCCAGCATTTCTTGCGGCGTGATTGACTCGCTCAATTCAATCTCGACGACTTCATCCAAGCTTTCGATACCCAGCGCGAGTGCGGAGGGGAATGCGATTCGAGGTTTCGGACGAAAGCCTTCGGTCATCGACAGTTTCAATCCAACACGACGTGACATTCGTTCCCAGAGCCGCGCCAAGTCGTGGTGCCCGATCCATCGAAGCAAACCCATTTTCGCAAATCGGACTCGATAACGAATCGGCAAAGAATCGACCGTCGACGAGTTGAGCCTCGCTGATTGCGATAATAGAAAACGATCGGCGGGACGATCTTCGATGATGCTTTGGACGTTGTCGGTCACGAACAGAATCAGGTTAAAAACGGTCAATGGTCTCGGATCAAGTCACAATCAACTCGGGCACAATGTGGCTCAAACGATCTAACAGGTACATGTCAACATCACGCGCGGCTTCCAGCTTCAAGACGCGCGCGGCTATTTCGCGGCACTGCTCGATCGACACGCTGCGAATCGCTTTCTTCACTCGCGGCAGCGTCGATGGGGGAACGCTTAGACTTCGAACGCCCAACCCCAACAACAGCAACGCGCGAGCCGGCATGCTGCTCATTTCGCCACAAACGGCCAACGGTGTTTGCGATTCTTCGGCGACTTCAACACAGCGGAGGATCAACCGCAGTACTGCGGGATCGCTCGACTGATACAGGTCGGCGACGTATTCATTGCTACGGTCGACGGCGAGCGTGTACTGAGCCAAGTCGTTTGTGCCGATCGAAAGGAAGTCAACTTCTTTGACGAAATGATCGAGCATCATGACGGCGGCGGGAACCTCGACCATCATGCCAACGGGGATGTCGGCGCGAAATGGGATTCCCTCGTCCTTCAAATCTTCGGCGACCAATTTGAGCAGCATGCGGGCTTGGCGAAGTTCGCCGATCGTTGTGATCAGCGGAAACATCACACGCACGTCGCCGTGGACCGCAGCCCGCAGGATCGCGCGCAACTGGGGTCGGAACAGATCTAAATTGCGAAGTGACAAACGAATGCTGCGCAGACCAAGAAACGGATTGTGTTCTTGTTCAGCCAGTGGTCGGTGGCCCATTTTGTCCGCACCCAGATCCAACGTCCGGATCACGACGGGCCGACCGCCCATTTCGCGAACGACTTGGCTGTAGGCGAGGTAATGGTCTTCCTCGCTCGGTTCGTCGTTGCTGGCCAGATACAAGAATTCGGTGCGGTAGAGTCCGATCCCATCCGCGCCGCGCTGCAAGGCGGCGGTTGTTTCGTGAGGAAACTCGATGTTGGCGCTCAGGCGAATGCGGATTCCGTCAGCGGTCTCGGCGGGCAAGTCGCGAAGCTCGGACAATCGTTCGCTAAGTGAGTTTCGCTGCTCGAGCCTGTTGCGATAATGGTTGAGTGTAGCTTCGTCGGGATCGATGATGACGCGGCCTCGGTCGCCATCGACGATCACGTGATCGCCTGCTCCGACACAATCCAAGAACGGCCCGATGCCGACAACCGCGGGCAGCTCGAGTCCTTTGGCAACGATCGCCGTGTGACCGCCGGGTCCACCAGTTTCCGTCGCAAAGCCTCGTACAAAGCGTCGGTCAAGGTTAGCCGTTTCGCTGGGGGAAAGGACGTGCGAAAGCACGATGACGGGTTCGCACAATTCCGACATCGGGCCGCGAGCGACGGCACCGAGCTCGAGCAACAACTGCTTCTCGATGTCCAGAACATCTTCGGCCCGATCGGCCAACAGGGGATTGCTGAGCCGCCGCAGCGCATCGGCATAATTGTGCAGGACACGGTTGACCGCATACGGGGCCACGACATGCTCGTCACAAATTCGTCGTCGCAGTTCGATGTGAAGTCGCGGATCGTGCAGCATCTGAAGCTGGGCCGCAAAGATATCGCCCGTGTCGTTGCCGGCGACCGCAGATGTCTCGAAACGACTTGTTTCCAACCGAGCTGAAACGGCATCCACCGCTCTTTGAAGGCGCGCGTATTCATCACCCGCCAGGTCGGCGGGAATCAGTGTGCGAGGAATGCGATACCCATCCGAGTCCAGCACTAGTGCAGGACCGATGGCGACTCCCGGCGAGACAGGAATGCCTTGCAGTTCGACCATCGTCGTGAGATGGATCGGGATGCACGGACACAGCCAATGCGATTCACCGGTCGCGGATAATCCGCCGCGGATGAGGCATAGGGCTGCGATGGGAACCGCTCCCGCGGCACCACTTTCGTGACACGATCCATCGAATAGTTCGGTATTGAAAAGGGGGTTGAGCGCGAGATCAAATCGCTGGATAAGCCCCTCTGATCTCGCCAGTGTCGTTAAAACCAGCCTCGACGAAGGCCGTGATCGAGTCGATCGCTTCGGCAGCATCGGGGCCTTGGGCGGAAACCGACAGTTCGGTTCCCTGGGCAGCCCCGAGCGTCAAAAGCGACAAGATGCTTTTGCAATCGACCCATTCGTTGTTTTTCCCGATTTGAATCGTTGCCTGGTACCTGCTGGCCAAGCGGACCAACAAGTCGGCTGGTCGCGCATGCAAGCCTTCGGCATTGCGGACGACCACGGTTCGGTGAAGGGAGGCGTCGTTGTTCATTAGCCAGATACAAATTGATTGTCGTCGGCTTCTTGCAACAGTTGCTGAATGTCCACAGCCGTCTTGCTTTGCTTGAGGAATCGACAAAACGTGTCGTCCCGCAATTGACGAGAAATATTCTCGAGCGCGCGAAGGTGATCGCCCGGCCTTTCGGGCGGGCTGATCAGAAGAAAGAACAACTGAACTCGTTCGCCATCAAGTGAATCGAAATCGACGCCGCTTTCGCTGACGCCAACGGTACCGACCAGCTTCTGGACGCTGGGGTGTTTCGTGTGGGGAACGGCGACTCCCCTGCCGATGCCGGTGCTGCCGAGTTCTTCTCGCTTCATGATCGACGAAATGATGTCGTCGCGCTGGTCGGCATCAATTTCGCCTGCTTCCAGCAGCGCCTGCACCAATTCTTCGATGACGGCGTCTTTGGTCTGTGATTTGAGTTCAGCCCGAATGGCTTTGGTCGTAATAAAATCTGCGAACTTCATGGGGATACAATTCCTCGTTTGGAATTCTCGGTGAGGTAGGTAGTTCCGCCGGTTGCCCGAACCAAGCATCACTGGTTCCATGTCGACGTTGATGGTACGAGAAATCGTCCATCAAACACCGACAGGGGTGCTTTGGTTGGATCGTGACTAAGGCGGTAGTCGCCGTATCAACGCTTCAATCGGGCAGGGAACACGAACCACAAACGGGTTCAACCCAACCGTCAATCTTCGTCGGCAACGACCGGATCAATATGTTTGTGTGCGGTGGCCCGATGGCCAGTTTTCTTTTCTTTTAAGCGGCGAAGTTGTTGCTCAACCTTTGGAATCGCGACATCGAGCGCCGCGATCACCGTGTTGGCTTCCGCCGTCGCCAAACAATCCTCGGCGTGTTCTGCCGAAACTTTGATTTCCACCCAGGGCTTGTCCAACTGTTTCAGGTCGATCGTCACCTCAATCGCGTTGATCCGATCGTAAAGTCGACGAAGCTTTTCCGTCTTCTCGACAACCAACTGTTGATCGCCAGGCTGCAAACTTCCGTGACGTGCCGAAACGTTGACCTGCATGTTGACACTCTCCCTTCGGTGAAATCATCGAACTCATCAACTCGAAAGCATAAGCGACATTGCCCCCGACGAATAGCGATCCTTTTTTCGGGCAATCTCGTGACTTGCCTCGACGCCGCGACAGTACGGGCCGACTCCCCATGACAAAATGGGTTGGGACGTGGTAGCTTGTTCGTCTTTCACAGTCGAAATCGCCCCGTCGAATTGTCCCGGCCGAATTCGATCCACCCTTGTCCCCGAACCCCCGCTTGCTCCATGGCCCGCAAGGTCGTCAGTCGCAAGGCAAAAGCCGCCGAGGCTGAAGCTGCCGAAAAACTAGTTACCGATCAAAAAACCAAGAAAAAAGCGTCCAAGCGTAAGACCAAGAAGGCCGCTGCGGATGTTCGATTGAGGCTGTATTGGGGTGTTTTCAGTCAAAACCTGAAACGCGTCGCGGTTTTCGAATTCGACCAAAAGAAAGACGCCCAAAAACGGGCCGAAGAGCTCAGCAAGGGCGGAAAATCGCCTCACTTCATTCAGAAAGTCAAAGAGGAAATCAAATCCGAATGATCGGACTTCGCTGATGTTCAAACTGATCGCCTGGTCGTTTGTTTGGCTCTTTGCGCTGTCGCTGGCAACGATTTGTCCGGCCCAGAATCCTGCGGCATTGGCAACGCCGGCGGTGGAGACGATTCCATTGGAATCCCGGATGAACGAAATTTTCTCAGCCGAATCGTTCGACGGATTGCCTTATCGGTTTCTCCAGCCCACGAAACTCGAACCTGGCAAACGGTATCCGCTGGTGTTGTTCTTACATGGCGCCGGCGAGCGGGGCAGTGACAATCTTGCCCAGTTGAAGCATGTGGCCGGTGATTTCGCCCGCGCCGACCGGCGGGCGACGTATCCAGCTTATGTCGTGATCCCCCAATGCCCTGAAAACCAGCGTTGGGTCGAAACGCCCTGGGATCTCAAGAGCGGCCTGAATCAGTTCCCCGACGAACCGTCCCCCGCGATGGCATCTGCGTTGGCGCTGGTCGACGACAGGGTAGGTCGTTTTCCTATCGACCCGGCTCGGATGTATGTGGCCGGGCTGTCGATGGGTGGCCAAGGCGCCTGGTTCGCCGCTGCGACGCCGCCGAAACGCTTCGCCGCGATGTTGGAAGTCTGCGGCGGAGGTGATCCGAGTTGGGCCGATCGCTATCAGGGGATTCCCGTGTGGGCATTTCACGGAGACGCCGATCCCGTCGTTCCGGTCGGCCGCGGTCGCGAAATGATCGTCGCTTTGACGCATTCCGGTCATCATCCGGAACTTCGCTACACCGAGTACCCCGGCGTTGGCCACGACAGTTGGACCCAAACATTCGCACGGGATGATGTTTTCGAGTGGCTGATGCGTCAATCGAAAGACTAGCCCGCGTCACTCGACCAAACGGCCTTTTCATGAATCCTCCGCAGGCTTCGCCGGATAACTTGCGAGTTCCCGCTGAATGGGAACGCCTTCGATGTGTTTGGCTGGCGTGGCCGCACAATCTGGAAACTTGGCCCGGTCATTTTGGTCCGATCCCAGCTTTCTATCTCGATTGGATACGTCGCATTACCGAGTCGACTCCGGTGCAAGTGATTGCATCGGGTGAAGTCTCAAAGAATTGCCGACGCTTGCTTGACGGCATCCCATACGTTGAAGTCGTTGATATACCGACCAACGATGTTTGGATACGTGATTACGGGCCGACGTTCGTGCACAATCGTCGCGACGACTCGATTCACGCGATCGACTGGCGATACAACGCATGGGGTGGCAAGTATCCGCCTTGGGATTCCGACGACGCGGTGGCGGGTCGTATCGGCAGCCATTTGAAGATGCCGACCATCCGCAGCCGACTTTGCGTCGAAGGCGGTGCGATGGAATTCGATGGTCGGGGAAGACTGTTGACGACACCAGACTGTTTGTTGTCGAAGACTCGCAATCCCGGGCTCGACAAAGATGCGATTTCACGGGAACTGCATCAGCGGCTCGGCGTCACCGAAATCGTCTGGCTCGACGGTGGCGGCCTGGTTGGCGACGATACCGACGGCCACATCGATCAACTTGCACGTTTCATTGATCCAAAGAACGTCGTGGCTGCCGTTTGTGACGATCGTGACGATCCCAACCATGTTGGCCTCGAGGAGAACTATCGTCAGCTCCGTTTGTGGGGGAGCGCGACCAAACCTCAGGTCGAGGTTCATCGGCTGCCGATTCCACCGGCACGCCAAATCGACGGACAACGGGTTCCGGAAAGCTACTGCAACTTTCTGCGGTTGGGCGAAAGTCGAATGCTGGTTCCGACGTTCGGCGCCGATACCGATGATCGGGCGATCGGATTGCTGCGAGAAATCAGTTCCGCGGATGTCGAAGGCATCGACTGCCGAGACATCATTTTAGGTTTGGGTGCGCTGCACTGTGCCAGTCGTGACGAACCAGCGGTCGATTAGAACGTCACCATTCTGTTCGTTTCCGAAATCTGTACGCACTAGCGAAGCTAGTCCTTGTAGCAAAATTGCAACAGTCTTTCTGCCTGTGTGCGTTTTGCGTCCTATGTTTGCGTGGGTCGTTCTAGCTGCGATCGCCAAACCGCTTTGATCGAAGCGGAATTCTGGCAGCGCAATGGTTATGACCCGCACAAACGTTCTTCCACCACCATGATGTTTGGTCGGCGGACGAAAAGCACGGGATTCAACGGATAACCAACCAAGGACCATCGATATGCGTACAGCAGTCACACCGCCACGGCCTGATGCCGTCCGCCAACAGCAATTTGAAGACATCAAGCGACGCATTCACGGCAAGCTTGTCGATAAGCTCGACTTGTCGCGCGTCGGTGATCTGAAGGGCGATACCCTCAAACGCGAAATTCGCATGGTCGTCGAACACCTTTGCGACGCCGAAGAAACTCTGCTCAATCGACAAGAACGCGAACGGATCGTCGACGAAGTTATCGACGAAGTTCTCGGCCTTGGCCCGCTCGAGTTGATTTTGAAAGACCCAACCGTCAGCGATATTTTGATCAACGGTCCGAAAAACATCTACGTCGAAAAGGGCGGTCAGATGCAAAAGTCCGACGTCGAATTTCGCGACAACAAACACTTGTTGCAGATCATCGACCGAATCGTCAGCAAGGTTGGTCGTCGCGTCGATGAAACGTCACCGATGGTCGACGCGCGATTGGAAGACGGATCGCGGGTCAACGCGATCATTCCCCCGCTTGCACTCGACGGCGCCTGCGTATCCATTCGCCGGTTCGGATCGAACCCGCTCAAGTTGGAAGATTTGCTCAACTACAAAGCATTCACACCTGAGATGGTGATGTTGCTGGAAGGTTGCATCAAAGCTCGACTCAATTGCATCATCGCCGGCGGTACGGGTTCGGGTAAAACGACTCTGCTCAATACATTGTCGTCATTCATCAACCATCACGACCGGATCGTTACGATCGAGGATGCGGCCGAGTTACAACTGCAACAAGACCACGTCGTTCGTTTGGAAACGCGTCCGGCCAACATCGAAGGCAATGGCGCCGTAACCGCGACGGACTTGGTCAAAAACGCACTGCGTATGCGACCGGAACGAATCATCATCGGCGAATGTCGGGGTGGCGAAACGTTGGACATGTTGCAAGCGATGAACACGGGCCACGACGGATCGATGACCACGGTTCACGCCAACACGCCCCGTGACGCGATCGCCCGACTGGAGACATTGGTGATGATGTCCGGATTCGACTTGCCGGTCAAAGCGATTCGTCAACAAGTTTCCGGCGCCGTCGACGTGTTGATCCAAGCTAACCGATTGCAAGGCGGTCCGCGCCGCGTTACGGCGATCACCGAAGTGGTCGGGATGGAACAAGACACCGTCGTCCTGCAAGACATTTATCGCTACGTCCAAAAGGGCATCAACGAACAGGGCAAGGCGTTCGGACACTTTGAGTGTACCGGCGTTCGGCCTGGCTTCATGGATAAGTTGGAAGCTGCTGGTGTGCGATTGCCCGCCAGTGCCTTCCGCGAACGCATCATGATGCAAGCGTAAGGAAGCTATCAGGTGTCAGGGGTCAGGCTTCAGCCAAACCGGCTGGGTCGGAGCTCTGCCACCAAGTCTTCCTTCTGATGTTTACCTGATACCTGAAACCTGTTACCCGAAACCTACTGATATGTCCGGATTAGTCATTGCCTTGGTGATCGGCGTCGTTGTCGCTTCACTCGTCGCATTCGCGGTCAACGTATTGATGCCGGTGGAAGAATCCACCGCGACCGAAGATCGCTTATCGGCGATGGCTTCGCGCCGACGCGGCGGGAAAGGCGAGGCCGAACAGGCTTCGCTGATGCGTGCCGATGGCGACAACACCAGCCTGCTATCGAAGCTGACATCGGGAATGCCCGCGATTTCCGATTACCTCGAACAAGCCGATGTGCAAATGCAGCCGGCCAAGTTTGCGGCGATCTGTTTGGGCTTCTTCGGCATGGGTTTCGTCCTCTGCATGTTCTCGCCGGTCCCCATCCTGCTGGCTCCCATCATCGGACTTTTGCTGATGGGATTGCCGATCGGTTGGTTGATCATGAAGCGTAGGAAGCGATTGACGAAGTTCGGCAATCAAATGCCGGCGGCTCTTGAGTTGCTCAGTCGTTCGTTACGAGCCGGTCACTCATTGAACGCCGGGTTCGGGTTGGTGGCTTCCGAAATGGAAGCTCCGCTGGCGACCGAGTTCGGGAGATGCTTCGAGGAACAGAACCTCGGTATCGCGTTGGATGAAGCCATCGATGATATGGCCAAACGGATTCCCAACATGGACCTTCGCTTCTTTGCGACGGCAGTGATGCTGCAACGACAAACCGGGGGTGACTTGTCAGAAATTCTCGACAAGATCGGTCACTTGGTTCGCGAGCGACTGATGATTTTGGGGACGATTCAAGCACTCACCGGCGAAGGTCGAATGAGCGGCGCGGTGCTTTTAGCGTTGCCGCCAGTGTTGTTTATCGTGATGCTCAAACTCAATTACGAGTACGTGACGATGCTGTTCACGGACGAGATCGGACGATACATGCTCTGCATGGCACTCGTCACTCAATTGATCGGTGCCTTGGTCATCAAGAAGATCATCACCATCAAAGTTTAAGCAGTCCTTCAAACCAATCGCTTCGTTCTACCTCCACGCAAAATACCACTCGCGCAAGTCTGATATCATGTTCACTTCGCTGATCTTCGTTGCCATGCTCAGCCCCGCCACGGTCGCTTCGATCGGGGTCTTCATCGCTGTTTCAGCCGTCGCTTGGTTTGTGATCGGTCGCGTCAGCGGCGATGACAAACCGAACGCGGAAGTCCGTTTAGATGCCTTGCGCAATCCTCGAACGGCGCGAGTCGATGAGACTGCATCATCGAAGAGTCGTAAAAAGAATGAAGCTCTGGCCGCTGCTCTGGAGCGAGCCACATCGCCGCTCGAAAAGACCGTCACGGGTAACGAAAAAGAGATGAGCCAGCTTCGAGAGAAGCTGGTCAACGCCGGGTTTCGGCGTGAATCGGCTCCCGTCGTTTTCAAAGGTGTTCAACTGATTTTGGCCGGCGTGGGTTTGTTCCTCGGCGGAGCGATCGGCTTGATCACAGACGGACTCAGTCAAGGAATGTTGATGAAGTTGGCCGGTGGCGTCGTCGTCGGGTTCGGCCTTCCCACCTTCGTGCTCGGGCACCTTGCCAAGAAGCGCAAAGAGAAAATCTTCTTGGGACTTCCCGATGCTCTCGACTTGATGGTCGTTTGCGTCGAAGCAGGTTTGGGGATGGATCAAGCTCTGCGAAAAGTCGCCGAAGAAATGCTCAAGAGTCACAAAGAGATCGGTGAAGAATTTGGGCTCGCCAACCAGCAACTTCAATTCGGTCGCGCTCGTAGCGAGGTGTTGCAGGCGCTCGGCTTCCGAAGCGGCGTCGACGACCTCAAACAACTCGCGTCGATCTTGATCCAAGCTGACAAGTTCGGATCAAGTGTCGCCACGGCACTGCGCGTTCAAAGCGATTCGATGCGAATCAAACGACGTCAAATCGCCGAAGAGAAGGCTGCCAAGACGGCCGTGAAGATGATTTTCCCGTTGGTTCTGTTCATCTTCCCGGGGATTTTCGTTGTGCTGGTCGGCCCTGCGGGCATCAACATGTATCGAAACATGCTCTCACAGTAACGAGAAAGCAGTCTCGAACGTTCCACTGCTGTCGGCCCAACCGCAATTCATCGCCGGCGTGTTGTGCCGCAGCACGATCCGACCGTCGTTTGACATCGCGATCAATCCGCCCGTGCCCGGACGCAATTTTGTGTCCATGATCTCGCTGACCGCCTGATCGAGCGTCCGACCGGCGTAACGCATCTGGGCGACCACATCGTATGCGACCGCGGCGCGAATGAACTCCTCACCGATGCCGGTTCCTGAGACGGCGCACGTATCGTTGGCCGCGAATGTTCCGGCACCAATGATCGGTGAATCACCGACACGCCCCGGCAGCTTCTTCGACGTACCACCGGTGCTGGTACCGGCGGCCAAGTCCGCGAATCGATCGCGGACAACGCAGCCTACCGTACCGAAGTGTTTTGGTGAGTTTGCGGCTGCGCTATCGCTGCCCATGAAGTAATCCGGTGTCACCAATTCAACATCTTCGTTGACGGCGAACTGGTCGGCCCCCTGGCCAACCAGCAAGACGTGCCGAGTCTTCGTCATCACGAGCCGCGCAAGCGTGATCGGATTCTTGACCCGCGTCACGCCCGCCACGGCACCACACTCCGCTGTTCGACCGTTCATGATCGATGCGTCGAGTTCAGCGTTGCCCTGGTCTGTCAGCACGGCGCCGCGACCGGCGTTGAAGTTCGTATCGTTCTCAAGAACGATGATCACCGCCTCCACCACATCAATCGCGGCGGCTCCGCCAAGAAGCAGGTCGACGCCCATTTGTAGTGCCCGACGTAGTCCCTCCGAGCGTGACATCGTTGTCGCCGTATCCCACCGAGACGGATCGTCACCAGCACCGCCATGGATCGCGACTGCCCATTGAATTTTCTGATCAGTCACGGGGCTGTTCATCCTGCAAAATGTAACCGAACAACAACTCTTCCAATCGCTGTTTCATCTTGATCGGATCGTTAATTAGTTTTGCGATCTGTTCAACGATCTCGGTTTGCCGCTGCGTCAGCACCACCGGCGATCCGGGAATTGGCATCGAACCAACCAGCACCGTCGAGATTTCGCGAAGCAACGAATCGACCCCATCGCCACTGATCGCATTGGTGCGAATGAATTTGGAACCGAGAAAATCGCCCTGTGACAACAGATCTGACTTGTTGAGAACTTGAAGCGACCGAGAGCCGAGCAATTCAGAATCGATCGTTTGATATGTCGAATTCAGCTTGGGCTCGCTGATGTGAATCACCAAATCGGCACTCGCGGCAGCCTCGCGCGCCCGCGCGATTCCCTCACGCTCGATCGCTTCATCGGTGGCGCGAAGTCCAGCAGTATCGCTTAGTCGAACTGGCAAACCGTCGATGACCGTATCGGCGTGCAAGACATCACGAGTGGTACCGGCAATGTCCGTGGTAATGCTGCGATCGTATCCAACGATCGCGTTGATCAGGCTGCTCTTGCCGACGTTGGGTGGTCCGACAAGTACGACGCGAAACGGTTCGCTCAGTCGCGTCGTCAGCGGTGCGAAGCGAAGTAGGTCATCGACTTCAGGCATCAGTGTTTCGATATCTGCACCGCCATCGGCCAGTCTGCGAATTGCATGATCGGTCCAATCAACAAGCGCGCCGCGCACTTGGTCCAGCGCGATCGCGGCCGTTCGAGCCGTCACACAGCGTGCGAGGACTTCGGTTGCCTCGACGATCAGTGGTGATGATCCGGTCTGAACGAGGAACTCGTGTTGAGTAATTTCAACGACGCCCAACGAGGAAAGATCTTCGATGATCCGTCGTGTGGCCGCGAGACCGCCGTGACAATGGATCTCCACTGCTTGCGAATCGTGGAACGTCAGTACGACGGACTCACCGGCATCACAGGCGGATCGATTTCCTTGCCAAGTTCCATAACGAATTCGCCCTGGCAAAAATCGGCCTCCAGTGGCCGGACGAAAACATTCAGTCACCAACGCGGCAACGTCGCCGCCTCGCACTGCGATCACGGCGACGGCACTTCGACCGACGCCGGTAATGGTCGCTGCGACGGTCATTTCGAACGAGTCCGAATGGTTGAGTGTCGGGTGCTCAAGATGGTGATTCGCCGAAAAAGATTCCGGGTAGATAGACGATCACTCCGGCAAGCGCCGAAACCATCCAAGGTGAAACCGCCTCGCCGACGCCGGGGATACCCAATGACGGCCCTAGCAAGATCACGATCGTTGCGATGATGGCGGGAATGGACATTCGCCATCCGGAAACGAACGCGGACATCGCCAACAGCAATCCCGCGATCGCGACCGACCAAGGTGTAATCGACTTTCCAATCAAGTTGGATGACGACTCGGTTTGGTCGGCCGTCATTGCCGCGTCACGAACGGCGGAACCGAGCTGATCGAAATCGACGTTCCCGGCTCCGATCTGTTTGAGCGTTTCCATGTCTTTGATGGAGTCGAACAGGCCCTGACTATTTCCCCAGATCGCAAAGATGCCCAACAGAACACAACCCGCCACCAGTCGCGTTTGTCCTCCCAACACAAAGCGCAGCGGACCTAACGGATCGCGTTTTACTTTGTGTTTACCGCTACGGGCATCGGCCAACATCGCCTTCATGCGTTCGCGACGTGCGTCGGCGGCAGCTTTCGCGTCGACACTTTCGGCTGGTTGCAACAATTTGGAACCTTGCATCGTTGCCTGCGCCATCGCCAAACTGACGTTCTCGGCTTCGGCGGCGCTCATCCCTTCACTTTGCAATCCGCGCTGCTCGACCTTTGCCAAACGCTTTTGGTCCGCCGCCTCGCGATTGGTGGCCGCTCTCCCTGCAAGATTATCGCAGACCTTGTCCCGCAACGATTTACCAGAGACTCCACCGGAGAATGAGGGATCGGTTCGCAGCGTTTCTCGGATCTCGATCAGAGAATCATAACCGAACATTCGTTCGTACAGACCTTGCCAACGCTTCCCTGCATAGCGAGCTGCGAATGATCTGAGTCCTGGCTCGTCGGCACCACTGATTCGCATATCGCGAACAAACTTCTCGGCGTCATGGATCACGCCTTGGCTCTTCTTTTCAGATCCGATCGCGATGCCGAAATGGTAGACAGCACCAAAGCAAGCGCCGAGGATCAGACCGGTGACCACGCCGGGCCATGCACCCGCCAATACGATGACTAGCAAGAACATCGCGGCGCCGATCAACGCCGTCGCCCAATCGATGATGGACAGCGAAGCAATCCACGATCGAAGACGACGATGGATGGGACTTCGCGACCCGGCTAGGCAGAGCGGCGTCGCCACGGCGGCGGACAACATCGAAACGCCGGTAAGCCACCACGCGAAACCCAGCCCAAATGAAAACAAAGTCATCAACAAGGCGACAAGCAACACACCCGCCAAAATCGGACGGTCGAGTCGCTTGAGCGACGTGGCGGAAGCGTAGCGGGACGCGATTTGTTCCCAAACATCCGCCTGCGCCGACGTTGGCGAGAAGCCTCCTTCGTCACCCAATCCAAGAAAACTTTCGAGGTCAGCGATGCACTCGACCAGCGACGGGTAGCGATCGCTCGGGCGTTTCGCGATCGACCGTTCGATGATCTGGGCAAGTGCTTTGGGAACGCGAGGATTGATGGTGGTGATGTCGGGGGGCGCTTCGTTGGCATGCTTTTCCATCACCTCGGTTGCGACGGAGCCGTCGAACGGAGGTCGTCCCGTTAAGAAATAGAACAGAGTGCATCCGAGCGAATAGATGTCGGCGCGATGATCGACACCGGCCGCATTGATCGTTTGCTCCGGCGCCATGTAAGCGGGTGTCCCGACGGCCGTGCCTTGCATCGTGACGTCCGTACCGCTGAGTCGGCCGCGGGTTCGAGACATGCCTTCGTAGCCGCTCTCGCCGTCCTCCGACTCGATCTCTGCATGATCAGGAATCTTCACCAAGCCTAAGTCGGCAACTTTAACGACCCCCTCGTCGCTCAGCAGTAAGTTGGCGGGCTTTACATCTCGGTGAACCATTCCGTTTCGATGCGCGAACTGTAGTCCTCGCGCAGCTTGCAATGCGTAGCCCGCGGCCAATCGCGGATCGAGTGCCCCCTTTTTACGGACCACATCATCCAACGGGCCGCCACGAATCCATTCCATGCTGAAGAAATGTCGACCGTCATCTTCGCCGAAGTCGTAGATCTGGACTACGTTGTGATGCGTCAGTTGAGCCGCCGCGTAGGCTTCGCGAATGAAACGGGCCAGCGACGAAGGATTCTTCGACAATCGATCTCGGATCGTTTTCAGCGCGACTTGACGATCGAGTGAGACCTGCTTGGCCTCGTACACGGCACCCATCGCGCCGCGTCCGAGCAGGCGAACGATTCGATAGCCTCCCAATCGCTCGGGGATTTCGGCAACATCGGATGGTTTGTTTTCCGAAGTCGTGATTTTGCGAGCCGAGCTGACCACCGTCTTGCCGGGTGTGCTGTTTCCGGTTTGTGATTGCATCGTTGCGTCGACCGCCGTGCCCGATGTGTCGATCGTCGCATCGACCGCTGTGCCTGCCGGATCAAGTGTCTCGCCAACGCCGGCGATGGTGGCAATCACGGTGGCGCCGATCGCGGGTAGGGATCCGTCGATCGTTGCGTCGACGGCGGTGGAGACAGCGGGACGAACGGCAGCTGCTTTAACCGTCGGGATGGAAACCGCTGCCGATGAAACTTTCGCGGGCTCAGCACTGGCCGGTATCTTCGCCGATGACGGTGCAACGGTTTGTTGTGTCTCCGAAGCCGGCTTGGCGATCCGGCCAACGCCAAACTTTGGCGGTCTATCGTCGGTCACCTTAAGCCGAAAAGCTTGATGGCAATGTTTGCAAGTAGGACGATAGCTGCCTGGTTTCGGATCAGCTAACGTCAATACCGAATCACACTCGGGACATTTGATACGCATAGTTTAAGCATGTTCTTGTTAAGGACTTTCCCATCCAATCATCTCGGCTCAGGTTTCGTTCTTGCCTGACCACCACTGAGTCGCCACACGATGCCACGTTCGTCGACGTTGAACCGGATACTTTGCTGTGCTGGGTTGGAGACCATCGGCCAGTTGCATCAAAGTATCGCCGATCGCCGCGCATGGCTGTTCGGGATCGTGGAAAGCGGCTTGTGTTACACTCGATACAATCTCGCGGAACCCAGATCTTTCATTCGATTCGTGTCCAATGGATGTCGTCGCGATCAGCTTGACAAGGTCGTCCACATCAGCCTGTCGGCGACCCTCGAATGACATCAAGTCGGCTCCATCCTGATGCGACCGACTTTGTCCACACTCGAACCATCGGGCCAATGTCTGCCGTCCACTCGCGGCATCGACGATCTTCATTTGGCCCTGCTGATCCACCAATAAATTCTCGACGTGGACCGCTCCGTGAGTCGCGCCGACTCGATGGGCGGCGGCAAGGGCGTACGCGACCGTCGCCAACTCAGGAAATAGCTTGCGTCGGATATCGAGATCGTCGGCGCCGGTTGGACATCGGTACGGTCGCGCAAAAATCCAAGGTCGAATCACGGACAGGTAACGATCTTGGACCGTCGCCACCAGCGGCCGTACCCACGACGGATGGCTGACCGTTGAGGCCTGCTCGCAGGCATCTAAGATTGCGTGTGAGTTCGACGAGTTCCACAGCGCGGGCAACTCCACCACCTTCAACGCCAGTCGTGTTCCGGACAGCCGATCTCTGCCTCGGATCAACCAATGCTGCGCTTTTCCTTCACCGCCGATGCCACCGGCGGCATATCGGTGGCCGACGAACCATGATGGCGTTTGGAAGTCGGGACAATCACATTGCTCACTTCGCGTCAGCCCGTGGTCAAATGAAAATTCGTCTGCGTTGTCATTACCCACCGCCGGTTCTCGCGACTGTTGATTCAAGTCGAGCATCTCGCGGATGCGAGGAAAGATTTCTGGAAAACGACTCTCGTAACTTTCGATCGTGATGGTCTGATTCAATTCAAGCGTTACGCAGATCTCGGCGTCGATGACATCCAATAAGTGCATGGGAACGGACAGTATCGGAAAGTCGGCAACATAATCTTCGACCATCACTTCGTGACCTAGCCGATGACGTTGCATCAAATCGATGCAGATAATGTCGACCAAACGCGCCGAGTCCATTCGGTTCACGTCCAGCAAGTCCATTAGTCGAGCGTCCGGTTGCGATGATCGACAGTTGCTGATCCACCGGATCAAGCCATCCATCGACAGTTCACTCTGATCGATGTGCTCGTTCACGAATGCGCCTCGCCGGAGATTCCCATGTCGTGCCGGACTTTCTCGATCGCACGCCGAATTCGCATCCGGATGGTGTCCGGCGGGACGCCGAGTCGTTCACCGATTTCGTTCCAATTTCGGTTCTCGAGCATCATGTCGATCGCGCGACCGTCATCGTTATCGAGCACCGACCGAATGCGGTCGATCACTTCGCGGTTCAGCGCGATCTGACTTGGGGTGATTGCCGCCGAAGCGATCGCACGATCTTCCGGCGGCGTCTGATCATTCCGCCGAAAATCACGACATTGACGGGCGAGCGTTCGAAAGGTGTCGACGACCTGATTGTCGATCGCCCGCAAGATATACGACAGAACTTCATCAGGTCTAAAACTCTCCTGATTCGTGCCAAGGTTCTCCTGGCGGCGAATCAGATCCGCCATCACGTCGTTACAGATGTCCATCGATTCGGCCTGTCCGGTCAGTCCATACTGACGCAATCGAGTCCGTGCCCGCCGTCTCAGTTGGTCACCGAAACGTCGCCAAACACGCTCGAGAGAGATCAAATGCATTTCGTCTTCGGAGCCACTCATGCACGTATGTTAATTCATACGTTGACTCCGGGCGCCGGGTCACGCCGAACGCCTGCACACGATTAGCGACGAAGCATCGACCGGGCGAACCGACATAACCGTGATTCGCGACAAAAATAGGAATGCCGCTGCAAATCACGTTCTTGCCGAGGCGATACGCTAACGAGAAACGGGATCGCCGTCGGGCACTGAACCGGGCGCAGCGTGCTCGTTCTCGGCCGTGTCTTCTTGCTGAGATTCCATTCGCCGTTTCGCCTCCGCGAAATTGCCCATCGAATCACGCACCGAAATTCCCGCGATCACCAGCGCCATCGCCCAAGCGACATACAGCAGCACGCCGTCGAGCATGAATGTTGCCAGCAGCGCCGCGATCACGGCAACCGCTGCGACGCCCAGATTGCACAGTCCGGCAATTTGGATGTTGCGGGTTTGAATCCGCGAGCTGCGACTGATCGCTGTTCGTGCGCTGTCATTGGCCAGCTTTCGCATGGCCGACAAATCGCTCTTACGTTCCGGCGCCTGGGAACGGGGAACCAGCGGCGCGTCCAGATCAATCGTTTCAACAACGGACTCGGTTTCCCGCCGCGTTTTGCTAACGCTTTCCGGGATCGCCACACTCGACGCCGACAATGAGATTGATTCGGCGCGAGTTGTGTCGCCATTGGCCGGGGTTCCTTGAACTCGATTGAGCAATCGGTTCATGTAAGCTTCGATCGAGTCATCGTCTTCGTCTTCGGACGCAGCAGGCGACGCAGCGTTGACGGTGATGTCGCTGGTGTCAGCTTCAGAGAATGCTTGAGTTTGCGCGTAGTCGGCGTCAGTCTCCGGCGATTCGTCTTCACATGCTACGTTTGACTCGAGCGGAATCTCTTCGGGAAGCGACTCTGACTCATACTCGCGGTCCCATCCGCTAAACGCCTGGTCATCGTCATTGGACGGCGAGTCAGCGAGGTTTTCGCCTCGCATCACGTAGGTGCCCTCGTAGGACTCCGCCACATCTTCGATGTTGGTATGGTTCGTGTCCGTTCCATTTTCGAGGTCTTGGATCAACATGCTCGCGAGCATTCCGCCGACCGGTTCAGAGTCATCATCGACTGCGCCAATCGCATCATCCGCTTCGTCCGTCGCATTCCAACTCGAACGACTTTCCGCCGTAATCTCTTCATCATCAGAATAAGGATTATCCCACGGGGATTGGGAAACCGCCGACTCCGGTTCGACATCCGAGTCGGGCAACTCAATTTGATACGTCGGCCAAACATCTTCATCGGGTTCTGCCGCCGACATATCAGTGGCATCACGTTCGACCGAATCCGAATCGTCGACCGAAATCGATTCAATCAACTCGGGCTGCAACGGCTCGTGTTCGACATCGGCGGCATTGATCGCGGCAAAGCTTCGCAAGTCGTCGACTTCGGGAACAGCTTCCCAAGGCTGATGTCCCTCGTTTGACGCCGGCGTTTCGATCGGACGATCATGTTCCGACTCTCGAATGCTCAATCGCGAGAGCGTTTCGTCGTATTCGCGTTTTATCTCGGCCAATTGGTCATTGGCGGATTCGAGTTCGTCCCGAAGTGAGTCAAACGCTTCATGACTCGGGCGAGATTGATAGTCGTCGCGCTCGCGCTGGACCTGATCCAATCGCGAGGACAATGATTCGTTAGCGGCGCGCAGATCCGCCACTTCACCGGTCGCACGGGCTAGGTCCAGTGACAACTGATCGACCGCAGCGCGCAGCTCGTCGGCTTCGACCGTCCAGCTCTCGCGATCCACGTCCCCACGTTGGCTGCTCTGCGCCACCAACGACTCGAGCTGGCGCACCGATCGACACGATTCCTCGTAGTCATTTCGCAACTGTGCGTACTCTTGGCTCGCTTGCGAAACCGTCTCCTGCAAACGAGTGACCTGATCGCGAAGTTGCTCCACGAGCATCTCGTTCGCTTCGACTTCGGCTTGCTGATCAGCAGAGAGTGCTCCTTGCTCGGTCTTGAGCGACTCGAGCTGAAGCTGCATCTCTTCGATTCTTGCTTCGGCTTGGCGCCGGAACGCCTCGCTTTTTGCTTGGCCATCGATCGCGCTGTCACGCTGAGACTCGAGTTGATTGCGAAGCTGTTGATGCTCGTCGCGTTGGTGACTCTCTCGTTCGGAGATTTGATTCTGCTGGCTGGACAGTTCGTCGATTTGGCGATTGAGCGAGTCGAACTGCTCTCGCATTTTCGCGACAGCCTGAGTGGCCGATTCAGCTTGCAATTGCGATTGATGGAGTTTGCGAGACGCTTCCTCAAGCTTCTCGCGATACTCCAATTCTTGCAAGCGAAAATCCGATTCGCGATTTCGTATCGCTTCGCTTTGCGATTGCGTTTGCTCACGCAATTCAATCAGATCCTGTTGCCGCTGCACGAAATCGTCGTGCAATTGTAGAATCGATGATTCTTGATCGTGAACGCGTGATTCGCGCCGGTACAGCGTTTCGGCGCGTGACCAAAGTTCCGTTTCGCGGCTCCGCAAATGTGTCTCGCGATGATCGATTCGTTGCTCGCGCTGATCACATTCGACTTGACGATCTCGCCACTGGTCGATCTCGCGACGCAGTCGCTCGCGCCAGATCACATCCTCGGCGGACGGCAGTTCGTGGCGTGACCCGCCGCGCGGCGATGATTGCGAAGGCCTTTGATGCGGATTTTCAGACGGGCCATCGAACACCGACTTCGGTCTCGACACATGCGGCGCGTCGGTGTGCAAGGGCAAGCCGCCCGATATCGACAGCAACTCGAAATCATAGGTGCCCAAACGCAGCACATCGCCGATATGCAACTCCGATTCGGTGGTCAGCGATCCGTTGACTTCGATCGGGACGGAGTACGCGCGGACCAATACGCGAACGGCATCGCGAATCAAAACGGCGTGCATCGGCCGGAGCGACGAATCGTTCAGCCGAATCGAACATCCATCGACGCTGCCGAAGGTGTATCGGTTTCCGGTCAGTCGCAATCGGCGGACGGGAGCGCCCGGACGCACGACGCGAAATTCGATTCCGTCACTATCGGTACCCTTGTCGATCGATCCGCGTCGCTGCGAACCCATGGCCGCCATTGGACGAGGCGATTCGATCTGCAAAGACCCCGCGCCGCTGGCTGACTCGCGACCGGAGGCGTCCCTGGCCGGATAACCGCCGAAAACTGGCGTCGCAAAGTACGACATCTCGGGGATTCCGTAGCCAGAATTAGAGGTCGATTCGTTGGTGTGATCCGTACTCACCGTCACTGTCCCTTCAAAAATCGAACGATTGCATTCTCGGGTGCGCGCAAGCACGGCTGAATGGGCGCTGCACCACCGTTTCTTTTTCGGACGTTCCGGTCGCTCCGGTGAGTCAAACTGGATGGCCTGGACCGCATTTAGCGACGCTGCCCCCCAATCAGCGGAATGATTGATGTTTGTGCACCTTCGGGAAACCCTTTTCAGACGGGCTAGGAAAGAAAATGTCTGACCTGGTGGGACCACAAAGCGGATCACCGCCCTAATCCGCAAAACCTTTGCCACTGGTAAGTTGGGTATCCGAGGCAGGTGAAATATCGGTGTTTTTTGTTGTTGCCGGGTACGGGCGGCTGGTCACCTTTCTATGATTGGGCCGGAACGACTTTCGAGCGAGAACCGGCTAGTTTGGCAAAACCAAACTTCTCCCGCCGGCGTAACATGACAAAGTCGGCCGGCGTTTACGGTCCACCTTACCTACCCAAATGCCCTATCGCGGCAGCCTTCTTTTCCCAATGGGGTAATGCGATGTCGAGAAAAGATTCAATCAAAAGCCTCCGCGACCAACTGGTTCGTCGGAGAGACGCATTGCACCGGGCCCTTGAGGGAGACCTCAGTCTGTTGCGAGAGCTGCATCAGGAGAAAACGGGCGACGTTTTGGATGCCGCTGCGGATACTGTCCAAGACGAGCTGAATAGTCAGTTGATCGAGGCCGAGAGTCGCGAGCTCAACGCGATCAACGAAGCGATCGACCGTTTTGACCAAGGTCTCTACGGAGATTGCGACGGCTGCGGTAAACCGATTCCGCTAACCAGGCTGCGAGCGATTCCCTACGCGATCGATTGCATCGATTGCCGCCGCAAAGCCGAGACTCGCAACGCGGGTGGCGCCGCGGTGCTTTGGAATCGAGTGTTCGACAATGCCGAAGTCGATTCGGTCTAACGTCGAGTTGTACCGGGCGGGTTATCCGTATGATCGCTTCGACTGGTACGAAGTGGGTTTTCAATTGAAAAACGACCGCGCGATTGTGCGGTCGTTTTTTGTTGCGCCGCCGATGCGGGTTTTGACAAATGACTCGCGCAAGCATGGCTAGCAAAGCTTACGAAAAGCTGGCCTACCTTGGAGGACGATGTCTATGATTGCACCAACCTCCCGGTCCTCCCTCCGCTTTGTTGATCGATGCATTCATGGTTTCTTCCCTTCTACGTCAACTAGCTCATTGCCGTAGCGCAATGTTGCTTGGCGCCGCGTGCGCATGCCTCACCAGCACACTCGTCGCCCAAGAATATGGCGATGGAAAATCGGTCAGCGTTCGGCGACTCTCGCTTGATGGTTCAAGCGGATCACCGGTCGCAATCGATGCCCAGCGCGAGCGACTGTTCAACGAGCTGGCCGAAGAATTCAACACATTCGACCGGCTTGGGCATTTGGTGCGGCGGGTTTCGCAACTGGTCAAACCGAGCGTGATTCATATCGAAGCGCACAAGGTCGAGGGAAGTGGTGGATCTCGGCAGTCTTACGACGAAGCGGGCAGCGGGATTGTTGTCACGACGGAGAACGGCGAGTCGTGGGTTTTGACTAACCGCCACGTCATCAACGGTGCCGAACCGAAACAGATCTTGTTGCGAGCCAACGACGGACGCGAGTTCTATCCGACGAAAGTGGTTTCCGACGCCAGCACCGACGTTGCGGTCATGAAGATCAACATGCCCGATCTTCCGCCGGCGCGCATCGCCGATAGTGATTCGGTCGAGATCGGTGACTTCGTGATCGCGATCGGAAGCCCGTTCGGATTGAGTCATTCAGTGACGTTTGGGATCTTGAGTGCGAAAGGTCGGCGCGATCTTTCGCTCGGAACGCAGAAGATTGACTTGCAAGACTTCTTCCAAACGGACGCTGCGATCAATCCCGGCAACAGCGGCGGGCCGTTGTTGAATCTACGTGGCGAGCTGATCGGTCTCAACACGGCGATCGCCAGCAGCAGCGGCGGCAGCGAGGGGATCGGTTTCGCGATCCCGATCAACATGGCCATGCGAGTCGCCGATCAGTTGGTCACGACGGGCCGATTGCAACGCGGCTATCTCGGCGTCACGCTCGACCCCGACTTTTCAATGGCCGACTTGATCGCGGCCGGTTACGACAATCTCGCCAGCGGCGCACTGGTCAAGAATGTACGATCAGGATCGCCCGCCGAGTCGGCACACATCCAGCAGGGCGACATCATCGTTGAATTTGATGGTCGTCGCGTCGAGAACGACGATCACTTGGTCGCCCAAGTCGGGCTGACGGCCATCGGAAAGAGCACGCCGATGATCATCTATCGCAGCGGCAAACGCTATCGCACGGAAGTCAGTCTGACCGACATGCAATAGTTGATCCGGGTCGCTAAACCATTCGCATTCGCTTCCATTTCCCGTAGGCGAATCGCCCGGCCATCATGGTCGCCAGCGACCAAACCCAAATCGCGATGATCGTCCACCACCAATGCAGGCCGGCCTGCGAACCGGCAGCGTCTTGAATCGGTTCGAACGCGAAACCGATCGCCAGTGATATCGCCGATGCGATCACGCCGCCGATCAGCACGAACCAGGTGTCCCCGGCGCCTCGAAGCGCGCCGGCAAGAATCAGTTGTACAGCGTCCAAGACGACATAGATGGCGACGAATTTTAGCAGCCCCCGTGCCAAAACGATCGCGGCAAGCGAATCCGGTCCCGCAGCCGCGCTGCGCTCGTAAAGCGACATCATCACATCGGGGATCGCCAAGTATGCGATCAACCAAGATCCGCTGTAAATCAAGCCGATGGCCAGCGCCGCGTAGACGCTGCGAACCGCCCGCTCCGGCCCGCTTTCGATCAGATGGCGGCCGACCAAAACAGAAGCCGCGATCGACACACCGATCAGCGGAATGAACGCAATCATGTTAAAGTTGATTGCCATCGTTGTCGCTCGCAGTGGCACGTCGCCCAGCGTGCCGATCCTCAGCACCATGATCGTGAAGCCGCCTGATTCGGTGATGTACATCAGGCCCGTCGGCAATCCGAAGTAGAGCAAGTTGCGCAGCATCGGCCAGTCGACGGCCATCCCGGCGAGCAACCGATATTGTGACTGGTACGTCGGTCGCAGCAGCAATGCGATGTACACCGCGGCTTTGAACCAGAACGCGATCACACTTGCGATCGCGGCGCCAGCGATTCCACCGGCCGGTAATTGCCATCCAAAAATCGGATCTGGACCAAAGCCGAATATCAGGGGCACATCCAGCACAACATTCAAAACGCCGGACGCGAGCGATACCCACATGATGACCGATGTGCGTTCGGTGCCGCTGAAGAACCCACTCAGCGCGGTTTCCAAAATGGTTCCCAAACCTCCGATCAACAGCAGTCGAAGGTAGATGGATTCCAAGGAAACCAGCGACTCCGGTTGGCCGGTCGCGCGGAACAACGTCGGTGCGATCCAGGCGAACATCGCAAACATCGGCACGAACGCGAGTGACATCCAAACGGATTGCCACAAGAACGGACCGATCCGATCCTGTTGCCCCGCGCCGACGTATTGGCCAACGATTGCTCCGGTCATCGACGCGATTCCGACTGGCAAACACACCAGTACCCAAAATAGATTTCCCGCCGCCATCGCCGCGCTCATCGAGGCGCCGTCATAGCTGAGCAAGAACGTACGGTCGGCGAACAAGACCAGTGAAAACGTGCCGGTGCTAACCATCAAGGGCAACGCGATCTTGAGAACTTCTTTGACCGCGCCGAAGACCGTATCTTCGACTGCCACACTTGGCCTCGATTCGTTCATAGCGTCAACTTCGCTTGGTGAAGTAGCCGATTGCCCCGATCATGATTCCGGCGATCAGGCCACCGAGGTGGGCGCCATTTGCAACATTCGGAATCAACGGAGTCATGCAGGCGAACAACCATCCCATCATCAAAGCGACGTTGACCGGATCTAGCTGGATGGGATAGTCACGATCAACCAAGGGTCGAATCATCAAAAATCCGAACAGCCCATAGACGGCACCCGATGCTCCGATCGCAAACGGTGAACCTTGCAACGATTGGGGTATCCAATCCAACGCAGGTATCAAGACCTGCAACATCATGCCGGCGATCTGGGTCAATAACAGTAGCGCCGCGAAGACCCACGAACCGTGAAGTCGCTCGATTGCCGATCCGAGAAAGAAGATCCACAGCATGTTGAACGCCAAGTGAAACATGTTGCCATGCAGAAACATCGGCGTGACCAATCGCCAAACTTGTCCTTTGCGAATCGATGCGAAGGGATCGCCGCCGCTCCGCTCGAACTCGTCGCGGTCGACAAATGATAGATTGCTGTAAACGCGATTCTCGAGGGTGACTTGACCGGAAACGGCTGAGCCCCGCGGTTGATCAAAATTGGTTGTGAAGCCGATCAGGACAGAAATCACGATGATCGCGATCGTCAGCGGAATCGACATCTGGCGAACACGATCCTCCGGCAAACTTCCCAGCGGCAATGCTTCATCACGGGATGAGATTGATTCAGAAAGGCTCGATCGCGATGCGCTTGATTCAGTGACGGCCGCCTCGATCAACTGACGGTCACGATCGCGGTGCGCGGCGATCCGCACTCGCTCTCGTTCAATTCGCTCCATCCGCATACGCACGGCGTCTGATTCCGCACCGAATCGAGCTTCGTTGGGGTCGTCTTGAAAGGCAAGCAACTCGGATTTTGCCTTCTCAACGTCGCTCTCGTCGCGGACCCAGACCTCCCAAGGATCGGTCGGGGCATCCCCATTTCCACTCGCGGTCCTTTCACTTGCGGTAGGCTCTGTCACCAACGCGTCAATGGATTGGGTGTACAGAAAGTCGACAAAACGCCGTGCCGAAGATTCGCTGCCGAGGGTGCCGATTCGCCGCATGGAGTTATGGAGTTGCTGTCAGGCTGCCGAAAGGAACTGAAAAAGACCTACCGATTGATGATCCTCGTTGTACGTCGAAAGTTCGTCGTTGGCACGCCCACTGGCGGCTGACGGGGCTCGGCGGGGTTGATTCCCAGCCAACAAATCACCGCCGAGGGAGTAATTCACGGCAAAAACGGACTGAAATGCCGCCCGTCTCGCGGTTGTCGACTGCTTGCGCTTGCCGTTAACGGGGCAAGCTGAATATGATGGGGGTGAAACGGCGTCCGCGTTTGCGGTTTACCTCACATACATCTCACCAAACTCGTCTAAGACGAAGGGTTGAATCGAACGATGGCAGTCAAATTGACCGAACGAGCCGCAGAAGAAGTCAAGCGGTTTCAAACCGAACACAATTTCGGTGAAGACATGGTATTGCGGATCGGCATCGCGGCAGGTGGCTGCAGCGGATTCAGCTACACATTGAATTTTGACGACAGCTACGACGAGAAAGCCGATACTCGTTACGAGCATCACGGCGTCGCCGTCGTCGTTGATAAAAAGAGTGCCCTGTACCTCGATGGAACCACCGTTGATTGGTACGAAAGCCTCGAAAAGCAAGGGTTCACCTTCGAGAACCCGAACGCCGTCAAGAGCTGCGGTTGCGGAAGTTCCTTCCAAGCCTAACGCTGCGACGCTGTTTAGTTTTTGAGTAGTGGGACGCACCAACATTGAAGGCCAGCCGTTATCAAACGGCTGGCTTTTTTCTTTCCAGAACCGATCGGATACAATCGGGCGTTCGAGCGCAGCTTTCAAACCCCGATCGAAGGATACCCCGATGAGTTCTTCTCAGCACCTCAACCGTCGCGCGTTCATTGAAAACACGGCGGCAACCATTGCTGCCGGTTCGTTAATGGGCGGTGGCCTCACCAACTTTCCGCTTCGCGCGGATGCAGTCGCGTCCACGCCCAGCGCCGAATCGCTTGTCGGGCAACTCTATCAAACGCTCAACGACAAACAGAAAGGCGAAGTCTGTTTCGATTGGGACCACCAGGACAAGAAACGCGGATTGCTGAGAACATTCGTCGCCAACAATTGGAACATCACGGAGCCCGAGATCAATGACGATTTCTATACCGACAAACAGCGTGACCTGATCGAACAGGTTTTCAAGTCGATCATTCATCCGGATTGGCATCAGCGTTATTATCAGCAACTCGACGATGACGCCGGCGGTTTTGGGAACGAACAATCGATCGCGATTTTTGGTAAACCCGATCTTGATGGCAGCGGCAAAGAAAAATTCGAGATGGTCATCACGGGCCGTCACATGACGATTCGCTGCGACGGAAACTCGGCTGACCACGTCGCGTTCGGTGGACCGATTTTTTACGGGCATGCGCCAGAGTTCAACGAGAATGCCGATCACACCGACAACGTATTCTGGCATCAAGCGATCGCCGCAAACGATCTTTACAAGATGCTCGATGGTCGTCAGCAGAAACAAGCATTGGTCGCGACGACGCCGCGTGAGCAGTCCGTCGAATTCCGAGGCGACAAGGCAAAAGCGTCAGGTTTGCAAGTGACGGAGATGTCGTCCGACCAACGCGAGCATTTGCAGAAAGTGCTCGCCACGATGATCGAGATGTACCGTCCGACCGACCAGGACGAAGCGATGCAATGCTTGAAGAAACAAGGCGGATTGGACGCTTGCAACTTGGCGTTCTATCAGGACCAGGACATCGGCGGCGACGGTGTGTGGGACAACTGGCGATTGGAAGGTCCATCGTTCGTTTGGCACTACCGCGGCGCCCCGCACGTCCATGTCTGGGTCAACATCGCCGACTCAGCCGACGTGCCGACCAACACCTAGAATCATCTGGCTAGGAACAGTCGCTTGTTCAAGATTCGCGGTGCGCGGATCACCAATTCAGTTTGATCGTCTTCGCCGGGCACGTTGTTGCCCGGCGTGCTGTCCAAATCGAACTGATCCACCGCTATCACTTGAACAGGGATCTGCTTCAAACCTCGCGTATCGACAAGTGCCCGGACGATCAATGTTGCTGATGAACCGATTCCGATCGATCCGATTTCCCACAGACCGGTCGCCACGCTGTAGGTACCGACGCTGGGTGTCGACGATAGGACGGTCAATCCATCGGGAATGATAACCGACGTAACAACTCCAGTAGCCCCTAGGTTGCCGTCGTTTGCCGTGACGAATGTCAGCACGATTTCGTCGCCTTCAAGCGGAGCCTCGTTGTCGACGGACGCTTGAACGGACAGGTCGACGATCAACGGAGTGATGTTGATCGTCGCGATGTCATCTTCGCCAGCCATCGCGTTGCCCGGAGTGCTGTCCGGATCGAATTGCCGTGACGCCGTCACTTCAGCCGTGTTGATCGACGGCATGGGCGATGTCGCGCGGGCATCGATTTGAAGCGTCGGATTGGACGATGGTGGCACCACTGGCAAGGACCAAACGCCAGTGACGGAATCGTACGTGCCCGAGCTGGGGTTGGCCGACACAAACGTCAATCCCGAAGGAAGCAAATCATGCACCGTCACATTGGAAGCCTCGTTGGGGCCGGCGTTGGACAAAGTCAACATAAAGCTGATGACTTCGTTTTGCGTCGGCGACGCGTTGTTGACCGTCTTTGTGAGCGACAGATCGGCGACTTGAGTGACCAGCGCGATGCTCGCTTGATCGTCTTCGCCGACCACGCCATTGCCCGGCGTGCTGTCACGATCGACTTGGTCGACCGCCGTCACCTCGGCGGTGTTCGTCACACCTAGCGTGTTGCCCACTGTCGCACGGATCGTGAGCGTTGGCGTCGAACCGATCGGTACAACACCCACGGTCCAAACTCCACTGGCCGAGTTGTAGGTGCCTTGGCTGGCAACGAAGTTGACAAACGTCAGACCCGTGGGTAATCGGTCGGTAACGGCAACGCCCGTCGCTTCGGACGGTCCGGCATTAGAAAGCATCAACATGTAAGCAATCGTATCGCCGACGTTTGGCGACGTATCGTCGAGCATCTTGGTGAGCGCCAAGTCGACCAACTGAGGCGAAACGAGCGCGCTGGCGATGTCGTCTTCGCCCGCGACGCCGTTGCCGGGCGTACTGTTGGGATCGAACTGACTGCTGGTCAGAATCTCTGCCGAATTGGTTCGATCCGTTTCCGCGTCGACGGTGGCTCGGATCGAAAGACTAGCGGATGCACCAGAGGCGATCGTGCCTACGGTCCAAACTCCACTGGCCGGGTTGTAGTTGCCGATGCTGGGCATCGATGAAAGAAAAGTCAGTCCAGCCGGTAACGAATCACGCACCGTGATTCCATCGGCCGAGTCTGGACCCGCGTTGGCAACCATGACCGTGAACGTCACTTCTTCGCCCAAATTTGGCTTCGCCTTATTGACGGTCTTCGTCAGCGACAAATTTGCGCTGGCCGGCATGAAGGTCGCCGCAGCACGATCGTCTTCATCCACCGCACCGTTGTCCGGCGTGCTATCCACGTCGAACTGACCCGCCGCAATGACTTCCGCAACATTCGTTATCGAAGTGAACGTATTGACGACTGCGGTCAGGCGTAACGTCGCGCTGCCGCCGGCGTCAAGCGAGCCGAGATTCCATAGACCCGTCGTCGAGTTGTAATTGCCGATCGACGGATCGCTGGATACGAACATCAACCCGGTCGGTAGCACGTCGCGGACCACGATACCTGTTGCAGCGGCGGGACCAGCGTTGCGGGCGGTGATCGTGTAGACAACCGAATCGCCGAGCGACGGTCGTTGCGGTGAGAAAATTTTCTCGAGCGACAAATCGATCACCGGTGGTGTGATGCTGATCGAGTCCTGATCGTCTTCGTTCTCCACGTTGTTACCCGGTGTCGAATCAGGATCAAATTGGTCCGACGCAGAGACTCTTGCCGTATTCGTTTTCGTTCCTTGTGTCTGAACCGTTGCGTTGATACTTAGCATCGCTGTCGCACCACTGTTTAAGCTGCCGATATCCCACACGCCCGTCGTTGAATCGTACGTTCCGGTTGTTAGCGTGGTCGAGTTGAACTGCAAACCGGGCGGCAACAAATCGGTCACTCGCACACCCGTCGCCATATCGGGGCCGACATTCATGATCTGGACGTTGAACGTCACCATCTCACCCACATTGGGCGTTGTATTGGAAGCGGTTTTGGTCAGCGACAAGTCGGCAACGGGCGTGCTGAAGCGAACGGACGCCTGATCATCTTCCCCCACCACGTTGTTCGCGGGCGTGGAGTCGACATCCGGCTGATCGGCGGCCGTGATCTCGGCTGTGTTAGCGACATCCGTGACGACTTGATCGATGCGCGCGACCAATTGCAGCGTCGGTTGTTGATTGGTTGCGACCGTACCGACCGTCCATACGCGGTTGGTCGTATTGAAACTACCTTGACTCGGCGTGCTGCGGACCAGCGTGACGCCGGCGGGCAATGTGTCGGTGACGTTGACGCCGGTCGCCACGTTGGGTCCGGCGTTCGAGACGGTGATCACGAAAGTCACTTCGTCGCCGACGTTCGGCGTCGAATCGCTGATAGTTTTGGTCAGCGACAAATCGATTTGTTGACCTTGGATCGCAGCCGTCGCGATGTCATCTTCGCCGCCGTTGCCATTGCCAGGCGTGGAGTCCGGATCGCGTTGATCGGCCGCGATGATTTCAGCCGTGTTCGTGGTCATCGTGTTGGTGTTAGCAGTTGCCACGATGGTCAGCGTCGCCGAACTGCCAACGGAGATCGACGGGATCTGCCAAATGCCGGTCCCCGCGTCGTAGCTGCCCGCTGTCGGATTGGACGATACAAACGTGGTGCCGGCGGGAAGTTGGTCACGAACGTTGACACCCGTCGCGATGTCGGGGCCCGCATTGGCAACGACCAACGTGAAGATGACGTTGTCGCCGACGTTCGGTGAAACGTTGTCGACGGTCTTGGTCAATGACAGGTCGGCACTGCCAAGCGAGAAGCCGACCGACGCCTGATCGTCCTCACTCGCCAAATTGTTGCCCGGAGTGCTATCGACATCGAACTCGTTCGCGGCAGTGACTTGGGCAACATTGTTTGCCGAAGGCTGAGAATCCACGCGGGCTCGCAAGGTCAATGTTGCGGTACCGCCGGGGGCCAAGGCTGCGACGGCCCAGTTTCCAGTCGCAGGTGTGTAAGTGCCGACGCTCTCAGTCGCTTGCAACAACGTCAGGCCGACGGGAAGGTTGTCGTTGACGATGATGCCGGTTGCGGTGTCGTCGCCCGAATTGGTCAGCGTGACAGTGTAGATGACTTCGTCACCAACATTCGGGCGAGCTTGATTGAGGGTCTTGTTCAGCGAAAGATCGATCGACGGCGGATCAACCGCTACCGACGCCTGATCGTTTTCCGTTGCAACATTGTTGTTCGGTGTACTATTGGGGTCGAACTGGTCCGACGCGGTGACTTGCGCCGTGTTCGTGGTGAGTGATGCCGACGTGACGCGAGCACGCAGGGTCAACGTCTGTGAACCGGAAACAGCGAGGTTGCCGACGGTCCATCGACCGGTCGCGTCGGTGTAAACGCCTGCGGTCACCGTGCTACTGATCAGCGTTAGCCCCGCCGGCAACAGATCCGTGACGATGACACCGGTGGCAGGATCAGTACCGATGTTGTTGACGACGACCGTGAACAAAACTTCGTCGCCGACATTGGGACGCGAGTTGTCAACCGACTTGGTCAGTCTCAAATCGGCGACCGGAGTTGTGATCGTGACGGATGCTTGATCGTCTTCGGTCGCCACGTTGTTGTTGACGGTGCTGTCGGTATCCGACTGGTCGGCCGCGATCACTTCCGCAGTATTCGTTAGCGTTCCCGTTTGATTGACCAGCGCGGACAACATCAACGTCAGGGTTTCACCATTGGCGATGGTCGGTATCGTCCAAACACCCGTCGTCGTGTTGTAGTTTCCGCGTTGGGGAGTCGCGGTCCCCAACGTCAATCCGGTCGGCAACAAATCTCGAATCGACACATTGGTCGCCTCGCTCGGCCCTGAATTCAATACAGCGACGTTGAAGACGATCGTTTCGCCGACGTTCGGCGAAGCATTGTTGACCGTCTTGGCGAGCGAAAGGTCGATCGTTTCGGGAGCAACCGTGACCGATGCTTGGTCGTTCTCCGTCGGCACGTCGTTGCCGGGTGTGCTGTTGGGATCGAGCTGATCCGAAGCAGTGATCTCGGCCGTGTTCGTCTTCGCGCCGACCGAAGTCACGAGTCCCGTGATCGTCAAGACTGCCGACGCGCCGTTGGCAATTGGTCCGATGCTCCATTGGCCATTGGTGCTGTTGTAGTTTCCGTTTGCCGTCGACGATCGCACGAACTGAATTCCTGTCGGCAACACATCGGTAACGACGACACCCGTCGCGTTGTTGGGCCCCAAATTTGCAACGGTCAAAGTGAACGCGACTTCTTGGTTCAAGTTCGGTGTAGTGTCGTCGGCTGTCTTGGTCAGTTGCAGATCGGCCTGCTCAAAGTTTGCGAAGTCGGCGGTTTTTATCACTGTCCCCACCGCGCCGACCAACTCCGATGCGCCGTTGACGTCGACGACGCTGGTCGTGATCTCCAACTCGATGGCGCCGACGTTGGTGAAGTCCGCACCGCCGCCCGATGTCGCGGTGAACGAAGCGAACGGTATGAACTCGGCCGATTGAAACGTACCCGTTGTCGCCGGTATCGGGATCGTCGCGGTGCTGAATCGGTTCGCGGTTCCGGCCCCGCCGTCATCGGTGTAGACGCGAAAGATCGCGTTGCCGCCGGCCAAGTTCGCGCGAATTTGCAACTGAATGCCCAATGCGTTCGATGTCAGGTTCACACCGCCCAAACCGGTATCGCTAATCGCTACGTTGCCGTCCACGCCATCCCACGTGATCCGCCGCAGGCCCTGTCCCGTCGCCGGCGAATTGAAAGTTAATTGGTTGGGCAGCAACGGATCGTTCACGCTCAACTGAACCGCGCCATCGACGCTGGTCTTGTTCACGAACAGATCCCGTTCTCCGCCGATGACTTCGGTCGTGGCCTCTGTTGCAAACGAGGTTTCCGGATTGCCATCGCTGGTGGTGTCATTGACTTGCTGAGTCGCCGTGTTGAACGTGTCGATCGATGTCACGATCCGACCCTTGACGTCTTCTGCGGTGATCGTGATGAGCGGCGAGACCGACCGCTGCAAGTTACGTGATGAAGCGGTTTGAGCGGGTTGCAGGACAAAATAGCTGCCCTCTGTCAAACGCTCGAAAACATAATTTCCGTTTGCATCCGTCATGGTCATGCGGATGACCGGATCGCCCGCGCCGGGCTCGAAGACGCCGTCGCCATCATCGCGATACAGGTCCAGCGCCGCCGCCGCGACCTGTTCGCCCGCATCGAAGCCGTTGCCAGAGAAATCATCGAAGACTCGGCCCGCGATATTGGTCAGATCGGTTGCCGCGACCAACAATCGGCGATCCTCGAGCCGCTCGAAACGAGGCCGAAATCGAGTGGGTGTGACCACCGTACCCGGCAAAATGAGTTGAAGTAGAGAATCTCGAAGCCGATCTGGTCGCCGTTTCATCGCAGTTTTCCCAACGAGTCTTCCCGTCCGCCCCCGAAAAGGCGATTGAAAACTGATTGGTTTGTCACAACTGACACGGCAAGGCAAGCACCCTAGGCAAAACAGGCTGCTTTTAACGGATTGCCCGAAGCCCGATTTACGCAATTCGTCGGGACGTTGGCCCACGAATTGTGGACTCTCGATTCAGCTTTTTAGGTGACTAACGTGTTGATTCCAGCTTGGCATTCTTGCGGCGACGACCGGCGACAGCCAACGTGCTCGCGACGATCGCCGCTCCGGGGTACGCCAATCCCGATAGGCCAGCATTGGTCGGTTCGTTGACCGTTTCCAAAATGGGAGGCTTTTCATTTGCGATTGCCGCTAGGATCGCGTCGCGAAAATACTTTGCCTCGATCCTTTCGCGGGACAGGAAATTCACGTCAGGTTCGATGGCCGTGATGTTCGCTCCGCGTCGACAGTCGAACGGCCCATCTTCGTCGTCGGTCGGCCTGATCGATTCGACAACCGATCGAGAGACGATCAATTTCCAGGTTCGTCACCCACTCCGATTCGATCTCAAACAGTCGTCCAACTGTTTGTGGTCACCTCCACGCTGACAATGCCGAGGCTATCGGACGACTGAGTTCAATCGCGGTTTCAAAACTTCGCAGGCACGACCGAGTTCGCCGACCTTGGAAAGCGACAGCCCGAGATGGTTGTAGCTAAGCATCCGATCGCGGCGATACGTGGGTTGGTCCGGCCAACGGGCAAGCAATTGTTTGCCAATCTCGACCGCACGATTGAATGTATCAATCGCGTAAGCGTTCTGTTTCGCAGCCGACTGAGCCACCCCGAGTATGTTGAGCGAGACGATGGTTTGCGTGGCAAGTTTGGCGTTGCCCCGGTCGTGCTCGAGCGAGTCGAGTTGGCCCGAGAGCGATTGCCTGGCGTACTGGATCGCTCGATTCGGCGACTTCGTCGTTAGCAACCCGCTCAAATTCGCGTGAATGGTCGCCAACAAAATCGCGGATCGATCGTTTGGTACATCACTCAACTTCGCGATCGCTTCGAGATAGGTTCGTTCGGCTTCTTCATTCGCATCGGTTTGAGTGAGCAACAGACCAAGAATGTTGAGTGTCGCGGCGAGCCTGATTCGAGCGTTACCGTTCGAATGGTCGATCGACGCGAAATTGATCGCTTCACTGGAACGTACGGTCAAACTTCGCTGGGTCACGATGGCGCGAGCAAGGTAGCGGGCGGCGTCTTCCAGCTTTCCGACTCGCACGAGTGCTTCGGTTGACGATCACCTTTTCGAGAACGCGAGGCAAGTCCGGGCGATGCTGTCTCAACGGCTTCACATCCTGCTGGTCGATCATTCTCAAGATCGTCGGCGCGTCGTCGCCGTCATGTGCCGGACGAAAGGTCATCCGTTCCGCAATTTCGTCGAATGACAAACCTTGCAACACTCGTAGCACGATCACTTCACGGTATTGAGGCTTGAGTTTGCTGAGTTGACCGGCCAGCGCGACTGCGCGCTCGCGGGCCTGCATCGGCGCACTCGGCGAAGGCCCGCCCGCCGGCAGGATACCGACGAGATTGCACGCGGACTCTTCCAGCCGATGGTTGAGGGATTCCAGCGAAACCTCTCGGCGGACCTCACGCTTTTCGACCTTCAAGTGTTTATCGAAACTGCGATGAAGCGTGAGGATTAAAATGGTGCGGAGCCAACACAGCAATTCGCCTTGGCTGGTACCGCGAAAATCTGCGAAGTCCTGATGCGTTCGTCGCTTTTTATGATTGCGGTCCATCAATGATCTCGGTTTCGTGATTAGCGACAGCGTCCAGTCGCCATAGAAAAGGTTGAAGACGTCGGCAATTGTTCGCCCAATCTGCGTTCCCTACCTCGAAAGGACGTATGTTTTCGCGATTGTCACTTCCCGGCGAGAAATTTTCTTTTTGCGGGAGCAGCATGAATCTGAAAGTCGACCGCCTGGCTTCGTCGTCGTTGTCGTAACACGGCACGTCGACGGCGGTTCGTGAAAATGCGAGCATCAAAGGTGCATGGGATTAGTGAGGCGAGCGAACCAGCACTGCGCGGCCGGAACAACATCGATCCGACCGCGCACTGGGTACCGTCCGCTGGAACTCGTGCTCGATTCGTCGTCGCGTTCGTTAAGGCGTGCGGCAATCTTCGCGGCGGTTCGGCGCGATTGGCTTCTGCTCGTCCCAAACGATAGGGACGTGCCTGTTCTTGTCGTGCAATCGTTGCCAGTCGCTGACGCTGACGCTGAGCGTTTTGATAACCCATCTCATAGACTTGGTTCTCAATTCGACCGCATCCAATCCGTAGGCAACACGAGTCGAGTTTTAATTGTTCAGTCCATGGTCACGTCCACGCGGGATGTTCATGGCGACCAAGTCAAGTCCAACGGCACCGGGAGCTCCGAACAGGAAGTTTCGCAAACTATCGACCACTTCCAAATCGATCTCTTGCGACAGCACGGACGCCTCGTACTTGAGAATCGAGTCGATGCCCGTTTCATCCAGCAACGACGATGCGAAGAGTGCATCCTTCAATTCAATCTCGTCGCGAACGTCACGCCCTTCATTGTCCAAAAATCCGATGTCGTCGTTGAGTGTGCTGTGACCGAATCGAAACGCGGCCGTTGAAAACTCATTCGCGATCTTCGGATCGACGGTCGAGTCGTAGCCTTGATAGCTCGATATCGATCGCGTGCCCAACAACGCCGGTAAAAATTCGTTGTATGTGATCGACTGAATTTCGGCGCTCACGATCGAACGAGATTGTTGATAGATCTGCTCGTCAGACAGGTCCGGATCGCTCGCCGAAATTTTGTCAGCCAAACGATTGTGTTCACGCACAAAGAGTGTTTGGAGCGCCGTTAGCGAGATGTTTTCGCTCGCGCGAATGTCGCCCGCAATCACTTGGCCAGTTTCATCGAGTGGCAACAGGCCCTCGTCGGTGATCGTCAACCGTCCACCCTGAAACGTCCGCAACCCGTCCGCCGTTTCCAGATCACTGCTGTATACTTGCGACCCATCCAGGAACGCGTTGATTTGACTTGTCTGTTGCCGCGGGTTGTCGACAGGGAACATTGCTGCAAAGAATGTCACGAAAATGGTTCAGCCGCGCGTCCCGATCGAGCCACGTCTTATACGTAACCGCTCACCAATGCGCCGACGCGGCTGAACGAATGATCTAAAACGACTCAGCCGGTGGTCGCCGTTGACGATCGGCACCACCTTGACCGCGTCCGTAATCGGGCCCTGACATCGCTTCGATTTCGGCCTTGGTCACAAAACCGTTTTTGTCCGCATCTGCCCGTTTAAACAGTGATGCGAGCCGCTCGCCCATTTCGTCTTTTGACAACTGGCTGTCACCGTTCTTGTCCATCGCCATCAGTCGAGTGACCATCGCGGCGCCGTCAGCCTGCCCGCCGTCACGTCTACCACCAGGACCTCCAAAACCACCCGGCCCACCTCGACCACGACCGTCCTGTCCGCCATGCCCTCCGGGTCCGCCCGGGCCGCCCGGGCCGCCGAACGCGGATCGCAGTTCTTCGCCGTCAAGTTTTCCATCGTTGTTTTTATCGAGGGTTTTCAAGGCAGCAACTGCACCTGCAATCTCGTCACTCGAGATCACACCGTCGCTATCTTTATCGAGCGCGGCCATGACGGTTATCATCCGCATCATGTCGGGACCACCGCGGCGTGGACCACGTCCTTCGTCGCCACCCGGAGGACCACCAAAGCCACGACTGTTGCCGTCGCGGGGCGGTCGACCGCCATCTTGCTGTGCATGCCCGACAAGCGGGATTGCAACCGACAATGCAAAGCATGTTGCCATCGAGTGGATTTTTCTGTTCATTCTTGTGTTCCCGACGAGACTAGTTTTGTGTGAGCGGAATTTCGCTAGCCAACCATTTCGAACATGCGAGGTTCGAGTAAGGCTCAGGGCGACTAGTTGCCGTCAAAATCCAAAACCGCCGCAAAAAGACAAAAACAGATATTGTCGTTTTTTTGGCTCAATTGCACTATGAGAATGTGCTTGGCAGCCCACTCGAATTGCGGCCGATCGCGGACACCGGAGCCGACGCGGAAGCCGCCCAATCGGCAGCCTTGCAAGAGGTCGATCGGCTCGCCGAAGTCTTCAGCAACTATAGCTTAACGAGCGAGTTTGCCAAATTTTGTTCGCTTCCGATTGGTGAACGACCTCGTTTCGATCTTGAACGATCTGCACAAATGCCGAAACAGTGGCAGTGCATGGTCACAAGTTATCGACGTATCAGCCATCGTGTCGGCGATTGTCGCACTGAGTGACTTTCTACTGATATTTTTCTTACGACTCCGACGCATGAAAGGGATCGTCACCGCAATCATCGGCGCGGGTGTCCTTGGCGGAATGGTTTATATTGCGACATCGTGAACCTTTTCAACCCGAGCGTCTGGCAGCGTAAGAGCCGCGCGACTAATCGAATCCAACCAGTCAAGAGAAAACATGAACTTCATCTGCGCTTTTCTACTGTCACTTTCGTTCACATCACTCGCGCTCGCCGAATCGCCCGTCGCGCTGGTAAGACTGCTGCAACCTTTTGTGGACAAACATGAGTTGGCTGGAGCGGTTGTACTCGTCGCCGATAAAGACAGAATCGTTGCGACCCAATCCATCGGTTTCGCAAACATGACTGAAACGAAACCGATGCGAAAGGATTCATTGTTTTGGATCGCTTCGCAAACCAAAGGGATGACGGCAACAGCGGTCTTGATGCTGTTCGACGAGGGGAGAATCTCGCTCGACGATGCCGTCGAGAAGTACCTTCCAGAATTTCGTGGGCAGATGGTCGTCGCTGAAAAAGATGACGCGCACACGCTTCTTCGCAAACCTGCCCATCCGATCACGATCCGCGAAGTTCTCAGCCACATGAGCGGATTGCCGTTCAAGTCCGCGATCGAAGAGCCGACACTTGACGGCTTGACGCTCGAAACCGCCGTCCGCAGCTACGCAATGACGCCGCTACAAACGGAACCGGGTACGCACTACCAATACTCCAACGCGGGCATCAACACAGCCGCACGGATCATTGAAGTGGTGACGGGCACAAAGTACGAAGACTTCATGCAAACGCGATTGTTCGATCCACTCGGAATGACGGATACGACGTTCTGGCCCAATGAAGAGCAAGTGTCGCGTTTGGCAAGGTCTTATCGACCGGACGATGCGAAAACAAATCTCGTCGAGTTTCCGCTGAGTCAATTGCGCAGCCCGCTCACCGACCATGAGCATCGGTTTCCGATGCCCGCTGGCGGATTGTTCTCCACCGCCAAAGACACCGCGATCTTTTGTCAAATGTTACTGCGAGGTGGTGAGCTTGGCGGAAAACGTTACCTCAGTGAAGCGTCGATGAATGAGCTGAAGAAACGTCAAACCCCTGGGTCAGTGAACGACAGCTACAGCTTGGGATTTGCTGTTGGTCCCGATTGGATCGGGCATGGTGGAGCACAGGCAACGAACATGGAAATTCACTTCGGCAAAGGATTGGTCACCATTTGGATGGTTCAACATGGCGGCTACCCCGGCGATGGTGGTAAAGCTCACGGTGCATTCAAACAATGGGCGTATACCGGAAACATCGCACCAATCGTTGGTGCGAGGGCACACCCTTCGCCGAGCGAATCGCTCACCGAATCTGCGATTTTAACGTTCACGGCGCAAGAAGATCATCAAGAAATGATGGCCCAGCTTGGCATCACTCAGTTGCGTCCTGGACCAAGCGGCAATCCTGATTCCGAGAACGCGGCTAACTATGACGAGTCTGTTGCCAACCCATTTCACGACTGGCCTGAACTGCTGACTGCAGTTGACGGAAGCTCCATTGACGACGCGGATGCCTGGAGAAACAAACGACGGCCGGAAATCGTGGAAGCGTTCTCCCGTGAGGTCTATGGCCGGGTTCCCGCAAATGTTCCCGATGTCGCATGGTCGATCAAGGAGTCTCGCGAAGCCAAGGTGGGTGATATTGACGTCGTCGAGCAGCACGTCATTGGCTCGGTGAATCATTCAGCATGCCCAGAAATTGAAGTTCAAATTTCGATGTCGTTGACTCTTCCCAAAGGCTCAACCGGTAGCGTGCCCGTTTTGATGATGTTCGGTCGCACACCGTTTGATCCAACGCCGGAATGGATGAAACGCTTCATGCAAAATCAAAATGGCGACAACGCTAGTCGTCCTCGCGGACCGTCACCCGAAGACGAGTTGATCGCAGCGGGTTGGGGTGTCGCAAAGATCAATCCTGCCTCCATTCAAGCGGACAACGGTGCCGGTCTGACACGTGGCATCATCGGCCTGGTCAATCTTGGGCAACCTCGCAAGCCTGATGACTGGGGGGCGCTACGCGCGTGGGCTTGGGGAGCGTCGCGAGGATTGGACTACTTACAGACGCGAGCGGAAGTGAATGCGCAACGTATCGGCATCGAAGGTGTATCTCGATACGGCAAAGCAGCCCTCGTTACGATAGCAATGGACCAGCGATTTGCAATGGTTTTAGTCGGTTCGTCCGGCGCTGGCGGAGCGACGCCGCACCGCCGTCATTTTGGCGAAGCGGTTGAGAACTTGGCCGGGTCCGGTGAGTATCATTGGATGGCGGGTAACGTTTTGAAGTACGCCACAAAAGAGTCGTCGTTCGGGTCGATGAACGCTGGTGACTTACCAGTCGAATCGCATCAACTGATTGCCTTGTGTGCGCCACGTCTAACTTTCATCAGTTATGGCATCCCAGAGAAAGGTGATGCAAACTGGCTCGATCAACGCGGCAGCTTTATGGCGACGGTCGCCGCCAGCAAAGCGTTTGAGCTATTGGGCGACCGAGGATTGGGCATTCAAGGCGACTATAAAACCGCAACGATGCCACCCGTCAATGAGGGATTGCTGGACGGACGACTCGCTTGGCGACAGCATGATGGAGGACACACGGACGCACCTAACATCGGCTACTTCATCCGTTGGTGCGAAACCCACTTCGAGGATTGATTGCCAACCGAGAGATTCTGCCGTCGCTGCATCGGACGTGCGACCGCATGGTCAACGGGTTGTGTAACACTTGCATCGAAAAACGCGGGGGTGTGGCCAACGCGAATAAACGACAGAATCTACCGAGCGATGCAATACAGATGCGTCTTGCCTCGCATGAAAATCTCATCGCCCACGATCGCCGCGGACGCATCGATCTCGTCGTCTAGTTTGTTCGTGGCAACGACTTCAAACGACTTGCCATGATCGAGGACGAGCGTCGTGCCCTCGCGGCCCGTCAAGTAGATGTGGTCGGCGGCGGCGACGGGTGAGGCATACACGGAAGAAACGTCCGGCAAGCGAGTCTGGTCAATGATGAGATCGCCCGACTTGGCATCGCGTGAAACCAAGACTCCGTTGTTTGACTTAACGAAGTAAAGCTGGCCTTTGTAGAGCACGGGCGAAGGCACGTACGGCGCGGCGTCTTCCTCACTCCAAGTGATCGTATCGCTGTCGGTAATGTCTCCCTTGGCACCGAGCGGTATCGAATAGATCGCGTAACCCTGGTAGCCACTCATCACGATCACGTTGTCTTCGAAACGGACCGGAGACGGAATCGGATTGCCAGCTTGTCCACCACACTCCCAGATGATCTCGCCAGTAGCCAGATCATAGCTGCGAACTCGTTTGGACCCGTTTGTGATGACTTGAGTGCGACCGTTGTAATCGGTGATGAGCGGTGTCGCCCAAGTCGTTTGCTCATCGCGTGACTGACGCCACTTTTCTTTTCCGGTCAGAGAATCCAACGCAACAATGAACGAGTCACCCTCGTGATCCCAGGGCACGACGAGCGTGCCTTTGTAAACCGCTGGCGAACTGCCTTCGCCAAACTGGTTCCGTGTTTTCATTTGGCCGAGGTTGACGTCCCACAACTGCTTGCCGTCAAGGTCAAGACAGAACACGCCGCGTGATCCAAACGACATGTAGAGACGTTGGCCGTCGGTCACGGGCGACGATGATGCGAAGTTGTTCGTGTTGTGACCTGCTTCGTGAGGCAGTTGCTGAGTCACCGTCGTTCGCCAGACTTCCTTGCCCGTTGCACGATCGTACGCAATAACGATGAAGTCGTAGTAGTTCGTCGGCGCGGCACCGCCACCGAACCCACCACGACTTCTTCCGCCAGGGCCACCGCGACCTCCGAATCCACCACCTCGTTCGCCCCCGCGACCGAATCCGCCGCGATCGCCTTCGTCACGCTCTGGTTTGCGTTCTTCTTGAGGCTGCGTTTCCTCAGCGGGTTTGACCTCTGCGGCAACCTTGCCTTCGGCCACACGATCCGTTTTCACAGCGGTACTGACGTAAACGCGATCGCCCAAGATGATTGGCGTACTGCTACCAACGCCCGGTACGTCGATCTTCCACTTGATGTTTTCGGTTTCACTCCAGGTGGTCGGTGGATCGGAATCAAGTGCAGCGCCCGAAGCATCGGGGCCTCGCCACTGGGGCCAGTCCTTGCTCGATTCCTCGGCGGAGGTAAAGGAATGGCCCTGGATCGCCATGGCAAAACATAGTGCGGTGACAAGGAATTGGCTTCGCAAGGGGAGCTCCAGTTTGATTGTTGGAAACGAACTTTACACGCGCAATGGGTTGTAACCCTGCCAAGACAACTAAGTTCCGAGGTGTGGAACGCTCAGCGTCTTTTCGCTGATTTCGGAGACAACTTTCCCAACCCGCCAGAGATCAGCGTGGTGACATCGGCAAAGACTCGCGCGGTTGCGTAACCGCTAGCGCTGGCGACGTACTTGGGCGTCCATTCGCGATCGAATTTGTCCTTGAACGCTCGCACGCCTTGGAAGTTGTAGAAGTGATCGCTGTGACGACGCCCAGCGATGTCGTGATGCGGGCTTTCGCAAAGTGGTTCTGCGCGGCGACACCGACTTCGCGTTGACCGAGAAGTTCGACGGTTAGGACGACGATGACATTGAGTTCGGGATCGACGCGATGCCTAATCTCGCGAGAATCGCTCAAAGCCTCGACGAATCAGCCTGGAAAACGATGCGTCGTCGTCGTTCGCTGAAGAAGCCATCAGCCATCCCGCGAGCCAACATCGCACAGCGAAACAGTGTGCGCGCAACGCACCGCTGAATGATCGATTCAAACGTCCGCCGTCTCCTTCGCTGTTGAGGAGTCTGCCAGACGAAGCCAATGTTTCGATGCGGTGATACCGCCGCCACGCCTAGCACAAAAAATAACCAGCGCCGATGCGAACAACTCCCGCCAAAATCACAACGCCAGCCTCACTGGAATCATCCTTGCTGCGCCGAAAATCAAATCGCAAAATCGCCAAAACTCAAACAGTCTTCGCTTTTGTAAGGGCTAGTCGTTACCAATGACAATCTGAATTTGGTCGGTGGCATCTGCGGCTCGAGTGTTGCGGAGATCGCTCGTGTAATAGTCGGCGTAGTGGCGTGGCACGGTTCGACCGTGAGTGTGGGCGTCGGCGGCTAGGTCTTCGGTTAGGACGATTTGAACGACAACGACTTCGTAATCGCCCGGCGGACAGCGAATCGCGCCGTCTTGATCGGCAAGCTTAAAGGTGCCGTCAGTTGAGATGCGACTCGCGTAACGTGTGCCGTTTGCAGTCGAACGAAATTCGATGCTGCCTGATTGAACCGGCTCGCCGTCGGAAAATCGGACAACGCCGGTCGCGATGCCTGGCTGGCTTCCACATCCGACCATGCTGGCGAAGACCATAGACAGCGACATCAACAAC
>JBGSLZ010000023.1:0-12652 GCA_041740415.1 Rubripirellula sp.
TTTTTCCTGGCCAGCGGCCCTGTGTCCACTCGCCGCCGATGAGAGTCGCATCACTGTGCGGGCTGGCTTCTAACGCACGATTGCGGATGATGCCGCGTTCCGCGTCGATGGCTTCAAAGTCGAGGTAGAGGACGAGGCTGGGATCGGCGGCGAGTGAGTTGCTGCGGAGCATCCACGCATCGAATTGGTTCTGGCTGGCTCGGGCGGCGCGATCGATAACATCGGCTTCGCGGGGAAAGTGCGCGCTGGCTGTTTTTAGCTCGACCAACGTGGTCGAAGTCAGGCGCGCCGTCTCGCCACTGGTCAGCGTGCTGCTTACCGCCGCATCCGCGCCGCGATGCATGTCCACCTTGCCCTCGATCACATGCACCTCGGTGCGCTCAGGAGATCGCGCATCAATTCCAAATACCGTGCCTCGATCCACCGCGCGCCAGCCTGCGGCGGTCAGCGTGAAGCCCTCCGCCACCGGCGGCACGTTTGCAGTGACGAGGCCGCTGAGAACCTCGGCTCCGTGGTCGCTGGTCAGCTCCAGCTCCGCCGGTCCTTCGATCACGACGGTGGCACCACTGAGAAACTGTAAACGCACAAGGCCCGCCTTGAGCGAAAACCGCCCCATCGGCACCCGGTCGTTGGTTTGAAATCGCACATCATTCCACATTACATCGACCAACTGCGTCACCACCGCGACCTGAGTCAAAGCGGGAGCGACTGCAACGGATTCTCCCGCGATGGGATCGTCACTGCGCGGCCACGACCACCAAGCAAGCCCCGCCACCATCATCATCGCCGCTGCCGCAGCGAGCGGGTGCCAAGAGAGCCAAGATGGACGAACCCGTTTAAGTGAGGCTTGAGAGGTGCTCGTCGCCGCGCCAGCCACTGCCAATTGCTGGAGCTTGCGGCGATTGAAGGAACGCCGCAGGTCCACATTGAATTGAGTCCGCGCGGCCAGATAGGCCAACGCTTCGGGGTCACTTTCAAATCTCTGAAACAACGATGCGTGTTCGCGTTCAGGCAAATCACCGTCAAGATAGAGGTCCACGAGTTGGCGTTCGGCGTCCGTCATAGTGTCGCTCATGCTGTTGTCCGTGTAAGTTCGCTGTTTATGCACTCGGCGAGCAGATTGCGAATGCGAAACAAAATCACACGCACGGCACCCGCAGTGGACTCGATGGCCTCTGCCACGCGTTCCATGGGCGCGCCCTCTTCATAGCGTAGTGCCAAAATCTGCCGCGATTTTTCAGGCAGTTTGTCGAGACAACGCTCCAGAACCTCCTGGCGTACCGCGCGTTCTGGTTGCTGCTGCACGAGTACCTCGGCTAGCTGATCCATCAGCGACTCGGAGAACACCAGCCGCTCCCGTCCCTTCTTCCGATAATGGTCCACGATCCGCGACTTCGCGAGCCATAGAGCCCACGCGCAGAAAGGCCGCGTTGCATCATACTCATCAAACCGCCTCGCCACCGTCAACGCGACCTGCTGTAACACGTCCTCCGCATCTTGAAATCCACGCACCGTCGCAAACACATAGGCCTGTACTGACGGCTCCGCCTCCAGCCAGTGTCTGGCCAGCCGTTCTCGTGCATCAATCTCTTCTTCGTGGCTCATATGCGTATGCCGCGTGACGTGGCGGAATGTTAACAAGAAAGTTTAAGAATCAGACCAAAGTCCGACCTCGATGGCTGCGGCTATTGAGCGGCAGGCTCGGAATTACTGGCTTGCACCTAACGGACAGGCCCTATTTGCCAATCGCCAGACCGCTTACCTACCTCGCGTCAGTCACATCATACCAACGCGATTTGGTTAAGTAGTAATGCTGCAGTATCTGGATAAACCGCAAGTCCGTTGCACGTAAGCGCAACTCGCACCGGTTTGACACGCGTTTGACACGCTGGAGCGCTGAGGGGCCTAGGTTTTGGCGATGAGTACGGCAGCCTGAGACTTTTGATCAAGATCTGACGAAACTCAGAAAATCGCTGCAACGGGAACTTGGGCGTTTCACTTGTGAACTACTTCTTCAAAATCCTTTGATTGACAACGAAGCACGCAGTAAATCTGCTCCCATGAGCGGAATCGCGATCGGCTTGATCGCATCGACCATGTTTGCATTGCTGTTGCGTAAGAAGCTTGGCCAGCCGATTTCGATCGTCGCCAGCGGAATCGGAGCGATCGTCGCGTGCTTCTTCGCGATTTCAACCGCAGAGATCCTTCCGCCAGGAAGCTTGCAGTGGTTTTTCCAAGGCGGCCTCTACGGCGCTGCCTTCGGTGTCCCCGTTGCCGCGATACTGTCGCCGCTGGCATTGATTGGGATTCGCAGCGACAAAGCTAATTCAGTGACACACTAATGTCTTGGGTTGCACTGAACCCGTTTCGGATGTGTCTTCTTGTGCGATGGCTAGGCTGGCGGCTTGCGTTTCGATCCAATCTTGCAGGTCTTCGTGGATGATCATCTTGACGTCACTGACGCCACGCAGTGTGTACTGCACTGTTTTCCCGATTAGGTACCAACGCCTCGGTTCGATGTGGCAGTCGCCGAAGGGGATCAGTAGCGGCGGGTGAAAGACTGAGAAGGGTTTCATCAGCTTCAGTAAGATACCTTCGCGTGTCACGTTGACGGTCGCGATTCCTTTGTACGAGTTCCACCCGATATCGCCGGCAATCAGAATAACCGTCTGCATTGTCCGCTTGGCAGCACCATCGGTGGCGTCGACTGCGCGATACGCTAGGGCCAGACGGGTCCATCGCCGAGCATTGCACTTCCATATCAAGGCTACGAATGCGATTGGCACACTGTAGCTAAACAGTTGGAAGATCAAGTTTCCGATCATATTTCTTGCTCCGGTGTGGTTTCCTGTTCATACCGTCGCATCTTGTCGGATACCTGGCGAAGGTTCCGCTCGACAGACTTTGGTGATTGATTTGGGAAGACTGGCAAGTCCTCCATCGCAACGCCCATTCTGGCCAACGCGAATCGCCACTGATCGGCATCGCCAGAGTTATTCATGATTGGCGACGGGCGACTTAGAAACAGTTCTCGTATCCGCGGTGCTGTCGCCGATGCCTGCGAGCCCAAGCGAATGAATGCTTCGCGTATGCCTTCGATCAATGTGCGTCGATCACGCCAATGCGGGATCGCCACCGCGGTGTCGAGCATCGCATCGAGCTTTGGCATCCCGTGCTTCGGACCAAGGTCAGCTAAAGTCGCGATCAAAGGTGCCGCTTGTTGATAGATCTCGGGCGAGTCGAAGATCTCGAGATACTTTTCATCTGGATTGGCAAACGTGCCCTGCGGCAAACTTGCCAATCGCTCGGCCAACCAATGACGCAGACTTGCCGAGGTGTGATCCATGGCAATTCGATCGACATAGGAATCTCGCATCACCACAGGCGTTTTGTCTTTGGAAAAGACGTTCTCGATGGGCGTCTCAATGTCTCGTACGCGATCATCGGCCACGATTCGCGCGATCAGTGCATGATCCTGCGGCTTGGCGTCAAAGAAAAACAAGCCGAGGTAGCGACGTGCCAAGTCGAGCTGGGCGGACGTTGCCATTGGGTCATCAAGTGCTTGCACGGTTGAATCCCGCAGTCGTTCCCGTGCCTTTACGTCACACGGCGGAACGGCGAACTTGATCGCTTGCAGCAACGCGGATTCCGGCTCCAGCGACCGCTCGCCAGACTCAATGAGCTGACGACCAACGTGGAAGGACGCCGAGACAGGGCCGCCAGCCATGGTCGCTTGAAAGCCAAAGTAGAACATGCGAGCGGGCACTGCCTGCTTTCGATAGCTCTTGCGAAAACGGACCGTGCCCTTCGAGTCAAAAATCGTGATCCGACGAAGGGTGTAAGTTCGGTGATTCGATGGGTTATCAATGCGGATGATCCAATCGGCCGCCTCAGCTTCGATCGCTTTGATTTCCCGCAGTCGCTCCTGTCCGGCCAATCGCACCGCCCAATTCGCCTCCACCGCTTTGGATGCCGTGATCACCTTCATCCCACGATTCGCCTGAACCAACGGCGGATACTCGCGGACGATCCGGCCCGGCTCACTAGGGAAAATGCCTGCGGCAGGATCCGTCTTCGCGGAGATCAAGGCGTAGGCGGCGGAGGGCTGAGTGTCCGACGGCTTGCCGCGCCCGGCGGTGACCGTGGTCAGGCTTTTCACACGAGTTGAGTCGAGCAGCGCGAGTGCCAAGTAGTCACATTCAGGTTCGCGGCGTTGATCCGGCCTTTCAATACGAACGTAGCCATCAAGTTCGATGACCTGATTGGACACCACATCAGGTAACTCGTCGGCGTGAAACGCAGCCATTGCCGCCAAACGGAACGGTTGCATGACAGCCCAACCGAGCAGCAGCGTGACGCCGAAGGCCACCGCGGTTGCCGTCATGGGGGAGTAGATGGGTAACGGTCGCCGAACGACCGCCGTCACGGCCAGGTAAATGAACACCGTAGGCGCGACGGTGAGAACCAACCCCGGCACGATCAACAGGAAATACCCAAACACCACCAGCTGGGGAGCCGTGATCGCTAGCCCGGCGAGAACGCCGGTGATGATAAGTGCATACTTCATCCGCAAAATCGTTACAAAGATAAGGTCTGGTGCGGCGCAACTGATCGAATTGCGATCGTTGAGCGCTCAGAACCGTAACGAGCGGGTGCCGCTCAGAAATCTAGCTCGCCGACAGCCGACGTGTCCGAATTTTCGACATCTCGACTTCCCCAGGTCGCCGGCGACGTTGAACTCGTCGCCCTCGGCTCAGAACAACCCCGCAAACGTTGACCACTTTCTTCGGATAGCACTCCGGGACTTCATAACCTGGAGGTCAAATAGTACAGAGACAACAGAGACCTTTGGCCGAGATCGCGTCAGAGACCGTTTCGCCGGCGGCCCGATAGTACTTTTCCAGAGACACTCCGAGAGAACTTTCGCTGGCCAGCGTCGACGTAAGTCCTTGCCAGCACTGCGGTAAACCACGAAAAAAGCCGGCGTCGGTCGTGAAGACCAACGTCGGCTTGTTCGTTAACCCGGCGGTCGGAGTAAACCGAGACGCCAAATTGAAGTTGAGCAAACCACACCTCGCTCAAACCGCTCGGGAGAGCTCGGGAAATCCCTGTGTATTTTCGTAAGTCGTTTCATGAAAACATGTTACGACGCATCTTTCGGGTTCATTTGTGATCCAAATCACATCACCCGAAAAGCTATGCCAGTTGGTAGACGCTTTCGATTCGAATTCGAATCTGTCCCGGTCACGGAATTCTAGTGACCACCGTTAACTACCTCTCAAATCGGCGTTTGTCATCCTGGAATGCCACTTGACTTTTGTATCATGCGTGCAACACTTGTTTTGGACGTTATGGTGGTGCGTAATCTCCAGAATTGCGAGAAAGCCATCTCCAAATAACCCGGACCCGTTGCCATGCATCATTCCGAAATACTCGCGCGCATCCAGAAACGAAAACAGGATCTTGAGATATCTGTTTCCGATCTCGCGCGCCGGAGCGGGGTTTCGCGGGCCACGGTGATTCGGATTCTCGGCGGTGAGGACCACGAATTCTCGTTCGCAAACTTGCAGGCCATTCTGCTCGCCTTGGGTATCTCTCTCGATCTAACCGAGATTCCCGCCGAGCAATTCCGAGATCAGATTGCCACCGCAAAAGCCAAACGTTTGATCGCACTCACGCAGGGCAATGTGGCTCTCGAGTCTCAAGCTGTCTCACGGGCGTCGGCCCAATCGCATCTCGAAGCAGCGAAAGCTCGGATTGCATCGTCCAGTCGAAAACTGTGGGCCTCATGAACACTGGTCGTGACAACGGCAAGGGCAGGGGGCTTGGTTCTAGCGGGAAAGATGACGACACGCCGTTTGATGGATCGGGCCTCAAGCTTAAGACGATCAAAACACGGCGTGAGCTCAACGAGGTCGAGTTTGCTTCGATCCTTCGCGTGACAGAGAAATACCTGCTCTCGAAACCATCCCGGAAGATTGCACCGTTCAATTTTGATTGGCTTCTCGGACTCCACTGTGAGATGCTTGGTTCGATCTGGAGCTGGGCAGGCGAGATCCGATCGACTGAAAAGAACATCGGAGTGAGCCCCAACATCATCGCTGCGGAGCTCGGAGTCATTGCGATGGAGGCCGACAAGCGACACAACGAAAGCGGTGATCTCGTCGTTGCAACGGCGGCTGAGTTTCATCACCGCGCCGTTTGGATTCATCCCTTTGAAGATGGCAATGGTCGATGGGCTCGACTCTTGGCGAATGTGTGGCTTATGCAACACGACCAGCCAGCAACACTCTGGCCCGCAACCGACTTGCGAAACACCGAGAGTCCGATTCGCGACGAGTACATTGCCGCCATCAAGCAAGCAGATATGCGAAACTATGGTCCGTTGATTGACCTGCACACACGGTTCAGCGAGTGACACCACAACCCGAAGGAGCCAAAGAATAACGATGCCCAGCTTCACTCCCACTCAAGGTCGCTACCTATCGTTCATATTGGCCTACACCGAGGGATTCGGTTTGCCGCCCGCCGAATCGGAAATCGCGGACGCGTTGAAAGTCTCACCGCCATCGGTCAACCAGATGATGAAAATGCTGGAGAAGAAAGGCCTAATCCAGCGGCAAGCTGGTGTTGCGCGTTCGATCGAGATCCTGATCGATCGGAGTGAGATTCCCAAGTGGGCGGGAAAGCGAATAACGCGAACCGTCACTGGTTGGGTATCAACGAAACCGCTCGTGACAAAAACGGAGCTTGCCCAGCAATCGGGATCAGGTCAAACGGTCTATCAATTCAAGATATCTCTCCGTGGTATCAAGCCGCCACTATGGAGACGCATTGAAACCCTGGACGTCACACTCTCCAAGTTTCATGAAGCCATCCAAACTGCGATGGGCTGGACCAATTCCCATCTCCACGCGTTCGTGGTTGGCCAAGTCCGCTACACCGATCCGAGAATGCTCGACGACGTATTTCCCGACCCATCCGAAAGGTCGTACGGAAAAATGAAGATCAGTGATCTAATCAAGAAACACGGGCCGAAGCTGAGACTCATCTATATGTACGATTTCGGCGATGGATGGGAGCACGATGTGTTGCTCGAGAAAACGACAACTCGCCAGCCGGCAATATGCTATCCACGCTGCCTATCCGGAAAACGCAATGGTCCACCGGAGGATGTTGGTGGGATCTACGGTTACGAGCACTTCCTTGAGGCGATGGGTAATCCCGAACACGAGGAGCACGACGACTTCGTGGAGTGGGCTGGCGAATTCGACGCCGAGGCATTCGATCTCGATGAGACCAACGAAGCGATGCGTGTCGGGCTCCCATCGTGGTGACACCGGCTTTCAACTCGAAGCATCCGCATTCGATCAATCAATGTCTCTGTGCCCATCGGCTTAAGTGGCCACGCTGTCTCTGCGACTTTCGTTTGACACGGTAGAAGACGGGCTTTGTGAAGCAAATCAAATAACCCAGCCCAAACGGCGGTTTGAAATGGGGGCAACTAATCCGAAAAACAGTCTCTACGCCATTACCCGGGCTAAGGAGCGGCTATCCAAAAACGCCGTGTTTTAACGTTCCAAATGCGACTGGAACGGCTGTTGCATTACTCAAAAGTTCGTAGGATTGGCTGCATGAGGGAACCACACCTCGCTCAAACCGCTCGTGAGAGTTCGGACTTTTCCGTGCGATCTTCATAAGTGATTGGCCGGTAGCATGTTGCGGTGACGAGGGCGATTTACCGAATGTGTTAATCAAATAAGCCAGCTTCGATCTCCAGTCCGGGACCGACGAGACTCCAAGGGAACGTGTATTTGATTGGGGAGAGTTTTGAGAGCAGCGGTCTCGATCGTGCGGATGGTCATTTCTCTCGCTGCTCAAAGACGCGATGCGCCGCTACGAGCAAATCACTTCCAAAGAACAACTCAAGGTCCGAAAGAATGTGCTTCGCCGCACGGCTCGCTTCGACTAGCGGTGTCGACGCGATGTTCGTCGCACCCTTTTGTGTGGGAATGAAATCGGAAAAGTCTCTGCGAACTTCGGCTTAAGTGTTCACGCTGTCTCTGTGACTTTCGTTTGACACGGTATGCGTTTTCTGACCCGACGGCGATTCGTATCGCGACGGTATCCTATTCGAACGATCGCAGTCCATCATCAAGCGAATCAAGCGTCTGGGTAAAACTCAGATACAAGATGTTGCTGCAACCAATCGCTGAGCATCCCCAGACCGAACTGCGGCTGGCCATTTAGAAACGTGGCGACGTGCTCGTAAGGTTTGGAAAGATCAGAATTATCGTAGATGCGGACCTGCGGTAGACGCCGAATTGCGCGTTTCAAATTCGCCAGCGTCCTGCTGTGACGTGCCCGCAGCTTTTTCATCGGAACAGCGTGCCCGCCTTGGCTTACTCGCATTCCAACTCTTTGAATTGACATCTCCGCATCTCGAATCGCGACGAAAGCTAAAATCACATTGAAACCGTCCTGCGAACATTTTTCGAGAAACCCGATCTTTTCGCCAACTGGGTCTGAAAGCACGGTCTCGAAGACAAAGCTAGTCCGTTGTCTGATCAAGTCGCAACGTTGTTGACGGGCAACCTCAGCCGCGGCATACGCATCGATACCGAGATCCTTCGACAAGACATCGGCGTTCACGAATGGCCAGCCAAAACTAGCGAGGTGCGTTTCGTAGAAGGTGGATTTCCCCGCGCCATTTGAACCCGCCAGGGCGATGAGTGTTGGAACTTTATCCGAGTCGTTGCTAACCATTGTTCACGGCAACGAATTCCTGATTCACGAATTGGCCTGTGGTCCGAGTTCCATCACTTTCGATTCGGACGAGCAGCTCGCCATTGTTCGGATCGGCTTCATAGTGGGGATACGGTCGCGTCTGAAGGACATCTTTCAAGCGGTCGCGGCCTTCATCTGAATCGACTGCGTCCAACGCCATTTCGGCCATCTTGGCGTCGTTCAACCCGGCAATCATGTCAACGACACTGTCGGACTGAAGATTCAAGCCCATGTGTTGAGTTAAAAATGTGACGCGACGTGAAAAGTCAGCCACGATTTGCCAGACGTGATCCGGGTCACGTCTCGATGACTCCGAGATCAAGAATTCTCGAAACGCTCGGACAAGGTGATCATTGGTATCTAGCGTGGAAAACGGTACTTCGCCTTTGTCGTCCCGACGTTCAGGCCGCTCGTCGTTCGAGATCATCAGAATCGTCTTCCTGGAATTGTTTTAGCCACGACTGCTGCTGCAACCCGGCAGCAACCTTCAATACGTCGCTGGAGAGAACCGGAGCGCCTCCAGCCGATTCTACCAGCGTCGCTTTGAGTTGTCGCCGATACTCATCGCAGACGGCGTTCAACATGCGCAAACCGTCAGCGGAGATTGAGATTTCTTTGGGTGGCATATTTTCTCTCCCGTACTTGGGCTTCAGTACAACACATGGGGTGTTTGTCCCTGATTTCGCCGGTTGAGGTCAAGGTTGATCGAAAAATGCGAGCAATCGCCATGGTTGAAGGCTAATTGGACGATTCGACGCAGAGGATCGTTTTGCATGGCGGCATCGAATCGTGATCAAGCGCCGATCAGATCCATCAAGTGCGTGTGAATGAAATCGGAAAAGTCTCTGCGACCCTCTGCTTAAGTGGTCACGCTGTCTCTGCGCCTTTCGTTTGACACGGTAGAGGACGGGCTTCGTGAAGCCAATCAAATAACCCAACCCAAACGGCAGTTTGATAAGGGGGCAATTAGTCCGAAAAAACAGTCTCTACGCCATTACCCGGGTTAAGTAGCGGCTATGCAAAAACGACGTGATTTACTGTGTCAAACGCGTCTGGAACGGCTTTTGCTTGACGCAAAAGTTCGTGAGATTCGTTGATTGAAATTTTGGCTGACGCACGCCCGACTGGGAGGTTAAGAAAGTCCCGTAAAATGGCTGCTTTTTCGACATCGCAGACCTGCTTGCGCGCGGGCAGTGGCTCTTCGCAAGCTGATTTCGGGGTTGATCTATGTTTCAAGCGATTAACAACCACGATTGACCGTTGGGTTATCTGATTCTTCGTGAACAAAGACTCTCTGTTTCAACCTTTTGCGAGTTTTTCCAATAACTTGAAGGGCAGGTAGAGTCGCATGGGATAGCCGGGGAGTTCGGCGAAATCGAAGTGCTGATAGAACTCTTTGGAAGGGGCGTCGACGCAGTCGAGAATGACGGCGATGAATGCGAAGGTTTCGGCTGCGTCGTAGCAATCCTTTAACGCAGTGGCGAGCAAACGCTTGCCGATGCCTCGCCCTTGAAACGATTGGTCGATGCCGAGCCACGCTAATACGGCGACGGGCAACTGCCGATTGGGAAGTGACTTGGCAACTTCGACGGGTAGGTCAGAAAAGTCGACTTGGGATGTTGCCAGCGTGTAGTAGCCGACGATGTGGCTTTCGGAGTCCAGCAATACCTTGGTCGAACTCAGATGCTTTTTTTGACTCTGAAACGCCGTTTTCTTCAGCCACGCATCGACTTCGTCCTGGCCGGATTGGAACCGCGTCCGATTGTGCGACCTAGCCAGTAACTCGACTCGCCAGCCGTCAGGATAGCGAACGCCGCTCACGCATCGCCTCGCATGATCGCTCCGAGTCCTTTCTGCGCCTTGGTCAACTTGGGTGGCTTGGCGAGCGCGTTCCAAAAATCCAGTTGTTCCGTGGGCGTCATCGCAATCGTGTGTGACTGGGCCGCTGCCAATTCACGTTCGGCCTGACCCATGACAACACTGCGAACGTAATCACTCACACTCACTCGCCGCAGTTCGGCGGCAGCGCTGAGCAATGCCTTCGATTCTTCATCGAGTCGCACCATCAATGAACTATTCTTTTGCATCGCGTGTTAAACTCTTTCAATCATTCGTTGACATGATTCACCGACGTTCATTGTACTGCACAACGCTATACACGGCAAGTTCTTGTGGATAGTCCTCCTAACACGACAAACGAGAACCATTTCGACTCCGACGCTGGATCGGAAATGGCCCGAGAGGCGGCAGTCTATGTTCGTCAATCTCGAACCAGGGGACTCACCTATAGTTCCTGTCAGAACCAAGCCGATTTGTGCCAATCGCTTGCTTTGCAGAGGGGATGGACCGTAACGACGGTGTTCTCCGACGAGGGTCAGTCGAGCGAAACCTTGGATCGACCAGAGCTTTCGAGGTTGCTTGACGCGATCAAGGCTGGACAAGTGGAGCGTTTGATCGTGTATAGCGCTGACCGGTTATCGCGACGATTGATCGACTTCCTGCGCTTGATGGAATTGTTTGACGAGCACAACGTCGAATTGACTGTCGTCAACGAACCAAACTACAGCGACACCGCTGTTGGCCGACTGATGACCAACATCGTGGCCGCCGCTAGCGAGTTTCAGCAAGACCTAACTCGCGATCGGATGGCCGACATGCGAGCGGCATATAAACGTCATGGCAAACGTGTGGCCGGGCGGGTGCCGTTTGGATATCAGGCTGACCCGGTGACCAAACAGCTTGTCGTTGATCCGGAGCAGTTCGTTGTTGTCAGGGACTTCTTTGAGTTGGCATCGAAAGGAGGTCGGCCGAGCGATCTAGCGAGTCTTGCTAACCTGAGCGAGTGGTGCGATCACAACGGGGAGACCGGCAAGTGGACCGCGCGGCGAATTTTGAAGCTGCTGAGGAACCGCGTCTATGTTGGCGAGATTCTCAATGGAGACTCAACATTACCAGGTGAGCATGAGGCGATCGTTACCGGCAGTACGTTCGATGCGGTGCAGGATCAATTGATTCGTCGCCGGACTCGTGTGAGCAATCACGGAGAACGTCAGCCAAGTGACACTCGCAGCTTTGCGAACTTGTTGGGTAAGTTGTTTTGTGGGCAATGCAATCGACCGATGAGTACGAGCGTTTCGCACCGTGGTCCGATTCGGTACCTCTACTATCGCTGTCGTTCGCATGCTGGAGGCAGGCCACCGTGCACCGGCGTCAACATCAGCGTGTATGAATTAGAACAACACGTGGGTCGCGTGTTGGCTGAAGTTGATGACGCCGATTCAGAACTTCCAATGGAGTTGCGGAAGGATTGGAAGCAACTTGATGAACGACAGCGTCAGCTCGGTCTGCCGCAAGTCATTCACCGCGTTATTTTTGATCAAGCTACTGGCGAGATCACGATCACAATCAATGAAGACGAGCTCGTTGAATCGACCCAAGGGAGCGAAATTTGGAGAGTCTCTACGGCGGTGGGATTCAAATAAGCGGAAGGTCTAAGAGACAAGAGAGTGGCGAGACTTTTGGTCGAAGTGTCGGCCGATGGTGTACACCACCCGAATCGGAGACTCTCTAAAGGTAGAGACAAAGAGAGTCGCCAGAGTTAGCGACATCGCGTTTCGCACGGCAAAACAGGGCGTAAAACACAAAAAAAGGCCGGCGTCGATCGTGATGATCAACGCCGGCCAATCTCTGTACTCGGCGGTCGCACTGAACGTGCGCACACCAAAAAGTTGAGTGAACCATACGGTTTACGAACTCTCTGCCAATCCGCGGCCGCTGGGTTATGGGCGAATCGAATGTTTATCGAATAACCCAGCGATCGAAAGGCTGAAAAAGTGTCTGGGTTATGAGTAGCGAGAGATTTTTC
>JBGSLZ010000024.1:0-6021 GCA_041740415.1 Rubripirellula sp.
CTCGCGGCGCGATCACCGACCAATCGTAATGGTCGCGGACGTATCGTTTGCAGGCTTCCCCATCGGGAACCGCTAGCTCACCACCGAGAAATCGCCTGACGCCATCGGCGATGCTGGTCGGATCCTTGCCGGGCAAGATCAGCGAGTCGCTCAGTCCCGACATCACTTCAGGCAGCGATCCGACGGGGGTCACGATCGACGGCGTGCCCGCCGCCATCGACTCGAGCGTCACCAATCCGAATCCCTCGAGCGCCTGCGTCGGGACGATCGAGTAATCGGCCGCCCGGTAGGCCGTTTGCAGATCGGCATCGGCAACGAACCCCAGCAATCGAACATGATCGGACAGTCCCAGCGAATCGATTTTGGCGGCAAGCTCGTCTTTGAGCGGCCCCGTTCCGCCGATCATGAACAGCACATCAGGATGCGTTTGACGCACCAACTCGGCCGCCGTGATCAACTCCAAAACTCCCACACGTCGAACCAGTCGCCGGACACAAATCACGATTCTTCGATCGGTCGGCCACCCGAGTCGCGCGCGAGCCTCGGATCTTGAAACCCCAGGGTCAGCGGCCAATGCATCGATCGCGCCGGGGACCACTGACACCCGATCCGCTTGCACGCCATAACGATCAACCACCAACTCTTTGAAAGCCTTGGACAGAGTGATGATTCGATCGGCGGACTGATACACCCGCCGTTCCTGGCGTCGCTGCAACCAAGTCTTCCATTGACGTCCGCCCTCAATGGCCGCCTCTTCCGCCCAGGGCCCGTGAAAATGCACCACGTGCGGCATTTCACGCACCCGCTGCAATAGCGATGCGCTGACGGAAGCATGATGAGAAACGAAGACACTATCGCAACCGGGTAACCGCGATGCTGCAAGTTCCGTCAGTTTGCTCAGCTTCGTCCGGCGTGGTTCCTCGGGTGATGCGTACGCGACGACGCGATACCCTTGATCACCGGCAATTGGTACTCGACTCTGCACCCAAGCCGTCACCGATTGACCAAGCCCGGCATGCGCGCGACAGATCCCGTCCTGGTATCGCTCCAGCCCGCCACCCCGATCGCCGATCCAACCAAGGCCGAGATGTACAAAATCTTCAGTAGTCTGCATGTGGTTCATCGGTAGCAGGCAGCCTCCGGATGCCGTCCGCCAAGCTCAATCTTCTTCTCAGCCACGGCACTCGGAGATTGCCTGTTACTTTGGTTGGTAATGAATGAAGTGATCGTGTGGAAGTCCGGCGGAATTGTTCGCAATGTATCGACGAATGTGTGACAATTGCTGTTCACTTCGAACCAGATGATCAAAGCTGTCTTCTTGCCAAAATCTTCCGTCCCGTTTTACCCATCGATTGATTTTATTCGGCGAAAAACGGTAACCGTTCACGTGTATAAGAGAATGATTTACCACGAAAAACACGAAGCACACGAAAAGTTGTGATTCGCTCCTTCTATCGAACAATTCTCTCATATTGCAATTTTGGGTGATGACCAAAATTGATGATGATACCCAGCCGGTAGCCGGTCGCCTTCAGGTAGTTGTGGACCTGCGCACGGTGCTCGTTAGTGATCTCGCTTACCGCCTTGAGTTCTAAAACAATTTTGTCAAAGCAAATGGCGTCCGGGATGTAAGTGGACTTCAGAAGATGATGTTTGTATTTCAACTTCAACTGCACTTGAGCCACAAACGTGATCTTCTGATCCGCCAACTCAAGTTCCACGCATTCATGATAGACCGGTTCGAGAAAGCCACACCCCATTTCTCGGTAGACCTCGAACATTGCACCCCTGATGTTGTAGCTTTCATCTTTGAAGAGAATGTCAGCAATTTTTGACGCCTCGTTTAGGAACCACTAAAAAAACGTAGCAGGAGTCCAATGTTTTTCGTGTCATTCGTGTTTTTCGTGGTTCAAGTACGACCAGTCGATACAAGCCAAGAACGGTTACGAAAAACGTTTCCACGATTCACACTGTTTCGTTGCAATACTCTCGCCTGCTACCTTTCACCATTCGCGGAGTCGAGGCAATCGTCGACTGAGATTTCGAATCCCGGCAACTCGATCGAAGTCGCTTTCTGGCCTCGACCGAACTCACCGATCACCTCATACACCTCACCGCTGAGCTTCAGCACGATGACGACCGCGTTTTCGGGGTCGATGATCCAATATTCCGCAATCTTCGCTTTGGCATACTCGTGCCGCTTCGTCTCGAAGTCGCGACGTCGGTTGTCGCTACCCGGACTGATCACTTCCACCACTAAGTCGGCCGCTTCAGGATAGCTGTCTTGATAGTCTGGCCTTCCATGCTTGATGAACAAGACGTCAGGTTCACGGAACTTGCCATCCCACAATCGCATTGGCAGGGGGGCGATGAAGACTTCACCGATTCGCTTTCCCCGCAAGAACTCTCGAATCATGACAAATATGAATTGAACGATCCGCTGATGTTCTTTCGTCGGCATGTCCAGCACCTCAATGTGCCCATTGTCAAACTCCACCAACGGACCACCCGCGAGACCAAAATAGTCGGTCTCTGACCAACTACCCTGGGCGGGGTAAAGAAGAGCAATCCGCCAAGCGGGAGTTCCCAGCGGCGGCACAGCAAATTTCGGATCGGTTTCTTGGGGCGTGTGCATAAGCGTAGTCTACTAGAAGTCTCCGACCATTTCGGAGCACGACGTCAACATCCCTACTCGTAGGTAGCAGGCAGCCTCCGGATGCCGTCCGCCTTTCATTCGCTTCAACTGCTCAGCGGCACTCGGAGATTGCCTGCTACGTTTTCCTTCCGCTTAACGGCACTCGGAGATTGCCTACTACTTGGCGGCTTCGATTGCATCGGCGAAACGATCCGCTAAGGCAGGAATCGCATAGTTCTGTTGAACGTATCGATGTCCGCGTTCCGCCTTCTCGCTTCGTTCCATCCGGTTGCCGATCATTTGCCGAATCGTATCCGCACACGAATCCGCATCCGATTCGCGAAACACCCATCCGCCGCCGCTCGCGCCGATGATGATCGGGATCTCACCCGAATCGGAGCCGATGACGGGTGTTCCGCAGGCCATCGATTCAACCAATACCCGACCAAACTGTTCCTTCCAATTCGGACGCGTTTCCGATGGCAACAACAGGCAATCGACGTTCTCGTAGAACGCAGCCACCTCGGAATGCGGAACGAACCCACGCCAGTCCACTCGATCCGCGATTTCGTAGCGATCCATCGCCCGTCTTACTTCGGATTCAAACGGCCCCGATCCGACGATTGTCAACCGCCATGGCAGCTCGCGAAGCGAACTCAATGCCCGCGTCAAGGTGATCAGCCCCTTCTCTTCGACGACGCGGCCGATGAACGCCAGATGAACCACGTCGCCCGAAAACAAGTGCCTTTGGCGTACATCACGGGTCGCGAAATACTGCGACGGATCGTACCCCAATGGCATGATCGTCGACGCGCCTTGGTAACCTTTTTGTCGATGGACCTGATCGACCGACTGCGTGATGGGGAACGCGAACCGACTGTTTCGATAAACCCACGATTCACCTTGGCAAAACGGTGTCGGATAACGTTTCACGAGGTTCTGGCACGAAAAGAATCCGAACGGAATGTTGTTTTTCACGGCCGCGCGACACCATTGGAATGTGGATAACGCATACGGCTCGTTGTGCGAGTAAACGATATCTGGCCGTGTTTGATGAACCAACATTGCCGCCCGCATCCGATACGCATGCAGCGGTACACTGCCGTTGCGAATGACGGGCGCGGTGACCAGAGTGGCGTCAAATCCGTCGACCAAAGTCGCTTTCATTCGCTCGCCGTATTCGTTCCGCCAATTCGCGGGAATCACCATCGTCACCCGCCAACCACGACGACGCGCCGCCATCGCAAACATCGACTGGTTTTGCGGCAACGCACACGCGTGACTGGCAATCAACACATGGAAAGTCATTGCCCCGCCCGGTGCGCCAGCAATGACCGATAGACAACCAGTGTCTGTCGAGTGATCGTGTCCCAATTGAACTTGGACTCAACGATCGATCGAGCGTTCTCACCATGCTGGCGAACCAAATCAGGCGAACGCACATACATCTCGATGACGCTTGCGATGTGCTGCGGATCACGCTCGACGAAGGTTCCCGTCGTACCGCAACCGATCAATTCACTCGCCCCCGATACATCGGGCATCAGGACCGGCAGCCCCGAGGCAGCCGCTTCGATCGTTGCCAACGAAAACGCTTCATAAGCCGTTGGAAATAAAAACAGATCACCAGCCGCGTAGTAACGATGCACGTCGGTGCGGAAACCGGCAAATATTACACGATCTTGCAGTCCAAGTTCATCACTCAACCGTCGAACATCATCGCCAGCCCGGTCGTGCCCAACGACCAACAGTTTGATTTTTGGTCGCGATACTTTGGCGATCGCCTGCAAAGCCAAGTCGAGTCCCTTGCGTCGCCAATCACCGCCACTGAACACCATCACAAAGTCGTCGTCTGCTAACCCCTGTTCTCGACGAACGTCGCTCCGGTGCAACGATCGGTTCGCGGGCGTGAACCGATCCAAGTCGGCACCATTGGGCACAACATGGATGTTTTCAACGTAGCACGCACTCTCCGAGTGTCGTTCAAGCTCTTCTCGATCGTCGAACCCAGAATCCTGCGAAACGGCATCCGGAGGCTGCCTGCTACCGAGGTTTGGATATTCCGCTAACAACTCTGACCGCGTCCCAATTGACACCGGCAAGAAGACCTTACGCCCGCGTGGACCCTCGTTTCGGTAGGCACGCTTTTCAGCCGCGATGACGCGGTCATCATAAGCCCGCCACGAGAACCGACGTATCACGCTGGTTTCTGCGACGGATCGTAGCGGACTGAACTCGCGAACTTTCACCGGATGCACGGTTTGTATCGTATAGACATCCGCCACAGAGGTGTTCGGTCCCGCAGAATGAATGATGTCGTAATCGTGGGTGGGCAACCGACGATCACAGATCATTCGAAAGGATTCAAAGTCCAGCACTTCGGGCCGTGTCGGCCCGGCAATCCTTACCCATTGAACATTCGGCGAAGGATTCTCATAAGTCCGGGCCCACAAATCCAACTGATGACCCTGGGTCGCCAATCGCTCGGCAACTTCCAACACGGCGCGCGACGTGCCTTCATGCCGATTGGCGTTGATGATGACGAAGGCGATGCGGAGGGGGGGAGGTGACAGGTGACAGGTGACAGGTGATACGATCTGAGCGATCGAGAATGAGCGAGGATCAGTGCCGTAGGCACGAAATGGAATAGCCAGGTGCGTCAGCTCCTGGTCTCCTGTCCCGCCACAATCCAAAGCTCCGTAGGAGCGAAACCGATTTTTTTGCGTCAGGTTGAGTCAACCCAGAATGCCAAGTGGTCAAATGCGCCCGACCCGATTGACAATAGAAACTACCCTGCTCGATCCTAAACTTGCCGTTCGTCAAGTTGACGTCGAAGTCGTTGCAGCTCTTCTTCCATCAATCGGTTGTGTTCGGCAAGTCGATTGGCGACCGCTGTCGCATCAGCAGCCTTGCGAGCGTTTGCGTCCGCTTCGGTCAGCAAAATCTCATTGCTTCGAGCGTCTCGAATGACGAGTTCGTCCGAGTCATCCAGTTCCAATAGCACTGCGAGTTGACGACATTCAAGCCGTCCGCTTTCGTCGCCTGCGATGGGCTGATACCGCCCATCGCCACCGAGTCGAAATCCCTGCAATCGCGGCTCAAGATACTCACCCTGTGGATCGTAGAGGAAGTATTCCGGGACACCGATTTCAGCATAAGTCCGAGGTTTGAAAATTTCGTCGGATCGGCGACTGCTCTTCGACGTGAATTCGAAGACCACGTTTGGAACCCGCTGCTCCTCCCATGTTTTAAAAGTCCGACGTTTTCGCGGATCACAATCAAGAACAACGAATCCATCAGGAACGACAAAATCTCGGGGCACCCCTTCCTGGTGGTACACCAGCAGATCGCTGGCAACGTAGACTTTCTGGTCTTGGTAGCGAAAT
>JBGSLZ010000025.1:0-145388 GCA_041740415.1 Rubripirellula sp.
CGAAATGTTGAACCTCCCCGCGTTACCAGATCAACATGTCGACGGCCGAAGCTTTGTCCCTGCTCTGAAGGCTGAAAACTACGATCGTGGGCCGATCTACTGGCATTTCCCACACTACAGCAATCATGGTTTCCAAAGTCCTGGAGGTGCCGTTCGTTCCGGGCGATACAAATTGCTCGAATACTACGAAAGCGGAACCGTTCAGCTCTTCGACTTGGAAAGTGACATTGGCGAACAAAACGACCTTGCGGAGTCGCATCCAAAGATAGCCCAAAAGCTGAAGAACATGCTCCACGAGTGGCGCGACGAAGTTGATGCCAAGATGCCCTATCCCAAAACGGCAACTTCAATTCCCGCGCCGGGAGCACGAATCGCCAAACCGAGCAAGGCGTCAAATTCCGACAACAAACGCAAGCCAGCAAGATGACAAATCCGAAACTATCTACAGCAGATCAAACAGCCGAAGCAAGAAGGGAAAGAGTAGTAACAGCAGACGAGATTGGGACTCGAGAGAAAGCAAAGGCTCCGGGATCTAAGAACACAGTTCCAGTACTTAATTTCGCATGCGAACACCGAGTCCGCGTACCTTTTAATCCACAAGAAGATGCAATGATAAAAACAATCTGGCTCATCCGACTAAAGCGTACTTTGTCTGGTGGAGTCCGTAGAGTGTCAATTCAAAATACTCACGATCGCGGATGCCGTAGGATTGCCGTTGAACCGTTTTGATTTTGTTGTTGGTTCCTTCCATCGGCCCCGAAGATATCCGGTGCTCGAAGTAGCTCAACAGTCCCTCTTCAAGACGCGTCAACGTCTTCGCCATCGTGATTAGCGGCCTGAAGCCGGTAGCGATCGCTCGGTCACACCAAGCACGCAAGAACAACTGCGCGGGCCAGCGGAACGTGTTGTCCGAGAATAGACGCAGTTCTTCTTTGAGATAGTACGCCTTGGCCAATGGCTCGTTGAGCTCCAATGCCGCAGCCAGATGGGCTTCTTCGTCGCGTTGTTCGTCGAGGTTCGCAGGGTTCTTCAACAACAACCAGCGACTCCCCTTGAGAACCGTTTTCTGATCATCGGTCGCCTCGCGGAACAATTGCCGACGCAGCGCCGTCAGTTTCTCGTTCATTAGTTTCACCACGTGAAAGCGATCAAACACGATGTCCGCCTCTGGGAGATTCTTTTGCACTGCGGAGATGTACGCCGAGGACATGTTCATCGCGACGGCCTCGATCCGAGAACGCCTGCGTCCCCAACGCTTCCAAAACGGCATCAGCGACTCAGCCGATTTCCCCTCGCCGACGAACAGAATCGCCCCTGTGTCCAGGTCCATCACCAAGGTCACGTAGCGATGACCTTTACCGATGCAGATCTCGTCAATGGCGATTCGACGAACGTCTTTCAACGGAGGGTTGGCAAACCGATCTCGCAGGTCATTCTTCTTGATTTCCTTGATCACGTCCCAAGAGACACCGAGCGTCACGGCAACATCCTTGATCGTCATGCTGCGTGTCAGTTGCAATGCGTACTTAGCCCAAGCCTTGGTGAATGTTCGCCGCGGATCGGCGAAGCCCACCTCGATCTGCCGAATGACACCACAATCGCGGCACTGTACACGCGGCAGCTGCGCGACGACCAGGGTTCGCTTGGCTCCGATCGGCGAGGCCAAGAATTCACGTTGCCCAGAGCCGCGACGAACCACGGCGGCGCAGCCACAACTTGAGCAGCAGGCTGTTTTCTCATTGGGGGCGACATGGAACTTGATGGCACCATCGGCGAATTCGATCCGCGTATGCTGGTAGCCACGAACTGCGAAAGCGTGATACAACAGACTTGTGGACATGCATTTTCTTTCAAAGGATGACTTCAGAAATCTCCCTGAAAGATGGCATGTCCACACTTTCTCAAACAGCCGAAACCCTATCCGCATTCATAGCACCCGCGCACGCTTTAGCCGGATGAGCCAATAAAACGCGGTATCTAGGGCCTACTTTGAAGTCAATTCGCGAGATCGACATTCCTCGGAGCGGATCGAGGGATTGTTTGGCTTTTCGTTTTCTTCTTGAACGATCACTTCTTCCATGAAACCGATGAGTGTACTATTTGGTTTGATCGTCCATGATTGACCTAAGCCATTGAGCGCGATGTTGTGTAACGAGATAGATCGGCCTTCATTGGGGCGGGATTCAAGACCATCCGCAACCGAACCCGATTGGGAGCGGGAGCGGGAGCGACCGCGTCGGTTTTGCGATCCTTCACGCCGCCTCTTGCGTTCGATTCGGCGCTATCAAAGTTGGGTTCAGTTCAACGCTTTGTTACTAGTCGATGTACCTGTCGACTGCGTCGCTGTTGGTGTTCCGGCCAAGATCATTCCAAGCAAACGTACGTTCGAAACATCGACGGATGGCGATCCGACATGCCGGGATCAGTGACCGTACAGAATTTGACGCCGACATGCTCGTCCGTGTCGGTAATTGAGGCATCGATTTCCCTTCCCAACCTGATGAATCACTTTCTCGAATTGATATCCCCGACGAGGGACTGGCCCTCCGGATAGACAAGTTCGAAGACTCGAATCGGATGTAAAGGTGCCATGCAGGAGTTAACGGGCGATAGGATTACGTTAGTCTTGATTAAGGAGGGCTGGTCGGTTTTTCGCGTTTTAGAAGGGAACATCACTTGCGAAGCGGGTGAGTTCGTAGAGCATTACACCACTTTTTCGGAGTTTGGAAATTCAAATGCGGACGATTCTAGTGACCGGTGGCGCCGGATTTATTGGCAGCAATCTGGTACGGCAACTCATTCAGACGCAGCAATACCGTGTTATCAACCTCGACAAGCTGACTTATGCCGGAAATCTGGTTTCGCTGAAGGATCTCGAAAACGCACCAAACTACACGTTCATTCAGGGCGACATTGGCGACGGCATGTTGATGCTGGATTTGCTTCATCGGTATCAGTGCGTTGGCGTGATGAATTTGGCCGCTGAATCTCACGTCGACCGCAGCATCGGTTCGCCGGGCGATTTTGTCCAAACCAATGTCGTTGGCACCTACGAATTGTTGGAAGCCACCCGAGAATACTGGCAGTCTTTACCTGAGACCAAAGCAGAACAGTTCCGTTTCGTTCATGTTTCGACGGACGAGGTGTTCGGGTCGCTTGGTGACGAAGGTGCGTTTACCGAACTCACCCCTTATTCCCCTAATTCGCCTTACTCGGCGTCGAAAGCGTCCAGCGATCACTTGGTCCGCGCGTATCACGAAACATTTGCCCTGCCGACGGTCACGACGCATTGCAGTAACAATTACGGACCCTATCAGTTTCCTGAGAAGCTGATTCCTTTGATCGTCTCCAAAGCCGTCGAAGGTAAGCCACTGCCGGTCTATGGAACAGGTTTGAATGTACGCGACTGGTTGCATGTCGAAGACCACTGCACTGCGCTGCGTGTGATTTTTGAGTCGGGTCGCATCGGCGAGACTTACAATATCGGTGGTGGGACGGAGAAATCGAACCTGGATGTTGTCCACACCATTTGCGACACTGTTGATCGACTGACCGGTGCGAAAAATAAGTCAAGCGACCAGATCGAGTTTGTTCGCGACCGACCTGGGCATGATTTCCGCTATGCGATTGATTCGTCGAAGCTTTCGAATGAGTTGGGGTGGCACCCGTCAGTCAGCTTCGAGGAAGGCATCGAATCAACGGTCAAATGGTATTTGGCGAACGGTGCTTGGGTCGAGAGTACTCGAAAGCATGGCTACACGGGTCAGAGGCTCGGCATCGACGAGTCAGACTCCGGCGATTCGTTGAACATCACCGCGTCGGACATGAGCGACTCGGCCCCCGATCAGAACGAAGACTGCGACTTCGAGGGTGTGATCTTTAAGAAGCTTAAACGTTTCGAGGACAGTCGCGGATGGTTGATCGAGCTGTTCCGCAACGACGAAGTGCCCGCCGGTCATGAGCCCGTGATGGCTTACATGAGTCAAACCTTGCCTGGCGTTTCTCGCGGACCTCACGAACACGTCGACCAATCCGACTTGTTCGGTTTCTTCGGCCCCGGCGATTTCCAATTGTACCTATGGGACTCGCGGAAGGATTCACCGACTTGCGGAAAACGTTTCACTCGCGTCGTCGGTGCCAGCAACCCCCAATCAGTCATCGTACCGCCCGGCATCGTGCATGCTTACAAGAACATCAGCCTGCATCCTGGAATTGTGTTCAACGCCCCCAACCGTCTTTACGCAGGTCACGGAAAGCTAGAGCCCGTTGACGAAATTCGCCACGAGGAAGCCGATGGTAGCGAATATCATTTGATCGACGCTTAAGGGTTTACCACTCAAATTCCATCTTTCACTTCCGAAAAACAATCGCAATGACGTCAACCACTTCTGCTTGCACCAAAGGCATCATCCTGGCCGGTGGATCGGGTACGCGCATGTCCCCGATGACGCTCGGGTGCAACAAGCAGCTTCTGCCGATTTACGATAAACCGCTGGTTTACTACCCTTTGTCAACACTGATGTTGGCGGGTGTGCGAGAAATCTTGTTGATTTCATCACCGGATGAGATCGGCAAGTTTGAAAAGTTGTTCGGTGACGGGTCGCAGTTCGGTATTTCGATTCAATACAAAGTACAACTCGAACCCAACGGACTTGCACAGGCATTCGTGCTGGGAAAGGAATTCATCGGCGACGACAGCGTCGCGTTGATTCTGGGCGACAATGTTTTTTATGGCCACGGTTTGTCGAAGACGCTTCAGTCGGTCGCCCAAATGAAGACGGGTGGGACTATTTTTGCTTACGAGGTCAGCGACCCTGAACGCTACGGCGTGATCGAAATGGATTCCGAAGGTCGCCCGCTCGCAATCGTCGAAAAACCCAAACATCCGAAATCAAAGTACGCGGTCCCCGGAATTTACTTCTTCGACAATCGCGTCGTCGAGTTTGCCGAAGCCGTTAAGCCGTCGCCGCGTGGCGAGTATGAAATCACCGACGTGATTCAGCAGTACATGGACGACGGATCATTGAGCGTGCAAAAGTTTGGACGTGGCATCGCTTGGCTTGATACCGGCACGCCGATGGCACTATTGCAAGCGTCCAACTTCATCGCCGCCATCGAACAGCGACAAGGACTGCGAATTTGCTGTCCCGAAGAAATCGCGGCTCGGATGGGATTCATCACGCCGGAACGTCTCGCCGAGCAATCCGCCGCGATGAAGAGCGACTACGGGATTTACTTGCGCGGCGTCGCGAAACAGTTGATCGAAGATCCGTCGCATCTCGAAGCGATCGAAGTTGCTTGACGCCGAGCGACTGCAAACGGATGACATCGAACAAATCTCCTTTAACCATCAAGTCGTTGACGGTCGCCATCTTGGTGACCGTTGGTTTCGCCGTCTTCGTCGTTGCTCTCTCCTACCTCGTCGAAGGTAGGACCTTGGCGACAAGGACCGCCACTTCTATGGCGATGCCGATCGGAATGATTTGGTTGATGTGCATGCTCTTTTCGATCTGGTTCGGACTGCGGCGGATGTGGTCTGCGGCAATTTCTTTCGGTTTGATTTGCTTTTTGTTTTCCGTAACGGGCAACATCTACTTTTCATCCAAGTTCATGAACGCATTGGAATGGCCTGAGCAATCGGTTTCCGCGACACGTTCGCAGCCCTTTCGTTGCGTGGTTGTACTCGGTGGCGGAATGACGGTCAGTCCGCAAGGAACACCCGAGCTGGGGCAGGACGGCGAACGAGTTTTCTCGGCAGCCCAGCTTTGGCATAGCGGTGCAACGAGGGCAATCGTTTGCACCGGCGCGACGCCCGACGGGCGATACAACCCCGGCGACATCGCCCGCCAAGTACTGCTAACGGCGGGAGTTCCCGAAGATGTGATTTACGTCGTCAAAGGCGAAAACACCACTCAGGAGATGGAATTGCTGAAGTCGTTCTTTTCCAGTCCTCCGGATCGATTTCCGACGACGGGTGAGGTGGCATTGATCACTAGCGCATTCCACATGAAAAGGGCGATGCGTTTAGCCGAAGTTCAACAAATCGAATTTGTGCCGTTTCCGTGCGCCTTCCGGACCACAGTAATCAACGGATTCGAGCCCAATCGATGGGTGCCCAGTGCGGAATCCATGGGCATACTCGCACTCGCTCTCAAGGAACGCTTGGGCATGTTGATCGGTCGTTGATTTCTAAGAAATCGGTACGATGGGAACCAAGATCGCGATTGGTAAAGCGAACAACCTATACGCTGTACTCTGGTTGTATTGCTACGTTCGTACCGGATTCCCGAGACTTAAGTGACTGATCTTTCGACCATTGACGATCTCGCTGTCGGCGACGAAACGCCGATCGTTGCCGATTTGGTCGACATGAGTTCAGACGATGTCGGAAAGCCGAATGTCGGATGGACTCGACGCATCGTACGAGGGATCGGTTGGGCCGCGCGAGGTTCATTCTGCATCGCATCGTTGATCGTGCTGCTGGCAGTGTTGACGGCGATTCCGATCCTGCAATTGATTGCGTTTGGATACCTGCTCCGCGTGAGTGGCGAACTGACCAAGGGCGCGAAGTTTCGCGACTCGCTCCCGCTGTTGAGCCAAGCAGGCAAGATCGGGATGACACTCTCGGCGGTGTTCATTGCCGCACTGCCGACACAATTGTTGACGCATTGGGAATCTGTGGCTTCGCTGATCAATCCCGGTTCGAATCAAGCATTGTTGCTTCGATTCGCAGCGATCGCAGCTTCGGTTCTGGCAACCGGTTATCTGTTGTGGGCTTGGATTCGTGGCGGTCGACTACGGCATTACTTCTGGCCCGAACCCAAGCGATTCATAAGACGGGGGTGGCGACCATCGACTTGGACATCCGCGCCCGATCGTCTCTGGGAATTCACCGCGTCGCTCGGATTGCCGAGTCTGTTTTGGCTTGGTCTGCGCGGAGCGATCGGGACGCTCATTTGGCTCGTTCCGGCCATGATCATCATCGCCGCTTTCCGAAACGGAGAAACCGGATTGGCGGGACTTGTCGGTTTCGTATCGCTGATCTTGTTGGGAGTGGCTTTGTTGTATCTGCCGATGCTGCAAGCACATTTCGCGGCCGAAAATCGAATTCGTGCGTTATTTGAGGTCCGGCGTATTCGTAGTGACTTTCGCCACGCCCCATGGGCATGGCTGGCGGCGATGATTTGCGGACTGGTGATATTGCCGATACCGCTGTATCTGTTGAAGATCGAAGCGACTCCACGAGAAGTGGTATGGTTGCCATGCTTGGTGTTCGTCGCGTTCATTTTACCGGCGCGGATTGCCGAAGGACTGGCGATGCGGCGGGCGCGCCGAAAGCCAGAAGCGGTCGGACGTTGGGCGACGATTTCGCGGTGGACCGTGCGCGTGTTGTTGGTGCCGGTTGTCGCCGTTTATCTGCTGTTCGTGTACGTTTCTCAGTACACAAGCTGGGATGGGTTGCAAACCTGGGTGCAACAACACGCAATCTTGATTCCAGTGCCGTTCTTAGGCGGAACCTAAACGTCCGCGGTCATGTCGGATCGATTCTTCAGATCGGATCAGCTCGACAGGTTTACTTCGCAATGCTTCGGTAGTACTCGATGCTCTTTTTGAGTCCCTCGGCCATCGAGACTTCGGGCTCGAACTTCAATCGATTGCGGGCTTCCGAGACATCTGCCAAGGAGTCACGAACGTCGCCGACGCGAGCAGGCTCGTGAATGGGCTTGATGGATTGCCCCAGAATTCCGCTGAGCGTGGTTAGCAGTTCGAGCAACGTGGTTCGCTCGCCGCGGGCCACGTTGAATGTTCCTCCGGCCGCGTCTGGGACGGTTGCTGCAAGCATGTTCGCCTTCGCCACGTCCGTGACATAGACGAAATCTCGCGACTGTTGCCCGTTTCCATAGATGGTCGGCGGTTTGCCCGACAAGATCATCGAAACGAAACGCGGAATGACGGCGCTGTATTCGCTCTGCGGATCTTGGCGAGGACCAAAGACGTTGAAGTAGCGAAGGACCACGGTATCCAGATCGAAACCACTATTGAATGCCTTGCAGTAGGCCTCGGCGGCTAATTTCGATGCAGCGTAGGGCGAAAGTGGGGCGACCGAATCCGATTCTCGTTTGGACACAAATGTCGAATCTCCATAGGCGGCACTTGTCGACGCCAACACCAATCGGCGAACCTTCGCGGATGCTGCGGCGCGGAGCAATTCAACGGTGCTGGTCGCACACCAGGCATGACACAGCGCGGGCTCACGCATGCTACGCGGGACGCTGGCCATGGCTGCTTCGTGAAAGATGATGTCAATGCCGTCGACTGACTTCTTCACGACCGATGAATCGGAGGCGTCGCCTTCGATGATTTCAACTTGCTTATCATTCGCGGTGTGATCGAGGTTACGTCGGAAGCCGGTGCTGAAGTTATCCAGCACGCGAACGAACGCGCCCCGCTTGCGCAGGCTGTCGACCAACGTCGAACCGATGAACCCGGCGCCACCGGTGACCAGACAACGAGCACCGTCGAGCCCGTCGAGATATCGATCAGCCATGCTTAGCTGGAAGCCTTCGCCTTGGTACGGGCTTCACGAAGTCCGCGACTAAGAATGTCACGCAGCATCGGCGAAAAATCCTCGTACTTCGACTCATCCGGCGCGCCGTTGCTGAATTGGTAGATCGCATCGCGGGGTTTGACACCCAAAGCGATCAGCGTGCTGCTGACCGTCGCATATTCGCCGTTGCGAATCACCATGCTGGGACGTCCTGGGCCGACGGGTGCCCGGGCGAACACCTTGCTGGCGACGGCCAAGAACTTCACCGGCGAATCGAGCGTCTGCAGCGTCAGCAAGCGACGGGCCATCTGAACGCGTTGATCCTCGGGATCATTCAAGTTTCGCGAACCAATGATGTTCAGGCCATCCTTCAGCTCGACGACATCTTGACGCTCGTCGGCGTGAATCGCGTAACCGCTCTTCGCGTCGGCGATGATAATGTTACAGCCTTCGTAGCGAGTCTTGGCAAACTCGGTCTCCGCTTTCTCGAGTGCCCGAGCGGCGGAACCACAGCGGAGCAAATCCAAGGCTAGCAGGCCTCGCGATCGTTGACCAAAGAGCGGCATCGTTGTCGCCCGGTTGCACAGGCCGACGAACAGCCCATTCTGGTTGACGCCCAACCATGTACCACCGGCCTTTTGGTCAATCCCGCATAGCACCCGCGGTTTACCCGATTGGATGGACGGTGATAGACTCGATCGGTCAACGTACTCTTCACGGTTTGCTGCTACCAAAATCGGACTTTCGGGGACCAATCGGTACTGAACAGCCAGTAAGCACATCTCGCAGCTTTCTATTTCAAAGATCAGTGGTTTGGTAAACGCCGACATCGGGGCCGGGTGACTGGGCGGCTTGCCCAATCCGGTCGACGCCGATGCGGACTAATGTATCTACGACGATCAATCTCCTACACCCCCTGACGGGGGTAATCTCCCAAATATATGGCCGAATGAACGGCTTTTCGCTGCGGGTTGTTGGACTCTGGGCAATCTTTGGCGATCAATCTGTCCGATAACTACTCAAGCGACATTTTCGCCAACCGACCGAGAGGACCCATGGCCGACCTGCAAAGCAACTACTCCCGCGCCGTACTGGCCATCAAGACGCCCGTTAACGTGACGTTGGCGAGGAAGATGGTGCCGCTGGATCGCATCGTCGACTTGGTCCCCGGTTCGATGCTGACCTTCGACGCTCATTGCGACGAACCGTTGATTTTGGAAGCAGGCGGACAAGCGATCGCTACGGGAGAGACGGTCAAGATCGGCGACAAGTTCGGGCTTCGCATCCGCGAAATCCTGACAAAATCGTCGGAAGAGTGATCTGCTAGCGGACCTGATCGACTCGCATTCGGTAGAAGACCGTGTTATCGAAGTCGGTTACCTTCTGCGGCGCTGGCGTGACCAAAAATTTTCCGGCCAGTTTTTTCTTAGTCAGCCCCGCCTTGGTTGATTGGCCCGACCCCAGCGTGACTTCGATCATGTCGCTACTCTTGGGTTGGCCGCCGAAGCAGCAAGTTCCCAAGTCGGGTACCAGAATGAAGTGCCTCAGCAATCCGCCGCCCGATGACGGGTGGATGTAGCCCTTTAAGAAGATGTCTTGATTGTGAATCGAGACGGCCTTTTCGGTCGGCTGATCCGGGCCGTTCGCGTCCTGTTGCAATTCGTAAAACTGAACCCGCGTGTAGCCTTCGGGCACTTCGGTCAAGTAAATGTAGGTGTGCATTGCGGTCCCACCGACCAGCAGCAAACCGTTGAGCACCAAGCCAGTGACCGCCACCTGCGTGCCGCTAAACTCATCGGGGTACTTGCTGATCGACCGCAGCGACACCAGAGCCGCTCCGACACCGATCAAACTCAAGCCCAGCAGGGGCAACAGGACGGGTAGAAGACCCCAGGCGGCAACCAAAAACAGAATCACCGAGACGATGGCAGACCGGCTGATTGCCCGATACGGGAAGGTCGACGCCTGGTCGAAGGTCGACGACATGGGAAGCTCAACTGACATTTCGGATGGGAACCTTCTCGATCCTGACGGGCGGCGCGCCGCCGGAGAGCAGTAGAAACTGGGCAATCATCACCGTTGCGATCGCCATCGACAGTACGGACGCGAATCGCCAAGGGTTCATCGCTGCGAAAACTGGTTTGATCATCGGAACGGACGCGACCATTGACAATTTTGGCACATGCAGGGCGGTGCGGTGGCCGGATCGAAAGATGGTTGTCGACTGATTCTGGAACGTGGAGACAACCGCTCGCTTGGACGGTTGCCCGACCGAGGTTCCGTCACCGCTGGTGTCGCGGGCGGGAACCGGGATCGAGAAAAAGGTGTTGGCTCGCTTCACGCTCTCGGGATCCACTTCTTCCAACTTCTTGAGTGCCTCTTTCGCTTCTTCCAAAGGACAAGCTCTTAGGTAGTTGACCACGGGTACGCGGACCCAGTTGTTATCCGGATCGGCGTTGATGAACAGATCTTTCAATCGGCCGATCTGGCTCCAGTCATTCCAACGCGCCAAGTCGGGAATCACGAGGTCGGCCAAGTCCTTTCGTTCCAGCACGTGGTGGAGCGATTCGACGAGCGCGCTTCGTGGGATCGCATCGCCCTCGGTGCCGTGAAACCGAATCGCCATAATCGCGGCATAGGTATCAGCGTAAGGTGCGGCGGCATTGTTCAGAAACAATTCGTTGATAACCGGTAAGCCGCCTTCGCCGCCGAGCGTCAAGTAACATGCGATCAGCGCGTCGAGTCCACCACGCGTGCTTTTTTGAGTGCTGCGAAGCATTTCTTCGAGCATCGGCAAGTCCTTCTCGTTACCGCACGCACCCAACATCGTCAGGTACAGTCGCTTGCGGTCGGTCGACGTTTCCGCATCGCTGATCCATTTAACCAACTGGTCATGATCCATTTCCGGCGCTAGTTCTTTGACGACCGCGTACGGCGTGATCGCAAACTCGTCGTAGGCGTCACGGGCCAACATCGATTCATCATCTTGCATGAATTTGTAGTAGAACCTCAATCTCACAATCGGCTCTTCTTCAGACATCTTCGAGACTGTTTTCACGTACTCTTCGGATCTTTCATTGACCGGCAAGCACGACCACTGCATGTCGGGCGGATCGACGCCGGACAACATGAACCTTCGACCGACGCTGACGTCGCCGTAATAGATGGCACGGACTTCGCTGCCGACGCTGACCAATTCGCCACCTTTGAGTACGTGATCGATTTTCATCGACACTTCACCGTTGTCTTTATTGCGAGTCAGGTCACTCTGAGTCGCGGTCGCGATCACAACGGCATCCATCGCCGCCATCTCTTGTCGCAGCGTTTGCGAAACCGCATTGCAAAACGGACAGGCGTGGGCGGAATCGATCATCGGGATCGCAATCAACAGCGCGGCCATGCACCAAGCGGCAAATCGACCCGTCGGCGATCGACGGGCGGACGATGAACTGGCGCGGAATGGCCGGGCAATGCGATGACGTGAAACAGGAGCAAACATGCGGAGGCATCCTTGGGCGGACAGTCAGGCAGCAGCGGGCCGATACCCGCTCGTCTCAATCATAGGTGCCAACGGCGAGGGTTGAGAAGTCAGATCTTCGCGTAAGGTCTCGATCAGACCGCTTTTTCCCTTCTGGCAGGACGGAACCACGGCGGATTCTAACGATTCAACTGAAAATCCGATCCTGAACGACTCAACCGACCACATCGAACGTGCCGATAGTGAGGGTACGCCGAATTTACGTGCTAGAAATCAACCGCGTCGCGCTGGCCGCGTCGCACGTCTCGAGGGGGGACGCCTTGATGCTTCGTCATCTACTGATCGCCGCCACGCTGCTGGGTAGCGGAATCCTCATGTCGGAAATCGCCTCGGCCGATCAGCGTGCCTACGGTCAAACCTGGGGTGGCCAAGCCGACACGCGAGATTGGAATCGCTTTTACCATTATCCCTACGTGTACTATCCCCAAAATTTCTACGGGCAAGAGTACTTTCAAAGTAGCGATGACATGTATCACCGCTATCCACCTGAGATGCGAATCCCGGTCTACAATAAGAAGTGGCACAACTTCTACCCGAGCAACCGACGCTATCACTCGGGCCATCACTTTATGCTAGACGTCTTCTAGGACGCCAAGCATTCTGAGACACCATGACCACCGGCACAAAAATTCGCATCCTCGGTCGAGCGCTCGACACGACGGATGCGCCGGTCTGGGTCATCGGTGCTGACGGAACGCTGATTTATCTTTCGGCAGGCACCGCCGCTTGGCTTGGACGCGATGTGGAACCGCTGATCGGACGCCGTTGCATCGCCGGAGTTCCCGTATCGCCCGATGATCTCGATCGCATCGCGGCATCGCTGTCACCGCCGCCAGGGTTGGCCTCGCGAGGCACCGCTTCGCTGAAGTTGCAACCGCCCACCATCAGCGACATCCGCGTCAGCCCGCTTGACGTTCGCTTCATTCGCATCGGCACAAGCGCCAACGCCATCACGATTGCTATCGGCGGGTCCTTTGACGACCGCGTGGCGGATCCGGAATGGAACGATGCCGTTGCGCTGCGAAATCGCTTGGACAGTTGGCGAAAGCGACACTCCGCGATCACCACACTTGCGACCGCCGGCGTGTCATCCGCCTCACGCAAACTTCGTCGACGTTTGCAAGTTGCGGCGGCAACGCGGACAGACATCGCGTTCTTCGCAGCACCGGGAAGTGGCGACGAAGCGATCGCCGCTCGCATTCATCAGCTCGCGGCGCCCGGCGAACCAATCGTAGTTGTCGACGGCTCACTGATGGACCCCGAATTGCTCGATGCGACTCTGACGCCGCTGATCCATCGCTTGACCGATTCGTCGTCAGCATTGGGAACAGCCTTGGTGCGGAACTTAGACGAAATGCCACTCGACGCACAGTTGCGTTTGGCCGAACTGCATGGAACGTTCGGCGGTCGACTTCGATTGATTGGACTGTGCGGTGTGCGACCCAAACTCCATCGAGAAGCCGCGTCGGATACGATCGACGCCAACGCATGGGGTGAGCCATCGTCGCACGGCTTGTGTGAAAAACTGATCGAGATCACCAGTTCGTTGTCAGTCACGGTTGAGCCCTTGTCGACTCGTGTCGAGGACATTCCGCTAATCGCAACGGCGGTGCTCGACAGCCGCCGCGCTGCCGGACAAGGAACCGCGGAACGACTCAGCCGCGCGGCGCTCGATGCGATTGTCATCTATCCTTGGCCTCACAATTTCGAGGAACTAGACGCGTCGATTCGACATGCGATGCGATCGGCGACCGGGACGGCAATCTCGACGGAAAACTTACCGCTGGCGATTCGTTCGTATCGACCCGGTGGTTTTGCGCCGCAATCGGCAAGACCGTTTCCGACATCGCTTGACGAAGCGGTGGCGAGCTATGAATTGCGTTTGATCGTAGAAGCCGTCGAAGCTGTTGATGGGAATCGGGCCGAAGCAGCGAGGCGACTTGGAATCAGCCGTTCGCGTTTGATCCGTAAGATTGACGAAGCCGCTAAAGGTTCGTCCGATAAAGGCACCGATAACGGTCGAGATGCGAAGTGAGCAAAGTCGCGGGTAATATCGCGAGTTCGGATCGTCCAAACGTACGTCCTTGGATCGTATGTGAAAGTTCCAATCGCTGGTTCACCGCTTCACGACGATTCGTCCCCGCAATGATGCCCGCTCCGTTGGTTGCATCGATCATCGCCAGCGAACCCGATCAAGTTCGTTCGCACCTATCCGGCCATCGCCGAGGGGTCGTCTTCTGGGAGATCAGCCGCGAAAATTTGAACAAATCCTGCGAGCAAGTTGCCTTGCTTTCGATCGCATCGCCGAAGGTCATCCAGATTGCCGCGGCCCAGGATCTGTCGCGAGAACATCAATGCGTACTCGGCGAATTCGGTGTTGCGGCGTTTCTGCGGCATCCCGAAGACCTGCCCCGCTGGAGTCGTTTGGTGGAAGGCTACTTCGCACGCTCGTCACAGCACCTAGACTGACGTAAACGCTTTCACTCGTCTCTCCACCCCTCCAATCTGTTCTTGGTCATGTCGCATCCGTCCGTTGAGTCCGTTCGCGCCGCCATCGAAAAACATCCCGATCCCGAGTCCGGTCGACCGATCGGTTCGATGGATCAAATCCGTGATATCGCCGTCGACGGTACCTCAGTCAAAGTCACGATCGGTCTCACGTCGCACTCCGCGGCCATCGCCGATGAAGTCGCCGAAACTTTACGATCAAAAATTGTCGCGGCCTTGCCGGGCACGGATGTCGAACTGAGCATCGTCCATCATGAACGTGCTCCGGCGCGACTCGGCCAGATCGGGCTGCGCATCAAGAGCGTGATTGCCGTCGGCAGCGGTAAAGGTGGCGTCGGCAAGAGCACCGTTGCCGCCTCGTTAGCATTGACGCTGAAGCGACTCGGATCGAAAGTCGGTTTGATGGACGCGGATGTCTACGGACCCAGCATTCCCCATTTGCTCGGCTTGTCCGGTCGACCCGCGATCACTGAAGCGAAACGGATCGAACCCATTCGACTCGGCGACATGCCAGTGATGTCGATGGGTTTTTTGATCGAACCCGATCAAGCCGTGATTTGGCGCGGACCCATGTTGCACGGTTCGATCAATCAGTTTCTCGGCGAGACTGAATGGGGCGACCTGGACTATCTGATCATCGACATGCCACCGGGCACGGGCGACATTGCGCTGACGATATCGCAAGCATTACCATTAGCGGGCGCGGTCGTCGTCTGCACACCTCAAGAAGTCGCGTTACTTGACGCGGTCAAAGCCATCAGCATGTTCCGCAAAGTGAATATCCCGATTTTGGGCATGGTCGAGAACATGAGCGGCTTCCTCTGCCCAGATTGCGGCAAGACCTATGACATCTTCGGTCGCGGTGGCGCCAGGGCAAAAGCGGAAGAATTGGGCGTCGCCTATCTCGGCGGGGCACCGATCGATATCTCGCTTCGCGTGGCCGGCGATGAGGGGAGATTGGCAGATGTGATTGCTAACGACCAAAAAGCGAGAGCCCCATTCGATGCGATCGCAAAATCGGTCGTCCGAAACATGGCGGCGAAAGCCGCCGCCGCGCCACCCAAGGCCAGCCTACCGACGCTCTGAACAGTGACGCTCTGAACAGTGACGCTCTTGTTGGCGACGAACTGGCTTGTAAAACACGAGGGGTGGAAGACGGGGCTCGAACCCGCGACATTCGGTACCACAAACCGACGCTCTAACCAACTGAGCTACAACCACCGTGATTTCGTCAAGGATATAGGCCGTCCGCGTACCGGTCAACTGCCAGAACCGAGCCATCCGCTGGGGATGGCTCTGGCCGATGATTCACGGCAGATTCAGAGCGCTTCGCTGCCCTCGAGGATCGTCACTTCGGCGCCGTCCAGAAAACTGACCAACGACTTGGCGCGATAGGGTTGTTGCAGTTTGCGGACTGCCTTGCTCTCGATTTGACGCACACGTTCACGGGTCACTTGGAAGATTCGGCCGACCTCTTCCAGCGTGTACGTGTAGCCATCGGCCAGCCCATAACGCAGTCTCAAAATCTCGCGTTCGCGGTAATTCAGCGTCTCCATCGCGAGGTCGATCTGTGCCTTCAACGCCTCTCGATTCGTATCCATCAGCGGATCGAAGTGTCGGTGGTCCTCGAGGAACTCGCCGAACACACTCTCTTCGTGATCGCCGATCGGTTGGTCCAACGACAACGGCTGTCGGCTCATCTTGAGGATGATTCGCGTATCGTCGATTGATAACCCGCTGCGTGCACAGACTTCTTCCGGCGTGGGTTCACGACCGTTCTCTTGAACGAGGTCACGCGTGATTTGGCGAACCTTGTTCATCGTGTCGATCATGTGGACTGGAATGCGGATCGTACGACTCTGATCAGCGATCGCTCGCGTGATCGCTTGTCGAATCCACCACGTTGCGTAGGTGCTGAACTTGTATCCGCGAGCATGCTCGAACTTATCGACGGCTCTCATCAAACCCGTGTTTCCCTCTTGAATCAAGTCCAAGAACGAGAGCCCTCGGTTTCGATACTTCTTCGCGATCGACACGACCAGCCGTAAGTTGCCAGCCGACAGCACTCGCTTTGCCGCATCGTAATCGTCGCGGTAAGCGTCACATCGTTTCATTCGGCGCGAAAGAGTCGCGGGTGTCTCGAACGTCAAACGCATCAGGTAAGTCAGTTCGCTCTTGAGTTCGGCGACCGTCGGCATACCGGGCATACCCAGCGATGACTCGTCGGCCAACACCTTGCGGATCTCGTTCATCCGCTCGCTGGCGCGGCGCAGCTTCTCGAACAACGGTTGCAATTTGTTGGTTCGCAGATTCATCTCTTCGACCAACCGGACGGCCTTGTTTCGGCGAATGACTAGGTTCCTCCATGAGGCCCGTCGCTGACGCATCGGCACTTTCTTGTTGACCGCGGTCACATAGTCGGCGCGGCTCTGCGAGAGCAGGTGCTGCAGTGTTCGCACATTGGGGATGATGCGAAGCATGATCGCTTTTTTCTCGGCCGCGTTGGTCACGCTGACTTCGATCGTGCGGTCCAAACGCAATTTCTTATCGCGAACTTGCTCGAGCAGTTTGAGCGCGCCGATCAACATGAAGTCCGTCGCCAGCATCGTTTGACGATAACGGTCGCGGGTCTTCTCGATCTGCTTGGCGGCGGACACTTCTTGCTCGCGAGTCAGCAACGGGATCTGCCCCATTTGCATCAGATACATGCGAACGGGATCTTCGGTCGGGTCAGCCGAACTCTCGTCGCGGCGACGAGGACGGTCCTCGTCGGCCAGCAAATCGTCATCGACGGCTTCGGTCAAATCTTGACCCATGACGCGGTTGCGGCGGCTGACGGATTCGTCAGCGTCAAATGCGTCGTCTTGCAGAGAGCGGCGGCTGAATTTTTTTCCCACGTGTTTTCCCTCGTAGCTCAGGTCATAACGTTCTTTACGGCTCGAGAGAGTCCAAGCAGGAGCGGTGCCATCGCTCCAGGACGGGAGGGCATAAATCATGGCAAAGTGTTTCGTGAGAAGAGTTTGCGTGAAAAGTAACCAGTAACGCCGGCCCCCCGTACGTTGCGAATCCGCCACACCTGGACGTTGCCGAAAAACAACATCCGTCGTGAACCGGATTCAATGCGAAAGGGGGACTTGCGTCCCCAAAATCGCCTCAGTTGAAGAAGGTTAGGTTACGTTCGCCGTCTACACGTTCCACCTCGATGGATTTACACTGTTTATGAGTGCGTCCGCGCTGGATGGTTCCCCCCTGTCCGTAATTTCGACCAGAAAACCACTCGAGCCGATCGAACCATGGGCGCCGACAACGTGCAAACCACCCTTCGCAACCTGCTGGCAAAATCGGGTGGATGCTTCGCCGACGCCCGCAGCCAGGACGGGAATAGCGATCCAGCGAATGAGTTTGAGCGGGTTCTGGCCTTGTTGAACCGGTTCGTTGCCCGCACCGATGATCCATCCGCCCTGGTAGCTCTGTTCCAACGCGAGCAGGCCGCAATCGCCGCAATCGGGCCACTGTTCGCCGCCAGCCCGAGTTTGGCCGAACGATTGACCTCCGACCCGCGCTCGTTTGATCTCTTGAGGGCGGCCGACGCGTCGCCTCTGCAACGATCCGAATTGATTCGTGAACTGGATGACCAGCTCTCCGACATACGCCAACCCAGCCAAGCGGCGTTGATCATTCGGCGTTTCGTTTCGCAACAAATTTTGCGGATCGCTTACGGCGAGTTTGTGCGGGGTGAATTGCCCGATGTCGTCGGTCGTCAACTGGCTCACGTCGCCGACGCGATGTTGACCGGCGGTCTGCAATTCACGCTTCGTCGCCTCGCCGATCGTCGCGGTATGCCCGAGTGTCCCGACGGATCCACGCCTGAGGTCACGGTGATCGGACTGGGAAGTTTGGGTGGCGAAGAGATGAGCTACAACGCGCCGATGAAAGTCGTATTCTTGTACGATGCCATCGACCACAAGAACGTGTGGCACCGCAAGTTCTACGCGAAGTTGGTCGATGATTTGGTCCGGCTGTTGTGCGGTGATTCGAATCGAAACATGGGCGTTGACATCGATCTTCGTGAAGGGCCCAGGCACGAAGTGGGCGTCCACATCTGCGGATTCCGCGAAGCCGCGAGAATCTATGAGACCAGCGGTCGAACGGTGCAACGAATGAGTTTCGTTAAGGCTCGTGTGGTTGCCGGATCGCAGTCCTTGGGAAAGGCGTTCCTCGATCGCATGGAGCCTTGGGTCTACCGCCAATTCATCACGCGAGTCGAACGAACGGAAATCCGAGCGGTTCGTCACAAGCTAGAACGTCGGACTGCACCGGAGAACGCGACGGTCGAAAGCCAAGACGATCTGCTGAAGGCATGCGGCGGACTTCATGATCTGGAATCGACGGTCCAGTACTTGCAGCTCGTGCATGGCGGCCAACATCGATCCGTTCGGTTGCGAAATACGCTCGATGCAGTCAATGGTTTGCACCGTGCGGGTCATCTATCCGACGATGATCGATCTCAGTTTGCTGAAAATTATGCGAGACTCTTTCGACTCAGCCATCAACTTTCCGTCAAATTTGATTCCGCCCCGACCGTGATACCGAGCGATCGGATCGGACGACAAACATTGGCATGGCAATTGGGCATTCGTGCTTCCAAGGGTTCCGGTGGCGATGCCGAGCGGTTCTCGCAAATGCTTAGCGACACGCTGGCGAAGAATCGCTTGTTGATCGCGAGGTTGTTGGCCGAGTCGACAGGTGACGAAAGCGAAACGCCTGCCGAGACTGACCTGCTCTTGGATTTCGACCCGGATCCGCGATTCGTCGAACAAACTTTGCGGCGTTACAAACTGAAGCACCCGAGATCAGCGATGACGGACTTGGCTTCGCTGAGTACCGAAACGGTGCCCTTCCTATCGCCCCTGCGTTGCCGTCACGTGTTCTCGTCAATCGCGCCGACATTGTTAGAAGAAGTATCGAGCACGCCGGATCCTGATGGCACGTTGCATTCGATGGTTCGCGTCACCGACTCGCTCGGCGCGAAAGCGACGCTATGGGAATTGCTCGGCGACAATCATCCCACCATGCAGTTGGTCGTCCGGTTGTGCGCCACGACGCCGTATTTGAGCGGGATTCTGACCAATAACCCCGGCATGATCGATGAGTTGATCGATTCGCTGCTGATGAATCGACTGCCGTCCGCAGATCGTTTGGACGCCCATTCGATTGAACTGTGCAAAGGCGCCGCCGATATCGATGACATCTTGCGAAGCTTCAAGTCGAGCGCTCACCTGATGATCGGTGTCCGAGACATGCTGGGCAAAGAGACGCTCGAAGCGACGCACCAGGCAATCGCCGATACCGCCGAAGCCTGCCTGCGTCGTGTGATCGGACATGAGCAAGAAGTCGTGGCGGAGCAGTTTGGTGATCCCGTCGATAGCGATGGAAAAACGGTCGAAATGGTAACCCTGGCGCTCGGAAAGTTGGGCGGACGTGAACCAAACTACCACAGCGATCTGGACGCGATATTCTTATATTCCGACGCCGGTGAAACCGAACGCCGCGTGGGTGGACGCCGGTCAACAACCACGAATCATCGATTTTTCAACCAAGTCGCTCGCCAAGTCTTCGATCGCATCAACGGATCGCACCCGCTTGGCCAACTTTATGAATTGGATTCAAAGCTCCATCCGATCGATGAGGCCGGGCCGATGGCCGTTTCAGTCGACGAATTCATGAATCAATTTCAGTCCGACGCGGCGCCGCTGTGGATGCGATTGGCGTTGTGCAAAGCTCGCGCGATTTCAGGGTCGCGGAAACTTCGCAAGCAAACTGACTCGGCGATCGCAAATGTGATCGTGGCCACGCGATGGCAGTCGGCGATGGCAGGCCAGATCTGTCAAATGCGAATTCATTCGCAAGAAACGGCGGAGCCCGAGAATCTCAAACGAGGCATCGGTGGAACCATGGATGTCGAGTTGGTCGCACAAATGTTAATGCTGCGTCACGCTGGCCAAGAGCGAAAAATCATTCACCAAGGAACCACGGCCTCACTCGCGGCATTGGAGAGCGCCGGCTTTCTATCTTCCGAACATGCTCAGAGTCTAACCAAAGGCTATCGGGCGCTGCGCCGAATCGAGGCCAGCTTGCGTTTGATGGACACACCAGCCCGTCACGAACTGCCCAGCGATCAAGAGTCCATGAACAAGTTGGCGTTTCTGATGGGTGAGCCTGGACCCGACGAAATTCGCGAACAGTCCTTGGAGGCGAGAAAACGCAACCGCGAGGCATTTGATGCGATATTCGATCAAGCCGGACACTCGAAATGATTGAATCGAGCGTACTCAAATCGCGGGCGTTGGGAATCGGAATCGTCATCGCAGCGATGGTGATCCTACTTCGATCGATGGGACGATCGTGGTGGTGCAAGTGCGGCGTGCCCATTCCATGGTCGTGGGACATTTGGTCATCCCACGCTTCACAGCACTTGATTGACCCCTATTTTTTTTCACACGTGCTGCATGGGGTCATCTTTTTCCGTGTGCTGCATTGGGTGAAGCCGATTCCGACAACAGCCAAGTGGATCGTCGCGGCGCTGGTTGAGGCGGGATGGGAAATACTCGAAAATTCGCCGCTGATCATCGAGCGATACCGCGAGTCGACAATCTCGCTTGACTACTTCGGTGATTCGATCGCGAATTCCATCTTCGATGTCGTTGCCTGCCTGATTGGATTTGGAATTGCGTCCAAGGTTCGATGGACAACATCTATTGCATTCTTCATTGCGGTTGAAGTCGTCCTCTTGATTACGATCCGCGACAGTTTGGTGCTCAACATCATCATGCTGATATCGCCGATCGAGGCGATCCTGACATGGCAAAACGCCGGAAGATAACACTACGCCAAAATATCCTTTACAACCTCGCCGTGGACATTGGTCAATCGCCGCTCCAGTCCGTTGAACCAAGACAGTTTTCACTCGCCGAGTGGGCTAAGGATCACCTGCTTAAGTGCCTGGCGGGCTTCGATTAGCATCGCGGTTTCGCGGACTTGGGCGGCGAGCTCGGGATTGATGCGAGAGTAGAGCTTGGACAGCGAACGATACGGGTCGGAATAAGTTGCGTCGATGCGGATGGCTTCGAGGAATGCGTCTTCAGCGTCGCTGAATCGTTGCAATCGACCAAGCGATAAGCCAAGGTTGTAGGCATCCTTGGCACTGCGCCGCGTTTGTACCAGCTCGACGCCATACTTTGTCGCAGCAGTAAACTCGCCGAAATCAAACGTCTTGGCGTACATGATGTCAATTGCTTGTTTGCGAGCATCGTTCGGTCGCGGTTCCATCGAAAGCACCTTCAATGCATGCGTCTCTGCAGACTCCCACAATCGCCGGGTTGACGGATTCTCAGATATTGTGGCACCGTCGACTGATGCATTTTCGCCTTCCGCCGCCGCACGGTACAGCCGAGCGATCGCAACTTCCGCCGCGAGGTCGTTCGGCTTCTCGGAAATGATTTCGGTTAGGCCGTCGAGAGTAGTATCACTCAAGGACGTTGGTCGACTCATACCATCGGCTCCATCGAGTTGTCACAACGCTTGAGCAATCATGACATCTCGCCTGCACCCAGTTTCGGGTGTTCGCGGGCTGTGCAGTCGACGGATTGTTGCCAGAATCTCGCCTGCATCGAGCGTCTTCGCCGGCTTCGTCACTTCCCGAGAAATCGAAATACGATGATTGGTTGTCGCCGTATGCGGGACTTCACTCTCAACGCGCTGCATGTGGCATCGAAAACAATCATTCTGTTCCCGCCGGACGCGCACGTCGTGATCCAAGCCACACGCCTCATCGTTGTGACAACCGATGCAGTGTTGGTTCTGGACCAACGAGGCAGTCAGGTTCGTCTTGGTGTGATGCGGATCGTGGCACGTGATGCACGTCAATGTTTCGGATCGTTGGTAACACGCACTTTGCCAAAGTTGGTCAAAATGATCGACGAATGTCTTCACGTCGCCGGTGGATGTCTCGACACCACCGTCGACCTTGTAAGTGTTTCGTGTATCTTCGAATCGTTCCCCCGGCGCGAAGTCCCAAACCGATTGACCGACAGCATCAACCACGAAATCGCCTTGCAAATGGCACTGCGCACAAATCGATTCCGCTTCCATCCGCTCCAAACGACGCGGGTTCACGATCCGTGAATCGGTCTCGGTCTTCGATCCTGCCGCGTCGGCATCCGCCGAAATTGAGCGAGTCTTGAACAACGTCGCGTGCTCGGCGCCGGCGCCATGACAGCGCTCGCAATTGATCGCCATCTCAAGAACAATCAACTTCTCATCGTTCCCGTCTTTTCGAGAAACGATCCCAGAGTGGCAGTACAAGCAGCCGTCCGAGATCGTTCGAGTCGTGCCCAAGTGCGATGGGTTGTCGTAGCCCGGTGCCATCGCGTACTGTTTCGGTTTCGAATACCAAGTCATAGGCTACTGGACAAGAAACTCGCCGTCTTCGAGCAGGTAGCCTTTAGCAAACGCTCCACTGCCGATCACATACTTCACAGGTAATTCGCCCAGCGGCAACTCGACCGAAGTGGTTGGCGACATCGGTACTGAGATTGATGCTCGATGAATAATTCCGGTATCGTTGACCGTGGCTTGAAACGATGTTTGGCTCAAATGATGGTCAAATCGGCCGGCGAGTTCTTTGTGATTTGGATCAACGAGGGACAACGATCGGCTGTGATTCGTTGCAAGGTAGCTCGCGTACTGGTCCGCGTGGCAACTCGCGCACACGGCGGTTCCCGCGTAGCCATCGGGGAGCGCGGGCTTGCTGGTTAAAATCGTCGATTGAGCTTCGACAACCGGTGCAATCACAGCCAATGATATGGCAACGATAAGCCACCGAGTTTTCATCGAGTTTGATCCACTTGATATCTCGGGCGACAGTAGCAGGCACACCCCGTGTGCCATCTGCACGCTCGAATGTTTGAGCAGCGACGGCACTTGGAAAGCGCTTGCTACTTTAATGTTGTGAGGAATTCGAGTAGATCGCGAACCTCTCGCGGCGTCAGTGTTTCCGTCATGTCCGGCATGATGGAAACGCTGTTCTTGAGCACATCTTCGACTTCCGATTGATCCAGGTGAATTTCCTCGCGACGAGAATCGATGATCACCAACTCGGACGGCGTTTCCGACTTCAAAATACCTTGCACGATTCTTCCCGAGGTCATCAGGACGGAATGCGATTGATACTGCGGATCGATATCGGCGCTCGGCGCGACGATGCTTCGCAGTAAATAGTCTCGATCTCGCTTGGTCGCAATATTTCGCAGATCGGGACCGACGTCGCTCCCCTCGTTCTGGATCCTGTGACAGCGAACGCATTGGGCTGCCAAATGCTTGTTGAATAGTTCTTCGCCGGCTTTCGAGTTCCCTCCGTTGCGGCTGAGCCGAAATTTCGCGAGATGCGTGGGCAAGCTGTCTTCGATCGAGTCGAGAACCGCGGTGGCATCACCGAGCGCCTGCACCCATTCATTATTTTCGCCGCCGCTCTCACGCGTCTCGTTGACCAAACGTTTTTGACCCGCTTCGAAAATCTCCAGCCAAAGCTCTTGCGCAATTTCGCCCGATGGAATTTGACGCAATCGCCGGATGATTTCTTGCTCCGATCGTTCACTATTCATTTGTGCCAATTGACTGATCGCATGCTGACGTTCGGCGATGTCCCGCGATTGATCCAACAAGCTGATGAAGTGAGCTTCGGCACGCGCCGGATCAAGTTCCACCAAAATCTCGCCGGCCGTTTGACGCATCGATAATTTCGAGTCATGTAACGAGTTTTCGATCGCAACGCTGAGTTCGGATGCTTTCTGATTAGCCAAACTGCGTAGCGATTCAACACGAAGATCGGTGGATACATCTTTGTCGGCCACGATCGCGAACAGGTTGGCCGGTGCCAAAGCAATCTTCAAGGAACGCGCCGCGCGGATGGCCGCCGTTTGAATCCCAGAATCCTGATCAACCGACAGCTGCGACAGCGGCTCGCCCAACGTCGCGACGTCAAACGAACGATCTTCGCTAACCGTTCGGCGGCGTCCATCGACTCGATCCAACACATCGGGCTCGCGCCAATCTCGAAGCATGTCGATCGCTTCGATACGAAGCTTTACTTCGCGGCCCGATTGGGTCGCGAACGAAACGATTCTCTGCAGAGCGGCCGGCCCACCGAGACGGAAATTTGCGTTCAGTGCGCGTCGGACGAACGCCTGGTCGTTGTGCTTTGTCGTTGACAGCGAAGCAGCCAGATCGTGAAGGTCATCCAGTGAACAGATGTCGTCGTGGATGGCTCGCGCCGCTTCCGTTGCCACCTGGGCGTCTATGTCTGCTAGGAATAGCGACAAAAGATTTCGCTGACCTTGGGTTCGCAGCGCGACCACGGTGTTCAGTCGCCCGACTTTGCTCAGAGTTTTGCTGGCGGCGACCAGTTCTTGGCCACTCGCACAAGCGGCCAAGGCGCGCGATACCGCGAAGCGAAGGTAGCGTTTCGATTCCGCCAATTGATCGGATATTTCAAGCAGCCGTGATGTCGCCGCCGGTACCGGGTGATAACTCAGTGCCTGGCAGGTCATGAACAGCAAACGCTCGTCGCTGGAATCCAACAGCGGAAGGAAAATGTTCCCATCGATGTCATCAACATCGGCCAACGTCCGAGCCGCTTGGCTGGCAAATTCTATGGAGGGCGATTGCAACATTTGGATCAACCAATCTTTGGAGGACGCATCGCCGGCGCGCGCCAATTGGCCGAGTCCCCAAATCGAGTGGATCGTCGCCATTTCCGATTTTGATTCGAGCGAACGGCGAAACGCATCCACTTCGCGCCGCGATACCAATTCAAATTGAGCGCCCAGTCGCAGTCGTTGATCGGCATGTGCGAGAAGGTCAATCAATTCGTTCGTCGCCAGCGAATTAAATCCGTCCGCTAACTGCGCACGAACCTCGGCACGCTCTCGCAGCAAGTCCGATTGGGGCGCGTCGAGCTTGTAGATCGCACCGGTCTGGTTCAGCGGATAACCGCCGGCCCAATCGACACCGTACAGGCCGCCGTCCGGCCCAAAGTTGATGCCCACCAGCGCCGTTCCGCGACCGATCTCGTGCTCGCCGACCATCGAAAACGATGCACCTTCGCGGCGAGTTCTGAAAGCGTATTGATGTCCGCCGGGGGCACCGGTCAAGAAAAAGTGTGAACGATAGTCGCTCGATAATGCGGTTCCTGGATTGAACGCAAAACCCGCAGGGCCATCGATGGAGTGGCAAATCGGGGGAACGATGTAGGATGCCTGGCCATCGAAATGCGGTATCCAAAGACTCTCGTCCATCCACGGGTCGTATTTTCCGCCGCGATATTGATAGTTGCATCTCCACCCTGCATCGGAGTCACGAACGATGTAGACAAAACGTTCGCGCTCGCCCTGTTTGTCGGCATCGTTATCGACACCGAACAGGTTTCCAAAATCGTCGAAAGCCAATTCTTGAACATTGCGAAGCCCGTGCGCGAAGACTTCAAAATTTCCGCCATCGAAATCGCTGCGCATGACACAGCCCTGGTTCGGATAAAAGAATCTTTTACCTTCGCGTGACTTGACCGAAACACCTTTGTCACCGACGCTCCAATACAGTTTTCCGTCCGGGCCGACGGTTAACCCGTGCAAGTCGTGTCCGGCGTATGCGATGTGAAAACCAAATCCGGTAGCGATGATGCTGCGTTGGTCCGCGACATGATCATTGTCGGTATCGGTCAGCTTCCAAACATCAGGCGCGATCGTTGTGTAGATGTCACCATTGTGCCACAAAACACCGGCGGCGATCCCAGTGACTTCGGTTTGAAACCCTTCCGCGAAGACGCCCATCGCATCGGCCGTTCCATCCTGGTTCGAATCAGCCACCCAGTGAATCTTTTCGCTGATGACCGTCAAATCTTTCCAGTCATGAGAGCCGTCGTTGTTTAGATCTTCGACGCGATTTCGATTGGCTTCTTGGTCTTTTCCGGGTGCCAATTTTAGATGATAGAAGTTGCGTTTATCCGCGACCGATTCGAATCCCACGTCGTCGGCAATCCAGTCTCGATTTGCACGAATGTCCAAATCTTGTGCCTTGCGACGCAGTGTTTGAGTGACATAGGCGGTGCCCCGAGAATCAAAGCTGATCGCAACCGGATCTGGAACATTGAGTTCACCGCTCCAGCACTGAAATTCAAGCTGGGTAGGGTCCGGATGATCCGAGCCCGTCTGAGCCATTACGAAACTCGCCAGCAGACCAAAGTGGGAGGCCAGCGTCAAAAATGCAACGACTCTTAAACGCATGGCTCACGAAAGGATTGAGAAAAACGGAACCCCCTTGGGGATTCCGTTCGAGTGATTACACGAAGATCAATAGTTGGGATCTTTGGTCACGCCAACATTATTCTCCTCGGCCAATTCTTCTTCAGACAGTGGTTCATACCCGGTGATCACGGTCGGTTCATTCCCACCCCCGCATCCGACGAGGAAACTGCCAAAGGAAAGACACAGCAAACTGAACAGCAATCCGATAGATACTTTTTTCATTTTTCGCTCATTCAAGAGTAATACGAATGGAAACGAGGCGACGTTAGAGAGACTCTTGGATAACTTCATGGTCGGCACGCGTTCCCAAAGAACCCCACAATCCGTACGGACTTTTGGAACCGGGCGGGTTGATGGGATTGCCGACGAAGACCGAGCTACCACTCTGATTGCCGGCTTCAATTGCGTCGGTGATGAATTTCACGGCTCCATCACCCATCAGCACGTGGACGCCGCCCTGATGGCGACTGCTGGGAGGACAATGACCGGCGGAGTCCCAAGCACCGCCACCGCAAAGCGGCCCGTTTGGCGGCGCAATCGTCGACATCCCTGTCATGAAGGGTGCTCCGTGAGACCATCGGACGCCGCGGCGGCGAGTGACACTGTTTTCCAAGGCCACACCTGTGGCCCAAAATTGCGGTCGCAGCGGATCCGTTAACGCATCGCAAAAATTGCCAGTGGCGCGAACGCCCATTGGGAACCAACCGTTATTGATGCTGATTTGCGTTCGCTTGTCGCGATCACCCAGGTCAGTCGTAATTTCACCGCAGGCGATCGTGTTGGACAGTCCGTCTAGCACGTCGCGAAATTTTCGTTTGCTGCGTGCCACAAAGAAACCACGGCACGAAGCCTTACACTGCGCGATGTTGTTTTGATTCCATGCAGTTCCGGCAAATGCCCATTCGCCATTCTCTTGCTGCTGAATCCCGTCGCCGTAGTTGGCCGCGTAATTGGTGCGTCCGAGTCCGGGTGGTGATTGCCCCGGGTCACTCGGGCAGCGGAAGGACGGAACATTAGTCACCCAAGGGTCGTAGGTGGTGACGAAGATTCCCGGGCCCATCGCTTGCCATCGATCGTTCGTGGTGGCCGGATTCTTATCCAAGTCGTAGGGATTGCTGATCTGTTCCCACAACGCCTGCTGCTCCACAAATGGCAGCAATCCGACGAGGAAACTAAGAAATCGCTGGTTGTGTCCTGGAAACGTGTCCGAGTCGGCTTGCGTATTGGCCTTGAAAGTGCCACCTGACTGAGTCGGAATCTGCTTAAACGCTGAATGATAGTTTTGAATCCCCAACCCGATTTGCTTGAAGTTGTTGCTGCAACTCATTCGACGGGCCGCTTCGCGAGCCGCCTGGACTGCTGGCAAAAGCAATCCTACAAGAACACCGATGATGGCGATCACCACCAATAGTTCAACCAACGTGAAACCAAAACGACCACGAGACGGTCGCCGCTGACGCGCATTCATATTTAAGGACCTTGGATAAGAAAGGGAGAAAAGCCGGGAGAGTTCCAAGATATCGCCATCCAGAACGCGGGTCTATAGATTTTGCGGGGCATGGCGGAAAGTTTCGTGATTCCACCAGGCGTCGGTTCGATTGGGATAAAGCTGGACGGCTCATACAATTGAGAAGATCGTTTTACCATTCGAACTTCCAACTAACGCCGGTCGTTCTTTGTTGCGACCTCGATCCGTTTTCGCTGCGGGGCAGTTAACCCAAATTTGAAGTTGATCTCGGGATCGTTGAAGATGTCGCTTTCTTTCATCTCGATATCGTTCACGTCGAGACTCAAGTCGCAATCAAATCTCGCGAGCATGCTGTGACTCTTGCTTTCGTCGAGTTTGAGATTGCGAAAATGGCAGAGACCCCGAGTGATCCCGCGTCCGCTCTTCGTGTCGGTGAACGAGTCGGGTACGAAGGCACCCGGTGCGATGGGCATCCGTAGACACGATTCCTCGCCGCGCTCAATGGCATATGAGGCTTTTGAGCGGGCACATTGCCGTGAGGAAACACACTCGGTTCATCGGCATCGATCCAAGAGAACGAGCCTGACAAACATGCCAATGTCAAAGCGATGTTGCGAATCATTGCTGAATGCTCTTGGGTCGATGAGACTTACGCGGTTCCGTGACGGTCATGTAATAGTTCGCATCGACCATGAAAGTCGCTCGCGGTCCGATTAAGTCGCGAACGGCTTTGATCCGCTGAATGTCTACGACTAGATCCTTGCGTCCGATCTTGATTTTCACGGCATTGAAGCCGCGGGCAACATAGCCGCGAATTTGGTCGAGCAGCTTATCGAGCGGAAACATCACATCGATGCCGCCGCAATAAGCTTTGCCCCGCACTATTCACCAAGCGTGTGATTTGGATTGTTCTTGATGGAGACTCGGTCGCGAGCGTTGCTGTTCGTCATTTTGGCGTTAGTTCTGTCTGCGAGCGCACAATGGCCCCCTCCCCAACGTCGCTTCTCGTGGCGATGGGTGCCGTTACTGACGAAGCACTTCTCGCAGGTGAGCGTGCTCCGGTGGAGGCATGAAGCCTTGACCAGCGCTCGGCTTGGGCAGCCTCACATGCCAGCCTTCGATGCGCTCGATCAGGCGTGACCACAGCGGCTCGGCCGCCGACCTTCCAGATGGACTCGACGAAGCTTCGCATGTCCCAGCCACCACCGACGGCATCTTCAAGCTCACTGCGACAGATCGTGTTGAGATTGAATGCCAACAACGCAAGCAGCATCGTCACATAGGTTGCCTTGAACCCTCGGCACTGCGAGATTCCTCGCTCCAGTTCGTCACCAAGAAGAAATAACGCAGCAAGACGACGCCGGTGCGACAGCGCCTCGTAACGGGCAATGGTCAGAAACCAGCCTCCGAATGCCGTGCCCTTCTCGAAGCTGTCAAACTTTCGCCACGCGACCAAGCTTGCTTCCTAAATCACTTCATCAACGTCATCCCAACTCGGCAACAGCCCGCGAAGGAACGATCGAACCTGAGGCTCATGCTCCAACAGCAATCGCACGAACGCTTCCCCCTGCGCTTTATCGCCGTCGGGCACACGATGTTTCGATTGGTAGTCGCTCATACTCTTCCACGTTACCAGCGAGTCGATTTGGACATAAAAACTTTGATACCGACTGCAAAACTATCTTTCGAGCAGCAATGACAAATAGACTTGACATTTCGTTTGTATGGTTTATTATGCGCTCGTGTTCAAGATCATGGTTGCTGACGGAGGTTTCGCGAAATGAAAGCTCAAGAAAAGGTTGCATGGACCGAGCTTGTGGTCTCGGTCGTTGCGGTGGTCGTTGTCGTGGCTCTGTATCCTTGGTTAGGCGGGGCGGCGGCCGGCGGTTTTTGTTTGCTCGGCCTGCTGGGAATCACACCGCTATTCATGCGGAATCGTGGCAACGAAATCGTCGCGGATGAACGCGATCAGCAAATTGAACTTCGATCGTCCTGGTTCGGCTTTGGGACGGGCTGGGTGCTGATGATGGTTTCGCTGGCAGCCGTCACAATCTGGCACAGCAACCAACAGTTTGACGTATCACCGGCACTCTTGAATGTCATGATTTGGATTCAGTTCGCGTTTTGTTACGCGGTCAAAGGAGCGACATCATTGATGCAGTATCGAGGATCGCAACGTGCCACGTAAGGCAGAATCGAACTTGACCAATTGCGTTCGGGATCTGCGTGGTTCAGTCGATGGCATGACACAGCAAGTTCTGGCGGACGCAGTCGGCGTCACGCGGCAAACGATCGTGGCGATGGAGACGGGTACTTACACGCCTTCACTGGCCCTGGCGATTCGTATTGCCCGAGTGTTTGATCGCGGCGTCGAAGATGTCTTCAAGCTTGACGAATGAGATCCATCATGGTCGATCAGCGTCGTCGCTGCGAATCAGTATCGGACGTGACGCGTAAATCATCGGCATCACGCCATCGTTGCTGGTCGCCAGCGGCACGTAATCGCTACCGCACGGAAAATTTTCCGTTGGATCAACTGAATGCCAAACGCCGTCCACGAGCACCTCGGCCCACACGTGTCCTTCGCTTCCATCGATCCATCCAAAGACTTGCCGGCTGGGCAGTTCGCTAGCGCGACACAACGTGATGAATACATCCGCGAAGTCCCAGCAGTGGCCGTAGTGTTGCTCAATGACTTGCTTGGTCCCGTAGCGTGAACCCGTCACATTGCCACCAAAACGAATTCCCTCGCTTGAGTGAATCCAACGCACAATCGCGTTTACCTTGGCTTGGGTGGTTGTCGCGGCAGTTGTGATTCGCTTCGCCAACACTTGTATTTCCGGATCATCGGATGGCCATGCCGTTGCTGGCAGAACCTGAACCGAATCCTCGTCGGACTGTGGCGTCTTACCGTTTCGCTGGCTGGTGACGGTCCCACTCACTTCAACGCATTTCATTCCCGCTCGCGGTGCTACGTCTTTGATTGTCCAACGACTGAGTTGGTCACCCTGCCCGTACTTGCGCAGCGATAACGAATCCGCTGGTTCAAACGATGTGGCAAGATCGCGAAGTCGCTGCGTGTCTTGTTCGTTCCTCAACAGTTCATTGAAGAACTCGTTGGCCCGCATCCATTCGCCGCCCGCGATGGGGATCGCATTGAACTTGACTTTGTAAGTAGCCTCTGCGGGACTGATTCTGAATTGTTCCCGCGCCATCATCGCCAGTTTCGCGTCGCGGCTAGTGCGGGCAACGAACTCGTAAACATGGCTACCGGATCGGCAAACCATGCGCGGATTGGGTTTGCCTTTCCTCAATTCCGCTACTGCCTGCTCGGCGGTTGCCCGATCGGGGCAGACGATCGTGTTGATTTGGATCGGCTTCTCAGCAATCGAAACAACCGTGTTCTCAACCGACAGGATTTTGACTTGCCATTTGCGACTGATCTGATCGACCTGCGCCGGCGGCATGCTCCAAGTCTTGTCGACTTTCCAGCCTTCGACGGGCCGACTGACGATAGCCGGCAACTGAGCCATCACGCGAGGTAACGAAGTGAACGCAAACGCGAACAATAAGATCAACGCGAGAAGTTTGTCCGCTGCAAACCAACGCAAAACCATGATTGGACACTCACATTTTCAAAGCGATAGCGTCGTCCATGGTAGCACGTATCTGGCTAAGATCGCTCAGCCGTGTCGGGCTCGGTTCGCGATCTGTCTCCGACGCGGAGCTTCGCGAGCGGTTTGTCGTTGACGGTTCCCGGAACCAACCACGGACCTCGGCTATGTTCGCGGATCAGTCGCATCAGCTCCTCGTTATCGATCGCTTCGACTTCGAGCAATCGCTGAGTGACGGCTTCGAGTACATCACGGCGTTGTTCGAGGATCTCGCGAGTTTGAACCAGCGCATCGTCGATGATTCGCGTCACCTCTTTGTCGATCAGCTTGGCCATTTCTTCGCTGTGCATGATCTGGTAATCGCCGCCGCCGCCGCCGGCCAGGAACGCTGATCGGTTGCTACGACGCAGATTGATCCGGCCCAATCGACTCATGCCGTAATCCATCACCATGCTGCGGGCGATCTCGGTGCATCGTTCCAGGTCGTTCTGCGCGCCGGTGCTGATGTCTTGAAACGTCATCTCTTCGGTCAAGGTTCCGGCCAACAACACCTTCATGTTGCTTTCTAGTTCGGACTTGGTCATCAAGTACCGCTCGGACTCGGGCCGTTGCATTGTGTAGCCGAGTGCCGCTAGTCCGCGCGGAATGATGCTGACCTTGTGAACCGGGTCGGTGTTGGGCAGCGCTGCGGCAACGACCGCGTGCCCGGCTTCGTGATAGGCGACGCGAATTTTTTCATCGCCGTTCATGACGCGGTTCTTCTTTTCCAAACCGGCCGTGACTCGCTCGACGGCATCGTTGAACTGATCGAGACCGACGGCATTTTTTTCGGCTCGCGCAGCTAACAACGCAGCCTCGTTGACCAAGTTCGCCAAATCGGCACCGACAAAACCTGGCGTGATCGAAGCGATACCCTTCAGGTCAACGTCCTCGTCAAGCTTCACGTTCTTCACGTGCACCTTCAAAATTGCCAAACGTCCCCCCACGTCGGGACGATCGACCAAGACGTGGCGATCGAAACGACCGGGGCGAAGCAATGCCGGGTCAAGCGTTTCAGGTCGGTTCGTTGCAGCGATCACAATCACGCCCGAGTTCGAGACGAAACCATCCATTTCAACCAGCAGCGCGTTGAGGGTTTGTTCGCGTTCGTCGTGTCCGCCGACAGCCGAACCACTGCGGCTCTTGCCCAGTGCGTCAAGTTCGTCGATGAAGATGATGCACGGCGCGCGATTGGTGGCTTGTTGAAACATGTCGCGAACGCGTGCCGCGCCGACGCCGACGTACATTTCGACGAAATCGCTACCAGAGAGACTGAAGAACGGAACTCCGGCTTCACCTGCGATCGCTTTGGCTAACAACGTCTTTCCGGTTCCGGGCGGGCCGACCAACAATACTCCCTTGGGGATACGTCCGCCGAGCGACTGATATTTTTCGCTGTTCTTGAGAAAGTCGACGATCTCGCGAACTTCTTCGACGGCTTCATCGATCCCGGCGGCGTCGTCAAACGAGGTCGCTAAATCTTCTTGACTGTAGAGCTTTCCGCGGCTCCGCGAGAACGACATTGGCGATCCCACTCCGCCGAGTCGTCGCAACATCGTGACGCCTAAAAACACCAGAATACCGATCATCATCAGCTCGAACCAATGATCTTGCAGCAAGCGACTCGGACGTGCATTGTCCCATGTCACGCCGGACGCTTCCAGATACGCAACGAGTCGTTCGTGTTCGGCTTCATTGTGCGTATCGCGGACGGTTTGAAACTCGACTCGCTTGGGTTCTTCTTTGGGCGCGTTGCCGCCGATTCCCAGCGATCGGTACATAACGGTCCCTGTGATGGCTTCGTCGGACACTTCGATATCGCGAAGATCGCTGTACTCGATTTTTACTTCGGGGTTCTTGGTCGAAACGACCACTAATTTCGGTTTGCCCTCGTTGGGCGTCTCGGTATCGGTTGCAACTTCGGCAGGAATGGTCGGCGTCGCAAGGCTATCCGTGTCGATAGGGTTTGCCGGAATCGCGTCAGCAGGTTTTGCGTCAGCGGGCTGATTCTCGACCGAACTCGATCCATTGAAGTCAACCGCTGAAGTTTTGGCCTCGGCGGTTTTCTTCAGCAGTGCCATCAAGTCTGGATATCGCAACCTTCGGTCGGTGTTTCCGAACATGAAAGCGCTGACCAAAACGGCTGAAGTGACCAGTACGAGGACCAGCCAAACGTTGCCGCCGGATTTCGGTTCGCTGCTGCGTTGAGGATTATCGCTCATTCGTTTTTGGACTTCATTCGATGAAACGTGTGTTTGTCTAGCTTGCAAGGCGGGCAGTGATCGGCCAGGCGAAGTTTAGCCCGGTTTCAGTTTCACTCGGCATTGTTTGGCTGACCAGCCCGTCAGGCAAGCTTTGGCCGACAGGCAAGCGATGGCCGACGGAACGTTCTGGGTGACCGGGTCGTAACGATGGTACGGATCGTCCATCATGTTGCACCGCCAAATAATATCCCCGCGACGATATTTCTCCACTGTGACTGAAACTCAGCTCTCCTGCCGCTCGAAGTCGACGAAGAATGTCGCTGTATTAGGCGCCACCGGCAGCATCGGCACGGCGACAGCTGAGGTCATCGCGCATCTGAATCGGACGGATTCCGAGGGCGGTTGGCGGATGTGGGCCGCGTCCGGGCACCGAAACCTTGAACTTCTCGCCGAAATCGCCCATGCAGCCGAGCCTGGCCTAGAGCGTGTCGTCTTTTCCGATCCGGCGACAGCACAGAAGGCTTCCCAGAGTTTGGGCGATTTCATGGTCGCGGCTTTCGGCAATGCCCAGATCACCCACGGTCCCGATGCTCTGGTCGAGATCGCGCAGCATCCCGAAGTCGACATTGTCGTGGCCGCGATCGTCGGCCGCGCAGGCTTGGAGAGCACTTTGGCAGCCGTCGAAGCGGGAAAACGTGTCGCGCTAGCAAATAAAGAGACTTTGGTCGTCGCGGGGCCGCTGGTCCGACGGGCGATGGAGTCCAGTCGAGCCGAACTGATCCCCGTCGACAGCGAACATTCGGCGATCTTTCAGTGCCTCGGCGGGAGCGGACTCTACGACGCCGACTGCCCGGCGCCGAAACCGAAAAAGCTGATTTTGACGGCCAGCGGCGGCCCATTTCGGACCTGGACGACCGACCAAATGTCGGCCGCCTCGGTCGACGAGGCGCTGGCGCATCCGACCTGGAACATGGGCGCGAAGATCTCGGTCGATTCAGCTACGATGATGAATAAATCGCTCGAAATCATCGAAGCTCGCTGGCTGTTCGATCTGCCGGCCAGCGCGATTGAAGTTGTTGTACACCCGCAATCGATCATTCATTCGATGGTCGAGTTCGATGACGGTTCGGTGATTGCCCAGCTCAGTCCGCCCGACATGAAACTGCCGATTCAATACGCCCTGACGTATCCTCGCCGGTTGGCCTGTCCGGCACCGGGGCTGGACCTGAATCGGCGTTGGGATTTGACACTGGAAGCCGCCGACCGTGACCGTTTCCCCGGTTTGGTATTAGGATTCGAGGTCGCCGCGGCGGGCGGAACGGCCGGCGCGGTGGTTAATGCGGCCAATGAAGAGGCGGTCGGTCTGTTCTTGGACGGTCAAATTCGGTTTACTGACATCGTCGCGGGCTGCCGAGACGTGCTTGAAAACCACACGCACGAGTCCGATCCGCCGCTGAGTCGATTGCTGGAACTGGACCGTTGGGCCAGGTCCGAAACTCGACACCGATTTAATCTGTAAAGCAGACTCTCCAACTAATACGGGCTTCGATCGCCCGCTCGACGTTTTTAGGCGCAAGATAGATGTTGACTGACTGGATTTTCGCGACACTTCCCATTCTCGATGCGATGCCGTTGGCGGTGACCGACGAACCGGGGTTCATCGCTTCACTATTGACGACGCTGTTGCTGTGGGGGCGGGTCGCACTGGGCATCGGACTCGTCGTTTTCGTTCACGAGCTCGGGCACTTCGTCGCTGCAAAATCTTTCGGCGTCAAATGTGAGAAGTTCTACGTCGGCTTCGACGTGCCGATCAAAATCGGACCGATCAAGTTCCCGCGGACGCTCGGTAAGTTCACGTACGGGGAAACGGAATACGGCATCGGCATCATCCCGCTCGGCGGCTACGTGAAGATGCTCGGCCAAGACGATGATCCGCGAAAGTTGGAAGACGAAAACAAACGCATCCTGGTCGAAGGCGAAACGTCGGACCAGCCATCGCTCGATCCGCGCAGCTTCCCCGCCAAACCCGTTTGGCAGCGGATGATCATCATCAGCGCCGGCGTCGTCGTGAACGTCATCACGGGGATCTTGTTTGCCGCGCTCGCGTTCGGATACGGAGTCTCGTACAGCCCCGCGGTCGTCGGCGGCGTGACGCCGGGTGGACCAGCGTGGCAAGCCGGCATCGAACCGGGTGGCCAAGTGATCGCGATCGGTTCGCTCGAAGACGACAACATGCACTTCCGCGAAATGAAGATGGAGATTCTGACGCAGGGTTTTGAGAAGCCCGATCAACCCGTCGATGTTGCCATCCGCTACGACGATGGTGTTCGCAATTTCAAGTTGCGACCCGAAGCGATGCCCGACAACAAAGACTTTCGGCTGATCGGTGTCGCGATTCCCGAGTCGGTCACACTCAACAAGAAAAACTACGCCAGTCCTCAAAGCGTGGCCGCCGACGTTTTGACGGACGCCGACGCCGGCGCAACGATCACCGCCTTTGACGGCAACCCCATCAACGCCGACTCGATCGTGCCGGGAACGAATTTTTTCGACTACCTCTACACGCATCCGGGCGAGTCGATCTCGCTTTCGCTACGACGATCGGATAACAGCCAAACCACGGTCACGCTGCCGCCCCAAAAGGCGAAGTCGATCGGTGTTCGTTACGCGATTGGTCCGGTTACAGCGATGGTCACCGACGGCCCCGCCGCCAAAGCGGGATTGAAGGTCGGAGATGTGATCGAATCGATCGACGGCAACTCGAAGATCGATGCCTACAGTTTGCCCAATCAATTGGTGACGGCCGATAAGCCGACGAAGTTCAAAGTTCGACGTAAGCTAGATGATGCACCGGAGGTGTTGGAAATCGAAATCACGCCAGTTGCCTCACTTCAAACGCTTTCGCCCACGGCGGTGCTATCGGGTGACATCGGCGTGAATTCGTTTGGATTGGCGTACAAGCCCTTGCCGATCGTAGCAAGTCTGATCGCGGGGGCCTCGGCACCATCGCAAGTGATTTCCGGCGAGGCAAAGTCGAGTAAAAAGAGCAAAGTTGATGCCATCGCTGTTGAATCTTTGCAGATTGGCGATCAACTCCAGGAAGTGCGTCTGGTCATGGTCGATTCGGAAGTGCCGGATTGGATGAAAGACGAACGTTACGCCCCGGTGCTCAAATCACTGCGCGAGGGCCAAGAATTCACAGCGACCACACCTTTGAACACGTTTGTCGATACCATCCAGTACTTGCCGGTCGGTGCAACGCTGGAGATCTTGGCGACCCGTCCGCCGGAGAACAAAGTCGTATCGGCAATGACGACAGTCCAGCAAGACGAGCGGTTCCTGTTCGATCGAGGGCTCATTTTCCCTCCGCGTGAAGCGATCCAGCAAGCCACTTCGTTTGGCGAGGCATTATCGCTCGGCTTCCGCGAAGGAGGCCGTCGATTCAACGATGTGATTCGATTCCTAAAGATGTTGCCCCAGGGTCGAATCGGGCTAAAGCATGTCGGTGGACCGCTGGCGATCGTCGACATCGCCAAGAATGAAGCCGAGCGAGGCATCTCGCCTCAATTGATGTTCTTGACGATGCTGAGCATGAACTTGGCGATCCTGAATTTCTTGCCGATCCCCGCGCTCGACGGCGGTCACATGATGTTCCTGTTGTACGAACTTGTCGTCGGCAAACGGGCGAACGAGCAGTTAGAATTTCGGCTGACGATCGCCGGTCTACTTTCACTGCTGGCATTGATGGTGGTCGTGTTCGCAAACGATCTATTCCGTTACCTGAATTAGTTGAACCTGCCGATGATGTCTTTGAATCGATTTGTTTTTGTCGCAATCGTTTCATTGGTAACGATTCAAGCAGCTTTCAGTGAGTCGATTGTCGATAGCACCGCAGCGTTGATTTCGGCAGTCCGAGACGGCGACGAGGGGCAGACGATCTTGATCGCGGCGGGCACCTATGAGCTCGCTGCGCCGTTGGAGCCGAAACCAGGCATGACGCTCCGTGGTGCAGGAATTGACAAAACGATCATCACGCACGTCGCGGATTGGCGTCCATCGGTTGATAGCCTGCCAGATCCCGAGATGACGACGAAAGGAATGGACACCCAAGCGTATTTGCTTCGCCTTCATGACGATGCTGGCGGGATCACGATTTCCGACATGACGCTGCGTTGCCCGCAACTTCACGGTGCGATCTTCGGCTGGAGCAATTCCGATCTTCACCTTCATCACCTGCGGATCGAAGACACCTTGTGGACCGGTATCCGCACCTTCGAGATGAGCAGCGCGAGCATCCACGATTGTGACTTCATTGACGCTGGTGGTCGATGGGAAAAGGGTCAACCCGGTATCGACGGTGGTATCACAGGCGGCGCGATCTTCGCCATTTGGATGAAGGACAGCGAAATTTTTGACAACCGATTCATTCGCACTCAAATCGGCAAACAAGACTCGTTCTTTGGAATCAAGGGCCGTCAAGGAAAGCGGTGCCGAATTCATCACAACACGATCGAAGTGAATTTCTCGATCGAGTTTCCCTTCGAGAATGATGAGGACATGGAAATCGACCACAATGTTTGCGATGGAACGATTTCAATTCCAAAACACGCCGGTGGACCGATCCCACCGAGCGGGAATACCTTTCACATTCACCACAATCTTTTCCACGACAGCTACGCGATCGAGTTTGTTCGCAATGGTGTCGAGATTGACCACAACTTGTTCGATTTTGAAACCGCACGAGATCATGGAAACCTGATTTCCGGCTTTGGCAACGCGCCGTGCGAAGGGCCGGCGCTATTTCACAACAACTTGATCAACAATCCAGGTCGCGGCGTGATTTGGATCAACGAGCCTTACAATCACCTGACCATTCGCAACAACCACATCATCACGCGAACCACGTCGACGCCGCGATTGGAAGGTCTGTTCGGATTCAACGCGAAATGCGACTTTGCGACGTTTAACATTCGCGACAACATCGTCGAGTGCATCGGTCAAAGCCGACCGTTGCTGCGAATCAATGAGAGCTACGGTTCGGAGATCGTGAACAACTTGCTAAGGAATGTTACCGACACCGATCGTTACGACAACTCGCGAACTGAAGCCGAGCAAGGTCTTGAGCAACCTCTCAACTTCCGCTGCGGCGTTCACGGTGAAACCAGCGTCGACGGATGGCAAACGCGACTCACGCCGAAGTGATGCCCCAACGACTCCGCATCGCATCAAGCAAAACGGCGACGACAATCACACTGCCGGTCACGATCTGTTTCATCGGGTCCGAAACGCCGATCTGGGCGAGTCCGGTTTGCAATACAGCGATGATCAACACGCCCAGAAATGAGTTAATGACGTTGCCCCGTCCGCCCATCAAGCTGGTCCCACCGATCACGCAAGCGGCGATGGCGGACAACTCGATTCCGATCGCCGCATTCGGATCAGCGGTGGACAATCGCGAGGCATGCGTCAGGCCGGCCAGGCCACACAGCACTCCGCTGATCACGAACACGCTGATCGCGTAGGGTGCCGTGCGGACGCCGGACATACGCACCGCTTCGTGATTCGTTCCGATCGCAGTGCAGTAACGCCCCAATACGGTTCTCGTCAACAGGAACTGGCCAGCAATCACAGCGGAAATAGCAATCAAAAACGCCGGCGATACCATGATCCCCGCGATCGGTTCGCCGATCACTTCGACTGCCGATCCGATGTACTTGGTTTGCGAATGCGTGACCAGTTTGGTCGCTCCGCGTGCGATCTCCAACATCCCGAGCGTCACAATGAAGGATGGAATTTTTGCCAGCACCGTCACGCAGCCGTTGAACAACCCACACGCCGCGCCGGCCGATATGCAAAACGGGATGGCAGCCCAAAGCGGCAACTGCCAATCGACCATCAACGAACCCAACACCGCCGATGAAAACGCGAGGATGGATCCGACCGAAAGATCGATTCCGCCGACAACCAAAACCAAAGTCATGCCAACCGCAACGAGTGTCAGATCGGGAATTTGATTCGCGATCGAGATCAACGTACCGATCTGAAAAAAATTCTGACTTTGCGTGCTGAAGATGCCGACCAATACCGCCAGGACGCCGATCAAACCCGCATACTCAATCGCCAACTTGTAGGCAGATGAATTTTTCAAAATGATGGAACCGTTTCATGCAGGGATACGGGATTCGAGAAGGCTGCTTGCATGATCTTTTCGGCAGACCATTGGTCTCGCTCGAATTCTCCAACCCAACGACCGACCGACATGACCGCGATCCGATCACAGGTCTGTATCAATTCTTCGAGATCGCTGCTGACGATGACGATGGCCTTGCCATCAGCGGCTAATTGATCGAACAGCTTATAAATTCGACGCCGGGACGAAACGTCGATGCCGCGAGTCGGTTCGTCAAAGAAGAATATGTTGGCGTCATGAACCAGCCATTTTGCGATGGCGACCTTTTGCTGGTTTCCGCCGCTCAGTGTCTCCAAAGGTTGGCCGATACTGTTGCATCGAATCTCCATCAATTCTCGCGTTCGCTCGGCGACATCTCGTTCGTCGCCGCTACGGATTAGCCCGAACCACGAGAACTGCTTCGTCATTGAAGCCAACGTCGCGTTGACGCGAATCGACAACGGCAACAGCAACCCGCTCTCTTTGCGATCTTCCGTCACCATCGCCAGTCCGGCAGCGACAGCTTCGGCGGGATTGCGAAACCGCCGTGGCGAAGGGTCATTGCTAAGGAACACGTCACCCCGTTCGGCTCGGTCAGCGCCAAAAAGGAGCCGTAGCAACTCGGTGCGTCCGGATCCGACCAAGCCGGCAATTCCCAACCGCTCGCCGCGATGGACCGTGAACGAAACATCACGGACGAATCGACCTCGGCTCATTCCGACTACCTTCAGAGCAGGTTCGCAAGTGGCAAAGCTCGGGTGATCCGAACGTGATTCCGATTGCCCCGTCTCACCGGTCATCGCATCGACCAATTCGTCAACCGTAATTTCCGAAATCGGGCAGGTCAACGCATGTCGACCGTCGCGAAGCACTGTGACTCGATCGGCAATGCGCACGACTTCTTCAAGCCGGTGCGTGATGTAGATGATTGCGACACCTCGTTTGCGTAGACGGTCGAGCCAATCGAACAGCTTCTCCGATTCACCGGCGCTAAGCGAAGCCGTCGGTTCATCCAGAATCAACATTTTGCATTCGCGATCCAGTGCCGCCGCGATCTCGATCATCTGTTGCCGACCGATGCCCATCGTGCCGGTGACGGTATCGGTCGAAATGTCTTCGAGCCCGAATCGGTCCAATGCGATTCTCGCGCGCCGGTCGAGCTCGGTGCGATCAATCACACCGAACTTCGTCGGCAACCGCCCCAGCAAAATGTTTTCGGCGACGGTGAGCGTCGAAATCTGATTGAGTTCTTGTTGCACGATTTGCACTCCGGCCGCTTCCGCCGCCAACTTATTCTCCGGTGCAAATGTATGTCCATCCAATGTCATCGACCCGGATGTCGGCAATAAAAGGCCCGCGATGATGCGGCTAAGAGTGCTTTTGCCGGCGCCGTTGGCACCCAGCAAGGCGTGGATCTGGCCGCTTCGGAACTCCAGCCGCGACACATCCAATACCCTCACGGCGTAGTCTTTGACCAGATCTTGCAACGACAGCAACGGATCGTTCATTTCGTCCTTAGCGTGTCGATGGTCACCAGGTCGACCGGAGTTTCGCTGTCCGGGGTATCGGCATCTCGCGCTTCACCGACGTGGTCCATCAGAATGTTCAGCGCAGTTTCAATCCCGTAAACCGCCAAACGATCCCCATGCTGGTCGGCCGTCGCCAACACCTTGCCGTCTAAAATCAACTCACGAACCGCGCCGATGTTGTCGAAGCCGACGACCAGAATCTCGCCAGTTTTTCCGGCCGCCTTGATCGCGGCAACGGCTCCCAAAGCCATCGAATCGTTGGCAGCCAAGATCGCTTTGATATCGGGGTGTTCTCGAATCATCGACGCCGCGATGGTGTTGGCCTTATCGGTTTCCCATTTGGCTGACTGGCTGGACACGATTACGATGCCCGCTTCCTTCATCGCCGATTCAAATCCGAGACGCCTGTGGATCGCGTTCACCGCGGTCGTTTTTCCTTCAAGGAGTCCGACCTTGTCATCTTTTTGTAGCGACGCGGCCAAATGCGCACCGACTTTTTTAGCACCGGATTGATTGTCCGGCCCAACAAAGGGGATTGAGATGCTCTCGCGGCGCAAAATTTCAGAGTCCAATCGGTTGTCGATGTTGACAACAACCACGCCAGCGCGTTTCGCTTTCCGAAGCGCGGGCACCAGCGCCTTCGAATCGGCCGGAGCGATCACGATGGCGTCGACACCGGAGGCGACCATTTCGTCGACCAGGGCGACTTGCCGTCCGAGGTCAGATTCGTCTTTGATGCCGTTGGTGAGCAGTTCGTATTTTTCAGGGTTCGCGTCGTGATGGGCGATGGCGCCGCTTTCCATCGTCGAAAAGAATTCATTGGCGAGCGACTTCATGATCAAAGCGACTCGCAGTTTGCGTTCGCCTTCAACATCGGCGCGTTGTTTCAATGGCTCGCGTGATCCGCATCCCACGATTGTGACGAGAATCAGAATCGATAGTGACGATCTCATTTCAATGACTTTCGAAGCAGTTGTGTGATTTCATCGCCTGTCGGCATCCCGGTCTGTGCACCACGGCGGGTGGCGCAAATCGCGCCAGCGACCGACGCGAATTGTACCGCGTCAATCAGGCTGTCACCGGCGGCCAGTCGAACACCGAGCGAGCCGGCGAATGCGTCACCGGCGGCGGTCGTATCGACGGCTGTGATCGTCACAGGCTCGATCCAAGTCGTGGTCGAATCGTTGCAAACGACCGCGCCGAGTTCACCCATCTTGATGATCACGATCGCGGCGCCTCGCGACTGCAATTCGATCGCCGCTCGTGTGGCCGCCTCGACATCATCGATGGCAAAACCCACCAACGATGCCGCTTCGTGCTGATTGGGACAAATGATGTCGGCCGTATAGAGAGCATCGTCCCAACGCAGAGGCATCGGTGCAGGGTCAAGGATCACCAGCGTTTTGGATCGCTTGGCGACTTGCAAGGCCGCGAGCACGGTTGCAATCGGGATTTCAAGTTGCATTAGCAGAACGTCGGCTTCTTGAATCAATGCGGCATGCGATTGGACATCCAATTCGCTGACATCCGCGTTCGCTCCCTGTACGACCATGATCGCGTTTTCGCCGTTTCGCTGCACCGCGACGATCGCCACACCGCTGGGCGACTCTTTGGAAGTTTCCACCGCGAGCGTATTAACGCCTTCATGAACCAGCGAGTCGATCAAGCGTGCCGCAAAGCCGTCATCGCCGACGCGACCGATCAGCTTCACTTCACCACCGGCGCGGGACGCCGCGACCGCTTGGTTGGCGCCTTTGCCGCCGGGAACTTCGGCGGATGAATGGGCGATTACCGTTTCACCTGGCAAGGGCAACTGATCACATTGAATCACCAAGTCCATGTTGATCGATCCGAGAACGACGATGTGCGGCGAGGCAGCTTTCATCGCTTGGCTGGTTCGCTTGAAAGTCCCACCAAAGTCTCTGTGACCTGAATCTTTTGTTCGTCGGTAAGTGTCAGATACTGATGCGATCCATTCTGGTCAGTGGCAAAAGTAGTCAGTCCGTCGTCGGCAACCGCGACCGTTCCACGCGATGACAATCCGAAGTACCCGCGTTCGGGTCGGATCGCGTACAGCACGCTCGTCAGATCCCAGGTCGGACGATTGTGGGGCGGTGGTTGATAAGCGATGTAGGCTTCTGGCAACGGATGATGGGGAACGTATTTATAGTCTTGCTCAATGCTTTGGTGCGGATACGGCACGGCGATGCCGATCTCGAAACCGCTCCAAATGATCGGCGTCGGCCATTGTTTGGCAATGATGATTGCAGATGGAATGTCTTTCACGATGTTGTATTCGTGATGGTCGTACAGATGTCCGGTATCGCCAACGATTTGCGAGAATGCACCGGCCATCATCGATAGCAAACGCACTTTTTGCTGGATCAGTTCTTTGCCGCCGAGTTTGCTGATCGCATCTGGTTCTGATTTCAACAGGTTTGCCAAGTTGGTCGAGAAACCTACTTGGGCGATCACGACCGTTCCATCTTCAGCGTCCGCAAGAGCCTTGCGAAGTACCTTGACCGCGTCGGGCGCGTCGTCGCCGCTGAGCAAGTCATGCGGAAATCGAAACTCGCTGCCATCTTTGACGGCAGCCAGCGAATTGAACTTACCCTCATTGTCGGTCACACCGCTGTCGCACATTCCGATCGGAATGTCGCCGCGACCATAGAAGGTATTGACGGCGTCGGCGAAGGGAGCGGCCATCGCGTGGTCTTTGGTGATCGTGACCGCCAACAATTCGCACTCACCCCGGCTCTGCAGCGAATGGATGACGCCCATCGCCAGAACATCGTCAACATCGTTACCAATGTCCGTGTCAAAAATCAGCGGGATCGGGCGCTTGGGAGCTTCGGCGGAGGCAATGGTGAGTAGTGCGCTGGCGAAAACGCCGACAAGAGCCAAAACCGTGCGATGAAAATGCGTCATTTTTAGGAAAACCGTTGAATGTTGGAATTGCGGACGCTCATGATAATGAATGTGTGAGGCGATTTGGGTGCTACGAAAACACTCAACCTCTCACAAGCCAGCCAACTCCGCAAAAATTCAGCCGTTCCTCGGTCGGTTTTCTGAAATGCGGTGTTCATACTGGTATCCGAAGCATTTCTTGTCTCATCTTCGAGTCCAAACCATGAATGGCTGGCGCTACCTAGCTTTGATCGTCGCCGTCGCAGGGTTCAGCATCGATGTCCCGGCGGCCGAAAATCTGACTTCGGACCAGCTTCAGTTCTTTGAGTCCAAGATTCGGCCGGTTTTGATCGCTGAATGTTATGGATGTCACTCGGACGAAGGCGGAAATGTTCGTGGCGGGTTGCGACTGGACACCAAGCAATTCACCCTGCTGGGCGGCAGCAGCGGTCCGGCGGTGGTGCCCGGTGAACCGGATGAGAGCCTGATGTTGAGCGCGATCAAGCACGACGATTTCGTCATGCCGCCCAAACGGAAGCTGTCGGACGCACAGATCGATGACTTTCGTCGCTGGATCGAGATGGGTGCTCCTGATCCGCGTGAGTCGCAGGTGGCCACAGTCCAATCGTCAATTACGGGCGACGACATCCGGGAAGCGAGAGAGAGTTTCTGGGCTTACCGAATGCCTCAACCGACTTCGCCGCCAAGCGTGAACGACGATTTGTGGCCGAAGACAGAAATTGATCGATTCATACTGGACAAGCTGCAACAATCGGGGCTGTCGATCGCCGACGATGCCGAACCCGACAAAATAGTCCGGCGACTGTGCTTCGACTTGGTCGGTTTGCCACCCACTCCCGAACAAGTCCAGTCGTTCCGGCGACAGTGGGAGATAGATTCCGATCGAGCCATTGGTGTATTCGTGGATCGACTGTTGGAATCAAAACAATTCGGCGAGCGATGGGGACGCCATTGGTTAGATGTTGTTCGCTACGGCGAGTCGACCGGCAGCCAAGTCAACATGACATTTCCCCATGCCTGGCGATACCGCGACTTCGTCATCGATTCATTCAACGATGACAAACCTTTTGATCGGTTCATCCAGCAGCAGATTGCGGGCGACTTGATACCAGCGAAGTCGGACGAGCAGTGGACCGAAAATTTGATCGCAACGACGTTTTTGGCGATCGGGCCGAAGAACTTGAACGAACAAAATCGGATTCAATTCGCTGCCGATCTCGTCGACGAACAAATTGATGCTGTGACGCGAGTTTTTCTTGGCACCTCTGTCGCCTGCGCTCGATGCCACGATCACAAGTTCGATCCGATTCCCCAGTCGGATTACTACGCGATGGCCGGCCTGTTCTCCAACGCAACCACTTACTTCGGCAACCCGCCGTCTGAATACGGCAACTTCAGCGAGGTTCAGGCCAATCGCACGAGCAGCCTGATGGTTTTGCCTGTCGACGATCCCAATCCGTTCGATCGACAATACGCATCCGTAGAACTTGCTCGGTTGAAGACTGAACTTAGCGACAAGATTCGCGAGCAGCGCCAGTCGGGTCCGCAGGGGAACGCAAACCAGGCGTCGCGAATTCGACTCAACAACGAAATCGCCGACCTGTCCGCAAAGGTCGCAGTCGTCGACGGAGCGGGTAGACCGCGAAGCTATTGCATGGGCGTCCAAGAACAGTCGACGCCGAGCGATGCAACTTTTTTGGTACGTGGTGAAATTGATTTGCCGGGCCCAAAAATTCCACGCGGGCTGCCAAAGGTTCTGACGGACTCTGCGTCCCCGATTGCCAATGACTCGAGCGGCAGACTCGAATTGGCTCGCTGGATCGGCAGTGATCAAAATTCGTTGACTGCCCGCGTGATGGTCAATCGAATTTGGCAACACATGCTTGGCCGCGCCATCGTGACATCGACCGACAACTTCGGCTCGACAGGTCAATCGCCAAGCCATCCGGAATTGCTCGATCACTTGGCCGTTCGGTTCGTTGAGTCCGGTTGGTCGGTGAAAGATTTGATTCGTGAAATCGCCAACTCGCATGTCTATCGAATCAGTTCTTCGTTCAATGACGATAACTTTCAAGTCGATCCGGATAATGCGTTAGTTTGGCGAGCGAATCAGCGGCGGCTCGATGCCGAAGCGATTCGCGACGCAATGCTTTCCGCCAGCGGTCAACTGAAATTCGAGCGTCCGCGAGGTTCCGAAGTCGCAAAAGCGGGCTACGTTCGCGTGCGGGGTGGCTTTCTGGGTGATCCTCGCGAAGCCATTCAACGGATGGTCTCGACAGCTCAAGCGAGATCACGCCAGCCGTTTCGTTTCGGAACGCGAAACCGCGACAGCATGATGAGTGACGTCTACGATCGGATGAGCAATGCTCTGGACATGAATGACGCGACCTACCGGAGCGTGTATTTGCCGGTCGTGCGTGACGAACTCCCACGTTCTTTGGATGTATTCGACTTCGCCGATCCGAGTGCCGTGATCGGGACGCGAGAGGAATCGAATACCGCAAATCAGTCGCTCTACATGATGAACAATCCATTTGTGATCGCGCAAAGCCAAGCGATGGCGAGGCGGATTGCGAATGCTTACGAGCGACCGACGGAACGCATCGACGCGGCATTCGTATTGGCCTTCGGTCGCACACCATCGCATCACGAACGAACTGCGGCTGCGAAGTTTTTGAGTACGTTTTCGATCGGCGCGGGGCAACCAGAAGCGTTCGCGGTGTTTTGCCAAAGCCTATTTGCGACTGCCGAATTTCGATACTTGGATTGATCGCTATCGGCACTATCGTTTCACGACACACGGATTCCAAAAGAGATTGATATGTTTTCTCGACGAGACGCGCTGCAACAATTGTCCGCCGGATTTGGCTATCTCGCGTTCGCCGGGATTAGCAGCCAAGCGTCGGCAAAAGATGAATCGGCCGTCAGCAAGAATCCGTTAGCACCGAAGGAACCTCATTTTCCGGCGCGTGCCAAACGAGTGATCTTCCTGTGCATGCAGGGCGGTCCGTCTCACGTCGACACGTTCGACTATAAACCTCAACTGATCACCGATCATGGGAAGCGGGGCAAGTATGGCGGACAATTGCTGAAGTCGCCTTGGCAGTTTCGCCAGCATGGCGAAGGCGGTTTATGGATTTCCGATCTATTCCCCAACGTCGCCAAACAGGCTGACCATCTATCCTTGATCCGCTCGATGCAGTGCGATCAACCGGTTCACCCAGGTGCGATGACTCAAATGCACACCGGTACCGCTCAGTTCATCCGCCCATCTTTGGGTGCTTGGACTTTGTACGGATTGGGAACGGAAAACGATTCGCTGCCCGGGTTCATTTCGCTCTCACCGCCACCGGGGACCGCGCGGAACTACGGCAGTTCGTTCTTACCGGCTATCTATAGCGGTACAAAGGTTGGTGGTGGGGCGGGGGCTGCGAGGATCATGCAAAATGATTCCGGTCGATCGGTTCCCGACATCAAGAATCCTCGACTTACGCCAGCCCAACAGCGAGCACAGCTTGATCTGATTCAGTCACTCAACCGCGATAAGTTGGGACGTGATGATCATCAACCAGGCGTCGAAGGCGTGATCGAATCCTACGAACTCGCATTTCGCATGCAGGATGTGATGCCCGAGTTGATGGACACTTCGGGCGAGAGTGAGTCGACGCTGTCGATGTACGGAATCGATGGCGGAACGACCGATGGCTTCGGCAAGCAATGCTTGCTGGCACGGCGCTTCGTCGAAGCGGGCGTGAGATTCATTGAGGTAACGCACGGCAATTGGGACCAGCACGTTCGTTTGTCGACCGATCATCAGGCCCGCGCGGAAGCCTGTGACAAACCGATCGCGGGGCTACTTCAAGACCTGCAACAACGCGGACTGCTCAAGGAAACACTCGTGATTTGGGGCGGCGAGTTTGGACGAACGCCGGCGGCACAAGGGCCCGATGGCCGCAATCACAACAACAAGGGATACACGACCTGGATGGCCGGTGGTGGAGTGAAAGGCGGATTCAGCTATGGTGCGACGGACGAGCATGGATATGAGTCGGTCGAGAATCCGTGCCACATCCACGACTGGCATGCGACGATACTGCACTTGATGGGTCTCAATCATAAAAAGCTGACGTATCAATACGCTGGCCGTGACTTTCGTTTAACGGATGTCCATGGAGACGTCGTCAAAGACATCCTTGCTTAGTCGATTCAATCCGTCGTGCATGGATTAGCTTTGGCAGCGCGCGATCCAACTCTTGTTGTCGATCACTTCACTGATGAACATTTGCTGAGCCACCAAAATGGAATCCTGCATCTGTTCCGCCGTCACGCTCCCGGCTTCGTTGCTCACCGCCAGCGTACCGGTGGCATCGCGGAGAAACTCGACTTTATATCCGCGATGAAAGGCCTGTCGCGCCGTCGTATCACAACACATGTGCGTCATGTAGCCGGCGATCGAAACCGTATCGGCGCCGACTTGTCGCAACCAATCCACCAAATTGGTTCCCGTGAATGAACCCGGCAATTGTTTGTCGATCAGGAGATCACGCGGTCGAGATTCAACTTCCGGATGAAGTTGCCACATGTCGGAGTTCTTACGAAAGATCGGCGACTCCGGATCGGCTTGATGGTGGCGGATCACGGCTGTCGCGATCTTTGCGTCAGCCGCAAAATCCATCACGGAAAGTATCTGTTCGAGGTGACCCGCTGGATGCGTGATCGGCAGTGCTCCATCGAAATACTCACGTTGAACGTCAATTACCAAGAGTGCTCGGGTCATTCGATACCGCCTTCAAAAGTGCTATGAAAAATAGAGCGAGTTACCAGGGGAAAAATGGCCACGGACCCTCGCCAGCTCGGGACGGAGGCGTTTCGACGAAACCGTCGCTTTGCGAGAGGGACACAACATCGCCTGAACCTTGGCTGACCACTAGCCTCGCCGTTCCAGGTTGGCCCAATCGTACCAGCCTCATCCAGTACAGTGGTAATGTTTTGGCATCGGCGTCTTCTAATCGAACCGCCGAAGTTGAGGGCAGCCAATTCACTTGACCACTCATTTTAGCCAACAACGGCATCGCCATCCGCCGACATCCGATCGTAGCGCTGACGGGGTTACCGGGCAGACCCACGATCAGTTTTCCCTCGCCGGTCACGGCACCCAAGATCGGTTTGCCGGGCCGAAGCGGCAATCCGTGAAAGACGACTTCGCCACCAACGTCCCGGACGACATCGGGAACATAGTCGTAGTCCCCCATCGAGACGCCGCCGGTGACCAACACCGCATCGGATCGTTCGAGTTGACGAGCAATCAAGTCAGTCAATAGTTTTTTATCGTCACGACAATGATCGAATCCGACCGTGGTGATCCAAGACTTCTGCTTCAGCAATCCGCCTATCGCGAATCGGTTGCTGTTCTGCAACTGCCAGGGCTGTGGTGGTTCGTCGACGAACAACCCGACTTCGTCACCGGTTGTGATCACGCTGACGTTGACATTCGTAAAGAGATCGACGGCAAAGCGACCGAAGTTGATCGCCGTGGCCATTTTTGCCGGATTCATAACGGAACCCGCAGCAATGACGGTACTCGATCGGGATGCGTTCTCGCCGGCCCGCCGAATGTTTTCTCCATCGGCGACCGACAATGCGGTTTCGGTGAATCGCACTTCAACGTCGGTCTCAATCGTCTCTTCGCGTTTGATGACGGCCTCGGCAGCTTCGGGAACAATCGCGCCGGTGAACATGCGAACGATCGCACCATCGATCATCGCAGGCGATGGCTTGCCGGGTATCGCGGTGCCGGAAATGGGAACGGGCGAGTGACTTTGAAGCTGGCTCAATCGAACGGCATAGCCGTCCATCGCCGACACATCCGACGCCGGGCTGTCGCGATCCGCAACCAACGGTTCGGCCAAAACGCGATCAACGGCGGCCATCATGTCAATGTTTTCTTCAACACCGACAACCTTCAGCCTCGCCGCGAGCGCCCGCAAAGCATCATCGGGATGATCAAACGCAAATCTAGTTGACATGGTCTTCAAACTCATCGGGAGTGTTGATGTTTCGACAATGAGAGCGTTCTAACTGAACGGTTTGGTACGTGATCTGGCCGCCGTTCAAGAATCGGTACAAACTGCGATCGTCGCCCTCGGCCAGTCGCCCGATTCGTGGCAGATCGTCGACCGAGTAGATTCCGATCAGTGGTTCAATGTCGCCGGACTTGGCGATTGTCGTTTGACGAGTTCGTATCCAACTCGCCCTCAGCAAACCGAGATCATCGGACGTTAAAAACGGCAAGTCGACGGGAGTGACAAGGCACGCTTCAAATCCATGTTCGTTTGCATAATTAAGCGTGGCGGCGATCCCAGTGACTGGCCCTCGATCGGAGACGGGATCAGCAATGACAACATAGGATTTGACGCCGCGCGGGCCGGCGATCACCACTTCGTCACATGAAGGTTCCATTCGCTCGATCGAGCGCTCGAGAAACGTCCCGCCGTCGCGGTGGGCCAGTTCTGACTTATCACGACCCATTCGGGACGATCGTCCGCCGCAAAGAATGACACCGAGCAACCGCGCCGTCATGACTCGGTCGGTGGTGTTTGTTTGCTGAGCACATCTTCGACCCACGACCGCGCACGCATCATCGTCGGAAACCCGATCGTCGGCGCTGAAACGACGGCGACGTGTCGTAGCTCATCCGGCGTGCATCCCGCGTCGAGAGCTTTGCGACAATGCGAGTGGGCTGCCCCTTCGAGTCCCGATCCGATCGAAACGGCCAGTTTGACCAAGGCGACTTCACGGTCGGAAAGCGGTCCGGACTCGCGCGCGGCCTTACCAAACGCTTCATACGCTTGCATCAAATCAGGATAGTCGTGGTGCATCTGTTGATAAGATTTTGGAATCATTGCTTCCTCAATGGTTTCATCGTTAGGTAGGTCCCGTCTCACCGGACAGTATTTTTTCCACCAGTGACTCGATCGTGTAAGGATCGGCTTGAACTGAGACTTCGTATCCAAGGTCACGAAGCGTCTTGGTAGTGACGGGCGACATGCTTGCGATCTTGCTCCGGTGCAACGAATTGCCAAACAGGCGGTGGAGATTTGTCGCGATCGCGCTGCTGGTGACCGTGATCCAGTTGATCGTTCCGCTTTCGGCTCGCTCGACATTGGCCGGATTTGCGAACACTACATCGCGATTTTGGTAAGCAGCGACCTCGGTGACGTTCGCACCGGCCGATTCGAGCGTGACTGAAAGTACGTCGCGTCCACGATTAGCGCGGACGATCAACACGGACTGATCTTTCACGACGCCTGACAATATTTCCGCCAACGATTCGGCGCGGAAGTCGGGTGGGATAATGTCGGCCTGAAGGTGAAAGTCGGCCAATGTTTCAGCCGTTTTCGATCCCGCGACCGCAAGCCTCGCTCCGCCCAACGATCGCATGTCGTGACCGAGTTGGATCAATCGATTGAGAAAGTATCGCACCGCGTTGTGGCTACAAAAGATGAGGTAATCAAACTCGCCGACTCGGCTAATCATTTCATCGACGTGCTTCCAGTCGTCGGGGGCCACGATTTCGATGGCTGGTTGAACAATGACTTCTGCGCCGAATTCTCGCAGCATCGCGGCCATCGATTCCGACTGATCGGCCGGACGCGTGACCATCACGGATTGCCCGAACAGCGGACGCCGAGAAACCCAGTCCATGGATTCGGCCAAGCGTGTGACGGGACCGATGATCACAATGACCGGCGGGCGAAACTTGCTGGCCGGAGTCAAACGGTCGGCGACCTCGTCGAGCCGGCAATGGATGCTTTGTTGATCGGGCAGACTGCACCGCCGAACGATCGCGACGGGCGTATCGGCCGGCTTGCCGGAGGCGATCAGGGCGCCGGACCACGTCTCGGCAGTCGTCACGCCCATGTAAACGACAAGCGTGCCGGGAAACCGAGCCAGCGCGTCCCAGTCGAGTGCCGATTCGCACTTTTCGGGTTCCTCGTGACCGGTAACCAGGGCGACTGCGGATGCAAGTCCGCGGTGCGTGATCGGAATTCCGGCGAAGGAGCCGGCGGCCAACGCAGCGGTAATGCCGGGAACGATTTCGTACTCGATTCCCGCGTCGCGAAGCGCATCCACCTCCTCGGCAGTGCGCGCGAAAACCGCCGGATCGCCGCCCTTCAACCGGGCGACATTGCGTCCGGCCCGCACATGACGAAGCATTTCGTCGATGATCTCGGATTGCCGCCAGATCCTGGTTTGCCCATGCTTTCCCACACAGATGTGATCGGCGGATGCGGCGTGAATGAGCAGATCGGTGTTGCAAAGACCGTCATAGAGCACGACATCGGCTCGGGCCAGCAGTTGGGCACCGCGCAGCGTCAACAGCCCGGGATCGCCCGGGCCGCCGCCGATCAAATAGACTCGACCGCTGCTCATGGACGCCATTTTGCGCTTTTTTCATCGACTCTGGACAGCCGGCGGTCGGATTGGCATACTACCGGGCCTTCAAATCAACGAATCACCCTCAATCCGACGCCGACCACGCGTCCCCCGACATGCCAAATACCGCCAGCTCGAAGAAACGACTCCGCCAAAACGAAAAGTTGCGTCTCCACAATCGGGCTCAACGGAGCAAGCTGCGTGGCCAACTTCGCCGCGTTCGTGACGCAGTCAAGGCGGGTGATTCGGATGCTGCACAGACGGAAATGCGATTGGCGCAAAAGAGCATCGATCAGGCAGCGGCAAAAAATTTGCTGCACCGCAACACGGCCGCTCGCACCAAGAGCCGTTTGGTAAAGATGGTCAAGGCGATCGGTCAAGCCAGCTAGGTCGGTCCAGCGATATCCGGGCCGTCGCTCGGCGCACCAACGAATTCTGCGAAGAGCCACTTTTGTTATGCACAAGTGGCTTTTTTCGTGCGAGTTCATCCTTGGATTCAATGCTCACGGTACGTGTTCTGGGCACTGACCAATTTGCACCGCCCGACGCAGCCCGGTTAGACTCGGTCTAGAAGTGCGAGTTAGGCGGACGCAAAAATCGATGGCAGTAGAATCGTGAGGTTAAGTTTTGGGAGAGTTCAACGATCCGCGACTGCTAAAAAAATTTCGCAGCCTGTCCCGCGGCGCGAGCCTCGTCGCAATTGCCATCAGCATCGCTGTTCTGATCGGCTGGGCGATCGATTCGGAACCTCTAAAGACAGTTCTGCCGGGCAAGGTCGCAATGAATCCAGGCGGAACGGCCATCGGATTTCTGCTCTGTGGATTGTCGCTTTGGTTGTCACAGCCGGTCGGCACTCGATCGGTCACGGCAGCGCCGTCGATCCCCGAACCGCTCAGGCGAATGGCCCCCATCGTGACAGCAATCTTGGTGGTGCTGATCGCCGTGATTCGTTTGGTCGGATACCAATGGGATTTTGAAGTGACGATCGATCGTTGGTTGTTCACCGAGAAACTCGAAGCCTACGACGTTCACAATCGCATGGCACCGAACACGGCTTTGAATTTCTTGCTGTGCGGAATGTCGCTCGTCTTTCTCGATTGCCAAAAGAGTTGGCGTGTTCGTCCGAGTGAAGTCTTCGCTATCGCTGGTGCGCTGGTTTCCTTGTTAGCGATCGTCGGGTACGCGTACAGCGCCGTGAACTTGATCGGGATCGATGCCTACATACCGATGGCATTCAACACGGCGACATCGTTCTTGGTTATTTGCGTCGGGATCCTGTGCGCGCGGCCGACGCAGGGCTTGATGTCCGTTATCAGCGATCGTGGTGCTGGGGGTTCGATGACGCGTCGCCTGTTGCCCGCCGCAGTACTGATACCAATCCTGATCGGTTGGATGCGTTGGTGGGGACAGCAACTTGGCTATTTCGATCAAGTGATGGGGCTGTCGCTTTTTGTACTGTCGAACATCGTTGTTTTTGGCTGTTTGATTTGGTGGATCGGATCTTCACTCAATCGCAAAGGCGCTGAACTGCAACGGGCACAAATTGAAGCCGAAGCGGCTAACCGTGCAAAGAGTGAATTCCTCGCAAACATGAGTCACGAAATTCGCACCCCCATGAACGGCATCGTCGGAATGGCCGATCTGTTGGGCGATACGGATCTATCCAACGAGCAGCGCGAGTTCTTGACCATGGTCCAGCAGTCGGCCGATTCGCTGTTGCGGCTGCTCAACGATATTCTCGATTTCTCGAAGATCGAAGCCGGGCGTTTAGAACTTGAGTTGATCGAGTTTGACGTTCGCGACTGCGTCGGCAAAGCCATCAAGCTGTTCACACTCAAAGCCGCTGAAAAAGAACTGGAACTTGCCGCCCGTGTCGACCCCGCCATACCCAACCGATTGATCGGCGACCCTGGGCGGCTTCGTCAGATCATCGTCAACTTCGTCGGCAATGCGATCAAATTCACCGAACAGGGCGAAGTCGTAGTCGATGTCAATCCAGCCCGAGTCACAAACGAATCCGCCGAATTGCACGTTACCGTCCGTGACACCGGCATCGGTATTCCGATCGAAAAGCAAGAGAAGGTGTTCGAAGCGTTTTCGCAAGTCGATGCTTCGACAACTCGGCGGTTCGGTGGCACAGGACTGGGGCTGACGATCTCAACGAGGTTGGTCGAGATGATGGGCGGTCGGGTCTGGCTCGAAAGCGAGCCGGGCGTCGGAACAACCTTTCACTTCATCGTCAACCTGAAGGTCGCGGCGGATCAGTCACCACGCCGACGTGCAGAACTCTCTCAAATGGAAGGAACGCGGGTATTGGTCGTCGACGACAATCCGACCAACTGCCGGATCTTGCAAGAACTTTTGACGCAGTGGAATTTGCGTGTCGAATTGGCCAGCACGGGCGACGATGCACTCAAGTTGGTGACCCAATCGCAAAAATCAGACGAACCGTTCCAACTGATTTTGTTGGATTACCACATGCCCAAGATGGACGGGTTGCAATTTGCGCAACAACTTCGCTCACACACATTGGATACCCCGACCAAGATTGTGATGTTGTCGTCTTCACTGGGGGGTCCAGATCCAGTTACCTTGCGCGAGCTCGGTGTCAATCGATTCATGACAAAGCCAGTGATCGGGTCCGACTTGCTCGATACGATCTTGGACGTAATGGGCATCACGGAACTGGAACATTCGAGCGATCAAGGCGATTCAGGCAATCGAAGCTTGCCTGCGCGAAAGATCTTGCTGGCCGAAGACGGCCTCGTCAACCAGCGCGTCGCAATCGGGTTTCTTGAAAAGTGGGGACATCACGTCGTGCTGGCAGTCGACGGGATTGAGGCGGTCGAGGCGGTCAAACGCGAATCCTTCGACTTGATTCTGATGGACATCCAAATGCCGAACATGAATGGCGTCGAAGCAACCAAGGTGATTCGTGATTGGGAAGCGGGAACGGACCAGCACCGAATGATTGTCGCTATGACTGCCAACGCGATGAAGGGTGACCGCGAACGATTGCTCGCCGAAGGCATGGATGATTACATCTCCAAGCCATTTAGCCCTGACGATCTGAGGCGAGTGATCCAAATGTCACCGATGGTCGCGATGGATTTTGATTCCCCCGACGATACCAAGATCGACGAGAAGGGTCGTCCAAATCCGGTGGTGAAAACGAATCAGCTCGATTGGGCCAAGCTGGTCCAGCAATCGGCAGGCGAAGAATCGCTCGCCCGCGAGCTGGCGGTAGTGTACTTGGAAGAATCGCGATCCTTGCTCGTCAGCTTGCAGGAGGCGATGGAATCGGGCGATGCAAAGCTACTTTCGCGATCTGCGCACACGCTCAAAGGCGCTTCGAGTTACTTCGGCGCGCCGGATGTCGTTTCAGCGTCACGAAAACTGGAACTGCAAACGCGAGAAGGTGACCTCAGCGGGGCCGCCGAGTTGATCTATCAATTGATCGCTGACGTCACCAACTTGAATAATGAAATAAAACGCAAAATTGAGACTTCTGACTCGACAACCGATGTCGCCGATCGACGATGAAGTGAATTTGTGACATCAAAATTCTTGTACGACAATCAGTTCCAAACCAATCCGGCATCGCCCAGTCGTTTCTTGGTCTCGGCCATCAATGCGTCTTCATCGGCCTCGGTGGCGGCGACGTAAGTCACGCTGAACCTCAGGAACGATCCGGCATCGTCCCAAGGGACGCTCACGATACCGAGTTGCTCGATCAGATAACGCGTCGCATCCTCCGCAGCCGCGAACTTTTCACCGGACTTCGTTCCTCGAGGTGACTTGGCGTAGAGAAAATAGGTGCCACCGGGCACCTCGCACTCGAAGCCACATTCTTTCAAGACGGCGACGAGCTTTTTCATGCGTCGAAAGTACTTCGCTCGGATTCGCTCGGGAATTGAATCGTCGTCGAGCGCTGCTGCTGCGGCCTTTTGCGTTGCCATGAACTGGCCACTGTCACTGTTGTCCTTCACATCGGCAAACGCGGAAACAATACGAGGATGGCCACAGACGAATCCCATTCTCCAGCCGATCATGTCGTAACCCTTGCTCATCGAATGGACTTCGACACCGACATCCATCGCACCGGGCGTCTGAAGGAAGCTGAGCGGTTTGCCGTCGAACGTCAACAGGATGTGCGCGGCGTCCTGAACGACGACAAACAGCTTTTCTTTCGCCAGTGCCACCACCTTCTCATAAAAATCAGGCGTGGCGGTCTTGCCAGTCGGTGAGTTCGGATAGTTCAGGACGAGCAATTTCGTGCGTCGATAAATCTCGTCGGGCACCGCGTCAAAGTCTGGTAAGAAATTGTTTTCAGCAAGCAGCGGCAGCTTATAAACTTCGCCGCCATAGTATCGCGTGTGCGTACCAGCGACCGGGTAACCGGGTACGGTCATCATCGTCACATCACCCGGATTGATGAACACTGCGGGCAGCATTGCGTAGGCCGGCTTGCTACCGATGCAATGGTTGACCTGGGTTGCCGGATCGAGTTTGACACCAAAGTGCCGCTGCATGAAACGAGCCGCCGCCTGCTTGTATTCGATGACGCCGTTGTCGGCGTAGCCACGATTCTCTGGCTTATCAATTTCGGCAGACATGATTTGACGGACTTTGGCGTCAGCCATCGAGTCGTTCTCGCCGATACCGAAGTCGACGAGTTGCCGATCAGGGTGATCGACTAGCGCTTTTCGCTTCGCCCGTTTGATCTTCTCGAACTTGTAAATTTCCGTGCCTTTGCCGTAACCGGCGCCGCCGATGCGGTCGGCGAAGAGAGCCTGGAAATATGGGTCTGCGGAAGTGTTTTCGGTTTTGGTGGCGGTAGACATGCGGTGCGTCGTTGAACGGAGTGAACAAGCAAACGGATTTCCCTCAGGTTACGGGCGCGGGCGGTCAATCGGCAACGGGGCAAGGACAACTGGTCAACGGGTGAGGGCATGTCGTGCGTACTTCGCTACAATCCACCTCATGTGGCGACTCTCGACACGCTCCTCCAATCGTCTGCCGACCTGTGCCTTCCGAACCCGATGACGACCGACGCGACCCGATGCGGGCCCGCTACGAAGAACTGGCCGAACTAGCCGGATCGTTGGCGCACGAGATCAAGAATCCACTATCCGTGATTCACATGAACATTGATCTGTTGAGCGAAGACTTATCAGAGATCAGTTCGCCGATCAGCCGCCGGTCGCTCGATCGCGTCGATATCGTGCGGGGCCAATGCGAGCGCATGGAGTCGTTGCTTCGAGACTTTCTTCGCTACACGCGTTTGACGGACATCGATCTGGTCTCGGGGAGCTTGAACGACCAGATTGAAATGGTCTTACGAGCCTACCAGGCCCAGGCGGATGCCGACGACATCGACATCGAAAAGTATCTCGACGCTGATCTACCGGCGATCAAACTGCACAGCGATTCGTTGCAAGCGGCGCTGATGAATTTAGTCAAGAACGCACTGGAAGCGATGGACCGCGGCGGCCAGCTTTGGGCGCGAACCTACACGACGCGAGGCGGCGTCGCGCTCGACTTGATCGACACCGGCAGCGGCGTCGACGACAACACTGCAATGCACATGTTCGAGCCGTTCTACAGCACCAAGGAGGGCGGCAGCGGCCTCGGCTTGCCGACGGCAAGAAAAATCATCGAAGCCCACGGTGGACGCATCAGCGTGCAAAGCGAAGTTGATCGAGGAACCAAATTCACGCTCGAATTCCCCGTTCCTAAACGACTCGGCCAGTCCCATGGTGCTCAATAGACATTGGTCCATCTGGCTTTGTTGAGCTCGCGAGGGGATGCTACGTCACCAAACACCCGTGGAGTCGCTCTTACAGCACAGTCCAGTTGCTGGTGTCCGCCGGATTTACATCGGTCACCATGAAAACAGCTTCAAATCCCTCGAAGGTGATAAGAACTTTGGAATGGAAGATGGTAAGACAGGAAGATAGATACAGACACGACACGTATCCGCGGTACTCAAATTTTCCTGCCCAACCGAATCCACCATGTCACATCACCGATCCCGACGTAGCTACATTGGCATCTTGTCTTTCGACTCACACTCAACTGAGCGTTGCAATGATCCGAAACTGGTTTTTCACCGTAATTGCGATTTTCACTTTTGATGCGAACGCCAGTGAGCCACTGTTCCCACGGAACTGGCATAAGAAACGACTCGCGAGTTCAACGAGATCGGTCGTCGACTTAGGAATGAATTCGGACTGACGTTTTGTTACCACATCGCTGTAACACAGTTCCACCAACATTTTCTTGCCCCCATTATCGTGCCAAAATAGCGATTATTGAAGCCATGAACACACGACGCCAATTCATTCAAACTTCCGCTGCAATTACAGCTCCTTTCGTTGTTGGATCAAGACTGCTGGGTGCCGACGCGCCGAGCAACCGAATCAACGTCGCCTTCATTGGTACGGGTAATCAGGGAATGGGATTGCTCAAACGCTTTCTCGCTGCTGATCTCGGCAACGTGCTCGCGGTTTGCGATGTCAATGCGGGCAGCGGCGGTTACCGAGAACCAGAGCACTTCTACGGTGCAGTACCGGCCAAAGAATTGGTCGACGCCGCCAATGCTAAGCGTTCAAAGAGTGGCTCAACTTGCAAGTGCGACGCCTATTCGGATTTCCGCAAAGTACTTCAGCGTGATGACATCGATGCGGTGGTCATCGCCGTACCCGATCACTGGCACCGCATCATCTCGGTGATGGCCTTGGAAGCCGGCAAAGACGTCTACTGCGAAAAGCCGCTGACGTTTTCGGTGGCCGATGGTCGCTTGATGATCGATGCGGTTCGCAAGAACAATCGCATCTTGCAAACAGGCAGTCACGAGCGTAGCAACCCAATCAGCATGTTCGTTTGCGAAGCGGCTAAAGCGGGCAAGATTGGAAAGCTGACGAAGATCACCACCAAAGTTGGTTACAACAACAAAGTCGGTCCCGGTCCCGGCTGGACCGCGATGCCCGTTCCCAAAACGCTTGACTATCGCGATTGGCTCGGACCGGCTCCCCAACAACCGTATCATGAAGATCGTTGCCTGTATCGCTTCCGATTCAACTATGACTATTCCGGTGGTCAGATCACCAACTTTGGCGCTCACTGCAACGACATGGCGCATTGGGGAATGGGATTGGACACGGGCGGGCCGACGGAGATCGAGTGTCTCGATGCGAAGTTCTTGCCCGAGGGCAGCTTGTTCAACACGGCAACGGAAACTCGATACCGCTCCAAGTATGAAAACGGTGTTGAGCTGCTCTGTGAGAGCGGCGAAGAGCAAGTGCAGACTCGCTTTGTAGGAACCGATGGCTGGTTGCAAACCGGATATCGCGGCACCACGGCGTCGGACCCAAGTTTGCTCGCTGGGTTGCCCAGTCCAGCGACCGGAACAAGCGATCCGCATTCGGCTCACATGGCAAACTTCATCGACTGCGTCAAATCACGCAGCGAACCACGAGCTCCGGTCGAAGTCGGCCACGCTTCGGCAGTCTTGTGCCATCTTGCCAACGCGATGATCCGACTGTTCCCGACCACCGGCACGGGCCGAGTCGCGAAGTGGGACGCGAAACAGGAATCATTCATCGGCGATGACTTGGCCAATCAAATGCTTGTTCGCGAACAACGCGACCCGTTCGCGTGATGCGACGTGGAATGGTCGTTTGGTCTTTACTGTGGCAGCAGAACCTGTTGACTACTTTGCAGGTACGCGAACATATCGATCACTTCTCGATCCGTCAAATTAGCAAGTATCCCTTCGGGCATCATCGACGTCGCCGAGATCTCTCGTGATTCGATGTCTGCAATGGGGATGGTCACTAAATCCGTTCGATCAGCGACTCGCAACGTCAGCGTTCGGTCGTCTTCTTGCACGGGAATGCCTGCATAAGCCCTGCCGTCCGCATCTAGATCAAGTGCGCACGGTAAGCGACTTGAATGATCGCACTGGGTGTCAGGATATTGCTGAGCAGGTATTCCAGATTGCCTCGGTTTGCACCGGTTATGTCGGGGCCAACATTGCCTCCCACGTCATACATTTTGTGACACGCCGCGCATGTCTTAAAAGATAGAATTCTGCCGGCTGAAGCGTTCCCTGTTTCGATTGTTTCGGCAGTTAATAACTGACGATAACGATCAAGCAGTGCTTCCTTATCTTGATCAAGCACTTCGACACTTCCCCAAACATCCGCGAATTGAGGTCCGACGGATCGTTGCAACAACCTCGCCACGTAAGCGGGCACGTCTGATTTGGGGACATCACCGCGACGAATGGCTTCGGTAAGCTCATGTCCAAAATTCGATCGCGATGCCAAGGTCGCGATCACATCTTGCTTCTCAGCATCGTCCAATGCCTGGTAGCGTGAAAGCAGTGTTGTTGCAAACGACGGGTCATCAAAAGAAGCGATCGCTCGAATCACGTCACGCCGCAGCGCGGGCTCGTCAAGCAGCGAAGTCAGATTGGCCGCAAGTTCCTGTCGCCGGCCACCGGCAAGGCTCAGTAGTGCTTGACAACGTTCGTCGATGTTGGCTGACTTGTCCAACAATGTCTTTAGAATTGACTTGACGGCGGCGATGTTGCCAAAGTTTTGTGATAACTCGAGCGCTGCTTTCGCGGTATCGCCTCCATCCTTGGTCAACAACTCAAATGTCGTATTCCATGACGCAGGCGACTTCAAGTCATATCGCCCCTCGGTCGCATCAAGCAAACCAAGCAACATACTCAAGCGAGGTTGACCGCTCGAAGTAGCCAGCGAGTCAACGACAATGTCGAGCTGACCGTCATCGCCGATGCGACGAGCAATGAATCGCGAAAGGACAGGAATTTCGGATGCCTTTGCAAGCCGCAATGCCCGATCGACATCCTCCAGCAGGATTGGCTCCAAACCGAACCAGATCATCTTTGGTAAATTGTGGTCATCCACGTCTTCTTGGTGCGAAGCTAGCGATTCTAGCAGTGACCAAGTAACCGCCGAATCAACTCGCAGTGCCGCTGACGCCAAATACAACCGAACCACCGGTGATGAGTCGACCGACGCCATTTCGATCAACTGCTCTGTGATTTCCGTTGATGGATTTTTGTCTTCGCAAAGAAGCTGAATTGCCCACCCCCGAATGTATTCCTCTGGGTCGCTGAGTGACACGGCCAACTGCTCGGCGGTCAGGTTGTCCGTCACATGCAAACCCACGTCGCTCGCAATCTGGAATCAACATCATTTGCAGGAACAAACATGTTTTGTAACTTAATGATCGCGGCTGGCTCGATCGGACGAGACTGCGCACGATGCTGCAAAATGGTTTTTGCTTGCCGCGAATGCCAAACGCTCTTCACGGATTGCAAATCGACTATCGCCATGTCGTCGAGCGATTCAAGATCCGCGTAGCGATGCTCAAAATCCTCGGCACTCGATTGCTTCGCCTGCACGCGAAACACGCGACCGGTTTCTTTATTGATGACATCTTCACCGCACAGCGCGCCGTCATGCCAATCGAGCATGTACACCGCGCCGTCAGGTCCGACTTCTAAACTGAACCCGACCCATTGGGGATCGTTCGCCTGGAGCAACGAGTCGCCGTGATGCCCCACATAACCGCTTCCTTTTCGTTCCAACACGTCCGCCAGCAACTCGTGATCGTGCAGATTGATCATCAGAATTTGGCCGTCGTAGGCGGCCGGCAACGCATCACTTTGATAGACTCGCGCGCCTCCGTGAGCCGACTTATGGCGATGATCGGCAATCGTCTTGATGTCGTCATAGAAATGTGAATTGAGATGTTGTCCGCCCTGGCGATGATAAATGCCGCCGGGAATGACGTGCCACAAATGCGGAATCACGCAGGCGGTGATGAACGCTTGGCCTTTCTTATCAAAGTCGATCCCCCACGGGTTGCTGAAACCGTGCGCTACGACTTCAAAGCGTTCTTTTGTCGGGTGATACCGCCAGACTCCGCCATCAATCGGTGTTGAATCGCCATCGAATTCAACTTTGATTGGGAACGGTTCGTTGTGTTGATAAATCTTACCTTTGCCCGCTGGTTTGCCGACTCGCGATGCTGTCGCAATACCCTCCAAGCCGTAGATCCATCCATCAGGCCCAAAGACCAAGCTGTTCAGTGTTTCATGCCGGTCGCGAATTCCCCAACCGGTCAAACGAACTTCAATATCTTCTGTGTCGGCCACGTCGTCTGAATCCGCGTCGGGGATGCATAACAAATTTGGCGGAGCACCCAGCCATACGCCGCCAATGCCGACGAGCAATTCAGAAGGAAACGGAATGCCTTCGACAAAGACTTTACGACCATCCGCCACTCCGTCATGGTCCGTGTCTTCGAGGATCAGCACGCGGCTATTGCCATCGGAGGAGAAGCCCTTTCCGCGATCCTCATAGTCAAGATTTTCTGCGACCCACAATCGGCCCTTCGCGTCAAAGCAAAAAGCCATCGGCTGTTGAATCATCGGCTCGCTGGCATAAACATTGGCAACCAAGTCGTCCTTCATCGTCATCGCAGCGACGGCTTTCTCCGGCGACGAGAACTCAACACTTCGACCTTGCGTTTGCGTGAATCGCCAGCCCGTACGGGCCTTGTCTTGCTTGGTGTAGGTCAACCACTCATCAACGATCTTGGCTTCATCAAACTCACCGGTGTCGACCATCAGTTGATGTTGGATTGACTCTGTTTCCCCCTGCTTGATCGACCAAGAACCCATGCGAGCACGAACTGGTCCCAACCCAACTGATCATCCACTCGCCAAGGTTGCGGATAGCCATTGTTTCCAGGATGGTCAAATAATGCGACGTGCAAAAGGTCATCGCGTCCGTCCACCTTCATGCCGACGTCAACCCAAGCGGCACGCTTGCCTTCGGCGTCGCTATTGACTTGCTTAGCAGCGTTGACAACGCGCCCCTCCATTCCTTTTTCCCAAGGCATTCTCAGGAAGAGCCCGCTGTACTGGTATTGTCCCACCGTTACTGGCTGAATCGCTTCACCGCTCCAGTTCAAATCCAATAAGTATCGATCGCCAAGATCACGCAGTGTCCAGCCTTGGGTCTCGCGCAGCATCGCGTTGCCGGCTTCGTCGAGCAAATCGTAGACTGTTTGCCAACGCACGCCTTCGCCGTTCTTGTTGTCCTCATCCGCAGTCGCTCGCAGCACATTGACCGACACCCGTTTCCAATAGCCATCGCCTGGATGATGAAAGAAATCGCGTCCGTTGAGTCGAGTGAAGCCCCTATACAATCCGGTTTGATGCAAATGGTGTTTGGGGCTGAGCTGCGTAACGAATCCCTTGCCGTCGGGCGCTGCGATCGGATGCAAATAGGGACGGAAGTTCGCTTTGGCAACTACAGTCACAATCGGCGTTTCCGAGTCCTGCCGGACGATGCGAATACTTTTACCCGCTTCGTCCAAGTAGGCACTTAGCGGTTGTGGTTCTTCGGCGAGAAGCCCCCATCGGCTGGCCAGCAAAAACGGCGATCGCCATGAGCAGGAACGATCGAGCAAAGAAAGATCGGATCATCGAATGGGTGCTTGTATCGAAGAGTGGCAAATCGTGAGACTCAAAAATCAGAACAACGGTGCGTCGAAGGCCGGTGTAACGCCAATCCAAATTGTATACAATATGCTTTCTGTCCGATTCACTTGTTTTGAGGCAATGGTTCGATGGGCATAGTTCCCCATGTTCGGCATCCAGGGTTGGTCGATCAATTGGTCGAGCACGTCTTTGATGCCGTTATTTTTGGCAGACTGAAGCATGGTGGCGAGCTGACGGAAGAGCAGATCGCGACCGATTTTGGTGTCAGCCGAACGCCGGTTCGCGAAGCCGTCCGACGACTGGCCGAAATGGGCGTGATCGTCGTCCGACCGCGTTGTGGTTTGGAGGTCGCCACGTTCGATGCCGATGACCTGGAGCAAATCGCCGTTCTTCGCGCGGAGCTGGAATGCTTGTCACTGCGACTGGCAATGCCCCGCATCACGGATGAAGAAATTCTTGCGTTGAACCAAGCCGCCGATTTGTGTGACGCGAAGCTAAGAACCAAAGATCGTATCGAAGTGTTTCGAGCTGACAGTCGCTTTCATCTGCTGCTAGCTGAGCTCTCCGGCAACTTGCACCTAGCCGATACGCTGCGTCGTCTGGATGTGAAAGTGCAACTCTGTCGGATGGTGTTCTGCGCCTCGATGTCGAAGATCAAGTCGAGTGTTCAATGCCATCGCCCGCTGCTCGAAGCAATCCAACAACGGGATGTTCGAGTTGCCGAGAAACTACTTCGTGAACATATCTTGCAATCGGTTCAAGTCTTCCAATCTTCTGCTAGTACTTAGTTCTCGACCATGAACGATCCGCTTTTCAGCGTTGCCGATAAAGTTGTCTTTATATCCGGTGGAACTCGCGGTATCGGTCGTGGTTTGGCTCACGGGTTCGCTGCGCGCGGTGCCACCGTTGTGGTCAGCGGTCGGGATGAAGTAAGTACCGCTGAAGCGGCGCGCGCGATTGCAGCGGACACTGACGGAGCCTGCTTCGGCGTTGCCTGCGACGTTGCGGATGAAGCGCAGATTCAATCTGCCGTCGATCTCATTGTCGCTGAGCATGGTCGCATGGACGTGCTGATCAATGTCGCGGGAGTCAATCGTCGAATGGCGGCCGAAGCATTGACGGCGGCGGACTTCGACTTCGTGATGGACATCAATCTGCGAGGTGCATTTCTGCTTTCTCAAGCGGTTGGCAAGCAAATGCTCAAACAGGGCAGCGGCTCGCAAATCAACGTCACTTCGCTCAACAACCATACGCCGTTGCACTGGATGGTGCCGTATGCAGCGAGCAAGGCGGCGCTTGGCCAGATGACTCGCGCCCTGGCGATGGAGTGGGGACCGCGTGGCGTACGAGTCAACGCGATCGCACCAGGCTTTATTCTCAGTGATTTTAATAAGGAATTGTGGGCCAACGCGACCATGCAAGATTGGGGCCGCACCAACACGCCGCTCGTTCGACTAGGCGCGCCAGAAGACCTTGTCGGGACCGCGATATTTCTCGCTTCTGACGCTTCCGCTTTCATGACGGGACAAATTTTGTACGTCGATGGTGGCATCACTGCCGGTATGAAGTGGCCAATTGAGCAGGTGATGAGGGAGAGCTCATGATCAAATCCGGCAACTATCGCTGGCTGGTGATCGCCACTCTGTTAGCCACGATTACTGCGATCAATTACATCGATCGCCAGACGTTGGCGGTCGTGGTGGCCGAGGTCAAGAAAGACATCTCGATCAGCGAATCCGAATACGGACGGATGACGTCGATGTTTCTTGTCGGCTACGCGATCATGTATGCCGGCGGTGGTTGGTTGGTCGATCGAGTCGGGACGCGTTGGGGATACGTATTGATCGCAGGCGGCTGGTCGATCGCTTGTGCCTCGCATTCGTTGGTCGCAACTGCATCGGGTTTGATTGTCGCGAGGTTTGCCCTCGGCTTTGCCGAAGGCGGCGGTTTCCCGGCGTCTGCAAAAGCAGTCTCGGAATGGTTCACGCCCCAGGAACGTTCGTTTGCGATTGGCATTTTCAATACCGGCTCGGCCGTTGGTGCCACGATCGCTCCGCCGTTGATCGCGGCACTGACGCTTTCGTTTGGTTGGCGAGGGGCTTTTATTTCGGCGGCGGTGTTGGGATTGGTCTGGGCGATTGTCTGGGGATGGCTCTATCGACCGATGAGAACCTGCTTTCGCATCGGTGAGTCAGAAAGATCGATGCTGATAGCGGCCGGTGTCGGTGATGCGACCACTGTCGTCCGCGAGCCTTGGACGAACTTGTTGAAAATACGGCAAGTCTGGGTACTCATGATTGCCCGCTTTCTGACTGGCGGCCCATGGTTCTTCATGATTTTCTGGTTCCCAAAATACCTGGGCGATCAATGGCAGTTTGATACCAAACAAGTCGGTTGGTACGGGTGGCTGCCGTATGCGTTTGCGGGCATCGGAAGTCTCTTCGGCGGTTGGTTCTCGGCGTGGTTGATGCAGCGTGGCTTCGCTTTGAACAAGTCACGAAAGTTGTCGCTGGCCATCAGTGCCTCGTTACTGCCAGCAGCAATCGTCATCGCGCTTTCGCCTCGCTTCACATCCAGTCCGGTCATTGCGATCGCGTGCGGCTGCGTCGCGTTTCTCGGACATCAGTTCTGGTCGGTCATCATGCACACACTGACGCCGGACTTGTTTCCGTCGCGAATCGTTGGTTCGGCAGCCGGCCTGATCGGGATGGCAGAGGCGGCTGGCTCAGCGATATTTGCAGAACTGATCGGGCGGATTCTCGAAGCAACCTCACGCAACTACACCATTCCTTTCATCCTGACTGGCCTATTGCATCCAATCGCATTTTTGTTGATCTATGCGGCGATTCCTCGGATTGAGCCGCTGGCATATTTTCAAGAACCGGAGCCTATTGAATGAATGCTTTGCAAACCGATCAATCCGAAATTTGGATTGGCAATGACCATGGCGGAATTGAATTGAAGCAACCATTGGTCCAGCGAATGAGGTCGCGGGGCATCGCGGTACACGACGTTGGCAGCCATGGAGACGACATCGTTCGTTATCCACTGTTCGCCAAAGAAGTGGCCGGTGCGGTTTCTAGCGGAGTCGCCAGACGCGGCATTCTGATTTGTTCGACGGGCATTGGAATGAGCATCTTCGCCAATAAGTTCAGCGGTGTGCGGGCATCGCTTTGCACTTCGGCTCACATGGGCAAGATGACCCGCGCGCACAACGATTCCAACCTGCTTTGTATAGGTGGCAAGATCACCAGCGAAGCGGACGCAATGGAGATTCTCGATGCTTGGTTGGACACGCCTTTTGAAGGCGGTCGCCATTGCATTTCACTGGACCTGATCGAACAGGCTGAACGAGCGCTCGCCAGCCAACAAGAGTGGACGCTGACTCCTCGGACGATCGAAGAGTGCAGCGAGCGTGCCGTTATATGATGCGATTGCCAAGAATGATTCGTGTGCGACAGAATTTTGCCGCTACCGCTCCGATCGTGATTCGCGAGACGTTGGTAGTCGAATTGGCGAAGTTGCGGGCAAGCATTCAACCGGGAGATTCAATTGCCATTGGCGTCGGCAGTCGCGGCATCACGCACTTGGCCGAGATCGTGTCGGAGGTTATTGCGCAGCTTCGTTCCTTTAATGCCAAACCGTTCATCATTCCGGCGATGGGCAGTCACGGCGGTGCCACACCGGAAGGACAAATTGAAGTCTTAGCCAGTTATGGGATTACTGCAGCAGCGATGGGTGTGCCGATCCGAGCATCGCTAGAAGTTCAAGAAGTCGGCAAGACATCCGATCAAGTGCCTGCGTATTGCAGCACCGAGGCTCTCGCCGCAGACGGGATTGTGCTTGTCAATCGGATCAAGCCGCACACCGATTTTTTCGGTTCACTCGGCAGCGGCCTGTTGAAGATGTGCGTGATCGGTCTGGGCAAACGCACGGGCGCGACAACGATGCACTTAGCTGCGACGCAATTCGGGTACGAGCGAGTGATTCGCGCGATGGCGAACGTCATTATTCAAAATGCACCGATCTTAGGCGGTGTGGCAATTCTCGAAAACCAATTTCACGACACCGCGCGACTGGTCGTGCTTCGGACTGCAGAAATGGAGTCTGCCGAAAACGAATTGCTCGTCGAAGCCAAGTCGCTAATGCCACTGCTGCCGTTTGACGAAATCGATTTGCTGATCGTTGATCGCATCGGCAAGAACATCAGTGGTGCGGGCATGGATCCGAACGTGATCAACCGCAGCATTCACGGCTACAACAGCTTGCCGCAGCGCGGGGATCATTCGGCCCCATTCATCCGTCGCATCTTCGTCCGTGGCCTGACACCAGAAACGCATGGCAACGCCATCGGCATTGGCATGGCGGATGCGACGACGACTCGACTGGTCCACGAGTTGGACGCGAACAAAACGAACATCAACGCGCTCACCGCGCTGACGCCGCAAAGTGCCAAGTTACCGATTGCGTTTGACACCGACCGTGAAGCGATTGAGCGGATGTTGATGTCGCTGCCACTGAGCGATCCGTCGCAGGCTCGAATCGTGCGCATCGCCGACACATTGTCGGTTGCTGAGATGGAAGTTTCCGAGCCGCTGTGGATGACGATGCGTGATCAATCGCACTTTCATGTCGTTCACGATCTCGAGGAACCGGCTTTCGATAGTGAGCAGAATTTGTCCGATCCGTCTTTTTCGGAGCCATAATTCAAATGATTAAGGTGACGAGTAGCATGCCCAGAAAGTCTTCCGCCATTCAGCGGCCACCGAAACTGGGCTGGTATTGGTTTAGCAAACAAGTATGCACATCTTGGCATATCGTCCGCGTCGTCGGCGACGCCAAGAACCCATCCGTGCGTGATACGTGGGGCATCTCGATGGAGTGGGACGATTGGCCTGATGGAGATTGGGAGGCCATTTTGGATCGTAATCGAGGGAGAGGCGAGTGAATCTCAGTCGTGTTTTGCTCTTAACGTTGCTTTGGCCGCTATCGGCTTCGGCTCAGTCCAGCATTTCCAACACAGTCAAGAGACCGCTTCCGCCATGGCCTCCGGCTATTGGTTCTATTCGAGTCATCATTGATACCGATGAGGCCAATGAAGTCGATGACCAATGGGCGATTGCGCTCGCACTAGGCTTTCCGGAGCGCCTGAAAATCGAAGGCTTTGTGGCAGCGCACTACGGTCAGCGAGGCGGGGCAAACGGAATTGCAAAGTCGCGCTCCAGCCTAGAAGCGATGCTTGAAGCAGCCAGTCAGGCGGGACGCTATGTGATCAAAGATGGAAGCGATCCCTTTACATATCGAGACCGGATACCGGAGTACGAAGGCGTCGACTTGATTGTCAAAACAGCTCGAACGGCGACGCCTGAAAACCCGCTCTGGTTGATCTTGCTCGGACCCGCGACGGATGGTGCAGCGGCGCTGCTCAAAGACCCCACGATTGCCGATCGAGTAGTCATTTTTTGGCACGGACGTTCTGACTGGCCAACGAAATGCGCCAATTTCAATGCGCAGAACGACCTCTTGGCCGCGCAATTGCTATTTGAACTGCCCTGTCGTTTTGTGCTTTTCGATACCGGTGCCGAACTGACGATGCCAATGGAGGAATCGGGAAATCGTGTTGGCAGTCAAGGAAAGTTGGGCGAATTCCTTCATGAGATCCGCAAACGTTCTGCCTATGCCAGCCGCGCTGACAAAGGAATCTTTGATCTAGGCGATATCGCGACGATCATCGATCCCGATGGAACAAGTCAATGGGAAATGACGACAGTTCCTTCTGTGAACTACGACTACAAGTATGATTTTGAACATTCCAACGGCCAGCTTACTCGCATCTCAACCATTGATCGTGAGGCGTGTTTCTTGCTGCTTGACCAAGCGCTTAAACGGCTATCTCATCCTCCATCTTCAAGCGATCCATGAAACCTTCTCTGAAGTTTTTTGCAACTATCTTCCTGATCGCCGGGACGGTTCATGCGGAAAAACCTGTCGTGTTGACTCGCGTTGACTATGAAGACCGGTGCAACGCAATCTGGCAAGGTCAGATCATCGCGGTGTTGTTGACTTTGCAGTTTGAACACAAAACGGCCGCGGTTAAAGAGATTCAGGCTTTCCCCAGGCCAGTCAAAAATGCTTTCGTTGATGACGATTGGTACTACGAGATGTGTGCGGTTCGAGCGTTTGAAAGGTATGGTATCGACATGACCGTCAAACAACTTGGCGATCAATGGTTGGAAAACTCATGTGGCTCGTATGGGTCGAGCGCCGTGACGCTAAAGAATTTGCGAAGTGGAATTCCCGCACCGGACTGCGGACATCCTCGCTACAACCGGGTCTGGTGGACGATCGGTCCTGTGTTCAGTTCTGAATTGTATGGTGCGATCGCGCCGGGAATGCCTAATGCAGCCGGTCGCATGGCTCGCAAGTACGGTCACGTGAACGGCTATGCCGAAGCGGTTGATGGCGCGGTGTTCAATGCCGCTGCAATCAGCCTCGGGTTCATCGAACGCGATACCAAAGTGATCGTTCGCCAAGCAATCGAAATACTTGATCCTAGTTCGCCATATCGCCAGTGCGTCGAAATGGTGATCCACGGTGCCGATCGCGGGGAATCATTCGAGCAGATCACGTCGGCGATCGAAGATCGTTGGCACATCGAATATCCCGCGTCCAATAATGCCGTTGCCAACGGTGGCTTGGCGGCAGCGAGTTTGTGGTTCGGTGAAGGTGACTTTTGGAAGACGATCAACCTGGCATCACGTGCCGCAGACTATACCGATACCGACAACAGCGCTGCAGGTGCCATTGCGGTGATTGCTGCAATGAACGGGATGAAAGCGTTGCCAGCGGAACTCGTTGCTCAACTTCACGACCGAATCGTGGGCACCGAGATGAACAAAGTCATCTTCACACCCGCGGTGGATGAAAAACTTTCAACATTGGCAAGTCGCACCGCTGATATCGGCGAGAATGTTGTGAGAGCGAACAGAGGAATGACACAAAACGGTGACATCACCATCTTCGCGCAGTCGATCGAACCGCAACCGGCCGAGCGATTCGAGCTAGCAGACTTGATGCAGTATTGGAATCCGGAATGGTCTTTAGAGCGTTCGGGTTTCGGAGGCGATGGAGTCGGTGCGATGCCAGGCATTCGCGGGATCACGAGTCTAGACGGCGAGACACTGACTACGTACCCACGCGACGAGGCGCGAGGTCTATTGTTGCGACGTACCCTAAAGCTTTCCGCAATTCCCAAGCTTCGCTTGCAGGTAGCCGCAGAGCCAAAGAGAGCTTGGGAGCTGGTAGTGTATGCTGATAACGAACAATTGCTCAGGAAGCTTATTGTAGGTGAAGAAGAGCAATTGCAGTGGCAAGAGATTGAATGTGATTTAGCAAAGTATGCTGAACAACAAACGGTCCTGCGTCTCTATCAGCGCACACTCATGCCGCGAGAATACGAAATCCCCGGCAACGCATACTGGCGGGCCATCGTCCTCGAATGATGACTGTCATCAGACTGCGTTGGCCCACGCCTAGTCCTTAAAGAAGCGAAGGGTGAGTTCTCTCACAAATAGAAAACTCGAAACCCCCGGCGTTTTCGTGTCGATTGGAGGTTACTACAACTCAATCAACACGCGCTAACGAGGGTAACGACCGAAGGCGACTTCTGCTGGCGTTTCTCGACTCAAGACATTATTACGGGAGCATCGAGATCCGCGAACTGCATCGTCCGTCACCCAACATCCTTTCGCGAAGACTCGCGGGTTGATCTTCGGCAAGCGAGATCGCCGCCGCAATTGCCTCCGATCAGCCTCGCAGACCGTCAACAACTTTATCGAAAGTTTTATCGGAAGTGAGGTTTAACCGAGTGTGGAGTGGGTCGCACACGTTGGTGCAATCGCGGCCCTACGGGCACGCGGTTAAGCGATTCGAAGGGAAGGCTTATGAGCGAAGTTTCCAGCCCACGATGATGCCAGCGGCGAAGCACCAGCACGCAGCAACGTCGGGTTTTTCGCGAGCGTACTTTTGCAACTGAGCAAAGATGTCCTTCGCTGGTGTTGCAACGAAATGTTCTGCGGCTTGTTTGCTATGAACGGCGGCGACCGCGGCAACGTGCTGCACCGTTTCGCCAGCGGCGCCAAGTTGGTCGTTTTTCGATCGACTGTTTTGAGAGCCTGCAGATCGAGAGACCGGGGGTTTTGTACTGGCCATGATTATTTCTCTAGTGATGTGAAGGGAAGTTGGATGTAGCTTGCCAGAAAGGCTTTGCAATTTGCGTGCCAATGAATTGTTTGAATCGGGTTGGCACATGCTTTGCGAAGATCGGGGTTTCGTAATCCAGCAAAGTTTGTCTCGCTGGAATCCTTTAACTCTCCGTCCAAGATTGGAACGAATGATGGCTACCAAGACTGACCACTACAGCAAGGACGAGCTGAGCACCTGGGATCGTATCAAAAAGGCGTTCGCCAACGACTGGGAACAAACGAAGGCTGACTTCGGATCGGACACCGCTCGCGACATGGACCAAGATGTCGATGACACGGTCAAGCAAATGGCGGGCTCACACGACGCATTCGAGAACCGCGAGCAAGCCTTCCGTTTTGGCTACACCGCACAGCAGCGATACAAGGCAAAGTACCCAAAGTGGAACGACGAATTAGACGCACAATTGCGAACCGATTACGAAGGCGACTACGATGCCGATCGTCGATACATTCAACACTCGTATGGTTATCGGGGTTAGTTCTCTGAGTCTTCAGACTGGCTTACGTCCGTTGTAGTGAAATTCGCCAGAAATCCTTATCGAGCAACGGGATGATCGCGAACGCTACGAAGCGGGGTTGATTGTGACGAGTTCAAGCGCCAATCAACGAACCATTTAGACAGAATAATGGAGACAAAAAATGCAATTTATATTTTTTTGTCTCCAATGTTTGTCGAAAACAAAGAGCTGCGATAGGGTTCCGTCAGTTTCAATGTCTATCGAGTAGGTTCGATTATTTTCTTGCATGGAACTCTACCTTAAGCCGATTTCGGCAGATCGCCATACGCCTGCGTCACCGCTTCCGGCGCTGCGTGAGGCAACGAGTCCGCGGCGAGAATATTACAGAGCGTGTCGACGACGATCGCGGCGGTGGTGTTGCACGCCTGCAGCCCGTAAGAGTACGGTCGGACTCCGGTCGCGTGGGGAAACGCAATGTCGAAAATTCGAGGGTTCGCTTCTCCGTCGCTTCCCACGATCCGGTAATAGCCGTCGATGGCGATACCGCCCAATCGCAGTCGCGTCTCGGTCGGCGTGACGGTGAGCTTGTCTCGTGACGGTTCATCGATCGTTTGGATTGAATTTCGATCACGAAGCGGTGCGGACGCTTCTGAGACTGCACCGCTTTGCAGCAAACTCGGGAAAGGGAATTGACCCAGCTCCACAGAACCTTGCCCTGTACAATCCACGAACATCTTGTAGCTCACCTCTGTAGCTGCGCCCTCGTTATCCACTTCGACAACGGTCTCACCTTCCGTCTTGTTTTTAATGATGACTCGGCCAGGGACAAGATCGAGATGCCCGGCGTCGTAGAGTGCCAACAGCGTCCGCGCGGAAGGCAACGGCATTGCGGCGATGACGTTCATCAAGAACGGTACGACGGTCGTCCGGTACTGCAAAACATCCTCGGCATAGAGCCACTCGAAATGAAAGTTCAGCGTGAACATCAAGTCGTCGAGCACTTCCTTCCAGTGAATCGGCTTGCCGCGGCGGATGGAGTGTTCCGCTTCGGGCATCTCAGCACGCATGCCATCGAACGGGTCGTCGTACTCGTGCTCGCTGGTCATCTGCTCGGCAAAGTCGCTCAACGTGAAAGCGAGGTCGTTTAGCATTTCGACAATATCGGGCCGCTTGTCTTTGCTGAACGCTTTGCTCAGTGCCGACCGACAAACAGAATTGAAGAAATCATCGAGTGACAATCGTTGGTTTCGGTCTCGCAACCCGAGCATCTGCTCTCGCGTCGTGTGTCGATAAATTTCACGGAACGGCTCGTCCTGTTCGTATTGCAAATGGGGAAGCCAGCCGTTTGACGAGTGCATCATGATATGAAAGTCTTTGGCGTTGTCGTTAGCGACGAATTTCAACTTGCCGCCGTCAGACTCAAACCGACCATGCCGATGGGACAGCGATGCGACGACGTCATAGGCACTCAGCGACGCGCCCAGAGTCCCGATCGTAAAATCGTGAACACCGTTGTCTCTGGGCAGCAGCTTTTGCATCGGCCAAGGCGACGCGAAGTATCCAGACTCAGCTTCATCGTCTTCGTGGAAAGCATGACCCGTGGCGATGATCAGCCGGTCAACTGTAAAGCTCTCGCCATTCGCCGTTTTGATGGAAACACCGCCTTCGCCAGATGAGTCGACAACGTCAACGACCTCACAACTCGCATGGTCAATAACGTGTATGCCAGCTTCTTTCAATTGGTCCGTTATCGATCGGTATTGCGACTGAAAGTACTCACCAAGCGCCAAGCGACTGTATGTTTCGCCATCGTCAATTTCATCTCTTTCGATGTGATGCTTCGCCAGCGCTGCGTCGTCGAGCGATTCCAGCCAATCGACAAGGGACCGATCGAGTTTCGGTATTTCGGCGGATGAGATGTTGCAAAGGTTGTAGCGGTCCGTCGTGCGACGACTGTACGGCATGCCGGTTCCCATGACCGCGTCCCGCTCGAAGACGAGGAATTGCTCGACGACGGGACCGAGACGATTTGCGTTGGTAAGGATGTGCCTGAGCACATAAATTCCAGAGGCTCCCGAGCCAATAATCGCAATTTTTGCCGCATTCCGCATGGTATAAAAGACCGTCTTTGGTTTTGTTTCGTAGTTGGCACGAAGCGTGCTGATGGATTTGGCGACATGGCAAATCACATACCAATTCCATCGATCGACGCCTCAGCAATCCGCGTTGTCCAAATCTTTGTGTCGCCAGGGCACGACTACTGGACCAAGGCTGGCGAGGAAAAGCTCTCCCACGGCATTTTGGAAGTCAGTCAAGTCGAGTGTGTGGCGGGTCACGGGTTGCGGGGCGATCGGTACTGCGAAGGAAGAGCCAACCGCAAGGGGCAAGTCACCTTCATTCCGCAGGCTGCTATCGACGAGATACGAGACGAGTTTCAGTTACCACAGTTATCGGCGTCTGTTTTCCGGCGTAACATCGTCGTTAGTTGCGCTGAACTTTCGCAGTTACTAAACCGCCGATTCGAGATACAGGGCATTGCGTTTGAAGGGTCGCAAGAATGCACGCCGTGCAACTGGATGAATCGAGTCGTCGCTCCGGGAGCAAAGAAGTTCATGCAAGAAAATTTTAGAGGCGGGATACGGGCAAAAATCATAACTAATGGAACCCTGCGCGTGAGCGCCAGTGAAGCGAAATGATTGTCCGTTCTGTAGATGAAGGCTGGGGGGTCGTATTTCACACTTCGCATGGGCTGTTAGCGCAACGCATCGCAAGCCACTTGGAATCACCACGAGCACTTCCATTTTGGTTTGAGACGCAAATCGCCATCGGTGCTCACGATGACTTGCATCGCGTCTATATCGCGGGAAAGCGCGAGCATCTCACGACGGCAGGTGCGCCGCGAGACTTCACTTTGATTCCGTTGCGTGAGGAAAGCAGAGTCGAGGAGATGCGTGACCGGATCGACGAAGCGTATCGCAAGCACACGTGGATCGGACTGCTGCAATCAAAGCATGCGGATTCTCTGTATCGCGGCGAAGATGTTGGTTCCGAAATGGTAGCGATGTTGGACGCGGAAGCGAAACGCAGGTTAGTCGCAATCAAATCGCTCAGCGTTGAAGAGGCCGCTCTTCAGCAGTCTTACGATTGGATGCGATTTTGTGATCGTCTGTCTCTGATACTATGCGGCAACGACATTCCTGCCATGACGCGGCAATTGGAAATCAGCACCGACTCATCGGGGAAGCGATCCACCATTTGGCAGAACGAAGATGAAGTCGTCACAATCGTACCTTGGCCGTTTGTGCCCGAGGACTTTACATTGTCGATTGAGTATCGGTCGTTGAAGCAGTTGTGGTTCGTCGATGATGCCGACTTGGGAAGACAACTCCGCGAAGCGATTGTTGATACACGCAAGTTCAGAATGTCACTACCGGGAGATTAAGCTGGTAAGCAAGTGACAACGGCACGCAAATTGCAAACGATGGCCGAACTTGCCATCCGGGTCGGAACGGCAGAACATTTTTTCAACACCCAGTAACAAATAAACCATGGCCCAACTGCAAATCGGCAGCGAACTGATCTACGACGTTCGCTCCTCAACCGTTTTCCTTTTTCAAATCACGGCGGCTACCACCGCGCATCAGCGTGTCGTTGACGAGCAATTGACATTCGATCCGTGGGTCAGTGTTCAAAATTGCCAAGTCGGATTGGAAGGCAATCGATTGCATCGTGTCGTGGTCGAGCCTTGCCAATTGAAAGTCAATTACTCTGCGACCATCGAACTGACGCCGGAGTGTGATCGCTCGCAGCAAATCGCGGAGTGGACGGCGGCGGAAATGCCACCGGAAGTTCTGACGTACATCAACCCGAGTCGTTATTGCGAAAGTGAGTTATTGGCTCGATTCGCCATGGAAGAGTTCGGTCAATTGACACCAGGTTTCGGTCGGGTTCAAGCCATTTGCGACTGGGTATTCAATCAACTCGAGTACACGCCTGGAAGCACAACGGCGACGACGACTGCAAGTGATGTCTTGCTGCAGCGCACCGGCGTGTGTCGTGACTATGCCCACTTAGCAATCACGCTCTGTCGCGGACTTGGCGTTCCGGCACGTTACGTTTCTGGATATGCAGTCAACTTGCAACCACCGGATTACCACGGTTTCATGGAAGCGTATTTGGAAGGCCAATGGTATCTGTTCGATCCGACACGACTAGCCTCGACGCTCGGGTTGGTGCGCGTTGGCGCTGGACGCGATGCAGCGGACGTTGCATTCTCGACAGTGACGGGAACGGCAACAATGAAGAGCAAAATCGTTTGGGCCAACTTCACCCAAGACGCTCCGGACTTGTCGCAGCAGACGGCTGTTTCGACGGCTTGAGGTTTACAGCAACTAATTCGATCAGCGTTTTAATTCGTTTCGATTGTGGCGAGCGACTGATCGAAACGACGGTCGAAGTCGGCGAACAGTTCCGTAATCATGGGACGCTGGATCGCAGCTTGGATTTTTTCGGCACTTGAATTGACCTCGTGCGTTGAGGTCATGCTATCCGAGTCGAGAGATTGGCGACGTGCGATATCGGTTGCTTCGCGGGTGGCCGACGCCTTCCAGCCTTTCGCGGCCCCCAATGCCTCGCGAATCGCCGCTTGAACGACTCGGAAATCCATGCCTGCGAATGCGTCATCGAACGCAAAACGCAATGATGCAGCGGTGACGTGTTGATGGTTCAGTTTGCCTGATTTTGCGTATCGGTCGATAGTTCGACCTAGCAATACCATGCGGATGATTTCAATGGGAACCCCGCGCACCGATGTGAGGATGGACATTACTTTGCGGATCGGAAACAGCAACAGCTTGAGCGGCGCTTTCGCCATCGTACCGGCGCAACCGCCCAGGCATCCTGAGCTGTCGTCAAACATCGCACGAAGGTCGTTGGTGCTGACGGGCGACTCGTTCTCTGCGATCGTTCGAGAAACGACGAAGCGTCGGCACTGCTTCCTAACAACATCATCAACGAAGGGTACAGGGATAAAACGAGCCGATGCGGAGACAATGCCGGCGACAATCCACTGATGCAACAACCATGATCCGTCAGCGTCGTCTTGAGGTTCGTTTTCCATTGTCTAACGCTTCGATTCTCTGGATTTTTTTAGTAGCCGATCGATTGTCTGAAGCAGCAAAAGTTGGTCGACGGGCTTTTCGATAAACGCATCAATGCCCAACAGTTCAAGTGCCGCCACGGTCTCTGCATCTGCCTTGGAACTGACCACAATGATTGGAACATTGCGGACGATCGGGTCACTGCTGTTACGAATGATCGATACGAGTTCGTCGCCAGACACCTTGGGCATTTCGAGATCGGTGACGATGGCGTCATAGTGCGATTCTTCCAGACGATGGATCGCGAAACAACCATCGGCCACATCGACGGTTTTGAAGCCATGCTTCTTCAACACGCTGCAGACCAACCGACGCATTTGCGTGGCATCGTCGACGACTAAGACAGTCATCTCTTCGCCGGTTCTGAAGTTTGTGGAAGCGGGAATCATCAAGTCACCTGAGCCTGGATCGTCGCCGCAAATCTACGGCGGACAGAAACAAATACACCGGGCAACTTGCGTACCACTCGCGCCGTAAACGGATACTAGCGTCCGATTCCGTCAAGCAAGTCTTCGGCGTCGATGAGGATTCGAGCGATATTGCCGATCTTGTCGCGGCGGTCGCTCGCCATTCGTTGCAATTGACGATAGGCGTCGTGTTCGTCCAGGTTGTGCTTCTTCATCAACAAGCCCTTGGCCCGTTCGACACATTTACGAAGCGATAATGCTTCCTTCAACTCCTGGTTTTCCTCTCGCAGTTCCTGAAATTGGGCAAACCGCTGAACGACCAAGAAAATGGCAGGTCGCAGGTGTTTGACTTGCACCGGTTCGGCCAGATACGCCATCACATGATCTTGCAGCGCCCGCTCGACTTTCTCCAAGTCCGTTTCAGCCGAGACGACAATAGACGGGATCGGCTCCTTTTGTCCGCACTCGATGAGGGCTTCGATGCCATCCATGTCACTCAATCGAATGCCCGAAATCAACAACTCCGGCGGGTTGTCTTTGACCGCCGCTATCAATTCTCGTCCCGAGTTCGTCACTAAATCGAGTCGATGGTCGAGCGACTTGAGCATCTCGGCGATGATGGGGCGACTCTTGTCGTCGCCATGGGCAAACGCGATTCGGTAAGATTGGTCCATATGACGAAATGTGGCTTTCGAGCGGAATGCGAAGTTGTTGGACAGTGCGCCGTCTAATTGACCCATTGTCGACGTGATCCTAAAATTCAGCCAGGAGTGGGTGGTCTTTGGCCTTCTACTTTGCGGACTCGTGCATCCATGGCGGCTGTTTCGGGTCCGCGCTGAAGAAGCGATTGGCCTGCCGGGCCAACTGGAAATCAATTTTTTGACGTTTGCGATGCTGGCAGCTCGCAGGTTGTGGGTCGCCGTTTTCCGCTAGGCTCCACCAATCGGTTTCGATTGAACAAGCGACAGTGCCGCCATGTCTGATGCTATCGAAAACGACCCAACGCAGACCGGCGAAAGCGACGACGACGCACCATTTGGTGTGGTCCCTAACTCGCTTACCCCGATCGTTGGTATCGGAGCATCCGCTGGCGGTTTGGCGGCGCTGGAAACTCTGTTCGAGCAAATTCCGTCGGATTCGTCAGCGGCGTTCGTGGTCATTCAGCACCTTTCGCCAGACTACCAAAGTCACATGGCGGAACTTCTCAGCCGCCGGACTTCGATGACGACGGTCGAGATGACCGAAGGCGTCCAGCCGCAAGCCAACACGATCTATCTGCTGCCACCGGGCAAGCATGTTGAGATTCAAAACGATCAGCTCAAGCTGGTCGATAGGGCCAGCGCGGGCGACTTGAATCTTCCCGTCGACCGTTTTTTCAAATCGCTTGCAAAACAGACCGATCGTCGATTCGCCTCGATCATTCTTTCGGGCACCGGCAGCGACGGCAGCCTTGGTGTGCAAGACGTGGCCCGTCGCGGCGGTTTGGTGCTTTGCCAAGATGAAGACTCGGCGCAGTTCAACGGCATGCCACTCAATGCGATGAAGACGCAGGTAGTTCACGTCGTCGGCACGCCTCCAGAGATCGCCGAGTCGCTGGCCATTTACATTCGCGGTGCATCGATCGACGAAGTCGTCGCTCAGACTTCGCCGACAATCGACCGCAATGACCTCACACAAGTTTATGAACTGCTAGACGCTTCGACAGGCGTTGACTTTCAATCCTACAAACACGGAACATTCTCACGCCGTTTATCTCGCCGGATGCTATTGACCAAGACAGATCACCTGCATGACTACGTCGAGTTGCTGCAACGCGATCCTGTGGAACTCGCCAAACTGAACAACGACCTCCTGATAGGAGTGACCCGTTTCTTTCGCGATCCCGACGGTTACCAGCGACTGTGCAATCGCGTCATTCGCCCAATGGTGCGCGGCAAGGTCGCTGGCGAAGAGCTACGAGTTTGGGTCGCGGGTTGTGCCACCGGTCAAGAAGCGTACTCGATCGCGATGATGCTCCACGACGAAAGGAACAAGCATGGTGTCGACTTCGAGATCAAGATTTTCGCAACTGACGTCCACCCCGATGCGATTCGGTTCGCACAACGCGGCGTCTATCCGATCGAGACGATGTCGGAAGTACCGATCGAGTATCGCGATCAATTCTTGACCGAAGTGATGGACGGATTTGAGATCGGTAAAGAGGTTCGTAACACGATCGTGTTCGCTCGCCATGACGTGATGCGAGACGCGCCGTTCACGAGTCTCGACTTGGTGACGTGTCGCAACATGCTGATTTATCTGCTCGATGACGCCCAACAACGCGTCTTAGCATCGTTTGCTCATGCGTTGAAGATACGCGGCATTTTGTGGCTGGGACCAAGCGAAACGCCCGGAGACATTTCCGAGGGGTTCGCGACGCTGGACACGCACTGGCGGATCTTTCAAAAAGAACGTGATCTCAGTTTGCCACTCGACTTGAAGCTCCGCAAACGGCCACTGAGCAACGTGAACATTTCGCTGCGGACTCGGCCATCGCGAACCTTGTCGCCGACACTGGTGATGAGTTACGACCGGATCCTGGACCTCTACGCACCACCGGCAATCTTGACGGACGAGAACATGCAGCCGTTGCAGATGTTCGGCAATTTGAATGGCTTGACGGTTCCGCCGACCGGACGTTTGTCGTTGACGGTGGAAGATTTCGTCGTTCCGCAATTGCAAACGCCGATCGCGGTCACGATGCACCGAATCCGTTCGCATCAGAGTGTTCAAGAGTCCGAGTTCGCGTTCATCGACGGTGACAAGATTGAAGTCATTGTCCGAGCACTGCGCCATCAAGCGGCAAACGAGACACATTACTTGATCTCGTTCGAACGTAGTGGGATTCGCCAGAATCCCCCTGCCCAAGGAATTCTGGCGAATTCCATCACAATGCATTCTGCCCAAGGAACTCTGGCGAATTCCACTACATCGGATGCTGTTGCCCGTGACGAGCGGATGCGAATGCTCGAAATGGAGCTGGAGTTTTCGCGAGAGAATTTGCAGACCACCGTCGAAGAATTGGAAACCACCAACGAGGAATTGCAATCCAGTAACGAAGAATTGACCAGCAGCAACGAGGAGCTTCAAAGCACGAACGAAGAACTGCACAGCGTCAACGAAGAACTGCACGCGACAAACGCAGAGAGTGAGCGGCGGGTTCAGTTGCTATCCGAGATGACGGCGGACCTGGAGAGCGTGCTGCGTGAGAGCGACATCGGCATTGTATTGATCGACGAGGACAACAAGATTCGACGCATCACTCCGGCGGCTTGCGATTCGTTGGCGGTCAGGTCACGCAATGCCCAAGGCGAATCGTTGTTGGCCTACGCCGATGCGTTTGACAACGTCAGTTTGGCGAGTGTCATCGACGAGGTTCGCGAGCGCGGCGAAGCGGTCGAGTACGAAACGATGGACCGCCGAAGCGAGCCGATCCTCTTGCGAGCAGCGCCCTATCGTGATCTTACGGGAATCGTCTTCACGATGACTAGCTTGCGAGTCGTGAAGGAGAACACCGACAAGATTCGCAAACTGACCGCGATCGTCTCGGATAGCACGGACGCGATCATCGGCGTTGAACTGGACGGCACGATCACCAGTTGGAATCGCGGTGCGGCATCCCTGTTCAGTCGCGACGTCGTGCCCAACGGCAAACTGGAACTGTGCGACGTACTGCCCGAGGCGATTTGTGAGTTCTCCGATCGAGCACTCCGGGAACTGCCTCGCAAGGGCCGAGTCGCGTCGGAAGAAGTGGCCGTTGAGCAGAACGGAGTTATAAAAACGTTACTTGTTCGTGTCACGCCGGTGCTTGACGATCTCGATCGGGTCTCGGCGTCGTCGCTAACGATCTATGACGTGACGGAACTGCGTGAAGCTCAGTCGCGGCTGGAGCTTCGCACCCTCGCGATAGACGCCGCCAGCAACGGCATCATCATCGTCGATGCGTTGGCCGAAGACATGCCGATCATTTACAGCAACCAAGGCTTTGAGCAGATTACGGGTTACAATATTAACGACGTGCGAGGTCGCAATTGTCGGTTCATGCAGGGACCAGAAACCGATCCTGAGTCAGTGGAAAAGATTCGCGAGGCAGTCAAGAATAAAACCGGCTGTCGAGTCACGATTCTGAATTACCGCCGAGACGGGAAGTATTTTTACAACGACCTTATCATTACGCCGATCCATGATGCCGACGGACGCGTCACGCACTACGTCGGCATCCAGCACGATGTCACCGAAGTCGTACTGACTAACCGCCGCGTTGAGCAAAACGAAGCCGAGTATCGTCGCACGTTCGAGAACGCCGCTGTCGGAATTGCACACGTAGGATTGGACGGCGAGTGGCTGCGCGTGAACGACAAACTGTGCGAGATTGTCGGATACAGTAAAGACGATCTGACAACAAAGACGTTCCAAGAAATCACGCACCCGGAGGATCTCGAAAGCGATCTTCAACAGTTCTCGATGCTCAAGCGCGGCGCGGTCGATGGTTACTCGATGGAGAAGCGTTACTTCCATCGCGATGGGCATGTCGTTTGGGTCAACCTGACGGTGTCGCTTCGCCGCAACACCGATGGAAAACCGGAATGTTGCATCTCGATTGTCGAAGATGTGACAGCACGCAAGGAAACCGAACGCAAGCTCAACGAATCGCGAGCCATCATCACCGAAGTCATCGAGACGAGCGAAGATGCTTTCGTTAGTTTTGATCGTGATGGCATGATCCAAGTCGTCAATCGCTCAGCCGCCGACGTTGCCGGCAAGAGTGTCGAAGAGCTTGTCGGTAAATCTTATGAAGTCTTATTCGATGGCGACTCCGCGTCACCCCTGCTGTCGACGCTCGACCGGGTTCGTCGGTCGCAGAAACCCGAGGCCACGGAGTACTTGGCGATTCGATTGAATCGTTGGTACGACACACGAGTGTTTCCCGTGATGGGAGGCGCGGCGATGTATATGACGGATGTGACGACGCGGAAAGAAACGGAAGCTCACCTCGAACGAGCACGGATTGCTGCGGAGGAAGCGAGCCGAGCTAAGAGCCAATTCTTGACGAACATGAGTCACGAAATCCGGTCGCCAATGTCAGCCATCCTCGGATTCAGCGACATCGCGCTGCGCGACATACGCGACGGCAAAGCCGTTGAGCCGCAACACCTGGAAACCGTCATTCGCAACGGTCGTTTCTTGCTTCGCATCATCAACGACATTTTGGATCTCTCCAAGGTCGAAGCGGGCAAGCTCGAAGTTCGCCGATCGCGTTTTCAATTAGTTCCGATGCTGGCCGACATCATGGAATTGATGCGTCATCGCAGCGAGTCATTGGGCGTTCCGTTGAGCTTGGAATTTGCCACGCCGATTCCCGAGAAGCTTTACAGCGATCGTTCTCGAGTCGAACAGATCCTGGTGAACTTGATCGGCAATGCACTGAAATTCACTCCCCAAGGCGACGTTCGTGTCGTCGTGCGATTTGATGCGGGCCAGTCGAATTACCTGGAATTCCAAATCATCGACACAGGCATCGGGATTTCAGAAAGCAACCTGGGTCGGCTGTTTCAATCGTTCAGCCAGGTCCATGGTGCGAAGGTCGTCGGCGTCGAGGGAACAGGTCTCGGCCTCGTCATCAGCAAGCGATTGTCGGCGCTTCTCGGTGGCGACATTCGCGTGAACAGTGTCGATGGTCAAGGCAGCACGTTCACGTTGGCGCTACCCATCGAAGACGCAGCCAACCAGAAGTTGATTGAACCAACGGCAGAAGACATTCGACCCAAAAAGCAACCGGCATTGGACTTGGGGCGGCTGTCATGTCGTGTCTTGGTCGCCGATGACGCTCGCGACATTCGACACGTAACCAAGCACTTCTTAACCCGTGCTGGTGCCGAAGTCGTTGAAGCACTCAACGGAGCCGAAGCGGTCACGGCAGTCCGTGATGCGGAGAGTGAAGGCCGACCGTATGATTGCATTCTGATGGATATGCAGATGCCGGAACTTGACGGGCGGCAAGCAACCCGCGCACTTCGCGAACAAGGCTACACAATGCCAGTCATCGCACTGACGGCTGGCGCAACGTCCGACGAAGTTCAAGAAGCGTTATCTGCCGGATGCACACAATTCGTCAGCAAACCCGTCGACGGCCCCGACTTGGTTCAGCGGGTCGCGCAGTTGACGCAAGAAAAATCCCAAGCCTGATCTGATCGCTCGTAGTTCAACGTGTGCAAAGTTGTCTTAGCACATTGCGATACATCCAGCGTTTATGCTTGGGGTGGAGACTATTCAGCAAGACATATCGTTTGGCCCACCTTCCCCAGATCGGCAGGTAAATTACATTTCAACAAAGAGACGGGCGTCCAGTTTTGGTGGGGCGTCGGAACGCCCGGCGCCTCGGCGGCGAAACAAACGGGTTCCTGGGCGTATGTGATCTTGCCGCTCATTGAACAATCCACGGCCTATCAAAGCATCGCGGTCGAGTCGGCGGGATCCTTGTTTGCGTGTCCCAGTCGAAGTCGTCAAGCAACGCTGCCGCCCGTCGAAGACGCCTACGGAATCTATTCGGCTGGTGGGCGCAGTTGGGCCAAGATAGACTACGCAGGCAATCGTAAAGTATTTCGTGAGTATGGAGATCCGCTGCCCGTGGCGGGCGTGTTCGATGGCCTGAGTCAAACCATCGCGATCTGCGAGAAGGCTTTTGATCCCGTCATTCAAGGCGGATCGAGTTGGTACTTCGACGAGGGGCTTTTTGCGGGTGGCAACATGGGGACCGTTCGCGATGGACTACTCATCGAACCCGATCGTCATGGTATTTCCTTCGAGAGAAACTGGGGCTCAGCTCATCCGGGAGGCGCCGTCTTCAGTCGCTTGGATGGATCAACCTCTTTCTTAACCGGAGAGATTGATTTTCGTCTTCTGCGCGCTGTGCTTTCTCCGGCTGGCCATGAGGTCAGTGAACAAGAACCTTAGCGACCTTGCGTTGGCATCGGAGTAAGCTACAACGAGCTTCGCTCGATCGTTTCCCCACGCCCCCGTGCAAGGATGTTCTCATGAGTGCCAAGCCGTTCGTCCACCTGCATTGTCACAGCCATTATTCGTTGCTGGACGGAGCCGGCGATATCGGTCGTCTGGTCAATCGCGCGGTCGAGCATGGCATGAACGGGCTCGCCCTGACGGACCACGGCAACCTGCACGGTGCGCTCGAGTTTTATCGCAAAGCGAAAGCGGCCCAAATCAATCCGATCATCGGATATGAAGCCTACATCGCGCCAGGATCACGGTTCGATAAGGGCGGCGCAAGTAGCAGCAAGGATGCGAGTTACCACCTGACTCTGTTGGCAAAGAACCGCATCGGCTACAAGAACTTGATCAAATTGGCCAGCGCCGCGTCGTTGGAAGGTTTCTACTTCAAGCCACGCATCGATAAGGAAATCCTCGAGCGGTACAGCGAAGGCATCGTGTGTTTGTCGGGGTGCGTCAGCAGCGAATTCAGCCGCGCCGTCATGAAGGGCGTCGATACGGCGGAAGTTGAAAAAGAGGCTCGCGATATCGCCGGCTGGTTTCAAAAAGTATTCGATGATCGATACTTCATCGAGATCATGAACAACGGCGTCGAGATTCAACGATTGCAGCTCGAAGGCGCCGTTGAAATTTCAAAACGGATGGGCATTCCCCTGGTCGCAACCAGCGATTGCCATTACGTCAATCAAGAGGACAGCGAAGCCCAAGACATCATGCTGTGCATCAACACCGGACGATTCCGAACGGATACGTCACGGATGAAGATGGAGAACAATCAGTTCTTTTTGCGCAGCCAAGAACAGATGTACGAGAGTTTTCCCGGACTCGAAGAAGCATGCGGGCGCAGCCAAGAAATTGCCGACTCGATCGACATCGACATCGAGTTGGGCAAGTACTACTTCCCGAATTTCGAATGCCCCAACGATGCCCGTCCGCTGGACTACCTTCGCGAACTGTGCATCCAAGGTTTGAAGGAACGTTACACCGACGAGCCTGAGCGATTGGTCGATGGGGTGCTCAGCGACGAGGTGATGGCGCGGCTGGAACGCGAACTTGATGTAATCGAGAAGCTCGGCTATCCAACTTATTTCTTGATCGTTTGGGACTTCGTCAACCACGCTCGCTCGATCGGCATTTCCGCGACCGCGCGGGGCAGCGGCGTGGGCGCAATTGTGTGCTATGCGCTGTATATGTCGCACGTTTGCCCGTTGCGTTATGACTTGCTGTTCGAGCGATTCTTAGACGAGAGCCGAACCGAGCCGCCGGATATCGATATCGACTTCGAGAAAGAACGTCGCGTTGAGGTCATCGACTACGTCAAGCAGCGTTACGGCAACGAAATGGTTTGCCAGATCGGCACGTTCGGAACGCTCGCCGCCAAAGCGGCGATCAAAGACGTCGGCCGAGCACTCGGAATACCGCTGGGAAGAGTCAATCAGATCACGGAAATGATTCCGGACGAACTCAAGATCACGATCAAGAAGGCTCTCGAAAAAAGTGCCGACTTGAAGATGTCCTACGAGGGCGATCCGGAAGTTCGCGAGCTGATCGACTTGGCGATGAAGATCGAAGGGTTGGCTCGCAACATCGGGACTCATGCCGCTGCCGTCGTGATCGCCGATAAGCCGTTATCCGAATACGTGCCGCTGACACGCGTGCCCGGCAAGCAAGATGTCATCACCCAGTGGTCCATGAACGATGTCGAAGCATCAGGTCTATTGAAGATGGACTTCCTGGGTCTTCGCAACCTGACGATCTTGTCGCGGACAGTCAAGCTGATCGAACAGACGACTGGGAAAGTGGTCGATCCGTTGAAGTTTCCATTGGACGACAAAGCGTCGTACGCATTACTTCAACGTGGCGAAACGAAGGGCGTGTTCCAGTTGGAATCGGGGGGCATCCGCGACCTGCTGTGTCGGATGAAGCCGGACACGTTCAACGACATCATCGCGACCGCCGCACTGTACCGACCCGGACCGCTCGAGGGCGGTATGGTCGACGACTACGTCAACATCAAGCACGGTCGCCAACAGCCCGAATACAAACACCCGGTACTCAAAGACGTACTTGAAGAGACCAACTCGGTCATGGTGTATCAAGAACAGGTGATGCGGATTCTCAACCGACTTGGAAAGATCCCGCTCGCCAACGCCTACACGTGCATCAAGGCGATCAGCAAAAAGAAAGAATCGTTGATCAACGAGAACCACGATGCCTTCATCAAGGGCGCCGTTGAAAACGGATTGGCGGAAAAGGACGCCAATGACATCTGGAATCTGATCGTCAAGTTCGCCGGTTACGGTTTCAATAAGTCGCATAGCACCGCGTATGCGTTGGTCGCCTATCAGACCGCTTATTTGAAAGCTCACTATCCCGTCGAGTTCATGGCGGCGCTCCTTTCGAGCGATATTTCTGGACGCAATTTCGTTCGCAAGGATGCCATGGTCGAGCACATGGAAGACTGTGAGCGGATGGAAATCGCGGTGGTTCCGCCCGATGTCAACACCAGTGCCGCGGACTTCTCCGTCGAAGGAAATCGAGTCTTTTTTGCGCTCTCAGCGATCAAGGGCTGCGGCGGTGCGACGGCACTTTCGATCGAAGAAGAGCGACAAAAGAATGGCCCCTTCAAAGATGTCTTTGATTTCTGTGAACGAGTCGACCCGTCGGCATGCAACAAGAGCGCGATTGCCACGCTGATCAAAGCGGGCGCAATGGACAGCTTTGGTGCCAAGCGAAGTCAGTTGACGACCATCATCGAACGGGCCGTGCAAGCAGGCGCGGCCATTCAGGCCGACAAGAAGAGCGGTCAAACAAGTCTGTTCGGTGCATTCGATGATGAGGAAGATGACGTCACAAAGGCCGCTCCGACTCCGATGCCAGAAATGGATGAGTGGCCCGATCGAGAAAAGCTGATCGCCGAAAAAGAAGTGCTGGGATTCTATTTGCACAGCCACCCGTTAGCGGAATTCGAGAGTCGGTTGGCAACGTTTCGCACCCACATGACCGATAAGTTGGCGGGAGTTAAAGATCGCGGCGAAGTTATTTTGGGAGGCATGATTAGTTCCGTCAAATTGGCGCACACCAAGAATCCGAAGCCTGGGCAACCGTCAAAGTACGCGAACTTTGATTTAGAAGACATGCAGGGCTCGATCCGGTGCATCTTATGGCCCAAAGGATTCGCCGATTGGGGCGATCGCGTCATTCCTGATGCTGTGGTGCTGGCTCGCGGCAAGGTCGATCGCCGCGGTGGTGACGAAGCCAACCTGATCATCGACGAGCTGATCCCGTTCAGCGATCTTGAAACTCGCTACACGCACGGCATGCGAATTCGGCTCAATGAAACTGAACACGATGTCCCGACTGTTTCACGGCTTCGCGAAATCATCCGCGGCTATCCCGGCAACCAAGAGCTATTGTTTTCCATCCGACTAGTCGATGGCGAAACCGTTCAATTGCGAGCGGACAAGCACCGCGTCGAAATCACGCCCGAGTTGCGAGACCGGATTGATGACTTTTTGGGTGCCGGCAATTATCGATTGCTGATGACCAAACCTCGATGACGATTCGTTTGATCAGAGTGACCGACAGCCGACAGCGGTGGCTGATAATTCGTCAGCCAAATCGAACGTCTTCCTAGCCCTCTTGGCGTTGGGGTTGATTCCCGTTGATCCATCAAGCATGGAAGGGGCGGCGTTCGGGGCGTTGCTCTGCTTGGCCTTTCGGTTTGCAACCGCTGCGATTGACGTCAAAATCGCGATCGCGATTTGGGTGCTGGCGATGGTACCTTACTGCTTGATCAGCTATTACGAACGATACTCATGGCCCATGTTTCCGATGCAAGTACTGATCGTGTACGCGGCGATCGGGCGGCGACCGATCACGAGCTACACATCCAGCGTTGCGAAGTAGTCGTCGAGAGTCTCAGCGCGGCGGATCAATTCGACGCTGCCGTCTTCCTTCAATAACAATTCGGCGCTGCGAAGTTTCGCGTTGTATTGGAATCCCATCGAATGACCATGCGCGCCCGCGTCATGAATTACCATCAAGTCGCCACGCTCGACTTGAGGTAGCGCGCGATCGATGGCAAACTTATCATTGTTTTCGCACAACGAACCGACCACGTCGGCGATGTAATCACGCGGCGCGTCCTCTTTTCCCAAGATCGACAAGTGATGGTACGAACCGTACATGCCCGGTCGCATTAGGTTCGCCATGCACGCATCCACACCGACATAATTCTTGTACGTGTTCTTCTCGTGAATGACTTCGGTAACCAAGTAACCGTAAGGCCCCGTGATGATGCGACCGTTTTCGAGATAAATCGTTAGCGGGTCCAATTCGGTGCCGGCGATCAGTCGATCGTAGGCATGCTTCACACCGCTACCGACCGCTTCCAAATCAAGAGCCACTTCGCCCGGGCGATAAGGAATGCCCATGCCGCCACCCAAGTTGACGAACTCCAACTGGATACCAAGTTCACGATGCAGATCCACTGCCAACTCGAACAGCATCACCGCGGTCTCGACAAAGAACTCAGGATTCAACTCATTCGATGCGACCATGGTGTGAAGGCCGAAACGGGTCGCGCCCTTTGACTTGGCTTGTCGATAGCCCTTGAAAAGTTGCTCGCGTGTGAAACCGAACTTCGCTTCCTCGGGCTTTCCGATGATCACGTTTCCTTCGCGAAGCGGACCGGGGTTATAGCGGAAGCAAATCAGGTCGGGCGTGCCAACGTTGTCGTGCAAGTAGTCGACGTGAGTCAGATCGTCCAAGTTGATCACGGCACCGATCTCGCGAGCCTTTTTGTAGTCTTTCGCGAGCGTGTTGTTGGACGTGAACATCACTCGTTCGCCGGTCAATCCGACCCGTTCGCAAAGAATCAGTTCACCCAAGCTACTACAATCACCACCGCATCCTTCGTCCCGCAAAATTTCCAAGAGTCGTGGATTGGGTGTCGCTTTGACCGCGAAGTATTCCCGAAAATTCGGACACCATGAAAACGCCGCGTTCAGACGTCGCACGTTCGCGCGGATCGCGGCTTCGTCGTAGATATAGAATGGCGTGGGGTAGGTTCGCCGAATCTCGTCAATCTGCGCTCGAGTGAACGGGGCGGTCTTGGCGGCAGACAACTCAGAAGATGCGATCGGTGCTGGCATGGAAAACGATCCGTAAAAAACATGGAAAATGACTCACGATGCGGACTATCGACTCTCCGCAAGCTGGAATCCAAGCATAACGGGAACGCTTTTTCGCACCAGAGGCGGGCCTGTTTTCGCACCCGAGGCGGACTCGGTCACCGGTGAGTTTTCGCGGTCAAGGCGGGTGGTTACAGTATTACATTCGGACCCGATGCGATGCGAGCAGGTTCGCCAAATCTAAAGAATTCACGTTGGGACTGCGTTATGAAAGTTGCTGTGGTGGGAACCGGGTTCATCGGCCCCGTACACGTTGAGGCGCTTCGCCGCGCGGGCCAACAAGTGGTCGGAATTGTCGGTTCAACGCCCTCGAAAGCGGAGGCGGCCGCTCATCGGTTGGGGCTGCCGCGTGGCTACGCGTCGCTCGATGAGGTGCTCGACGATCCGCAAGTCGAATCCGTCCACATCGCTACGCCGAACGAACTTCATTTCGATCAAGCGGCCCGCGTGCTGAAATCTGGCCGGCACGTCATGTGTGAAAAGCCGCTGGCAATGACATCGCGAGAAACCGCCGAACTTGTCCGAATCGCTGCCGAATCGGGTTGCCAAGCAGGGGTGGCTTATAACATCCGGTTTTATCCACTCTGTCAAGAAGCGGCCAATCGTGTCGCGTCGCGTTCGATCGGCGATGTGATTCACCTCAACGGCTCCTACGTGCAAGATTGGTTGCTTCGCACCACCGATTACAACTGGCGAGTGGAATCGAAAGCCGGCGGTGAACTACGTGCTGTCGCCGACATCGGAACGCATTGGTTGGACTTGGTCCAATTCGTGACCGGCCGAAAAATCGTCTCCGTCATGGCTGATTTGCGAACCGTTCACGCCACTCGCGAGCGTCCCATCGGTGGCGCCGAAACATTTTCCGGTGCATCGGCTGGTCGCGCCAAGCCGGAGACTCAATCCGTTGAAGTCGACACCGAGGATTGTGGCTGCGTGATGTTGCGACTTGACTCCGGTGCAAACGGGTGTCTTTGGGTCTCTCAGACGACGGCAGGTCGCAAAAATTGCTGCCAATTCGAGATCGCTGGAACGGGGCAATCTTTGGCGTGGAACAGTCAGACACCCAACGAATTGTGGATCGGCAACCGTGATCGGGCCAACGAATCGCTGATCCGCGATCCCGCATTGATGGGCGATTCTGCCGCGGCAATCTCGCAGTATCCGGGCGGACACAACGAAGGTTTTCCGGATACGTTCAAGCAGTTGTTCCGAACCTTTTACGGGCACATCGAGTCGGGCGGCTTGGGGTCTGCATCACCGTTCCCGACCTTTGCCGACGGGCACCGCGAAGTTCTATTGTGCGAAGCAGTATTGAAGAGCCACCGCGAAAGATGCTGGGTGGAAGTTTGAAGCTTTCGTTTGCGAAAAAGGTTTCATTTGCCTTCGTCACGGCCGCAGCCTTCTTCTTGATGGTTGAAGGATTGCTGACGATCATTGCTTGGCCGAAACCATCAGCCACTCCCGATCCCTACGTCGGTTTTTCGGACCTGATGCCTTTGATGCAGACCTCCACCAACGAGGATGGCGTCGTGAAGATGGTGACGGCACCGGACAAGCTTCGATTATTCAATGATCAATCCTTTTCGGCGGTCAAGGCCGATGGAGTCCGGCGGGTTTTTTGCGTCGGTGGATCAACAACGTTCGGACGGCCATTCAGTGACTCCACGTCATACTGCGGCTACTTGCGAGAGCTGTTGCCGATCGCCGATTCGTCGGCCCGATGGGAAGTCATCAACGCCGGCGGTGTCAGTTATGCGAGCTATCGCATGGCGGCCGTGATGCAGGAGTTGTCGCAATATCAGCCTGATCTGTTTATCGTTTATTCGGCGCACAATGAGTTTCTCGAACGACGCACGTACGCATCGATGTTCGATGTCCCGCGATGGCGTCAAGTCTGCGAAACGATCTTGCGGAAAACCAAGATCTTTGCGGCCATCGAAACGGTCTATCAGAAGTCGATCGGCAAAGATGACTCAACGATTCAGATGTTGCCGGGGGAAGTCGACGAGCGTCTCAATCATACGATCGGGCCGAGCGATTATGTTCGCGACGAAGAGTGGCAAGTCGGCGTGACGACCCACTACGAAGCGAATTTGAGGCGAATGGTTGAGATTGCGAGAGCGGCCGGTGCGAAGATCGTTTTCATTGAACCCGCATGCAACGAAAAGGACTGTTCACCGTTCAAGGACGAGGACGGATTTTATGAAATCGGCCAATCGTTATTCTTGGAAGGCGACTATGAAGCGGCAAGAGAAGCGTTTGCCGTCGCGATCGACCGCGACGTTTGCCCGCTGCGAGCCACATCGACGATTTCGGCACTGGTCCAACGCGTGAGCGAAGATGAAAACGTCCCGCTAGTGCCGTTCGACCAGCGACTGAGGCAACGGTGTCGCGACGAATGGGGGCATCCGTGTTTGGGACGCGAATACTTTCTCGATCACGTGCATCCGACGATCCAAGTCCATCGCGACTTGGCCTGCTGGATCATTGAGACGTTGCAGTCTTCGAGCCTCATCGGCGGTCAGCCACTCGATTCCGATGCGATCGCTACTGTGGACGAAACGGTTCTGGCAAATATCAGCGTGAGTGATCAGGCGATCGCGTTCCGGAATTTGGCGAAGGTGATGCACTGGTCTGGCAAGTTTACCGACGCCGCACGGCACGCCGAGGATTGTCTGCGGCTGATGCCCAACGACGCGGAAGCATTGTTTGTCTTGGCCGACTGCCTAACTCAACTCGGCCGACCCGACGAAGCGATCACGACCTACAAAACGCTGTTCAGCGTCCATGATTACGAACGGGCGATGTTGCCGTTCGCCTATCTGTTGGCCGATCAGGGACACTTCGAGACCGCCAAAGCCTACGCGACGCTGGCGACCGCGTCCGCGAAAGCGGAAACGCGAGATACCGCGTTTGAATTGTTGTGGCAAATCCATGAAACATTGGGCGAAAACGACCTAGCAGAACAAACCATTCAGCGAAAGAACATTCTAAAGCCGTGACGGATTGAATGGAGTCACGGGTGTTTTTCCTGACGCTCGCGAATCCAGCAACGGTCGCAAACGAGCGATGATGTTGTTGATTTTCGGGTCAGGATTGACCGCCAAATTGACGAACTCGTCGGGGTCGCTTTGATGGTCGTAGAGTTCGGTTCCGTATCTGCCTTCGCCCCACTGCGTGTATCGATATCGCTGCGTGCGGATGCTGCATCCCATGACGGCTTCATCTAGACGATCATCCGCGGGACGAAGGATTTGCGTTACCGCAAAGCCGTCCCATTCGGCGTGCGGGTCTTCGAGCAACGGACGGAGGCTTCGGCCATCGAGCGTCGAGAGAGGCGTGATTCCGGCAAGGTCTGTCAACGTCGGATAGATGTCCACGAACTCCACAATCTTCCGACACGAACCGATCACGTGATGCGTTTTCGGTGATCGAATCAACAGTGGCGCGCGAGCCGCCTGTTCAAACAGGGTTCGCTTCTGCCAAACCCCTTGATGTTCACCGAGATGGTAACCGTGGTCACTCCACAGCACGACGATTGTATTTTCCGACAAGTCCAAGCGATCCAGCGCTGTCAATAATCGTCCGACTTGGGCGTCGATGAATGAGACGCATGCGTAGTAGGCTTGCGTTGCTTTCAACAGCGTTTCACGATCGAGGCCGTAGTTGGCGATCGGACAGTTTTGCGCGAACGCGGCAACGGGAATGTCGTCGCGATCATGTGTCGGGCTGTAGGGCAGTCGCAGTTCATCGAGCGGGTACAAGTCAAAGTACTTTGCGGGAGCAACGAAGGGTGTGTGTGGTCGGAAGAAACCTGCGGCGATGAAAAACGGTTTGTCGCGATTCTGTTCCAACAACTCGATGGCTTCCGTGGCGATCATGCCGTCGGTTTGTTCTTCGTCTGCTCCATCAGCGGCTAGCCAACTCAACGATCCGCTGATTTCTCGATGGGGTTCGGCGTTGAAGACAAAATGCTCATCCGTCTTGTCGCGTCCCTTGGGATTGATCGTTTGGCGCCACGACGGCGGATCATCGAAACCATCCGTGCCGATGGCGGCGGGAACATTGTAGTGATAGATCTTTCCCACCCGAGCCGCGAAGTAGCCGGCGCGCCCAAACGCCTGTGGCAATGTTTCGACATCGGGCAGTTCATCGCGAAAATGGCGATCGAGGTCATAGACTTTGATCTTGTCAGGACGCAGCCCCGTCATGATGGAAGCGCGAGTCGGATTGCAGAGCGGCAACTGATTGTAGGCTCGCTCGAAGCACACACCGCTCGCCGCCAAGCGATCGATGTTGGGCGTCTTTGCAATCACGTCGCCAAAACAACCCAGCGTGCAAGCCAAGTCGTCGACGGCAATGAACAAGACGTTCGGCCGATCTCGTCCGTCGCTGATCTCCTGGCCGGACGACGGCGAGAATACGATCAAGCTCAAAACCATGATCCACGCGCATCGCAGCGGAAACATGGTGCAAGGGCGACTCATCGAAAAGACTGACCGATTGTTAGAGGACCTTGGCCGGTGCGACTCGCTGTTCTTTGATCAATCGTTTGATCAGATCGTCGACGGTGATTCCGTCGGCTTCGGCGGCAAATGTCGGAACGATGCGGTGTCGCAAGACGGGCAATGCCAAAGTCTCGACATCATCGATTGTCACATGGGTTCGGCCTTGCAGCAGTGCTCGTGCCTTCGCCGCTAAGACCAATTGTTGACTCGCGCGAGGACCCGGGCCCCATTGGATCAAGTCTTTGACCCACGGTTTACTTTGTAGTTCGCGAGGTCGTGCGGAACGAACGGTATCGAGCACCCAATCTTTGACGTGTGGGGGCAGCGGAACGCGGCGAACCGTTCGTTGGAACTGAATGATTTGCTCGCCGCTGACGACCGCTTCGACCGCGCTACCAAATGTTGATGTCGTTCGATCGACGATTTCCGATTCTTCGTCTCGGCTCGGATAATCGACCACGACCAAAAACAGAAAGCGGTCGCGTTGGGCTTCCGGAAGCGGGTACGTGCCTTCCTGTTCGATCGGGTTTTGCGTCGCCAGGACAAAGAACGGTTCATCCAAGTGATAGGTTTTGCCCGCGGCCGTGACTTCGTGTTCTTGCATCGCTTCGAGCAACGCGGCTTGCGTTTTCGGCGGCGTTCGATTGATCTCGTCGGCCAACAGCATTTGCGTAAAAACGGGACCACGTTCAAACTTGAATTGACGATGTCCGGTTTGCGGATCTTCCTGGATGATTTCGGTGCCGGTGATATCGCCAGGCATCAAGTCGGGTGTGAATTGAATTCGGCGAAATTTCAAATCCATGCTCTCGGCGAGCGTTTTCACCATCAGCGTCTTCGCTAGACCGGGCACACCTTCGAGTAAACAGTGTCCGCGCGACAAGATCGCTATCAGCAACTGTTCGATGACATCTTCCTGGCCGACGACGATCCGCCCGACCTGTTCGCGAATCTTTTGGCAAGCGGTGACCAACTGCTTTGCGGCAGCCAAATCGTCGTCGGATTCAATGGGCGGAGGCTGAACCATGGGGCAGAACTGAAGGCGAGTGGGAAGGCGGGTGTTTAGACTAATGCACCATCTTAGCTCGAATCGAGTGCGTCATCTTCATCGCGCGGACTCGAAGGCGTAAACTTAGTAGAAATCCGAAAAGACCTGCAACCGACCAATTTGTCGCCCCGCTCATTTTCTGACTCCCAATCCCCGCCACACGCCGATGCCTTCCTTGTTTGTCGTCCGAGGTCGAGATCAGGGGAAGCACTTTCAGCTTTCCCAAGCGGCCTATCGCATCGGCCGAGAATCGTCCAGCGATATTCAATTGCTCGATTCCGAATCTTCGCGAACTCACGCCGAAGTGCGACGCGCGACCGATGGGCGGTACGAGTTGTTGGATCTGGGCAGCAGCAACGGCACCCGCATCAACGGTAACCGGGTCACGCGGCACTTGTTGGCCAGCGGCGATCGCGTCGAGATCGGCGGAACTCTGATGATTTACACGGGGGTCGGCCAACCGGGCAGAAATTTGTCCGGCGACAGTCGGTCCAGTTCCATCGACGCAGCCCACGGCGTCGATATCGTGATGAAGATTCACGGTGACGGCAGCAGGATCGTTTCGTCGCTGGCGCAGCCGTTATCAGATTCAGAAAATGTTGCCGGTGGCGATGACACGGGAGCGCGGCGAAAGACCGAAGCTGACCGGTCATTGGAAGTCATGTACTTGACCGCGCTCGCCGTCGGCCGCACGGACGATCTCAATGAAGTGCTCAATCGTATTCTTCGCTTGGTGTTCGATTGGGTCGAAGCAGATCGTGGCTGCGTGATGTTGCGCGATGTTGGCAGCGGCACGTTCCGACCGGCGGCCCGCTGTGACCGTGAAGACGGGTCCAATGCGGTTCGCGGCAAACCGATCGCGATCAGCCAAACAATTTTAGATTACGTTCTGGAAAAAAAAGAGGGCGTTCGGACTAGCGACGCGCGCGACGATATACGCTTTGATGCTGCGGCATCGATCGTGCAGGCGGGAGTCCGCGAAGCCCTGTGCGTACCGCTGCAAGGTCGCTACGCGATCGTCGGGGCGCTCTACATCGACACCTACACTTCACCCGGCCAGTACATCGCGAGCGGCAATCGTACGCGGTTCAGTGACGATCATTTGAGATTGATTACCGCTATCGGACACCAAGCAGCGCTGGCGATCGAAGACACGTTTTATTATTCGGCACTGGTTCAAAACGAGCGTCTGGCCGCGATCGGACAAACGATCGCGACGCTGTCTCATCACGTCAAAAACATATTGCAAGGGATCAGCGGTGGCAGCTATTTGATCGAAGCGGGTTTGGAACGCAACGACACCGACGCGGTTCGCAAAGGCTGGTCGATCGTTGATCGCAACCAAGACCGAATCAAGAATCTTGTGATGGACATGCTGACGTTCAGCAAAGAACGTGAGCCGGAAAAGATTGAAGCCGATCTGAATGAAACGGTTACCGACGTCGTCGAGCTGATGCAGAGCCGTGCCGCCGAATTGGATGTCGACCTTGGCAGTGACTTGGAGGCAACAATGCCTCACGCCACGTTTGATCCTGATGCGATTCACCGAGCCGTCATGAACTTGGTCACCAACGCGATCGACGCGGCGTCGGGGCGTTTGACGCAAGAACATGACTTCGAAACAGACGAATTGGCGGGCGAGGATGTCCCGGAAACTGACAAAGCGAAAGTCTTTGTCCGCACGCACTATGATCCGGTAACGGGCTGGATCGTCGATGTGATCGACAATGGACCAGGCGTTGCACCGGAGGACCGCGAGAAAATTTTCTCGCTGTTCGAGTCACGTAAGGGGATGCGGGGCACCGGATTGGGATTGCCCGTGAGCGCGAAGATCATGCGAGAACACGGTGGCGATATCGATATCGTTGATTTGGAAATCGGTACCGGCACGTGTTTCCGACTGCGTTTCCCCAACATGGGAACCAATGCAACCGATTTGTCTCGCACCCAGACACAGATCTAGGTCCACGGATAAATCTGTCCAGGTTCAATTCGACGCGGACTGACCGATCCAACCCAGACGCCGAAAATAGCACAGCATTCCGACAGCTACGCCGATCATGATGGCCAGTGCCATTGGATAGCCGTAGTACCAATGAGTTTCGGGCATGTTCCAGGGCGACACTTCTCGCGAAAAGTTCATGCCGTACAAACCGGCGATGAATCCCAGCGGCATGAAAATTGTTGCGATGATCGTCAAGACTTTCATCACTTCGTTCATTTTCAGACTTACCGTCGACAAATATAGATCCTGCAAATCGGAACAACTGTCTCGGCTGATCTCCATCATTTCGACAAGCCGCAAGGTGTGGTCGGCAACATCTCGCAAGTGCAGGCGTGCGTCGCGGCCGATCAGATCCCCATCGTAGGTGAGAATGCTGGCGAGCAAGTCTCGATGCGACCAGACCGCGCGTCGGACGGTGCGAATTTCGGATCGTAGATGATGCAGTCGCTGGATCACCGGTTGTTGGGGGAGTGCGACGGTTAGCTGGTCTTCGATTTCGTCGAGTGCATCGCTGTATTGATTCAGTAGCGGAAAATAGGCATCAACGATCGCATCAATCAGTGCGTAGGCGAGAAAATCATTGCCGTGCGTCCGGATCATACCTTTGGGCAAAACGAGCCGTTCGCGGATCGGATCGAAACAATCACCCGTTCGTTCTTGCCACGTCAGCACGTAATTCTTGCCAACGAACAAGCTGATCTGCTCGAGTTCGAGCGAGCCGTTGCGGCTGGGCATCTGCAAGACGATGTAAAGGTGATCGTCGAATGCTTCGAGTTTGGGTCGCTGATGTGTGTTGACGACGTCTTCCATCGCCAAGCTGTGAATGTCAAACCGCTCGGCCACCTGCTGGATGACTTTCTTGTCACCGAGTCCGATGATGTCGATCCAGGTCACGGAATCATCCGCGACTTGGGGAATCGCATCGGGCGATATGTTTTGCAATCGACGAAGACTCTCGTGATCGAATTGTATGACTTCGATTACGGGGCGCGGTGCGTCCTTGTCGATGGAAATGGTGCCCGGCGCCGTTCCGGGGCGGACAGGACGTTGGCGGTCGTGACGATGTTTCATCCGTGAATGTGTCATTGATCGTACTAAGTGAGGCCCTGCACTCCGGCCGCCGTACTGCTGCCGAAATCATCCGTTTCGATTCCCATCCGCTGGGCCAACGCGACAAACAGGTTCGCCAGCGGCGTGTTGTTTTTACCATCATGGGCTACATAACTGCCATGCCGGAATCCGCCGCCCGCAACGATGATCGGTAAATTGTGCCAGTCGTGGGCGCTCGCATTGCCGAGATTGGATCCGAACAAGACCGAGGTGTGGTCGAGCAACGATTTGCCGTTTTCGTCGACTTTGCCCATCGCCGTTAAGAATTCGTTGAACACTACGAATTCCGCTTCCTCGATCAACTTGAGCTCATCGATCTTTTCTGGGTCTTTGCCGTGATGGGACAGGCCGTGCCAATCGCTTTGCACACCCGCAACTTTGGGCACAGAGTTGAGCCCGCCGAGCTGGTAGGTGACCGTACGAGTTGAATCGGTCTGCAATGCCAAAACGATCATGTTGTACATCAGTCGCTGCCGTTGGATCGCTTCGGTTTGGTCTTGGATATCGGTTGGTTGCCCGGCCTCCACGCGCGGCTTGGGTCGAAGGACCCAGCCTTCGCTCTGTTGCAAGCGCTGCTCCAGATCGCGAACCGACGCGAGGTATTCTTCAAGCTTTTGTCGATCGCGTTCACCGAGTTTCTTTTCCAGTACCTTCGCGCGACCGCCGACAGTATCGAGGATGCTGCGCCCCCGTTTTAGATCTCGGACATCTCGGGCGATTTCTTTCTCATTGCCATCGATGAACATCGCTGCATAAAGTTTTGCGGGCGACGACATCGCCGGGATACCGACGCCACCTTCGGTCCACGAAAGCGATTGACCGTTCGTCGACAAAGTCAAATACGGAAATCGCGTTTGCAGTCCGATTTTGTCGGCGATCAGTTGATCCAGTGAAACCGAATTGCGAAAACCGGCCAGTCCCGGTCGCATCGCCGATGTCAACCACGTCATCTCCGACGCATGACCGTTGTTGCCCTGTTGTTCGGGATGCGAAAGTCCTGAAAAGAGCGTGAGGTGCTCGCGGTTGTCGGCGAGTTTCGAAAGATAGGGCGTTCCAGAAAGACCCGCGTCAGGCGATTCCGGAAACAAATACGGCGCATGAAAACCCAGTCCGGCGCACATCGCCACGAATCGTTTGGGTGACGCTTCGGCGGGAGAAAGGCCGAGTGCTCGTTGCCCGACCGATGGCCCCATCGCCTCGAGCAGCGGTAAACCGATCGCGACGGCACCAGCGCTACGAAGGAGCTGGCGACGTGTTAGCGGTGGAGTCGGAATCAACATGTTTTAACTTACTTCTATGCGTGAGATTGCCATGACACTTACTTTTGCCGAAACGCTTCGCTGGTCACGACCAATTCGATCATCGTCTTCACGCCGTGGCCGCTGACTTTTGACTTGGTGACCAAACGCTCGATCATTTCGCGATCGGCGAAACCCATTTCGCGACCGGTGGCAAAGGTCAGCAGTTTTGTGATCAATGCCTTCGCCAGCGCATCCTCGTCCGAAGCCAACAAGTCGCGGAATTCCGCGAAGCCCGCAAACGAACGCCCGTCGGGCATCTGACCGCTGGCATCGACGCTTGGGCCTAGCCTGTATTCCACCGATCGGTCATTGATCTTCAGGTTCACTTTCTGGCCTTCACCGAGGCTGCGAAACCGTTCACGGTAGCCGCCGATCGGGTTGAAACATTCCAACGCAAAACCGGGCGGATCGATCACGCTGTGGCAACTGCGACAGGAATCCAAATCGCGATGCTTATCCAGAAGCTGACGCAACGTCGAGGCGCCGCGGATATCGGGCTCGACGCCCGCGATGCCCGGTGGTGGCGGCGGCGGGACGTTTCCGAGTATGCGTTCTTGGACCCAGACGCCGCGCACGACTGGCGAAGTATTGGTGCCGTTGGCCGACACCTTCAAGATGCTCGCTTGACTCAAAATGCCTCCGCGAACGGAATCCGGCGGCAAGCTAACACGCCGCAATTCGGGGCCTTCGACCGGACCAATCTCGCCGATGCCGATTCGATAATGCTTTGCCAATCGATTGTTCAGATAAGCGAAATCACTCTTAACGATATTTCGCACGGGCAAGTCGTCGGCGATCAGCGCGGCAAAGAAGCTGCGAGTTTCTTCGATTGCCGAATACTGCAAGAACGGATCATATTCCGGGTACAACTTTTGGTCGGGGCTGGTGAATTCGATATCGCGAAGGTTCAACCATGCGTCGCAAAACTCGTTGATGAAACGCTGATGCTGATCGCTGGCGAGCAATCGTCGGGTCTGTTCCAGCAACGCTGCGGGCTGAGTGGTCAGACGCTTGGACTTGGCCGCCGCCATCAATCGGTCATCGGGCAGCGTCCGCGTCAAGAAGTACGACAGTCGCGAAGCGACCGCGAAATCGTCCAACCATCCGGCCGGTTCGCGGAAGTAAAGAAAGTCGGGTGAGCAAAAGATCGCTGCGACTCCGGTGCGGATCGCTTCCTCGATGGTCGCGCCGCCCGACATCTCCGTTTGGAACAAATCAACGTACGGTTCAATCTCCGGTGCATCGACTGGTCGCCGAAACGCGGTCTCCGCTATTCGCCTGAATGTCTTCCTGGCGTCTGCGATCGGGTTCTTTGAAACGATCTCGAATTTCGGCTTGTACCACGAGACCAACTTGTCCTTCGGATTGCGAGGTTCGATGACGCGGCGATCAACATCCGCGAAAATCAGTTGATGTCCGCGACCGGGAAACGGGTCGACGATCGGGCCTTCGATCTCGACGTGGTTGATCGCCAACCCGGGCCCCGGATAGTCGCGAACTCGTTTTTGACGTTCGTTGTGCTGACCGGCGACCAAACCCCACGGCGTGATCTCCACCATCGACCGGGGTTCCATCCACCACGTCGTTTCGATGGTCGTCGGCGGTCCGGGAGGGAACGCAAAGTATCCGAGCGTCGGTTTTTCGGATCCCGGTTGAAAGCTGGTCAGATTGACGTGGAACGTGATCGGTTTTTGAGATTGGTAGGCGTACCCCGTCACGCGCACGCGATACCAACCGGCCGTTTCGACCGTCGCCTCGCGCAGCATGCCCGAGGGATAGCCGTAGTCCTCGAAGAATACGGTCGCACCGTCTTCGGCTGCCCGCCAAACGTCGCCGATGAACTTCTTGCCTTCTTGTGATTCGGCATAAGAAGATTGCTTGACGCCGGATTCGGGCGGACCCTCCGTCATCGCGACGCTGGCGTCCATGACCATGTCAACGGCATCGAGATACCTTTGCAAATGGACCATCGACATCCCAAGTCCCTCGCCGATGTTGTCGAACTCGTGTGATCGACCGTCCTCCGGTAACGTCCGCGCCAGTGATAATTGCGTGCCGAACAAATCGTTGATCGTATTCTCGAATTCGCGTCGATTGAGCCTTCGCAACACTGTACCGGACTGGGCCCGTCCAGCTTTGACCAGTGCCGGGCCGATCGCCGATTCAAATGCCGCGATATCGTCACCAGAAAATTCGCCCGCATCCGCGGGTGGCATTTCGCGGGCGCGGACGCGATCGTAAATACGCACCCACGTCGCAAACGTGCGCGCGTCGACCAAGTCATCCGACAGCGACCCCAGATCGAGCCCACCTTCGGACTCGCCATCCGAATGGCAGTCGTTACAAAATCGGGCGAACAAATCCGTCGTTGTACGATGGAGCGATTCGGTATCGGCCGCCATCGTCGATGCCGACGTGCCGATCAAGCCGACTGCAATCGAGCCGACCCAGATCGACGCGGCAGAGAGCCGGCGTGTTATCAATGCTAAGAAAGTTTTCATGTTCTGTTCAGAAGTCCAAAGTCATCCCGTCATTTGCCAGAATAACTTCGCTGTCGAGCTTCCCGCGGATCGATTCGATATCGACGGGATCATCGCCCCGTTCGATCGGATTGATATGGGTCAGCAGCAACCTCTTCGGTTTCGATAATGACGCCACCTCGGCCACTCGGCTGGTCCAACTGTGCCCGGTCTTGATCGCCCAATCGGCGGCATCGTCGCGGAAATAACACTCGTGCATCAGCAGGTCTGCGTCGCCGCTCCACAACGCATGTTCGCTCGATGTGTCGCCGGTCGTGTCGGTCGCGTACACCAGCCGTTTTTTCGGCGCTCGCCAGTCCAGGCGATACGCGACCGAAACGCCCGGGTGATCTTGGAGTCGCCAGCTAATGTTGACATCGCGTATTTGAAAATCCGGTCGGTCATCGATTGGAATCCACTTCGCGTTGAGCAAAGCCGGAAAGATCAGTTCGTGGAACAAGTGGTCACGGATGGCGGCGAGTTTTTCGGACTGGCCGTAGATCGAAAGTTGCTTGAGCGGATGACCTCGACGCTTTTGTGTCTCGAACAGCACATCCAGCAAGAACGTCAAACCGAAGGTGTGGTCCAAGTGGGCGTGGCTGAGCAGAATGTCGAGCGAGTCCGTTTCGATGAATGGCGACAACCGAAACAGACCGGTGCCGCCGTCGAGCACGATGCCGGATTTCGGCAAAAAGTAGCACGAGGTGTGGCGGTCGTCGTTGGGGTGATATCCGACAGTACCAAAACAATGAAGCTGCATCTGCTAAGCGCCTTGAGATGGCTGAGAACCGGACAGCGGTTCGGATAGTCTGACTGAAGCCATGCCTTGGCTCAAGACATTGACCATTTTCGAGGCGATATTGCCGCTTGCCACGGCGCGGATGAGCCGATATTCTCGCACGTCCAGAAGATTGCCCAGGCGCATGCGGTCGTGGCGAAATGGCAGACGCGCTAGCCTCAGGAGCTAGTGGGGGCAACCCCGTGGAGGTTCAACTCCTCTCGACCGCACTTTCTTCTCTCTAGCGGAATGCTGTGAGATTTCGAGGCAAAACGCGGTGCGTTGGAGTGCTGGCAATGTCCGAAGGGTCTTTGTTAGATGCTCGGCGAACGCATCGGGTTGCTAGAGCGTTGGGTCGCTGATCGACTCGAGAATCCGGTCGGCCACGCTCAACAGCTCGTCGACGGCGACTCAGCTCGCTACCAAACGTGCGAGTTCGCCGTCAGTTCTTGGTATGCGTCTTCCAGTTTTCGTTTCATCTGATCGGCTAACTTAGCGTCAGTCGCGGCCAAGTTTTCTTGTTCGCCGATGTCGGTTGAGACATCGTAGACTTCTACGTCCGTTAGCTCGGCATCACGAACGGTTGGCAACAACGCGGTCGTAATGTTTTCCATCTTTTTGAGCTTACCACGATTGAGTTTGGCGAGAACTTTCCATTTTCCGTCTCGCATTGCCACTCGCGCGTCGTTGATCGCGTTGTAATAGACCCAGAACAGAGGTCGGTCTCTTTGCAGGGATTTGCCCTGCGCGATCGGCAACAAGCTGGTCCCATCGAGTGCCAAGTTCGCGGGCAATTCGGCTCGCGCTAACTCGACAACCGTGGGCAAGAAGTCGAGCGAACTGACGGGCGTCGAAATCGTCTGTCCTGGTTGGATTTTCGCAGGCCAGTTCATGATTCCAGCGACACGAAAACCACCATCGGTTGTGTGCAGCTTCATTCCCCGAAGCGGAACCGCGCGTCCGTAGGATCTCGCCGCCTTGGGATAACGGTTCAGCGTTTCCGGTCCATTGTCGGATGTGAAAATGACCAGCGTATTGTCACGGCGATTCGTTCGATCAAGCTCCGCTATCAAGCGGCCCACCGCCAAATCGACGTTGTGGACGTTTGCAAAAAATTGAGCTTCATCATCGTTCTTGGCAACGGCCCGATACTGTTCGACTAGGTTTTCGGGCGACGCGATGGGTTCGTGAGGTTCATGAAACGGCAGATACAAAAAGAAAGGTTTGGCCGCGTCGGTTTCTTGCAGCCATGCGATCGCTTCGTTGACGACGACTTGGCAACTGAATTGATCCGTCGGGCCGATCGGTCTTCCATTGCGGACGAAGTTTCTCGGATGACGGTGTGACGGCGCTGCATTGTTTTGCGTCGCCAGCCAGTGATCGAAACCAAAGTCACCCGGCTGAGGCTGTATGTCGTTATTGAACTGGCTGTTGCAATGCCACTTCCCCGCCATCGCGGTTTGGTAACCGTCGCGATGAAGCAATTCGGGAATCGTTGTCTCGCTTGATCGCATGTGAACCTGGTCGCGAGCGTCGGGGCTGGCGTCACCGGCCTCGGGTATCCAGTCGTACACACCGGCGCGATTGGGACTGCGCCCTGTCAACAGTCCGACGCGGGAAGGCGAACAGACCGGCGCCGCGGAATAGCAATCGGTGAATCGAATGCCTTCTTCGGCCAGTCGGTTCAAGTGAGGTGTCTTGATATGCGGATGGCCGTAGCATTCCAAATCGCCATAGCCGAGATCATCGCAAATCAACACAACGATGTTAGGTCGTTCGTCCGCGTGGACGAGCGTACCGAGCATGACGATCAGGACGGGAATCAATCGCAACATGGATCGCTCAATTTTTTGGGAACCGAATGAAGAGACCGATGATACCTGCTGGTGACACGAGATTCACCCTAACGCCGCAACCAAAACTCCAAGACTTCGGCAACTTGGTCGGCATCGAGCTGTTCATGGGCGGCCAATTCGTCGGCCAGCCCGGCGATAGCGGGCCAGTAGGGTTCGGTCTGCAGATGATGGTGCAGCGCACGAATGATCTGTTCGAGCAAAACAGTTCGCCGCGCCGGGTCGGCGACAATTTCCGCTGACGTTTCCATCGCGCGCCGCCAATCATCTTGCCAAGGAGCGTACATCGCCAGATGAAGGGGCTCACCGACGTAGATCATTTCAGCCACAGGTCCGGCCAAGTACGTCATGATCTCACGCTGACGCTGAGAGTCCAGGTTCGGGTCGACGCGTCCCCAATTGACTCGGCAGTCTCCGAAACGCTCCGGTAGGTAGTCATCCGCCTCGCCCCACAATTGCATCGAATCGACGCGGCCCCCGAGCAAATGCGACACAACTGCGTGACCGGCCTCGTGATAGGCCGTCAATGTTTCGTCGTCGGAATCGTGATCCGATGCATCAAAATCAGCGGATTTGTTCAACGCGGTGGCACCTGTGCTAAAGTGGGGATTGCCTGGACAATTTGTATCACGATTACCACAACTGACGTAACTCAGCACTCAATCACCGCATCCGAGTCCCACGCGATCATGAAAGCTCTTTTGCTCACCGAATACAAGAAGATGACAGTCACTGAAGTCGACGAGCCTGAGATGGGCGCCGACGATGTGTTGGTGCAAGTGGAGGCATGTGGAATTTGCGGCAGCGACATTCACGGTTACGACGGCAGCACCGGTCGCCGAATTCCGCCGCTGGTCATGGGGCACGAAGCCGCGGGGATCGTCGTCGCAACCGGCGAAAACGTGACCGATTTACCCAACGGAACGCGGGTCACGTTCGACTCGATGGTGTCGTGTGGCAATTGCCATTTTTGTCGGCGGGGCAATTCAAATCTTTGCGACAACCGAATGGTGTTGGGCGTGTCGTGCGGCGAGTATCGGCGACATGGCGCGTTCGCCGAACGGATCAGCGTGCCGCGCCGGATCGTGTACACGCTGCCGGATTCGTTACCGTTCGACCATGCAGCACTCGTCGAAGCGGTCTCCGTGGCGGTTCATGCCGCCAGCGTCACGCCGGTCGTTTTGGGTGACACGGCGGTCGTGGTCGGCGCGGGAATGATCGGCCTGTTGGCTCTGCAAGCGATTCGGGCCGCCGGCGCAACTCGCGTGATCGCCGTCGATCTGAACGACAAGCGTTTGGCAGTCGCAAAGCAGTTGGGTGCCGATGAAGTGCTTCGTGGCGATCAGTGCGACGTGCCGGCAACAATCAGAGCGATGACCGATGGCCGCGGCGCCGATGTGGCTCTGGAGGTCGTCGGTGCAACGCCGACGATCAAGACTGCGATCGAATCGGTTCGCAAGGGTGGCAGCGTCACGCTCGTCGGAAATGTTTCGCCGACGATCGAGCTGCCATTGCAATCGGTGGTCACTCGCGAAATCTCATTGTTTGGCACCTGCGGTTGCAACGGCGAGTATCCCCAGTGCATTGACCTGATGGCTCGCGGCATCATCAATGTTGCTCCGTTGATCACCGCCAAGATCGGATTGTCGGATGGCCCCGCTTGGTTCGAGCGACTGCACGCCGGCGATGCCGAACAAATGAAAGTCGTCATCCAGCCTCAGAAGGTTTAGTCGGTGAGTTCAGACCAAGGAAGGAATAATCAACCGCATCGTCACATTGGATTGATGGGAGCAACGGGTGTGGGTGTCGGCGCGATCGTCGGCGGCGGCATCCTGGCCTTGGCAGGCGTTTCATTCGCATCGACTGGTCCCGCCGCAATCATCGCGTTCGCGATCAATGGCGTGATCGCTTTGCTGACGGCGTTGAGCTTCGCTGAAATGGCCTCGAAATTTCCCGAGTCGGGCGGCACGTACACGTTCAGCCGAAAAGTGCTTTCGGTCGAATCGGCGTTCACGGTCGGATGGGTCGTTTGGTTTGCTTCGATCGTCGCGGCGGTGCTTTATGCATTGGGCTTCGCGCACTTCGGATTGATCTTCTGTCAACAGATCGCCTTGGCATCAGAATTCGAACTGGCCTGGCTTCACGATCCCGGTTTAGTGCCCGCGGTAGCGATCGCGACAACGGTGGTGTTGGGGATCAGCTTGATGCTGAAATCCGGTGGCGGCGGAAACTGGGCCAATATCGGCAAGATTCTCGTCTTCGGAGTTTTGATTGTGGGCGGTCTGTGGGCGGTGACTCGCCAGAGTTCAGGCGACACGGCGGCCACTTTTCAACCGTTCTTCACCTCTGGTATCGGCGGCTTGGTGCAAGCGATGGGATACAGCTTTATCGCATTGCAAGGATTCGATTTGATCGCAGCGGTAGGCGGTGAAGTCAAGCAGCCTGCAACCACGATTCCACGTGCGATGATTCTGTCGCTCGCGATCGCGCTGTTGATTTACATGCCGTTATTGTCGGTGATCGTCGCAGTGGGAACGCCCACCGGACAATCGATCGCTGCTGCGGCGGCAGAGGACCCGGAGAGCATCGTTGCGATTGCTGCTCGCAACTATTTGGGCGCGACCGGGTACTGGTTGGTCATCGTGGCAGCGGTGTTGTCGATGTTCACCGCGCTGCAGGCGAACCTATTTGCCGCATCGAGGATCGCGTTGGCGATGTCGCAAGATCGAACGTTGCCACCGATCATGAGTCGTGTCACACGTGAACGTAACATTCCGATCGTATCCGTCATCGTGACGTCGGTGCTGGTTTCAGTTTTGATCGTTGCGCTGCCAGATGTTTCAGCGGCGGGTGCGGCATCGAGTTTGATTTTTTTGGTTACGTTTGCGATCGCGCATTGGCTGAGCGTGTTGGTTCGACAGCGCAGCGACGACAGTCCTCCGCCGTTTTTGGCACCTTTTTATCCTGCCGTTCCGATCATCGGTGGTCTTTCTTGTTTGGCGTTGGCGATCTTCCAGGGCATCGCGGTACCGCAAGCTGGATTGATCGCGGTGATTTGGTTGAGCATCGGCGGCTTGCTGTTTCTGACCCTGTTCGCTCGCAGCGCGCGACTGAGAGACGTTTCCAGTGTGGCCTCGAATCCAGAGCTATCGCGTCTGCGTGGCAATACTCCCTTGGTGTTAGTGCCGATCGCGAATCCTCAAAACGCCGAAGCCATGATCGCGCTGGCCGAGACGTTGGTGCCGGCGGCGGTGGGACGCGTGTTGCTGCAAACGATCGTGGTCGCACCGCCGGACTGGAAACCCGATCTAGATCCGGCGCCGGCTGATCGGGCGCACGCGGTCCAGCGCGAACTGATTCACGCATCGGTGCGCCTTGGCATTCGCGCCGAGACGCTGACCACGGTCGCACCATCACCGATGGAAGAGATCGCCAGGGTCGCCAAACTGCACCGTTGTGAATCGGTGCTGCTGGGTCTTAGCGAAATCGCAGCCGACGGAGCACCAACGCCCATCGAGGGATTGCTGAGTCGATTGGGCACGGATGTTGTGGTGTTGCGAGCGCCCAATGACTGGCACTTGGTCGAGAAGCAAAAGATTTTGGTTCCTGTGGCCGGTCGCGGAGGTCACGACTATTTGTTGACCCGTTTGCTCGGCAGTTTGGCGAGGAAGCAAAACTGCGAAGTGAAATTCATTCGCGTGGTTGCGATGTCTACGCCGGCGAGCGACCTGAAACGCATCCAGAAAGAACTTGATCGATTGGCGTACGATAATTTCGGCGGTCGGTGCGAACGGGAAGTCGTCCAAAGCGACGACGCGGTCAATGTGATCGTATCGCGGGCCGACGAATCCGGTTTGGTGATCTTGGGTGTGCAAAGGATTGGCCCGCGACAAAAGCTGTTCGGACGATTCACGCGTCAGATAGCCTCTCAATCGAAGTGTCCCGTCATCGTGATCAGCAGACGCGGTTGATCCCGATCGGACGCACCTATGTGTTGGCTTGCCCTTTGATGGTGCGCTGCGCGACATCCCAGGCGTCAACGAGGTGTGCCGCGTAGCCATCGGGATCAATCAGCACTGTGCGATTTTCCGTTTCGAACTCGATCATCCAGCCATCGCCATACGGGTCCGCATTGATCAATGAAGGATCGGCCAAGACGGCGTCGTTGATCCTGACCAAACGACCGGCGACGGGCGCGTACAAATCGCTTTCCGCTTTCTTGCTTTCGATCGAACCGATGTGCTGTCGCAGTGTGATCGTTGCCGCAGGTTCGACGATCCAGTCCAAAAAGTACACGTCTTGCAGCAGCCGAACGGCGTAGGTCGTCAATCCGAAACGAGTTCGCGATGCGCCCGCATCGAGCGCCCACATGTGATTGGTGGCGTAACGTCTGTCGCGTGGAAACGTCGCGACGAATTCGCCCATCGAGAATTCAAACAGGGCAGAATCGCTCTTCGAGATCGCAGGCTCGCTCAAGTGTAGCGAACACCTTGATGTTCGGCCTCGAAGAATGCCGGCAACATCGAATCGACTCTCAATAAACCTTCGGTCGTCAACTGGATCTGTCCACCATCGATCGTGACCAACTCGTCCTTGACATAGCCGTCCCAAACGTCGCGCCAATGATGAACGATGTCGACGTCGAACTTGTTTAAGAAGTAATCGGTTTCCAGATGTCCCCGTTTGAGCAGCAGAATCATCTCGCGGACCAGTCGCTGATGGTCGGTTGGTACGAATCCGCGACCGAGTGGCAATTCACCTGATTCGACGGTGCTGAGATACGTTTCCAACTCGGCAACATTTTGGTAGTGAACGCCGCTGGCGTGTCCGAAGCTGGCGATACCGGTGGCCAACAGGTCGGCGCCTTGCCAAAGATTGTCGCGATAGCTGAAGTTAACTTTGGAAGGATCTTTGACGACCGTGTAGGCGCTGCTGACAGAGTAACCGTGCTTGGCGAATTCCTCGAATGCGTACTGGACCCAATCACGTTTGGTCTGCCAATCCGCGACAAGACTTTCGACTTGGTTTCCCAACATGTCCTTGCTGTAAACTGTATTGAAGGGCAACTCCATTTGATAAATCGTCACGCTCTCGGGTGACAGCTCGAGCGTTTTGACGACGTTTTCTTTCCAGTTGTCCCAGGTCTCGCCGACCATCCCCGAAATCAGGTCGATGTTGACGTTGGGAAAGTCTGCATCGGTGATCCATTGCCAAGCATTGAAGACTTGTTTGGACAGGTGGGCGCGACCGTTCTCTTCCAAAATGGCGTCGGAGAAGTTCTCGATACCCAAGCTGACCCGTGTCACGCCCAACACATCACGAAGCGTCTTGACTTTAGTTTCGCTGAGTGTGCCCGGCTCGCATTCGAAGGTCACTTCTTCGGCGCCGTCCCAAGTGATGTGTTGGCGCAGGCGGTCGGCGAGTTTGGTCAGTTGTTTCGGCGATAGGAAACTTGGCGTGCCGCCGCCGAAGTAGACGAAGCGGAAGGGACGATTCTTCATCACTTCGAGTTCGCTGACCATCGAAATTTCGTTGCACAGCGCATCGACGTATCGCTGGACTTCGGCGGAATTCACATCGGTGAAAACTTTGAAGTAACAAAACTTGCAACGTTTGCGACAAAACGGAATATGCAGATATAGCCCCAGCGGCGTGTCTTCTTTTGCCGGACCATGCAATGCCTCACGAACACGCGGCAGTTCGTCCTTTGTCCACTGGCTGTAGGGCGGATAATTGGAAATGAAGTAGCTGCCGACTTCAGTTTTCTTGGGGGTGGCGGCGGACGTCATGGCTTTACTTTGGGATCGTAGAAAACGGGTTGAGCATGAATGAAATTGTAGGTTTGCCAGGCATCGCTCCACTCTGCTTGGCCTATTCGTCTACTCAGCTGGCGTATTGCCGGCGAAACAGCGGACAACGCCTTCCTCGTCAGCGACAAACAGCATGTGGTCCGCGATCGCGGGCGCGGCAATGAATGAACCCCGAATCTCGTAACTCCATTTTTCGTCAGTTCCATCACGCAAGGATAGTCTAACCAATCGGCCATCCGTTGCCGCGATGAATACGTCCTCACCAGCGATTACGGGCGAAGCATCCGATCGTCGCTTGAGCGTGTGCCGCCAAACTCGCTCGCCCGTTTCGATCGAGATCGCGTCGACTTGTTTTCGCTGGCTGCTGACCACGACGAGTTGTTCGCCGACGGCGGCGCTGCTGCGATACTCTTGGGGCGAATTCGAGTCCTCATATCGCCACAACTGTTTCGCGGACTGCCAGTTAAATGCAAACACGGCGCCATCCATGATCGGCAGAAAGGCCTTGTCACCACGCACGGCGGGCGTGCTGCCGGTCGGGCCGTCCAGCGGCATCGGCTCGCCCACGACTTTGCCCGTGTTCAGGTCAACGATGTGAAGCCGCCCGTCGCAGCCTCCCAAAAACGTCCGATCACCGGCAACGGTCGGACTGCAACGAATCTGATCATCGGTTTGATAGGTCCAGAGCGGCGAGCCATCGGCAAGACTGAAGCAGTAGAGTTTGCCGTCTTGGCTGGTCACGAGAACTTGGTCGCGAAAAAAAGCAGCGGCGCCGTTGATTTCTCCCTCGGTCTTCTGTTTCCAAAGCTGTTTGCCGGACGCTGAATCAACCGCATACAGATTTCCGTCGATATCGCCCGCCACCACGGTGCTGCCACTTACGGCAGGGGCGGCGATGAAGCCGGTATCGTAGTCATTGACCCAAATTCTTTTGCCATCAGTTTGGCTGATCGAGTACAGCTTCCCCATCACATCGCCAAAAAAAACTCGTCCGTCGGCGATCACCGGCGTGACTTCGATGGCGTCGTCAGCCTTGAATTCCCAACGGATGACCAGATCTTCGGGGACGGTCATTTTGGTCGCGCCGGTCGACTGGGCATCACCACGCGGCAACGGCCAATCGGTCGACGGAACGATTTCGGATGCGGTCGACATGGTGGTCATCGCGATGGAAAGGAGGATACCTCGAAACAATGTCGGCCGAATTTGCATGAAAGTTCTCGATGGCGCCGATGTAGGTGTCGGCGCCGAGGTAGGTGTCTGGGACTTACGGACGATTGATCGGGAAAGCACCGAAAAGACCCCCGCTCGCTAGAACATCCGCGTTTATTATACGCTCTCGGGATGGAGAATCCCGACTTTTGACCTCGCGGTCCGATCGGATCGCCAAGTTTTCGATCGCATTTTTGCCACTTTCAAAGCATCATTCTATCCATGATTTGTGTCACCCTCGGACGTGCCCGCCACGCGCGGATGATTGAAGAGCACAAATTCTTGGTTGAACAGGGTGCCGAATTGGTTGAATTGCGGCTCGACTACATCGGTCGCGCGGTCAGCCTAAACCGCTTGCTCGCGAACCGCCCTGGTCCGGTTGTCATCACGGTGCGCCGCCGCGAAGACGGCGGGCGGTGGATGAAATCCGAACAAGAACGGATGACGCTGCTGCGAAGCGCGATCGCCGCCGGAGTAGATTTCGTCGATATCGAAGCGGACGTTGCATCGCAGATCCCCCGCTACGGAAAAACCAAACGCATCATTAGCTACCACGATTTTTCGGGAACACCCGAGAATCTCGAAGAGTTGCACCGGGCAATGGCGGAAGAGGACGCAGACATTGTAAAAATCGCGACGATGGCAAATACGTTCGCCGATAACTTGCGAATGATGGATCTGGTCAAACACGCCAAGGTTCCCACCATTGGAATTTGCATGGGCGAGATCGGCATGATCACGCGGATCATGTCCAATCGACTCGGCTCGCCATTCACCTACGCGACCTTCAGCAAAGACAAGAAGATGGCGCCGGGATTGTTGGGATGGAAGGAGATGAAGTCGCTGTATCGATACGACCAGATCACTGACGAAACGGAACTCTTCGGAGTCGTCGCGGACCCGGTCGCCCACAGCCATAGCCCGTTGATTCACAACAAGGCGTTTGAATCGCAGAACATCAACGCTCGATACTTGCCGTTTCGTATCCCCAAGAGCGACCTGCCGAACTTCGTGCGGCATTGCCCGGAGGTCGGCATTCATGGCTTGAGCATCACGATTCCTCACAAAGAACAGGCGCTCGACGAATGCACTCAAGCTGAATCGAGTGCGACGGGAATCGGTGCGGTCAACACGCTCGTGTTCAGCGGCGATAACATCCTCGGTTACAACACGGATTACCGCGCCGCGATGGACTGCATCGAAGAGCTCTACAAAATTGATCGCAGCAACGAGCGTCCGATGCAGGGCGTCACGACGTTGGTTTTGGGCGCGGGAGGCGTTTCCCGAGCGATCGCGTGGGGTCTGCGACAAAGGCACAGCGAAGTACTGATCGCTTCGCGTACCTTCGAGCGTTCGCAAATGTTGGCGGGCGAAATCGGTTGTCGAGCCATCGAATGGGATGATCGCCACGATCATCGGATTCACTTGCTGGTCAATGGAACGCCGATCGGAATGCACCCCGATGTGGACAGTTCGCCATTCAATGCGGCGTCGCTGAATCAATTCGTGGCAGTGTTTGATACGGTGTACAATCCGGAAAATACGCTGCTGATAAAACATGCCAAGCGTGCCCAGTGTCGTATCATCACCGGCGTCGATATGTTTGTCCGGCAAGCCGCCTATCAGTACAAATTGTTTACCGGCAACGATGCACCGATCGAGTTGATGCGCGACACGATCAAGCAAGCCACCAACCCGTTTCGGCTCAATGATTGACCAGGAGTGCGACAGCATTGGATTCTGCGGAACGTGATTCGATACCGCCGGCGATGCCCGACGGAATTCAAATTCGGCAAGCAACACCCGGCGATGCGGCGGCGATTCATGCGCTGATGCGTCCCTACGTGATGCAAAGTTTATTGCTGGCTCGCACCGAAGCCGAAGTCATCGAACTGACACGGCACGGATTCGTCGCGGTCAGGATGGTGAACGACGAAGAGGCTCAGTTGGTCGGATTTTCGGCTGTCGAAATATACAGCCCCAAACTGGCTGAACTGCAATGTTTGGCCGTCCATCATCAATATCAAGGCACCGGCGTCGGACGTGCCCTCGTGCGTCACTGCGTCCAACGCGCCAAGGATTTGAATGTCATGGAAGTGATGGCGATCAGCTCATCGGAAAAGTTTTTGCAGGCGTGCGGTTTTGACTTTTCGTTGCCCGATCAGAAGAAGGCGCTGTTTTGTCAGCTCCGACCGCGCCCGAAAGAATGATCGCGATCTCGTAACCAGATCGGGACCAACAAAACTGCGGCGGCCCATCCCAGAAAGATCAGCGGCTGACTTTGGCTGCTCGGCCACCATGTTTGGTCCGACAAGATTCGCCAGCCGACGATCTGAATCGTCAACGCGATGGGCATTGCCAGCGCGAACGCGCCCAGCCCGTCGGTCGTCGTAACGATCCACCGCCGAATCAGCACAGCGATCAGTGATGCGATGACGGTGACGGCCGGTATCGCCTGCCATCCGAGCACGATCGACGGGACGGCGACGATCACAATCAGGTCCATCAGTCGACGCGTCGATTTTCCCAGCGGATCGAGCTTTGGATCGGCGCTCGGGCAAAATGCTCGTGCGAGCGAACGACCGATCATCGCCGCCGCAGCCATCGCGGTGAGCACGCGAACGGCCCCGTCAACATACAGACTGACTCCGGTCCAATCGGGAGTGGGCGAGAACTGTTTGACTTGCCACGACACGATCATCAGCGGCGGGTAAACGAGGATCGGCAGCACCACGATCGCGAGTCCGCACTGGATCAACCGGTCGGGCAAGCGGTGACGATCCAAACGTATCAACCCCATCGCCCAACAAACCGATACCGCAACGACGTGATACGCAAGTGTGGCTAATACACTCCCATCAATGAGGGGAGCCCACATGGGTCCGCCGTGCCAATGTCGACTTTGGCCAGGAAGACTGAATTGATACAGTTGGCCGATTGCCACCAAGGTGAGGGATAGGCCGACGGCGGCTTCGACGATCGGATAACGAGGCGAGATGGGAAGTCGGCACGTTCGGCATCGACCCCGCAGCGCGATCCAGCCGAAGACAGGGAAATTGTCACGAGCACGCAATTGGTCGAAACACCTCGGGCAATGCGATCGACCACCGACGCCCTCGCCGCGCGGCATCCGCCAAGCAACGACATTGAGGAAGCTGCCGATTGCCGATCCGAACCAAAAACTCCATAAAAAGAGCACGACATCGATCGATCGGGCGCTCCACAAATCGCTCGGGCGGTAGTGCGAATGGTAGCTGGCTTGCAACCAAGCGATGCCGAAGATGTAGGCCACGATGCACGCGCCGACACCCGCCAGCGCCGCCAGAAGCGGTATTCGGATGAGTAGCCGCCGGCTTCGCAATGAGGTCTTTCAGGCGTGAGTGAAGTCTTGATGAACGTCACATCCTATCCGAGTCAATTTCAGACACGCAATTCCGCGTCCCCATCGACCGACAGGACTCGTTAGAATGCCGTGGCCCGTTACGTGCCTCATTCCTTTCGGCCGCCTCATGGCTTTCGGGAGCCCCATGGCCTGTTGGGCGTTAAAGACACAAAATGCGAGACTCTTATCGTGGAACGTGCAACTAGAATGAAGGCGTCCTGGCTTTCGACTCAGCTCTCGAACTATTCGCCCGGCCCCATCGAACGTCTCTCGTCACAGTGCTGCTTTTCTTTCGGACGTTGGTCCCACCGTATCTTCAATCAAAATTCATGACTGGTTCTTCTCACATCCTGATCGTCGACGACAGCCCCACTCAGCTTCGTCAGATGCAAATCATATTGGAGCAGGATGGATTCGTTGTTCACTCGGCACCGGATGCGGAAGCCGCGCTCGAGGCGATCGCCCGTGCCATGCCTTTGCTGGTAATCACTGATTTAGAGATGCCCGGAATGAGTGGTCTCGAACTGGTGGAACGCCTAAGTGGAATGTATCAGTCGCTGCCGGTCGTTTTGACAACTTGCGCGGGAAGCGAAGATGTGGCTGCGGAAGCCTTGCGACGTGGCGCGTCGAGTTATGTCCCCAAGCATGAAATGTCGCGAACGCTCAGTCAGGTCGTTCGGCAAGTTTTGTCCGTCAATCAAACAGCGAGATCGGTCAGTGAGGTCGCCAAGTTTGCGATCGAAAGCACGTTGAAGCTGAGTCTAATCAACGACGAACTGTTGGTGCCCAACGTCATCGCAAGGTTGGAATTGTCGATGATCGAACTGGACTTATTTGATGAAGGTGAACGGATGCAGATCGCGATGGCGCTCGACGAATCGTTGGTCAACGCCATCATCCACGGCAATCTTGAGATCTCGTCCGATCTTCGCCAAATCGATGATGGCAAGCCTTACATCGCAATGATTGCCGAGCGTAAAAAGTTGTCGCCCTACAAAGAGCGGCGTGTACACATCAGCTTGGTCGCGACCGTGGAGCAGGCGACGTTCACGATTCGCGACGAAGGGCTCGGCTTCAATCGCGATGAACTTCTCGACCCCACCGATCCGGATAATCTGGAACGGGTCAGCGGACGAGGGCTGTTGCTGATCGGCGCTTTCATGGACGAAGTCCGACATAACGACAAAGGCAATGAAATTGTCATGATCAAGCGCAAACAATCGCCCGATTCGGTCGACGACTGATGTCGATCCCGCCCATTCGCCTCAGCGACGCGAATCAACATCCGCTGCGTGACGACGGTGATTATGTTCTCTATTGGATGATCGCGTTTCGCCGATCTCGTTACAACTTCGCGTTGCAGCACGCCGTCGATCGAGCGAAACAATTTGGCAAGCCGCTGGTGATCTTCGAGCCGCTGCGAGTGCGGTATCGATGGGCGAGTGATCGCATTCACCGTTTCATCATCGAAGGGATGCAAGACAACGCGGCGGCGTTTGCCGACAAACCCGTAATCTACTTTCCCTATGTTGAGCCAAAGCCCGGCGCGGGCACGCCGCTGTTGCATCGGTTGGCCCGACGGGCCTGCACCGTTGTGACAGACGAGTATCCGTGCTTCTTCTTGCCCCACATGATCGACGCCGTCAAAGATCGCATTCCGGCGCGACTCGAATTGGTCGACAGCAATGGCGTGATTCCACTGCGGCAACCCGATCGAACATTCACGGTCGCGCACAGCTACCGCCGTTGGATGCAGAAAAACATTCTCGATGCGCTGCTGGAGATGCCTCGCGAGAATCCGCTGGCCCGAGTGAAGTTGCCGAAACTGGATCAACTTCCCGATGCGATCACCCGTCGCTGGCCGCAATGCGACTTTGCCAAGCTGCTTGACGGCAATGGGCTGGCGAAAATCCCGATCGACCACGACGTCAAGCCGAGCGCCGTCGTCCGCGGTGGTTCGGCCGAAGCGGCCAAGCGTCTCAACCGATTCTTAGGCAAGACCATCCAGGCTTACGGCGACGATCGCAATCATCCGGACGAACACGCCACATCGGGACTGAGTCCGCACCTGCATTTCGGTCATCTGTCGGCTCATGAATTGGTCAGTCGTGTGCTCGAATCGGAAGACTGGACTCCTGATAAGGCATCTGCGGCTAATGGAAAGAATCATGGTTTCTGGAACGCCAGCGAGCCGGCCGAAGCGTTTTTGGATCAGGTGCTGACGTGGCGAGAAATGGGGTTCAATTTGTCGTTCCGTGAGCCCGATCGGTACGACAAGTTTGAATCGCTGCCGGACTGGGCCAAGAAAACGCTCGGCGAAACGATGACCGATCCGAGGCCCGAGCTTTACACCTTGGAACAAATGGAAGCGGCCGAGACGGGGGACGAAGTTTGGAATGCCGCTCAACGTGAGATCGTCCGAACGGGCGTGATGCACAACTACATGCGGATGTTGTGGGGCAAGAAAATTCTGCAGTGGTCGCGAACGCCTCAGGAAGCACTGGAGATCATGATCCATCTGAACAATAAGTATGGGCTCGACGGTCGCGACCCCAATTCCTACAGCGGCATCTTTTGGGTGCTCGGGCGCTACGATCGGGCTTGGGGCCCAAAACGTCCGATCTTCGGCAGCGTTCGCTACATGACCAGCGATAGTGCGAGACGCAAGTTGCGGTTGACGGACTATTTGCGAAGAAACGCGGGGTCGAAATAGCGGCATTCCTCGCCAAAAGGCCTTGCCGAACACGCCAACGCTCGATAAATTCCTCGATTCTTTGCTCCCCGTCCACCAGAAAACGCAAAATACAAGTCATATCCGTGATTGCTCAACCAACATTCATCGCCAAGCCGGGCCAAGTCGAAAAGCAATGGCTCGTCGTTGACGCTACCGACGAAATATTGGGTCGATTGGCCAGTGATATCGCGGTCGTCTTGATGGGTAAGCACCGTCCTCAGTACACTCCCAACACCGACTGTGGTGATTTCGTGATCGTCGTCAACGCTGAGAAAATCGCGATGACGGGCCGAAAAATGGATGCTCGGCACTACACGTGGTACACCGGCCACCCCGGTTTGCGACTCGAAAGCTACGCCGATCGTCGCGACCGAAAGCCCGAAGATCTGATCTATCACGCCGTCCGCCGAATGCTCCCGAAGAACAAGTTGGCGTATCAAATGATCAAGAAATTGAAGATCTACGCGGGTCCAGAGCATCCGCACACCGCTCAAATGCCTCAAGAACTCAAACGGACCAGCAAGAAAGTCTGATTCCGAACCGTTCTCTGTTTTCCACCCTATCCCGAAACCTCCATCCCAATCGCTCGAATTTATGATCGCCGTCAAAAAGGACAAAATCAACGGAGACGCCCTGGGCACTGGTCGCCGAAAAAGCAGTGTCGCTCGTGTTCGTGTACGTGCCGGCAGCGGCAAGATCACGATCAACGGACTCTCGATTGAGCAATATTTTGTCAATGACCAGCATCGCGTTGCGATCATGCAGACGCTCGACGCGGCCGACCACGCCAGCAAGGTGGATGTGTTGGTTCGGGTCTACGGTGGCGGTATGACGGGCCAAAGCGGCGCCGTCCGGATGGGTTTGGCCCGTGCTTTGGTCAGCTTCGATGAGGCCCTTCACGACCCGATGCGCGAAGGAAGTTTCCTGACGCGAGATTCTCGCATGAAGGAACGAAAGAAACCCGGCCTGCGTGGTGCTCGTCGAGGTGTCCAGTTCAGCAAGCGTTGATTCGAATATCTTCACGTATTCGGTGCAATTTGGATAGAGATTTGCACGTTCAGCGTTTTAGGAACGGGTAGGGCTGCCATTCGGGCCAGCTTTCGCTTATTCTCTGCCTCTCCGATTCGTTCAGCGTGAGCGAGAGGAGATCAAGTCGGTGTCGAGAAAAGGGTTTTGTCGATGCGAGCATTCCGTACGTTGAGGATTGATTTTGGGAAAGAAAGAAGATGCCTTCGAAGTTGAAGGCACAGTGACACAGGCTTTGGCCAATACGCGCTTTCGGGTACAGCTGGAAACCGGAAGCGAGGTGATGGCTCACGTAGCCGGTCGGATGCGAAAGCACTTCATTCGGATCGTTCCTGGGGATAAGGTACGCGTCGAGCTTTCGCCCTATGATCTGACGAAGGGTCGGATCGTCTACCGCGAGCGATAACATTGTTCCGATTCGCTTCTGAATCGTAGATCGATTTCTTTTCCGCTCATTTTGGGTGCGTCAATCAGGCCCGCTCCTGCGAGCTTCGATATCGACTCGCGTGCGAAATTAATTCACTTCCCAGGTAGGTCGATTTCTTCCGAGGTTGCCGTAATTCGCCTAACCCGCGAAACTTCATGCGTGATCGCCGGGTAAAGATTGACTGCGAGCAATTGTCTCGTCGAGATAACCGTCGATTTTTGTTGCAACACCAAGGCTGACGATGCCGTCCGCCTTCAAACGTCACTTTAAGGATTGGAAGACAATGGGTTTTTGGAACCAGACGATTCGTCCGCGCGCGTTGGCGAGCGGAATCGCAAGCATGATCGCCATCTGCATTTTGGCCGCATCACCGGTCATCGCTCAGGACCGTTTGAACGGTCAACCGATACCAGGCCAGGGAACACCAGCGGCGGTGGCCAATGCGACTGAACCAGTTTTGGTTGTCACCATCGGATCGGTCAACAAACTGATGCAGGATGTCAATTACTTGTCCAGCATCGCCGGGCAACCTCAGGCCGGCGGCATGTTTACGGTGTTGGCGGGCACCTTCACCCAAGGCATCGACATGACGATGCCGATCGGCATTCTTGTCCCGCTAGTCGATGGTACGCCACAGCCGATCGCGGTGATTCCAACCACCGATGTCAAATCCATCTTAAAACGACTGGAAGGGCAGACTGGTCCCGCCGATGAACTCGACGATGGAACCATGGTGATCGCTGTTGGCGCGAACACCGTCTACATCCGCCAGACGGGCGCGTGGGCGGCTATGGCGTCACGGAAGGATTTGCTCGATCTAACGCCCGCCGATCCGACGACGCTCTTCAAAGGTCTGGGCAATGATTTCGATTTGGCGTTGCGTCTTCAAATGCAGCAAGTTCCCGCTGAGACTCGCGGCATGCTGGTCGCTCAACTTCGTCAAGGATTTGAGCAAGCGATCGAAAAGCAAGACCGAGCCGGTGCCGATGCGACGAGAGAGATGGCCGAAGGGACGCTCAAGCAACTCGAGCAATTGATCAACGAAACCAACATGCTTCAAGTTGGATTGAACGTCGATCAACAGGACAAGTTGGTGGTCGTGGATGCTTCGTTTACGGCCGTGCCCGGAACCACGCTGGCGGCAATTTACGGTGGCCAACAACCCGTGCCGTCGCAATTCGCGTCCGTCATCCGCGACGACGCGGCGGCATACTATCACGCCGCAACGTCGATCAGCCCTGAAGCCGTCAAGCAAACACGAGAAACGCTGAAGAGTTCGCTCAACACGCTCGGCAACGCTCTTGAGAACGAAGACAACCTGACCGACGAACAACGGATCGAGATTCGAGCGATGATCGATCGTGTGGTCGAATTGGCAATGAATTCGGTCGAGGAAGGTCGAGCCGATGTGGGCGCGCTGTTGCTTGCGGACCAGAATGATTTTAGGTTCGTCTTCGGCGCCTTTGTGGCCGATGGCAATGAAGCGGCACAGATCGTGAAGGATTTGGCCGCCAAGGTCGAAAACGAAAATGGCGCGCCGCGATTCAAGTTCGACATCAGCACGTATAAAGACGTGAACATGCACTTGATCGAGGCCGACGTGCCGGCCAAGGAAGACGAAGCTCGCCGAGTTTTCGGTGAAACGCTTCGCGTCCACGTCGGCACTGGCCCGAAAGCAGTTTACGTCGCGGTAGGAAATAACAGCGAAATGTTGATGAAGGAGTTGATCGACAAAGGCCAAACCGATGCGGGCGGCGATCGCCCGGTTGGGCAACTGAAATTTACGTTGCTGCCGATTCTGCAGTACGCGAATTCGGTTGAGGCGAATGATGCGATTTCCGCAATGATCACGGCATTGAATTCGTCGCCCGATCCGGGCCGCTTCACAGTCGTCCAGGACGGCATCCCTAACGGTCAATCTTCGATCATCAAAATCGGTGAAGGGATGATTCGAGCGATTGCCGCCGCCGTCATGCAGAGTCGCCAAGACGAAGCCGGCAACCAGTTTTAGGTCGGCTCGAAAGATCGACGAACGAACGAACCGTCGAGGACAAAAGCCTCGGCGGTTTTTCTTTGGCATGCCCTTTGAACGCGTATCGGAATTTTTTGAACCGATGAAAAAACTATTCATTCTTGCAATCGTCATGGTCGGATGTGGGTTGCTGTGGCGATTGGCCAGGGAGCCTGACGCCGGTGACACATCCTCATCCGCAAATGAAATTGCAACTTCACAAGCGATTGCACCGGAGCAAGACGACGACAATTCGGGTTCGGAACAACCGACGATCGCGACCGTGTTGGAAATGGCGACGGAGTCGTTGGGAATGATGGAATCCAATCTGGACGACTACACGGCCAGGTTTGTGAAGCAGGAACTCGATGCCGATGGTGTGCTCGGTGAAGCGACTGAGATCTTTTTGAAAGCCCAAACCCGCTTCGGCGGTCCCCACAATCGTTCGCCGCGCCGAGTTTATTTGAAGTTCAATTTGCCGGCCGCCGTTCAGGGCCGCGAAGTGATTTGGGGCGAAGGTCTTTACGCCGGAAAGATGGCCGTTCATGAAGTCGGCTTTATTCTGGGCTTGAAAACAATTTGGCTGGACCCCAACGGCATGCTTGCGATGCAGGGACAACGGTTTCCGATCAGCGATATTGGCTTGGTCAAGCTGGTGGAAAAGCTGATCGAGCGTGGCCAAGCGGATCGAGACAATCCGGACGTAAGAGTTGCGATCGACGATTCGTTTTTGTTCGACGAGATTCCGACTCGCCGAATCCAAGTTCGGCATGCCGAACCGAGCGGCGCGAAAGATGACTTTTCGTTGGCTGAAATCGTCGTCGATCCCGACCGCCAATTGGTGCTCTCCTATCGGGCGTTTGGTTGGCCGACCTCCGACGGCGGACAAGCTCCGTTGTTGGAATCGTACGCATACCACGACCTGAAAACGAATGTCGGCTTGTCCGATGTTGATTTTCAAACGACCAATCCGGAATATCAGTTCCCGAAGTTTTGAGCATCCCGGTCGTGTATCATGATGCAATCATCGACCTTCAATCACGGCATTCGAATCTCAGTTTTTGGACCTTTGAACATGGACCGACGAAATTTTTTGCAGGGTGCCACGGCAGCCGCTGCGACGCTTGCGGCAATCGAATCACGCGCCCACGCGGCGGAAGCAACGAAGCCTCGAAGGGTCGGACTGATCGGATGTGGATGGTACGGCAAGTGCGATCTGATGCAACTGATGAATATCGAACCCGTTGAAGTGGTTTCGATGTGCGATGTCGATTCGCAAATGTTGTCACAGGCGGCGGATCTGATTGCCGAACGTCAGACATCAAAGAAACGACCGCGGACCTACGCGGATTACAAAGAGATGCTGGCCGAACGGGATCTCGACATCGTGTTGATCGGGACGCCCGATCATTGGCACGCATTGTCGATGATCGCGGCGGTTGAATCAGGCGCCGACGTGTACGTTCAAAAGCCGACCGGGTGTGACGTTTTGGAAAGCAAGGCGATGCTGGATGCCGCCCGACGAACCGACCGGGTCGTGCAGGTCGGGACTCAGCGGCGAAGCACGCCGCACCTTATCGAAGCAAAAGAAAAAGTCGTCGATGCGGGATTGTTGGGCGATATCGCGCACGCGGAAGTGTGCTGCTATTACCACATGCGGGCCAGCAAAAACCCGCCCGACACGGCACCGCCGAGTTACCTTGATTATGAAGCCTGGACCGGGCCGGCACCGATGCGTCCTTACAATGAATTGGTGCATCCCCGATCGTGGCGAGCGTTCATGGAGTACGGCAATGGGATCGTTGGCGACATGTGCGTTCACATGCTCGACATGGTTCGTTGGCAATTGGGACTTGGTTGGCCGAACCGAATCAGCAGCGCCGGTGGAATCTTGGTTGATCTCCAATCCAAAGCCAACATCACCGATACGCAAACAGCAACGTTCGCATTCGACGATCTCGATGTCGTTTGGACTCATCGCAGTTGGGGTGATGCGCCAGACCCCGAATACCCTTGGGCGGGCATCATCTACGGTACCAAAGGGACGTTGAAGTTGAGCGTCAACAAGTACGACTTCACACCGCGCGGTGGTGGACAAAAATTGCACGGCGATGCGGTGATCGAATTAGACAAGTACCCAACGGATCAATCCGATGCGAAGGACTGGGCGTTGGAATTGCACGTCGCCTCAGCGATCCGGGGCCACATGCGAAACTTTTTGAATGCCATCGATACTCGCAGCAAGCCCGTTGCCGACATTGAACAGGGGCATATCAGCAGCGCGTCGTGCATCCTCGCCAACAATTCGCTGGCATTGGGGCGTTCCATCGAGTTCGATCCCGACACGCACACTGTTGTCGGTGACGCCGAGGCCAACGCGATGCTCAAACGAGCCTATCGAAAGCCGTACGTGCATCCATCGGAAGCCTGATTCGGGCAATCGTTTGTTCGACTTTGCAAAAATCGAACTTAGTCCATCCGGACGCCGATGGTCAGCAGGATATTGGCGTAGCGTTGTTGATCGGCGGTTTGGATGGTCAACACGTGATCGGGTGTGCTGACGGCGTCATAAAAGGCCCACTTATCAATCGGATCGAGCTTCAGGTCCAAGCCCGCGTCTTTGATTGTTTGACGATAATCGTCCCAGACCGGTGGGTCTCCATCGAGCGCGTACGGGCCGCTCGTTTCCGTCTGCATTGTCTGCACCGCCTCGATGGGCACCGCTGATAAGAGCGCCTCGAGGACTTGATTGCAGGTGGGAATTCCCGGCATCAGATTCAGACTGATCAATTCGGCACGCGGCCCACGCTTGCTGGCGGCAGGATAGTTCCCGTCGGCAATCAGAACGCTGCTGTGATGGCCGGCTGAGGCCAGGACGGCGTTGATTTGAGGATGGATGAGTTTGTGACGTAACATTAGGTCAGCACTCGGAGAATGGGGATGTTTTGGATAGGATAAGGTTCGAGCGGAAAACAAGTGTCTGACCCCATTTGTGCGAAGCACCCGAAGGGCCGCTTCCCGGCAAATGGGGTCAGACACTTGTTTACGCACATTGTTTTTCGACATTGTGACGGAGTGGGTCGTTGCCCGAAAGCCTGTTATCACGCCGACTGAAACTAGGAACGTTCCTTGGAATCGGCCTCTACGTTCATTGGTCGTTTTCGCTGGCGGTTTTATTCGTCACATTGCGATCGCTGTCGCTCGGGTGGGCCGCTGTCGCTTTCGGAATCGCTCAATTGTTGGGCGTGTTCTTCTGTGTGACGCTTCACGAATATGGTCACGCGATGGCGGCAAGGTGCTTCGGGATCGGAACCGCTGATATCACCTTGTTGCCGATCGGTGGCGTGGCCCGATTGGTGCGGATGCCCCGCATCCCGTGGCAAGAGTTGCTCGTAGCGGTCGCCGGGCCGGCGGTCAATGTGGTGATTGCGATTACGCTGGTCACTGGTTTTGCGATCTTTGCGGACGCCGATTCGTTCGGAGCGATCGAGTACTTCGCGCGTGCGTTGTTGACCGGTGGCGAACTGGATGAACAGACCAACGCAACGGCGATGAGAATTTTGACGGAACCTTCGTTGTTAGGATTCGGCATCTTGATGATCGTCGTCAACGTGATGTTGGTGCTGTTCAACATGATTCCGGCATTCCCGATGGACGGCGGTCGAGTCTTTCGCAGCCTGTTAGCGATGACGATGAATTATTCACGCGCGACATCGATCGCTTCGTCAGTTGGAGTCTTATGCGCAATCCTGATGGCCTACGCCGCTCTGACATCCGACCCGCCCAACCCGATTCCTGTCTTGATCGCTGCGTTCATCGGATTCGCCGGAATTGCAGAATCGCGACAGGTGAGCGTGATGGAGAAGGTGCGCGGATTCACCGTCGCTGATGTTATGATTCACAACGACCGAGTGTTGCCGATGGACACACCGCTAAGAGAGATTGCTCGGCAATGGCAACGAACGACGCAATCGACACTGCCGGTCAGTTCCATCGTCGGAACCGTGATCGGCACATTGCGGTTAGAGGATGTCACGGCCGCAATCAAGTCGGGCAAAGATCCGAACACTTCGGCGGGCGAGTTGATCGATTACAGTGCTGCGGCGGAAATGCTAAGTCCGGATGAACCACTGTCTGCGGCGCTCTCGCGGACTGGAAAGTTGATGCGTCAAATTCCTGTCGTTGATGCTTCGGGCCGTCTGGTTGGCATACTTGATTTGGACACCATGTTGTCACGTCGCGCGCTTCCACAATCGATCGCGATCACCACCGAAGAGACGCCGCGACAATTCGATGTCATGACTTAACGACACGCCGCAACTCAATGCCGTGCTGTGCCCGATCGTGCAGATGAAGTATCGGACTGGACCGTCAAGAAATCGCCATGAGCGGTCGGTTGGACGATCCAGTGACGCGAACGTTGTTCGCCCAGCGATGTCATCTCGAAGACCAGTACGCCAACGAAGGACGCCACTACGATCCACAGAGCGGCCGCAAGCGGGCTATCGAATCGAGTTGTCCGAGCATTGCCGATGCGGGCATTCGCCGAACCGCCGTTGGACTCGTTCAACGAATCGAGGCAATCGACCGGAAAACCTGAAGACATCCACAACTCTCCGTTGACGAAGAATGAAACCGGAACCTTCTCGCTTGAAAACACTCGCTATGATCGCCCGGTATCGATCAGATCGGTCGACGCGGCCGTCACGGATAAACCGAATGCAAGCGGTGCAACCAAGGTGACGTTCACAACAGCCCGATCATCGCTGCGATCGCTACTGTTTGCCAAACTCGCCCATTCCCGCCGGGCATAATGTTCAGACGGCGTAATTCGTAACTAACGGCGGGGAAGAATATCTTCACTCGCGCCGCTAATCGCGCCCAAGTAGGTCGATGCGATACGAAAGATCAGGAACACGAAGACTAAGATGATGAAAGTTCGGATCAGCAGCGTCGCCGCGCCGGCCAACCATTTGACGGCTGTTTTCGCACGTTCGTCGTACTCTTTGGCAAGGTAATCCATCGACTCGGCATCGGTACCCGAATGCTCCGAAATTTCAACGCGGGTGATGAAATCACGCGGAAAGAGATCGGTTGCCTGCAACGCGCCGGCCAGGGTCGAGCCCGCTCGGATCGCTTTTTCAGAATCGTCCGCCATGCCGCGATAGTAATCGCTATCTGTGCTGTCGAGCGACAGTCGGATCGAGCGAATCGGATCGAGCCCCGCGTCGAGCGAGAGCGCCATCGTCCAACAAAAACGCGAGATCGTGATCGTTTGAATCGAAGGGCCGATTTTCGGAATCTTGTAGATCAATGGTGCGAGGTTTTGAATTCCGCCCACGTTGTTGAAGAACGCCCAAACCGCGGCACCGACCGTCCCCAAGAAAACAGCGATGTAGGCCCAGAACTTCAAAACACCCGATCCACCCCGCATCCCAAAACCGAGGACATCGGCCATTTCACCGCCGCCGGCAGGCGTCAAAATGCCCATCAGGTAGATCAGCAGTGAGATCACCATGATCCCGCCAAACAATTGCAGCGTCGGAAAGGTGATCGATGAAATGAACATCCGCCGCGTGGTGAGTTGATGTTGAAAGTGTTCGCCGAGCGTCAGCAGAGTTCGATCCAAACGACCCGTCGCTTCGCCGACTCGGGTCATCGCGGTCAACAGCGGCGGATAGTAGGCCTGATTTGCGGCCATCACGCTACTGAGGTGTTCGCCTTTTTTGGCGCCCTGAACAAGCAATCGCATCGCCTGACGTTCATTTTCCGCGCCGTGGTTGGCTTCGCTTTCGAGCAGTCGGACCAAATCCGCGCCGGCTTTCAGCCCCGTTCCAAAACGGTGACAGAATTTCGCGGCCGACGACAATTTCATCCGCTTGGAAAACACGCTCTCGATACCTCGCAGGAAGTTTGGTTACCGCGACCCTCATTGTGGTCTCAGGCACCAGCGTGTGAAAGCGGGCGAGATGTTTCACGCTGCCTGATTGGCCGCCGTTGCACGCCGGTCTTCATCGGATCGAACTGCCGAAGCGGCAAAATCTCGAAGCGTTACCTCCACTTCGGCCAACTGTTCGGCCGCCGTGTGGGAAGAATTCACGATCAAGAATTTTGACGACCCGATCTGGCACCATCCGGCCTGCTCGTCATTAAGAAGCTCGAATCGAACTTTGAATCCGGCGACCTTGGCTTCTTCGAGCCGCCGCCGAAGCCGGATCACCACATTGTCGTCTGAGTTCATATTGATCGGAAAATGACGGGAAAACGCGAAGCCGCAATGACCTGGCAATCTGTGCGGGAACAACACGCTACGGTGTAGCAGGTTGCCCGGCGTCGACGATAGGTCATTCATCGCCAGTCGCGTCAACCCAACAGTTGGCTTTGCGACCGTGATGTTTATTCCGATTATGCGCCTGACAACTGAGCCGACATGACCTTGAATCCAAATGGATCGAACCAAGCCGTCGAGCAGCAGTTGCAATCTCAGCAATCCCAGATTCAGCAGCTCAAGGGCGAGATGCGCCGGTTGCAATCCATGGCGGCGCTTGGCGAATTGACCGGAACCGCTACACACGAGTTCAACAACGTGTTGATGACGATCATCAACTACGCCAAGCTGGGGATTCGCAACCGAGACGATGCCAGCCGCGACAAAGCGCTCTCAAAAATCTTGGAAGCGTCCGAACGAGCCGCGAAGATCACCAACACCATCTTGGCCCAGGCCAAGAACCGAAGCGAGTCGTTCGAGCCGACGCGTCTGGACGAACTGATCAACAGTTCGCTGATGTTGCTCGAACGCGAGATGCGAAACTACCGGATCGCGATCGAAACCGAACTTGATCCGGAAACACCAGCGGTCATGGCAAGCGGCAATCAGATTGGTCGAGTGCTGTTGAACCTTCTGATCAATGCCCGCCAAGCGATCGTTGAAGGAGGAACAATTCTGATTCGCTTGGCACCCAGCGACGAAGCCGGTTGGGTTGAACTAACCGTACGCGACTCGGGCAGTGGCATCCCCAAAGAATCTTTGCCGAAGATTTTTGATTCGTTCTACAGCACCAAGAGCGGTCCCGACGAATCAGGCAAAGGCGGCACCGGTCTCGGTCTGGCGGCGTGCAAAGATATCGTCGACGCGCACCACGGACGCATTCGCGTTCAAAGCACCGTCGGAGTGGGCACCGCGTTCGTGATTCTGCTTCCGGTGACGAACACAGCGCAAGCCGCTGCGTGAGTTACTGTCGGACAAGCTTGCCAATGACTGTCTCGCAATCGCAAGCGGATCACTGAACCGCCAATCGTTCCGTAACCGTGCTCAACTGGCGCACAACGAATCGAGGCAGCAGCATCAATGCCCGATCGGAGTCGTCATCAAATACAAACCGATACTCGTCACGCGTCGCGCCGAACATTATTTTCTCGATTCGTTCCTGAAACGCATCTCGGGTCGGACCCAGCGGTTCACTCGCAACGACCACGGGCAATCGATCGTAAGTCGAATCGCTGCCGACCCACCAATGATCTGAATCCACTTGTCGAACGTGCAAACCGAGCGGCGATAAAGCTCTGGTCAACATGCGTTCCATGCCGTCGCCAGAGTTGGGCAGCATCATCCGATCCGGTGTTGCTTGCCGAAGGTTCGCGTCGTGCCAGTTCACGAGGCAAGATGAACCATTGAGTCGCGAAATCCGTTTCAAAAATCCCGCCAGCGCGATCGGTGTATCGATCTGTGGGCCCGCGTTTCCGGCAACCACTTTCGGCCATTCCGTAACGGCCGACGATGCATGAGCCCATCGATGGAGCGTCGGGTCGACGACCTTGCCCTCGACGCCACGCATCCGGCGGAGTGTTTCGGTTGCCAAGCCAACTAAATGCTGTTCGGCTCGCGGGTCGGAGACTGGTGCGGCAACGGTTTCCGGCAGGTCGATTGGATTGCCTTCGTCGTCAAATTGCTGTGGCGGCGGACTCAGCTTCATAAACTCGTCAAGCACGCGCGCCGCGCTCTCAGCACCGTTGCCGAAATCACCCAATCCGGCGATCTGTGAAAACGCCTTTCCGAAAGTTTCGTCCGAAGGGGTCAACACCAGCAACGTCGTTTGCTCACGCACTTCACCGCCGACTTGCGTGGCGACTTGATCGAGAACTTCGCGAGCCGATGTCAATGACTTTGGTGGCTTGACCAACGTCGCGACTTTGACACCAACAAAATCAAATGAAACCCAATCGATCTGAATGGGTACGCCGGTAATCTGGCTAATCATCAGCACCAAATCGGCCAACGAATATCCTTCAGATCGAAATGCCAACTTGATCGCCAAGTCGGACTTCAGATTTAGCGTCCGCGGTTCCACCGTCACAAAAGGATCCAAGTCGTCTTGCGCAGCCCCATCCACGGCGATGTCGTCCATCGTTGGCGGCGTTCTCAACGTCGGCTTCTCGCTGGGACTCTCCTGCAACAGAAACGGTATGTACTGCGATAATCCTGGTGGCAAATTCATCAACTTGCTGGCGTCAGGATCATCGGTGCTCGCTATCGGACCGCCGTCTCGATTGTTCGATTTGAACGCATCAGCACCAGTTGGGTCCAACGGTGACTTCGGTATCAGATCCATCGGGATGATTGGCTGGCGAGCCGGCGCGGCATCGACCCGCTTGTCACCGTCCGATGCCGCAAGTTCCGGTGCAACGACTTGTATCTCATCACTGGCTGCCCGCGGGCTGGTCGCATTGATATTGATACCGGCTGCATCCGCTTCGGCCATTTGCTGAGTTTTCGGTTCGGCGACATCCGACGGCGACGATTCGTTCTGTTCAGAAGTGAAATTTTCTTGGACCGCTGCGACCTGGTTCCGATAGCTACGAACAAACCAACTGAACGCCAGTACCGCCACCATCAAGATCGACATCGACAGCATTGCCACCAACGCGATCTGACGGGTTCGTCGCGTCCGCTCGCTTTGCCATCCGGCGGGGTCAGGCATCGCAGGTGTGGTCGGGTCGTTGCCCAAGTCTTCGCGACCAGCAAATCCGCTTTCAACCGGTGGGTCACCTGCGATCGTCGACCCATCGGGTAGGTGATCAGCGGGCACATGGCCATCCGCGACGATCGCGTCTTCGGTGATCGCACCGCTGTCGACCGAGGAAGCACCGGCCATCAGTTGGGCCGGTGGCGCGTCGATCTGGACCATCGAATGACATTGAGGGCAAGCGGCGATCGATCCGACCACACTGCGGTCGGTGACACGAAGGCGGCTGCCGCAGGTCAGGCACTGAACGGCGAATGGCTGAAAGGACAAAAAACTGTTTCCATCGAAGGAGGAGACACGCTTCTATGATGCACGTAATTTCGACCCAGTCCAACGGCATTTCGTCCCGCCGGTTTCCGATTTCGGAAGACTTGCGTCGAGCGGCACAACGAAGACATAATGTCTGGGAGGCAATTTTCGCAATCATCGACGATCATTCAATCGTGGAAGCGCAAAGAAATGGCACGCAAAGCGCAGGACGTCACCGAAGCTGAATTAGCAATCTTGGAACAGCTCTGGGCCGTTGGCCCACTGAGCGTCAAAACGATTGCGGCAACTTTGTACGGTGAGGCGACCACGTCGACGACCGCGACGGTCCAGAAACTCCTGGGGCGGCTGGAGTCGAAGGGCTGCGTCGCCAGAGATCCCTCCGTTTGGCCTCGATTGTTCGGCGCCTCGATCGATCGCAATGAACTGATCAGTCGGCGATTGCAGAATACTGCGGACGAGTTATGCGAAGGTTCGCTCGGGCCACTGCTGACTCACTTGATCAAAATCTCCACGCTGTCGCGATCGGATCGGTCGCAATTGCAGTCGATGCTCGACGAGATGCAGGGCAATACGAAGCGGGGCGACAACTAATATGGCCGGCCCGCTTGGCATTGTCGAAGCTTCGTTCGTTTGGAATAGCGCGGTGATTGTCGATTGGTTGGTCGGCAATACTTTGATGGCTTTGTTGATCGGATTGGTCGCATTGGCGGTTGACCGAATCGGCAAGCGCCCGGCGATCGCGCATCTGTTGTGGTTGTTAGCGATGATCAAGTTGGTAGCGCCTCCGATCGCAAAAATTCCCATCACTTGGAATCCTTCGCTCTTGAATTGGATGTCGGCGCGATCGATCGCCGACACCGCCGACGCGCACCGGATGGGTGCGCTCGCTCGCTCGATCGGTTCGTTGGATGTCGTCGACGTTGATACCACCGGTGCGTTATCGATGGAGCTGATTGCGGTTTGGTCCGTTGGCAGCTTCATGATGTCGATCTGGATTCTGCTCGCTTCTCGCCGAGTACATCGCCTGATTGAACGGCGCGGGCGATTCGATATCACCGCAACGCGCCAAATCTCTAGCCTATGCGGCGACGAGGGCAATCCACCGCCGGTGTGGTTGGTCGACGCAATCGTATCACCAATGTTGGTTTCGCCGATCTTTCGGCGATTCGGCGGCGAAGTGCGGATTGTGTTTCCCAAAGCGCTCTGGTCGCGACTGGACGACAACGCGCGGGCTGTCTTATTGATTCACGAGTTGGAACATTGGCGACGACAAGATTGGATCGTCCGGTTCATTGAGGTCACGACGATGACCGTCCTCTGGTGGCATCCCCTGTTTTGGATCGCAAAGTTGCAAATTGAAGATTGCGAAGAGCGATGTTGCGACTTGGCCGCTTGCACACGATCGAAGTTTTCGCCTCGCATCTACGCGGAAGCGATCTTGAGGACACTGGACTTTTTGTGCGAGCCGATGGAGCGAAATCGCAGTGAGTTGGAGCCACGTCCGATCGCCAGTGGCGTCGGCTCTTTACCGAAATTGCAACACCGGCTTCGTCAGATCATGAAGCCGACCTGTTCGCAGCATATCGGTCGCTCTGGCATGCTGGTCGTCGTCGGAATGCTGGCGTTTGTACCGATCTACCCTGCGTTCCAATTTCAGCGACCGATCGCGATCGCCCCGTCCGATGACGTGGCACCGTTAGGGATTCCCGAAGTATTATCGGCGGGATCAAAACTTGACCCCGCGCCGATACGACGAGCGGAAGACACGAGCCGAAACAAGCCAATCGAATGATCGCTATTCGCGAGAACGATCAACCTTCGACATCAATTCCCATGCTGCGCGCCGTGCCTTCGATCATCAGAACCGCTTGATCAATGCTTCGTGCGTTCAGGTCGGCCATCTTCTTTTCGGCGATCTCGGCACACTGGGCACGAGTCACTTTGGCGACTTTCGTCTTGTTCGGTACACCGCTGCCCTTGGCGATTCCGGCGGCTTGCTTGAGCAGCGAAGCGGCGGGCGGGCTCTTGGTGATGAACTCGAAACTACGATCGTTGTAAACCGTCACGATGACGGGAATCGGCGTGCCGTTGTATTCCTTGGTCCGGTCGTTGAATGCTTGGACAAACTGACCAAGGTTCACGCCATACTTACCCAGCGACGTGCCGACGGGAGGCGCGGGCGTTGCTTGACCGCCGGGGACTTGGAATTTCGCGACGCCGGTGACTTGTTTTGCCATTTGAGGGAGCTTTTAGCTTTTAGCGATTAGCTTTTAGCCTTTCGTTGCGGGAATTGCCGAACAGCTAATTTCTAATCTTAGGTTAAAGGATTTTAGGTTTTTCTTGGAAAGCTAATTGCTAGAAGCTATCAGCCAACCGCTTCTTAAAGTGGTTCGACTTGCCAGTGATCGAGTTCCATCGGGACGCTGCGCCCGAAGATGTTGATGATGACGATGATCCGTCCATTGGCTTCGTCGACCGTGTCCACGTCGCCTTCTTGGTTCTCGAAGTTTCCTTCTTTGACGCGGACGCGATCGCCGACCTTGAAGGGGATACCGATCTTGATCGGAGCTTCTTCTTCATCATCGCCGATTACCGGTTTGTTGATGAATCGTTCGATGTCCGATGGTTCCATGGGCATCGGCTTTCCGGCAGCGCCGGTGAAGTCGCTGATTCCGCCGGTTTCGCGTACCAGAAACCAAGTGTCATCGTTGATGATCATGTTGACCATGATGTAGCCAGGCAGCAACTTTCGTTTGCTGATCCGACGTTTGCCTTCGCGGGTGAAGGTCGCGACATCTTCGCTGGGTACGACGATCTCGCCGAAATGATCTTCCATGCCTTCCATCTTGACACGTTTGCGAAGCGAGTCGGCAATGGAATCTTCGCGATTGAACGCAACCTTCAAGATGTACCAATTCATCGGCGGTTCATCGTCGCTCGGCTTCGGCTGAGCAGCATTCGGATCGGCGGCGGCAGGCGGCGGAGGCGTTGGTGCGGCAGATTTTGGCGAATCCGACTCACTAGTCAATTCTGCCGAGGCCGCATCGGTGGAATCGACTGCTACACCGTCGTTGAAGTCAGATTCGTTGGAGTCGTCAGGCATTTCGGTTGGGTTCACTGTCTCACCGTCGGCGGCGATGTAATCGGTCGGGGCAGGGTAAGCTGGCGAGTTAGCTCGTCACGCCCAGGAAGTTGAAAATCGCTTGCCACAAAACGTCGAACAAAAATAGCGCGATGGCGAGCAGGAAAATGGTCAATATCACGACGATCGAAGCCCGAATCAATTCATCCTTGCTGGGCCAAGTCACCTTGTTCATTTCCGCTTCGACAGCGATCAGGAAGTCGGCGAAACGCGGCCAGTTGACCACACGATAGCCGAACCACAAGGCTCCAGCCAAAACGATGGACGGGATGGCGGGAACCAGGTATGAACCCGCTTCTAAGTTTCCACGCAGAGTTCCGTACAGCGACCAACATCCCAACGCGGCAACGACCCATATCGCCAATGCTGTCAATTGACGAACGATTCGGCCTTGGTTGGGCTTGTAAACGGAATTCTTGAAGAGTTCGCTGGTCAGTGGAACGGCATTCGTTCCGGCAATGTCTCGGGACACCCGTCGGCTCCTACGTGAGGTAATGGGCTTTGCAAGGTCACGCATCCGTGGTGACCGGTGAATCGGAAAACAGGGGTGGAGGGAGTCGAACCCCCAGCCGCTGGTTTTGGAAACCAGTGCTCTGCCAATTGAGCTACACCCCTTTGTAAAGGGAATAGGATTTAGGTTACAGGTTTCAGGCAAAAACCAACAGGGACTTCAACAGCGGAAACCTCAGACGACTGGTTTCCGCGTCGCCTGAGGTTTTCCGGTAATTCTGCTTGGCACCATGCCCAGGTCCCAATTTCTGAAACCTGATGCCTGTTACCTGATACCTAATTTTTTACTCGAGGATCTTGGTCACGACACCCGAACCGACCGTTCGTCCACCTTCGCGAATGGCGAAACGGACACCGTCATCGATCGCGATCGGCTTGTGCAATTCGACGCTAACGCGGACGTTATCGCCGGGCATGCACATTTCAGCACCGACCAAGTTCGCGGTTCCGGTGACGTCAGTCGTGCGGAAGTAGAATTGGGGACGATAACCGCTGAAGAACGGCGTGTGACGACCACCTTCATCTTTGCTGAGGCAGTAAACTTCGGCTTCGAATTTGGTGTGCGGGTTGATGCTCTTGGGCTTCGCCAAGACTTGACCGCGCTGAATGTCTTCTCGCTTCACACCACGAAGCAGGCAACCGACGTTGTCGCCGGAGCGGCCTTCGGTCATTTCCTTGCGGAACATTTCGACGCCGGTGCAGATCGTTTTGACGGGAGCGGGAGTGAAACCGATGATCTCGACTTCTTCACCGACTTTGACAACACCACGCTCGATACGACCGGTCGCAACCGTTCCCCGACCTTCGATCGAGAACACGTCTTCGATCGCCATCAAGAACGGCTTGTCGTCTTCGCGGATGGGCTCAGGAATATTCGCGTCAAGCGCGTCCATCAGCTCGCTGATGCACTTGCTGGCGACTGGATCGGCGGGGTTGTTCATCGCGGGCAGCGACGAACCACGAACGACGGGCACGTCATCGCCGGGGAAGTCGTACTTGGATAGCAATTCACGCGCTTCCAATTCGACCAATTCCAGCAATTCTTCGTCGTCGACCAAATCGCACTTGTTCAAATAAACCACGATGTATGGCACACCGACCTGGCGGGCCAACAAAACGTGTTCTTTGGTTTGCGGCATCGGGCCGTCAGCTGCCGAAACGACCAGGATCGCGCCGTCCATTTGGGCAGCACCGGTGATCATGTTCTTGATAAAGTCGGCGTGGCCCGGGCAGTCAATGTGGGCGTAGTGACGATTCGCAGTTTCGTACTCGACGTGAGCGACGGCGATCGTAACGGTCTTGGTCGCGTCACGAACGGTACCGCCCTTGGCGATGTCGGCGTAAGACTTGACTTTGGCTAGGCCCTTGGCAGCCTGAACAGCCAGAATCGCGCCGGTGGTCGTGGTTTTGCCGTGGTCAATGTGTCCGATGGTACCGACGTTGACGTGGGGCTTGGTCCGTTTAAAAGCTTCTTTGGCCATTTTTCTAATTCACCTGCACCCGGGATTGCCACTACTGGACAGAGATACGCCCCGCCCAGCCCAAGTTCCTGACGCCCGTGTTTCACACCCACGGGGGCTCGTCACGAAATCGGCCGCAATCGCCAAGCTCGTTCAATAAGGTATCAAAACGAATTTCAAACTGTTCGCGTCCCACCATGGGACGCATCTAGATGTTCAATGAATGTTGTCGCGGAATCGGACGTTTCTTGCAATCACCCGTCCGACGACGAATTTTTGCAAATTCTGTCACACAACGGCACCGAAACTCCCCTCCGACCAAAAGCTGCTGATGGGACTTGAACCCATGACCTCTTCCTTACCAAGGAAGTGCTCTACCACTGAGCTACAGCAGCGAGGAATAGGTGACAGGCGACAGGTTTCAGGCATCAGGAATGAACCTGTTTCCTGTGACCTATCGCCTGTTACCTATTCCCAAAGCGGGTGAAGGGAATCGAACCCTCGTATTCAGCTTGGAAGGCTGCTGCACTACCATTGTGCTACACCCGCGGGGGGAGAAAGCAACAGGAGTCAGGCATCAGGTCACAGGTGCAATTCCCTGAAACCTGATGCCTGAAACCTGTTACCTCTTCCATGGGGGCTACAGGATTCGAACCTGTGTAAGCAAAGCTAGCGGATTTACAGTCCGCCCCCTTTAACCACTCGGGCAAACCCCCCAAATCTAAATGTTCGTGTTCTCTTCTTCTGTTTTGTCTCGGCTTTTTAGAGCCAGCGGAGGGATTCGAACCCGCGACCGGCTGATTACAAATCAGCTGCTCTACCAACTGAGCTACGCTGGCTTTCACGCGGGACCGGGTGGCCCCTCGCTTTCCGGATATCGAGACGTGTGTTCTCGAACGGTCTCGACTAGAAGGGCAGAGTGTACCGATCCGACCGATTGGGACAAGACGGAATTGGCGCGTTTCGCGATCAAAGTCAAAGGAATTCGGAAACTCAGACGCGATCGGCCACGTGCAAGTTCGCTCACTCGATATCGCGAAGGTCACCGATCAATTCTCCCATCGATTGGTAACGATCACCGGGTCGTTTGGCCAGGCATCGTCCGACGACCGCGTCGGCGCGCGGAGGAATGTCACGTTCAGGCGACCGTTGGCTCGGCAACGGAACAACCTTATGCTTGATATTGTCGAACGTCTCGTCGATATCCGCGCCCCGAAACGGCTCACGGATCGCCAACACCTCGTAAAGACAGACGCCAACGCTGAATATATCGCTGCGTTCGTCGATTCCCCGTTTGCCCTCGACCTGCTCGGGCGACATGTACAACGGCGTACCGGGACGCTGCCCGCCGCCGGTCAACGTCCGTAGCGCCGGGTCGTGCGATTCCGCTTGAGCCGAATCCGAACGCGGTTTCAAGACACTCTGGCGGATCGACACATTGTCGTCGGCGTGTCCCCAAACTTTGGCCACGCCCCAGTCCAGCAAGATGACTTCGCCGAAGTTTCCCACCCAGATATTCTCGGGCTTCACATCGCGGTGGATCACGCCTCGGGTGTGCGAGTATGCCAATGCTTGGCATGCGCCCGAGAGGATCTCGATCCGCCGCCGCGTCGGATACATCTCGATCGTCCGCTCGTCACCCCTCGCAATGCGTTTCAAAATCTCGAACAAATTCTCGCCCGAGATTCGCTTCATCGCAAAGTAGATGCCGTCGTTTTCGTCGTCACCGATGTCGTACACCGGAACTGTGTTGGGATGCTGCAATTGAGCCGTGATGCGGGCCTCTCGCAGCAGACGACGTCGTTCGTCTCGGTCCCGCTTGGTCTCCGGTCGCAGTGATTTGATCGCAACGGTTCGGCCGGTGACTTGATCGAAACCGGATCGCAGCATCGCCGAATTGCCGACCGCCATTTCACGAAGTCGTGTGTAGCGTCCAAGCCCCGGCGGCAGGTTCCGGGGCAGGTCGGGATCAGTGCCCGAAAGCAGAATCGTTGGCTCGGTAGTCATGCCACTGATTGTACCGAAGCCGCCACGAAAAAAACCCGCCCGCCTTTCGGCGAGCGGGCTTTCGTTCAAGCGAATTCTCAATCGGCGGTCGTCCGCGATCAGACGCCGACGGGCAATTTCGCGCTCTTGACCGTCGTGATGATGGCGCTGGCCACCATGTACGGGTCGGCGTTGGAGGCCGGACGACGATCTTCGAGCCAACCCTTCCAGCCGTGCTCGACCGTGAAGATCGGAATGCGGATCGATGCACCGCGGTCCATCACGCCGTAGCTGAACTTGTCGATCGACTGAGTTTCGTGCAGACCCGTCAAGCGTTGATTGTTGTCGGCGCCGTACACGTCGATGTGTTCCTTGATGCGTGGTTGGAACGCTTCGCAAATCGCATCGTAGATTTCCTTGCTGCCGCAAGTCCGCAACGTCGTGTTGCTGAAGTTGGCGTGCATACCGCTGCCGTTCCAATCGCCCTTGACCGGCTTGCAGTGATAGTTGATCGCTACGCCGTACTTCTCGGCGACCCGTTCGAGCAGGTAACGGGCGACCCAAATTTCGTCACCGGCCTGCGCGGCACCTTTGGCGAAAATTTGAAACTCCCACTGACCCTTCGCCACTTCACCGTTGATACCTTCGATATTCAGTCCGGCATTGAGACACAGTTCCAGGTGCTCTTCGACGATATCACGACCAACGGCCCGTTCGGCGCCGACGCTGCAGTAATACGGTCCTTGCGGCGCCGGGTAGCCTTCTTTCGGGAAGCCGAGAGGCTTTTGGGTCTCGGGATCCCAAAGAAAATACTCTTGCTCGAAACCGAACCAGAAATCATCGTCTTTGTCTTTGATCGTCGAGCGACCGTTGGTCCTGTGAGGCGTCTTGTCCGCGTTGAGCACTTCGCACATCACGATGTAACCCGTGCCGAGGCGATCCGGATCAGGACAGCAAAAAACTGGCTTGAGCAACAAGTCCGACTTGCCACCGCTGGACTGCATCGTGCTGCTGCCGTCGAACGACCACAGTTTGCAATCTTCGACATTGCCGCTGAAATCTTCTTCGATCTTGGTCTTGCCGCGGAGCGTTTGTGTCGGCTGGTAGCCGTCGAGCCAAATGTACTCGAGTTTGCACTTGGTCATAAAATCGATTCCCCCTAAGTGAATCTAAAACGGAGCTGACTTTGACGAACGTCGTGTCGCCAGAAAAAAACACACACCAGAGCGGACTTACCTACCGCCCGCAGCCCGACCTGGCGGCAACTGTTCCGCCGCACCGATGCCACTAGGAGCCCGATTCCTGCAACTCTGACCGCAATAAAATACCCGAATTTTCGCCCGGCGGAAGTATCTCGGGATATCGCGCTGGCGACCGATCAACAAAATTTATGACTTAGGTGCGAGTTTTCTATTTCGCCAGATCCACTGCCACAATTTCTTTGTCGTTGCGGGCGTAGACCGTTCGATTTGCATACGCCGGATGACTCCACAGCACGGGTCGCCCGAAACACTCGCCGGTTGGTTCGAGAATGTGCGTCTTCCCCAGATCTTGATACCCCGACGCCGTCAACTTCGCCATTTGCAAGTCACCGGTCTCGCTCATGATGAGGTATCGATCGGTATCCCCGACTCGAGTCAAAAATGCGGTGCCGTGCTTGATGAAACGCTGTTCGCCCGGCTTCGTCGCTTCGAATGTTTCCCACAATCGCGAACCATCCCTCGCGTCGACCGCGATCAGACTGCCCTGTTCGCAATCCGTACCGTAAACCACGCCATCGGCAAAGATCGGCGTCGCGTTGGCGCTGTGGACGGCATTCTTGGGCTCGCCTCGCCACACTTCTTTCGCCGACGGTTCGTCCGACGACAGCTCAATCATCAATGCCTCCGTTCGGATGCCGCTGGCGTACATCAAGTTGCCGTCGACCATCGGACGAGCGATCGACATGTCATACGACGGAGCGATCGGAATGTCCCAGTACTGGCGACCCGTCAGCGGATTCAGACTCGTCACGCCGGTCGGGTGATAGACGATCAATTGCTTCACGCCACCGTGCTGAATCATCGAAGGGGGGCAGTACCCAGCACTCGTGTCGAGCCCCTTCCAACGAATTTCGCCGGTCAGTTTGTCAAGCGCGACGATACCCTGACCCGTGCCGCCAACCATCGTGTACAGCAAATCGCCTTCGACCAACGGATGAGCAGCGAAGCCCCAAATCGGAACTTCGGCGTTCAAGTCAGCTTTCAAGCTTCGCTTCCAAACGACTTCGCCATCCGCGACCCGAATCGCTTGCAAATCGCCTTCGCTGCCCAAAATATAAACGTGATCGCCATCGACCGTCGGCGTGCAACGCGGACCGGCCGGGTACGAGATGCTGTAGGGACAGTCGTAGGCATGTTGCCACAGTTGGTCGCCCGTATCGGCGTCGAGCGCCGTCAGTCGTTCTTGACCACGCAGATTCGCCCGTTCGCCAGGATTGTTGAAAGCTTCACCTTCGGTCTTCGCGTAGTCAAAAACAAACACGCGTCCATCGGCCACCGCCGGTCCCGCGTAACCGCCTGCGATCGGCGTGCGCCATTTGACCTTCAACCCGTTCGCAGGCACCTCGTCGATGATTCCCGTTTCGCGGTACACTCCGTCCCGCGATGGCCCCATCCATCCCGGCCAATCGTCGGCGTGCGCCGGTTGCATCGATGTGTCGATCAGAGTTGCCAACGCGACGACAAAAAACGATCCGCACAGATGCACTGATGCAAAAAACTGGCGCATCGACGCAAAAAATTCAGTTCTCATAGGATTTTTCAAGCGAGTGACGGTTGGACCGGCCAAAATCGGAACGTCGGAATTATAGGCGGAAACGTATATTTAGATGACCACCGAAGAACAAAAATCCGCCACCCAGTCCGGTGTGGCCCCTGAACTGCTGATCCTGATGCGGCACGCCAAGAGTGATTGGGGCGACAACTCGCTTTCCGATCACGATCGTCCGCTGAATCAGCGTGGCCTGCGCGACGCACCCGTGATGAGTTGCTGGATCGCGAGCGAAAATTACGTTCCCGATCGCGTGCTCAGCTCATCGGCGACGCGCACGAAGCAAACGATCCGAGACATGCTGCCGGCTTGGAATACTCAACCCGATGTTTCCTTTTCGGATTCGCTCTACCTGTCGAGTCCCGAAACGATCCTCAATACAATTTGCTCCGATTCGCATGGTCGATCACGTGTGATGGTGCTGGCTCACAACCCGGGCATCAGCCAGTTGACCAGCATGCTGGCCAGCAAACCGATCGACATGCCGACGGCCGCGATCGCGGTGTTTCGCGTGAACCTGGCGCGATGGAGCGAATTGTCGTCCGAGAGCGACATCGAACTGGTTTGCTTCATGAGCCCCAAATCGCTTTAGGGAAGCCATGACATCGACGCTCGCATGGATCGTCGCGCTCGCGGCATTGGCCGGACACTTCGGGCTGATGTTATCCGGCTACAACCGTGTCAACGGGTTCGGTTGGTCGCGACGAGAGATCAAGCTTATCACGAAACTGATGTTTGCGTTCACGCTGGTTTGGCCTCCGTTGGTTTACTGGATGGCCGGTCCAGCAATCATCGATTTCCTCGCTCAACGAATTGACGTGAGTCAGTTGCCTTGGTGGCTAACGATCTATTCGCTGGTTTGTTTGTTGGCTTGGCCCCTGCTTGGGATTCCCTGGCTCATCTTTCGGCCGATCTTCGGCGTCCAGTACGTGAACGTCACTCGTCAAAGTGAAGTGGTGCCCGTTAACAAGCTCGCCTCGCATCCGCTCGCGCTGACCGCGAAGTGCAAGCTCGAGTCTCAGCTTCCTTGGAACCAGTTGTTCGAGTTGTCGATCGATCGAATCGAATTGCCCGTGATCGGATTGCCCGAAGCGCTTGATGGATATCGCATTGCACATCTGTCAGACATTCATTTAACCGGCGACATTCATCCTGATTTCGCCGGTCACGCGATCGAGCAGGCCACTCGCTGGGGACCGCACTTGATGGCATTGACCGGTGACATCATCGACAAACAACCTTGCATCGATTGGCTGGGACAAATCTTTGCATCGGCGCGAGCTCGCGACGGTTGCTTCTTCGTACTGGGAAATCATGACACGCGGATCGTTGACTCGTGGCAAACTCGCGATGCGATGGATCGCGCCGGCTGGACCGATCTGGGCAGTCGCGCACTGAAGAAGAAACTTGGCGGTGTCGAATCGTTGATCATCGGTAACGAACACCCGTGGTTCGAGCGGCCATCGATCGATCCCCAACCAAACGAAGACTTCCGATTGTTGCTCAGCCATAGCCCCGATCAATTCGGCTGGGCGCGTCGCCACAACGTCACACTGATGTTGGCCGGCCATACGCACGGCGGTCAGGGCCGATTGCCGATCATCGGTCCATTGCTTAGCCCCAGTTTTCACGGCAGTCGATACGCATCGGGTGATTTCTATCGTACGCCAACAACGATGCACGTCACGCGAGGCTTAGCAGGCACCCATCTGATTCGAATCAACTGCCGACCCGAGCTCTCGCTGCTGACTCTGCGCAGTTGCTAGCCAGATCTGCTTGATCTTTCCCTGCTGCATTTTGCCGTCGCTGCTAGTAGGATGCTGAGCTGGGTGTCCCCCTATTGGAACGACTGCTTCCAGGACTCGCATTTTTGGATTCGACCAGTGACAAGACGCACCGACCTCGGAAGAAGATCATCCACACGGTCTCAAAAACTCTTTCATCACTGCTCACCGTTTACCTTTTTCTTCAAGCAGAAGACGGTCGGTCGATCAGGTCGAACCCGTGCGGCACTTCGCGGTGCCGAAACACTGGAACAACGGCAACTGTTGGCCGCCTTCATTTGGAATACGGATTCCGATGGACTCTGGAGCGATCCCGCCAATTGGTCTGGCGGCGTCGGCGTTCCAGGAAACGGTGATACGGTGACGATCGATCGTGGCACTGCGAACCCGATCATTACCATTGCATCGGCTGTTCAGATCGACGCTTTGATGTCGACCGAGTCGATCGTGATGCAAGCGGATTTTCGAATCAACGACGATGCCGTGTTGTCCGGGGGCGAGTTTCGTTGGCAAGCCGGTTGGCTGCGGACGGGCACGTTGACGACGGACAACGATGCGACGCTGATTGTCGAAACCGAAGCGAGCAAACGTTTCTCAGGTGACTGGACCAACTCCGCCGTCGTCGACCAGCAGCAACCGTTCGCGTCGCCATCAAGCGGATCGACAATCCTGAACGAAGCCGATGGCGTATGGAGTCTGCATCGCGACTTCAATTTCACGGGCGGTTCCAGTATCACGTTCACGAACGAGGGGACGCTCCGAAAAACGGGTTCCGAAAGTACGTCGTTCGGTGGCAGCTCGGATCGTGTTGACCATGTTGCCGGCAGCAGAATTGAGGTGCTCGGCGGCAAGCTGTCACTGCCGATTTCGGGCACCACCTCGCAACCGTCAACGGGTGCCGAGTTCGAAGTGGCCGCCGGTACCAGTTTGGACTTTACATCGGGCACGTCGTACTACGTCGGCACCTACACGGGCACCGGCGCCGGACGCATCGAGTTCTCGCAGGGTCGCATCGATAACCGCGATGGGGAAGCGGTTTTCGACTTCGCCGAGAACTTGTTTCACTGGACCGGCGGCTCGATCTTCACCGACAACACCGGCGGCGATTCATTCGTCAATGCCGGACATCTCACGTGGTCGGGCGCGGGCGAGCGAACGCTGCTGGGACAAGAGTTCCATAACCAAGGCGAGATCCTGATCACGGGAACCGGAAACAGTCTGTTCAGTTCCGGAGGTCAAGGAACTTGGTTGCACAACGAT
>JBGSLZ010000026.1:0-31965 GCA_041740415.1 Rubripirellula sp.
TAATCGCTCCGGTAGCCGCGAAGCCTTTGCTACGTTCGATACGTCATCATTGCCAGACGGTCGTTATGACGTCGAAGTTCTTGACGGCGACACGGTAGTAGCGTCGCTCGCCGATGCGGTTTCCGTGGCAGATGCTGCCCCTGGCGAAATCAAGATTTCCTTGACAACGCCATCGATTATCCGCGCCGGACGAACTGCGGCGATCCAGGTTCATTTTTTCAATTCGGGCAACACGGATTTAAGCCTGCCGTTCACGACCATCACGGCCGAAGCGGGCAGGTTGCGTGTGCGCCGAACGGGAACGTACTCCGAACAATCGATCACGTTCATTCCGCCAAGCGTCACCGAAGGATTGACGGTGTTACCGGCTGGTGAACGGACGACGATGACGTTGTATTTCGATAGCCCGATCACGACGGACATCATTGAATTCAACGTCTTCGCCACTACGGTCGATGACCCCGACTTTGGCGATCAGGACATCGATTGGGAACGAATCACGAACAGTCTTCGTCCCGAAGGATCCGACGACGCCGCTTGGCTCGCGTTCATCGCCAGGAATCGCGCGCGATACGGCGAAACCTACCGCGACCTGTTTAACTTCATCACGACCGAATACGAACTGCTGGCAAGTCGCGGTTATCAGAACATCTTCTTTTACGACGGCTTGATGAATTTTGACTTGCCGGCCCAAATCAGTGATCGCTCGGTCGTTCGCGGCGTTGACGTTGCACCTGGCGAACTCGCACCGCCCGAGGCGGCAGCCTCATCGTTTACGTTCTTCGTCGGTGAAGGTGAGTCGGCCGGCCCCGATGGAATCGCAAATGTCCATGCGGTAGTAGTGGGTGGTGGGGGCAATTTGTCCGGTACGATCAAGGATGCCCAGGCCTTTTCCGATGCGATTACGGTCGGCTCCAATTTGCCCGACGGATCTTCTGTGATGACACTGCTGGATAGCAGTTCAAACGTAACGGCAGACCAAGTTCTTAATGCGCTTCGCGACGCGGTTTCGAGACTGGATGACGACGACACCCTGCTGTTTTTCAACTCCAGCCACGGGACTTGCAACACGGCTAGCTTTACCGATCCAATGTTCGCTTACAGTAGGCCGGATAGCGGAGAGCAGTCCGTCGAAACTACTCTAACACCTAGTCAAATCAATGGTGTGATATCGAATGCACGGGGGAAATCCGTCGTCATTGCGGACACCTGCCATGCGGGCTTGATTACCGAGACGATCGATGCGGACATCAAAATTGCATCAGTTGATTTTAGGGCAGCACCGGATGCGAACTCTTTCGGAACCTTTCTGATTAAGGAACTGCAAAATAATCCCGCGAAGTTCGATGTCATCGCTTCGAGTCAAACGGCCGCAACGAAATTTTTCGACTTCCATTCACAAGATGGAAGCCCGGAGTTTTTAGCCGCGCAGAAACAACAATTTGCGAATATCCGAGAGAATTCGTTCGATCGGAATGATTTCGTTTTCGCGCAGCAGAATTTTCTTAACGGTCCTGAACTCACTGACGATTTGAAGATCGAACGTAAAGAAGAGGACAGGGCCTCACGCCGTGGGATCACGGCACGTCCCGTTTTTGACTTCAACCAAATGGAAAGTTTCGAGATTCCTATTAAAGGCCCAAAAGCAAAACCCGGCGGCATCGTCCAGCAGACGGAGGAAGACAACAAAGACGAACCCCCGAAAACCAAGGGCAACGTCGACGTTCGCCAATCATTCGATCCCAACGAGAAGATCGGGCCGGCGGGATTCGGCGATGCTGGCTTCATCATCGGTGACACGCCGCTGCCGTTCACGATCTTGTTCGAGAACGATCCGGTTCGCGCTAGCCTGCCCGCTCAAACCGTCGCCATCACCGAAACGCTCGACGAGGACCTCGACCTGACAACATTTGAGCTGGGTTCGATTCAAGTCGGGCAAATTTTCGTCGAAGTGCCTCACGGTCTGTACGCCTACGAAACCACCGTCAGTCTGCTCTCGTCGGGTATCGAACTGTTGGTTCAGATCAACGCCGAACTCGACTTTAACAGTCGCGTCATTCGCTGGGATTTTGAAACCATCGATCCGAACACGGGACAACCGACCGAAGATGCACTCGCCGGATTCCTGCTAGTCAACGACGCAACACGACGCGGCGAAGGCAACGTCAGTTACACCGTCTCCGCGAAGACGGGCCTCGCCAGCGGCACCGAGATCAGCGGCCCGGCCACGATCGTGTTCGACGTCAACGAACCGCTCGTTACCAATTCGACACTCAACACGATTGATATCACGCCACCAACCAGTCTCGTTGCCGACTTGCCGGCGACGTCGTTGGCCGTGTTTGATGTTGCCTGGTCGGGTGACGATGGCAGCGGTTCGGGGATCGCATCGTTTGAGATTTATGTTTCGACCAATGACGGTGCTTTTGAACTTTGGCATACCGCAACCGCCCCCGGTTCGCGCGCGTTCGTCGGACAGGTCGGCTCGACGTATGCGTTCCAGAGTTTCGCGGTCGACCAAGTCGGCAACCGACAAGCTCAACCCCAGTCCATCGCCGCGACGACGCTGGTGACGCTCGGCCCCTGGACGAACCCTCGCGATGTCTACGACGTGGATGACCTCAATGGAGTCACGGCCGTCGATGCGTTGGTCATCATCAATGAACTCGGACGCCGCCGAGTCAGCAATGCTCAGGGGCTGCTCGTCCAAACCCCGCCCGACGGATACGCACCGCCCTACTACGATGTCAACGTCGACGGCAGCGTGACGGCGCTCGATGCCCTGCGCGTGATCAATCAACTTGGACGAATACGGTTGAACCCCGCGAACCCGGAACAGGTTGCCGTTAGCCCGCCGGTGACCTTCAATCAAGCGGATCGCGGCGACGAATCGATCGGCTACTTCGAAGATCGAGCCGCTTCGCTCCCAACCGCATTCAAGATCAATGGCTTCGACCCAATGTTTCTGGCCGGTTCGCTGGAATCAACCGTCGACGACATTTCTAACGACGTTCACGATCAATGGAATGCCGATTCAGAAACGGAAGATACGAGTCCGGAAAGTCTTTTGCTTTTAAATCAGTAATGCAGGGTCGAATTGGAAGAGGAACCCCAGGACCCGGGATTGATTGAGATTTGACCTGACGATTAAATGACGGCTGGTTGATTCTTCTTTTCCGCAAAGCAAGGAATGTTTGGCGATGGCATCGACGCAAACCAAGTCTTCTCGAAACGCAAACGGCGAATCAAAAACACCTCGCAAGCAGACCGTCAACGTCTTCCATCAACGACTCGGTTCGTTGACGTTTCATCAAGCCTGCCAAATGCTCGGCGACCAAGGCGACAAGCTGATCCGGCAAGGCGATCGGTTCACCGAGATTGATTCGGAGAAGGACGTGTTTCTGGGCGGCGATCTGTTGCGGATCAAGTTGGCCGACTGCGAAGCCAAATACCGGGGTCCCGATGACGAACCCGCATTCGTCGGCACCGTGATCGTGACGATGACCTTGCAATCGGCGCGAGCCAAGCAGATTCAAGTCAATTGCGACAGTTGCGACTCACACTGCCACCACGTCGGCGCGGCGCTGGCGTACTTGCTCGACGCCAAATCGGTTCTCGGACTGGCCGCGCCGCCCGACGAATCGGTGCCGCTAGAAAATCTGACGGAGACTGAATTGTTGTCCCGCGCGATGGCCGAACGCGAGAAACGTGCCGCCGAAGAAACGATGAAAGTCCGCAGTGGCAACGCTTCGACTCCCTGGGCCGACTACGTGACCACGAGTCACAACACGGGCAAAACCTATCGCGTTTCGCTGCGCGGTTTGGAACCCTATCAGTCGTATTGTTCATGCCCCGATTTTCGGACCAACGGTTTGGGAACCTGCAAACACATTTTGCACGTCGCCGCGAAAGCGAAGAAACGATTCGGCAGCGACGCGATAAGCCAGCCTTACAATCGCAAACACGTTTCGCTAAAGCTTCATTACGGTGAAGATTTTGGACTCCGGTTCAACGTCCCGTATCGCAAGAATTCGGCGATCGAAGAAATCGTTGGCGACCTTGTCGAGAGTTCAACCACGGATGCCGCCGACGTGATTCGCCGGATCGAAGCACTCGAGAACAGCGGCCGCGAGCTAACGATCTATCCCGACGCGGAAGATTTTATCCAACGTCAATTGACGACCGTGGAAATGCGAAAACGATGCGCCGAGATTCGACGCGATCCCGCGAATCATCCGTTGCGAACCGAGTTGCTCAATGCGACGTTGCTGCCGTATCAGCTCGACGGCATCGCGTTCGCCGCGACGGCGGGCCGGGCGATTCTCGCCGATGACATGGGACTTGGCAAAACCATCCAAGGGATCGGCGTGGCCGAGTTGTTGGCCCAGTGGGCCGGCATCCGACGTGTGCTGATCGTTTGCCCGGCTTCGCTGAAGAGTCAGTGGCGAACCGAGGTCGGTCGGTTCTGCGGACGCAGCGTGCAGGTGGTGCTGGGCAACGGCGAAGAACGGTGCGAACAGTATCGCAGCGACACGTTCTTTACCGTTTGCAACTACGAACAAGTGCTTCGCGATCTGGAACCGATCGAATCGGAAAATTGGGATCTGATCATTTTGGACGAGGGCCAGCGGATCAAGAATTGGGAATCGAAAACCAGCAACATGATCCGTTCGCTGCGCAGTCCGTTTCGGTTGGTTTTGTCCGGCACGCCGCTGGAGAACAATCTCGGCGAACTGTTCACCGTCGCACGCTTCGTCGACGACAATCGTCTCGGGTCGGCGTTCAAGTTTTTCAATCGGCACCGCGTCGTCGATGATCGCGGCAAGACGGTTGGCTACCACAAACTGGACGAACTCCGCCAAACCATCGCACCGATCTTGCTGCGTCGCACGCGCGGCGAAGTCGCCAAGCAATTGCCCGAACGGATGGACGAGATCGTTCGCGTGACACCGACGGAAGAACAACTCGAGATCCACAACGGCCAGATGCAGATCGTGGCGCAGATCGTTGGCAAAAAGTTCTTCACCGAAATGGATTTGCTGCGGTTGCGTCGCGCGCTGGCGATGGCCCGCATGTCTTGCGACAGCACGTTCTTGGTCAATCAACAAGAACCCGAATACAGCACCAAGCTCGAGCGACTGCACGAGTTACTGGACGGTTTGATCGCCGACCCGACTCGCAAGATCGTTTTGTTTTCCGAGTGGAAACGGATGCTCGATCGCGTCGAGCGACGACTCGACGCCATCGGCTGCGAGTTCGTGCGACTCGACGGCAGCGTGCCACAGAAAAAGCGGCCCGCGATCGTCAGCGAGTTTCAAGAGAATCCCGATTGCCGCGTTATCTTGATGACCAACGCGGGATCGACGGGTTTGAATTTGCAAAGCGCCAACGTCGTCATCAATTGCGATTTGCCGTGGAACCCGGCGGTGCTGGAGCAACGGATCGCGCGGGCGCACCGGATGGGCCAGAAGAACCCGGTTCATATCTACAACTTGGTTTCGGCGGGCACGATCGAAGAACAGTTGCTCGACACGCTGGCGTCCAAACAAGAACTCGCCAACGCGGCGCTGAACATTGACAGCGACGTCGGCGCGGTCGCGGTCAGCAGCAGCACCGACGACTTGCGCAAGCGGCTTGAGAAGATGGTGTTGCCCGGCATGGCCGCGCCGGTCGATCAGAGCAGTCAACGTCGCGCGGAAGCGGAGCTCGCAGGGCTTCAACGGCAACGCGCGGACATCTCCAAGGCGACCGGCGATCTGGTTACCGCCGCGTTGTCATTGGCGGGCAACTTGATCGGCGGGCAAAATGTTTCGTCGACGATCGAGCGTCCTGAACAAACGGCGAAGATCGAGAAATTGACGCAGCAACTTTCCAAGGCGATCGACACCGACGATCAGGGGCGACCGCAACTGACGATCACGCTGCCGGATCAAGACTCGCTGCGAAATCTCGCCAAAATGCTGGCGAACTTGTTGGGTGATTGAGTTTGGGATTGCTTAGCGGTCAGCGAATGACTTTCGACGCCTCGCGTACTTGTACCCGGGCACAAAGAAGCAAGTCGCTGCGACGAGACCGAACCAGAAGTGTGCGAAGCCTGGGTACAGCGCCATCACCAAAGAGACTGCGAGCAATGCTGCCGCTTGCATGTAAAACGCACCGTTGAACATACCCGCTTTGATGATGAATACCATCGCGCTGATCACGCCCAACATCGGCGACAGACTTAGCACCGGTAGGTCCAACCACCACTCCAGCGGAAACAGAAAACCGATCCCGATCATGCTGGCGCCCCACACATGGGCGACCTGACGTTCAATGAAAGTGACCGGTCCCATCCGTTGTCGCATGCTCCAAAACACGGTCGCCCATGCGCCCAAACCGACGATCCAAACTAAAACGTAGGCGATACGGCTTTGAACACCGTTGTATTCCAGTTGCCAGGTCAGCAAGCTGGCTACCAACAACACCAATGAATGCCACATCCACAGCAGGCCCCAGTTTTCGAGCACTGCGGCGTGATGGGTTTCGCGAAACAATCGAGCGATGACTTGGCTGAATCGACCGCTGCGGGCTGAAACCCTTTCGTCGGCCAGATAGGCTTCCAAATCGGCTGCCAATGCGTCAGCCGATTCGTAACGCAAGTCAATCGGTTTTTGTAAGCAACGGATGGTGATCATCTCGAGATCCCGATCCAAGCTGGGTCGGAGCGCGCGCGGCGGCGCGGGATCTTGTTCGATCACCAGCATCACCAACTCCATCGGCGAATCGGCGACGAAGGGTGGCCGACCGGTCAGCGCGAAATACAGCACGCAACCCAAAGAGTAAACGTCGCTGGCGGGACCGACCAAGCCGCGCCTGCCGCTCGCCTGTTCCGGCGACATGTAGGCAGGCGTACCCAGCAACATGCCGCTGCGCGTGACCTCGTCTGAATCCGTCATCTGCTTGGCGAGCCCGAAGTCGGTCACCATAGCGGCGCCATCATCGGCGATCAGTATGTTGCTGGGCTTCAGGTCGCGATGCAGAACACCACTGCGATGCGCGAACCCGATCGCGCGGGCGACCTGGGCCACAATTTCGGCGGCTTCTCGCTGTGGCAGCGGACCACGGCTGACCAGATCACTGAGCGTCGGCCCGTCGATCAACTGCATGCTGAAGAACGGTCGCCCGTCGACATCGCCGACATCGTAAACGGGCACGATGCCGGCATGTTCGAGCTTTGCCGTTGCCGAGGCTTCGGCAAGAAATCGCTGCAAGTCAGATTGGCTGGCCAGTCGACCTCGCAAAATCATCTTCACCGCGACTTCGCGACCGAGACTGATTTGACGGGCGCGAAACACGACTCCCATGCCACCGCGACCGAGTTCCTCGATCAGTTCGTAATCGCCCACGGTGGTCGGCAATCGCAGGCTTTTCCAACGCCGCGAATCGTCGGTGACATCGGCGAGTCCCTCATCGCGGCTGGCACCGGCGGTGTCCGTGACCAAGACCGCGCCGAGCAACCGCCGCAGCTCGTCGGCGATATCCGGATTCCTTGCACAGATTGCTTCGTAGTCGACCAACTCGCCGCGACAAATCGCATCGGTAACCTCCGACAACGCATCGGCGAGCCGCTGATCGCGATCGTCATCCGCCGTCGACGCTGACTTGCTCACTCGTCCGACTCGTCGTTCGGATCGAACTGTTGTTCTTCGAGCAGTTCGCGGAGCCGTCGAATGGCCCGCAAGTAACGCATGCTGGCCGCCGGCGGATTGAGCCCAAGCACTTGCGCGATCTCAAGATTCGTCAGGTGCTCGTAGTGTCGCATCAGAATGATTTCGCGATCTTGATCGGCCAGTTGCTCGATCACAGACTCAACTTTGACCGCGATCTCACGCTGCGTCGCTGCGGCCGCAGGCGTCAGCGCCGGGTCGCAAAGCTGCGTCGCAAGCTCGATCGCCGACTGATCCGAACCGGCGGGAACCGACATCGGTTGCTCGCGGTCCATGCTCCGTTTCGCGCTGACCCGGTGTCGTCGATAGGTATCGATGATTCGGTCCCAGGCGATCTGGCGGAGCCACAGATGAAACGCCATCACCGGATCGTTGAGATACTTTTCGAGCCGGTTGTTGGCTTCCAGCATCACGTCTTGGACGACATCGCTGACGTCCACACGCCGCTGGACCTTACGATCCAGACGCATTTCGACCAGTCGCCGGATCGGCGCGCGGTGACGTTCGAGTAACGCATTGACCGCGTCGGCGTCACCTTGACGTGCTGATTCGAGCAGCGTTTCGGTGCCGTCGTCACTGGGCCAGATTGATTTTGCCACAAAGTTCTCCCGCGAGCATGTTAGCCGCTCGGAAACTGGTCGGCTTTCTTACAGCTTTCGGACGGTCAGATTCTTGAATCGTACCGTCATGGCGGGCCCTTGGTGCAGTTGCAGGGCAATGATGCCCGACGCGGACGACTTTTCCGCCTGTTCGTCGATCACTTCGCTCGTTAGCGCACCATTGATGAAATGTTGCAGATGATTGCCATCGGCAACGACTCGGAAATCGTTCCACTTACCAGGATGGATTCCATTAGCAAGTTTATCGGCATCACCGAAGCGAACCTTGGCCATCTCGCCATCGGCGTCGATCGTGACCGTCTCGCCGCGCAAAGCCAGGATGCCTCGACCCTTCTCTTCGTACAGGATGCCGGCAAACTTGTTCGCGAAATCGATGTCCGCTTGATATCCCGATACGACAAATTTTTCCTGATCGATCACGCGGCTGCGATACTGAATCCCCGAATTGACGGCCTCAATCTTGAACTGGGCGTTCAACTCGAAATTCGCAAACTCTTCAGCGACGTACACCAAGAACGTGTTCTCTTTGACCGGATTTTCGTCTGACGTTTGACCAACAATTTGTCCGTCCTCAACCGACCACAAATCGTCGCGGCCTTGCCATCCGGTCAGATCGCTGCCGTTGAACAAAACGACCATGTCCGATTGAGTGGTCTCGGTGGCAACTGCGGGCTCGTCGCCGTTTGCGTGTGCGCCGAGCATCGAACCAAGGACCAATATTAGCGAAAGCGAGAACTTCATCAGCGAGTGCTCCGGTGGGAGAAAGATTTTGGGGAGGGAGCCGGTATTGTAGTTCATCGGCTCCGCCACCGGTCAGCTCGCTGGCCCGATTCCGTTCGCGGTGTTCCAGTAGCCACCCCGTGAATGATCGAACGCGAGTTTGCGACCGCGAAATGATTCGTCAAAACCGCGATCGTCGTTCCACACGCAATGTCCGCCGACAAACGTCGCAACGGGCCAACCCGTCAGCGTTTGCGAATCCCAGGGACTCCAGCGAGTCTTTGTGTGTTGATCTTCGTCACGGATCGTCCGTCGTTTTGCCAAGTCGACCAAGACCAAATCGGCGTCATATCCGACCTCGATGCGTCCCTTGCCGACGATGCCCCAGACCCGGGCCGGGGCGTCGCACATCCAAGACACGACCTGTTCAAGCTCGCACTGGCCAGCAACCACACGATCGAGCATCAATGCCAAACTGTTTTCCACCGCCGGCAAACCTGACGGACTCTCCGGATACGGTTTCGCCTTTTCTTCCAAAGTATGCGGCGCATGATCGGTCGCGATCACTTGGATCGTTCCATCGACGAGCGCTTGCCAAAGCCCGTCGTTGTCGGCCTTGGTCTTGATCGACGGGTTCATCTGAATGCGACTGCCCAGCCTTGGATAGTCGTCGACGGTAAAGAACAAATGATGCAAACAAACTTCGGCCGTCAAATAGGGCGACGGATCAGCCAAGATCGGCAATTCGGCCGCGGTCGACCCGTGCAGAACGTGAAACCGATGACGATATTTTCTCGCCAGATCGGTCGCGCGACGGGTCGCAATCACGGCCGCGTTGACATCGCGAATCTTCGAGTGATCGGCTACGTCATGCGTTCCAGCGAACCTCGCCGCATTGGATCGCACGGTCGTTTCATCTTCACAGTGCGCGCAAATGGGTAGCGTCGTTTCGGCGAAGATCCGTTCGAGTGCTTCTTGTTCGTCGACCAGCAGACTGCCGGTGCTGCTGCCGATGAAAATCTTGATACCGGGTACATCCGTTGCCGCATTCAATTCGGCGATGTTGTCGGGCGTCGCACCGATGTAGAAGCCATAGTTGACTAGCGACTTCTGAGCGCCCAACGCATCTTTTCCGCGAACGCCTGCCACGGTCACCGCGGGCGGCTGAGTGTTCGGCATTTCCAAGAACGAAGTGACTCCACCGGCCGCGCAGGCTCGCGACGCCGTTGCAAGATCTTCTTTATGAGTCAGCCCCGGTTCACGAAAATGAACTTGGTCGTCGATCACACCAGGCAACAAATGTCGGCCCTGGCAATCGATCACCTGATCGACTTGAATGTTTGCGCCACCATCGACATCGATGATTCGACCATCTTCAACGACCACCGACGCCTTACGAACGCCGCTCGGAAAGACGACGGAAGCGTCGCGGAATACGGTTCGAGTCATCGTGGCGAGTCAGGTCTTCGTGATGATGGTTATTTGGCGAATCGCCGGCCAACGATGCCGATCAATCCGCTGCTGCACATCAAGAATACCAATCCGAGCGAAGTCAAACCACCGAGCGATTTCAAGCGATCGCCGACTTCGATGTTGTTCCATGCCGCTCGGATCTCGGCTTGCTTGGACTGCGTGAATCGAAGCTCAACCGCTGACTCGAATTTCTTCGCATCGCCTTGCGTGAGTTCACCCGTATAGCGCCGCGTCACGATGTCTCGTTCGAGTTCTTCGTCGCTGGGCGCGTAAAAATCGAACTCGCCACCCGCGCCGACCATGCTGGCCACGTAGGTCGCGATGGCAGCTCGTTGCATCCACGATAGATCTTCCAAAGATTCTTCGATCGTGTCCGAAGGCGACGAGACGACGACAATCTTGCAATCCGATTTGCCCATCGACGGCTTATCGCTAAGCCACGCCGGACGATCATCGGGATACGCGATGTGGTCAAGCGGCGCGACGGACAGCTCGGCCGGCTTCGCACCATCGGCGACCCTAACCGCTGCGTCGGCTGACCAAACGGGCGCTGTAATCAGCAGGAACATTCCAGCCGCAAATCCGGCGATGGTGTGATGAATCCAAACGGATTTCTTGGCATTGGGTTGAGTCATGCCAGGCTCCTTGCATTCGCGGGACGAGCCTGAATTCGGTTAGCAGTATCCGATTCGGATTTCGTCGTTCGAGGACTGATCCATGGTGCGGCCATCTGAACCGCGATCGCGATACCGCCGGCCATCATCATGCCCATTGGTTGGGGAATCGGCAGCACTTGGTGGACTGCCCATTCGGCGACGACCGCGACGGCGACCGACCACAAACTCAGTCGCTTGCGACGCAGCGGATCGACGGGCTTCCACCAGCGAAGGCACGCGAACAGCATCGCGAAATGGGCCATCATCGCCGATGCCATCGGCACGCCGGCAGAATCGTAAAGCGCTTGCGGCAACGCCGACGAATCGACATCTCGCAATAGACCTTCGTCGAGCGGCAGCATCAAAAATTTGTTCATCGCGAAAGCTACGGCGCCGACGCCGCCACCAAGGCCCGCCAGAACAATGCGTCGCGTGAGCCCTTCGCCTTCCTCACGTTCCCACAACTTCCCCATCCCCAAAATACCGATCGTCGAAATTAAAACCACGATCGACATCCAACCGTAAGGAGCCAGCGACATGGCGGTCACTGGACCGCTGTGAAGTCCGACCACGCCCGCGATGACCGTCATCGCAGCGGTGGTCAAAATCGCCGCAATCCACGAAGTGTTCAGTTCGGCGACGCGATGAATCGAATGTTTCGCGCGAAGCCCGCCACGCATTTGTTCTCGCCACTGCACCCGAGTCATCGGACGAAATGTTGCACCGGAGTGAACGGCCAACCGCTGGGCCTCGGCGTAACTGGGTTGCTGTCGGACATGCAACAACATCTGCCGAATGATGTAGTAGGGAACGTAAAAGACCCCCAACACCGACAACAACGGCAACAGCCAATGCGTGTTGACGAGCATCACGAAACCAGCGGCCAGCATCAAAAAGATTTTGGCGCCGGGTGACTGATCGAGCGTCCGCCACCACGAATTCAGCTCATGAAGACTGTTGCGAACCGCGCGGGCAAGCGGCTCTTCGATGGCCGGAGATGGTGCAGGAGTCATCAACATCGGAGCGACCGGCGTCGGCGAAGATGCTGATTTCGCATCGGCCAGCGCCGCCATGATCGGAGCTTCTGCTGTCGCTCCCAGAGACCGATTTGCCATCGACAGCCCGAGCGACTGAAGCATCTGCGTCACTGTCGAGAATCGGGCAGCCGGATCCTTTTGCAGACAACGATCGATCGTCGATCGATAGGGTTCGGCAATGCCGGTCAGGTCTGGTAGCGCCGTCATGTGCTTGACAATGATTTCTTGACAACTTTCGCCATCAAATGGAACACGGCCTGTCAGCAATTCATACAGCACGATTCCCATCGCATAGATATCGATTTCGCGGCCGTACTGACCACGTCCGATTTCGGGTGCCATGTAATGAAAGGTACCAACGCTCTCGGTATGCCCGCCGCGGTGGGACGCCGAGATGAATTTGCTGAGTCCATAGTCGCCGACTTTGACGGTGCCCAAATCATCGAAAATGTTGCCAGGTTTCAAATCCCGATGAACCAAACCGGCCGAATGGAGGTGGTCGACACCGGACGCAATGGCTGCGAACCAGCGGTTCACTTCAGACGGCGGCAAACCATCGGGCGCGTCATCGAGTACTTGCCGCAAATTTAGGCCGGCGACGTACTCCATCACGATCCACCACTGGTCTTGATCGTCGGGGCAGACATCGTAGAGAGCAACCAAATTCGGATGCTTCAAATTCAAACAATGGGAAACGCCACGCAACTCGATTTCTAGATTTCGCTGGATTCGCTTCAGCGCAACTTCCTTGCCCGCATCGCTGACGGCAAAATAGACCTCGCCAAAACCGCCGACGCCGATCCCACGACGAATCGTGTATCGCGGCAGCGGTGTCGATCCGGCGGAGTAGGTGAACTTCATGGCTCGGGGTGAAACATTTTCCGAAACGTAGGTCGTATTCAGTTTACCGAAAAGACGAGGCATGGCGTTCTTTTTCCCACGACAAACGCTGTGAAAATCGGACTCAGCCGAAGGTTGGTCCGCTTCTGATTTGGCCGAAACTTGGCGTCGGGGAGGCGCGAAAAACATTTTCATAGCGTTTCCATTGTCATTTGGCAGGAACCCAGTGACGACTGCCGACCCACCGCCAACTCAGCGAACTCACCACCAAGACCTACTTTTCCGAACCAAACATTCGACCGACAAACCAGCACCATCGTTTCGGCCGAGTCGCGATGCCGAACGTGGCAATCGCGAGTCGGACCGATCAATACTTCTTGATTGACTAAAATCACGGCGTCGACATGTTCGTCGAATCGATGCGGGGCGGAAATCGTCAAAACCGCCGTCCTCGAAAGCGGACTTGGCATGTCCACCACCACCACGGCTGATGCACCCGTCCGTAACGGATGCCCCATCTTGATCAGAGATCGCGAAGTCGAGTTTGCCGATTCCACAGCCTCAAAATCTGTCCAAAAATAGTCGCCCGCGCTTCGGTCGACGTATCCGGCGACGCGAGGCCAATCGGCATGCACACCGACATCGACCGGTCGATCGTAGTCCGCCCGCGAGCCGGTGGTCTCCGCTTTCGTTGCCAGTTGCTTTACCGTTGCCAGTTGCTTTACCGGTGCTCGGCCGATCGAAATTCGATCACCCGACAACAACAAAAAACCGCCGCACCCATCAATCCATAGCCTCCAGCGACTCGCCGTGGGCAGATCATTCGGTGAAGCGGTTTTGTTTGACACGGAACAGTTCCCGTCTTTCGACAAGAGAGACTCAAGGTGCGGAAATCAACACTCAGTCCAATTGAATCGAGACCAACGCCTTCGCATCCGCCGCCGTTGGCGAAGCGAAGTACGACGAGATCTCGTCCAGCAGATCTTCGTCACTCGGTTGATCCAAATCGATTTCGCCGAAGTATTCCACATCGACGTTCATCGTCTCTTCTTCGACATCGATCCGTGAAGCAATTTCATTGAGCAGTTCGCGAGTCTGGGCCAATTGGCTGTCATCCAAGTTCAGTTGGCTGCTCGTTTGAGCGACACGCAAGGCACCTAAGCGAGCTTGCAAGTTCTCGACTTCGACTTCCAATTGTCGTTTCGCACCCATCATTGCGTCCATTCGCTCGTGAGCGGCTCGCAACGACGATTCTCGCGCCGTCAACATTTGCTCAAGCTTCTCAGATGTCGCCTTGCTCGTCTTGAACCGCTTGAATCGGTTACCAAGGTCGCTCTTGACCTGAGTCGACGTGTAGGTCCGTCCGGCGTAGCTGTAGACCGTGCTGTCGTTCTTCAGATCTTCGCTGAGTCGCTGAATATCGGTCTCGCTTTTGGCCAGTCGGTCACGATTGGCGACGATTTGATTTTCAAGCGAGGCAACCTGAATTTTCTCTAGCGCGATGCGTTTGGCGTTGTCTTTGATCTCGGGTTCTAAGTCCGTGATCATTTGGCGGGCACGCTTCAACTCCCACTCCAGCGGCAGTGAGTCATTGGCGGAACTTCGCAGCCAGTCCATGCCACAGCGAGCATAACTGAATACGGGCGTTCCGAATGTCACACTCGAGAGCAGCGCCAAGACGCCGCCAGTCAGAATCATCTTCTTAATCATGGGTCTCCCCTCCGAAATGGTTTTGTCGTTGAAAGTCGTGAATCCGAACCCAATGCCGGTCGTCATCAACGGGTTACATCCACAAATTCGCCGTCAAACTTGCTTTCTTGGGATCGCTCGCAAAAAAATTCGTTTTGCTTTGCCCAAAGACTCGTTTGGGTCAACATCCGGCCGCCAATTGCCGAATCATGGCAGCAAAAACCTGGCACATCAAAAAAGAAAAGCAGTCGATCTAAGGAAGAATCTTCCGCACCAAGTTGACTTTTACGGCATAGAATTACACTGAAGTGACGATTTGGCCGATACTTTGAAAGGCGTGCCTGCCGAGTTGGCATTTTGCGACACCCGTGTTGCTCATTTGCGGCGCAACCGGGCAAGCCGAACTCTGATAGAAAAACCTTAAACACTTACGCTAGAGAGACTTAGGCCATGTACCAGACATTATTTGTGTGTCTGGCACATTGCTTGCTGTGAACCATGATCGCCGTTAAGGGCTCATCTGATAGTGGACCCGGCGGCACGAGCTGAATTCGATTTCCGCACGGGTTCGGTTTGTTTCAACATTCGCAACGGATTGCCCAGCCACGGAGCCTACTCCGATGACCACATCAAGCGACAACACGACTCCTTCCGATCCCCGCCCCGAAGGCGCGCATTGGACCGAACTGACCGCCACGCTGCCGCGTGAGTCGACGGAGGTTTTCGGCCAATGGCTCAGCGACGATCTTGACCTCCTTACGGAGCAACTCGAGCGTTTTGCGTCGCCTCGTTCGATTCTCAAAGACATCAAACGATAAGTTAGAGTTTGTAGAACGATTGTCCCGATCGTTTGGGACCGCTTCACACCACGTCGTTACAAATCAACCAGCGAATAGAGCCCGCCGCCTTCGCTCTTGAGCTTTCCTTGATTGGCCAATTCTCGCCAAATCGCACGCGGATATTGATCCGGCGGCGTGATCGCCATCACGCTCGATTGCCCGCCCGACGACATTGGGCCATAGCCCAATCGCGATTCGTCATCGAGCCGCATCAGCTTCAAGCGTTTACGGAACGCTTTCATCGCCAAACGCAATTCTTCCTTCGAAGGCGGCGTCGGCTCTGGAGCTGATTTGGTTTCATTCTCACTCATTCGGAATCCTCCTTAGCGGATGAATGGTTCGCGGACTTGCTCGCCGGAAGCGGGCGCGTAATCACGTACCCAGATGTTGCGAAAGCGAACCGGATTGTTGTGATCTTGAATCGAGATCGGTCCGGTCGACGGATGAGCGATGTATGCCGGCGGTCGATTGAATGGCGTGTCGCCCTTGAGGGCAAAATGGTTAAGCACCAATACACCGTTGTGCATCACCGTGATGTAAGCGGGCGATTCAAGCTGACCATCATCAGTGAACTTCGGCGTCGTCCAGAAGATGTCGTAAGTGTTCCACTCGCCCGGCGGTCGCGTTGCGTTCACTGCGGGAGGTGACTGCTTGTAAATCGAGGCTGCCTGTCCGTCCAAGTAAGTTTCGTTCTCGAACGAGTCGAGCACTTGCAATTCGTATTTGCCCATCAAGAAGATACCGCTGTTGCCGCGGCCCTGGCCGGTGCCGTGGGCCGGCAACGGTGCCGACCATTCGACGTGAACTTGGCAGTCGCCGAACTCTTCCTTGCTGACGATGAAGCCTTTCCCGGTGATGGCGACACCATCCTCGACCGACCAGCTTTCTGCATTGTTCCAATGCGACAAATCAGTGCCGTCGAACAACACGATCGCGTCGGACGGTGGTGCGCCGGGGGTGTTGCCAGGCGTCACGATCGGCGTTGCCTGCCACTCGATTCCGTTGAGATATTCTTCGCCCGGCGCTCGTCCCGTGAAAGCGAAGCAGGTGAAAATCGCAATGAAAGAAAACGCATAGGCTCGCATGTGATATCCGTCGTTGTGGGGAAACTGGGCGAGCCGCGTAATGCTCGCTCGTCCGTTGCAAAGATAATTCGACCCCAGTGTAACTCAACCGGTCGACCAACCGTTAGCGTTTTCAGGATGCCTGCTTAGCAATCCGCGTAACGATTGATGATTTCGGTAAGGAACTGCGATTGGTCGCGCGACCAGTGCTCGTCCGAGAAGATTTCGACTTCGTTCCAGCCGTCGAAACCCGAGATTTCCATCATTTTGCGAATGCCCGCGATATCGATGCAACCGTCGCCCATCAGCCCGCGATCGTTCAGCAAGTCTCGCGTCGGAACTCGCCAATCGCAAAGATGAAACGCAAACAGAGCATCCATGTCACCCAAACGCTCGATCTCGCTGGCCAGATCAGGATCCCACCAGACGTGGTAAACATCGACTGCCACGCCGATGTGCGAATGCCTCAGCCGTTCACACATCCTGCGTGCTTCTGTCATTTGATTGATGCAGCTCTTGTCCGCGGCGTACATCGGATGCAGGGGCTCGATCGCCAGCCGGACGTTGGCGGCTTTCGCCTCGTCGACCAATTCGGCGATACCGTCCTGAACCCATCCTCGTTGCCGATCGAGCGATTCACCCGGTGCCGCACCGACGACCAAGACAAGCATCTCGGCAGACAAAGCATGAGCTGTTTCGATCAGCCGGCGATTGTTGTCGATTCGAAAATTGCGTTCCTGGGGGTCGGGGTCACAGAAGAAGCCACCGCGCACCAACGCGGGAACTCGCAGCCCCGCGTTGTCGACGATGTGACGCGCTTGCGTCGCTGACATACCCTCGATCGCTTCGACCCAAATGCTGATTCCGCTGACACCTGCCGCCGCATAATTTTCGGCTGCCTCCGTCAGCGACCAAGGCTTGGTCGTGATCGTGTGGACTGCCAATCGGTCGCGCGAAGGAGCCTCGTGTCCATCATTGGGCATGACCGGCCGCCTGATCAATCGAGACCCAACGCTGTTGGCAACTGGAGAGAGCGCCGGCTTCCGCCAAACGAACTCCCGCCGCCGCCGAAGCTAGCGTCCACGGAAATTCGGCATCGCCCACGCAGTGGCGAATGAATAGCTCCCACTGAATCTTGAAGGCGTTGTCATACTCGGTCGTGTTGGGCATCGGTTGCCAACCTTCGTAGAAGTTGATCGGCTGAGGAATATCAGGATTCCAAGTCGGTTTCGGTGTCGATCCGGCACTCTGAATCCAACATTCGCGAAGTCCGCCTACCGCCGATCCGTGAGTACCGTCGACCTGTATCGTCAGCAAGTCATCGCGGCGGACGCGCGTGGTCCACGAACTATTGAACTGACACGTCAAACCGTTCTTCAATACAAAGATCGCATACGCCGCATCATCGGCCGTGCATTCATACGCATTGCCCGACTCATCGACGCGCTGGGGTATTTCGGTCGTCGCGTGTGCCATCACGCGATCGACCGGGCCGAACAAATCGTTGATCAGATACTCCCAATGACAAAACATGTCGATCATCATGCCGCCGCCGTCCTCACTGCGATAATTCCATGACGGACGTTGGGCGGGCTGATCGTGATCGTGCCCCGTGAAGACCCAATACCCGAACTCGGCGCGGACGCTGAGAATCTTGCCGAAGAAACCTTGCTCGCGAAGCATCCTCAACTTGCGAATCCCCGGCAACCACAACTTGTCTTGGACGGCACCATTTTTAACTCCGGTCCTGGCCGCGATGGCCGCCAATTCGTTTGCGCCGCCAGCATCCGTTGCGATCGGTTTCTCGCAGTAGACCGACTTGCCGCTTTCCATCGCCGCCTTCAACAACTCGAGCCGCATTTGAGTACTCGCCGCATCGAAAAAGATCTCAACCGTTTTGTCCGCGAGCACTGAATCGAGGTCAGTCGTCCATGCGATCGAACGACCGATCTCGGACTTGGCGACGGTCTCGGCGAGCCGTTGCAACTTGTCCCCGTTTCGGCCGACCAGGATCGGTTCGATCGGTTGACGCTGGCCATCGGAAAGCTTCACACCACCTTGCCGCATGATCGCCAAGATCGAACGGATCAAGTGCTGGTTGGTGCCCATGCGACCGGTAACACCATGCATCGCAATCTTTATCGGTGAACGGTTCATGTTTCGAGCCTGGGGAGGATTTCTTCGAGGATGGCAACGTCCGAGTCGGGACGGGTTGGACTGCCGGGATAAGTGAGCGACGTTTTGATCCAACCGCGAGCCTTCAAAAACTGAGCCGCGTTGTGCTTGTACGCCGGAACGGGTGATCGAAAGGCAAGAAAGCCGAGATACTGCAGCAAGTCGTTGAGTTCATAGAAGCCAGCATTACCGCTTTCCCACATCCCATCGCGGCGAGCGAACTCGGCGGGCGCGAACGTGCTCAGTCCCAACAGATAGTCGCTTCCATACATCACCATGTCGATCGCCAAATCGTTGCCCGTCAGCACCATGAAATCGGGTCGAACCGAATCGCGGATCGTCAACCTTTGCCATTCCAGTTGTCGATCGAGCGACGAGTGTTTCGCGCCCAAACACTCCGGAATGGTGATGAGCCGCTCGTAGACATCAAGGTCGTAGATCGCGCCAAACGGAGCGAACATTTGGCCGAGCTCGAACGCGTAGAATCCACCTGAATGCTTGCCGATTCGCGAGTAGGCGTCGATCACGCCGTCGGCCGGTTGCCCCGTCAATCCGAAGCTTTGAAAGATGACGGGCTTGCCGCCGAACGATTGGATCTCGTCCATCCGCGTCCGATAAGCGTCAAAATCAAATTCGGCTCCCGGTATGTCGCGGACGAAGGCGCCCGCGATGAAGGGCCGTCCCGCCGTCACTTGGGCAGTTTCGCGAAGCACTTCCATGCGTTGCCCGGCCGTGATCAGGTTGCCGTAACCGGTGTCCATGTTGACCGCCGGAATCAATCCGGCGTCAGACGTTCGCGCAACGTGATCACGAAACCCAGGCCAGTCGATTTCAGTGTCGGAGAGCAGCGGCAACAAGATCGCCGACATTCCGGTAATCTTGCGACGGTAACGAATCGGTGGCGTGTTGTTCATGATGTCCAAGAGAATAGTTTGCGGGCAATCTTACTGCTTGGCTATTCGAGCACCAAAGATTGGCGTTTCGGGCAAATCTGACTATCCTCGATGTTCGACTTCTACCGCTCGACTTCAACACCCCGCGCGCTTTGCATGACTCGTCCGCATCCATCCGCCCGGAAATCGGACGCCCGTTCGTGGCCGGTGCCTCCGGACGTTCGGGTAAGCGGATTGTGGGCATTCGAGAGCCGTCACGACACGTCGTTCTCGATGCAAACGACACGCCACTCATTCTTGAAGCTGCTGTGGATTCGTGAAGGAACCGCGACGATCGAGTTCGAGGCAAAACGCATGACTTGCGAAATGGGCGATCTCGTGATCGTGCCGCCTCATTTACCCCACCGCATCATCGACTCTCCCGACGCTCCGGTTTCGCTCTGCGGGCTAGGCGTTGACTTCAAACGATTGCGATGCGTCGAGCCGGTGTTACCGCTGCTCGCGGTCGGCGTCCACCGAGGCTCAGAACTCCGCTCGCTCCAAATCGAGCAATCGCTGCGCAAGATTCTGTATCTGATCGATCAGGACGATCCCGCCAGCCAGCTCTCCTCAGTAGCCACTGCAATCAACCTGCTCGCCGAGATGGCGTTGATTCTAGCGCCGCCGGCGATGCACCGCATCGAAGCGGGTAACAGCGACCAGACCGCTCGCTCGTTCGATCCGATGCTGGACGCCTACTTGGCTTGGCTTCATCGCAATTTCTATGAGCCCCTGTCGCTCGACGATGCGGCCGCGGCAACCGGAATGTCGCGGCGCAGCTTCACCAACCAGTTCAAAGCAAGGACGGGCACATCATGGTTAAAATACCTCAACATTCTTCGCGTCGGGCGGGCTGAAGAATTATTGGCGCAAACGGATCGCAAAGTCACATCGATCGCGTTCCAGTGCGGGTTCGATGATCTATCAACCTTCTACCGGGCCTTCAAACGCATCAAAGGCCGAAGTCCCCGGGCCAGTTAAATGAACATGAAGGCTACGCGCTTTGTTATCCTTGATTCAACCCATTCAAACACCTTTTAGTACGAGTAGTCATGTTTCTTCTAGTTTCCAAGACGACACGGGCGTGGCTCGTCGGGTCATCGATTCTGCTCGCGTTACTTACCGCAGTTTCAGTTCAGGCCGCCGACGATCTTCCCAATATCATCGTTATCATGGCGGACGACTTGGGCTACGGCGACGTTTCTTGTTACGGCGCGACTTCGTTGAGCACACCCAACATCGATCGGCTGGCTGCCGAAGGGCAACGATTCACTAGCGGCTATTGTTCGGCATCAACTTGCACCCCAACTCGATACTCTTTTCTGACGGGAACATACGCGTTTCGTAAGTCCGGAACGGGAATAGCCCCACCCAGTAGCCCCGCGCTCATTTCGCCCGGCACGCCGACAATCGCATCGGTGTTGAAGTCGGCCGGATATCACACGGCCGTCATCGGAAAGTGGCATCTGGGACTCGGCGATCCTGAACCCGATTGGAATGGCAATTTGAAGCCGGGGCCGTTGGAGATCGGGTTTGACCATTGTTTTTTATTGCCGACAACGAATGACCGAGTGCCACAGGTTTACGTCGAAGACCATCGAGTACTTGGGCTCGATCCCAAGGATCCGCTATGGGTGGGAAACAAAAAACCGAGCCCCGATCATCCCACCGGAATCACCGATCGAGACTCGCTCTCGATGGACTGGTCGCACGGTCATAACGACACGATCCACAACGGGATCAGCCGAATCGGATTTTACACAGGCGGTCATGCCGCTCGTTTTCGCGACCAAGATTTGAGTGACCGCTGGGTTGCGGAATCAAAGTCGTGGATCGAATCGAACCAGAAGACTCCGTTCTTTCTGTTTTTCGCTTCTCACGATTTGCACGTGCCGCGGGCCGTACACGAACGATTCATCGGCAAGAGCAGCCTTGGTCCTCGCGGTGACGCGATCGTAGAACTTGATTGGTGCGTCGGTGAGCTACTCGGCACGCTTGATGACCTAAATTTGGCGGACAACACACTGGTTGTTTTTTGCAGCGACAATGGGCCGGTCTTGGACGATGGCTACAAAGATGATGCCATCGAAAAGTTGGGCGACCACCATCCGGCGGGACCGTTTCGCGGCGGGAAATACAATGTTTTCGAGGGTGGCACTCGCACACCGCTGATCACACGATGGCCCGGTCGGATTCCGGCCGGTGAAAACGATGCGATGGTCTGCACGATCGATTTCGCCGCCAGCTTCGCAAAAATTGCCGGCACCGAATTGCCGTCTGACGGATGCCTGGACAGCCTCGATGTCTCCGGTGCATTGCTTGGTGTCAATGAATCGAAGGGGCGTGATCATTTGGTGCAGCAAGACAATGGACAGGCTGGCAACTACGGGTTTCGCGAGGGCAACTGGAAACTGCTTCGGCACGACTCGAAGAAGACCTCGAACACCGAACTGCGTTTGGAACGTCACTCGATCGACCAATTTCAGCTTTACAATCTGGCAAGCGATCCGGGCGAACGCGACAACGTGATCGACAAGAACCCCGAGATTGCTGAGCGCATGAAAAAGCGGCTCGCGTCGATCATCGAGCGCGGCCGCAGTCGTGATGAGTGATCGCTCACTCTTTAATTACTTGAGCGATCGAATTCGAATGTCCTTGAACTCGGCCCACATCGGCTTTCCAGCGTGCAATTGGACGCCGACTACGCCGTCAAGTCGCGTCTTCTTGGGATGGTTGTCGGTGAAGTCGAGCAACAGCTTGCCGTTGAGGTAGTGCTGGATGTGGTTGCCTTTGGCAATGATGACGACGTCGTTCCATTCATCGATTTTCATCAAATCTTTGAACGCGGCTTGGCTCATCAAATCATCACGCAGCACCTTCTTGCCATCTTCGTTCCACTGAGCGACTTCGCCGACGACGCAGATTCGGCCCCGATCGCCCCGTTCGTCGTAAATGAACCCGGGAACATTGGGGAAGTCTTCTTCGTTTCGCCCTTCGTACTGATAGCCTTTGAGCACCCAATCATTCTTGACACCTTCGGCAACGCGCTCCGAACGATACATGATTCCAGAGTTGTTCGTCGCATTGCATCGAAACGACAAACGAAGCTCGAAGTCATCGAATGAATCCTTCCAGATCAAGAACGTGTTGCCCTGCGCAGCATTTTCGGGTGTTGTTTCACCATGGATCACACCATCTTTGACCGACCACAAACGAGCATCCCCGTCCCAGCCTTCTAAATCGGTTCCATTGAACAGTTGCGTCATCTCGCCCGATTCGGGCGGCGCTGTCAGCAGCAGATCTTCGGCAAGACCGATCGAGTAGGTGCAAAGCGTAGCAAGAGCTGACAAAACGAAAGCACGGACCATGTGTGAAATCTCCGATGGGTTCAAAAACGTGTTGGTGTAAGAATCGGTCAAAGTCTGAACCGACGAGTATGACTCACAGCGGGCGACGACTCAAACGGGCCCGCCGCAAATCAAGGCATTACAGGCCCAAAACGGCTAATCCTTGGCGAAAGATCACATCGACGGGGATGCCTTTCTCGCTCAACCGATCCAAATCCGCTTGCAGATCATCATCAACACGGCCTTTCGATTCGAGCAAATCGGAGACGCCCTGGTAATCGCCGTCGCCCTGGAGTCGTAGCAGCAGCGACGACAAATCACTGGTTGCAGCTCGGAATTTTGCCACATCGACGCGATACTTGCCGTCGGCTTGTCGCTCGAAAGCACCGGCTTCACGAAAGAAGTTGAATCGGACCATGTTCGCCTTGCCGTGAGCACTCGAGGCGCCGAACCGAACGCTGCGAAAGATACCGGCCATGAACGTCACGTAGAAATCTTCCAGATCAGCATCGATCTCGCCGCGTTCACGCAACTGATTGATCATGTGCAGACCCAAGATGTCTGCCTTGCCTTCCTCGATCGCGCCGGCATGTTCTTTCAAGGCCGTTCGCACCGGACCTCGACCGTTGATCGTGTTCTTGATACCCAGTCCGTGAGCGACTTCGTGGAACATCGTATTGCTGAAGAAGGCATCGAACGTAATGTGACTGCGTTGGTCATCGGCGATCAATTCGTCAGCGATCGGCAGCAATATCTTTTCAAACTTCGCCCGCATTGCGTTCTTCAACTGAAGCCGGCGTGTTCCTTTCTCTAATTGAACCGTTTCGTCGTTGGGTAGGTTGATGGCGATCGTTTTGGAACCCGAATTGCAATCACCGGCATAGTAGATGACATCGTAAGCGTTGAGTTCGGTGTCAGTGCCAGGTTCTTCTTGCCGGTACTTGTCTTCGATCGGCAGTGTCTTCTGAAGCTCCGGCAGGAACGCGGCAAACTTCACCAATCGTTCGCTCCACTTCTTGTCTTTGACCAACACGTAGGCTTCGTGAGCCGTCTTGTATCCGAACAGTTGGTCTTCGTAGTTTTCGATCGGGCCGATCACCACGTCGATGGTGTTGTCGTGCATGTCGAGCCAAGCCAGGTCGCTGGGGCGGTAATCGTCCGTCAGCAAAGCGTCGGCGCGGAGCATCAAGTAGTGACGCAGTCCCGCATCGTCGGCGAGCTCGGATGCTAGTCGGAGTAGATCCGATGTGTGCTTCATCTGACTGGCGAACTGGACGCGATACGGCACCGTCACCAATCTGCCATCGTTGCCACGGCGAAGGAACGTGTAGAGACTGTCCTTGCCCGTCAACGATGACTGCTCGAATTCATCCTTGGTCATGTCGGTCGGGTAAAAATTGGCGCCCAGTGGCTTTGCATCGACGCCATCGACGAACGGTTCGTTACCGGCCAACCGATCCCATGGCCCGTAGTTGATTTCCGCAAACCGCCGTGTCGTCCGATCCGGCAGAGTTCGCAGCAATGCGTCTCGGTCGCCGTAAGCTTCATACCAAAAGCACTCGTTCATGATCTGGGCGGCTTCAATCAGCAATCGAATCATTTGCCGTTGCCGTTGCGACAGAGCCTCGACATCGGTCGTAAATTCAACCGTCACATACTGCCCGAGCCGGGCCTCGACATCGACCGTTGTCGCATCGGCTTCGGATGACGCGGTCTGTGCCGATGCGGACACCGAAAGACAGGCAAATAAAACGAAATGAATCAGTCTTCGCATGATGATGAAGGAAAAGCCTAAGTGGGTTGGGCAATCAAAAGTCGGTGTTCGCAGTTTACCGAGCCGAACCGTTCTGGGTTGTTGCGAAACGCCGCAATTGTTCGATTTTGACACGTTCGATTTATGTGGTCGTGTGAACGAATGGCGGTGAATGCGAAGATTCAGGAGATCTAAACACGTTGGCACATCATGTGCAATTGAGTGGCTGCAGGCCATGCAGAGTAGAGCGATGCATGGCAGGCAGCAGTGCAACACTTCGCCAGAAACATGCCATGCATCGCTCCGCTCTGCATGGTCTACTCGACGAATTATCTTCGTAACTCTTCTCTGGGCAATTCTTATGAAACGTTGGACGTTGCAGTCTGTTTTCGCAGTTCTATTAATTGGCACCGCTGGCGTAGCCCATTCGGATGAGAAGTCGCCGTTGGATTGGTTCGACGCCATTGACGGAGGCGTTGTCGAAGCGACCTTCATTTCCAAAGACGCTTCGATCGCAAATATTCGAATCACCAACCTGACCGATCTTCCGATTGTGATCCAATTGCCGTCAGCGATTGCTGCCGTCCCCATATTGGCACAATTCGGCAATGGTCAGGGACAGGGTCAGGGTGCCGGACAGGGCGCGGGTGCCGGAGCAGGTGGTGGCGGCGGTCAACCCGTGGGCGGCGGGGTCCAAAACGGAAACGCTCAGAACGGAAACGGCGGTGGCAACGCAAACAATGGCGGCGGCATTTTTAGGATTGCTCCTAATAAGTCGATGCGATTCAAAGCGTCGACCGTGTGTCTCGAAAATGGCAAACCCGAACCCCACCCTCGAATGACTTATCGGATGGTGCCGATCGAACAAGTCACAAAAGATAAATCCGTTCATGAACTATGCGCGCGACTCGGTCGCAAAGAAATCAGTCAGTCGGTTGCCCAGGCCGCTGCGTGGCATCTCACCGATAAGATGAGCTGGAAAGAGCTTTCGACAATCAACCGATTCGAGTCGAAATACATTGGTGAAATTCGTTACTTTCAAGCCGATGAATTGCAGGCTGCCCAAGAACTTGTTGAACAAATTCGCAAGCCTGTAACTTTAACATCGAACCGACATTGATTGCCCCCGTCATCGCGGAAGCTCATAAACCGCAAACGTGGCGTTGTCGTCACTGTTGAGCGGGTACAGACGAACGAGCGGCAAGTGTTCACCGACGACGCGACGATCGGTAATCATGAATCGCACACCGTATTGTTTGCGATACGCACGCAGTTTTTCGTATCCGATCGTGACTCGAGTCGAACCCAAGCGTGCCGGGAAAATTTCTTCGAAACGGCGTCGCCATTCGCGGAGACTTGTCGCATCTTGGGGAACATCTTTCCAGTTCACCACCTCCGCGCGGCCGGCGTACCACTTGAATGTTTGCTGGTGTCTGGGCGTTAAGAACACTTCGTCCGTCCCGGTCGAATGGGCAGCCCAGTAGCACACCTTCAGCCAATCCAGATAGACCGATTCCTGCTGTTTGGCCGTTGTATCGGCATCCCATCCGAGCAGTCGATTGCCGACCGATGGTGGAACCTTGATGCGGGCTCGATCAATCACGCTGTAACCAAACAATCCGATCGACACAGCCAACATCGTGATGCCGGTTCGACGTGCCCATGTGCGGGCATCGGTTGCCATCTGCGTAACGATCAAAGCCATCGTCAAGGGAACGATCGCGTCGGAAAGTCGGAACCAATAGTAGCGGAGCAGTTTGGCCGCCAAGTCGGGCATCAACGGGGGCATCACGCCAACGACAAGCCCGCCGATCGCAATAAAAATCACGCCCAGTGTGAATGCGTACAATCGTCGATACGCCGAAGAAACGCGAAAGTAGATGGCAATGCCGATTCCGAGGATGACCAGCACAACGCCATGACGAAGATACCACTGCAGATAGAAATCAGTTGGCAATAGGTGGTGTCGCAATCGAAAGTAAGAATAGATCTTCGCTGCCTCCGACGCTGCGTCGGCGCTCACTCCCATTGTCAACCACACCGCTGGCACCAGCCCGAACAGGGACAGTGCGCCACCCATGAACAGCCAGAGCGTAAAGAACGGTTGTCGATTTTCGCTGCGAAACTCGGTCACCATCCACGCCACCATCGCGGCGATCACGGCCCAACCGCCGGTCAATACGTGGAACGCGGATGCGGCCCCCAGATACAACCATACGTGATTCCACCGACGGCGAACCAATTCAGCCAATCCCATCAGCACCAAACCATACGCCGGAACCTTCGCTTCGATCCCGCCGACAACCCACTCACCCGCCAAGTTGCCGTACTCGACTCCTACGATCCAAAGCACAGCGACTGCGATCGATGCGAACGGAATCGATATCAAGGCATCACACAAACGTCTCAACCCGATCGCCAGCATCCACCAACCGACGAAGCGTCCGATCCATGCTGTCGCCGAAAGTGAAACGAAGCGAGTCGGCCATCCGAACAGGATGTAAAAGGTCGTGTGCGCTTTTCCCGATGAAGCAAACAGATCGGCGGAACACCAATCGGGTTGCCAGAAATTTTTGGCCTTCACCAAGTAGTGGGCTTCGTTAACCATCGGCGGTTCATCGCCGGCATAAACAAAGAACAAAAGCACCAGCAACAGCGTTTCGATCGACCGGCATTTAGTCATCGGTCGACATTCGTTTGTCGGCCAAGTCGATCGCCATCTCGATTGCCGCCAACATGCTTGTGTGACTGGCTTTGCCTTGCCAAGCGATGTCCATCGCCGTGCCATGATCGACGCTGGTGCGAACGATCGGGATACCCAAGGTGACGTTGACAGCATCATCAAAAGCAAGTGCTTTCAGCGGTATCAGGCCCTGGTCGTGGTACATGCAAACATACACATCGGTGCGACTTCGCATCGAAGGCGTGAACGCGGTATCCGGTGGAATTGGTCCGGTGACATCGAACCCATCCGACCGAGCCGACTCGATCGCCGGTCGAATGATCAAGTCTTCTTCGCCGTGGCCCATCAGCCCGTTTTCTCCGGCATGAGGATTGAGTCCACAAACCGTTATACGAGCCGATCGTTTGTGGCGTCGCGTAAGTGCGCCCGCGCCCAAACGAATTGCGCGGATGATGGAATCGGTGGTCAGTGATTTGGACACGTCGGCCAAGGGAATGTGGATCGTTACGAGCACGCATGAAATCGAATCGCTCGTTAGCATCATGCAGACGTCGTCCACGCCGGTTCGGTCGGCGAGCACTTCGGTGTGCCCTGGGTAACGGATGCCGGCGGCGTGCCAGGCTTCCTTTTGAATCGGCCCGGTGACAATTGCGTCGACTAGGCCAGACATCGCGTCCGTAATCGCGCGTTCGAACGCCTCGAATGAGGCCAATCCGGTGGCAGCATTGAACTTTCCCGGAGCCAACGCTTCGTCATCGAGATTGCCGACGTCAAGAACTATTGGGGGCCGGGCCAGATCCAAATGATCCGCAACGCGATCGATCGATTTCCTCGGCCCGTATAGAATGAGTTCACATCGCTGTGTCACTTCAGGAAGCGCCGCGCACCGGATCGCCAACTCGGGTCCGACTCCCGCGACGTCGCCGACGCTGATTGCGATTTTTGGCCTGAAAGACTCGAAACGATTGGATTCAGTGGGCACGGGTGGATGCGGTGGAGTGTCGGAGCGTGATTGATCTGGTACGGAGTGGTCGTTTCGGTCGAGAATACGCATCACTCGCAGTGGGCAAGCTTAACTCATCGGACGATGTTGATTAATGACCGTATCACGATTGATGGCCGCACTCCTGTTTTTCGCGATGGCGATGCCTGGTTCCGCGAATGCCGTTGACACGGTTGTCGTGTGCCCCGAGATGTTTTCCGAAGAGTTGGAGCCTTGGCTGGACCATCGTCGCGGGGAAGGATTCGACATCGCGGTCGTGAAATCATCAGCGGATGCGGATTCATTGCGACGGCACATCCGTGACGCGGCTGATGAAGCGACTCGTTACATCGTTTTGATCGGCGACGCACCGGCGATCGGATCTCGCTGCGACCCCGAATCGCAAACTCCGATCGACTATCACGCGACAAAGGTCACCGCCCGATTCGGATCGACGCCGACGATGTCGAGTGACTTGTCGTTCGGAGACTTTGATGGCGATGGAATTCCCGAAGCGGTCGTCGGACGACTGCCCGTCGATACTCCGCACCAATTGCGTCAGGCTGTCAAGCGAATTCTAGCTTATGAACACAGCACCGATTTCGGACCGTGGCGAGGACAAGTGCAATTGGTCGGTGGCGCCGGCGGATTTGGAATGATGATCGACGCAGCCATCGAGTCGGTGACGAGAACGGTTGTGACCAACGTGTTGCCGATCGAGACCAAGACCCGCGTCGCTTACGCAAGTCCGGGACATTTATTTTGTCCGGTCGGCGCATCGTTCACCGACGCAGTGCTCGACAACTATTGGCAGGGATCGCGATTTTGGGTTTACGCGGGTCATGGCCAAGTCACCGAACTGGATCGATTCCCTCAAACAGAGACTGGCATTCCAGTTTTGGATCGCACCAGCGTCAGTCGACTCAATCGCGCCGACGGAGCCGCGCCGATCGCCATCTTGTTGGCGTGCTACACCGGTGCGATGGATGCTCCCGTGGATTCGATCGCTGAAGAAATGTGGTTGTCCGAGCGTGGCCCTGTCGCTGTGATTGCGGGCAGCCGCCTGACAATGCCGTATGGTAACAGCACCGCAGCAGTCGGTCTGATCCGCGGCGTGTTCGGGGAACAGTTACCACGTTTGGGCGATGCTTGGCTAAGCGCGCTTGGCGAAATGCATAAGGAAACGTCACCCGATCAGTCAACGTCACGGATGATGATCGATGCGTTGGCAACCATGGTCAGCCCCGTCGAATCAAACCTCGTCGATGAACGTCGCGAACACATGCTGCTCTACAACTTGATCGGTGACCCGATGTTGACGATGCAACATCCGCTGGCGATCACAGTGTCCGTTCCGCGAAGTCATGCGGCTGGCGAAGTCATCGAAGTATCCGTGACCAGCCCGCTGGAAGGCGATCTCAGCGTGACGATCGATCGACCGCTCGGCGCGATAACCACAGGCAACCCCAACAACACGACGATCGCGGGTATCGATCGACGCGCCGTGGCCGGCGAGACGACACTGTCAAAATTCGCTTTGCCGATTGGGATACAAGGGCCGCTAGTCATTCGCGCGATGGTGACGGGCGAGAACGCCTGGGCTTCGGGTGCTGCCCAAACGATCTTGCGTGCCCCCTGACGCGGCCGCGCACTATCGCGGGCCGTTTCCAGCTACAATCACCGCATGAATACGTTTCACTTTTCTTTTTTTGTCTGCCTGCTGTGCTTCGTCACGGCTGCAATTGCTGACGAATCAACGGCGCCGATAAATGCTGTTCCGCTTGGCATTGAATCACTTCCCAATGCGTATCGCGTCGACGAACGAATCATTTCCGGTGGGTTGCCCGACGGCGCGGCTGGTTTCGAGGCGCTAAAGTCGCTGGGCGTTCGCACCGTCATCAGCGTCGACGGCATGAAGCCCGATGCCGAAACGGCTCGCGAGTTTGGATTGTGTTACGTGCATCTTCCGCACGGCTACGATGGCATTTCGCAAACCAGAGTTTTGGAATTAGCGAAAGCGATCACCGACTTGCCCGGCCCGATCTACATTCACTGTCACCACGGCAAACATCGATCGCCGGCCGCAGCCGCCGCAGCTTGCATCACGACCGGACGAATGTCGCACGATGATGGTCAACGGTTCTTGACGGCCGCCGGCACCGGACTCGAATACCGTGGCTTGTATCAGACTGCCCAAACCGCCAAACCCGCCAGCGATGAACAACTTCGGTCACTGGAAGTTGAATTCAAAGAGTCCGTGCCGATTCCGTTGATGGCCGCGATGATGGTTCAACTCGAACACACCTTTGACTCGCTCAAATCAGTGGAAGCGGCCGGTTGGACCGCCCCCAAATCTCATCCAGATCTCAGTGCCACGCATGAAGCGTTGATGTTACGCGAGCACTTCGCCGAAATGTTGCGAACACCCGATGTCGCCGACCGCTCAAGCGATTTTCGTGATATCCTTCGACACTCGTTCGACGAATCAACCCAACTTGAAAGTATGTCAAGAGATCCGTCAAAGAATGTGTCGCAACTGAGCGAAACAATGACGCGAATTCAAGCTGACTGCAAATCTTGCCATCGTGCCCACCGCGACAACGACTGAGTCGTCCGCGGACATATCTACTTTTCCTCACACGATTCCATTCGAGCTTTCTATGGCGACCCTAAAATTTTGCGGCGCGGCCGGAACTGTCACCGGATCTTGCAGTCATATTCAATCCGAGTCCGCCACGTTCATGGTTGATTGCGGTTTGTTTCAAGGAAACCGAACGACCCAAGAACTCAACCTGGTCCCGTTTCCGTTCGACGCCACCAAAGTCGAATTCTTGATTCTCACCCACGCGCACATCGACCATAGCGGTTTGCTTCCCAAGCTGACGAAGGCCGGATTTCATGGCCCGATCTACACGACGCCGGCGACGAAAGATCTGCTTGAGTTCATGATACGAGATTCAGCTTACATCCAAGTATCCAACGCCGAGCGTCAGACCAGCAAGAACGAACGACGCGGTTTGCCACCGGTCGAACCGATTTATACGATGCAGGATGCCGAGCAAACACTCAAGCAAATCAAAACTTACCCTTACGAAAGCTGGTTCGAACCGAAACCAGGTGTACGCACGCGATTTTGGAATGCCGGCCACTTGCTAGGTTCATTGTCCGCTGAGTTTCAAATCGCCGAAGGCGGGAAAACGATTTCGATTCTGTTCTCGGGAGACCTTGGACCGGAAGAGAAGGCGTTTCATCCGGACCCCGACGCGCCCAGCGGTTATGACTACATCATTTGCGAAAGCACGTACGGCAATCGCGATCGCGAAGACTACACGCTTGAACAACGTCGTGAGTCGATGAAGACGGAACTCAACCGTGGGTTGCGACGAGGCGGCAATGTTGTCATTCCGTCGTTTGCTGTCGAACGCAGTCAAGAACTCCTGCACGAC
>JBGSLZ010000027.1:0-7790 GCA_041740415.1 Rubripirellula sp.
TCGTGCATAACGAATGCGAACTGGGAATCGCTCACGACCTTCGACCGTCATTGTGATGACGCGACCGCCCAAGGACGTTTCGATCGTGTCTTGAATGTCGCCGATATTGACGCCAAAGCGAGCCGCTCGTTCGCGATCGATATCGATTTCCAGATAACCTTCACCGACGACTTGATCCGCTGATACGTCAACCGCACCGCGAAGCTTCTTGAGCACAGCCGCGATTTCGATGCTCTTCTCCGAAATCTTGTTGATGTCGTCACCGAAGACGCGCACACCTAGCATCGTGTTGACGCCGGTGGCAAGCATATCGATACGATTGATGATCGGCTGGGTCCAAATGTTGCCCCAGCCTGGCATTCTCACGACGCTATCGAGTTCATTCAGCAGCGTCGATTTGTCCTTCTGCCAAAGAAACAACTCGTCAGCAAATGGCTGTTTGAGAGATTCCTTCAGTTGTGCTATCGCGTTTTCGTCAACGGGCTTGACCCATTCATCCGTTTCCGAAAGCTTGGTCCGGATATGGTCAATCGCGAACTGATTGACCATCGGCACAGCAGCATCATGGAGTCGCCAATTCAGTTCTTTAATAAATATCGTCCATCGTTCTTCGCGCACCATCGAAACGTGATCGAGCACCACCGTCTCGAATCTTGGGCGCGATCCACCAAGCAGTTCGCCTGTCGATTGAATGACGCCGCGAACGAAGCCCGGTCTGAGTGTTGTCGGATCGATGCCTTCGGCAAGTCGGCCTTGCATTGTCAACTGCTCGCGGACTTGCTGGAGGATCTTTTGTACTATCGCGACATCAGCGTACCGCGTCAATTGCTTTGCCAGTTTGTCCGCATCTGTGAGCGACAATTCTGTGAGCGGAAGGGCGCTAGCCCCCGGTGTGTTATCGGATTGGTCTGAAGAACCGGCGGTTAGCGCCGTGCCGTTCACATCGAGGCTGCCGTTAGCTCGCATCAACTCAAGACTCTTATCAATCGCTGCCTTTAGCACAATGGGCGATAGCTGCTCTTCAAATAGATTCTGCTCCTGCAAAATCATCAGCCTCATCATGGCGTCGAAGTCTTCCAAGACCAACATCGTGACATCGCCAGGCAATTCAGTACGAGCGTCGTCGTCGATCGATGAAGCGACATAACCCGCTCTTTGTACCGCTGCAACGGCACGGCCGACTTGCCGCAGTGCATCGTCGTAACGAAGCTCCCGCTTGGGCCACAGCTTACGGTCGCGCAAATTGACAACCGTCTCCACCATGTCCAGTGGAGCCGGATCGGTTGGCGTTTCCGCACGACCGGCTTTTCCCACAACCGATTCAATTTCAGGAAACGAACGAATCTCGGCATCGCGGGCTTTCAAGTCAGCGGCCACTTCCGTCACCGATGCCCGTGGAATGGTCACCGGCATATCAAGAATCGAACCCTCGTTCAGTGGCGGCATGAATTCGCGTCCCAACGGAATCATCATTTGCTTGCCGATCAGCGCCACCACTATCAGGCTGCCCAACATCGCAGTCATTTTCAAATACTGACGAACAGATGAATGCCTATCCCATACGGACCAAGCCGCTATTCCGAGCGCGAGTGTCAATGCGGCAAAGAACACAGGTCTTGAACCAGTGGGGATCGAACCCAGAATGCAAATCGTTGAAACCGTCCAGACAACCGGCCAAGGGTGATCCATGACATAGTTCAACACTGGTCGGTAGATTTCGATCACGCGACGCACCAGCCAACTATCCGACTCATGGCGAATCCGTCCTCGCAACATCCAGGGAATAATTGCGGGAACGAGCGTGATCGCCAAGATCGAAACGCCGATCAGCGCGAATGATTTCGTATAGGCCAATGGATGAAACATCTTGCCCTCCATTCCCGTCATGGCAAACACGGGAATGAAGCTCAGGATCATGATGGCGAGTGAAAAGAAAATCGGTCGCCCGACTGTTCGCAGCGCCGGCGTCAACAACGCTCGCGTGTCACCGGTGACTTTGTCACTACCGAACTTTTCGTGCAGCGTATGTGCCCCTTGATCGACCATCACGATTGCCGCATCGACCAAGACACCGATTGAGATCGCGATACCGGAGAGCGACATGATGTTGGACGAGATGCCAACTTGCCGCATCAAAATGAACGAGATTAAGACCGACATCGGCAGCATGATGCAAATGATGAGCGCACTACGCAGATGCCACATGATTAAAAAGATAACGGCACTTGCGACTAAACATTCTTCGACGAGCGCCCCGCTAACCGTTTCGACGGCGCTGTGTATTAGCTCGGTGCGGTCGTAGAACGGCAAAATCCGGACACCTTCAGGAAGTCCTGATTGCAATTGCTCGATCTTCGCTTTGATACGCTCGGTGACGACAAGGGAATTTTCACCGAAGCGCATCAGCACGACGCCGCCGACTGCTTCGCTGCCGTTCTTTTCCAGCACGTTACGTCGCTGGCTGGAACCGAACTGCACGGTGGCTACTTCGCGAACATGAATCGGTGTGCCGTCGATCGACTTGATAACCGTCTGTTCGACGTCGGCCAACGATTCAATCCAGCCAGTGCTTCGGACCAGATATTCCGAGTTGCCTTTTTGAACGACGCGACCACCGACCGATGAATTGGATCGAGCGATGGCTGAGTAAAGTTCGCCCAGCGTAACTCCATACGAACGAAGTTTGTTCGGATCAACATCGACTTGGTACTCAATCGGGAATCCGCCGACGGAAGCGACTTCCGCAACACCGGGCACACTGTAAAGCTGGTATCGCACATACCAATCTTGGATCGCTCGCAACCGCCCGATGTCGTACCCGTCGCCTTCGACGGTGTACCAATAGATTTGACCGAGTGCGGTCGTATCGGGAGCCAAGTAAGGTTCGACGTCACCGGGCAGGAAAGTCGCGGCAACCGACAGCTTCTCGAGGACTCGTTGTCTTGCGAAATAGAAGTCAACACCTTCTTCAAAGATGATGTTCAACATCGAGAAGCCGAATTCGCTGGTCGCACGAATTGCCTTCACGCCCGCGAGCCCTTGCAGGTTAACGGACAGCGGATAGGTAACTTGGTCTTCGATTTCTTTCGGGCTGCGACCGGGCCAATCCGCGAACACGATGACTTGGTTTTCGGACAAGTCGGGAATCGCATCAACCGGCGTATTGATCGTCGCATGCAATCCCCAAACGGCCACGCCGATCGAGATAAAGATCACGATCAGCGGGTTGCGGATCGAATACTCGACGATGCGTTCAATCATGCGACTACTTCGACCCGTCTTGCTGGTTCTTCTCTCGCCAACGACGGACTTGTTCGAGCATCTTGTCGGCGTTCTTTTTCACACCGTTGATGCAGCCTTTGCAGCAAACGAAGACCGCATCGTCGCCCACTGTGACCTTCAGCGGCTTACCCATCGAGCCGAGCGGCTCCATCGTGATCGGACAGAGCACTTGCCGTTTTGCGAGCTTCTCGTCTTCTCGTGAGAGCTTGGCAATCTCGGCCAACTCGTCTTGCGTTAACCGCGAAGTCGAAGCGTCGATCGCGGATGGCTCGGCTTGATCGTTGTCCATTGGGCTGGTTGCATTTGGAGTCATCGTCGCGTCGCTGCTCGCGCCTTCACTGCTCGATTGGCCACCGCTGGAAGGTCCACCACTCGCACCGAAATAGCTCGCCGATGCGGCGGGATTCAATCGCGTTTCGGCATCGATTAAGAACGCCCCCGCAGCGGCCACTTGGTCTCCGGGCAACAAGCCAGAAATGACAGCGTAATATCCATTCGACTTCGGACCCAACTCGACCAGCACGCCTTCATAGACACCCTCTTCACGTTCGACGTAAACGATCTTCTGGTCGCCGGTGTCGATCACTGCGGTTTCAGGAACTGACAGAACGGCGGTGTCGGAAACCGTGCGAATGCGTGACACGTACTTTTGAGGTTCCTTGGCAATCGCGTTTTCGCAGCCAGCGCAACATAGGTACACCGTTTGACCGTCGGCTTGGACTGTGACCGGCTTGCCCATGCTGCCGAGTTTGGCACCGGTGACGGGACAGACGGCTTGCTTGGTGATCGCGGCTTCAGCATTCTCGGGAGTCGTCTTTGTCGAGACCAATATCGTTTCAAAAGGCTGCGTTTTTTGAACGGGAGTCGACAACGTCACGTTGGCGTACATGCCCGCTCGCAACTTACGGTCGCTATTGTCGACGTCAAAACGAACACGGTTGGTGCGAGTGACCGGATCAAGCTCGGGATAAATCAGGCTGACTTTGCCTGTGAACTTTTGGTTTGGATAGGCTTCGACAGTCGCCTCGATTTCTTGACCCGTTTGAATCATGCTCAGGTCGCGTTCATACACGTCGGCTTCGATCCAAACTGCGGCAAGGTCGGCGACTTCAAAAAGCATTTGACCTGGCGAGACCGTTGAACCTTGTTGCACCATCTTCTGGATGATGAAACCGGTCGCAGGAGAACGCACGATGACGCGGTACTCTCCGTCGTTGCTTCGTAGCATGGAGTCGATTTCTTGATCTTCGATACCGAGCAGTCGTACTTTCTCACGAGCGATCTTGCCGAGATTACTGTTGGAGATTTGATTCGCGATCTTTAATTCTTGAACGGCTGAGTAAAGTTCTGGACTGTAAATCTCTGCCAATGCGTCGCCTTCCTTCACTTCCTGGAATGTTTTGTCGACGACCAACTTTTCGATATAGCCACCGATGCGACTGACAATCTGCGATTGATGACTCTCGTCATAAGCGACCACGCCGACGGTGCGGATCGACATTTCCATTGGCCTGAGTCCAATTTCACTAGTCCGGATTCCGGCCATGCGGACGCGATTGGGTGATAGGCTGACGCGCCCCACCACGCCGGGCGGCAGGATCATCGGAGTTCCCTTTTTGCGGAGCGAGAGCGGCATTCCACAGATCGGGCACTTGGGGACTGAGCCGTTGGGTTCAAGGCTTTCGCGGATGACCGACGGGTCCATCGGGCAATAGAATTCGGAGTCGCTGGCGACGTTACTGGCCGTCGATACGGCGGGTTTGGTGTAACGGTCCCAGTAATTTTGGATCGTATCCCAATAGCCAATGACAAGACCGATCGCTACCAATACCGCGATGAAACGAAGCCGGACTTCGATCATTCGCAGTGTAAACCAGACGGCGGCGAAGCGGGATTTTTGAGTAGGTGCTGTCATTTTATTCCTTTTTTGAGCGAGTGGCCGCTAGCCCTCGGTTCCTCAAGTCCGTTGTGAAGAACCGGCGGCTAACGCTGTTCCGCTCACAGGCTGGCCATTAACGTCTCGATCTCCGATTCGCCTCGCAGACCTACGACAGTGATTTTGCCTGAGGGTCGATTGAAAGAAATCGTTTCGGTACCGTCGATTGTGATCTGTTGGACTTCGCGATCGCCACGCTTAACCAATTGAACTGGCAAATCGCCAAAACTGACTGCTTGCGATTTGCAATGTTCAAGCACTAGATAAGTCGTTCCATCGGGACGCTCGCACACGCATGCAACACAGTTACAGCCACCTGGACCGCATGTGCATTGTCCCTTGGGACACTGGCAAAACGGAAGCGAAAATATCTTGGTCGAAGCAACCATCGCGTCGCCGGGTAACGTGTGTTCTTTCGCGGCCGTACTGACATAAGTGGGTCGCCCAAAATCAGCATCCGCGTCAGAGAGTGCAACATCTTTCAACGTGAATTGGCTCTCAAGTGCATTCAAAGCCGCAGGAGCGTTGGTTTGAAAAAGTTCCAGCACAGGTTGCAAGTTGACAGCGGTTACCGATGCTTGGTTCGTCGTCGGATGAGTCTCATGATTGGGTGTCATCATGTTCGCGACAATCAGAACGGTTGCCGCAAGCGCGACGATCGCTCCGGAGATCGTCTTCCAATTTGGTGAGCGAACGGGCGCTAGCCCTCGGTTCTGCTCGGCTGTCGAAGAACTGGCGGCCAGCGCCGTGCCGTTGACAGAGTGATCGAGCTTGGCCGCCATCGTTGCCCACGCTGGCGGTTGGCCTGTGGATTCGACGTGAACGCGAGCGAGATTGCTAAGGTGCTTGAACTCGCCAAGCTCCTTACTACAAGACTCGCAGTCTGTTAGATGTTGCTCAACCTGCGTCGCCAACGCTGGCGACAGTTCGCCGTCCACGTAGGCGGAAAGTTGATCGCGAACAGAGTTACAATTCGTAGTCATCATTATGGCTCCCAACCGAGGTTCAATAGCTGGTCGCGCAATTCCCTCCGCGCTCGATTCAACCGCGAGCCAACCGTGCCCTCGGGGATTCCGACAATCTCGCCGATCTGTGCATAGGACAGCTCGTCCACTTCTTTCAACTGAAATATCAATCGCAATTCAGGTTCAATTCGTTCCATCGCACAGGTCAATATCTCTGACAGTTCGCTCGCCAACGAAGTTCGATCGCTCGTCGTTAGGTTCTCGTGCGACAGCGGCTGAGTTTTCATGACACGTCGCCCTCGCTTTCGCAGGTGCTGGAGCGATTCATTAACCACCAACCGATGCAACCAAGTCGCAAATTGCGCCTCATGACGAAACGACGGCAACCGATTGAATACATGCAAGAACGCATCCTGCATCACATCTGCCGCATCTGACTCGCCGACGATTCTTTGGACCGTCCGCAAGACTCGGCCACCGAAGGCTTCGTAAATCTGCCGTTGCGCATCGCGATCCCCGACTGCCGCACGGCAGATAACTTCGTCCTCGATTGCTTCGTCTTTCCTCGACATTCGATCTCCGGTTTCGTGTGACCGCAGACACACGCGGAAATCTACGTCAATGGGTTGGATGCTCCCTGGATGATGATCCTTCACGGCCAGCAGCGATTTTCTTTATTTTCGCGAACAATCGCGTTTGCTGACATCCCAGTTCTGCGGATCGTACCAGCGGTGACCCCCATGACGGATGTCGCGGCGAAACCACCATCACAGTTCCGATAACTCCATCGTTGAACGTCTCTTCGAGGCGGGAAAGCTCGGCTTGGAGAGTCGATCGAGGAACGTAAGGGAGGGAATCCAGTGACAAAACAACGAACAAAAGCTGCGTGGATCGCTGGAATCAGCCTTTCCTTGCTGAGTCCGACCTTTCTCGTTGGCTGCCAGTCGGCACGCAGCGTCGCTACGAACTACGCGACCGGCTCATCCCGATCGATCGCCAACGCCGCGCCTCCGGCTGAGCCACCGCCGGTGCAAGAATCTTCTCAGATTCGCTTTGCCAGCTTTCGCGATGATCTGAACGAAAGCGACAACGAAGACAATGGGACGACTGCCGACAATACCCCCACCTCCGAAAAAGCAGACGCAGAGAAGTCTGACAAGAACGACTCGGAGTTACGCACCACCGCCCCAACATTGGCAACGCAATCGCTCGACTCACTCGCTTCAAATCTGTCGGTCGAAACGTGCATCCAAATGGCACTCGCAGGGCATCCGAAGATCGCCGCCGCTCGCTTTCGCGCTCAAGCCGCCTCAGCGCGCGTTCCCCAAGCAAGCGCCTTGGCCGACCCGATGCTCAACAACAACTTCTTCCCCATCGCTTCTAACGCACAGCAGACCGCCAGCGGACGGATGCAAAATTCAATCTCGCTGTCGCAACAGGTTCCTTGGCCCGAAAAGCTAAAGGCGAAAGCAGCGATCGCTTGCCGCGAGGTCTCGATCGCTCAGGCCGAAGTCGCATCGGTTCAGCGTGAAGTCACCGAGATGGTGCAATTGGCGTACTACGAGCTTTGGTTCGCTGACCAAGGTCTTCGCATTTTGGATGAGAAT
>JBGSLZ010000028.1:0-24726 GCA_041740415.1 Rubripirellula sp.
TACATCGTCGACGATGGGGACGCCAGTGTGGCCAGGATCAGGACAGTAAATCCGGAAATTGAAGCGATCACGATAGGAATCGAGGCTACCTGCAACTCGTATTTCCTCCAAATCGATACTGGAGTTACCCGGCCCATCGACGCGCAAAATGAATTGTCGCGACCAATGTCCAATCGCATTTTCCGACCTCGATTCCTGAATGTCCTGAATGACGCTTACGCAACTTCTCGGCCTTAAATGAAGTTGCCATTGAAAGTCCCAGTCCCCAGCAGCCTGCTTGGACTCAGTAAGGTCCAGAAAAACCAGGTCTCCAACGCGACAGCGAAGACTCTTGTTGTGGTCGGCCCGCGTGATACGCCATATGTCACCAGTGCAATCGTCTGGGATATTGATGGGCAAGATCGATTTCTTGGTCGTGGCAAGTTTGAATTGCTTCAATCGTGCTACGTCAGTTGGCAGAATGAGTTGCAGTTCGCTAAGCCGATTGCATGTTGCCGCGTAGTCTAGCCCCAGCCACAATCCGAGCTGATAGACCAACTTTCGGTCCAACGGCGAACCCGGCGTCCATCCACATTGCGCAAGGTGATGGTCAACCAACTCTTTTGGCGCCAGCAATGACTCCCCAAACCGGTCCAACATTACCTGTGTCGAACGATCAGGTTTCTTTGATGCGGCCTTTCCTGGCCATTCGCGATCCATCGTCAAGTCTTCTTCCACTGACGGCAAGGACATGGTCAAACGACCAAGACGCCGGGCGGCCACAAGTCGAAGTTCGGCGTCAACCGAATCGCGAGGCAATAAAACCGAAGCGTCTGGCACAAGTGAAAAATACCCGAGTTCAGAAACCTCAGCCTTAATCAAAGTAAAAACGCGAAGCCGACTCAAAATCCCAAACACGTCAACGTAGCCACGCTCCAGGGCGTAGGTAGACTCACCGGTTTCATCGAGGACTGCTTGGGCGAAAAGCGTCGGATCGAAGGCGTCAAAGCAATTGGGGACCAGAACACAATGACTTGGTGGCGTGTTTCGATTCGCGATGAACCACTTCATCTTGGCCAGTTCGTGCCTGTCAGCATCCGACAAACGCTTTCCGGGGTCACTTCCAATAGCGATGTCGGCGGCAAAATGGCCTTCCAAACATTGAATTTCAGAAAGACCGCGTAGATTAAGCCCGTAAAACTGCGAGAGTTTCTGCCACTCATTATCGCTGGGACTTCGCTCACCGAACTCAAGCCTCTCCAGAGCGCTCCAGGCGATCTTGGTCTTGGTGCTCACCGTATGCAGATCGTGACCAAGATAGCCACGAATCATCGAAAGTAACTGTCCGTCCGAAACGGACGCATTCTGCGTGTTCATGTGAATTCCTTCCACATCGTGTCATCGTTCAGTTCCTTCGCACGCCTGAATTTTCTACTTAACACACTTGTTGTGCAAGCACACCCCACCTTTTCTTTCGGGAAGACAACGCGTCTGTCGGTTCGATTGATTTTCAGTGATGATTTCCGCAAATCCCGTGTCTTTCGCAATCAGAATCATCGCGTCGCAGAAGTGACCCCTCAGTCCACAATCTATCGCTTTACTCGTGGCGGCGATGCTTTCAGCCATATTTCAATGGCGGCAGAACCGAAGACAAGAGGAGTATCTCAATGGAAACCCGATGGCAGTCGAAGTTTTTCGACTCTCGCGGATGCGGCCAATATGGTTCGTGTTCTCGTATCGCAACGACGGGCGCGACGAATTAAACCTGCGCGTCAGACTGTGGAACGAGGCATGAGCCTTCGCGACGCGACTAAGATTGCACAAACGATTGGATGTTCAATCAAACAGCTCCATCGCAGCGGCGAAATTCAGATCGCGTTCCCAGACGGACGACGTATTCGAGTCAACTCAAGACGGAAGGATTCCCCTTGTCGGTTGATTTCACTGCTTCGACAGGCAGTTCGGCATTAGGGCAGTACCTCGAAGCAGATACATCACTCGGCGAATCCCCAAGCAGGTTTGGCAATGCTAAGCCGCTTGTGGGATCTTCGCCGGAAAACAAAACGCCCCTTCGACGAGGGCCTTTTCTCGGATGCGCAATGTACTTCGATTGATATTCGATAATAGAACTCTATTCAATGTGTCCGGGTAAAACGCACGGCAATTCCTCGACCAATTCGGTCGCCATCTGAGAAACGGCTGACTCAATCTTGTACGCGACATGTAGAAAATCGATCGCCTCGTCCAATGCTGTTTCGGACTGCTGGATGTAGTGCTTGTCCGCAACACTGTTTGGCGCCTGACCCAGGAAAAGTTTGCCAAGGCCCCGGAAACGGGCTTCGCCCTCCATTAGCGAGGGTGATGTTTTTCGGAGCAGCTTAAGGGATTTATTGAAGGGAAGTTCTCGCATCACTCGGTCGTATGCACTCCGAATGTTATCAAGCTTCGAGTATTTCCCTTGGTCATCGATCCATTCACGATACAGGGGCTGGCCATGACTGTTGAGCAAGACTCGCTCCTCGCCGCTGCGGTACTTTTTGAGTAAATCGAACGTCTCTGGCCACAACTTGTAAGTGACAGTTGGAACGCCCTCGTGCTTTTGGGTCTTGCTGCGTTTCCGAGTTAACTTTCCCTTTTCCCAATCGACTTCGCTATCGCGAAGGTCGGCCATGTCTTTTTGTGTCATGCCAGTGTTTAGTGCCAATAGGACGTACAGCCGAGTTCTGGCCGATGCCTTCCGCAGTAACTGACCAACTTCGGCGATCGAAAATATGCTCGGTGTGGTTGATCGACGCGTAATTCTCAGCTCACGCGAGTCAATGTTCTTGGGTAAGTTTTCAAATGCGTCTTGTCCCCATAGCCACTTGATAAATGACTTCGCCACCGTCAATCGATCTCGAGCGTAACCGGCCGCACACTGCCCACTGGTGACTTGCTCCAATAAAAGGGAATGAAATCTCGTCAACACGCGGCCATTGATTGACGTTACAGGCGTTTCAGCTCCGAGCCAGTCGCGAAAGAAACTAACGCAGCTGTGGAGTGATTTGTAACGTCCCGCTGAAAGCTCATCTGCTGCAACACGTTCCCGTTGCTTGGTCAAATAGGTTTCGGCCCACGATTTGACTGTATCTTCGGCCGACTCTGTATGCAGGCGCTGCTGGCTCTCAATTCGATCACGCCAACGAATCTCTTCTTCGACGCTGGAAGGCACGTCCGAACGAATCGGAACAGTCGGGTCCCGTATTGGAGTGGTGGTTGACCGCGCACGAAATCCCACGGCACGCATGTCGTCTGATATACGATCCCATTCTTCCGCAGTCGTGCTTTTGGAACTGGCCAGCGCTACATCCGCAATGTCGTTAAGCACCGAAGGTTCAACGCGGAAGCGGCTCCAGAGACTATCCTGGTGGCCAACGGGCAACTGGGACTTAGCCTCCCTTCTTTCCCGAAGCTCCTGAAGCTTTTGGCGGGCAACGACGGCCTCGGAATCGTCGTTGTACTGAACGGCCCACGCCAACACCCGCTCCCATTCCTGAATCACTTCCTCGTATTCGGGGTCGAACGGTTTGGCCGCAGGCGTAGCATCCTTATCAAGCTCAAGCTTTAATGACTTCCAAGCAACCAATGCCAACTTGTAGCTCGCCACATCGGATTTAGATGGACCTGAACCAAGATAATGCACCCTCCCCCGATACTTTTTGCGCCAGCGTCCCAATCGCCCAGCGGTGCCTTTTTGGAAGGTCAATTCTAGTTTTCGTGGCATGTGTCGCTCCCATCATCTGGAGATACCTTCGGTGATACCTTTGGGACAGTTTCGGGAGCAGAAAGGTATCACGCAATGTCAAAAACACGGGGAAAAACGAAATTTTGAATGCCTGCCGGTTTTCGGGACGTAGAGGTCGCAAGTTCAAATCTTGTCGCCCCGATTGTTTGAAGATCATAGTTTTTCTTATAGCCGAATCGCTCGATTCGATACCGCCTGATGGTCAGGTGTGCGGCATTTCCGAGAGTTCCAAAAACGGTAGCTACCGTTTTGGCTTTCCAAGGAGTGTTTTCGCATGCCCAAGCTCAACGGTGCGGTTCCCCGCTACCGCAAACACAAGGCCACCGGCCAAGCGGTCGTCACGATTGATGGTCGCGACAATTACCTGGGCAAGTTCGGCTCGAAATCGAGTCGATTGCTTTACGATCGCCTGATCGGCGAATGGTTAGCTGCTGGTCGAACATCGCCACCACCCCAGGGCGAAGACTTCACCGTCAACGAACTTGTTCTGAGATTTTGGAGATTCGCTAAGGCCCACTATCGACGCCGCGACGGTTCGCCCACCGGGACCGCCGTTTCGTTCAAGCCAGCCCTCAAAATGCTGCGTGAACTTTACGGGGACGTTTCGGTCGATGAATTCGGACCACTCTCGCTAAAACGGCTCCAGAACCTAGGGATCGAGCGAGGTCATTCGCGGCGATACATCAACGACAATACGCATCGCATTCGCCGCGTCTTTCAATACGGCGTTGGCGAGGAACTGGTCTGTGAGTCGACTTATCGACGGCTGACCGCCGTCGACGGGCTGGCGGAGGGGAAAACCGATGCCGTCGAGCATCCGCCCGTCGAGCCGGTTGACGATGAAATTGTTGACCGGACAATCACTTGCCTCTCGTCAGTTGTCGCCGCGATGGTTCGTTTGCAGCGTCTGACTGGTGCTCGCCCGGTCGAGGTTTGTAATATGCGGCCAAGCGAGATCGACCGCACTGACGCGGTATGGTTTTACCGACCAGCGACCCATAAGACGGAGCGTTACAGCAAGAAGCGTTTGATCGCGATAGGTCCGAGAGGACAATTAGCACTGGCTCCGTACATCGATCGTGAGCCGAGCCTACCGTGCTTTCGCCCGAGCGATGCGATTGCGGAGCATCACGCGAGGAAGAATGCGCGACGCACAACACCGAGCGGACGCGGAAATGAACCCGGTATGCTTAACGGGAAGCCAGTCTCGCGACGTGGACGCCGGGACCGTGATCAGTACGACACAACAACGTACCGGCGTGCGATCCATCGCGGATGCGAACGTGCATTTCCGCCACCCGAACAGATCTCAGACGAAGATTTAAAGGCTTGGCAAAAGGAACATCGCTGGAATCCGAATCAGCTCCGGCACACAGCCGCCACCGAGATCCGTGAACTTTTCGGAATCGAGGAAGTAGCCGCGATTCTCGGGCACGCCAACATCGACACGTCAGAAATTTATGCCGAGAAGTCGAAGAAACTGATTGCCGCAATTGCGTTGCAAGCCGGATGATTCGCGGATAAGCGTGCCAGTCGCTCCGGTGTATTCACTTGCAATGCTGTCGATGCAACTCAAGTGCCAATCATCTTTGGCACGGCATTTCCTTCCATATTGACAAGGAAAATAATCGCCAGAAAACGACCAAGTGCGACTTGGCAAGCCAGGCCGACCCGCTAGGATTCCAGCAAGTGGAGTCGTCGTGATCGTCACAGCATCGCGACGACGAGTCCAGCCAATCGATACGGACCGGCGAGGCATCGTCGGAGTACATGACGTTTGGTGCCGGTGTACGGCCACGCAGTGAGCTTTGAAATCAACGCATTGATCGTCGCAACAACGCGGCGTTCCGTTTCAATCACTCACATGTGTGGTCATCTTATGACGAGCCAAGAGAGCATCGACGTCCCGGCGTTGCTGACAAAAAAACAAACCGCTGATTATCTCGGCATCTCTACGCGGTCGCTCGATCGCATCGCATCCGCTGGCACGATCAAGCCGGTTCGCGTCACCAAGGGCACGCTTCGTTACCGTCGAAACGAGATCGACACCTACGTCGCCTCGCTCGATCACGATGACGCAACCGAACGCCGGGGTGCCGCATCGTGATCGCCACACAACAAGACGAACAACTCATCCGACTAGCGAGTGCTGCGTCGTTGGTCGAGAAGCTTACCGGCGAGCGTCCGCACGTCTCGACGATGCACCGCTGGGCACTGCGTGGATCATCAGGTGTCCGATTGAAAACGAAATACGCACTCGGAGCAAAGCGAACCACCGCCGCATGGGTGCGGGAGTTTATCGACGAGGTTGATCTGGTGCGGACGGGTGAAGTCACTCCGCATCCGAGCGAACTTCGATCAAAGAAATCGAGACTCAGCCGAATCAAGGCAGAGCTAGACGCGGAACTATCTCGATAGTCGCATGCCTACAAAATCACTTGATAACCCCCTGTAACCAAAGAGAAACGAACGATGGCACTTTCAGACTCAATCTACGAAGCAGCACTCGATATCGAACAAGCCGTAAACGACTACAAGGACTCGCCAATTGAATACGGCGAGGAGTGCTTGCAATGGGTACGCGATCTAGCGGATCTATCCAAGAGAGCCGCCGGTCTGATTCAAGACGGCGGTGCACGTCCCTCACTTCCAAAGATCAACGGGGACACGTTCGCAGGTCCGCAAAGATCTTGATTCATTTCTGAATACCGTCGCAAGTATCGAGCGCGTTGACGACATCGCAATAGGTGCTCAAATCCAAAACATCACCTCGCACTGGAGCACAGTCAATGACCAACTCACGACTCATCGATGCCGCGAAAGCTAAGCTGCCTGGCGTCAGTGTCAGACCTCATCACATCGCGTCAGCAGTGCGGTGCGGTCTGATACGTCCATACCGTCACGCCGATGGCGAATTTTCTTATGCCGACCAAGACGTTGAAGCACTGGTGGACTACATGACGCACCGGAGCCGATCAGCCCGCCGCGAAATGGAGGTGGCATCGACTTAGCATCGTACAGAAACACCGAAAGCCCAGCCTGGGGAGACTGAGCGTTCGGCGTGTATCAGTGTTGCGACGAGAGGGAGGGGAGATCCCGACGCAACTTTTCCAAAACCACAGCAAGCAATTCAGGAACACTCTCAATGTATCGACGTAAGCCCAATCGGGCAACATCTACGGGCGATAATTCGTCGCCGAATGTCACCGCCATAGGTGCAATACCGCACCGACAATACTGGCACGAATCGGGAACCAGTCGCGTGCTGGCAGTGCCCGCCACGATCACGGTATGGCTCGACGGCACCGCCGCGTCCGTGGACACTGAACACCTACAGCCTCTCTCGGATGCCGATGAAGGATACATCGGCTGGCTGCCCGAGGGTCACGATCCGCGATCGTCGTGGTACGGCATGCTGCCGCCCGATACAGAGATCGTCACAGTAGATGTTTCCCGTCCTGGTGCGACGGGAGAAGCAGCATGATTGCGACGACCGAAACATTCCATATGAACTTTGCGGACGTTGACTCGGCGGCGGCTGGACGATGCCGCGATATCATCACATCTTTAACGCCAATCAGCGGAGACAAACTCGAACCACGCCGCAATCAGCGGAACGATCACATATGCCCCCTCTGCGGTCACGGATCGTTCTTCGTGGATTCAGACATTGACAGCCACGGTCGCGTGAATTGTCACCGGTGCGGCATTCACACCGGCGGCGTCCGTGATACGGTGGCGAAGTTTGGCGGGCATGACTCGCACGAAGCCGCCGAGCTGATCGCCACTCACTTGGGTATTTGGCCGCCGATCGATGACGCAAATCCGAAACCAATTAAGCCGAAGGTCGATATCGTCGAAGCCGTCGCGAAGGCGAAGCGGATGCCGATGGATGCGTTTCGCTTGTTTGGTGCAGAAGCTGCAACACGAGGCGGGCATCGCGTAGCGAGGGTGCCTGTCTATAACGAATTGGGAGAGATCCACTCCCATTTCGACCTCACACCAAACGACAAGGGATTCTTTAAGCCGGGGGAAGGCAACTCTGGACTGTTCTTCCCCGGTCGCTTGCCCCAGGGCGGCGAAACTTGGCACGGTGTTGAGGGTGTCAAAGATGCGTCCGCATTGGCTGGACTAGGTTTATTGGCTTTCGGTTTGCCACTTAGCCAAATGAATGAAAAGTACGCGACGCTCTTTCGTGGCGTGAATGTTGTGCTCGTTCCCGACCTAGACATGCCGGGTCAAACCGGTGCTCAGAAAACGGGTGGGCGATTATTCGGCATCGCGACGTCGGTTCGCGTCGCTCGCCTGCCCGGCGAGATCATCGCAAGCAAAGGCGAAGACGTTCGTGATGTTCTCCGACGCGATGACGGAGAATCGAAGGTCAGAGAAGCAATCGCGAACGCGGCACTTTGGAAACCTGATCCGATTGGCTACGACGTTTCCGACAGTGACGCAGACGATGGTTCCGTTGGAAGAACCGAAACGACTGCAAGCAAAGCCGCCGCCAAGCCCGCTGGTCTACTCGACTGCGAACTGACATTGATCGACGGTGATCCTGTTACGTTTCGGTTTCGTTGCCTGTCCGTCAGTGAAAAGTACTGTGAGCTTTCCGACTGGGCACCTTCCTTGCCCGCGATGAAAAAAGAGTTTCTGAAACAAACGCATCGACCGCTACCGATGGCGGTGGGGCGGAGGTGGAAGACCCTTCCTGACCGACTGGCACGCCCTGACGTGATGAAGGTTGAACGCCCCGACGCAACCGAGGACTACCTTTGCGTAATCGCATCGGCGATCTTGAGACATACCAACGGGTGGCTGACGTTTCAGTCTTCCGTCGAAGTCGATTGGGATCAAATTGGTCGGCAACCGTCGGTACGTATCGGTGACGCAACTTGCATCCATGCTGAAAACCTTTTCAGCGTTCTATCTGTTGAGGGACGCATGTTTGAATTGACGCGAAAGCGTCTGACGAAAGTACTTCGTCTAGCCGGTGCGGATTCAAAGATCACGCAGTTAGGAAACGGAGCAACCGCAACGCGAAAACGTCTGTGGCCGCTGACAACTCAGAACATCGAAAAGTTGAAGGAGATCTCCATCGGTGATTACTGATCCAACACAGCATCGAGCCGATGTCACGCCATCTGAGCGAAATTTTCGGAAATCGCAAAAGTGCTGTGATGCCGTGTCGGAAGCCGATCCGGTGCGGGAATTTGCGGCCTTTTATATGACACAGCAAAGAAGTTTTTTGCTGTGCGATGCTGTGATGGTGTGATGAAGAAATCCCTATACCTAATCGACCCGAAATCCAAATTTTTACCTCTGATTATCAAGAGTGCTTTAGATGCCCCGGCAACTCGCGAAACCGAAACGACCGACCCGACGCCCCGGCGAATCCATCGACTCCCTCGATGCCCGCTGGCGAGACTACGAACGCCGATTACTTGGCGATCCGCTGCTACCGCACCGCCCAGAGATCGACCCGTCGCTAGCTGGCGTTGACCGATCACGCGAACTCGCACTTACCGCGATCATGGATCGATTCCAATCAGTCGGCGGCGTCGGGATTTTGCACAAGAACAAGGACGGAAAGCGATTCGCACTTAGGATTACCGGCGATGACGAGACGGACGCCGAACTGCTGACCGTCAGCGTCGGACGCTTGCTGAACCACAGCCGCCGGTTGGGATTCTTCGTCGAAAGCCAACGGTTTGACGAGACGCAGGTGCGTGTGTGGGTTCAACACGTCTTCGGTGACGGTCGAGCAGACGACGCGATGAGCGAACTGCGACATACTGCCGAGAGGCTGGGGCTGATCGTCGTCGCCGAATAGATCAAATTTCAAAAGGGGGAACTTTTGAAAATGACAATCCATGCCAAAAACGGACAATTTTGACCGCGATCAACGAATCGAACTGCTCGCATCGACGGTTGTCAGCGAATCGCTAACGATCGCACAGGCAGCGGAACGACTCGGAATGCCAGAGTCGTCGGCCTACAAACTTTCGAGCGAACCAGCGTATCGCAAATCAAAACTCGCTCGACTTATCGAGCGTGCGGACGCGATCGCGGACGATGCGATCGCTGGCGAACGTGAAGCCGTCGCAGCACTTCGAAAACTTCTAAGGTCTACCGACGAGAACATTATCGCGACGGCGGCAAAGGGATTGCTCGCACACGCAGGGCGTGCGTCGGTGCTTCTCGAAAAGCAACTCGCAACCGCGAACGCCGCCGATCGTGCCGCGAAGCTCGACGTTGTATCTGACCTGCTCGACGGCTTGCTCGGATCGCACAAAAAAACAAACTAGCTCCATCCTTTTTCTCCAGTAAGAAAGTGAAACCTATGAGTATCCAGAGCATTTTAGGCCAATCGATCGACATCGCGATCGACGGCAAAAAAGCAAAGCTGCACCCGCTGAGTCTCTACGAAATCGGCACCCTCGAAGGTCGGTACGTGGCATTTTGTCGGCGACAAACGATTGATTCAACGCGAGGCTTGCCCCAAGGTGAACGGGTCGCCGCTTTGAATGAGGAAGCCGTTCACATCGCCGCCCTCGATACCGATTGCACCCCGGTCATTGATTGGGTTTGCGGTTCACATGAGGGACTTTGCATGGCACTATCGGCGTGCATCGAGACCGCCGACGGAGCTGACGTGTCACCTCGCATCGTCGGTCGCTGGTACATGGATTCGGGACGTGATGACGTTGGATCGCCTACGCATAGATGGATGATTGCGAGCCATCTCCGCCCGGACCCCACCGAGCCCGTCGCGACGACGGGGAACAGCGAAAACAACGAAAACAACGAAAACAACGAAGCAGCGGACAACGGCTAGTTGATCGAACCTGCCTGGGCTGGATCGATCATGCGGAACTGCCCGGAGAGCCGAGGTTGCTCGCCGACCCCGTTTGCGTGGGCGACGTGATTTGGCTGTTGACCCGTCCGGCGTCACTGGGCGCTGGTGGTATAGGTCTGTCGCTTGCGGAAGCGGCAGGGATGACATTCGCTGAAATCGAAAATTTGCTCCGATCGCCAGACGAAAAAGGCAATCCGTCGAACCCCGAAGCCGCACGCGTACGTGCAATGAACGCGGTACATGAAGGGCGTGAGACACGACTGGCGATGCAAGCCGCGATCAACGCGACTGAGGCAAGCCGACGAACCGCTAAAAACACATCACCACAACGGAGCCGAAATACAAAACCATGAGCGATCAAAAATACATTGTTTCATTGCGAGCCGATTTTTCGCGACTGCGGAAAGACTTGATTGCGGCGAAGCAACTCGCCAAGTCGACAAAGATTGATGAGTTGACCATCAAAGCGAGGCTCGACCGTAAGCGACTTGTTGCTGAATTGGCTGAACTTAGAAAAACGATTCGATCGTTTGCATCGGAGTCGACGCCGACGATCAAACTCCGCATCGATGACAAGCTCGCACGGCAGCGAATCGCCGAACTGAGCCGGTCATCGACACTCAGGACGAGTCGAGTACTCACAACGCCACAGCGAGCGGCACAGACGGCTACGGCAGTCACGCCACGCATCCCACCATTGATGCGTCGCGAGACACTTACCGCCGATACGTCGGCGGCGTCGCGATCGATCACGAAGCTACGAGCTGACGCAAGGCAGCCGATCAGCATCCCGGTGACAGCCGACACTAGCATCGCCAAGCGTGAACTACAGTCTCTCGATCGATTGGCGAGTCGCCCCAGATCGCGGGCACTGCCGATGCCACATCGGACCCGACCAACGACGCCCGTTGCACAAACTCCGATCATGCGACGTGATCCGATATCGATTCGAGCGAACACCGATTCATTTCGCCAATCGATTACGAATTTACGGCACGTCGAGACCACACATCCGATCAAGATCCCCGTCGTCGGCGAATTGAATCAGATACGCCGTTCACTTTCCGCAATCCGTCGCGACGCGGCTAAGGTGCGGGGCGTCACGATGCCGGTGACGTTCAAACGGGCACCCGGCAATCAGTTTTTCTTACGACGGATGGCTACCGACATCGCCACCGTTCGGGCGACCGTCACGCCAAGAGTAAACGGCAGACCGTTTTCGACCGCGATGGGGGCAATACGATCGCAGTCCCGAGCACTCGCCCGCACGCGACCTACGATCACACCGCGTGCAAACACACGCGACGCGATGGCACATATCCGGTCACTCATGGCGATGATGGACCGGATGGCGAGTACCAACATCGATATCACACCTAGAGGTTTTTTCGGCGGGCGTGCGGCGATGGCTGCGATGGGTGCGTTCGCTGGTGCGGGGTCGCTCGGTGGTGGTGCGGCCATGTTAGCGGGTGCGGGTGCGGTCGGAGCAGGTGCCGCATACGGCAAGGTTGCATCCGACGGCGTGCAGGGACTTGCTGGCTTGGAACGATCGCAAGGGAATCTCGAAATCGTTTTGAAAGATCCAGGAAAAGCGAAAGACTTGATCGAAGAACTTTTGGAATTGGATCTTCAATTGCCGGTCGATCTTGGACTTTTGACCGACGCGGCATCGAAGTTGGCGGGGGCTGGTTTCGATTCGAGCGAGATCAAGGGCGACATCGAAGCGATACTCGACGCGGCAAGCGTCAGCGTCGATGGCGTTGCCGTTGGAACGGAACGATTGGTTCGTGCATTCAGTCAAATCAGAGGTGCTGGTCGATTGCTCACCGAAGACCTTAATCAAATTCAAGAGGTCGCGCCAGTAAGAAAAATAATTTCTGACCGTTTCGGCATGTCGGCGAACGAAGTAGCCGAAAAATCTCAAGCCGGCGAAAAGGGCTTCGACGTCGACACAATTCTTAACGAGATCCTCGCAGGATTCAAAGAGAACTATGGTGGAAGTCTTCAAAAGCAGAGCGAGCAATTCTATGGACAGTTGGACGGGCTATCTGATCGTTACAAACAGCTTTCAAAAACCGTCGCGGAACCGATCTTCGCCCCACTGTCACAAGCGTTGAAGAATTTGAACGAAGCAATCGACAGCGACTCGTTCGATCAACTGACCGCTGCACTCGTCGGCGTCAGCGAGGCGGTTGGGCCGTTTATTGTTCAGCTTGGTCTCGCGGCGAAGCTCGCAATCAAGGGTGCGGGCGGTGCGTTAAACGCGGGCAAAGCAGCGTCGATCGGCGTTGCGGGTGCGGCGGCATCGGCAGTCACGAAGGGTGCGTCAATCGTTGGCAGTGCTCAACGTCTATTCGGCAAAGCCGACGCAGCGAGCGGTGGCCTATTGAGCGGTGCGGCTGGACTCGCGGGCGATGCGGTCGACGCGATCATGCCCGGCAAAGCCGCCGCAGACGCGATCGTGGGAGCCGGTGCGTCAGCGGTCGACACGGCTACTCAATACGTGGTCGACAATCAGCCTGAACGAAAGCCGAAACCGGCACCGCCGAAGCCATCTATCACCGATGGGCTGGCGACGTTCGGCGGTGACATCGCTGGTCAAATTGGCGACACGTTCAACATGTTTTCGACGATGGCTGATTCACTCGGAACGTCGCTTGCCGATCGTGCGGGAACATTCGCAAAACAGAACGGCATCGACCCGACACGCATCGGGGACGACATCACGAGCACGGCGATGGATCTTCGACGCGGGGACGCACAGCGAGAGAAAGACGACGTTGTGAAAGCGGATGGCGATAAGCGGTTCGATAAGACGGTGGCGGACTTGCCCACGATGATTCGCGACTTCGCCAACAGCACGTTTGACGATCCGAAATTAGCCGACGCTTTCAAACGGTCGACATTCAGTGTGACCCAAGAACGTGACGAAGATGGGCGAATGATGCCGAACGTCGCATTGAAGGAGCTTGCCGAGCTTAATAGTCGTGGCAGCGTCGAGCGGACTGATTTTTCCGGCTTAAACTCGATGGTTCAAAGTTCCGTCGACAATCAACGACAAATGGAACTCGCCCAAAAACGAAACTCGTTAGCCGAAGCGGCCAACGAGTTTCTCAAGACGATCGCCGAAAAAGTTGGCAAAGATGCACCGCGTGAGGCTGTTGTCGGTAATGGTTGAAAAAAATATCAAAATATCTTTGTCGACAAGATGCAAGCAGTGTTTTTCAGTGAATTCGTGAGGTTTCGGGTTCGCTCCGGTGCATCATGTCGACATGATGCAAACGCTTGTTCCTAACAGCGTCCTTAGATCATTCGACCGCACTTTACAACGTCGGAATTCATGCGAATCATGGGAGCGTCACGTTGACATTCTCACTCACTGCATGGAATCAAGATCATGGCAAACGCTGAAACGCTGCACAGAAACAACCGCTCCGAAATTGGCTTTTGGGCGGTCATCACGGAGGATGAGCCAACGAGCAACATCGCGGGCGTCTATCCGCGTGTGTTTACATCCGAAGCCGACGCCAGGAAGGTTGCTAAGCGTTATCGCCGAAACGGCTACGACACCGCCGAGGCACGTTACGTCGAGATGGATGCGAGGTCGATGATTCACTGTTGCGAAGAAACGCGGCTTTTTGATTCTCGAACAGTCGTTTGACCAGACGTGTCACTTCGTAACACATTACTCTATCGGTGTCACAAGATCGGAAATTTGGGGATGAGCTATGGCCAAGCGATCGGCAGCCGCAACAATTGGCGGCGGGTGCCTGCTAATGATTCTAAGCTGCGGTGTCTGCGGAATTTTCGGTGCTCTTTTCGACACTGAATCAAATCCGGCAGCGACTAGAGCGAGAACGCAGCCACCACCTCGCCAGTTAGCTAGTGCGTTGGACGTAACGAACACAGAAAGAGTTGATGGCGACGCTTCAGATGAGGACACCCTGATTGAGCAACGACTGAAGAACGAAGTTGCTGATTATGAAAGTGCCGTTGCATCGTACGAACAATCCGTAGAACAAATCGAGTCAGCTAAACGTGGCTTGGCAGAAACTGAGGCGGCGATCGCTCTGCACGATGAAGCAAAGCCGATGCCGATCACCCACGTTGCAAGGAAATGGAAAACCTTGATTGGCGACCACGAGACAACCGCAAAGTATGTAGCGAGCGATGCTAAGTTTGTGAAACTATTGAAGCAGAACGAAACTGAATCCGTTGCCGTACCGATAGAAAAACTGGTTGCCGAAAACCGCATCTTCATTCAGAACACCGTCAAGCAAATCCAGGACTACGAAGATACGTCGGGCAAGTGGCTCGCGAAGCAATCGGAGTTAGCGGATAGAAAGCGGTCGCATGAGGCATCGTTAGGACTGGCATCGGGTCAGCCTCCGAAACGACCTGCACGCGATGAAGTTGCATCGAAAGTTAGGGCCGAACGAATTGCGGCTGCCAAAGTTAAAGCCGCACGCGAAGAAGCGATTAAGAGGCAAGCACGGGAACGGGAGAACGCAAAACTTGCCGAATCTGCGGCGGCGTCGGCTAAACGGGACAGAGAAGCGTTCGACGCATTCATGGCGGTCGTTAATTTCGACGACACAACCAAAATGCTAATTTCGTCAGCCCGACAGGATGGCGACACGATTATCGTTGAAGTCAAAAATCTATGGCACGTTCGGGCCTACCAGATGCGATTGCAAGATGCCCAGACGCTATGGGAAATCTGGGCGAGGCTGAAACAGCCAAAAGCCCCTGATAAGGCGAGGCTCAAATTAGTTGATGGTCGGGATAACGAAGTTGGCGGATCAAGAGTATGGGGCGGATCATTGATTTGGGTTCAAGAGCGTTAGCAAGATTCACATCTAATCGAATCGAATCAGGTTTGATCTGTTTTACCATCGATGCCATCGAGCATTGTTCGCAGAAAGATTTTGAACCCTGATCTAGCCCGGCTGCAATATTATTTCAATGTTGTTCCGCAGGTTTATTCGCCAGCCCAGCCTCTTTCGTTTATGGGACTTACTTTTCGGTCGTTCCCGTTTTGCGATCGGCTCGAATTCAGCGGATTCGCCGGTGAAGAGCGATCTCAGCTCGCAATGGCTGTAGTTTTCCGCCTCACCACCGCAAAGTGGAGCATGTACGGCGTTTGCGAGGCATTCGTATCGAACGGTTGCCAGCGAAAACCGATAACATCCGTCCGTCTGGAGTCCGTTCTCGCGTATCCGAACGTCGGCGGGTTGGGATAGATCTGCAAAGTTACACGACAAATCAGGTGCCTGAATCGTCTCAACTTTAATTAAGCCATCTTCATCTCGATCATCTGCCGAGAATCCACGGTAAAACATCGAATGTGCGTGAAAATCTTGCGGGCCTAGCTTAGCTCGACCATTACAGCGAAGACGATCGGGGTGATAATCTGAAGTCGCGGACAAGTTTGCTTAGCTTCGCTGGAAGGTCAATAGTTTCAGTACGCACAACACGTTTGCTCGTGGAAATCGCTCCGGTGATATCACCGTCATTGTCAATTTCGATTTCCAGGCGAAGATCCGCACCACGCCTATAGGCTAACAGAATACCACCCTCTACTGACGCAGCGATACGGCTTGGAAACAATCCAAATGCTTCGTAGAGATCTGTTGCCAGGATCCTAGCGTGCTTTCGACAGAATTGATTCGGTTGGTCGACGCCCCCAACTGCGAGATGGCTCGGAAGGCTCACGGTAGCAACGTCACGCAGAATCTCAATCAAATGACGTCCGATCAAGACATTTGTTCGAATCTGGCTTATTTCAAGTCCAGAGTCGTCGGAGATATCGAACGAAGATCGCACGCCAGCTCTGTGCCTGCGAGCTTCGGTCACAGCTTTTTTCGCGAGACCACCGCCCGAAGGATTTGCACGTTTCTCGATGTCGAAAAGTGTGTTACTCATAGATGTCATTCGATTGTCGGGGAGTGGTGGTGATGTCAGCTTTCTCAATCATCTGCATCTGCGATGTCTCTTCCTTAAGCAAGGCCCGCTCGCACTGGAAAATAAGTTTTCTCAAATCGTTCGAATCAACCGCAAGACTAATCTCTCGGTCCAAGCCTGCACTGTCGTAACGCAACCGAAGCGTGTGAGCCACAACTGCTCCATCAATCGACCCTGCATCCTCCGAAAAAATTGGACGGATATCCGTCAGGACACGAGATCGCTGCAGAAGGTTGTCGCTTTCGTAGGAAAGGTCGATCGCACGAGCTGCAAGCCTTACGGTTGGAACAGCAGCAAGTCGCTCAATAACATCCAATCCGCGAACTTTCTCGCTGCGATAGTCATCCGCTAAATCAATTCTAATCTTCCGAAGCTCGATCAGATTCGAGATGGAGCTTTCGGTTCGACTCGATACTTGATGGAGACGCAGGAGTGACCCTACAAGACTACCAGCAACATCAGTTGAAACCGCATCGCTGAGCAATGCCACCATTTGTTCTGGCGGCAAAATCTGGTGCCCAGAATTGTTCAGCACGGAAAAGATCGTATCTTCAGTCTCCCTTGAGAGACTACCGATGACGACCAGTTCGCGATCTTCTCGCTCCATTTATTAACGCTTCCGGATAAACGCTGCATCAGCGGAACTGCCACGGACTCTTGTCCTGCCGAACCCGGAACGAATAATAGAGGGCTCCTTGCCGCTAATACAGGATAGCATGGCGGGAAACATCTGGATAGTTCCGCAGGGTTTTTGAAACGCAACCATTTGTCCTGAAAAATCGAACTTTCTCGGAAAATTTGCATTATTTTGCAGCGAATTTGGCAATTCCTGCCTTTGGCAGTGGACTTCAAGCACGCATGGCAATCTCTCGGGCCTCACCACAAATCCGACGAAGTATGATCCGACCCGCTTCGCTGTGCCGCTCACTTCTCGCCACCGTCGACGCCATCCCGTCGAGCGCTGACCGGCACATCATCGCGTTGCCAGACCATCCGCGATGGATCTTCGTAGCAGACACCCGCTCCGAAGCCTCCACGATCGAGCGTGACGCGATCGTCGGTCAGTTTGGCTCCATCATCGCGGATGAGTGTCTGCATTCGTCCCGCGATGCGTCCGCGATCATCGGTGTGATTGTCGAGATTCCCGAGGGTGCCGATCAGATCGAGACGGCAGACCGGCTGCGTGGTGCGTATCAAATTGCGACGGACGCCGATGGCGATGATGACGACATATTGACCGACGGCGATCAGCCGTTCTAAAGTCTATCGTTGATAGCCGTTGCGTACGTCCCTGCGAGCCAGTTGCTAAGAATCATCTTGGTCCGTGTTGAACCGGAACTATCAGGCTGACGATCAATCCGAAAAGGATAAGAAGCAAAAGCCACATGACGGCAACTTTGAACGCCCGAAACCAACTCATGGAATCACGCGGAGCGGCAGTCGATCGCTTAGGCAACTCAGGTGATTCGTAGGGGTTCACGCCGAAATCTCCTGGAGTTTGAGAATTGATGCCGAGGCGTGGCGACAAGTTATCGATCCGTCGACCGGAAAACCATTTGAGTCGATCGGCAGATGGCTCGTTGCCAACTGGCCGTATGGTCCGGGGATGGGAGGGAGTCGTCACGCTGTCACCTACGATGATTTGATCGGGTTCTGCGAGCATCGGTCGAAGGTCCGCACCCTGCTTGTAAAGCATCGACCAAAGGGCAAGCACGGCGGTGATCGTCGGTCAGGTGACTTCAAGAGTGATAATATAACGCTTGAAAAGTCCGTTACAAAACGTGGCACGTCCCGAGCCTATCTTGAGGAACGCCTCCAGGCAGATCACCCGAATATATGGGATCAGTACCTCGCCGGTGAGTTTAAGTCTGCCAGGGCAGCGGCCATCTCGGCGGGGATAATCGTCGATAGTGACGATCCGGTGAAACGACCCCCGAAATATTTCCAAGAAAATATACCGTTACCCTATTGCAACATAATATATCGTCACGATATAATCCGGTAGTCGAAAGCAACTACCACTCAGACGGAAAAACCATGAACACTCCCACTGTCTCGATCTTCCAAAACGGCCAACTACTCCATGCCAATCGTGGCGTGTTCACATTCGATGGATTCGGTCTGCCGACCGGCAGCGTCGGGAACGCGAAGTGCTTCGCGACGATCGCGGTTGTTGATAGTCGCGGTCGTCGTCGTGTGATCGACGGTAACACCTACGGCGGCGGCGTGACGGTGTGCGTCCGCGTGAACGGCATCCGTCACTGGTACGGCATCGGGACCGCCGCCCAAGTCACAGCGGCAAGCCTCGCTCGCGTTGCGAAGGTTTGAACCGATGGCGAAGAAGAAAACGACGAAGCGGGCGACAGCCAAGCCCGCGAAGAAAGCCGGTAAGCCAACCAAGGCGGGGCACTCCAAGCGACTCGACCCCGCCGACTTCGGTATCGACTTGCGGGCGATCCTCGATGAGATCAAGCCGCACTTATCCGGCATGACGCAAGCCGAGATCGGCGAAGCGGCGGGACTTTCCGCGATGGTGGTCAGTCATCTGGTAAGCCAAGGCAAACCGCCGTCGCTGGGTGCGGTGGCATCGCTCGCAGCTGTGAGCGGTGGGCGTCTAATTGTGAAGTACGAGCCGCCAAGAAGCCGGAGGACTGGGAAATGACAACGCGAATTGAGTTTCGTGAATTGCGGCGAGCAAACAATGCCATTTATTGGCAGGTCGAAGCCTATTCGGAGGAGGGGAGCATGTTCCCGGTCGCGGAAGCGTTCGTTGTCGAACTCGAAGGCAGGCAGTTTGCACAGCTGAACTACATCATTGTTTTTGACCAATGGCGTCGGCGTGGAATTGGGACAGCAATCGTCGAAGCGTGCCGGGTGAAATGGCCTTTGCTCGAGTTTACGTCGCCGATGGATGATGAGCAGAGCATTGCGTTTGCACACACAATTCGCAGCCCGCACGTTTTCGACACCGACGAAGATTGACGAGCAGCGTATGTGTGCATCCGTGGCCGCTCGCGAACCAGCATGTGACACTCTTGTACGGTCATCGCAAGAACCGCCTACCGTTTTCATGGGCATGCGATACCGCGAAACCCCGCAATTCAGCAAGAAGCTGAGAGAAGCCTTGCGACGGCTTTTGCGAGCCGCTATCGTCGTAAAACACGATGGAAATGCTGAAAAATCGAGCCTGCTGGGTGATTCTCGGGACGTAGAGGTCGCAAGTTCAAATCTTGTCGCCCCGATTGTTTTTTGCGGTGTTTTGGAGTGTCTGGCCTGCCTGAAATGGCTCTTTTCGACTGGGTTTGAAAACCAATTAGGCTTACTGGACACTCTGTTAATAGCTCTGCCTTCCGCTGCAAGGCAAAACCCCTGATGCATGCACTTGCCGTCAGCGCACACCGTTGTCAATTGCCGTGCGTCGACGGTCCTTCCTGGATCGCGTGCCCTCGCTAACAGAGCCGAAGGCTCGGATTAAGCTGCCCAGTTTGCCCAGAATTCTCGTTCGGTCCCACCCCGTCGATTGCGAATTTGGACAGTGGGGAACTGCGAACAAATCAATCGATTCCGGTGTTACAACGAGCAGATCTAACCTCGATAGGACCGGACGAGACGGAGATATTCATCCATGCTGTGTTGCTTAACGATCCAACCAAATGCCCTCTGGATCGCATATTTAAATGCTGACCAAGCTACCGTGCTTGGTCCAAAGCCCACTGATTGACCGCCTGCGGTCGTCGGGCTGGAATGGATCGATTGCGACGGCAATGACTGCAGCTCTTGCAGGGAGATTGGTGGCTCGTCAAAAGCAGAGCCATAGTTCATGGAGGTGTTTTCGACCATGCAAACATTTCCAAATGCGTCAGACTGAACTGATGTTTGGGTCATTGCTGTTGTAATTGATGGGCCGATGGCAAGTCCATCATTCCCTAAACGAACATGCAATCCTGCATGCCCGTAGGCCGTGAAAAACGGCAGTGCGGGAGGTACGCGTGGGATGACGTCGGTTGGACGTGCGACGCGAACAAAATGATCTTTCAAAGCGGCATCGATGGATCGACACCCCTTTGCATCGGCAAGGCGTGGTTGACCAAAAGTGATCACATCGGCGGAAACATTGCCGTGTAGCTTTTGATCAAGTGCGCATAGTACCGCCATCGCGCCTCCCAAGCTGTGACCAGTGACCCACACTCTTTGCCCCGCTTGTTGGCTGATGATCGATCTCGTGTCTGACCGGACAGCCTCATATGCGCTGACAAACCCGAGATGGAACACGCCTTTGGAGCAAGTTTTGGTGAGGGGCAAGTTAAACAGCCAATCAAGTTTGTCGTCCGTGCCCCTGAAAACCACCAGAGTGACGCCCGATGTACTCATTACATGAACCGTCAAGTTTTGCCAATCATTTGTGATGGTTGTGAACTGATCAAAGCCCAACCCTCGAACAAAATAAGCGACGGTCTCATGGTCGTTGCGATAGACCTCCGCCGACACCATTGCAAGGTCCGACACGATTTTAAACGATGGCGAGTCCCCTGCAATCGAAGTTGACCTGAGTCTGGCAAGAAATTCATTATCAAGGGGGACATCATCCCTTGACGAAACAGCAGCCTCCCGCAACACCGACTCTTGGATACGATTTCCGCTGGCCGAATAGGTCTGCGCCTGAACCACCGAGGCGCCGACCGCAAGAATGATGCTGATGGTAGTGCGAAGGGCAAGATTCATTAGGGACCTGATGATTGTTCAGTGCGGACGGTTGCTTCCGTCCCGTTTCAGTTTGTGAGGCTTTTTCTCAAACGCGAACTGTGCAGTGTGAGTGTCCAACACATGCCATTGCCCACCTCGAAACGGCCCCCGAGGAAGTCTCTCAGTTTGATCATAGGGTATCCACGATCCCATTCGCTTCATCTGCAAAATAAAACGGCAGGGAATGGCAAGTGAATAGGGCGAATTGACAGTGGCAACGCAATGCCCCTCCGTAAACTTGAGGTGTCATCAAACTGTCACATTTTTGGGCTAGACCGATGCCCATGCGAATTACCCATTCCAAGAGCAGTCGCGACGCGAAGAACTACTACGCGTTTAGCGACTATTACGACGCCGGACCAAGTCAGCTCAAAGGCCATTGGTTCGGACGCGGAGCAACCTTGCTTGGCCTAGAAGGAGAAGTCGACAAAGAGCTATTCGATCGCCTGATCGACAACAAAATGCCCTTCGATGATGAGCGGCTTACCGCCCGCAACCGAGCCGACCGACGCGTCGGTACGGACCTGACGCTTTCCGCTCCTAAGTCCGTTTCACTTCTCTGGGGAGTTACGCAAGACAACGACATTCTCGAAGCAGTTCAGCAAGCTGCCTTTGAAACGCTTGTCGACGTTGAGCAAGACGCACAAACCCGCGTGAATCATGAACGTGGAAAAATGACCCTGGAAAGGACAAGTAACATCCTCGGTGGGATGTGGATTCACACCACTTCGCGGCCCGTCGATGGCTACCCGGACATGAACCTGCATGCCCATTGCTTCGTCGTCAATGCAACTAAAGCAAAGGATCGCTGGACAGCGGTGGACTTATCCGCAGTGGTACGTGATTCGGGATTCTATGAAGCGGTTTTCCAGTCACGTCTCGCATCCCGAGTTGGGGCACTCGGCTACCCGATTGAAAGAAGTGAGCGTGACTTCGAGATCGCGGGTATATCGAGAGCAACAATCGATAAGTTTTCACGTCGCACGGCTCTGATAGAAAAGATAGCGACAGAAAAAGGAATCACCGACGCGGACGAGAAGGGTAAGCTTGGCGCCCAAACGCGAGACAAAAAGTCCACGAACCTAATCCCTCAAAATGAACTACCCGACAAATGGCGCGAGCAGCTGACCGATGCTGAAGCCGCTCAGCTTAATTGGATCGCATCCAAAGAAGCCGATTCAACTGCTGAGCAAATAACCGCATCCCATGCCGTTGACTTTGCTACGCAGCATTGCTTCGAGCGAGAAGCCGTCATTCGTGAGCGTCAGTTATTGCGAAAGGCAATCTTGCGTGGGATTGGAACTGCTGACGTCGATGCAATTCGTGCCGAAGTGGCCGGCCGCGAATGGATTCAGGAAGGCTATGAGGATCAAGCTCTGATCAGTACTCGTGAAGTGCTATCCGAAGAACAACGCTTACTTTCCTTTGCAAGGCAGGGCCGCGGCCAGGTCAGACCGCTAGCCGAGAATCACTGCATTAAGCAAGACTTTTTGAGCGACGAGCAGCAAGACGCAGTCAAAGGACTGCTCAGCTCACATGACCAAGTCCAGATACTTCGTGGCGTTGCCGGCAGCGGCAAGACTACGATGATGCGAGAAACGATCGACGCCATCGAGCAGCGCGGCCGCCGCGTTACAGTTCTGGCGCCAACCGCCGAAGCCGCTCATGACGTACTTCGTGCCAAAGAAGGCTTCGACGCGGAAACACTGGCATCGTTTCTTATCGACAAGAACGCTCAGGAGTCGGCGAAGGACGGAGTCATTTGGGTCGACGAGGCCGCATTGGTTGGAACTCGCGACATGGCAGCAGTTCCCGGCAGTTCATGAAAGCCCGTGATTTTCGAGGTGGTGATTTGCTAGCGTGTCGCGGTTCGATCAAGCGTTGATTTGAGTCGGGAGTTGAGGCTCCAATGGACGGCTTTCGTTCTCGTCGAAGTCGATCGATCATGACCCGTTCAGTGCCCCAGCTTCCCAAATTGCGGCGATTTCTTTGCGCTGATGCGCTGATTGATACGTTGCGACGGAGATTCCAATCGGTCCCCGACACGCGAAAACAATCCGGGACGACTTATCCAATGGTTGATACGCTGTTGGCCGCGTTTGCGATGTTCTCACTCAAAGACCCGTCGCTGTTGGCTTTTGAAGAACGGTCCGACGAACCCGCCATCAAACGACTCTTCGGTATCGACGCTATCCCCAGCGATACATCAATGCGAGAGATCCTTGATGGTATCGATATCAGTCACCTCAATGAAGCCTTTGCCGACATCTTCCACGAACTTCAACGCGGGAACGTCCTCCGAGAGTTTGCGTTGCACAACAATCATTACCTGCTAGCGATCGATGGCACTGGATACTTCTGCTCATCAAAGATCCATTGCCCCGAGTGTTTGGAGCATAAGACCAGTGGCGGCAAGATTCAGTATGTGCATCAAGCGGTTGCCGCGGTGCTTGTTCATCCCGACCAGAAAGTCGTGATCCCTCTGGCGATCGAACCGATCGTCAAACAAGACGGCGAAACGAAAAACGATTGCGAACGCAATGCCACGCGACGATTATTGAAGCGAATTCGCTTGCTCTATCCTCAACTGAAGCTGATCGTGGTCGAAGACGGACTGGCCAGCAACGCTCCGCACATCGGCGACCTCAAAGACTTAAAGATGAGCTACTTGCTCGGTGCAAAACCGGGCGACCACATCCACCTTTTCGATCAAGTGATCGCTGCCGGCGACGAAGACCGAATCGAGACACTCACTCGCGTTGATCCGATCGGTAACCGTATCATCCAAAGCGAGACTCAGTACGTCAGTGATCTGCCGCTTAATGCGTCGCACTCATCTTTGCGAGTGAACTTTTTGCAGCATTTTGAATACGATCCAGTCAGCGGCGAAGTGAGCAAGCGATTCAGCTGGGTGACGGACATTGAGTTAGATCGTTCGCTGCTATCGAAATTCGTCGCGGGAGGTCGTAGTCGTTGGCGGATCGAGAACGAGACGTTTAATACGCTCAAGAACCAAGGCTACCACTTTGAACACAACTACGGTCACGGCAAGCAAAACCTTTCAACGGTTCTGATGCTGTTAATGTTTTTAGCGTTCATGGTTGATCAAGTTCAGCAAGCCTGCTGCCCGTTGTTTGCCGCGGTGTTCGAGAAGTTCAAGAGTCGCCGGGCGTTGTGGGAAAAACTTCGCAGCCATGTAAGTCACTTCGTGTTTGACTCGTTTGCCGAGCTTTGGCAGGCGATGCTAACGGGCTCGGCGATGGGCGTCCCCCCGCCTCACAGGTAAGTCGGCCCAACGTCGCGGAACTTCAGCGGTCTGAAACATTAATTTTCGGGCTCAGTCATGGTGGCGAAAACGCCGATGGCGACACGAACGAGTCAATTCACCGACGAGGACCTC
>JBGSLZ010000029.1:0-2354 GCA_041740415.1 Rubripirellula sp.
TGAAAGCAGGATATTCAGCGTCAGCCGGCCCATCGAATGGGTCGTGTTGAAATGCTGAGTCACCGAGACAAAGGAGACGCTGTATTTGTCGAACGTTTCCATCACGCGAGCGAAGTCGAGCAACGAACGGCTGAGGCGATCGACCTTGTAGACGATCACACAGTCGATCTTGCCGGCTTGGATGTCTTCCATCAGCCGTTTGAGCGATGGTCGTTCGATGTTGCCACCGGAGAATCCACCATCGTCGTATCGATCGTGAACGATTTCCCAGCCTTCGTTTACTTGGCTGCGAATGTAAGATTCTCCGGCGTCGCGCTGTGCATCAAGTGAGTTGTATTGTTGATCGAGTCCCTCTTCGGTCGACTTGCGAGTGTAGATCGCACAGCGAATCGTTCTGGGGCGTTGGGTTGGTTTGTTACTCATGATTTCCTCCCGAGTCGAAAAAATAGAAATCCGTTGCAGTGGGAGCCGCTGACCTCTTTCGCGATCGCGGTCAGCGATTTGTAGCGCAAGCCTTCGTACTCAAATCCTTCTTGCAGGACGATCACGCGGATCATCTTGCCTTTGTATTGCCGTTCCACGATGTTGCCTGGCGGTGGCAATCGCGGGTCCCAATCCACAAATGCGGTTGGCTCTGGAACGACCAGCTTTACGCCATCGTTGCTGTGCTTGCGAGGCGCGGTAACGCGAGTCTCAGCGTCAACGGCCAGTTCCTCTGCCTTCTTCAGCGCCGCTCTAGAAAGTCCACCTTCATCGTTCGCTTGCAGACGCCAAGCGATGCGCCGAACCAGGTATTGCTTGTTGCGACTGCGGCATTCTTCTTCGAAGACCTGCTCGTAGCGTTGGACCAACTGGTTGACCGTTTTGTCCTGCAACTCGGCGATCTCAAGGGTTACCTTTGGGCTCATTGTTCACCTCCGTGTTGCACTGAATCATCCGAGGTAGCCGCTGAAATGTCCGCATCGCCGTTCGATTGCGGTGCCTGATCCAACTGGCTTTCGGTCATGTGCGACTCAATCGCCTTGGCGACCAATGGTTGCTTTTTGACTCGTATCACACCTCTGGCCAACAGCGCCGCGATGTCTCTGTGTCTCGCTTCGTGGCTCTCGATTTATCTCCTTTCTGAATGTCTTGATCTGTTCCAAAAACCGACGTTTCGGAGACGTGAGACACAGAGAGGGGTTTGTCGAAAACGAAATCAAGCGGCTCGGGTAAAGAGTCTCCGAGATTGCCGAAAACAGGTTCGACGTGCGCCGAAATCGGGCTCTGATCGTCATTCAGCTCACGATCGGCCGCGATGCAGCGACGGATGCCTCGGAGAAGGATTACGGCAATGGACCGGCGACGAACTGATGCAGCATCGCACGGAAGATCGTCCATGTAGGGATGGGAGTCGAGAGAGTTAGCGTCGATGATTGTGCTCCATAGAAAGACCTTGGATGGAGCCGAAGTAGCGTCCCTCCCAGATCTATCTATGCAATTCGTCCGTCTCGAGTCTCATAACCGGTTCGAAAAGTTCGTTCTTGGAACCACATATTTAGTGGTTTTTGAATAGCACCGTTGGAATTCGAAAGTGTTCATTTAATCGCTTCGAATCCGGAAATAACGTCGAATAGCTCTTCGTCAATCGTGCTTTGACGAAGCCGATGGTATTTGCTGTTCAAGTCGGCGAGTAATTCATCGATGTTCTTGTCGGCCCGTTGCATGGCGGCCAAACGGCTGGCATTTTCACTGGCGAGTGATTCAGCACATGCTCTGAACAAGGAAACGAAAAGGTATTCGCGAATCATCGCACGCAACGTCGCTGTCCCACCCCCGATCAACTCCGGCAAATTCTTGCTTGGCCAGGGCGTCTGCGCTAGCCCACTTTGCCACATCGCATCCAGGGGTAGCAGACGTTGGCTGACCGGCGCGTAGACGGCACCCGAGACCGGCCGATTGTAGATCAGATGCAGCTCGCTGGTTTCGTTCGACCCACGATGTTCTTCACTCTCCTGAAGAATACGTCCAATCAGTGGCGTAATGGCTTTAACAGAAGTAGGGACAGGAAAGACATCTAACAATAGTAGCCCCGCGTCCAAAAGATGATATTGAACGCGCTCACCGACGGCCCAGACTTGTGGCTCCCCTGGAAGCTCACGTAAAGTGCTGATAGCGTGTTCAGCGACCACATCGTTGAACCGCCCCACCAAGCCTTGATCGGTCCCGAATATGACCGCCCCAATGATACGCTTCTTCGAGGCGGCCGTTGTTTGAGGAAGAAGTGACGTTGCTCCGAGTTGCTTAAAACAAACGCTCAACCCCAGTTCAACAGTTCGGGCGTAGTCGGCGAGAGCCCGCACCGAGTTCTCGTA
>JBGSLZ010000030.1:0-12377 GCA_041740415.1 Rubripirellula sp.
AGAAGACGCGAGCGTCGAACTGTTGCGTGAAAGTCGCTTGGAAGCGTTTCGCTGGGCGTCAGGAGAAGTGCGACACGAATTCACCGCCGCGACGTGGGCCATGTTCTGGCAGTCGACTGTCGAAGAGCAAACGGTTGATGACGTCGCGATGACTCATGGTCGAAGCAGAGGAGCCGTCTACCTGGCGCGTTATCGGGTGATGAAACGGCTTAAAGAAAAATTGGCAGAAGTATCCGATATCTGGAGTGAGTTCCCATGAAACCATCGAACGTTTGTTTACCCAAGTCGGAGATTCCGCTGCTGTTGTCTGGTGACTTATCGCCTGATGAAGTCGCAGCCGCCGAAAACCATATCGCGGAATGCGAGACGTGCCGCATCGCGATCGAGTCCATGATCGCCGACTCACGCTGGTGGGACGATGCGAGACATTCGTTGGCGGCTTCCGCGACGCGCTCAGCAGACCGCGCGGACGTAGCTCACGACACCGAGCCAACGACCAACGAGCAAATGCTTGAACTGCTTGGACCGACCGACGATCCGGCAATGCTGGGACGCATCGGAGTCTATGAGATCGTTGGTATTCTCGGGCATGGAGGCATGGGAGTTGTCTTCAAAGGCTACGACGGAGCGCTGAATCGGTTCGTTGCCATCAAGATGTTGTTGCCTCATCTGGCGGCTTCAGGTGCAGCCAGAAAACGATTTGCTCGGGAAGCCCAGGCAGCAGCGGCTGTTGTTGACGATCATGTCATGGCAATTCACGGAGTCAGCGAATGGAAGTCGGTCCCCTACTTCGTGATGCCCTACGCACGCGGCGTGTCACTGCAAAAGCGGCTCAGCAACAGCGGACCGCTGGAAGTTCGTGAGATACTCCGCATCGGAATGCAGGCGGCGAGAGGCTTGGCAGCCGCTCATGCCCAAGGCCTGGTGCATCGCGACGTGAAGCCCGCCAACATCTTTCTTGACGAAGGTGTCGAGCGTGTGCAATTGATGGATTTCGGTCTGGCTCGCGCTGTTGACGACGCCAGTCTCACTCGATCTGGCACGCTTGCCGGCACGCCGCAGTACATGTCACCCGAACAAGCCCGCGCCGAAACGGTCGATCATCTCAGCGACTTGTTCAGCCTCGGTAGTGTGATGTACGTCATGTGCGTCGGTCACGCTCCCTTCCGAGCCGAATCCAGTTATAGCGTACTGCGTTTGATTACCGACAAAGAACCACGCCCAATCCGCGAGATCAATCCCGAGATACCGGAGTGGCTTTGCTTGATCATCAGCAAGCTGATGTCCAAGCAAACGTCTGACCGATTCGAGTCCGCTGAAGGCGTTGCCGAGTTGCTCGCAGACTGCCTGGCTCATGTGCAGCAACCGTCGGCAGTCGCGCTGCCAGTGTCCCTGGTGCCTCGCGTATCTGGCCGCCATTCGTTTTTCAACTCAACTCGTGTAGGAGTAATAACCATGCTTGGAACTATTGGAATGACTTTGCTGGGAATGGTGTTATGGCAAGCGACGGAAGCGCCCGACATCAGCGGACAATGGACCAGCGACGAATTGGGCGCTGTTGTTCTCGAAGCCAAAGCGCCTGGACAGTACGAGGGGACTTTCAGCGGATCTGGAATGAGCAAAACGGCCCCACGCAATGATCGACCCCGTGGCGGTCACGGTGACGGCTACGATAGTTTTGGTGGCATTCCCAAGTCGGGATCTGACACGTTCAGCGACTCAGATCCGGTCATGTCGGGCACGTTGCATTTGAAGTGGTCACGACTGGAACGCCGCTTCAACGGCACTTGGGGAAAAGGCGCGGAACGCAGAGGAACAATGTCGCTACGTCTGGTTGACAATGAAATTCGCGGCGCATGGACGACAGACGAAGACGTTCAACTTGAATCTGGCACTCCACTACTCGGCGATCTGTTGTGGATGCGAAGCGTCGTCACTGTCCCGGACGGCGGTACTGTTCTGCTGGGAGGTTCGAAGAGCAGAAGTGAAGAAGACGTCGATGACTGGCTGGCCGTGTTGCAGGGACATTGGAACGTTGAGCAGGTTCATGTAGACGACGGTGTATTGCAACGCGACGTGCATACGGCGTTCGTGCATGGAAAACGCATGGAGATACAAAATAAGGATGGCCAGGCTTCTATGATGTTCGATTTCGTGCTTGGAAACGTTGGTCCGCCACAGCAGATTGATCTGAAGCCTGTAGTGAGTGATATCGAACGCCAGGAAATGCAGGATGCCTTTTATGACATCGGGGAGCAACCCCCGGAAGCAGTGCTGAATCCGATCTTCTACGGCATTATTGACTCGGACGGTGACACGATTCGCATTTGTAACCACGCGAGACCGTGTTACCCTCGCCCCATTCAGTTCACCGACAGTGCAAGCCGGGTGATCTGGAACTTCACACGCCGCATTGAAAACGGCCACAATGATGACGTAATGTCGTCGGGTTCCCCAGATCGCGCTCGCCCGCCCGTTATTTTGCCGGCTGGAGGAACGGGTAGCGAATTGCCGAATGCGGTAGAGCGTGCCATGCAGTACTTGTCCGCAGTTCAGCAAAACGACATTGAAACGATCAAATCGATCGCGAAAGGAATGCGTTACAACGACAAGCGAACGAAAGACATGAAGACTTTGCTTCGCGAAAATGGCATACCCAAGCTTCACAAGTCATGGTTCGAGAAACACTCAGCAGTCGTCGCCCTCGGGCCCGTGACGTCAAGCGACGAGAAGATGAACGGACTCTTTTTGCTTTTTACGCTGAGCCGCGACGACGAACGGTGGTCGATTGTCGACATCGACCTAGAAGCTGAACAGTCGCTTCGTGACCGATTTAAGGTTCCACCCGTGAAGGCGGTAGATGAGGCACACGATGGGAGGGCTGAAGAGCGTACAGAGGACGTAGCACCGGCAGACGAGACGGCAAAGCACAAGTCTGTCGGCGTAAATGGTTCTACAGTCAACATGGAAGAAGTAGCGGACGAAGCGTTATCTACTGACTCAATAAACGTACGAGCTGGCGGAGGACATAGAAGACTTGGCACGCTAACGGTTACAAAGCCGACTTCACTCGAAGACGCTGTCAGCAAATTCAATGATCTGGCAAAGACACATGATCTCGGTCGAAAGCAATCGGAACTCACCGTGGATGAAATGATCGGAGCTTTTCGGCTTTGGTCATCGAGAAAGGAATGCAATAAAGCGACGAGGACGGACTTTCAACAGGTCATTGACTCGCAAATGTTGCGACCCGGCCACATTCTTCAGTTCAATACGGAACACGAAACGGATGGTTACGTGTTTTCTGTCTGGGCGATTCAATTTGGCGATGACGATTCGTACGCGTGGTTCAAGATTCGGAATATGACGCTGTTGTCTCAGCTCAAATCCGATGACGAACGGAGAGCCTGGGAGCAATCGACAAAAGACATGGCAAAGAGTTTTCGCGATCACAAAAGACATCTCCACCCGACGCCCAAAGCCGCAGTCGAGCAACCTCAGGAGTCATTGCAATGAAGAGAACAGAAAAGAATGTTGACATGACAATGCAAACTCTGCGCAGGACGTCTCTATTGGTCGTCGCTGTCGTCGTTGCTGGTGTAGCCGGTCGGGCCTGGGGCCTCGACTTTGGCCTTGGCGAGACGAAGGATGAGTTGAAACTGAAGTGCGACATCGCCGTCGAGGAACATTCATTCGAAGGAGCTAGCACGGAGCGGGTCACTGAACCACACGACAAATCGATGCACGTGGAATACACGATCGATGGCAAAACCGGAACGCGGGCGCTCAAGCGAGGCGAATCTTTTGACGTGCCACTGATCAATGATCCCGTTGCGGGACGCTACAAAGCGATCCCAACGATCGTTGCGGACGCTGACCACTTCAACATCGAACCGACTGTGACGCGATCGATCGACGGAGTTGCTGTCGAAGAAGAATTCAAAACACCATTGTTTGCCGTGCGTCTACTATCGGTGACGGCTCGCACTCTATCTTCGGCGACGAACCGCGAGCGCCTGCGGATTCCAGGCAAAGTCATGAGCGTACTGGGAACGACCAGTCGAGCTGGATTCCTGCCCGTCCGTTGAAGGTGACCGTTTCAAAGGGAGGCAGCGCGAAAATCCTTGACGACGACAGCGTGCGATTGGAAGGTGATGTGCACTGGCAAGAAGTAAGTCTGCAATTTGAATTCGATAAGCCAACGAACGTCGAGGAGATCCGCCTTGAGACATTGCCTGTCGATTCGCCGGCAGGACCGCAGTTCGGACGGGGCGGCAACAAGCTGATGTTGTTCGATGTCAAGCCAAGCATCGAAGACCAGGACAGTAAATTCACAAGTCTCAACTTTGACAGTTGCACTTATCTTCAATACCCGATCGACGAAACGACCGCCGACTGCATCGACTACTCAAGCGATACCGGCTGGAAAGCGCCGCCCCTTCCAGCAGATGCAACCGCACACGAGTTGATCCTTCGATTCGAAGAACCAATCATGCTGCGTGCCGACCAGCGACTTACGTTGACCATCGACTCAGGTGGTGCGGACGATCTCGCCGTCTTGAATCGCATTCGATTCGCGTTCCATCAAGCGGCATATGCGGAAGCAATGACGCCAAAAAGCCGAATCAACCTGCAGCAAAGACCGCTGATGACGTCACTACGAAACAGCACAACGACGCTGCAAAAGCTGATCGATTGGAAACCGGCAAAGTCGTGCTCCACGCGATTGATGCAGATACCGGTGAGCCGATCAGGGATGTGGAGTTAGTGAAAGAAAACCTACTCGCTGAAGATTGGGCGACGCCGGTCGGCAGGAGTGATGCTGATGAGACGGTTCGCATCGAAACGAAGCCGTTGCCGGGTTACTTCTTCAGCCTTCTACCTGTGCCCGAAGGTTACAAAGTGACCAGTCTTGATGAAGTGCCCGCGCACGTCGAAGTCGGACGCCGCGTTGACTATCGGTTCCACCTACGCAAATTGGGTACGAATCTCGAATTCGTAAAGAACTTGCCTGAGTCGAATGCAGCAGGGAATCGATTTGCTGAAGCGTTGAAAGAAACAAACCAGAAAATCTTTCGAATTGTCGTGAACGACATGCCGGGATTTCGCGCGGAGTCGGTGACGTTCATTTTTGCTCAGAATAAAGCGCCCCTGGCGGAACGCATTTTCGCAAATGGCGAGCATGTCCGAGCGGCAGTAACCGATGAACTCCGCTATTTTGAAAAAGCTGAAGGGAACTTAGCGGGCAAGATTTTCGAGTTATATGACATTCAAGTTGTCATCTGGAGTTCAACGCTTCCCAGAGCCCCAGCCACGTCCTGGTATCTTCACTGCCGAACCAGGGACGGTATTGAGTTGAAGCAGGATGGCTTCAGAATTCGTTTTGAAGATCTCGATCACTGGGACCTCGAAGTTCCCGCCTTCCTTCATCCGGAGTTTTAGTCTGTACTGTTCGAGCCAAGTGTCTGTGCGGAGGTCAATCAGTGTCTCCACAGCCCCCCATTGATGATCCATGGGTTAATCGGGATTTAGCAGCCCTCACGTTTAGCAGTTCAACCAGGAATTACCGTTGTACAGTAAAGCGGCCGCTGCTATTCCACATCACCCAGAACGTGTTAACCCACGGTTCGTACCTCTTCGTGAGCAAACAGACCGAACGGGTCTCGAAATTCGTAAGTCCTTACAATGCAATGCTTTACGAATTTCAACCGCGGAGAGTATTGTTACGAAGGGGGTTGCGCTCGGGGAGCTGATTTTGATCGACGCAACTTCGTGTGTGCGTTTCTATCGCGATTTTGCGACTTTTTCTAAGTTGCGTTGAGCGTCGGCTTAGACTCCCAAACGTGCATTCGTCTGAGTGGGTTCTCGGCTGAAACTCTTTCTGGTTGCGGGTTCGTCGGTACGATGAGGTTATGTAATTACGTTCTGGGTTATAATGCGTGCCATGACCAGCTCAGACGCCGCCAATCGACTCATTGACCCTCGCGACGACGAAAGTTCGTGGCGGGAATGGTACAGTTTGACGCCGCTAGAGCGCTGGCATGAGTCGATGAAACTCTGGCAGTTCTATTTGCAGGTAGGTGGCTCGCTTGATCCCGAACCCGATCCACAAAGTCCTTTCGACGCTTTCCTCCCACGAGGTAAAGCACCTGCTTATGGGCGGTCAAGCATGCGTGTTTTACGGCGCGGCAGAGTTTAGTCGCGACTGCGACATCGTCGTCTTAGCCGATGACGCCAACTTCGACCGACTCCTTTTGGCGATCAAGGAATTAAAAGCCGAGTGCATCGCCGTTCCACCGCTGGATTGGAAATACCTCGACCGCGGACATGCTATTCACTTTCGCTGCAAGCATCCCGACGCGCTGGATATCCGCTTGGACGTCATGACCAAAATGCGAGGTTGTGACGAGTTCGCGATTCTTTGGGAACGCAGGACAACGCTCCAGGACGCTGACGGCACCACCTTTGAACTGTTGGGAATCGAAGACTTAATCCGCGCCAAGAAGACTCAGCGTGACAAAGACTGGCCGATGATTCGCCGTCTCGTCGACGCGCACTATGAAGAGTTTCAATCGGATCCGAATGAAGATCGAGTTCGATTTTGGTTGCGGGAGTCGCGCACGCCGGAAGTTCTCATACGCTTGGGTGCCGATCACTTTGACATCATCCGCGAAGAGGCAAAGCTCAGGCCGCTTTTGGCTGAGGCGATGGCGGCTAGCAAAACCGCGATTCGCCAAGAACTAGAGAAAGAGCAGGCACGCGAGAAAGAAGCTGATCAAACGTATTGGAGTCCACTCAAGCGCGAGCTGGAGCAACTGCGTCGCGAACGCAATCGAACGCCTCCAACCGAGTAAAGTCGATTTCGCCCCGCTTTTTACGTGTAAGCTGCACTTGCAGGGGGAGCGCAAAAGTTGCGTCGGGCGTCGTCTCGGGGAGCTGATTTCGAATCTGCGAAAAGTCTCGCAATCGGTTAACGCCTGCGGCTCCGTGTGGGCCAGCGGGCGTTTTTTGTTTTTGCCCAGGTTTTTCCGGCGATTACGTTTGAGCGATAAACGAGTGAGCGAGGATGAAACTGAATTGACGAATGGACCTACAAAAGAAGCGAATTGTGATCGCGGGCGGCAGCGGCTTCTTGGGTCTGTCGATGGCGGAGGCGTTCGCCGGCGGTGGTGCGAACGTGACGATTCTTTCGCGGTCGGTGCCGAAGGCCGCGGGATCGTGGAAGCATTTGCTTTGGGACGGGCGGACGCTGGGCGATTGGCGGGCGGCGATTGATGGTTGTAGTGCGGTCGTGAATCTGGCCGGACGAACGGTTAACTGCATCAAGACGCCGGATCATTGTGATGAGATTTTGCGGTCGCGAGTTGAGTCGACGCGGGTGCTTGGCGAAGCGATGCGATTGGTCAGTTCGCCGCCGCCGGTTTGGGTGCAGATGAGTACGGCGCATATTTATGGCGATCCACCATCCGACGTTTGCACCGATGACTCAGCCGAGGGAATTGGGTTAGCGCCAACGGTCGCGCGTGCTTGGGAAGCAGCGTTCACGGAGAGCAAGTTGCCACAGCAACGAGGCGTCATCATGCGGACCAGTTTCGTGGTGGGTCGCGATCGCGGCGTGGGCGGCGGAGCACTCGGCACACTTGGATTGATCGCGAAGTTGGGACTCGGCGGCAAGGTGGCCAGCGGCACTCAGGGTATGTCGTGGATTCACGAGGATGACATCAACAATATCTTCGCGCGAGCGATCGTCGATGAAACCATGTCAGGTGCATACATCATTTCGTCACCGAACCCAAAGTCCCAAGCGGAGTTCATGCGGACACTTCGCAAAGTCATTGGAATGCCGATCGGCTTGCCCGCGTTGGAATGGATGGTACGCGTCGGTGCTCCGCTCTTCATGCGAACCGATCCAGAACTTGTGCTATACGGTCGCTACGTGATTCCAAAGCGATCGATGGACGAAGGTTTCGAGTTTCGGTTTGCTGAACTCGAGCCGGCGTTGAGAGATTTGTATGAACGCAAGAACTGACAGAACCTGGCCGCTGCCAAAGCAACCGTGGGTGATGCGGATGACTTGGTCGGAGTTTTTGTTCGCCCACTGGCCGATTGAACCCGAGAAGGTTGCGGCTTTGCTTCCTGCCGGTGTGACGTTGGACACTTGCGACGGCATGGCTTGGATCGGGGTCGAGCCGTTCCAGATGTCGAACATCGCGCCGCGTCTATGTCCGCCGATTCCAGGCCTGAGTCGCTTCCTTGAATTGAACGTGCGGACCTACGTCACCGTTGGAGGCAAGCCTGGGGTATGGTTCTTCTCGCTTGATGCCGCAAGTGGTGTCGCGGTTAGAGTTGCGAGAGCAACTTTCAATTTGCCGTACATGGACGCGGCGATGTCGATCCAACGCGATGAGGATGGCACGGTCGACTACCGAAGTCGGCGGACGCATCGGGGCGAACCGTCGGCGGATTACGAAGCCAAGTACGCAGTGTCGGGCGATTTCTTTGAAGCCCAACCCGCTTCGCTCGAGCATTGGCTGACGGCTCGGTATTGCCTCTACAGTGCCAATCGACGCGGCTGCATCTTTCGCGGCGAGATCGACCATCCTCCATGGTCGCTCGCGCCGGCGACCTACGCAGAACGCATCAACACAATGGGTTCTCCGTTCGGGTTCAACTTTGCCGGCGAACCGCATTTACTGTTTGCAAAGCCGGTCGATGTGAGAGCTTGGTTGACGTCACGTTGCCAAACGAAGGTGACGTACGTCTGTCATTCGATTCTATTGCAGAATATCGCGACAGCCGGTTTGGATTGTCGGTAAGAAACGATTCGTACATCGAGACCATGCGAATTCATTTTTGAAAATGCTCTTTCGATCGCGTCCATGATCCAAGCGTCATCATTGCCGAACACGCCTCCGCCGAGCAGCGTGAGGTAGACAACGTTGAAGCCGGTGCGTGACGCATTAATGACGGCAGCCAATAGAGTAGCTTCGTAGGCGGCGTCGAGGATCAGCTTCGCGAAGTCCGTCCACAATTCGGCTCGTTGGCGACCGTAGGCGACGGGGAGCGCCGAACAGTACGCTTGACTGACTCGATGTTCAGCACCGGGCAGTGTCACGTCGGATTGCCATTGCAGGCCGATCCGCAATTCTCCGCGAAGCTCGTCCAGTTCCGATTCGCTCGTCGATTGCAGTCGATCCGTGATGCGGCGAAGGCCTTCGTCGGACGGAAAGAGGTAACCGTTTTGCATCTGCCAAAGGTGGCCGGTTTGGTTGCCGAGTTTTTGTCCGAGATCGGCTGAGCAGTCGATTTGTTGGTCAGCGGATTGGCCGATTTGATTACCGACCGGTGCAAAGTAGTTGCGATAAATCGTGCCCGCTCCGCAGGCGATCGCACATGCTGGGCCTTGCGTCGGATCGCCTTCGTAGATGCCGACGCCGCGTTCGGGCGTGACCGAAGGCCCAGTCATCTCCAGCAAATTGAACTGCGACGCGACCTGAAACAATGCGTTGGCGCTGGCCGGATCATCATGCAACTTGCGAACATCGCCGACGACCTCGCAAATGGTTGAACGCGACTGTTGAACTTCCAAAGCCGCGACCGCTTGCCGAAGCTCCGAAAGCTTGGGCGTTTCCAATCGACCAAACGCAATCCGCTTTCCGCTCGGACAAACAATTTGATCGCCCTCGACCGATAGTTCCCGGCGAACCTGCTCAGGCGATTCTTCGTCGATTCCGGTAAGCTGTGTAAACCAAGTCACTCTCATTCCATCCGCTGCTTTTTTGATTTGACGTCGGTATCCTACTTGACAGAATCCCGGCTTGTACTCCATGAAACCACGACAACTCAAGACTTTTGATGAAGCCTACCGTTTCGTGCTGGAGCAAAAAGTTTGCACGGTCTTCGGAAGCAAAGGATCGCCTTACCCGTCGTTGTGGGACAATACCGCATTGTGTGAAACAAAACCCAAAGCGGGTGGATGGAGCCCGAAGGTCACGGCGGTTTGGGATTGGAAAACTCGCATTCCGCAAACCTACCCTGACGAAATATTCTATGGCAAGGTCACCGGGGGAGATGCGGTGTTGATGGAGATGCAACACTTTCGCAACGAACATTACCGACAGTTCTACAAGCCGGCTGATCAGTTGGGACCGCTCGAGCAGCAGGTCTTTGAACTGATTCGCCTCGATCAGGGATACACGGGCGAGCTTCGCAAGCAGGCGATGAACCGCTGTGCTTGCACTAAAAGCCAATTTGATACGGCTTTGAAAAAGCTGCAAATCAGTTTGAACATCGTCCGCTCGAACGATCCAGTCCATACAAATGACTTCTGGCTTCCCATGCGTGAAGTTCATTTGGAGCTTGTGGAGCGGCATTCATGACCAAGCTAAACGTGCTGTTCGTTTGCAGCATGAACCAGTGGCGGAGTCCAACGGCGGAAGCAATCTATCGAATCCATCTCTCATTTCATCAACCTTTTCTCCTACTCGCTGCTCGTTGCGGAGATCGTTTTTAGCTGGGATCATAGGACCATGAACCAGCAGTCGCTTCAACGATCCATCTTGCGATGCAGAATCAGTTGCAGGTTGCTCTTGAGGTCGGCTTGTTGAATGACGATGTTTCCACTCTTTCAAGTTGAATGTGACCGATGCGAATTGTTTCTCTTTTGCCCAGTGCGACCGAAATTGTTTGCTCGTTGGGACTGCGCGAACACTTGGTCGGTGTGACGCATGAATGCGATTTTCCGGCCGGAGTGGAATCGCTGCCGAAGGTGACTCGGACGTTGATCCCGCACGATGCGACCAGCGCCGAGATCGACTCGTTGGTGCGGGAACGGCTGAAGACGGAGAAGGCGTTGTATTCGCTCGATATGGAGACGTTGCAACGACTCCAGCCGGAGTTGATCGTGACGCAGGCGTTGTGTGACGTTTGCGCGGTGGCTGAGCACGAGGTCAACGAGGCGGCTTGTTCGTTGCCGGGATCGCCGCGAGTGATCAACCTGGAACCGACTTGTTTGGAAGAAGTGTTCGATTGCATCCGAGCCGTCGGGCTGGCGGTTGGCATCGAAGATCGCGCGGCCGATGTGGTCGCAGGGCTGAAGGCTCGTGTTGATGCGGTGATCGAGCGAAGCCGATCGGTTTCGCATAGGCCTTCAATGATGTTGCTCGAATGGATTGATCCACCGTTCAGTGCGGGGCATTGGAGTTCTGAACTGGTCGAGATGGCGGGTGGTCGCGAGGTCATCGGCGTTGCTGGTCAGCGATCCACGACGGTGGCCTGGGACAGAATCGTCGAGGCCGATCCGGAGCTGCTTGTCATTGCGTGTTGTGGATTCACGGTCGAACGAACACGGCAAGACTTGCCGATCTTGGAATCCTATCCGGGCTGGTCCGCGCTCGCGTGCGTGCGAAATGACCAGGTTCACGTTGTCGATGGTTCGGCGTTCTTCAGCCGTCCCGGTCCGCGACTGGTCGACAGTCTTGAGATCTTGAGTGACCTCATCGGGCGCTTCCAACCGGCGGCCTGCTGACATGACCAAACCCGACCTGCCGACGATGGCAATTCTGATTACCGCCACCAGCTTTGCCGGGTTTGCGGTTTGGTTGGGCGTGAATCCGAACGCGCTGCTGGAAGCGTTTGGCATCGAAGACCGCACACCGCAGATGGCGACGGAGATTCGAGCGTTCTACGGCGGGATCGAAATGGCGATCGCGGTGGCGATGATCCTGTTGTGGCGACGCGGGGACTTGTTTGCGGCGTTGCTCATTGGCGGACTGCCGCTGGCTGGTTCAGCGACAGGCCGCTTGATTGGCTTGATCGTCGATGGCTTTTCGGCAACCCACCTGAGCTTCGCAGCACTGGAGGTTATCGGTGCGTCGTTTTGTTTGGCTGGATGCGTGATCGTTTCGCGGGAGAAACAGGATGACTCAATACATTCTTGAATCGGGGAATCTTGAGCGGGATGGATTTTGTTTGCTCAAGGGAGCGGTGACATCGGAAACTGTCGAGCGATTGCTGCACGTTTGCCGGGATGCGTTTGAAGGTGACTCCGACGGTGCGCTGGCGCGGTCCAGTCGTGGGCATGTCTATGCAGCAAGGAATCTGATTGAATCGATCCCGGAGGTTTCGACAGTTTGGAAAAGTGACCGACTGCTGTCGTTCCTGAGTGAAAAACTCGGTGACGATCTTGGTTTGGTGCGAGCGTTGTTCTTTGACAAACCGCCCGATCGGACTTGGGTGTTGGCGTGGCACAAAGACACGTCGGTCGCCGTCAAGGACAACTCGATCATGTCGCCTTCGTTTTCTCGTCCAACAACGAAAGCTGGTGTGCCTCACATGATCGCTTGTGACGATGTGTTGAAGCAAATGTTGACGCTGCG
>JBGSLZ010000031.1:0-1937 GCA_041740415.1 Rubripirellula sp.
AACTTGATTGAGGAAGAGTGAGATGAAAAAGGCAGACGTAAAGATCGGCGGCAAGTACTACGCGAATGTTTCGGGGAATCGAGTCGAGGTTCGCATCGACGCGGAGAAGCCGCGCGGCGGTTGGGACGCGACCAACCTGGCAACGAACAAAAAGATCGTTATCAAGACTGCGCAGCGATTGCATGGCGAAGTCGCAGCGAGACGCGGACGAGCGAAGGTGACCACCGAAGGGAACGTAACGGTGGTTGAGAACGAACCCGCCACGGTCGAAACCATCGGAGCGCCGCTGGAAGGCGTGCTGAAGAAACCTCGCAAGTCGAAAGTCGCCAATGCTGACGCCGGAGAGAAGAAGCTGTCCTGCGTTGGCGCGGCATTGCAAATCTTGTCTGCCAGCACGGAACCGATGAACGCTCAAGAGTTGATTAGCGCGATGACGGACCAGGGCTTGTGGGCCAGTCCTGGTGGTAAAACTCCTCATGCAACTTTGTATTCGGCAATCCTTCGCGACCTGGGCAAGGGTGAAGAAAGCCGGTTCGTCAAAACGGAACGCGGTCGATTCGCCGCGCGAGCGTAGGGAGGAAGCCAGATGTTTATCAACGAAGTCCGAAACATCAGCGACTTGGCCGACGGCGATACCGCGATGCCCGAACCCGAAATGGGATACGAGCTTCGCACCGTCGCCGGCGACCACTGGGAATCGGGGACGGTCGAATACATGATCCGTCGCGGAGACACGATCTTCGCGAGAACGACCGCCGGCGAAGAGTTCGCGGTAACGGGCCACGGTGCCCACGTTCTGGTGCCGTTGGGTTTCTAGTCCCAGCGCCGCCGACAACGCCCGACGTTTGAAACGTGCGGGCGTTTCGTCCTGAATGCGTTCACAACTCGAACCTGGCAGACAACGTGACTTGAGGCCAACGGTGCGATTGCGACCGACGTCCCGGATTGTTCCAAAATCTTCGAACAGTTCGGCGAACTCGGCTTGATGTTCCTTCAAAGTCATGGCTCCTGTGTGTGTCGATACAGACACGCAATTACAAACTTGAAACGGAGAAACGCACTTGTCAAAGATTCCGACCCTCAACCCGCCGGCGCTCGAACCAGGTCCGGCGTATGAGCACGCCAACTTAATCGCTCGTGACTTAATCACGCACATCGAACGTCAGCTCGACCGGATGATCCGGCCCGACTCAAAGGACGTTCGATGGCTACACCTGCGAGCGATGAACTTGATCAACACTCAGCTATCCGAAGTCGCGACCGCGATCGACGAAACCAATAGCGTTCGCAATTAAGAGACATAAAACATGCAAGCACAATTCAAGGCCGGCGATCGCATCCGGCTCGTCTCGATGACCGATGATCCCGACCCGATTCCAGAGGGGACCGTCGGAACCATCGTCGGCATCTATCCACAGTCCGATTGGACGCAAGTCGATGTCGATTGGGACGGCGGTCGATCGCTGATGCTTTCCATTCCGCCGGATTGCATCGAACGTATTCCACCCACTTCAAATGCAACGTAAGGAGAACGAACCATGTCCACTCGCGCCACGATCGCAGTCCGCCGACCGGACGCCTGTTACGACGCCGTGTATCTGCACTTCGACGGCTACCCCGCTCACGCCGGTGAAGCATTGAAACAATACTTTTCAACGCAATCCAAAGCCGAAGAACTCGTCGCGGGAGGAGAACTGCGATGCCTCGATCGTGATACTGGGATTGCCGAACGGTATTCCAAAGTTGGCGTGCCAGCGATCCTGCCAACGCACGATGCGTTGATCGAGTTCGCTCGAAACTGTAGCGCGGCGTTCGTCTATGTCTTTGACGGCGGAGCTTGGTCCTGTAGGGAACTCTAGTCATTACCGCATCTTCTCCTCGCGCGGTTTCATCGGAATCGGTGACTCGCCGGTGCGTTCGAGGATCGCGGGCTTGCC
>JBGSLZ010000032.1:0-4476 GCA_041740415.1 Rubripirellula sp.
GCCTCGGCTGCGGGCTCCTTCTTGCGGGGTTTCTTGTCGTCGACGTTTTCGTTGAGCCGCTCATCGCTCACCGCCGGCGACGAGCAGCCCTCTTTGGGGACTTCGACATTCGCGGTCCAGAGAATTGCGTTCAGGACAACCTTGCGAAAGTTCTCATCTTGCCAACTGACGTGATTGTGGGCTCCCGTGAAACCGAAGCCGCGGCCCCCTGCGGGACGATCGTAGGCCCACGCGACGTGTTGCGTCTCGCCCGACTCCACGGCTTTGCGAACCGAAGCGTTACCACTTCGTGCACCGTCTGGTCGACGAAGTGTCGTCAATGGTGGAACATCGGTCAGGATTGGTGTCAGCCCTTTCATGCCATCGACAAAACGCATGTGGTAATACCATTCGTCGTCGATGCTGAAGGGTTTGACTCCGTTGGCAATTGGGTGATCAGGGAAGTTTTTAAATTTTGGTGCCCAATGCGGATTGACGGACCAGTCGAGGTCGCAGAAACCGCCCATCCACTCGAGGAATTTCTCGCCGGGCTTTCCTTTCTCTGCTTCCGTTGCCCAGTGGATCATCACAACGCCCGTTCCCGACTTCATCAGTTCGTCGAACTCGTCGAGATGCGGATTGAGCACGTGTCCTTCGTGACCAGTGCAAAAGATCACGATCGTTGCCGCGTCCTCCAGAATCGATGTGTCTTCGGGATAGCCAGGGTGCGGGACAAGCACGGCTTCGACGTTCAAGCCGGAGCGATTCAGCGCGTCAGCCAATATCATGTTTCCGGCCCGATGTTCGTGCGCCATCGGTCCGTGACTCGGCTTGCCGGAGATGAAGACGATCTTCGCTTTGTCGTCGGCCAACGCAGACTCATTGGAGAACGCTGAGCCGATGAACAACAAGACGAATACAAAACTTACGTTGACTTTGAATTTCATGGTTTTACTCCGTCACGATTTCAATCTTGTTCCAGTAAGCCCATTTGTTGTGCCAGTCGTTGGCGCGGTTTTCGATGGACAGCGTGATCTGACGGCCCGCGAACTTGGACAAGTCGACTGAGACATCGAGCCACTCGTCCGGTCCGACGGTTTCGGGACCTACGATTCTGTCTGCGATGACTTGGTCACCCACCAAGACACGCAACCGCCAGTCGCCGTGTGGGTGATGACTGACGCGTAACTTGAGAGACGTTTTTTTCCCTTTGGGAACGTCCACACGTTCATTACCAAGTACACACGGTGTGTTGCGATCAAAAGGATGAGTTTGCACGGCTATCTGATTGCGAAAAACCTTGTGCTCGACAACGCCGCCCTCGCCCACACCCGTCACACTCATTCCTTTGGCCACGGTTTGAATGATCCTGTCCCACGCCGCCGCCTGTTGCACCTGGCTGAATTCTTCGGGCTCGCTGTCGCCCGTGACCAATCGTCGCGCCACAAATTCCTGAAGTGCCGGGATCTTTCCAGCGACCGCGACTTCGAGCGACTGCCGTGGGTGACGTGGCACCATCGGCTCCAAGGCGAACCAATACATGCGAGGCAAATTGTTGTCGCTGACGTCCTCCGCATGAGAAACGAGCCCTGCCAGGATCGACCACCGCTCGGAGAACGGCAGACGCTGGATCGCCGAGGCAAGGTACAGCCGCACAATCGGCGATGGGTCCGTCTGTGCCATGACGGCGAACTTCCGAAGAACTTCTTCCTCAAGTTTCCAGCCAGTATCCTGCTGCGGCTGAAATGCATTGGTCTCGCTTAGATCGCAAAGGAACTGAACGGACCACGCGCGAACGTGCTCACTCTCGTGATTCAACATTTCCGTGAGACGATCTTTACTTAGGCCGCCAGACACTTGGAGTGCCCACAACGCTCTCAGTTTTTTTGGCACATTGGGCGCTGCTTCAAGCATCTTGTTGAGCTTGGACTGAACGATTGCCCGGTCCAGCTTGCCGCTTGCGGCGCGGTACTGCAAAAGAGTTCGCGCCTGACGGACGTACCATTCATTGGGATGCATCTGCAGCTCTGCAAGCTCGCCATCCGACATCGCCCCGAGATTCGGCCGCGGCTCGACCTGTGCGTCCTTCGGCATGATGCGGTACACACGGCCGCTGTTGGGAAACTTGATCGCATTGCCGCAAATGTCCTGATCGTGCCAGTCCAATAGATAGACGCCGCCTTCAGGACCGGTTTCGACGCTGAATCCAACCCAAGCCAGATCGTTCGTCGGCATGAAGTCATCGCCATGCTTGCCAATAAAGCTGGAGCCGCTGGGTTCCATCACATCAGTCAGCACGGCATGTTCATGAATGTTGCACATGAACAGACGATCGCGATACATCTGCGGGAACGCATCGGCGAGATAGAATCGGGCTCCGCCGTGGGCGGACAAGTGCGTGTGATCACGGATCGTCTTGATGTCGTCATAGACATAGGGACTCACGTGCTGGCCACCCTGCTTGTCGTACGTTCCGCCCTGCACGACATGAAACAAATGCGGGATCACGCAACACGTAGCGAAGCCTTGGCCGTGGTCGTTAAAATCGAATCCCCATGGATTGGATAGACCACGCGCGAAGATCTCGAACGTTTTGCGAGTGGGGTGGTAGCGCCAAATGCCGGCGTCGATGAACTGCCGCTCGGCGTCATCGTCACCCGGCTTGCCCACGTTCGAATGCGTGAAAACACCATGGCAACCGTACAGCCAACCGTCGGGACCCCAGATGAAACTATTTAAAGTTTCATGTCGGTCGCGGATCCCCCAACCGTCGAGCAAGACCTCGGGTGGACCGTCGGGCACGTCGTCGCCATCTGCATCAGGAATGAATGTCAAATTGGGCGGCGATCCCACAAAGACGCCCCCAAATCCACAAGCCAGACCCGACGTAAACGTCAACTTATCGGTGAACGTTTTCTTCGTGTCAAAGACACCATCGCCATCGGTATCTTCCAGGATCTGAATCCGGCTGACCTGGTCATCGGTATGTTGTCGGCGCGTCTGGTAGTTAAAATTCTCGGCGACCCACATGCGGCCACGGTCATCAAAACAAAACGCAATCGGTTCTGCGATGTCCGGTTCGGAAGCGAAGACCGAAACTTCAAAGCCCTCTGGAATCGACATTTTGGCGACGGCTTCGCTGGGACTCAAAAACGGAGCGTCGCTGTCGTTGTGCTGTTTCTTGGGCAGGTGATTGTGCCCATCATCAGAATGCGCCGGTAGTGCCAAACAAACCAGAAGCAGTGCAGGCACGCTCGACAAAATTTTTCGCCACTGATTCATTTCGCCATTTCCACTTGCTCGGTCGTTCGCAGATACTTGATCAGGTCCATCACTTGTTGTTTTTCCATCTGGTCCAACTGTCCGTCAGGCATCATGGATTTAGGTGAAACGTTGCGAAGCTCGATGTCTTCTTTGGCGATCACCACCCTCGGTTGCTCGGCCGTCTTCAGAACAATCCGCGCCGAGTCTTCTTCGGCAAGGACACCGTTGACCACACGCCCATCCACGGTCAGCACCACGACGGTCTTGTATGCGTCTGGAACGTCGTAACTGGGATCAACGCTATTGAGGAGAATGTAGTCCAGGTTCGCGCGGTTCGATCCAGTCAAATCCGGTCCAACCTTTCCGCCTTCGCCATAGAGCATGTGACATGCGGCGCAGGTTTTCGCGAAGACAGCTCTACCGCGTGAGGCATCCGCAGTCGCGATGGCAGCGGGCGAACACCAATTTTTGTACTTTGCGAGTAGCTGTTCGCGATCTCCTGCGACCGCCCGAACGGTGCCATACACTTTGGTAAAGCGTTGGCCCAGCATTTCGTCGAGCGAGCGGGCGACCTGAGTTGGAATGTCATCGCGTGAGACCTGCTCTTTTTGCAGAGCCTCCAACAGCGCTTCCGCGTAGACTTTGCGTGACGCGAGTGTTTCAATCACCGCTCGCTGGTGCTGTGGTTCCAGTTCGGAGAATCGAGAAATCAGCACCGACGGTGCATCCTTGGTTTCGACGATCGCATAGCCACGAATCGCGCTGAGGGTCATCGCCGGTTCATCAATCAATGACTTCAGCAGATTCGATGCGTCTCTGTTCTGCTGATTCAAGAGCAAGCTCAAGGTTGCGCGGCGCTGATCGGCTTCGATGGCCGGGTCTTTCACGTTTTCAATCGCTCGTGCGACCGCTGCATGGTCACCAAAGATTTGGGACAATGCCAATGATCGCTCGCGCACTGCGGCGTTATCGCTGGCTGCAAGCTTGTCGTTCAACTTCGTCCAGCCCTTCGGTGCAGCGACATTTCGACGTCCTTCCAGCCCGCTGAGCATGCCTTTTAGCAATGCCGATTGGACGCTTGGATCGTCAGACGATTCGAGCGTCTCTACCAAAAGAGCAAACGGCTCGGTTTCAACAATCGCGTTGGATACGCCTGGAGTTAATGCGAGCACCAACGTCAATGAAAATGCGAAGGATCGCATTTGACGTTTTCCTGGATAAACATTCATTGAG
>JBGSLZ010000033.1:0-1582 GCA_041740415.1 Rubripirellula sp.
CCCGATTGATCGTCGCGTTCCTCAAGGCCAAAATGCCATGCTGAAACGAGGAAAAACGCGAGAATGGTGAGTACGGGTGCAACGTACCAGCCCAACACAACCATTGCCGCCACTGCGAGATAAGCGCTGAAGAACGTTGGAGCCCAGAAGCTTCCGAAAGTCGGGCGAAAGAGGCGTTGGCCCGCCGAATGATCAAGTGCCCCGTGAGGCACTCCGATCATCGCGACGAGTGCCGATAAAGTGAAGACTTCGACACTGCGGGATGAGCCAAACCCGATTGCAGTTGCGAATACGAGCGTTGTCGCAAGTATTGTGATGAAGGCAGAATGCATCGGGTAGTGGCTCCGTTTCGTGTCCAGTTCGCGTCGGGTCGAGGGTTATGCGGTCAAAGCCTATGCGGCCATGACGACTGGACCACCTGCTGGATCAAGCACATCCGTACTCTTCGCTCTGGCGATGAAGTAGATCAGGATCCCGAACCCCGCCTTGGCTGTCATGTCTGCAATCGCGTAACCGATTTGGAGATACACGACGCCGCTTGCGTCAACCGCCCCGCCTGACTTCGCAAGTAATGCTTGCTCCGTTCCACCCAAGGCATACGCGATTGGGTACACAGCCCACGTAATCAAGAGCACCAAACGTGCAATCTCGATCAATCTTCTTGCCGCGACAGGTTGAGTGGCGAGAGACTGGGTCAATTCAACCCAAAGCACAAACAGGATGTAGAAGAATGGAATCGACGACAGCGATCCCCAGATCACTCGCATGGTCCAGCCTTCTGGATTGCTGATCACTTCGCCTGGATATCCCAGAGCGATCATGGCGGCGGCGGCGATCACAAGGCGTGTCAACAACGACTTGGCTCGAGACTTCTCTAGCCGAAGCACGGCGACCAGTTCAACCATCAATAACGGCACCGTTAGAATCCAGTCCGCATATCGATAGAAATCATTGAAGCCCGCGCCCGTTCCAGAGTATCCGTCACCAGACAAAGCGTAGGCGCCCTGCCAGCTATGTCGGATCATGAAGTAGTGGTAACACGCGATCGTGACGACCAATCCGGACACCATCAGCGCCGGGCGGTACGCGGCATCAACCATCGACCGGGACAGAAACAAGAAGATCGCAGCGGCGCCCATGGTCGCGACCGTCATCGAGAAGATGTTGTCAACGGTGCTGTACTGGACGACGGTCAGGTCGGGCATTTTTGCCACGAGAACCATCGGAAGGTGAAACATGATCTTTGACCTTAGCAGTGAAATTGAGGTTAGAGTGGGCCAAAAAAAGATTGGCAAAACTGCCAAATCTCCCACGCAGGCCACTTTAATGTCGTGTCAAGGTTGTTTTCGTTCGCTTCCCAAGCTTCCATGGGAGTTTTATTTGGATTAGACTCTTCAAACCTTTCATCCAGACCCTCCAAGACAGTCCGCTTTCGATCAGTCGCTTCGACCCGCATGCAACAAATCCTGCTTTCGACATCCGAATTCGCCGCTGCCATTGGGGTCAGCGAATCATCCGTTCGGCGAATGGCCGACAGCGGTGAATTGCAGATCCATCGCACTCGCGGCGGGCATCGCCGAAT
>JBGSLZ010000034.1:0-3719 GCA_041740415.1 Rubripirellula sp.
GGCCGAACCCGCAATCGTCAAGCTGATCGAACCGCTGCTGCACTTAGTTGGCTGGCGAGATGCGGGGCCAGGTCAGTGGCTCACCTCGCATGGGATCGCGTTCACGATCAGCTACTTGTTGGTCAGTTTTCTGCACATCCTGATCGGCGAATTGGTCCCTAAGTCAATTGCAATCCGCCGCACCGAGCGGGCGACGTTGTTGACGGCCAATCCGCTGCGATTTTTTCGAGTTCTGTTCTATTTGCCGCTTCTATTGCTCAACGGGTCCGCCAACGGTCTGCTGCGATTGTTTGGTTTGGGCGAGAACAGCCATCACGCCGAACACAGTGAACAAGAACTGCGAATTTTACTGAACCAAACTCAGAGCCAAGGCACGATGTCGTTTCGACGATTGTTGTTCTTTGAAAACGTGTTTGATCTGGGTGAACTGCGGGTGCTCGATGCGATGCGGCCACGTTCGCAAGTTCACTGTCTCGATGGCAAGCTGCCGTGGTCTGAGAATTTGGCAGTGGCCAGGCGATACCGACACACGCGTTATCCGCTGATTACTGACGATGTAGAGAACCCGGTGGGGATCGTACACCTGAAGGACTTGATGCTGACGACTGAAACCGATTGGCAGCTCGAACAATTCGTTCGTCCGATCTTGTCGGTGCGAGATGACCTCTTGCTCGAATCGCTGTTTGCTGAAATGCAGCGAACACGTACCCATGCCGCGCTGGTGCGAGACGCGGCGGGGCAATGGATCGGCTTTCTAACGCTGGAAGATTTGGTGGAAGAAATCCTTGGCACGATCCGGGACGAGTTCGAGGACGAAGAACATCTGGTGCTGGCTGAGATGATGACGGCCGATCGCGTGCAATTGAACATCGAAGCCGAAAGTACGATCGACGCGGTTCGCATCGCACTCGATCGCATGTCGGCGGACTCGTTGCCGTGCGAAAAGGGAAGGGCGCTCACAGCGCTCGAGGAACGCGAACGCATTTTGGAATCGTACTTGGGACGAAACCTTGGCATGCCACACGCGCGCCTGAAGGGATTGAAGGAACCGATCGTGATAGTGATTCAATCCAAAGTCGGAATCCCCTATCGAGGCACGCAAGAACGAGCCAATCTGTTGATCGTGATTCTAACGCCCGCTGGCAAGCCGAAAGTCCACCTGCGTCTGCAGTCAATGATCGCGACCTTGCTGGATGACAGCGAGTATATTCCTGAGCGATTACGGACGGCCACAACCCAAGAAGAGATCGTCGAGATTCTGAGCACGGGCGAACAAACTTCGTTGGATTAGCTGTCCGTTTCGTGCTCGAAAGTACAAACACAATTCCCCATTTGAAACTCAACTATCTGAATTTTCTGGAGATACGATCGCGGCTGCAGCCGGTCATCGTTTAGTTAAACGAATTCAATCATGCCAAACGCAAATCACGATCACGTCCGCTTCGACGAATTGCATACTTCCGAAGCGGACTTTCGCCGCGAGCATCCTTGGGTGTGGGGAGGAACTCTGTTTGGACCGCTTGTTCTTACCAGCATTCTGTTGGCGGGATTGTTTTACTACGCCGGATGGGCATTTGCGACGCGGTTGGTGTCCAACACAGCGTTTGCTTTGTGGTTGGTCGGGCGGTTCATCATTCTGTCGGGGGCCGAAGGTGGCGTGAACGATTTTGAAGGAGCTTTGTCGTCGTTCCAGCTGTTTTTGTTGATGAGCTATCTAGACGTGATGATGGCGCTGATCCTGGCGTTCCATATCGGGTTTCTGTTTCGTTTGCCGTTCATCGGACCTCGCGTTGCGGCGCTGGTGACCGACGGTCACTTCATTCTCGATGCTCAACCGTGGATGCGGCGAGCCACGTTCTTTGGACTGATCGTGTTCGTTGGTTTTCCGTTGGCCGCGACTGGCAGCGTTGGTGGCTCGATTTTTGGACGGTTGTTAGGCCTCAGTCGGCCCGCCACGTTTGCGGGGATCTGCATCGGCAGCTTGATCGGCAATGGGCTGATGTACTGGTTTGCTGACATCATTGATCCGTGGATCGACAAAGACAGCAACCTGATTCGTTTCGGCGGCATCGCCGCGATCTTGTTGATCGTGATCGTGCTAGAACGCCGCTACCGAACGTTACGTGCCCGATTCGCGCACTCGAAGGTCGAAGGCTCTGCCGAACGGACTGGCCAAGATCGCCGGTAGCACAACGAGTTCCGCGACCGCGCCGCATGTCAAAATCACCTTCATCAACATTCCGAATTGTCGCTTTGGTACGAAGCTGCTGAGCAGAAAGTCTGATAATCCCAGACCGTTGATCAGCGCCGCTTGAAGCGTCGGCGTGCAACAGCTCACAAACGCCTCTTCGATGGCTTGGTTGCGATCAGTTGCCGTTTCTTGGCATTGGATCGATACCAATGCAAAAGTGAATCGTGTCATCGACCGCGACGCCCAACGCGATGCTGGCCGTCATCATGCATCCAATGTTAACGGGTATCCCCAGCCAACCCATCGAGCCGAACACGGCGACGACAGGCAGTAAGTTGGGGAACATTGCGATGATCCCCGATCCATATCCTCGCGTCACCCACATGACCAGCGGAGTGATGGTCAGGAATGACCACAGTGCTGTCGATCAAGCTTTCTAACAGGACGCGCTGAGGAGTTCAAGCGTTTTCGTTGCGCCGCTGTCCAGGACCACCGTGTCGGTGGCTTTCACGCTGACACGCTGCAGTCGGCACAACCTAAATTCATTCCTACATAGTGGTTCTTTATGGGACCAATTTGAAGCGCTGCACGACCAACACAATCCGCAAATGTTCGCGAAATAGCCGCTTGTTATCGGACGGTGAAGGTTCGCCTGATCGGCACATTTCCTACGAGCGTTGAAATTAGCACTCCGACATTGCGGCCCGCTTCCTACCGGCGCTTTCGGGGTTAACTTGCGACTAGGCGACGGCGCACGTCACTCGCGCTGACACTAGGGAATCGTCGATACGTGAAAAACAAAGGCACGACTCGTGGCCAACCCGGGCCTTTTTATCACCTGTGTTTTTCTTGGCAGGCGGTTCGTCAAGATCGGACGGTCGACCAACCTCAAAAAGCGGCGGAATCAATTGCGGTCGGGTTGCCCGTTCCGACTAAAGATTGAACATGTTGAACTAATGTCTCTGTTAATCAGAGAGACAGAGAGATTCCATATAGAAAAGCTGGGCTTCGGATGAGAACTGGCGGTTCACAACCGTCTCTCCGACGATACGGGTTCGGACCGGAGAGATCACCGGCCAGAGAGATCGCGATTGCCCGCGAAAAACGCGGTCCATCGGCGGAAATGAGATCCGGCCCAACGGTGACCATCGATGGAGTGCCAAAAAATATTCATGGAAGTTGTGACAAATTCCACATTCGACCCTACTTATGAAAACGACCGGGATCTTGAGACGATTGTCGAATGCAGCAACAAACAATTCAGCGAATTCGGGGGGGCGACCTCGATGCCTATGAAGCGGTTGTGCGGCAATATCAGGGGATATTGCTCGGATACGCTATGCATCGGCTTCCCGATATCGGTGCCGCGCAGGACGTTGTTCAGCTGACGTTCATTCGGGCTTTTGAGCAATTGGACGAGTACCAGAGCGAACGGGATTTCGGCGTCTGGCTTTGTGTCATCTGTAAAAACTTCATCCTGACCGAACTGGAACGGCAGCGACGGGAATCAGGGAATCTCGAAAATTAT
>JBGSLZ010000035.1:0-1615 GCA_041740415.1 Rubripirellula sp.
TTCGTTGACCAAACGGGTCAGCTTGGTGGCGCCGAACTCTGCTTGCGCGAGATCGTTCTGCATCGTGCTTCCGCGCGGGATCATGTTGCGCTGCTCGGTGAGGGTCCGTTTGCTGATCGGCTTCGAGACGATGGTGTCGGCGTTTCGGTGTGCCCGTTTTCCGCTCGTGGAGCAGACATCCAAAAGGACACCGGGCTGCTCAAGAAGTTGGGGTCCTTGTGGGATGTTCGACGGGTTGCCGGCAAACTGCGATTCCTGGCCAAGTCGTATGATGTCGTTTATGCCAACACGGCCAAGGCGCTGGTGGTTGCTTCGCTGGCGCGCGGTTTCAGTCGCAAACCGCTCGTCTATCATCTGCATGACATTCTGTCGCCCGAGCATTTCAGCACTTCCAATCGACGGTTGTTGGTGACGCTGGCGAATCGAGCGTCGGCGGTGATCGCCAATTCCAACGCAACGGCTGATGCGTTTGTGGATTCGGGCGGCCGGCGCGAGATCGTTTCGGTCATTGCCAACGGCATCGACTTCAAACCCTTCGATGACGCGGTTGCCGCTTCGACGCTGCATCGCGAACCGATCCGCGCCGCTTTGAAGGTGGGTTCAAGCTCTCTGGTGGGTCTGTTCGGACGTTTGGCACCGTGGAAGGGCCAGCATCTGGGGATTCGAGCGATCGCCGAATTTCCCGAGACTCATTTGGCGCTGGTCGGCGACGCTTTGTTCGGTGAATCGCGGTACGCGACCGAGCTGCGAAACCAAGTCAAAGGCGCGGGACTCGAGGACCGCGTCCATTTTTTGGGTTTCCGCGATGATGTGGCCGGCCTGATGCAGGCTTGTGATGTTGTGCTGCATGCGTCCGTCGCGGCCGAACCTTTTGGGCGCGTGATCGCCGAAGCCATGGTGTCGGGCCGGCCCGTGGTTGTCGCCAATGGTGGCGGAGCTGCCGAAATCGTTCGCGACGGTGAAACGGGTTGGCTGTACAAGCCTGGTGACGAGCGTGAAATGCGGGCGGCGATCGTCCGCGCTCTCGACCAGTCCAACGAAACGGTTTTGGAACGTGCGGCCTCGGAAGCCCGTTTGCGCTACTGCCAATGGGATCGGGCCGATGATATCAGCCGCATCATCGCGGGGGTCGTTGAGTGACGGGCGATGGTCGATGTGTTTGCTTCCGGTGGAACCGGACATAAGCTGGGAGGGTGGGAAAGTTTTTTCGTCCGGTGGAACCGGACCTACGCTGGCGGCTTCAAAGTCTGGCGTAGCGCTTCACTTTGAGGTGGGGTTTTACGCTTTACGCGGGTTGCGGGGGCTATAAACTTGCATCCAGTCAAACGGGGCAAGAATGAGTCGCTTGTTCACTACAATGTGTTAATGTGTAAGATCAGCCACCAAGCCTGGTTCAACTTATCCGGAAATCTTTTGCTGTGCACATGAATCAAGTTGCCGCCAGCCGTCAAAGGCCACCCCAGCGAGGCCCGGCCTTGGCAGGCAAGGAAATGAATTCGCGGCCTGGTTTGACCGCCAATGTCGACTTCGTCAAAGTCGCTTGGCAGTCTCGCTACCTGTTGATCCTGGGCACCCTGATCGGGCTCGGCTGCGGCTATTTTAATTTCTCCCGATC
>JBGSLZ010000036.1:0-1593 GCA_041740415.1 Rubripirellula sp.
CTCGAACTCCACCCACACGATCGAAAGTCCGATGCCCGAGGCCGATCGAACTCGCTGCACGCCGGTGGCACCGTTGAGCTGATACTCGATCGGTCGCGTAACCAAGACTTCGACTTCTTCGGGTGCAAGGCCCGGCGACTCAGTCATGATGGTGACCGTCGGTCGATTCAAGTCAGGAAAAACATCGACCGGCATTTGGCTGAGGTTGTAGCCACCGTAGAGCAGAATCAACAAACCGCCGATCAGCACCAAGCCACGGTTGTGGAGTGAGAATCGGATGATTGCGTTTAGCATGTTCTATTTCAACGCCGCGTAGCCGGATTGCAATGCCCTTGCTCCGCCGACGGCAACGACTTCACCGGCCTGCAACCCAACGCTGATCGCGATGGTTAAATCATTGGATGGACCGGTTTCCACGAATCGACGTTCGAACGTGTTCTCGGGGCCTTCGATAAAAAGATAAGATCGCATTCCCTCGCGCACGATCGCTTGCAAGGGTACAGCCAAACCGCTGGCCGACTGTCCGGTCTCGATGCTAATGCGAGCGAGCATGTTGTGTTGTAACTGAAAGTCTGGCATGTCCTGTAATTCGATCCAGACCGAGAGCGTTCGATCGTCGTCGGAAATCGCTTCTCCGCTTCGGGCGATCGTCCCCAAGATGACTTGGTCGGGCGCGGTAACGAATCGCATTCGTACTTGCTGTCCCAATCGTACACGTGGAAAATCTCGCTCGGAGATGAAGCCTTGCACCCAAGCGTCACTGAGGTCATGCACTTCAAACAACGGTTCATCGGGCCGCACCACATGCCCAAGGAACTTATCAAAACCAACGATCACGCCATCCATCGGCGCACGAACCGGTAATCCGCTCAGGATCTGCTTGCTGGAGAGCAACTGATAGATTTGAGCATCGGTCACCCCGGCGGTTTTGAGCTGTTGCAGGATCGCATCGCGCCCGCTTGTGAACTGGTTGAGTTGACTCTCATTTTCCCAAAGCTGCCGCCGCGCGATGGCATCGTTGGCAGATCGAAGATTCTCGACGATCGTTTGTTTCAACCGGACGTTCAAATCGGCGCGAAGGAGATCGAGTTGCAAGGATTGAAACGGCTGGCTTGCGATTTCCGCGAGGACTTGTCCGCGCGAGACTTTTTGGCCACGATCAACCAGAATTTTGCTAATTGAACCGCCGAGTTGTGCTGATGCTACTCCGCGATGCGTTGGCGGCACGTCGACGACACCGTCGATCTCAATGGTCTGGGCGACCGACGCAATCGTCGCAACTTGCGTCTTCAAACCAATGTCGCGAGCAGATTCGGGGCTGATTGTGAGAACACCTTTGGCGAAGAAACTGCCCAGTTCGTGGCTGCCACGCGTGACAATACGATCGCCTGGATACAAGTTTCCGCCTCGTACTTCGATGAGGTCGCCCGATCGCCTGCCGAGTACCAGCGGCTGTTTTTGATAAGTCGACGCGACAGCGGTTTGTTCCTGCTCGACAAGCACGAATCGTTCGGCACCGTCACGAATGACTGACGCAATCGGGATGATCAGTGATTCACCGTCATGGCCCGCGTCGAGCCGAACGCTGCCAGA
>JBGSLZ010000037.1:0-10240 GCA_041740415.1 Rubripirellula sp.
GAATCGCGGGTGTAGCACGCGGCATTGCCCGCATAAAGTTTTACGGTTCGCCATGACTTCGTACCGCGAAACTTGATTTGGAACGTAACATCGACCAAACGCCCTGGAAATTTGAACGACCTACCATTGTCACGAAGGAAGTCAACAATGTTCTCGGCTTCGAGCGTTTCAAATGCCTTGCTTCCGCAACTGACTCGATACTTCGTCAACACGACACTTTCGATTTCGTCGAAATCTGCCCAGGACAACGCCTCCTCGCCTAGTTCTTCGAAGGGTGCGAGCGTGTAGACATTTTCATCCGCAAAGTAGTTTGAATCATCAAACAGTAATGTCCCAAATACACGCTGGTAGATGCGAATGGCTCGTTTCATTGACGAGTTGCATTGAAGAACATGGTCCGCTTTCCTGAGAACCACCACGTCTTTCCCAGCAGGCCGGTAATGAATGTTTCGAACCTGGTTTTCTTCGATCTTCGGCTTGCGCTGAAACGGATCGCCACGCTGAATCGATACTTCGATCAGTTCATCGCTTTCACGGACGTGTAGTTTGCAGAACGTACTTCGATTGCTGCCGCCAAAGTAGTCACCTAAGTTTATCGTTACGAGTTCGATGCGTGATGGCGTCAGTTCAACGAGTTCCTTGTAGTTGCCAATGATCGGCTGAAAGCATTCCATTCGTCGCGGTGATCGCCATGTGTACCAGGCATGCTCACGTTCAACGATCTTCTGGTCGTACAGCCAAACCTGCACCGCAATGTCTGCTGGCGTGCAATTGACCGTAGCATCAAACAGCATACCCGCGAGGGTCGCTGCATTGAGCAACAAGTCCATGCCGCTCGGTGTCGACATTTCGTCGATGTATCCGATCGCGTTAAGTAAATCCTGCGGTGCCTCTTCGTCGGGGGCGCTCAGGATTTCGACGAGTCGATCGATGTCGAAAGACGCGGCGAAGGGCGAAGGAAGTGGCAAGCCTCGTTTACTGAAATAGCCCGCGTAGGGTTGCAGCAATTGCAGCAGCCGAATCGGGTCGATGGTTCGGACGATGTCCGCGTTGGAAAAGAACTTGGGTTTGAAAATTGACATTGTTACTCAGCCGTTCAGCTCATGTTGTGGATGCATCCTTGGAAGTGGTTACTTGGCGAGCAACTCCGATTGCTAGCATTTGCGACAGGGTCAATGCTATTGAACGGAGGGGCTGTGACACGTTTGGTCACAGCGCAAGGGAGAATTTTTGGAAAAGATGAAAACGCCCGTAAAAACCGGCAGAAAATAATTCTTCGGAATTTTCGTCAAAGTGCCGATTTGAGGGCCGCGTCACCCATTTCCGCTACGAGGTCGGCCCATGCCGTCCGCTGATCAGACCAGTCGACGATTGCAGTGACTGGGCGGAGACGCTTCTCGTGAAGAAACGGTTTGCCTTTGCCCTGCGGGGGTAAAGTGAGCAGCGCATGCTGAATGTCGGGAGCGAGAAGATTGAGCGCCATGATCTGACTCATTCGCGGCTGGCTGACTTTAGCTCGGCGGGCCAAGTCGATCATGTCGTTCGCTTCGCCCGATCGGATCATTTCGTCGAAGCGAACGGCGAGTGCCATCAGTCGGGTGATCCGTTGGATCTTGGGACGCACCGCGACTTCGACGGCAGTCACGGTGCGGTAAATCGGCGTAAATGTTCTGCGTCCCTTGGCCGAGACCAGTACGTTCACTTTGGACTTGATTGTGATCATGAGACCTCTTCAGTTTGCAGGGCTTCCAGCGAAGCGATTCCGCTGGCGTGGAGTGAAATCGAAATTGTGCAGTCGCTTTGATCGAATTCAACTTTGGATACAAGCAACCCAAGCAACTCGGATTGCTCCCGCGTCGTCAATGCTTTCCAAACGCGATCAAAATCGTCAAAAGCCGCTGCGACATCGCGAGGGTCGAGCGATTGCGTTTCGATTTCAGTGATCTGTTCAGTCGCCAATCGAAGCTGTCGCTCGCCACGTTCGATCCGCTCATGCAGCTCCGCAAGCCTAGCAGTCGTAGAGGTACTATATGCGTTCGACGTCGCGAGTCGTCTGACCTCTTTGTGGTCGCGTGCGAGCTGGCGAGTCAACTGTTGACGCTGAATCTCGAACTCAGATTTTTGTACTCGAACCGCTTCCTCCGCTTGTCTCACGATTTCATTTCGCAGGCCATCGTCGCCAGCAATACCACGGATCTGTTGGATCACCGCCGACTCAATTTCGGCTGCGGGCAAGGATGGATGTTGGCACGAACGACGGCCTCGTTTGATTGCACGGATGCAAGTGTAGTAACGATAGACCAATGATTTTTTGCGGGTCACGTTGTGGACCATCGCGACGTTACAGTCGGGGCATCGCAGTAGTCCTTTTAAAAGACCGCCGCTCTTGCTGGGCAGCCGATTGCCGCGATTGTTGTTGTTCGCGCGAAGCTGCGTCTGAACTCTTTCAAAGATGCTTTCGTCAATAATCGCATCGTGCTGGCCGGCGTAGATCTCCAACTTGTGCCTGATCTGGCCAACGTACAGGCGTTGCGTCAAGAGCGAGTGCAAACTTCCCGCGTCGAACTCGCGCCCACCCTTTGCCGTCCCTTTTTTCGTGGTCCAGACTTTGTTTTTCCATCCGAGTTTTTCAAGCTCATCGCAAACCGGGACCAGAGCTTTCAGGTCCAGATACATCGTGAAAATGCGCCGAACCCTGACCGCCTCTTCCGCGTTGACGATCAGCTTCGGAGTCCGCTCACTGCGATCGACGTCGTAGCCAAGAACGGGATAGCCGCCAGTCCACTGACCTCGTTTGCAGTTGGCTTCGATCTTGTCGCGGATACGTTCGCCAATGATCTCCCGTTCAAACTGGGCGAACGAGAGCAGTATATTCAGCGTCAATCGACCCATTGAGTGCGTCGTGTTGAATTGCTGCGTGACCGAGACGAACGAGACGCCATATTTGTCGAACGTACCCATCACGCTCGAAAAGTCCAGCAACGAACGACTAAGCCGGTCGACTTTGTAAACAACGACGCAATCGATCTTGCCAGCGATGATGTCATCCATCAGTCGCTTGAACGCTGGTCGTTCCGTGTTGCCACCGGAGTACCCGCCGTCGTCGTACCGCTCGGCGTTAATTCGCCAGCCTTCATGTTGTTGACTGCGAATGAACGCTTCGGATGACTCACGTTGGGCATCGAGCGAATTGAATTGTTGGTCGAGTCCTTCTTCGGTCGACTTGCGAGTGTAGATCGCACAACGAATCGTTGGCGTCGAACCGATGTTTTTGTTAGCCATCACGCTTGCCTCCCAAGTCGAAAGAATAAGAACCCGTTGCAATGCGATCCGCTGACGAGTTTTGCGATTGCTGAGAGAGAACGGAATCGCTGGCCCTCGTATTCAAAACCTTCTTGCAAGACCACGACGCGAATCATCTGGCCTTTGTATTGACGCTCGATATGATTTCCCGGCGGCGGCAACCGAGCGTCCCAGTCGATGAAGGCATTCGGTTCTGGAGTGGCAAGTCGCACGTTTCGATTCTCACGTGGCGCGGTAACGCGAGCCTCCGCATCAACGGCCAATTCGTTTGCTCGACGAATGGTTTCAGTCGATAAGCCACCTTCCTCGTTGGCCTGCAATCGCCAGGCGATCCGGCGGACCAGATACTGCTTGTTACGACTGCGACACTCTTCGCGAAAGACCTGTTCGTAACGCTCGGCCAACTGATTGACGGTCATGTCGGAAAGCCGAGCCACCTCAATCGCAACATTGGGGCTCATCGTTCACCTCCTGTTTTCGCTTCCGTGGTCGCAGGGCGCTCGTTGTCGTTGCGATCTCGCGATTGCTTTCGAGCTACCGAAGAATCATTACTTTCGATTACCGCCGGACGCGTCCTAATCAATGTCCGCGAGAGAAGAGCCGCGATCTGTATTTGTCGCGCGTTGTTGTCCATCGTTGCCTCAAGAATTCGAGTTACCCCAACCGTCGCATCGACCGAATTAGTCGGCGACGTCGTGAGACACAGAGAGCGATGGATTTGGAGAAAGCTCAAGCCGATCGGGTAAAGAGTCGGCGAGATTGTCGGAATCAGCCAGATTCTCGCCCGACAACTCCGCCGCATTCCGCAACCGCCCGATGCCAAGAGCCAGAATGGCCGCGATGCTTCGGAATCGAATCTCGACCGGATCGAGCGTCTCGCCGGTCTCTGTCTGGGGAACACTCAACCGCAAAATGAAACCTCGCCATGAGCAATTCAAGAAAGCGGATGCGACCGCGTCACACCACCCTTTCTTAGCTACGCAAAGCCGGTTAACCGCCGCCCATCACCCGCAAACGCGAGATTCCTAAAACCATCCGACTCGCCGGGCCGGAACAGGTTAAAAAAAAGATACTCGGGTGAGTCGGATATCGAATAACCCAGCCGCCCGTTTACCCGAGATCGACCATAACCCAGAGAGTGGCGAGAGTTTCTCTCCGAAATCGTCTCCAACCACCCGCCAGAAGTGCCCGTTGGTCGTGTCGCGCGTCTCGGATCAGAGAGGCTGAGAAAGCATCAAAATGCCGAAAAACAACGAAAAAAGCCGACGTTTCGCAGTTTGCAAAACGTCGGCTTTTGTTGTTTACCCCTGGCGGTTAGGTTCCTAACCAAACAGAGAAGTTGCGGGAACGAACCTCGTTCCAACCGACTCGCTACAACTCTTGCGAGGGGTACAGGAGTGCGTTTGGGTAAACAGCAAAATGCGGGGTCAAGATTCCATATTCCGTCTGGAACGTTGGACTTTCTCCGCATTTCACCAATTGATTCCGCGTTTGGAACCTCCCCGAACACTTGACTTCTGTATCACATGTGCAACACTTATGAAAGTAAGTGCCGGTGGAGAGTTCGGCTCGATTTACGAAAGAGTTCCCAGCCTATAACCCATGCTTTTGAAATGCCTCATTCCGAAATACTCGCACGCATCCAGAAACGAAAACGAGATCTCAGGATTTCCGTTTCAGATCTCGCTCGCCGAAGCGGGGTTTCGCGGGCCACGGTGATTCGCATTCTCGGTGGTGACGACCATGAGTTTTCGTTTGCAAACTTGCAGGCAATTCTGCTCGCCTTGGGTATTTCTCTCGATCTAACAGAGATTCCTGCCGAGCAATTCCGAGATCAGATTGCCACCGCAAAAGCCATACGTTTGATCGCACTCACACAGGGCAATGTGGCTCTCGAGTCCCAAGCCGTCTCACGGACGTCGGCCCAGTCCCATCTTGAACAGGCGAAGGCCCGAATCGCCTCATCAAGTCGTAAACTGTGGGCGTCATGAACGCCGGCTTTGGTTCGAGCGGGAAAGATGACGACACGCCGTTCGACGGGTCGGGGCTCAAGCTCAAGACGATCAAAACACGTCGCGAACTCAACGAGGTCGAATTCGCGTCGATCCTTCGCGTGACTGAGAAATATCTGCTCTCGAAACCTTCGCGGAAAATCGCACCGTTCAATTTCGATTGGCTTCTCGGGCTCCATCGCGAAATGCTTGGCTCGATATGGAGTTGGGCGGGCGAGATACGAGAAACTGAAAAGAACATCGGCGTGAGTCCAAACATCATTGCTGCGGAACTTGGCGTCATCACGATCGAGGCGGACAAACGACATCAGGAAACGGGTGCGCTAGTGATCGCAACCGCTGCCGAGTTTCATCACCGCGCCGTTTGGGTTCATCCCTTTGAAGATGGCAATGGTCGTTGGGCAAGACTCTTGGCAAATGTGTGGCTCATGCAACACGACCAGCCGGTGACGATCTGGCCTGCTACCGACTTGCGAAACACCGAGAGTCCGATTCGCGACGAATACATCACAGCGATCAAGCAAGCCGACCTGCGAAACTATGGCCCACTGATTTACCTACACAAGAGGTTCAGCGAGTAAACTCGATTTGTCGGACGATCGACCAGTCCATCAGCATAAGGCCGGTAGTGCGTCGCCATGGCGAGTCCGGATCACTGGCGACGATTTGATGAGATCAAACAAATCTTCCTTTTGGCCACAATCAAATTCACGAAGTGTAGGTACATTCGTACAAGAACCGACATTTTATGAACAAAGCTACTCGGCACCCGCGATCGCATTTCCGTCTATTCGCTTGTTGGTGTTCCCACTGAACAAGGAACTCAAGTCGGCGATTGCTGGTAATTCAAGCCCGAAACGGTCGCGAAGGATGACGCTCATTTGTTCGCGACTTCTGATCTCGATTTGCTCCAAAATCTCGGTCGATCGTCGATGCAGAAATTCGATGTTGACGAGTGTGCGGCGAGTGCCATCGCGGTTGAGTAATGCGACGATCAGGTTCTTACGGAATTTGGAATCAGGATGATTGCTCGTCCACCAGTTGCCCATTTCTTGATCGGTCGGCATCGGTCAGATCTGTTTTTTCACTCATCATCTTGAACTGCTGGCCTTCGCTTCTTTGGTACAATTATCGACAAACCAATTTCTTCCTAACGGTAGACAATAAAATGGCATGGCGACCTGAGCAACTCGCTGCGATCGCGACATAGGTTAGTGTTCACAGGCCAACGCCATAATGGTAGTTGGTCACCCATGCCGTTGGCCAATCAAATCCCTCGCTTCCATCGCATCAGATATGCATCTTGCCGAGAAACTACATGCGACTCGGTGCGAAACCAACGAAAGCCGTTTTTTCGGAACAGCAATTGTGCTCCAAGGTTTCGTTCGGCAACTGTCACGCCGATGCTGCCCTGAGCCAGCTCGGAGATCGAGAACTTCAGGTTATCAATCAATTGCGTTGCATAGCCACGCATCATTGCGGTTGCCAAATGCCACTGAACCATCTGATTCGGATCGACCACGCGATTCTCAAAGGCGTCATCGAGATAGGCGAGGATTTCTCCAAGTCGTAACTCGGTATCCGATGACCGGTACCAAAGCTCGATCGCGGTATGGATTACGCCACCGAAAGACAACGCCTCAGCCCGTTCTCGTGGTCGTAGATTGTCGAGATAGCGGTTCTTGTACTTTCGGGGACAATTGCGAAACGTGTTGAGCGCTGAATAGGTCAGCAGCGTCTTGTCGTTCGCTTCAGTTTGGGTGATGACTTGGGACATGGGTGATTAATTCAAAATGTTCGGGTGTGATTGACTAGGAAAAGCTCGACTCGTACTCGCGGCGAGCTTCTGCGTCGAAGGTCTCACCGGTTGAGCTATTCGATGAGCGACCGCGGACCCCGGTTCGCGCAGATTCGAGATCAACTGGGTCGAACACCTTGTTGGGATGAGTCAAGAGTTCACGCAGGTACCACAGGCCCACAGAATTCGATAGCGAAAACTGTTGACCAGAGAAGCGGATCTGATAGTTTTCACCCTCCAGCCGAAACGAATTGACATCAGCTGTATCTCCAATGCCCAGCCGATTGCGCAGCTCGTCAAGCATGTGGGGCTGACAATGCCACCGCCCGTATCGCTCCACGATTAGTTCATCGAGCGCAACCACGATGGTCTTAAAGCGAATTGCGAGAGCGTCAACATCGATGTTTGTATGTAGCAGTGTTGAAACGAGGATTACGAGTTGCGAGGAAGTAGCGAGCGAAGATGAAGCCGTAAGAAGCGATTCTTGGAAACGACCAACAACAGGGATTCCATTCCCTGGTCGCTGGCAACTTCGCTGACGTGAAACAGCGCCTCGATCATGTCGGCCGGCGTCGAGCCGTCGTGTGCGTTAAAAATACCGATCAGACACTGCAAGTCAGAATCAGTAAAAACCGCAGATTCCGGGATGGTGAATCCTTGGCTGCGTAGATAAGTGTCGAATCGCATCAGAAATATTCGGAAGCGATTGGGTTCGATCGATCGCAAAATCGCGATGTCGTTGAAATGGGGAAGATGAAAACTGGGCATAAAACACCTGATACAAAATGCGGCTCATTATGTGCGTCCGTGAAGTCAGACCTGCCGCCAGCGATTGCTAGCTATTTTTCCTATTGGCCATCTATCAGACGGTAGGCAAGTGACACGTTTGGTCACACGCCTCCGGAAAATCGGAAAAATCTATGCAATCGGAAATTGACTTTGCTTGAAATAGCTCGAAGCCAAGTTGCTCCGGTTGGGGTGACCGGTGCGAGTTGGAAACCGGTTTTTCGTACTGTTCAGACTCTAACGTCGATGCAACATCGCTTACAGGACGACGTTAAATTGCATTCGGAATGCGTCGCGGAAAAAGGCAAGCCACTGCACCATAGGGTGAAAACTGCTAGTAGAATCTGTGCTAATCCCTAAGTTGCGGCATTGTCTAATTCGCTGGGGTGATGGACATGGAGCCAATTATTTGCGCAGCCCTTTCGAATTGCTTTAAGTATGAATCGACGAAATACTCTTCTGGTCGCAGCGAGTTTTCTGCTTCCGATTTTGTTGACAAGCGTGACAGGTTTATTTGCGACTGAGCCTATTGCCGCGTTTGAACAGGGGTCGCGGGTCCTGTTTCAAGGTGACTCGATTACGGACGGCAACCGTGGTCGAAGCGCAGACCCCAACCATATCCTCGGTCACGGTTATGTGTTTATCATCGCAGCCCGAAACGGTGCTCAATTCCCAGAAGCAAACGTCGAGTTCCTAAATCGAGGCATCAGTGGGAACACGGTATCGCAACTTCAACAGAGATGGCAAAAGGATACACTCGAACTGAAGCCCGATCTCTTAAGTATTCTGATCGGTGTAAACGACCACGGTCGAGGTGTACCGCTGGAAGATTTTGAGCAAGCATACGACGGTTTGCTAACGGAGACACAAGCGGCCATTCCGAAACTCAAGCTCGTACTCTGTGAGCCATTCCTCTTGCCCGTAGGAAGAAAGAAGGAAGACTACGAATCGCTCATGGCTGACATCCTTAAGCGGCAAAAAGTCGTCCAACGGCTCGCGGAGAAGCATTCGGCGGCGCTCGTAAAGTTTCAATCTGCGTTCGACCTGGCATGCTCGCGAGCTCCTGCGGAACATTGGATTTGGGACGGAGTTCATCCCACATATAGCGGCCATCAAATCATGGCGGACGAGTGGGAACGCACCGTTCGAGAGTTCTGGCCAAAACGCCCCTGAGTCAACAAGCCAACACACCAACACGCTTCTCCGCCACTAACCGTTTCAGTCTAGTCGATCCAGCAGGAGTACGATGCTTCCACAGTTGATGAGCTAGGCGTGAATCCAGCCTCAGTCCAACCTGTGGAAATCGTAGACGCTGGTTGCAGGCTAACCCGCCGTTCGACTTTTTGCACCATACCCACTTTTTCGTCGTGCCTATTGCTTGTTCTGCAGTAGTTCCATCATAGCCTTGCCCATGGCTTCGCCGACGTCCATGTAGACCTTGGCATTGCCGCTGTAATGACCATTCCCGCTGCCGCCACGGGCCATGTCGTGGGTGTAAACGGTAGCCACATTGCCTTTGAACTCGGGGTACTTTCCGTTCTTGCCGTCAACCGCCATGTGGGCGTTCATCACGGTTTCGGTGTTGCCGCCGCAGCCCTTGGTCGCTTCGCCCAGCGTGGCGATGACGAACTTCGCGTTCGGGGCGTTGAAATCCTTGCGCAGCGACTTGATAACGTTGACGAGATTCTCCTCGTAGCGACTGGACAGCGCCTCGCTTCCGCAATCCCGCTCGCCCTGCCACCACAGGAACCCGACCACTTCATAGCCCTTGGCGCCGGGGTAGTACGTGTCGAGCTCGGACAGGACCTTCTTGGCATTGGCCACATCGTCGTCGTACTGCTTGCCGGCATACCACGTGATCGGTTGCGGCTGGGTTCCCTTTTCCCAACGCTCGGGCGACCCCTTGTAACCGGGGTGAACGTACGTGACTTCCTTGCTCGTCTTCTTGTCCTTGGTCGTGAACTCGAAGCCCTCGCTACCCGGCGGCAGGAGGTCCCAGCCGAGCGCACGGTTGCCGATGCAGCTCTTCAGGGTCATCACGGGCTCATCAATAAAATTGCCGATCGTGTGACCGAAGCCAAACTCCACGCCGATCTTGCCCTTCTCGACCTTCAGCCACTCGTTGTGAAGGATATTCATGCCGCCTCCCCGGCCCACCATCACCTGCACATTCCGAACGTCATTGCGCTCCGCCCAGTCGCCGGAAGCATCGAGTAGGTACGGATAGAGCTTCTCCGTCTTGACGGCCTTCTCCAGGGTTTCGCCCTTGTCACCGACGACATTCCCCATGCCCACCATGTTGGACTGCCCCATCAGAATGAACACCTTGACCGGTTTCGAC
>JBGSLZ010000038.1:0-66285 GCA_041740415.1 Rubripirellula sp.
GGCGGTGGCCAGGGCGGCGGTGGTGGCGGCGGTCAGGGCAGCGGCAATGCCAACGGCCAAGCCGGTTACGATCGCGAACCGGAGATCTCCAACGACGCGCCGCTGACCGAGGGCGAAGGCATCCTCGAAATGCACCCCAACGGTTACGGTTTTCTCAGAACCACCGACAACAACTATTCCCGCGAACGCAGCGATCCGTTTGTTCCGGGAACCATGATCGAAAAATTCGGACTCCGCCAAGGCGTCAACATCAAGGCGATGGTCCAAGAAGCCCGCCGCCAACAGGGCCCCCGAGTCCGCGAGATCCTCGACGTCGACGGCATCAAGCCAGACGATTATCCCGAGGTTCCCAACTTCGATAGCCTGACCGCCATCAACCCCGAAAAGTGGTTGCGTCTGGAAACCGGTCAACGGCCACTGACCAATCGCGTGATCGACTTGCTCGCGCCGATGGGACTGGGCCAACGAGCACTGATCGTCGCGCCGCCCCGCAGCGGTAAAACGATCATGTTGCAAGACATCGCCAGCGGCATTTCGGCCAACCATCCCAACGTCAAGTTGATGGTCTTGCTGGTCGACGAACGACCCGAAGAAGTCACCGACATGAAACGAAACATCGTCGGTGGCGAAGTCATCGCCAGCTCACTGGATATGGACGTCGAAAGTCACGTTCGCCTTAGCCAGTTAGTGATCGATCGCGCCAAGCGTTTAGCCGAATCGGGACAAGACGTGTTCTTGATGCTCGACTCGATCACGCGACTGGCCCGCGCGTTCAACAAATGGGTCGGCCGCGGCGGACGCGGTGGCGCGACGATGTCGGGCGGTCTGGACATCAAAGCGATGGACATTCCGAAGAAACTCTTCGCAACCGCGCGGGCGTTCCAAGAAGGCGGTTCGCTGACGATCATCGGCACCTGTTTGGTGGACACCAACAGCCGCATGGACGAAGCGATTTTCCAAGAGTTCAAGGGCACCGGCAACATGGAATTGGTGCTCGATCGCAAGCTCGCCGATCGCCGAGTCTGGCCATCAATCGACATCTCACAAAGCGGCACACGTCGCGAAGAGTTGTTGCACGACGAAGAGACTTACGAAACGGTAACGACGCTACGGCGGACGCTCAGTTCGATGCACCCCTGCGACGCAATGGAACAGCTCACCAAGCAGCTAGGCCGTTTCGTCAGCAACGACGAGTTCCTAAAACTGATCAGCGGCGCAAAAGCGTCACTGTAACTGCCGTACAAACTGGCCCCGTTGGCGCCGTCGCGGGGACTAGGTCGCTCCACTCACGAAGTGTCAGTGAATGTCTGCTGCGCAAAAATACATTCCCCACTACACCGTCGACGACCTTGCACAATCGAAAGGTGATTGGGAACTTTGGGATGGGATTCCTGTCTCCATGGCACCCGGACCATTTGATTGCCACCAAATGTTAGTGGGCGATCTACTCGTGCTGCTCCGCCGAACAATGATTCGAGTCCCAACGCGCTGATGCGAAATCTGGCCGGTTCGTTTTCCGAAGTGTCGGCCCAATCGGGCGCGGACGATACCGGCTTCGCACAAGGCGTTGCCGTCGGTGATGTCAACGAAGACGGATTCGCCGACGTTCTGGTGTTCAGCTACGGACCCAACACATTGCTGATCAATAACGGCGACGAAACATTTGCGGACGCCAGCTATCGAATGAACGAAAGTGAAACTCAGATCACTTGTTCGACGAGCGGCGGTTTTCTTTGCAACAACGAACCTATCTTGCGAGTCCTAATCCCGAAGGGATCAAAGCGATTAGCCGGGGGTATCAAAAACTCGCTGGACGCTCGTTATTTCAACCGCCGGCTAATCGCTTTCATCCCTTCGGGATGCTCCAGTAATTGGGGTAAGCAAACGGATGGTCCTTCGGGCCGAAAGCACTTACATCCTTATGACGAAAAGTTGTGAGGTATAAAAAGGCTGGAAGCCTATCCCACTTTTCCGATCGCGACTTGGCCTACTGATAGATTCGCACAAAGTCGACCAGCATCCGTTGCGGAAACTCGGTCGTGTCATCGGGATTGCCGACGAAGCCGCCGCCGACCGATAAATTCAACAACAAGTGAAATCGTTGATCGAATGGCGCCGGAAACTCACCGCCCCCGGATGTCCACTCGGTCTGCGTCTGATAGGGCTTGCCGTCGATCGACCACGTTATCTTTCCTTCTTCCCAATCGACGCTAAAGGTGTGGAAGTCGTCCGCGAATGTTCCGTCGGTTTTTACGTGCGTCGCGCCTTTGAAAGTATTGTCTGGCCAGACGCCACCGAAGTGCAGCGTACCCAATACTTCGTTCGGCGTTTGACCACGATATTCCATGATGTCGATCTCGCCGCTCGACGCCCAAGTTCCGTACTTGTTCTCCGTGGGCAGCATCCAAATGGCCGGCCAAATGCCTTGGCCGATCGGCAGTTTTGCGCGGACTTCGATGCGTCCGTACAGCCAGTCGCCGCGATTTTTCGTGCGAATGCGGCCCGATGAGTACTCGCGATTCGTGCCGCTGATGCCGGCATTGTCATGTCGCGCCTCCAGCACCAAATGTCCCCCTTCGACGCGGACGTTTTCTTTTCGGTCGGTGAAGATCTGCAACTCGTTATTACCACCGCCGAACGCATTCTCTTCGATGCCCCATTTGGAATAGTCGAGCGAATTCCAATCGAACTCGTCGTTCCATACCAGCTTTAGTTTCATCGCCGGTTGCGCGGCTCGGGTCACGGTCGCATCTTGCGCTGTCGTCGTTGCCATCGCCAACAGAGTCAGGACGATGCAGTAATTCAGGTAGATGATGGTTGTTTTCATGGATCTGATTCTCAGGTGAGTGGTAGTCAAGGGTCGTGGATTTGGTAAGGGCTGGTCAGCGGATGTCGTGAGTTTCAAAGCAGACCTCGATGCGCGCGATCTCGCTGCGGCGAAGGAATAGCGAATCGGTTTCGTCGGCCGTCAGGATTCGTTCGACGCGATGAACCGGTGAATCTGTCTCCCGCACAATCAAGACGCCGCAACATTCGTTGGTTTGATTTACGAAGCGGCGATAGATGATCGGCACTTGGCAGATCGTCAACGCGAAGCAACTCGTCGGCTCGGTTTCCGAACGGGATGCGATTGGTGCCCGGGTGACGGTTGAACTGGAATCAATGACACTGATGCAAACGGTCCAAACGGGCGACGGATATCTGGTAAAGAACGAGCCTGCATTGTTCTTTGGACTCGGTTCATCACGATTGATCCGAAGCGTCCATGTCCGTTGGCCGAGCGGGAATGAGCAGACTTACGAGAACCTATCGCCCAACCAACGATGGCTCCTAACCGAAAGCGATCCCATTCCCTGGCCAACAACCAAGTAGGTCCGGTTCCACCCGACGGTTAACGGGCCGTTGTCCGGTGGAACCGGACCTACTTTTGGTACAACTGACGCAAGGTTCGCTTATCCCCCAAGACCCGAATAACGACCATCGAAACCCGAACGCGATCGAAACTACGCCATTCACGGCACTTCGACGTAGTTACCCGGTCCGTTCATGGACGCCAGTCGTCGCAATGTCGATACCGCGGTGCCGATCGCGACGCAATTGATCTGCGTGTTCTTTCCACCGGTGCGGTTCAGCCGCGTGACTCGGTCCACTGTGTTCGGATCGAATTCACCGTCGGACAAGATCACGATTGCATCCGGTTTCATCTGAATCGCGATCAATAAAGCATCGGTCGGATCGGTGCCGCCAAACGGTGTTACTTGCGATAACTCGGCTTGCAAGAACGCTGCGCCCGCCGAACCAGCCGAGTGAAAGTCCTTGCCGCGGATTCGATAGGCCTCGTTGTTGAACAACAGCACCGCGAATTGCTGGTCTGGCTTCATCTGCGAAAGCGCGTCGACGATCGCCATTTGTACCCGATGAAACTTGTCGCCCATCATGCTGGTGCTGCTGTCGACGATGTAGACGACCGACGCAATGTCCGGTGGTAACACCATCACGTTGTTGGGACCCGTTTGCAGCGTCGCGCGAGTCATCCCGACTTGCAATTGTTTTCCGTCGCCGTCGCCAAGATCGTTCAAATCCGCTCCATCCACCGCGATCGCGGCGTCTGCATCGGCCGGTCCGGAACCCGCAGGCCGAACGGTTTCCCATCCCAGCGGCTTCGAACCGCCACTGCCACGACGGCCGGCTTTCGTGGCACCGCTAGAAGCGCCAGTTTGAGAATTGCCAATCGCTGCAGACAAACCGGATGGCAAACCCAACATGCCGCTGACGCCGTTAACCTGCGACGCGCCGGGACCTCGTCGATCCGTCATCGCACCAGGCGATTGTCCCGTACCCGACGGGTCAGCGACCGTACCATTGCCGCTACCGTTGATCGGCATATTTCCTAACGTCGAGAGCGCGGACGCCAAATCGCCGAGCGTCCCCGTCGATCCATTTGGCATCGATGACGATGATGACGCAGCGTCTCCCGCAGTCTGGTTGTTCCCCGATGGGCTGTTTCCGGATGGACTGTTCCCCGATGGGCTGTTTCCGGATGGACTGTTTCCGGATGGACTGTTTCCGGTACCCGCACTGCCTTGATCTTTACTTGATCCGCTAGCTCCCGTTCCGCTCGCGCTACCGCCGCTGGCTCCCTTTCCGTTGCCACTGCTCCCGCTACATTTTCCGTCGCTACATTTTCCGCCGATCATGGGAAGTCCGCATGTCTTGCAGCCCGTCGATGGCGTTAGTTGGGTCGATGGCGACTTGCTGACCGGGACGATTGGCGACTTGCTGACCGGCATCGATGGGGTTGGCGGCATCGCTGGCGATGGCTTTGGCGGCGCGTCGGATTTTCGCTTCAGCGGTGAGACCGACATCGAGCGCAGAAACTTCTTGAACAGCACCGATTGTTTTTGAGATGTCGGCTCACCTGAACCCCCTTCGTCGCCGTTTGACCGATGATTGACCGGCGAAACGATCGCGATGCAGACGACGACCTGAAACGCAACACGCAAGACACTATTGCACACTCGTTTGTCCTCCACCCAAGTAGACCTTCAAGACTTCGCCATCGGATTGCGGCCACAGATCGTACAGCACGCCTTCCGAAACCAGAGTATCACGAATCTGGCTGAATCGCTCAAACGAATCGGCCCAAACCGCAATGGTGATGCTATGTCCTTGTCCGGCCGCGTTTCGAACGGCGGTCAAGAATTCGGCTTGGCCGGTCGAACTCGCCAAATCCCAACCGGTTCCGATTTTGGGCGAAATCTCGATGCCACCATCCGCTTGGCTGGACGTTTCGACTTGGGCATCGTTGAACCCTTGGCCAAACAAAGCAGGGATCTTCGCCAAATAGACCGTGTCGGCCTGAACCAACATCAGGACTGACGCTTGGCTACTTGTTCGAACCTTCGGCAACCGCAATGTCTGCTGCTTGCTGTCGACAAGTTGTTTGAAGTCGGCGGTCGCTTCGTCGCTGGCCCGTTTCGTTTCGTCGAGCTCCTCCGGAACGGCTTCGTTTTTCTGACGCTGCTTGGCCGTTTCTTCCACGATCTTGGCGAGCGTTTGAGCCAATTGCGTTTCGGTCTTCAGCAGTTCGTTCAATTGCTGGTCGAGAGATTCCTTCTGAGTCGTCAATTCAAGGAACTGCGAATCATCGACACCGGATCTCGCGGATGGCATCCCCGCGAGTGTCGTTTGCAATTGCCCCAGCGTCGCCCAGGCAGACTCGAGTTGCGACGTCGCTTCGCGAACCTGCTCCGGCGTTGCGTGCCGCTCATTCTGGTCGATCGACTTGACGACGGATCGGCTCTGTACCATCACGGCCAACAAAATCGCCAGGAACACGATACCGCCGAACGTGTTGCAGATCGTGTCCAGAAACAGATCGAAACTAGACGTCGCGTCGTCGCCGCCTCTCATGGAATCACCTTCACTTCATACCCCAATCGGACGCTGTCGTCGTCGCCGATGACGGTGTAGCCGTATCGGGCGCCGACCGAATCGGCAGCGGCTTTGATCGTCGTCAAATCACTCTCGCCGCCCGGCCGCACCATCACCAAAATGTGTCGCCGATTCAGCGGAACGTCGGCCAACCAGGATTCGAATTCACGGGTGCGTGACGAACCGGAAAAGGTCTGCGTCGATCGCAGCAGCGCGTCACGAATCTCGATCTCACCCGGCGCGATCGTGACCAGCACCAAGTACCGGCCGTCTTCCGTGACGTCACGAAAGATCGGCGCGTCGTCGCCCAGCATGATGTTTACCTGTTCGCGAGTCTGTCGCGTCCGCTCGGCCAGTTCATCTCGTTTAGCCCGCTGGTCGGCCGACTTCTCGTATTCGTCGGCAACTCGTTTCGCTTCCGCTTCGGCCTCGAACTGCTTCGACGCCAACTGCCCGTTCTTCGACTGCGAAGCCGCGATTCGTGATTCCAATGTCTTGACCTTCGCGACCAATTGCTCGGTCTTTTCTTGCACATTGAACGCATTGAGTTCGCTGCTGCGTTGTGCCGAGTCCGATCGCTGGTTGATCTCGACACGCATCACTTCAATTTGTTGCTCGAGCGTTTGCGTCGTCTCGACAATCGGCTGGATGTCCTCGGTCGGCGCCATGGCCGCCGACTCAACCCGCTGGGCCAGTTCGAGTACCAGTATCAACGTGATCAGAATGAAGATGCCTACGACGGCAGTGATGATGTCCTGAAACGCAAAGAACGAGATACCGGGACCGCCGTCACGCCGCTTCGCCATCGTTCATCGTCCTCAAACGTCGCGAGTCTGTTCGAATGGCAAAATTTTGATGCGGCTAACGATTTGCCGCAAACAGTAATCTTGGCAGTCGTCCAAGAACATCTCTTCGGCCTTCCGCTGGGACGTGATCCACAATTGGATCACCAGCGCGATCACGAGCGCCAGCAGCGTCGTCTCGAACGCCGTACTCAATCCGCCCGTGACCTCCTTCAGCGATCCGACAATGCCGCTGACGTCGGACTGTTTGTCCAACAACGCGCTGAAATTGCCGATCGCGCCTGCGAGACCCAACACCGTTCCTATAAACCCCAGCACGGGAATCGCCCACAAGAATCCGCCCAAGGTAGCGAACGAAGTTTGATGAGCCGACTCGTCTCGCTCGGCGCTGGCTCGCAATATATCGTCGACGTCACTGACGCGACCGAGGTTTTTCAAGTTCGATAACGCGATCAGGATTCGGTTGTAAACCATGAACCGTGTGGGATCATCGGCCAGCGCGTGAATGTTGCGAATCACATGATCGGCCGTTTGGCTGGTTAACACGAAGTCATGATTCTCGGGGATCACGGCATGCTTGAGCGATTGTTGCTGAACGGACAACTTGTTGCGTTTGAGGATCAAAATCACGACGCTCCAAAAACCCAACCCGACCGCCGCAAACTGCGTCGGACCACGATCGAGCAACATGGCGCGAAAGTAGTTATCCGGCATGACACTTACCGCCGCAAAGAAAGTGATTGTCAACACCAACGCGATGATGCCGGCGAAACCCGAATTGACGGCCGTACCGCTGCCGGCGCGAATGCCAAACGAACGTTCAAAGTCACCTCGCGCAGAACTGAGCGGTCGCGGCAACGGAGGACTCTTGGGGGGCGGTGGTGACGACATATCAGCTCGCCGCACCCACCGTTGCCGCCGACATCACCAATAATAAAACTGCGCCGCCGATGATGACCACCGAGAACACGATAACGGCGATGGCGAAGAATCGCCAAAACGCATTCAATCGATTCGCTGCCAACGATAGGCTCGCTGCATCTTGGTACTGTTCCAAACGTTTGAGAGCCGTCGAGTAGCCGAGCAACAAAATCGCGCCGGTGACGAAGATGCCGCACAACAACAAGCCGGACAAACCGTACACGACCGCGCGCGACCCGGCAAACGGCACCCACTTCGCTTCCGATCCGACGATCATCGTGGTCACAAAATAGATCACACCCAGCCCCGACCAAACGAAGGTCAACACGCTGAGCGCAAACGTCCAACCGCGCCCGGCAACAAAATTTTCGACCCCGTCGACCTTCGACGATAAACCGACGCCCGAGTGGTTTGCCGAAGTACCGGGTATGAAACCCGCCGACGGTGACGGCGATGAAAAATGTTCGCCCAAACAAGATTCGGCTGATCGCCAATCGTCAAAACCGGCTCGCCACACCAAAGTCTGACGCGCGACGTCACCCGACTGTATCCACTGGACCAACGTCCGCGTCGCAACGGGCCCTTGGTTTTCGCCACCGATGTTGGCGTACCACTGGACCGAATCGTCCGTCGCCTGACCGGGAATCGGCACCGAAGCAGCGCCGTTCTGAGAAGCCTTTTCATGCAAAGTCGGCGCTGCGACGGGACTGGCCGTTGATCGAGACGCAGCCGATGCGAAAAAATCGCCGAACTCCTCCGCGCGATTCCAAGTCAAGCCGTCCGAGGACAATTCGTGCATCCGAGTGATCTGGCCGCGCCGCACCAGGTCACGGACTTTTTGATCCGCGAGCGGTCCGAGCGTCTTGCCTTTGAAACGGACGTAGATGCGATCATCGCTCATCGGGTTCACTTGTAATAAGAAAAAACGGGCCGGCCAGCGATCATATCATCTCGTTTACCCGACAACGTCGCCTGTCCGCCCTGAATCGTTCCCACGGCGACCCAATCCACTCGATCGGGTTCCTTTTCCGATGGCCGCACGATCGCGAGGGGGCCATTGGTAGGAGGCTTTTGAAATGTTTTCATCACGATTTCGCCGTTCGATTTGCGAGTCAAGAATCCGACCAAGCGGAACCGTGAATCTTTGATCGACGCCAATTCCGACTGAGGCGTCGATCGCTCGCGATACAGACGCGAGAGCGTCGGCGTCAATCCGGCTTCCATCGTTTCATCGACTTTATCGGTCGGCGGCTTCGGCTCGTACCATAGCGCAACATCGGCGGACCTTGACTTCAACATTCGCAATTCATTCACCAAAGCGTTCGATAAGAACTCGCTTCCCTCGCACGCGCCGCTGATCAGATGTTGGATCAACATTTCTTTCACCATCGAATCCAAGTTCGGCCGCTTCGTCACATCCGCGACCAGTTTCAAGAACTCGCCGTCCCAATCGGACAAGATCGCGTCGTGCCGCGTTTGATACTTCGTCATTAACGAATCGATCGTGCCGAACGGTTCTTTGTGAACGATCAACGGGTGGGACATCGACTTGACGCCGACTGCGCCCGAATCATTCGTCACGACTTCGATACCGACTTGGCCGACCAGAGGGCGATCGCTGTTGGCGAACTTGCTTGCCCGCTGACCATCGTAATAAGTCTTGTAAGTAAAGTATCGATTGTCGGATCCGTTGTTGCCGATCACCGTAAATAAATCCGCGATGACCGTGTTGGGAAGTTCGCCCAGCACTCGTTTGAGTATTTCGGAGCGTTCGTCAAAACGTTCGATCCGCTCGCGAAGCGACGCCGGCAACGACATCGGCGATTGATCGATCTGTTCGTTGACCAGCAACCGAGATGACTGAACCGATTTCATCAACTCAGCCGAATAGCCACCCGATATCCACCGACCCAATGACACGACGTACTCGTTCCAATTCAAGCCTTTGTTCCATACGTCGCGTTCGCCGGCTGCCCGCGCGAATTCGTCCGCCAGTGGCGAATTGGGCAAACGACTGGCGAACGTTTTCAATGCCGCTGCGAATTCGTCGAGCGATTGGGATTCGACGATGCGTTTGATGGCGGCGTCCTCCAACTGCATTCGCTGGCTGCGATCAGCGATCGCCGTCCGCATCGATACCGCTCGCGTTCGCAACGACGTCGCTTGCCCTTTCGCCGCCGAAGTTGCGCGAGGAAACTCGCCTCCGATTCGCTGCAACTGTTCGACCAGACCCGTCAATTGAGAACTCGCGGCGCTGTCCGGATCGCCGCTTTCGATTTCGTCAAGCTGCGATCGAACCGTCGCCAGCTTCTCGTTCAGCGAAGCCGTTTGCTGCGTGATCAGTTTGTTTTCCCACTCCGTCGCTCGCCGCTGCATCGCATACACGCGGCCTCTCTGTTCTTCGGTCGACGCGATCGCTTCGGCGCGATTGAGCGCCGCGATGTCGATATCCGCATCCGCTTCGGCATCCGCTTGCTTCAAGTAATCGGCAAACTGTTCGGCCCGTTTCTGCCCTTCGCCGATCTTGCTGTCCAGTTGCCCGGCCAGCGACGTGATTCCCGATGTCGTCGCAACGTCCGCGTCGACTTGTTTCAAAGATTCATAGAATGACGTGGCCGATTCCAGATCGCCCGCGTCGACGAGCGAACGAAATTGGTTCTCCGCCGACGCGACGCGCTGGTCGTACGCCGACTTGATTTGCCACCACGCCAACGACGCGCTTCCCAGCACGCATGCCGACAGAACCGCTGCGACGATGATTTGAAAACGCCGCGTGCTCGCCAACTTGCGTTCTTCCGTCGCGACCCAGTAACGCTGGACCAACGTCTCGGGCGGCGGCTCGTCGAACAGTGTCGCTTGCTGGTACGCCCGTTCGAGGTCATCCAGTGACGCTTTGCGATCGAGCGCCGATTCCAATGCACCTAATGCAACGCCACGTCGCGCGCGGGCTTCGGCTTCGCGATCGATCTCCGCCAGCCACATGATCGCCGGTTCGACCTGTTCGCTCAGTTCATCCGGCAACGCGATCCCATACAGCCCGGTCGCCCGATGCCATTCGGTCGCCAATCGCCGCGCGGCGGTCTCGTCGAACTGACAGAACGCATCGTTCAATTGCGGTGCGAGTTCTTGAAGCTCAGCCAGATTCTCGGCTCGCGACGCCGCAACCAGTGACGCGTTGATTTGTTTCGCAAGCGTCCGATCGGGGGCGATACGCCAAGCCGAGTTGGTGAGTTCGTCGTGCAGCGGTCGCAAATCGTCGGTACGTCCGGACGCCAACGCGTTTGCGACGTCACGCGACAATTGCTTGTGCCGTACTTTTTCCCAGGCTTCGATGTCATCTTCCCACATCGTGCCGGCGACATCGATATCAGCGATCCGGCGCAGCACTTTCAATCGCCAGGCCAACGGCGCCCGCGCGATCGCAAGCCTGCGATGTCGCCTGAGAAGACTTTCGAGCGGCTGAGTTTCGACGATGGCTTCGTTGACCTGTTCCACCAGATCGCGGCGCACATCGGGCGGGACCGGGATATCGAGGAACTGCAGAATGTCGTGCCAGTCCTCGCGTTCGTTATCGGGGAAGTCCAGCTTGGCGGCATCATCGATCGCATTGGGCGTGATCGAAACCGACTGAATCGCTTCGCTGCGAAGACCCTTTCGCAATAGCGCGACGGCCGCCGACAAACGGTCGTTAACACGAGCAACTTCGACAGCGTAAGCATCCGCAAGCGGCCGCATCAGTTCATCGGAAATGCCATCGCGTTTACCGAGGACAGTCTGAATCTGTTCTACGAGATTAATCATCATTCGCTCGCCTCCAAATCGAGAACGACGATCGGTTGAATCGTCACAACATCCAGCAATTTTGCGGGGCGTTTCAGCGCGCCCGCCGAAGAGTCGTCGGCCACGAATAGTGCGAGTCGCAGTTCGGGCATCTCGTTGGGGCCATTTACGAAGTTTCGATGCTTTACTACGTCGCCGATTATTTTCTGAAGCTCCGTAAGTTCCTCAATTCGCTGTTCGCAGGAAGGCTTTTCACCAGCAAACGTGGGTGAATTCATCTTTATAAGTACTTTGATTAGCGATTGCAGCAGGTCGAGCGACCGATGATCGCAGGTCTTCCAATTCAACTCACTTGCAAGCCTCTGGGCTTCGGCACGAACTCGATTAAACTCTCGCACGGGGTCATCGGGTTTGTCCTTATCGGCTGTCATTTCGGACATTGGTTGCCATCCCGCGATCAGCGGCTGTAACTTCTCACCTGCTCCAAGCGATTCGAGCAGCGCGATCGCGTTTTTGTCCAAAACAGTATCCGTCGTCTTGGTTTTTTTGGTTACCACCGTGTAGCGCAGTTCGAGCGTCGCGTCCGATCGATTCACATTGAGTGAGAACAAATCGTAAGCCGGATCCTTAAATACGATTGATGGATTGCCGGTATCGCGTTTCAAATCAGCATTCCCAGTCGCTGAGCTTTCCACATCTTCGTCCGGCTTGATCCAACGGTACGCGGTTGCATCGCCGATCCCGGAAACGGGCAATTTGTAAACACTTTCCGTGTCGACTTTCCGTTGTTTTTTGTCTTTCACGACCTTCACCGTCAGCGTCCGCTTTTCTCGTTCAGTTGATGCTTGTGCTTGAGTGAACTTTCGACTGCGATCGATCAACTCCGTTTTCACTCGTTCGACGGTTTTGAACGCAGCCGACCACTGATTCAATTTCTCGATCTGATCGTCGAGCTTCGCGACAGCACCGTTTAACCTCTCAATCAACTTTCCTTCAATCAGCGTGACTTTCGCCTGTTCGCATTGATGGACGGCATCGACGATTGAATTCTGCAGCCACCTGACTTGCTGCGGAACCTTGGATGCTTTCGAATCGGAATGAATGCTTTGCGATAGCTCGTTCAACTGCTGACTCAATTGAGCGAGTTTGTCGTTGTGCGTGTTTGCTTCGGCATTAAATTGGGTCGCCAGCTTGAGTCTTGCATCGTTCGCATTTTTGACCCCGCGGATCGATTGGGTGTCCGTTGATTCTTCGCCACCGAGTGAGTTGGCAATTTCATCGAGCGTGATTTCGACCGCCGGGATCTCCTTCAGCGCTTTGACCGCGTCGGCATCCTGCTTCTCTCGATTCGCCTTCGCCCATTCGAGTGCCGCGTCGATGCTCCTTAGTCCATCCCTATTCATTTCGCGATCGAGTTGGACTTCGCCAACTTTCGGCAAACGGGACAGTTCGGCGGGCTTCTTCGGAATTTGCGAATTGATTTCACCTAACTTTTTCTCGAATCTGCGAATCGAATCCGCAGCTTCGTCTTTCGTGTTTGCCGGGTTGTTGTCTGGCTTTGGCCCGACGGGCTTTTTCGTTTCGGCTCGGGCACTTCCGAATGACGTCATATCTTTGATCTGCGCGGTTGCCTGATCGGTAGTTCGTTTCAGATAGACCAACGCCGCACCGCCTAACATCAAGACCGCCGCTACCACGACGACCGCCATAATCACGGGCGAGCGTTCTGGTTTCGACGGTGTGGGCGGTGGACCAATCGGACGTTTCGGACTGATCGCCGACGCTGGTACGGATCGATGCGTTGGAGGACTGATTTGAATTTCGGGCTCGTCTGCGAAGTCTTCGTCCAGCACTAATCCTTGCGAAGTCGGCGCGAACGCCGGTGCAGGTTCGCGAGACATCGGTAGAGGCCTAGCGGCGGGAATCGCCGGCGCGGCGACGACCGGCGTAGAAACGACTGGATTCGCCACCGACTTGCCGCTCCTTGCCAACTCAATCAGCGGCGATCGACCGGCCACCGGTGCCGGCTTGGTCAAGTCAATGACGGTGCCTCGTGCGGCTGCTAACCGAGCTTCGTCACTCCCCACGATCACGCAGCGGACTTGACAGTCGATCTCCGGCGGCAAGTTCGTGAAGTACGTGCTGAATGTTGCCGACCATCGCCGTGACGGGTCCAACAACGCGATCGATTCGTCGATCAGATTCAGTAGATTGTCACTTTGCGTGACATCAAAAATGATCCAAGTCGGCTTTGTCGTTGCCGCGGAAGCAAGCGCGTCGGCGACAACACCGCCCCAACCCGCGTCGCCCATGATCGATTTCCATCCACTGCAAACTCGCGGCCCTTGATCGGACTGTCCGATCGTTGGTCCGACCGGCGGCGTCGCATTCTTGCCGTCCCAAGTGGATCGCATGATCGACGGTTGCCCGAGCAGCCATGACGGGCCGGCCGGCGCTTGCTCGTGCGGTTCGACGATGACGTGATGAGCCAGCTTGTTCGTGCGGCCGCTGTAGTCGACACCGAACGCCGCGATCCGCGATAGAACGCTCGATGATTTGCCGGCGACTTTCACTTTCAAATGCGAGTGACAAACCGGGTTCGATTCGGCATTGGCGTCCTGCGGCGGAAAGACATGACGATAGCCGGACAACGATTCTAACTTGGTCGCTAAGTTGATCGGCATGCCGGTGGTGCTGATCACCGTGCAGAACCCGCGACTGCCTTGGCGCAGTCCCGACGGCGCGGACGTGTAAAGTAGCTCGACGCTCATCGCTGCGACTCCCGCGATTCCGATTTGTCGATCGGCGTGCGATGTTGGCTGCCGATCAAACCTCGCGACCACGTCGAGATCGCGTACAACAACGGAACTTCCACCCAATAAGGTTTGATGTCGCGCGGTCGGATGCCCAGTCCACCGGTCGCCTTGTCGATCTCCGGTGAAACGCCCGTCGCGCTAACGGGCACGAAGACCAAGTCGCGAGCAAACCCTTGCGCCGCGGCGGCGATCTCGGGGCACAGATCTTGCAACAACTTTTCGACGGCTGCCGATGTCGCAAGGATGCGATCGCTGTCGAGTGTCCGAACCGGTTTCCCAGGAATGTCGAAATAAGGTGGTTCGTCCGAAACATCCGGTAACAACGATTTCCAACTGTCCCACTTCGTCACGACGATGATCATCGGCCGTTGGTGTTGTTCGTCTTCACGAAGGCCCGCGTGACGACGCACGCGGCTGATCGCTTCCAACAACACGGTGTCTTGACGCACGCTGGTTTCGCGTTGCAATCGTTCGTTGCGAGTTCGCATTTGCGGGTCGTCGCTCTTGCCCTCACACGCGCGGCGGAAACGGGGATCCTGCGTCGGATCGAAACAGAAAAACAGACAAGCCGAATGAGCCAAGTGCCGAGTCACGGGACTGGTCACCGTATCGGCGCCCGGCAGAAAACTCTCGCCCGCGTTGTCGTACAAACAAACCACGCGCGACGTTTGGGGCTGACCGCTGTTGGGATGCCCCGCAGTGGCCTGCATCGTGAAAAGGAACGGTCGCGGCAGTGTGATCGAGTGATCGCCCATCTTCACTTGGTCATACATGTCGCCTTGCGTTTCCGTCTTGGCGATCGCGACCAATTGGTCCGGATTAGCGCTGAAGAATTGTTGGTCTTCGTACGCGTGCAACCGTGCATTGGCGACAGCATCGGCGTCGTTGAGCGTGACTTTGAAATGGCGCGGCAACATCTGACGCAGACTCCATGTCATCGACGCCAAGAAGTAGCTTTTGCCGCAAGCCGGCGCACCCAGTATCGAATAGAAAATCGCGGGCAATTGGAAAAGCGGACGGGGCACTTCCAAATGGCAGTTCGGGCACGCCATTCGGGTCGCCCGGTATCCTTCCGAATCAATCGCGTCGCCTTCGGCCGAAAACCGCGACGGCAAGAATCGCACCGCGTGCATGTCACCGAGCTTCGCATCGCCGATCAGATCCGGATGCTCCGAAACCCACAACGATTCTTCCGGTGCAAAATTGTGCCAGCAATGGGGACACGTGACCTGATTGAGCAGCGTCAAACGTTGGTGCGGCGATTCGGTTGGCGTGGTCATGCTTGATTGGTACATTTGTTTTTCGGCCAACGGGGGGGCCCGAGAGCTTGTTGTTTTAGCCTACTCACCCGCAATTGGTCTGCGGCATAGGACAGGATCCAAATTTTCATGAAAACAAAACTTAATGTTTGTCGTGCGTCGTTTGGGCGTCGAGTCCGAGGATTCGCGATCGGTTGTGTGCTGTTGGCTGTCTCGAGTGTCGGCGGGCAAGAGCTGCACGAGAAACGGACTTGGTCAAACTCGACGGGACGATTTTCGGTCGACGCGAAGTTTGATTCGTTTGGTGATGGCGTTGTTCATTTGGTTTCCGACGACAACGAAAAGAAATCGGTCCCCGTCGCGAAGCTATGCGAGGGCGACCAGCAATATCTCCGGTCGGTGCTGACGCTGGTGCGATCGCGAGAACAAATGCAACGTCTCCAGGCATCATTGACGCCTCATTCTTTCCAACAGAAGTCGATTGTCGAAATTGTTCACGCGACTCGCAAAGAGATCCCGCACGGGATCTACGCCCGTTTTTACCTGGGTTGTTTGATGCCACTGCACTCCCGCGAAGTTGCCGACGTTCGGATGGCAAAGCGCTACAACGCGGAAGTGATCGACGCCGTCGTCGCAATCCAGAAGTATTGGCCCGAACTGCATCGCCAAACTCTCACGTCCGCCTACAACAATCAAGCGGTGGTGGCAGCTCGCGATGGCAGCCCCAATGGACTCGCGAACTTTCTGGAACTTGCCGCGACGTCGTACAAGCCGCTCATCAATGTCGCCGCCTTTCACAACGCATCCTTGCTTTTGGGCAGCCAGCTGAAACTGGATGGTCAGCGCGCAAAACTGGCGACAGTCGTCGGCGCCGGTTCGCCTCCGGCGTCCGGTCGCATGGCAAATCAATTGATGTACAACCTGAAACATGACTCGTTCGAATTGAACGCATCGGTCCCAGCGGCGAGTGATCCGACGGAATCGAAAAAGTCGGCATCGGTGCCTCCGCCGACAGCCGATCTTGCGAACCTCGTCTTACTCGGAAGCGGTTCGGGATTTTTGGTCGCTCCCAATCTCGCGATCACCAATCGGCACGTTGCTGAGGACGGAAAACGATTTCGAGTTCGCAACGATGACGGGTATTCGTCGGTCGCAAAGACGATCGCGGTCAGCAGCGACCCGAACGTCGATTTGGCATTGTTGGAACTCAGCGATCCTTGCAACGAATCGCCGCTATCGGTACTCGGCGCAAACCCACGCCAGGAAGATCCGGTGATGGTGTTGGGTTATCCGTTGCCCGACGTCCTAGAGTTGTCACTCACGTCGAGCCGCGGAAGTATCAGCAAGTACGTCGAGAATGATTTGCAGTTCATTCATTCCGCGTCGACCGACCCGGGGAACAGCGGCGGGCCCTGCGTGGACAACCACGGTCGGGTCGTCGGTGTTCATGCCGCGAAGTCCGCTGTCAGTTCCAACGTGCGAAATTACGCGGTCTCCGCTTCGGCGCTTCATCGTTTCCTGACGGACGTTGGCATAAAATTGCCCGCCGCTGCACCGCCTCCCGCATCAGGCACGTTCGCAGATGTCCTCGAGCGCGTCCGCAAATCCGTCTTTTTCATTGAGATCTATGGCGACCGTCCGACACAGATGGACAGCCCGGCAAACGGGCCGATCGATCTAGCCGGAACCGCAAACGCCGATGACACATTCTTGCTTGCCGACGGTTGCTGTCTGTGGTGTGGAGGCAGCGGATATGTCACGTGCGGCAACTGCGTCAACGGCTACCGCCAAGATCAACGCGTCGTCAAAGTGGGCGTCAATGGCCTTACCGGTGCACCCGTGATGGCACCAAAATCCTTCAAGGTCAAATGCGGCAATTGCAATCGAGCCGGAAAGATCGGCTGTCCGGCTTGCCGAGGTTCCGGCAACGCACAATGAGAGTGTCGCGGTGGAGCTACGTTGTCTAACCGGTATCATCATTGGACTTTGTCACCGGTGCGATCGACGGGTAAGTTCAATATCGCAGATTGCATCGTTCGGACTAAATATATTTTGTTCTGCCGCTCGCCTGACTCACTGCTTTTTTGGTATTAAAAATTCATGACGTCTAGCCGTTTGCCAACGTGTGATCCGGTCAATAGCCTATCGTGCAACACAATCATGAAGTTGCTGGAGACGGTGACCCAGGCTGCCAACAACTATGTGGATCTTGGTGATCGTCGGTTGGTCCTGCTGAGGGTTTTGAAGGAACTGACTGGAGCGGCGGCTGGCTATTGGGCGTGGGGGCATGGGGATGGAAGTCAAAACTCAGTGGTTCCCGTGGCACTGATCAACTTGGGCTTTACCGAACAACAAATGGCCGACTATGTAAGGATTTCGCTTGCAACGGAATCGCAGCGCGAATTTGTGGAACCGATCAAGAAATTGAAGGGCGAGCTGCCGCAGTTTACGTTGATCCGAGCAGACTTGTATCCAGAACTTGATTGGAAGCAGACCTACTTTGGACATCAGCTCAACTTGATCGGGTTTGACGAATGGGTTCAGAGTGTCCGATATAGCCGCAGTGAAACGTGGTCTCAATTGTTTCTTTTGCGCGCCGTGGGTGCCTGCACATTCCAGGCTCAAGATCGAGCACTGATCGATATCGCGATGTCAAGCATTTCCTGGCTGCACTCTTCGCAGGCAGAGTTCTTGCCGCAAGAGCAAACGATCGGACTAACGCCACGTCAACGGGCCGTGCTGTTAATGTTGCTCAATGGACTGTCCCGAAAACAAATCGCCAGTCGTTTCGTAATCAGTGAGCAAACGGTCGGCGACCATATCAAGCAAATCTATCGACACTTTGACATCAACTCTGCGGGTGAGCTCTCGGCTCTCTTCCTCCGCAACAAGTAGCGTCTCATTCGCTATTCTCGTATCTCCGTCGCGCCCACCCACGCGCGAACTCCGCCTTGCGGCATCACGGCAACCAGCGTGTCTCCTGCATCATTCACTGCCAACGACTGCACCAAGCCACCATCTATCGGCAAGCCCAGTAGCTCCTGTCCCGATGGAAAGTCCCAGATTCTGACATCGCCGGTACCACCGACGGCTAACCGTCGATTGTCGGGGAAGAATGCAACGGCGCGTATTTCTCCGGCTTGTCCAGCCAACGACGCGACCAACTTTCGCGACTCCGTTTCCCAAACTCTCACCAGTCCGGCTTCGTTGCCCGATGCAACAAATGTCCCATCGGGACTGTACGCAACGCTCATGCCCCAAGCCCACCACGAATCGAATTCACCATAATTCGGTAACCTTGCGCCCGAAGTCACGTCGAACTCAATCACCCGGCCATGCTGTTCACCACCGACCAACTGCTTTTCATCCGGCGAGAAAGTCAATTGAAAACACGGTCCTACCAACGAGTGCATTAGTTTCGGCGGCGATTGTGACAGATCGTATAGCTTGATCGGCTGCTCGTCGGCGCGGATTGCAAGCCAACGCCCTGATGACGACAGCGCTAAACAATTTCGATAGATCGGTTCATCTAACTCAATCACCCTGGGCACGCCGTGACCTGCGCGCCAAATCTCGACCGAGTTCGCGTTGCCGATCGTTGAGTCCCCACGAACACATACCGACGTTTTTCCATCTCGCGTCATCGCCCTCAGGCCTACACTAAGCTGAAACGGAGCGACTGAGTCATCAGAGAGCGACCAGCAACGCGACGGTCCTGTGCCCCCGAGCACAACTTCATTCGCGCCGCGCAGAAAAAATGCAGATTTCACTTCGGCGTCAGAAATTCCACGTTGAAAATCACGGATCTCCAGTTCCCAGACACGAACGTCACCGGCCGCATCTCCCGCCGCCCAATATTTTCCGTGTGGATCAACCGCCAACGCCGATACGGTATGGCTTTGCGAGTTTTTACCGAGCAATTCCAAGCTTGTGCGATCGAGTCTTTGTACGGCGCGATCGGTACGCGATGCGACCAACAAGAAGTTGCTATTTGGCACATACCGTAACGCGACCAGCGGTCCTGTACTGACCGGTCGTTCCTGCATTCGCCTGCCGTCGCCGACATCAACGAGGTGTAAAACGCCCCACTCCATACCGGCAAGTGTTCTACCGTCTGCAGCGATGTCGCCAAGTGATTGATTTGCAAAATCACGAACCACCACAGGCGGCCATTGCGTGGCATCCCATTGACGACTTAGTTTGCCTTCGCCTCCCCAATCGGCAGACGTGAAAAGCTGCGACGAATCACGCGAAAAAAAGAGTCTTAGAATCGGCCCTTGATGTGCCTTGGAAATTTTGAGCGATTTGAAAGCGGGCGTCTTGCAAACGACGAGGCTACCGTCTTCAAAGCCCGCAACAAGCAACTTGGAATCGGGCGACCAAGCCAATGCTTTGATCGTAACATCAGTGCTCAGTTGATGGAGTTGCTCAAAAGTACTGGCGCTGAATACTTGCAGAACTCCATCGCCATGCCCCAGCGCAATCGCGGAACCGTCAGGCGCATAGGCGCAACCGTTGATATTGCAGCCCAACAATTTGGGACCAAATATGACGCGGCCACTGATCAAATCGTGTAAGCAAAACAGACCGCCGTAATCTTTACCACCAGCAACCAACAGCCGGCTGCCTTCAGGTGAAAAACTCATGCAGCTAATTTCGTTACCAGGATGACTAAATGTATGTCTTAATCCATGGTGCAACGCGGATTGCAAATAGTTCCATTCAAAACCGCGGAAATCAGGCTCGTCGCCGACCGGGACGACCGACGTCAGCAAATCCTCAGCGCGGGTGACGTCGCCATTTTGATATGCTTGGCCTGCCAAATTGATCTGCGCCGCATAGAACCGGCGTCTTGCCAACTGCTCACTGACTAGCGATTGGCGATAGGCGGATTCACGTTCGTCCAGCGCGGTGTTCTTCGCGGTTAGCGCCGCGAACTTTTCGACCAGAGCTGAATTCTTTTCTTCCAACGCTATCGACTTCTCATCCGTCTCACGGCGAATTCGTGAATTTGTCGCCAGCAACAGAGCCATTGTCGTGAGCATCAGCAACACCACGCAAGTTAGTAAACCGGACGTTGTGGGATTGCGTCGGCACCAACGCCAAATATGTTCGATGCGATTCGAGCGGCGCGACGAAATTGGTTGGTCATCGATGAACAATCGTAAATCTGCGGCCATCGCTCCCGGCGTTTGGTAGCGATCCGATGCATCTTTGGCGATTGCCTTTTGCACAATCGTTTCCAAATCGAGCGGAATACGCGGGTCGATCGATCTTGGGCGGGCGGGAACATGGCTAACAATTTGCTTGGTCAACGCAGAGTTGTCGGTTGCCGTAAAGGCTCCTTGCAACGTGATCAATTCATACAACGTCAATCCGAGGCTGTAAATGTCACCACGCACGTCGTGTACTCCGTCCAAGCGTTCCGGAGCCAGATAACGCAGCGTGCCTAACAGTTCACCCGTTCTCGTTAAATCATCGCAATCCGATATCTTGGCTAGGCCAAAGTCGGTGACCCATACCAGGCCAGCAGAATCCAACAGCAGGTTTGATGGCTTGATGTCGCGATGCAAAACGCCCTGTTGAAACGCATATTGCAAAGCATCGGCAACCTGCAACCCGATGCGTGCCACACGAATCCAATAACGGCGACCTTCGTTAGATAACGCCGGCAACTCGCCATTGCAGATGACCAATTCTCCTTCGTCGCTTGTCGAATCAGTTTCCAGCTTCAGCTTAGCGTTGTCTCCACGAACTGCGAGGTTATCCGAAGGGTATAACACGGTTGTTGGGTAAGTGCCAGCGAAGACCCCTTCGTGCAACGGCAAGGTTGACTTCGCGGCTCGGCCTTGGGCTTGAATTCTCAACTCTTTAAGAATTTTCTCCAGACCAGTGCCATCAATGAATGGCATCACAAAGTAATGCACGCCCTGATCTTCGCCGACCGCGAACACTGGCACGATGTTAGTATGGTGCAACGAGGCCACCGCCTTTGCTTCGCGTTGAAAACGCTCAAGTTGAGACGGACTCTGCGTAAACTGTCGCGGCAGAATTTTCAGCGCGACTCGTCGTCCTAATGATTTCTGAATCGCCTCGTACACGACACCCATCCCACCTCGACCCGCTTCACGAATCAAGCGAAAGTCACCCAAGCATTCACCGACCAGTTCATATTTCTCATTCGGCGACGATAGCGACACCAGCGGGTCCGGTTCGGGCCGCGCGTTCTCAAGCAAAAACGCCGTTGACAAGGCCACTCGCAATTCCGCCGCGATTTCCTGATGTTGTTTGCAGTAAGCCTCGATGTCAGGATTTTTGCCGCCGCGATAGGCTTCCAAGAAATTGTCGACGATCAATTCCAACGGAAGAACGGAATCGTCTTCATTGCTGGTCATCGATACCATGTAGCACCCCATGTAGTCGCTGTAACGCGCGAACATAGCGATTGCTCGCCGCTGCCTTCGTGATTTGTAAAACCTCCGCGACTTCGCCGTTGGTCAGCGACTCAAAATGTCGCATCGCCAACACTTCTCGATCGATCGGATCCATCGCGTTGAGCGCATCCTGGACTCGGCGCTGAGTTTCAGAATGAACCAGTTTGGCACTCGGTGTCCGAGACGAATCGACCAAAAACTTTGCCAACGACTCCGCCGACGCGTACTGACCATCGCTGGTATGCAATGAAACCTCCAGCGCCACCGATCTCATCTTTGCACCTAAGTGGTGGCGATGCAAATCGATTAGTCGCTGAGTTGTCAACGAACGCAGCCACAGAAACATTGAAATATTGGGATCCGCCACGTACTCCGGCAAACGTCGGGCAGCATCGAGGAAGGCATCTTGGAGCACATCGGAAGCGTCAATGCGACCAACCATCCGCGAATCCATCCGCAACCGCACCGTCTGCTTGAGCCGTTGTCGGTAGACCTCAAACACGTCTGCCAAAGCTTGCTGGTCCCCGGCAGACGCCCGTTTTACTAGGTCGACAGTATCAATTTGTTTATCCATTTCAGCGTACCCCAAAAAAGAAAAACCAACTTCTGTGTACGTTCCGCCAATTCAAACGGAATCACCACAGGACAAACCAAATCCTGTCGGAACCAGCTACCACATTCCGCAATACGGGTAAAAGTTTTTTCAACGGTGTACAGCTGCCGTCCGCCCCCGGAACCTACTTATAGGCGGCTGCTTCGGCAAGCTGTCGCGACTCCCCGGATTCAGGGATGGTACTGAAGCGTGGCAACACCATGCTGTGAGTGCTGACGCAAGCGGCTTGTTGAACCTCACAGGTCAGGCCACGCAGAAATTCTCACCTACCGCACAAACACTACGTCAAGAACGTAAAAGGCAACTCGATGCGATCCGACAGCAACACGAAAACAGATCGCCTTCCACTTTCGTCTGCCTGGCGGGGCCGGAAAGGATCGAAAAATCCCCAAAGTGATCGATTTCGTCGACGCCTGTTGATCGAGTCCCTTGAAGATCGGCGATTGCTGACGACTTTTAACGTGACGCCGCTAACTTCAATTAACAATGGTCTGGCGATTCCGATCTCGTCTGACGGATACTACCAGACCAACGTGGGAGTTGAAAGGATCGATATCGGTGTCGTCGCTTATCGCCCAAGTCAGGCCGGCAACGGTGCGACTAATGTTTTGCCTTCGGAGGACACGGTTTATCGCGACTCGCAAGCAGGATTAGCCCTTCTTCAACGTACGGAAAGTATTCTGGTCGATGGAAGTGGTCGTAACGTAACAGAAATTTACTCGTTAACACCGGGGTCAGATCCGCTCACGCAATACATCGCTCCCAGTGCGGTAGGATTCGTAACCGAATCTGTCTTTTCGCCATTGCCTGGAGGCTCAAGCCCAGCGGCGGGCGGGGCGAACTTGTACTACACGCATAATGATCCTTACGCTCTTTTTGAGCCGCTTCGCCTTGAAAGATTTGATTTTTCGACTGACCAAACGAGTTCGGTTGGAGCCTTGACCACAAATGAATTCGTCCGAGTTGGTGATTTCTCTGGCTTAACGTTTCACAACAACCAGCTTTATTATTTCGCAACGGCCACGAATTACAGTCCAGATGCGTACGACGAGCAAAAAGGATATGACTATGTAAAGGGTCTATTTGTACTTGGCCAAGACGGAAAAAGTGGGCTTGTCGCGTCCTTAGAAACGAGAGACGGTGCCTACCAAGGCAATCACTTTTCAGTAGGCGGAAAACCCGTCTCAACCAGTGTCGGTTTGCTGTGGTGGGGCGACGACGGGGTTCGTGGAATGGAGCCTTATATCGGTGGCAATCTACTCAAAGATATTAATCTTGGGGCTGCGTCCAGCGGCTTCGGATCGACAGAGTTCTGGGACGTTGGTGGAACGGTTTACTTCAGGGCTAACGATGGTGTCCGCGGTTACGAACTATGGAAGACAAACGGTGCGGGAGCCGAACTTGTAGCCGACATCAACCCCGGCATTGCAAGTAGCTTTCCCGTTGGCTCTTCCCATTCTTCACTCAATGGACAATTTGTATTTTCAGCAGATGACGGAATTCGTGGACAGGAGCTGTGGACTACCGACAACTCGCCAGCACGTGCCCATCTCATCCGAGATCTCAATCCCGGCCCAGCTCCCGGTGTGGGAACGACGAGTTATGGAAGCTTGGATCTTTACGCGTTGGGCGGAAGTGTACTGTTCGCTGGAAACAATGGTGCAATTGGGGAAGGCTCTGCTGGCGTCGAACTATGGCAAACCGATGGAACCTCTTTCGGAACGTCATTAGTTGCCGACCTCAACCCGACAGGAAGCTCAAATCCGTATCGTTTCAGCAAAGTCAACAACGACCTTTTCTTCTGGGCTTTCACCGACACGACACGACATTACACCGTCAGCGTTGGCAATCAATTGCTTCCGGAAATCACCGTCACGACCATTCAAGGCAGCGCGACCGAAGGCAGTACGGACAATCTAGTCTTTCAAGTTAGCCGAACCGGTTCTACGGCGACTGCTTTGCCATTGAACTTGTCCCTTACCGGAGCGGCATCCGCCAGCGATTACGTCATTACCAACCCGGCTGGATTCGCTATTGGCGAATCAAGTTTTGATATTTTGGTGGCCCCCATTGATGACAATGAAGCCGAACCAGCCGAATCTGTCGTGATCAACATTCTCAACGGAGCCAGTTACTTCCCAAGTAGTACTCCTTTCGCGTTCGGCTTCATCAATTCTGTATCAACTCCGTTGTTTGATTTCGGTGATGCTCCCACGAGCTACGGAACGCTCACCGCGTCCCACGTGGCTACCGGTGCGAGGCTGGGTGCGTTACGCGATACAGAGGCCAGCGGCCAGCCTTCTGCCAGTGCAGACGGCGATGATTTAAATGGTGTTTCTGATGAAGATGGGGTCGTTTTTACAACTCTCGTTCCAGGTCAAGGCGCTACGGCGAACGTCACTATCATTGGAATCGCCGGCAATGCTACCCACTACCTGTCAGGCTGGATCGATTTCAATCGCGATGGCGATTTCGAGGATGCCAATGAAAAGGTCATCGGCGGAACTACCGGATCCGCCGTCACATCTGATGGCTCGTTCGCGCGGTCGTTTCTTGTTCCTGCCGATGTCGGCTTTGGACCCGTTTTCGCAAGGTTTCGATTGAGCACTACCTCTGGACTAAGTGCCACGGGAGCGGCACCTGATGGTGAAGTCGAAGACTATGCCCTAACAATCGTCGCAACAACTGCGCCACCGGCGGATATTGGGCTTACAAATAACGTCATCGTTGAAAACTCGCCTCCCAATAACGTCGTGGGATCGTTGTTCGTTCCAGATCCAATCCTCGGCTCACCCCGAAGTGGCTCCTTCGTCTACACCCTTGTTTCGGGCAATGGTGGTAATCACAACGCTGCGTTCTTGATTAACGGAAATCAGTTGATCCTGACAGCGAGTCCCGACTTCGAAACCCAAAGTCTCTATGCCGTTCGAATCCGTTCGACTGATTCTATTGGGCAGTCGTTTGACAAGCCACTTCTCGTCTATGTCACCAACATCGAAGAGGCTGACTTCGGCGATGCACCGGCTCCTTACCCGACCACGTTTGCTCAAAACGGTGCACGGCATGAGGCGATTGGTCCTCAACTTGGCGCGACTCGTGACATCAATGCGGATGGCCAACCGTCAGCGAACGCGACTGGCGATGGCGCGGATGAAGATGGCGTGACATTTGGCGTTCTGAACGTGGGGCAACTCGCTGGCTCCGTGACAGTGTCGGTTGGAAATGCCCCAACCGGTGCAAGACTTGATGCTTGGATTGACTTCAATCATGACGGTACTTGGGGCGGGCCAAGCGAACAAATTTTTGAATCCAAGACGGTCATTAATGGAGACAATCTACTTACGTTTAGCATCCCCAGTTACGCACTCGTGGGTCAAACATTTGCTCGTTTTCGTTTGAGCGCCGCTGGCAATCTTGGAGTTCGTGGATTCGCGGACGATGGCGAAGTGGAAGACTATTCCCTGACGCTATCGCCTGCCAAGTCCGCTGAAGGAACGGGCACATTTCTACCGGCTGCGACGATTCCCGGTTTGTTTCCGTCTGTGTCTACCGTCTATGCAGCCGATTTGGATGGCGATGGTGACCTCGACTCCTTGACGGCATCGTTTGGAAATGGCCAAATCGCTTGGCAAGCCAACAATGTTTTACTAGGAACCTTCACTGCTCAAACCTTGATTGACACCTTTGCGGGCGCGACCAGTGCCATCGCCGCCGACGTTAATGGCGATGGTCGATTGGACGTGGTGGCAACTTCGTACAGCACCAATTCCGTGGCATGGTATAAAAATCTCGGCGGTGGCTCCTTCGGTTCACGGACAATCATTGATGGAAACGCAACTTTCGTAGCCAAGGTCTTCGCAGCCGACATTGATGCAGATGGTGACATTGATTTAGTATCAGCCTCGATCGGTAACGGATTTGCGGGCGGGGTGATTAAGCTTTACGTAAACAACGGCCAGTCCAATCCAGGCTTTGCGACCATCATCGTTCGTAACGGTTTGAACGCAGCTTATGACGTTACCGCAGCCGACGTCGATCACGACGGCGACATGGACATCTTGTCGGCCTCGTTGGGAGACAATTCCATTTACTGGTACGAGAACAATGGTTCACTTGGTTTTTCGAGTCGCCTAGTGACAAATCAAGCCATCGGAGCGCATCGTGTGCTGGCTGTTGACCTCGATCAAGATGGCGACATCGACATAATTTCTTCGTCGATTATTGATAACCGTATCACTTGGTATGAGAACAATGGTCTACAAAACTTCAACCCGAATATTGTTCACAACATCGACACGAGTGCCACTGGCGTGCGCAGTATTGAAGTTGCGGATTTAGATGGCGACGGCGACCTGGACGTGCTTGCCAGTTTGTTTGGGGCCGATAGGTTTGTCTGGTATCGAAATAATGGTTTTCAAACCTATTCCCGCCAGACCATTGCAGCCTCGATATCGGGTGCGCACAGCGCCGTCGCCGCAGATTTTGATGGTGACGGAGACTTAGATGTATTGACCGGAGCCTACTTCGCCGAGGTTGTGCGATGGTATGAAAATGTCGGTGTTGTGCTGTCACCCAACACGTTTGGTCTCGACGAAAATACCAGTGTTCCGACCGATCGGCTGATGTCCGTCATTTCCATTACCAACGATGGCCAGGTTATCGACACGCTCTCGCTGTCCGGCCCTGACGCCGCTAGCTTCAAGCTCATCGGAACGCAACTGTTCCTCAAAGCTGGAGCCGTGCTCGATTATGAAACCAAGTCCAGCTATGTGGTACGAGTTAACGTCGATAACCTCACGCTTGGTAGCGTTCCCAAGGCCTTCGCCGACTTTACTTTGACAGTCAGAGACCTAGTCGAACTGGAAACTATCGATGTCCAGAACGGCCAGACGCAGCGGTCGTTCGTCCGCAACTTGGATCTCATCTTCGCGAGCGCGACCGGCGTGGCCGACCTAGTTGCCAATGCCAACAATCGCATCAAGCTGACTCGCTTTGACCTCAACGGACTCAACGGCTCGGTACTAGCGGTGGCACCTACCGCTTCTGGCAACGACCTCAACTTCGACTTTGGTGCCCAAGGCATTGGCGGGAATCGCAACAGCAACGCCGGCGACGGCTATTACCAAATCGCCCTCGATCTCGATGGCAACGGCAGCTTCGAAACCGTTAAGAGTTTCTTCCGGCTGTTCGGTGACGTCACCGGCGATGGCATCGTCGATGGGGCTGACAAGAAGAGAGTACTGGACTTCCAACGCACGACATCCGCAGAAGCAGATGTCAATGGTGATGGTTCGGTGAATGCTACCGATACGTCGTTGGTTGTCCGGGCGATCGGTAAAAAGCTCAAAGCTGGTTTGTGGGTCGATGACTGAGCCGGATTGGCAATCTAAAAGAATTTATTTCGCGAACCGTTGAGTGAAGTCTGTTTTGAATCAAGCCAACAACACATTGATTAACTGTACTTGGAATTTGTATGTATCCGAACTTCCGTAATTTCGTCATGACGATAGGATTGTCGATGGCACTGGTGCTGACGAATTTTTCGTCTGCGTCAGCGGACCTCATGTTAACCTTTGGCACATCGACGCCTAATCCGCTGGTCGCCGGACAGGCCGGGATTTTAGACGTGTTCATCGCCGCCTCTGCGGACAGCCAGATTCTCGATGGATTTCAAGTGCAACTTGAATTGACAGCCATTGGTGCCTCTCCCGCAGGCGGACTCGTTTTCAGCGATCCGCAATCGGACTCGCAGCTTACCGTCGGTGGACCCAGTGGCTACGTCTTTTTCGGTAATAGCTTGTCTGAAATGACACCCGCACCAGTCGGATCTGTCTCCGGAGGCGGAAGTCTGTACGAGGGCTACGACGCGACTTTTGACTTTGTTCCCGTTACGCTGACAACGACTCCACGATTACTTTATCGACTGAACCTAACGGGCGTCACGGCGGGCAAGTATTCGATTGACGCCAACACATTTCCCGATCCATCCTTCTTTACAGATCAACTACACCCAACCAATACCGGAGTTGCGTTCACTAGTACTCCGATCATGCTCACCGTCAATGCGGCGACGGCGGTACCCGAGGCATCGAGCCTATTGACACTGGGACTGGCTGGATCCGCGATGGCGCTGTTGAGAGCGAGGCGGCGACGTGGGAGTCGGGCATGAGACGTTGTGGTGACATCACGTAGATTTTGGTCGCCTCGCTGGCGCCGTCGCGGGCTAGCGCGGACGATCCCAAGGACTCTCCGCGACGGCGTCGCGGAGCCACTGGAATCGGAACTACTTTTGATAGACCTGGCGGACGGTTCGCTTTGCGATCTCGTCGGTTAGGCGGGCTACTGCTTCCGCGATGGGCATCGAACCGAGATCGCCTTCGATGCGATCTCGCAATGCGATCTCGCCCGTCTCGGCTTCCTTCGGGCCGACGACCGCCATGTAGTTGACCAAGTCCAATTGGGCAGTACGAATCTTCGCCTGGACCTTGCCACCGGTGCTGTCGACGGTCACCTTCAATCCGGCCGCAGTCAATTGCTCGGCCACCGCGACGGCGTACTCGATCGACTTGTCACTCAGTGGCAACACGCGAACTTGCTCCGGCGACAACCACAACGGGAACGCGCCAGCGAAGTGCTCGATCAACATACCGACGAAACGCTCCAGCGACCCGAACGGCGCGCGGTGGATCATGACGGGGCGATGAGTCGTATTGTCGGTGCCGTTGTACTCCAGCTTGAATCGCTCCGGCAAGTTGTAGTCCAACTGCACGGTGCCGAGCTGCCAAGACCTGCCGATGCAATCGCGGACCATGAAGTCGGCCTTCGGTCCATAAAACGCTGCCTCGCCCGCTTCTTCGTTGAAGTCGAGTCCCGAATTTTCCAGCACGCCTCGCAGCGCGCCTTCGGCTTGGTCCCACTGTTCTTCGGTGCCGACGTACTTGTCGCTGTCGGGATCACGCAGCGATAGTTGCACGCGATAGTCATCCAACCCGACCGACTTCAAGACGAACTTGGTCAGCTCGATCGTTGCGCGGAATTCTTGTTCGACTTGGTCCGCGGTGCAGAAAATGTGCGCATCGTCCTGGGTCAATCCGCGAACTCGCAGCATTCCGTTCAGCTCACCCGTTTGCTCGTGTCGATACACGGTTCCGAACTCGAACAATCGCAGCGGCAATTGACGATATGAACGTGGCTGGGCCTTGAAGATGTAGCAGTGATGCGGACAGTTCATCGGCTTGAGCAGGTATCGCTCGTTGACAGTTTGCCAATCGTGTAACACCGCGCGTTTCGCCTCGGCGTTTGCTGATGGCTTGTAGTGTTTCAGTTGGACACCGAACACTTCGGCCGCCGCGATCAGCTTGTCCTCGTCGTCGCTCGACAAGGTTTCGGCTGCAAGCTTTTCGCTCCACGCATCCAACATCGCGCCGACTTCGCTGCCGTACAGCGGCGCGAACTGGCTGTCGCGATAGTACGGAAAGTGGCCGCTGGTTTCGTACATTTCCACACGGCCGATGTGCGGGCTGTAGACCGGGTCGTAACCACGCGACAACAGTTCTTTGCGTAGGAAGTCTTCGAGCGCGACGCGAACTCGTGCGCCCTTGGGCAACCACAGGCACAAGCCTTGACCGACTTCGGGATTGATCGCGAACAGTCCGTGCTGTTTGCCGAGCACTCGGTGATCGCGACGCTTGGCTTCTTCGATCTGTTCGAGGTACGCGGCCAATTCTTTCTTGTCGAAGAACGCGGTGCCGTACAACCGCTGGAGCGATCGACCAGAGACATCACCTTTCCAGTGCGAACCGGCGACGCTCATCATCTTGATTGCTTTGATCTTGCCCGCATCGGGAATGTGCGGCCCGCGACACAAGTCAACGAACTCACCTTGACGATAGAAGCTGACGCTCGCCTGGTCGGACAAGCCGGTGTCGATGTGTTCGACTTTAAGATCTTGATTCAAGTCGCTCATCAACTTGCGAGCATCATCGCGCGAGTACATGAATCGCTCGAACGGTTCCTTGTCTTTGATGATCTTGGCGATCTCGGCTTCGATCTTCGGGAAGTCCTCTTCGCTGAGTTTCTGGTCGAGATCGAAGTCGTAGTAGAAACCGCCTTCGGTGGTCGGGCCGAACGCCAACGAGACACCCTTGTACAAACGCATGATCGCGCGGGCCATGACGTGCGCGGCCGAGTGACGCAGGACGTCGAGCGCTTCGGCGTCGCGACTGGTCAGAAGCTTAAGAGTCAGCGGCGCGTCATCTTCGCTCAGTTCACCCAGCGGACGGTCGGCGTCGACGATTTTGCCAGCGACTTGAGCCGCGATCACTTGGCGAGCCAGTCCCTCGCTGATCCCCATCGCGATGTCCATCGGTGTGGTCTCGGCCGGGTGGCTGGCGACGGTTCCATCGGGCAATTGAATTTGGACGTTCGCGGCGGACGCAGTGCTCATCGTGACTCGGGCTTCAAAATTGGGGGACTCGGCGGATCATTGCCTAAGGATGATGGGCGACGGGCAAAAGCGTCAATCCCGACTTGTACTCTTGACACTTGGAACAGTTCAAACGATCGTTTAAAACAGTTGTTTGAATTCACTTTCGGGGAAAAACATTGTCTGAGAGTCAGTGCCAGACGGAATTAGACACCCGCACTCGGTTGCTCGAGGCCGCCGGGCCGGTTTTCGCTGCCCGCGGGTACGACCGAGCGACGGTTCGTGAAATTTGTACCTCTGCCGGCGTGAATATCGCTTCGGTCGGGTACCATTTCGGCGACAAACTGGGACTTTATCGTGAATTGATTCGCGAAACGCGGGAAGCCCGCGAGCGGCAGTTCCCCACGCCCAATACTGCTGGCGGCGACCCCGCGGTCACGTTGGCTCGGATCGTCAGGACGCTGATGTCGCGGATCTTGTCCGCCGACCACTCCGGATGGGAATCCCAATTGTTCATGCGCGAGATGCAGAGTCCGACGCCGGTATTCGAAGACATCGTTGAACAATATTTCCGGCCGATATACGAACGACTGGTGCAAACCATCGCAGCATTGATTGAACTCGAACAACAAACGGATACTCCCACCGACACCGCCACGAAAACTCCCGATCACGTTGTCGAACACTTGGCGCTGACCGTGATCGGCGCTTGTGTTCATCACAAAGTCGGCGCCGGCGCGATTGAAATTTTGATATCACCCGAACGACGAAAGAATCACTTCGACATCGATAGTCTCAGCCGGCACATCACTGCCGTCACTTTGGCGGCCGTCCGCAGCAACGATGTCACTCGACCCGCAATCCAACCATGAACGATATTCAAATCACCCCGGCAACTCCATCCAAACCGGCCCCGTCGTCCTTCGGCAGCGGCATGTTGTTCAACTTCGTCATCCCGCTGGCGCTATTGGCCGGCGCGGCGGTGGTCGCCGTATTGCTGGGGACGCAAGAGGCCGCGACACGACCGGCGTTGGACACTACTCGCGTCGGTCGACTGAAAGCGTTGCCGCCGGTACGAGTTGAAAAGTTGCTGTCGCTCGACCAGACCGGCATTCCGTTGCGATTGCAAGTGGACGGCGTCGTCGTTCCCTATCGTGACGCCAGCGTTGCGGCGGAAGTGGCCGGGCGGATCGTGTTCAAGTCGGACGAGTGTGAGGCCGGTTCATATGTGACGAAGGGTCAGTTGTTGATGAAGATCGACGCAACGGACTATGAATTGGAAGTCGACCGGCTGACGCGGATGAAGGAACAAGACTATCAAGCGATCCGCGAAGTCGATCAAGAAATGACCAACTCGAAACGTTCGATCGATGTTGCCAAGCAAGACGTTGCGCTCCAAGAGGCTGAAGTCGAACGCCAAAAATCGATGCCGGCCGGTTTTTCATCGCGGGCCGAGATCGATCAGGCGAACCGCGCGCTCTTGGCGTCGACTCAGCAATTGGTCAACTACGAAAACCAGTTGGATTTGTTGGCCCAACGCCGCATTCGACTGGAATCTTCCGAGCGATTGGCGGACACGCAGTTGAAGGTCGCCGAACTCAATCTGGACCGCACCGAAATTCGTGCACCGATCGAAGGAGTGATCGTCACCGAAGCCGCCGACCTGAACACATTCGTCGCGCGCGGCGCAACGCTGGTCGTGATCGATGATACATCCAAAGTCGATGTCTCCAGCAGCCTGAGGATGGACCAGTTGTATTGGGTTCTGAATCAACGCGACGTGTCCGTTGATACCGCGTCACGCAGTTACGATTTGCCCGAGACGCCGGCGATGATCGAGTATGAAATGTCGGGGCGTGATAACGTCGTCTATCGCTGGAAGGGAAAACTACTGTCGTACAACGGCATCGGTTTGGACCCGGTAACGCGAACGGTTCCGGTTCGCGTCGTGGTCGACAATCCGAGCGAGATGGTCGACGCCGAAGGCAATGTGATGGCGTACCGCGGAGCGCCGGCGCTGGTCCGTGGGATGTACGTGCGAATCAAGTTACTGATCAAACCGAAAACAGATTTGGTCGTCATCCCCGCTCGCGCGCTGCAACCGGGCAATCGAGTGTTCCAGTTCATGCCGGACGAAGCGGTGCTGACGACCAGTAAAGACACCGAAGAAAGCACTGAATCGGGAGCCGACGTCGCGGCGACGGACGGCTTCGATGCGGGCAAGTGGGAGCCGGGGAAAGTGTTGGTGCGAGAGAGCGTCGTGCCGGTCGATTCGTTGATGCTTGACGCGATCCCAGAATCGATGAAACCCGCCCGCGACAACGTGATTTCGCAGTTCGATCCGGCGAATCGGTTGTGGGTTTGCGAGGTCCAGGATTCGACGTTGACCGGCGGCTCGTACGTCGTTGTTTCACCGCTGAGCGGCATTGATGACGGCGCGTTGCCCGTGCGAGCGGACCGCGAAGGACTGGGCGTCGATACGAAACGAGTTCCAAAAGCGACCATTGCCACAACGGATCGCACCGGAGCGGACGCACTATGAAGCGAGTCATCGCGTGGGCGATCACCAATGCCCCAGGCATGAATGTTCTGATGCTTTCGCTGATGATGGTCGGCGGAGTTTCGCTATGGAAAATGCGCCGCGAAGTTTTCCCGGCGTTCGAGTTGGAGATCGTGATGATCTCGGTGCCCTACCCCGGATCGACTCCGCAGGATACCGAAGAAGCGATCTGCCAGAAGATCGAAGAAGCGATTCGTTCGATCGACGGCATCAAGAAGGTCACCTCGATCGCGCAGGAAGGCAGCGGCTTCGTACTCGCCGAATTGCGGGCCGACGTGAAGGACGTGCAGAAGGTGATGGCCGAGATCGATCGCGAAGTCGATCGAATCCCGAGCTTTCCCGTGCTGGCCGAGGACCCGTTGATTCAACAAATCACGTTCCGCGAAGCGGCGATCCGCGTCGGCATCATCGGGCCGGGCGGCCTGTCGGGCGAACGAACCCGCGACGCCGAACTGAAATTGCGAGAAGTCGCCGAACGGGTCCGCGATGAGATTCTGACGCTCTCGGCCGTTTCGTCAGCATCCGTGATGGGTGCTCGTCCTTACCAAATTGATGTCGAGATTCCTGAAGCGACGCTGCGCAGTTACGATTTGTCGCTCGACGGCGTCGCCAAAATCATTCGCGAGCGCAACATCGAACTGCCCGGTGGCAATCTGAAGTCCGAAGGGCAAGAGATCCTGCTGCGAGCGAAAAACAAAGGTCGTATCGGCGAAGAGATCCGCCGGTTGCCGATCCTGACTCAGCCCGGCGGCGTCGTTTTGACGGTCAACGATTTGGGTACCGTTCGTGACGAGTTTCAAGACATCACGTCGGTCGGCGAGATCAACGGTGAACCGGCGATGGTGGTCAACGTCGAGCGGACCAAGACGGAAGACTTGCTGGCGATGGTCGACGCCGTTCGCGCTTACGTCGCGAACACCGAACTGCCCGAGGGATATCGGTTTGTGGTTTGGGGCGACAGCAGCAGCGAGGTCCGCGGACGATTGAATCTATTGCTGTGGAACGGCGGGCAAGGTTTGTTGTTGGTGTTCTTGGTGCTGACGTTGTTCCTCGAAATCCGATTGGCGTTCTGGGTCGCGCTCGGCATCCCGATCTCGATCTTGGGCGCGGGATTGTTTTTGTCGTACGGCGGTCAGACGCTCAACATGCTCAGTCTGTTTTCGTTCCTGGTCGCGCTGGGCATCGTCGTCGATGACGCGATCGTGATCGGCGAGAACATTTATTCGCACATTCAAATGGGCAAGTCGCTGCGGCAATCGGCTATCGACGGCACGATCGAAGTCATGGGCAGCGTCGCGGCATCCGTGATGACGACCGTGATCGCGTTCTCGCCGATGTTTTTCGTGTCCGGCGTGATGGGCAAGTTCATGGCGGTGATTCCGTTCGCCGTGATCGCGATGTTGGTGATTTCGTTGTGGGAGAGCGTTTTCGTTTTGCCAAGTCACCTCGCGCATACCCACACCGGTTTTTTCCGCTTCATGTCGGTGTTGACCTATCCGCTGCGTCCGATCGGCATCTTGCTCAATTGGTTAAGTATTCGTGCCGGTTGGGCGATGGATTATTCGGCGAACAGCATCTATCTGCCCGCGCTGAAGTTTTCGCTACGCCATCCGCTGATCCCAATCGCGGCTGCAATCGCGATGTTCATCTTCACAGGCGGATTGATTCGTGGCGGCATTGTTCCGTCGATCCTGTTCCCCAAGACCGACAATAACAATCTGCAAGCAACGATCGCGTTCCCCGACGGAACGCCCGCTTACGAAACTGACAACGCAACTCGCAAGATGGAAGAAGCACTGCGTCGGGTCAGCCAGCGAATTGGTGAAGAACATGCGATACGTGACGGCATTCCCGCCGACCAGATTTATCGCACGGAGGACGACATCGGCAATGGACCCGTACGGTTGACCTATCGCGATGTCGGCACGATCACCAATTTGAACAACGCGGCGGGCGGCGGTGGCGCCGGATCGCACGTCGGACAAATCTTCGCCGAACTGTTTGATACTGAGATTCGCGATGTCCCCAGTGATGATTTGATCGCGATGTGGCGGGCCGAAGCGGGTGAGTTTCCCGGTTCTGAACGGATCACGTTCGGAACGGTGGGCGTCGGTCCAGGCGGCAAAGCGATCGAGTTCAAGTTGCTTGCCGCTGGTAAGCATGTCGATCAATTGATCGCGGCGACTGAATCGATCAAGACGCGATTGGGCGAGTTCGCGGGCGTTTATGACATCGCCGACGACAACACGCCCGGCAAATGGGAGTTTCAGTTCCGCGTCAAGGATCGAGCGCTGGCGACCGGCGTGACGCCGACCGACTTGGGCGAGACCGTCCGCAATGTTTACTTCGGCGCCGAAGTGATGCGATTGCAACGTGGACGCCACGAAGTGAAGCTGATGGTTCGGTATCCCGAAGAAGAACGTCGCAGTCTCGTCGATTTTCGCGAGATCCGAATCCAAACACCCGATGGGAGCCAACGTCCGATTACCGAATTGGCGGAAGTCAATTTGAATCGAGGCTTCTCGGAAATCAATCGCGTCGACCAACAACGCAGCGTCACGATCTCCGCCGATTTGGACGAGACCAAAGCGAACGCGAACCTGATCATCGCCGAACTGCAATCCTCGTTCGTGCCAAAATTGAAGGCTGAATTTCCGGATGTGTCCGTTCGTTGGGAAGGGCAACGCGAACAGAGCAACGAATCGGTCAGTAGTTTGATGACGGGTTTTGCAATCGCGATCGTCGCAATGTTCGTGCTGTTGGTGTTGCAGTTCCGCAGCTATTTCCAGCCGCTATTGATCTTGGCGATCATCCCGTTCGGAATGATCGGCGCCGTTTGGGGACATGCGTTGTTGGGGTTGCCGCTGACGCTGTTCAGCATGTTCGGCTTGGTGGCGCTGGCGGGCGTGGTCGTGAACGACTCGATCGTGCTGATCGACTTCATCAATTCGCGAGTGCGCGATGGAGTGCCGATTCGCGAGGCGCTCGTCGAATCGGGCCAACGTCGTTTTCGTCCGATCATGTTGACCAGTTTGACGACGATCGCGGGCTTGGCACCGTTGATGACGGAAAAGTCTTTTCAAGCTCAATTGCTGATACCGATGGCCGCCAGCTTGGCTTTCGGATTGATGTTGGCAACATTGCTGGTCTTGTTGCTGATCCCCGTTTTCTACTTGTTGTACATCAACATGATCGAAATGTTGGGTTTGAGTGTTATCGACGAAGACGAGTAGTATGATTCTATGTCAAACATCAATCCAATCGTTGATCGATTCGGACGCGTCCACGACAGCGTGCGGATCAGTGTCACCGATCGCTGCAACATTCGCTGTTTCTATTGCATGCCGGAAACGGGAGCCCAATTCGTTGCGAAAGATCGCTTGTTGTCGTTCGAGGAAATCCGCAGGCTGGCGACATTATTGGTGACCCGCGCGGGCGTCCGTGACATCCGCATCACCGGCGGCGAACCGTTGGTGAGGCGAGAATTGTCGACGTTGATTCAGATGCTCGCCGAGATCGACGGACTGGAAGATCTATCGCTAACCACCAACGGCATCCTGCTGGCCGATCAGGCAGCCGATCTTCGTGCTGCCGGACTTCGCCGCGTCAACGTGTCGTTGGATACGTTGGATGCCGACGTCTTTCGCAAGATCACGCGGCGCGATGGATTGGAAAGGACGATCGAAGGGATCGATGCGGCGATCGCGTGCGGATTCGATTCGGTGAAGCTCAATGCGTTGGCGATCGCGGGAATCACCGAGTCGGAAGTTGGTCGGCTGATCGAGTTCGCGATCGCGCGAGGTGTGGTGATGCGGTTCATCGAGTTCATGCCGCTGGACACGGATCGAGCGTGGACGGCCGATCGCGTTCTGTCGGGCGACCAATTGCTTGCGATCATGAAAGACCATTTCGGCGAAGTCACTGAAATGCCAAGGGACAACCCGTCGCAACCCGCCGAGAGTTTTTCGGTTGGTGGCGGCCAAGTAGGAATCATTCGGTCAGTGACGGCGCCGTTCTGTGGCGATTGCAATCGATTGAGAATCACAGCGGACGGCGCGATGCGCAATTGCCTGTTCGCGGTTGATGAGACGCCGCTGCGAGACCTGATGCGGGGCGGAGCGACCGACGACGAACTGCTGGCTCAGGTGCAACGATGTGTAGCGTCGAAAAGAGCTTCACATGGGATCGACGAAGAAGGTTTCAGTCCGCCCGATCGCCCGATGTACGCGATCGGGGGATAGTGACGCGACGTGGCTCCGCGACTCCGTTCGCGGAGAACGAACTGCATTGCAGTTCAGAAGCCTGCAGCGGAGCGTCAGGTCAACGCAAATCCTTCAACACCAGCTTCGTTGAAATGCGGCTCGACTCGTAGATCACTGGCAGTCCGCTGCCGGGATGCGTGCCACCGCCGACCAAGTACACTCCGTCGAGTTCCTCGAACCGGTTGTGCGGACGCTTGTGGAGCATCTGGCCTAAGTTGTGCGCCAAATTGAACGTCGCGCCTTTGTAGATCGCGTAATCGTCATGCCAATCATCGGGTGTAATGCGGTGCTCGAATCGGATGCGATCGCGAATGTCGTGCATGCCGATCGACGCCAGTTTGTCGAGTGTCAAATCGCGAAATCGATCGGACTCGACCGACCAATCCACGTTGGGATGCTGGTGCGTCACCGGCACCAAAACGTAAATCGAACTGTGTCCGGGCGGCGCCAATGACACATCGGTTACGGAAGCGTTTTGCACATAGAACGAGGGATCGTCGCTGAGCACATGATCGATTTCGATCTCGCGCAGATTGCGGGCGTAGTCCTTGGCGATGTGAATGCTGTGGTGCGGCAAGTCTTCGTAGATGCCTTCGATGCCCAAGTACAACATGAACGTGCTGCATGAGTATTTCTTCTCGGCTAGCTTTTCGTCGCTCCAACGTTTTCGCGACTCGTTCGGGATCGTCTTGCTCATCCAGTGCGCGAAGTCCGCGTTGACGACGAACGCATCGGCATCGTAGCGATTGATGTCGGTGTGCAGCGATGTCACTCGGCGACCGTGCATCTCGACCGACGTGACGGGTTCGTTCAATCGAATCTTCACGCCCATCGACTCGGCGATCTCGGCCATCCGCTCGCTGACTCGGTTGCAACCACCATAGGGATGCCAGACACCGTATTCGTATTCGAGGAACGACAGAATGCTGAACAGACTCGGGCATTGAAACGGCGACATGCCCAGATACTTCGCTTGGAATGCGAACGCGATCACAAGACGTGGATCGCTGAAGTAACGTTCCAATTCGGTACCGAGCGATCGCATCGGATGCAGATGCCGAGCGGCGGGGATCAGCGACGGACGCATCAGATCCAGCACCGAATCGAACGGCGATTCGAGGATCGGACGAAACTTCGCGAGCTTGACCCGGTTATCGTCCATGTATCGCCGCAGCGCCCCGACATCGGCTGGTGCAAAGGATGCGATTTGTCGATCCATCGCGTCCATGTCCGGCGTGCAATCGAGTTGTCCGCCGGCCGCGAACGTCAAACGGTATTGCGGGTCCAGTCGCACCATCGGCACTTCTTCCATCAGATCGCGACCGACGGATGCGAAAATTTCCGAGAGCACTCGCGGGTACAAGAAGAACGTCGGCCCACAATCGAAACGATATCCGTTGCCTTCGATCACGGACGTTCGACCGCCGACTCGATCCTTGCGTTCCAACAGCGTCACATCGAGGCCGGCGTGGGCGAGTTGCATGGCCGCCGCCAGTCCGCCCGGGCCGGCGCCGACGATCACAACTTTTCGTGCTGACAACGGTCGACTTTCTTGAACTGGTAACGAGTGGGGTTGCGTTTGATTGCGACGTTCTAGGGTAGCGAGCCGGGAAGACTCAGAAGCCGCCCTCGCTGACACCTTCATCGATTTGACGTCGCACGATTGATTCGATCGGGACTTCGGCGATCGTTTCGTCAGCGACGTTTTCGCGATCGGCAACCAGTTTGGCGAGGTTGACCACATCGGTGATCGAATCGAGATCGAGCGGAGATTGCAAACGGTGACCCGATGGAATCGACGGATCGCTCACATACACGGGGGTCAGAATGTCTTCGAAGTCAAAGGAGGTCGCGCGATCATCGGCGACGGCGCGGCGAAGTCGCGAAAACTGTTTGGCGGTTTCGGCGGCGACTTCGGGCCCGGCGTTCTTTTGAACGAACGACTCGATCGAATCCAACTCGCCCCACTGGATCACGGGCAGTCGCTGGAGACGCTGGAGGATGCCGGCGGATTGCCAGTTCTCGTACTTGCCGCGTTCCATGTCGTCGGCCAGCGAGTTGATCTGTTTCAGAACGCCTGATTTTTCATCAGGCGCGAGCAAACTTTGCTCGATTTCGGACACGTAAGAATCACGCAGGGTGCGAATTGCAAATTCGGTGCGTTTTTGAAACAGCAACCAAGTTGAGAAACCGCAAAAGATAAAACCTGCGATGCCCATCAAAGCTGTCCCCGCCAAGATCGCGGGCATCCAGCCGGGGCCGTCATCGTTTTCGGTCAAAGTCGCGTCCTTCGTAGGTCCGGTTCCACCGGACGATAGTGCGTAGGTCCGATTCCACCGGACAATAGTGCCTAGAGCGTAGGTCCGGTTCCGCCGGACGATCCCTGTTGATGTGCGTTGGATGTCCGGTGGAACCGGACCTACGAATCCAAGAACTCGATCTTCAGGATTTTGAATTTCAGTTTACCGGCTGGCGCGTCAATCTCGGCTGTTTCGCCGACCTTCTTGCCGATCAACCCTTGACCGAACGGGCTGGTCACCAAGATCTTGCCTTCGTTGACATCGTCTTCACCGGCGCCGACCAGCGTGAACTGTTCTTCGTCACCGTAGGCCACATCTTCGACCGTGACGGTGCAACCGAACACAACTTCGTCTTTGGGAAGTGACGCGATGTCGATGATCGACGCGCGTGCGATCTTGTCTTTGTGTTGCGAGATCTTCGCCATGATCATGCCTTGGTTCTCGCGCTGAGCGTGATATTCGGCGTTCTCTTTCAAGTCGCCTTCGGCGCGTGCTTCGGCGATCTTTTCAGTGCACATCGCCATCTCGCCTTCGAGTCTTTCGATCTCGGCTTTGATTTTGTTGTAACCGGCTCGCGTCATGGGTACCGAGTCAATCATGGCACCGTTCCTTCTTTTCTAATGGCTCTACAAACGGCCGGGAACCAAAAACAAAACCTTTCCCGATCGGGGGAAAGGTTGCAGGGGGCGGCAGGCCGTCACAATGGCAAACGCTTCGCGTCAATCCAATAGTGTCGCGGGTCGCCGCGAGCGTGTAAAGAGTGCAACGATTGTCCTGAATCGTTTGGGCGGATCTTCCCGTGGTGGATTCCCAAACAATCGGGACGATTGTTCTACTCTTCGTTCTCCGCTGCTGCACCTGGTGAAGCACTGTTTCCGCCTTCGTGCGGCACGCTAATTTCTTCGCCCAACCAGCGGCCCAAGTCAATCAATTGACAGCGCTCGCTACAAAATGGCGGCGTCGGGGTTTGATCGATGTGGAATGGACGCCCACAACTGCTGCACGTCAACATTCCGTTGCTTTTGACGCTTTTGCCCGCTGAACGGTTTTGATCGTTACGGTGCATGATGAATTGCGGTCTTTAGTGCGGATCAATTGGTCGGAACGGCATTTTACGAGATACCAGTCGTCGCACGGGAACCCCTCGCGGGCGACCCGTGTCTAACCAGCGCATGGCAGAGTTCGCTGACTCGGTCGAAAATGAACGAGTTTGTTGCGAATTGTCAAGAGCTGGCGTCTCAGGGCATGACATTTGCGGCCAATCAAGTTGAACATTCACGGCCTGCCAACCGTATTTTAATTGACCACCCATCACCGCCGCGATCCAAGCGTCGGAGTTCTCGCGGACAAAGGAATGATCATGGTTTCCCTGTACTCACCTAAGTCTACATTGGTAGGCAACTCATCGCACGCCGAACCCGTTGCGGCTCGGACGGCGTACGCGGATGACCAAGCCGACACACTCGGACTCTACCTCGAAGAGATCGCCAGAACCAAATTGTTGTCGACCGCCGAGGAGTTGCGGATGGCTATGGCGATGGATTCGGCGCGGCGAGTTTTTCGTCGCGAAATGTTGCGAGTCGGTTACGTCGCCGATGCAGTGGCGGCCGAGTTGGCAATGGTGGCGGCCGGCCAAAAACGCGCCGATCGAGCGCTGGACTATTCGGTCGCCGATGAACGATCCAAGCAGGCGGTCGTCAACCGATTGCCTCAGAACCTGAGCACTGTCGCGGGTGTCCGAGAGCTGATGCGCGAGAGTTTCGACCTCGCGTCTCGGCGTTCGGTCGCCGCGCGGCGCCGCAAGCAAGCGCATCGCGACTTCGTCAAACGTCGCGAACACTCGGTCGTGCTGATCGAAGAATTCCAAGTTCGATTGACGTTCCTGGAAGAGCACTACACCGAATTGAAGCGTCGTTTTGCTCGGATGACCCAGGCTAAGCGGTTCGCCGATTCAACCGAGTCGGGCGAAGCGCGGCGCGAGTATCTGCGTCTGCTGCACCCGACCCTTCATTCGGCCGGTGGTTTTGTGACTCGCATGAACCGTATCGAAACCGCCTACAATCGTTATCTGGACGTAAAGAGCAAACTCGTCGAAGCCAATTTGCGGTTGGTCGTTTCGGTCGCGAAGAAGTATCGAGGCCGCGGGGTTTCGTTTTTGGATCTGATCCAAGAAGGCAACGCGGGGTTGATGCGGGCAGTCGAAAAGTTCGAGCACCGACGCGGGTTCAAGCTATCGACTTACGCGACATGGTGGATTCGTCAAGCGATCGGGCGCGGCGTTGCCGAGCAGGGTCGCGCTGTTCGCGTGCCGGCGCAAGTCATCAGCGAACTCAATGAACTCTCGCGTGTCAAGACGCGGTTCTTCCAAGAGACCGGTCGTCGCGCGTCGAAGAACGAATTGGCACTGTTGACCAACACGTCGACCGAACGATTGGCCGTTCTGGAACGAGTCGCCGAGACACCGGTCAGTTTGAATCAGGCTGTTGCCGGTGGCACGCAACAAGAGTTCGGCAACTTGTTGCCCGACCGCAGCGACGAGACACCGCCGGAGAACGCGGACGCTAACGACTTGAAGCGGCGGTGTAGCGAACTGCTGAACATGTTGGGCGATCGCGAACGACAGATTCTGTTGATGCGATACGGTTTCGGAACGCACTTCCCGCATACGCTGGCTGAAGTCGCCAACGTGTTCCACCTGAGCCGCGAGCGGGTTCGTCAAATCGAGCGAGCGGCGATCGGAAAATTGAAAGAGTCGAAGGTGACCGAACACCTGTTCCAGTTTTTGAACTAGGAAAAAGTAGGTCCGGTTCCACCGGACGGGACATTCCTGCTAAACGATTGGGGATAGTCGTTCTACTCTTGGCCGGTGGAACCGGCCCTACTAGGAAAAAGTAGGTCCGGTTCCACCGGACGGGACATTCTCCTAAGCGATTGGGGATAGTCGTTCTACTCTTGGCCGGTGGAACCGGCCCTACCCTGGATGTCTACAGTCCGAAATCGCAGAAGCCGTTGTCCTGCAACCGGACCATCAACTTGACCAAGTCGATGGGTTGTTCGAGCGATAACTTTTTCAGTATGACACCGCGTGCGTTCTCGACTGTTTTTTCCGAAATCGATAGCTTGTCGGCGATCGACTTCGTCTTTTCACCACGAGCGATCGATGCCGCGATCTGTTGGTCTCGTGCCTTCATTGCCGCGAACAAAAACCACGATCGATTGAGCGGCATCAATCGCTGGCATCGATCGTCAACGTCTCTCGATAAGACACGGCTGATCCCGAGGATCGCTTTACGTGGGTTGCCCATGCCCAACAACGACGCCTTGTAAGTCTGAAACAGCGTCGCTCGTCCTTCGGAATCGCGACCGGGATGCCAGAACATCGTTTCGTCCGCGCCTGCCAAGACCAACTGGTCCGAATAACGGGATACCATGGCCACGGTCTCGTCGAGATAGAGTTCGCCGTTACGGCCGGTCGGCACGACGTGCCCCGAGAAGACCGCTTCGTAGGTGGCGTTATGGGCCAGCACGGTTCCGTCAGCAGCTTTCACATAGACCGAGTCGTGCCCGACTTCGATCACCGAACCGACGGGAATCCGCGACCGGATGGCGTCGCGAACCTTCTCCGTCAGCAGACGACATTCCATCAGGAACGCATCAACGAGCGGCTCCGGTGGCGTGCTCCCGGCAATTGGTATTGGTTGAGGCGGGATATCGTTCACCCAAATCCTTAGGGAGGAACCATTGAATCGAAACTAACGCGACTCTGTTACCACGGAAACACTGCAAGAGCGTGGTAGAACAAGCATCAACGGTGCAAATGCTGTCCCAAACGGCGATTAAAGTTCAAGAAACCAGCCTAATGGTCGTAGCAAGCTCGATCTTCGCCGCGTCGCCGACCAGTTGCAAGTCAAGGTGTGCCAGATTCGTACCACTTTTCCCGGGAATCCTTTCCCCGTTCGAGTTTGCGAGCTGGGCAACACGTCTTGTCGCATTGCGTATCGTTTTGATACGCCATCTCCGGGGACCAGAACGGAACGGCCATGCGATTATTCTCGGAGCAAACAGCGTCGATATTGATATCGTGCGTGGCTGCCTTGATCTTTCGATCGCATGGAAACGCTCAGCAATTCATCGACCCACGATCGGGCCAAGTTTTCGATTCAACGCCAATCGATACCGGCCCGATTGATTGGGGGCTCAGTAGTGGTGGGCTCGGCGATGACTACGGCATGGTGGAAAGCTACGTTGATCCGACTTTGGCGCTCGAAATTCCGATCGAGAAGTTTCGCCGCAGTTTCTATCAGGGCGCCGAAGTACTCGGTGGTCATTTGATGGACCTCGGCGACGCCAACGGCGGACTCGACCAAACGTTCGAGGAAGCGCGGATCAGTTTCGGATTGCCGATTGGATCGATGGACAACATCCTGGGTCTGAGACCTTATTTCCGCGCCGACCACTTCAACGGCCCGGATGTCATCGACGTGCCCGGTAGCGTCTACGAAACGGGGGTCAGCATTCTGAACCAGAAAAAATGGTCGGAAAGATTCTCGTCGACCATCGTCATCACGCCATCGATCCGCAGCGACTTCCAGACTTCCGACAACGCATTTCGACTGTTTGGTTTGGCGCTCGTCAATTGGCAACCTCGCCAGGAGTTAACAATATCGTTGGGTGTCGTCTACTTCGACCGCGCGGACTTTGGCGTTTTGCCCGTCGTCGGACTGACGTACTTGCCGACGCCGTGGTGGAGAATCGAGGCAACGGCGCCGCGGCCACGGATCTCGCGGCGTTTGTGGAAAGACGGCGGCCAGGCGGAGGGCTGGGCGTACCTGGGCGGCCAAATCGGCGGCAACACTTGGGCGGTGAAAAGAACCAGCGGTCTGTCGGACGAGCTGACGGTCAGTGAATACCAACTGATCGCCGGTTACGAAGTCATCCGAGCGGGCAACCGGGGTCTGTTCATCGAGGGCGGCTACGTTTTCGGCCGAAGCATCGAATATGAACGTGAAGATGTTGATTTCGATCTCGATGACGCCGTTGCCGTGCGGGCCGGCTGGCGATTCTGAGCAAAACGGAAGTTGTCAGTTAAGATGGAAACCTCGCGGTCGGGACCGGGTTCCATACAAAGACGACCGTTTTACGACAAAGGCATCCTGTGAAATCCGCTGAAGATGATGGGACGAAAACTTCCCGCACCCCGCTTCGTCTGATCGTCAATCTCGTCGTTTCTTCGATCGTGCTGGCCGGCTGCCTGTACGGTTACAGCTTGTTGGGTGAACGCAAACGACCGGCCCGCGACAAACCGGCCAAACCCGATGGCACCGTCGTGACCACTGAAACATTGACGCTGCACGAGGGCCCTGTGGTCGTATCCGCCAACGGAGTCGTCGTGCCGCTACGCGAGATCCGATTGGCGACCGAAGTGGCCGGGCGGATCATCGAGCAGTCCGAAGATCTGAGGGCGGGGCGGATGGTCAACGAAGGCGAGACGCTCATTCGGCTCGACCCGGCCCAATACGAGCTCGAGCTTCGGCGATTGCAAGCCCAGCAATCACAAGAGACCGCTGAACTGGCCGCGATGGACATCAGCGTCGAAAACACGCGACAATTGCTCGGGCTGGCCAGCGAGCAAGTGGATCTTGCTAACGAAGAGCGTCAGCGCATCGACTCGCTGGTCAAACGACAAGCCGCATCCGTCGCCGAAGTCGACATCGCCAAACGGTCCGCGCTGACGGCCAAAGCGGCACTGGTCGAACTCGAAAACCGACGTCGCGATTTCGAAGCTCAGCGTAATCTGATCTCCAAGAAGCAAGCACTCACCGAAGTAGCGATCGAACGCGCCCAACTCGATCTGGATCGCACCGTCGTTCGCGCGCCGCTGACCGGACGCGTCGTGATGTCGATGGTCGAAGAACAATCGTTCGTTGCCGCCGGTACTCCGTTCGTCGTGATCGAGGACACCTCGGTCGTCGAAGTGCGATCAAACTTAACCGTCGATCAAATGTACCGCGTCTGGAATTCGACCGCGGGCAAAGACATCGTCGACTCCGGTGCGTCCTCTGGTAACGACCGTGTGCCGCCCGTACCCGCGACGATTCAATACAATCTAGGTTCGCGAGTCTATCAGTGGCAGGCGGTGCTCGAGCGTATCGATGGCGCCGGCATTGACGCCGCCACGCGAACTTACCCGTGCCTGTTTCGTGTCGATGCACCGGAGCAGGTGAGTCGGTTGTCGAAGACGGACACCATCGACGGACCCAGGCGGCTGATCCGGGGCATGTTCGTGTCAGTCCAATTGCAAGCCGAATCACGTCGCCAATTGGTCCAGTGCAGCGAGATGGCGATCCGGCCGGGCAACCGAGTCTGGGTCAACGTCGATGGAAAAATGCGCGTCGTGCCCGTCGAAATCGTCGGTCGGATCGGTGATCGTGTCGTCATCGACGCCGAAGCGTTCCTCGTATCGGGCCTGCCAAAAACGCTCGACGTGGTCGTTTCACCGGTCAGCGACCCGCACGAAGGACTCAGGCTGATCGCGACGCCTGGACAGCTTGAACCACCGGGAACCGGCACGACACCCCAGTCGCGGATCGCGGACGAATCATCGAACAAGCCGTCGACCGGATCTGGAAAGGCCGCCGGATGAAATCGATCATCGCTTGGTCTGTCAAAAACTGGCAGGCAATGAACGTCATCATGCTGGTCACGTTGTTGATGGGCGCGTGGAGTCTATCTCAACTGCGCCGCGACTTTTGGCCCGACTTTGAAGTCTACGTGCTGAACATTTCGGTTGTTTATCCGGGTGCGAGCCCCGATGAAATCGAACAGGGTGTTCTGGAGAAGATCGAAGAGGCGATTCGCACGGTCAGCGGTATCGACGAAATGCAATCGTCGGCCCGCGAAGGCATCGGCACGATCTTTTTAGAACTCGACAGCGATACCAAACAAGCCGACGCGCAGCGGGTGCTGACCGAAGTGACGACGCTGGTCGACCAGATCCCGAGCTTCCCCGAGCTGGCCGAAAAGCCTGACATCAGCCTCCAGACAAACTTCGTCACCGCGATCCGCGTTGCCGTGATGGGTCCGAAGAATTCCGGCGCCGGTTCGGGACGTAGCGAAGCGGCAGTTTCCGAGTCCGCGCTGCAACTCCGCATCATCGCCGAGCGCGTGCGAAACGAACTGATCGCGTTGCCGTCAGTGTCCGTCGTTGACCTCGTCGGCGCGCCGGGTTACCAAATCGACATCGAAATTCCCGAAGCGACATTGCGAGAATACAACCTGTCGCTCAAGCAGGTCGCCGACATCGTGCGGGCCAACAACGTCGAAATGCCCGGCGGAACGCTCAAAGGTCGTTCCCAAGAAATCTTGTTACGCGGCAGCGACAAGAGCGAACTTGGTGAAGAGATTGCCGCGATCCCACTTGTCAGCGAACCCGGCGGCGCCGTGCTGAAAGTCGGTGATCTTGGACGCGTGCGGGACGAGTTCGCTGTCGATGCGGTCATCAACGAAGTCAACGGTCGACCGGCCGTCATCGTGTCAGTTGAAACGACCAGCACTGACGACTTGATCCGTGTTTCCGAAGAAGTCGTCGAGTACGTCCAACGCGAAAAAGCCAGCCTCGGCGAAGGTTACGCGATGCTGACGATGCGTGATCGTTCGACCAGTGTGAAGAGTCGACTCGATTTGTTGACCAAGAACGGCTGGATGGGTTTGGTGCTGGTATTCTTCGTGCTCGCGTTGTTCCTGGACATGCGGCTGGCGTGGTGGGTGGCACTCGGGATTCCGGTGTCGCTGTTGGGTGCTTGCATCTACATGTACTACGGCGGCCAGACGCTGAACATGACATCGATGTTCGCGTTCCTGATCGCGCTCGGGATCGTCGTTGATGACGCGATCGTGGTCGGCGAAAACATTTACGCGCATCGCGAGATGGGCAAGAGTTATCGTGACGCGGCGATCGACGGAGCGACCGAGGTGATGCCATCGGTGATCACGGCGATCTTGACGACGGTGATCGCGTTCGTGCCGATCATGTACTTGGAAGGTCATATCAAACGCTTGACCGTGGTGCTGCCGCTGTGCGTCGGCGCGATGCTGATGATCTCGATGGTCGAAAGCTTGACGATCCTGCCGGCTCACCTTTCGCATCGCAAGAGTTGGTTTCTCGACGTTGTTGAATGGCTGCTGTTTCCGCTGCGTCCGCTCGCGTGGGTGATGAAGAAAGCGAACGCGGGGACGACGCGAATCTTGGAGTGGTTTGTTGAGCGTGTTTACATTCCCACACTGAAAGCTTCGCTTCGTAATCCACTGATCGTGATGTCGATGGCAGCGGGTCTGTTGATCGTCTCAGTCGGCGTGGTGCGGTCGGGTCGCGTGCCGTTTTTGTTGCTGCCGAAGATCGACTTCGGTTTCATCACTTGCCAGGTTGTGTTCCCCGATGGCACGCCCGTCGCAATCACGGACGAAGCCACCCAGCAATTGGAACAAGCCATTTGGAAAGCAAATCAGCGTTCGATCGACGAAGGCATGACCAAGGATCCCGCTGGATTCGTCGTCGCCGTCCAGCGCACCGTCGGATCTTCGGGCGATGAAGTCGGTGCGGCGCCCGCCAGCCATCTCGGCGGCGTCTTCGTGCAGCTCAATGACATCGCCGATCGAACGGTTTCCAGCAGCGAAATCGTTTCCATGTGGCGACAACTGGCTGGTAAGTTCCCCGGCGCCGAAGCGGTCGCCTACGGTGCTTCGCCGCGTGGGCCGGCCGAATTGCCGATCGAGATGCGATTGATGGCGTCCGCCGACGACATGCCCAAGTTGGGGCCGGCGATCGAGCGCTGCAAGGAGAAACTCGCCGAGTATCCCTACGTTTTCGACATCGCCACGGACACGCGCCAAGGCAAGTGGGAATACCGCATGAAGGTCCGCGACGATGCCAAAGCGATGGGCATTTCGCTGGCCGATGTCGCCGGCACCGTTCGCGCTTCGTACTACGGCGAAGAGGTCATGCGATTGCAACGCGGACGACATGAAGTGCCCTTGCGAGTCCGCTATCCACGCGAAGATCGCAACACTCTGGTCAGCTTCAATGGAATTCGGATTCGCAACGGCGACGGCACCGAACGACCGCTCAGCGAAGTTGCCGACGTGCAAGTCGAACGTGGATATTCAGAAATACGTCGCGTCGATCAGATGCGGGCGATCGGAGTCGTCGCGGACGTTGATGAGACTCGCGGCAACGCTTTCAACGTCGTCGCCGATTTGCGAGCCAACTTTGTGCCGCAATTTGAACGCGACTTCCCCGGCATACGGTTGGAATGGGCTGGTCAACAAGAACAAACGACTGAGACCGTGAACAGTCTGACGATCGGATTCTTCGTCGTGCTCGGCGCGATGTTCTTGTTGCTGACGATTCAGTTTGCGTCGTGTTGGCAATCGATTTTGGTGTTATCGATCATCCCGTTCGGATTCATCGGCGCGATCTTGGGTCACATCGTGATGGACATCGAACTGACGTTGTTCAGCATCTTCGGGATCGTTGCGTTGGCTGGTGTGGTGGTCAACGATTCGATCGTGCTGGTCGACTTCATCAATCGCCGCGTCGCGGACGGTTTACCGCTGGGCGATGCCATCATCGACGGCGGGCGCAGGCGCTTCCGCGCGGTTCTGTTGACATCCGTCACAACGGTTGCCGGCATGTTACCGATCCTGCTCGAACGATCCCGTGAAGCTCAAGTGGTTGCGCCGATGGCAACCAGTTTGGCATTCGGTTTATCGGTCAGCACCATCATCGTGCTGATCCTAGCGCCGGTGATGTACATGCTGATCGCTAAAATTCCGGTCAGCGAATCTTAAAACGATTGGGACAATCGTTCTACTCTGGTTTGTGTCGCCCACCACTCCGCCGGCTGGCAATCCCCCGACGCAAACCGACGGAGCGTATGGGCGACAGCATGATCGCAACGACGATCAGACTATCGTATGAACAACATCTCCGCGTACGTCGGCAACGGCCACAGATCATCGGCGACGATCTTTTCGAGGGCATCAACCGACTCACGCAGTTTCAACATCGACGGCAACACCGCGTCGCATCGATGGCGGCATTCGTCCATCGTTGTGGTCGGCGTTTCGTCGTCGATCGCATGTTCGAGCGTTGAGATATTGTCCTGCAACGACTTTACCAACGACGTCATCGTATCGAGCGTGTCGGTATCGAAGTCGTAACCGACTGCCTTCAAGTTCGCACACGTCGCCGCCAATTCGTTTTGGTAGCGAATCGCGGCCGGGAAAATCATCGTTCTGGCCATGTTCAGCGCCAAGTTCGCTTCGACATCAACCGACAAACAGTATTGCTCTTGGTAGATTTCCAGGCGGCTGTGGAGTTCGCGTCCTGACAAGACGCCGTACTTCGCAAACATCTCCGCCACTTCGGGCTTCGCCAAATAGGGCAGCGCGTCGGCGGTCGACTTTAGGTTCAACAGTCCGCGCGTCTCCGCTTCCTTGTGCCAAGCTTCGGAATAGCCGTCGCCGTTGAAGATGATCGCCGAGCACTCGCTAAGAATTTCAGCGATCAACGACTGCACCGCGGCATTGAACGCATCGGGGTTACCCGCCGTTGCTGTTTCCAGCTTTTCGGCACAGTAGTCGACCGATTCGGCGATGATCGTGTTCATCGCAACCAACGGACCCGAGATCGATTGATTCGAGCCCACGGCGCGGAACTCGAAACGATTTCCCGTGAACGCGAACGGGCTGGTTCGGTTGCGATCGCCCGCATCTTTGGGAAACGGCGGCAACACGTCGACGCCGACTTCCAGTGTTCCCGACGGCAGCGAGCTGTTCGCACCGCCCGCCTTGATTTGATCGAAGACGTCCGTCAACTGATCGCCCAAGAAGATCGAGATGATCGCCGGCGGAGCCTCGTTGGCACCCAATCGGTGATCGTTGCCCGCGCTGGCGACGACGGCTCGCAACAATCCTTGATGCTTGTAAACAGCTCGGATGATCGCGGCGCAGAAGACCAAGAACTGAGCGTTTTCGTGTGGCGTTGCACCCGGATCGAGCATGTTGCCTTGCGACGAACTGCCCATCGACCAGTTCACGTGCTTGCCCGAACCGTTGACGCCCTTGAAAGGCTTCTCGTGCATCAAGCAGGCCATGCCGTATTTTTCGGCTGTCGATTTTAGCGTCAGCATCATTTGCTGTTGGTGATCGGCGGCGACGTTCGCCGACTCGAACACCGGCGCAACCTCGAACTGTCCCGGCGCGACTTCGTTATGACGTGTCTTGACCGGAATGCCCAGCTTGAACAGTTCTCGTTCGGCTTCGCACATGAACGCCAACACACGCTCGGGGATTGCACCGAAATAGTGGTCGTCAAACTCTTGACCCTTGGGCGGCTTGCAACCGAATAGCGTGCGTCCGGCGGTTCGCAAGTCGGGACGCGCGAAGTAGAAGTTACGATCGATCAGGAAGTATTCTTGTTCAGGACCGGCGGTCGACGAAACGAACGCGCCGTCGGTGTGCCCGAACAGTTTCAGGATTCGTTGAGCTTGCTTGTTGAGCGCCTGCATCGAACGCAACACCGGCGTCTTCTTGTCGAGTGCTTCGCCGGTCCACGACACGAACGCGGTCGGAATGCAGAGCGTCGTTCCGTTGGGGTTCTCCAGGATGTAAGCCGGGCTGGTGACGTCCCAAATCGTGTAGCCGCGGGCCTGAGAGGTTTCGCGAATACCGCCGCTCGGGAAGCTCGATCCGTCCGGTTCGCCTTGGATCAATTGTTTGCCGCTGAATTCCGAAAGCGTGCTGCCGTCGGAAGTCGGCGACAAGAAACTGTCGTGCTTCTCGGCGGTGATGCCGGTCAGCGGATAGAAGATGTGGGCGTAGTGCGTCGCGCCCTTTTCCATTGCCCAGTCCTTCATTGCGGAAGCCACGATGTCGGCGATTTGCGGGTCAAGCTTTTCGCCGGCTTCGATGGTTCGCATCAGCGACTTGAAGACCGTTTTGGGCAATCGATCCTTCATCACCGTCTTGGTGAACACGTTTGCCGAGTAATAATCTTGAGCGGGAACGTCGACGAAGTTGATCGTTTGAGGGCTGGCGATTCGGTTGATCACCGATGAAACGGCAGCCCGACGAGGTGTTACGCCGCTGTTGCCGTTGGTCGAAGAGGCGGCGCCTGATGACATTTTAGTCGAAGAGCCGGGGGTCGCGAACGCGGTACTCATGCAAATTTCCTGTTATCAAAAAGTCCCCTCCGTGGATGTAAAGAATGGGCGTGACTCTTTTCACACCACATTGGTCGAGAATGCAACAACCATTCCGCTTGTGACGGTGGGAGTGATTGCCGCGAGTATCGCAAGATCAACAAGAAGCCGATTGCCGTTAGCTCTCTTTAGCGATTCATGAACGGCCCGTGTGAAGTTCGTCGCTGCGTCGCCATCGTCCCTCTGTGAATCAGTTAAGCTGATTTGTCGAGCATGTTGCCCGAATTCGGGCATCGATCGGAATGCCGAGTCAAAGCAGTTTTGGCGGACTACGACCAGCGACGGCGATCGTAATGAACCGTAGGCGAACTTTTCACTGACACTCTCAAGCGACAAGAAAAATGAAAACATTGAAACTGAATTTGATCGCGACCGGATTTCTGGCATTGACGGCGTTCGGCGCTCAGCCGATTTCGGCGCAAACGGCAACGATGACGACGCCGGCGGTTGGCGACGCAGCGACTGACTTTGAATTGTCCGCCGTCAATGGCGAACTGACCGGCGACGTCAAACTAAGTGACGTGACCAAAGACGGACCCGTCGTTCTTGTCGTGCTCAGGGGCTACCCCGGATACCAGTGCGGGATGTGCAGCCGTCAGGTCAACGAATTGGTCGGCAAAGCGAAAGCGTTTGCGGCGAAGGACGCAAAGGTTTTGATGGTCTATCCCGGCCCGGCTGCGGACCTCGAGATGCGAGCCGACGAATTCGTGAAGGGAAATAAACTGCCCGCGCCGTTCACGCTGTTGACGGACCCGGACTACAAGTTTACCAACGCTTACGGATTGCGTTGGAATGCACCCAGTGAGACCGCGTATCCATCAACATTCATCATCGGCACGGACGGCAAAATCAAGATGGTCGAAATCAGCAAGAGCCACGGCGGACGAACATCATCCGATCAAATTTTGGCAAAGCTTTGATGGGTTGTGGTGACCATTCGAGCTAAGCGGTCAGCTATCATGCGGAGTCCGCGTCGAAACTTCACCGACGTTCGGATTTTTCGCACCGAGGCTTGAACCTGCTATGCGACATGCGATCATTCTGCTGACGTTCGCCATCAGCCACCTGCTGTTGTTCGGATCGATCGGCGCAGCGACGAAACCGAACGTGCTGATCATCACCGTTGATGACATGAGTGCCGATTCGCTTGGTGCCTTTGGATGTCAGCTTGCCGACACATCGCCGAACATCGATGCGCTGGCCAAGCAGGGGATGCGATTCAATCGAGCGCACGTCGTTGTCGCTAATTGCTTTCCGTCGCGCAACGTGATGTGGTCCGGTCTCTATCCACACCACACCGGCGTGGAAGGGTTTTATCAAGTTCGCGGCGCGACGCACTTGCACTTGGCCGATCTGATGCAGCGAGCCGGCTATTACACTGGCATCCAACACAAGGTATCGCATTCGACGCCCTACTCGCCCTATCCAGCCTGGGACGTTGACCTCGACAGGGCGCCCGATGGAAGTCGTCGCGACATCAAAGCGGCCAAGTCGTACTTCGATGGAGCCTCGCAGGGGATTGCAGCGGCTCACCAAGCGGGCAAACCGTTCTGTTTGTTGCTCAACGTCGCCGATCCGCACAAGCCCTTTTATGCCGAAGGTAAACGTGGCGAAACGATTGCGGACAAGAATGTGCCGTCGCGCGTCTTCACGCCTGAAGAAGTCCCCGTGCCGGGCTTTTTATTCGATGATCCGGTTGTTCGCAAAGAGCTATCGCATTATTACTCCAGCGTCCGAAGAGCCGACGACTGCGTGGGCGCGATTCTCGATGCACTCGATGCCTCCGGTCAACGCGATCAAACCATCATCCTGTTTCTATCCGACCACGGCATGCCGTTGCCGTTCGCCAAAACACAGGTCTATCACCACAGTTCCAACACGCCGTTGTTTTTCATCGTGCCCGACATGACGAAGGCCGACAGCGTCGATGCCGAGCACATGATCTCCGCCGTCGATCTGCTTCCGACGCTTCTTGAACTGACCAACATTGAAAATCCCGACCGCATGGACGGGCGTTCGTTCGCACCGCTGTTGCGAGGCGAGCCGCAAGAAGGTCGCGACTTCGTGATCAAAGAGTATCACGAGAACTCGGGCGGTTCGCGCGATCCGATGCGTGCGATCCAAACCAGTCGCTATCTCTACATTTTCAATCCTTGGTCCAATGGAACTCGCGTCATGGCCACCGCCACGACGGGCACTCCGACGTATCGGCGGATGGCGGAGTTGGCGAAGACTCAGGCTGATCTTGAAGCACGACACCAGCTCTATCAATTCCGAGTCCCCGAGGAATGCTTCGACATCGAAAAAGACCCAGATTGTCTTAACAATCTAATCGATGCACCGGAGCATGTGGCGGACACCAGTTGGCTGCGTGGAATGCTCGAGCAATGGATGGTCAACAGCGGCGATGACATGCTCGAAGCGCTGCGGCATCGCGATGATCCGGCATTTCGCGAAGCCTATGTTGCACAGCAAGAACACCAGGCCGAAGCACGGAAGGCGAAAGGGAATGGGAAAGCGAAAGCGAAAGCGAAGGCGAATTCGAATTCGAATCCGACGAAATCTTGCCAGCGGTCCCAATTGATCGCGTTTTCGCTGCCCGATTCGATCGTCGCCGGCCAGCCCGTCACCGTCAGAATCACGCACAAGCTGCCTCCCGATCTGGGCGAGCAAGTTCTAACGGTCACGCTCAAATCGCTGCCTTCCGGCAAACGAGTCGATCGGCAAACGGTGTCGGTGCGAGGCGAAGGGGCTGCCGAAGTGACCTCTGAGGTGCCAGAAGACGTTTCGGGTGACGAGGTCAGTTTCGCGGCGTTCGTCGGCAAAGATTTTCAAACCAGTTTGCAGCACATTCAGTCCGAGCCCCGGCCCGCGCAGTGATGAAGTCGCAAATCGGCTGCTCGAACGATTCAGATAATCGTTCTACCATCGCCACGAGCGTCTTGGAATTTCGCAGTGCACGTCAATGGAATTCAGAAATTACTTGCACGGCGGAGTCGTCGGGTTGTCACTAACTAGAGAGACGACTTGATTTACGACTTCGGAGCGACCTGATCATGAGACTGACCCTGCGAACATTGTTGGCGTACCTCGACAATACGCTGGAGCCTCAAGATGCCGAGGTTCTGCGTGGCAAATTGACTGAAAGCGGATTTGCGACCCAATTGGTGCAGCGGATTCGAGCGGTTTTGGTCGAGTCGCGATTGTTGGCCCCGGCGCCCGATGCGGCCAGCCCGACCGAGGACGCCAACGTGATCGGCGAATATCTCGACAGCACATTGCCGGGTGAACAGGTCGCGGAAATCGAGCGGGCGTGTTTGGAATCCGACATGCGTTTGGCCGAAACGGCGGCCTGTCACCAAATTTTGACGATGGTGTTGGGCAACAAGGCAGACGTGCCACCGTCGCTCCGCAGCCGAATCTACGAATTGCCCGAGCGTGAGATTGAACGCATCGCTGCCACCAGCCACCGGTTCTCGTCGTTGGCGATCGACAACGGGCCTCCCGCCGTTGACATGCTATCGGATCTGTCGGCTGATTTGCCGACGGCCGAATCTTCGTTGACTCACGCCGGTGGCCCCGTCATGCCGGTCGGCGCCGTCGATTCCGGAGTCTTCGATGCGCCCACGCGGCTGAGAGATTCGGGTGCGATCGAAGCGAAGACTGCGAGCAAAGCGGAAGCAGCGATGGCGGGCGGGAAAGTGCGTGATGTCTCGGACACTGCCATCTACGGCGGCAACATCCGCACTTCGCGCATCACGCCATGGCTGGTTTCGCTCGCGCTAGCCGGCGTGTTGCTGTTCGCGCTGACGCAGATCTTCGCACCGCTGCTCAATCGCCAAACCGCGCTGGTGGATTCCGATTCGATACCGCGACCGAACGACACGACTGCGGAAGCGGAGATCGAAGTGCCGCCCGAGATGGCGCCGCCGATGGTAGCGGTGAAAAAGGATGTTGTCGCATCCGAAATGCTGCCGCCGCCGACCGCGATGGCCGAACCCGATCCCGATTCAGAGCTACTCGCCGAAACTGAATCGGAAGCCATATTGTCGAGTGATACGCAACCGGAAGTCGCGATGGACGAAGACCTCGGCGTCGACGACTTCGATGAAATCGCACCGGTGCCTCCGCCGATGTCCGACATCAAGAAAGAAACGATGCCGGCCGATGCGATGGTTGAAGCGACGGCAAAGGCGGAACCGGGCGATGTGGCTGACGCATCGCCACCGCCGGCTGGCGAGCTGCAACAAGTGTCTGCACCGGAGATAGCAACGATCGATAGCGATAAGACGATCGTCGCGACGAACAAGGGCGTTGGCGACAAGACGTCGAAGTGGGTTCGGCTGAAAAAGGGGATGACAGTCGTTCCCGGTTTTCCGATCGTTTGTCCGCCGACGTTCCGCGCGACGATGACTTCGATTTCTGGTTTTGAAGTCACATTGGTCGGGCCGGCGAAAGCGACTTGGGTCGCCGACAATGACGGCGTGCCCGTGTTGGTCGTCGAAAGCGGCAGGATTCTGGTCAAATCCAATCGTCCCCAAGGCCGTTTGGATTTGGGGCTCGGTGGCGAACTTTTGACATTGACGTTTTCCGACATCGAATCGGTGGCCGCCGCCAGCATCAAGCATTTTCGCTCACCGGGACTGGACCCGCTGGAACCAGCCAATCGGATGGAACTGTGCGGTGTCTTGTGTGTTCAAGGAACGGTCGAGCTGCAATCGGATGTCGGCAAGCAAGATTTGACGACGGGACAGCAGTGGGTAAAGCGGGGCGATTCCGAGCCGAAGGTGTCGCCCGTCGACGCGGTGCCGGACTGGATCGCCGCGCCCGATCCGATGGTGATCTCGCTCGAAGCGGGTGCCCGCGAGGGACTGATCGAACTGATCGGCACCGATCAACCGCTCGAAATCTCGCTCCGCGAAGCGACGATGTTTCGGCGCAGCGAAGTGGCATCGTTGGCCGCGCAAACGCTCTTGCATCTCGATCAGGGCGACGTGTATTTCGGCAGCGGCGGGATCCTCAGCGAAGTGAAACAGCGCGCGTATTGGCCCGATCATTTTGTCGAGTTGATGGGGACGGTTGACCGCAGCGCCGAAGCTGCCGAGAAGTTGAAGGCGGCCATCGACAAGATGGACTCGGCCAACACGACCGCGATTTTTCGATTGCTGGTCGGCTACTCGCAGAAACAACTTGCCGAAGGCGGCGACGAATCGCTCGTGGAGTCGTTGGATTCCGAATCGATGGCGGTACGAGTGTTGGCGCTGGAAAATCTGCATAAGATCACCGGCACGACCTTGTACTTTCGAGCCGAGCAAGACAACGCGGTTCGACGCGCCCCCGGCATCAAGAAATGGGTCGCCCGTCAACGCAAAGGCGACATCCGCTGGCCCGAATGACCTTCCCCTCGCCCGCTGGAGTTTGCTTTCGTAAGCTGTGGTCTCCGCAAGATATCCACACCAACGGAAAAGCACGCCATGGCTCACACGATCGTCATTTTTGGTGCGTCGGGAGATCTTACCAGCCGCAAATTGATCCCCGCGCTGTTCCGATTGTTCGCCAAAGGACGAATGCCGTCTGGATCACGGATCGTCGGCGTTTCGCGAAGCCAGTTTGAACACGAAGAGTGGCGTGAGTCGCTCAAAGCTACCACGGCGGAGTTCGTCGGAAAATTTTTCGACGAGGAAATGTGGTCAAAGTTCAGCGAAAATATCTTCTATCAGACCGGCGATATCAAAGATCAAGAAGATTTTAAAAAGCTGGCGACGTTCCTCGATTCGATCGAGAGCGAGAACCATGTGGGACGCGTCTACTACTTGTCGACGATGCCTCAACTTTACGAGCAAGCCATCCAACAGCTCGGCAAAGCTGGACTCGCCGACGACTCGAATGGATACCGGCGCGTCATCATCGAGAAACCATTCGGTACCGACCTCGCGACCGCGCAAGCGCTCAATAAATCGATCCACTGTGTCTTTCGCGAAGATCAAATCTATCGAATCGATCATTACCTGGGCAAAGAAACTGTCCAGAACATCTTCGCGCTGCGATTTGCCAACAGCATCTTCGAACCGATCTGGAATCGCAACTTCGTCGACAACATTCAAATCACGGCCGCCGAAGAAGTCGTGATCGGCCGTCGCGCCGGGTACTACGACACATCAGGCATCCTGCGCGACATGTTCCAGAATCACATTCTGCAATTGATGATGATCACGGCGATGGAACCGCCGGCTCGTTACGATTCGTCGCTGGTGCGAGACGAAAAAGTGAAGGTCTTGCACAGCATCCGCAAAATGACCGGCGGCGATTTCGCGACCAACACCGTTCGCGGTCAGTACGAAGGCTACTTGAAAGAAGAAGGTGTGCCGCCGAAGAGCCAAACCGAAACGTACGCGGTGCTGAAACTGTACTGCGACAATTGGCGTTGGAAGGGCGTGCCGTTTTTCTTGCGCAGCGGCAAAGGCATGTCATGCCGCACGACTCAGATCGTGATCCAATTCAAGAACGTGCCGCACATACTGTTCGGCAGCAAGACTCGCACACCCCTGGGCAACCGCTTGGTGATGCAGGTTCAACCGGCCGAAGGAATCCAATTGCACTTCGAGACCAAGGTGCCGGATTCAGAAATGAAAACGCGGACCAGCACTCTCGATTTCAGTTTCCAACAAGGCGAAGGCGCCGAAGCACCGGATGCCTATCAGCGACTGTTGTTGGACGCGATGCAGGGTGACGCGAGCCTGTTCGCGCGGAGCGACGAAGTCGAGTTGGCGTGGAGCATCATTGATCCGATCATCGCGGCCTGGAAAAGTCCCGCGGCGCCGACGTTGTTTCCGTACGAGACCGGATTGTGGGGCCCCGTCGAAGCGACCCCGTGGATGCAGAAGCAAAAGCGAGAATGGTTCGACGTGTGTCCGGTGATAAAGTAGAGCGAGGAAGTTTTGCGCGGAACCGGGCCGATGACGCCGGTGTTGGATGAATAGCTGGGAAGCAGCTAACAAAACACCGATCCCTCTTTTCCTTTCCCCCCTCGAAGACTCACGTACCATGAAAATCACATCTCGCGCCGCTTTCACTGCTTCACTCTGTGCTTCGGTTTTGACAACCGCGGCGGTCGTCGCTCAACCGCCCGAAGGTCGACGCGGTGGACCTGGTGGCCCCGGCGGGTCGCCCGAAATGATGATGCGAATGATGCCCGTCTTGGCCGCGCTCGACGCCGACAAAGACGGCACGATCTCGAAAGCTGAAATCGATAACGCATCCGCCGCGCTGCGGACGCTCGATAAAAACAACGACGGCAAGTTGTCCAATGAAGAAATGCGGCCCAACTTCGCCGCAATGGGCGATCGCGGCGGACGTCCCGAAGGTGGGCGTCCCGAAGGTGCGGGCGGTGGCGGGCGGCCCGAGATGGAAGGTCGTGGCAACGATCGCGGTCAGTTCATGACGCAAATGTTTGAAACACGCGACGCGAACAAAGACGGAAAGCTTGTGGGAGACGAGATTCCTGAACAAATGGCCGGCCGCTTGAAGCAACTTGATACCGACGGTGACGGCGCGATCTCGAAACAGGAAATGGGCGCGATGATGCAGCGGATGCGCGAAGGCGGCGGCGGACGACCGGGCGGCGATCGTGGCGGTGAGCCCGGTGGCGATCGTCCGAAGCGTCCTGCGGCTGAGTAAACCTGCACTGAGCCACTGCCGATCAGGCCACTGCCGATCAGGTCACTGCGAATTCGTGGAAGACCTGATCGTCGTTGAGCGCCGCGAACATCCGCGGGCCGAAGTAGGGCGAGACGAGTGAATTCAAATTCAGTTCGCCTCGCCCGTATCTCAATTTCGCGTGACCCGATGTCACGCCGATTGCCAAGTAATGGCCCTGACCTCGATCGGGATCGGCGATCAGCCAAGGACATCCGCTGGCGCCGCCCCCGAAACTGGTCGCCATCACCGGCGCAAAATCGCTGTCCGGGCCGCTGCCTTGGCCGAACAGATATTCTCCTTCGCTCTGCCACAACTGTTTGCCAAAATCGAAACCGCTGCCGGCCGGATATCCGACAATCGCGACGCGGTTCTTGTTGAAGAAGTCGATGTCGTCGACGGTTCGCGTGGGAATTTTGGCGTTGACGATGTCACCAATATTGCGATCGACGTAACAAATCGCGACGTCCAAATTGGTCGCCGGGTTGGTCAGGTAAGCGCGCGGCAAATAACAACTGGTCACGCGGCAAGTCGGCTTCGCGTCCGTCGCGTAGTAGTCATAACCCGGATGAAACTCCAGCGCCCGCGACCACGTTCGTGTGTTCGAATCGTACAGATTATGTGCGGCGGTCGCGATCGTGCTCGGGCCGGTGATCCATGCCGATCCCATCGCAAGTGGAAGCCGCGTGTCGCTCGAAATCTGAATGAACAGTTTGCCGACCGCGCGCAACCGGCTCGCTTGTGACTTCTCCGCTCGTCGAATCTGAAAGTAGGGCGTCAGCGGCGATTCGGCCAGCGTCTCGACGCGCGGAAACGCTGCCGACGGACGCACGTTGAAAATTTTCTTGTTCTTGTCGGCCGAGAAATCAAACGGATCGATGGGCGGCTCGATCGGAAGTGATGATCCGGATTCCCGAAAGTCGGGCAGTTCCATCGGAACCGAGAAGTCATCTTTGCGACCGAGCTGTTGAAGTCGCAAACCCTTCGGCGTCAGAAACGGATGTTGTCCGCCTCCGCCGCCGTCGGGATAAACGATTCGGTCGTCTGGTTCGGGCATCGACTACCGCAACGAAATGGCTTTCTGCAAAGGTTCGAGCACATTGCTGACCAAATACTCGTCGACCAAATCGCGACAAAGACCGGCCAAACGCTCAAACTCCTTCGCGAACGACTCATCAGCACCCAAGCTGTCGTAACGTCGGACGGTCAGGTAAACGCTGATCTGTTCCTCACCGAATTCGCCGGTGCGAACTTGAAACGCATTCGTTCGTGACTCGAAACTGACCCGGCACTGAGTCTTGCAGTCCTCGTCGAGTGCAAACTGGATCGCCGGTTCGTGCGAGAGCAGTTTGCCGTACGGAACTTGCAAGAATCGTTCGAGTCCCGGTGCAATGCCCAACGCCTCGGCCAAAATCTCGTTGTGATTGCCTTGATACGCGAAATCGAAACCGGCCATCACGGACAGTGACTCGCAATCGAGCGGACTGATGGAAAGGTCGTATGGAACCAGATCGAGGATCTGGCGATGTTGATCGACGGCCGACTCGAAGGATTCCGGATTCACAACGCCGCTGTTGACCCGCTTCGACTCGACCGATGTCCAACGGTAAGCGCCGGCTTCCTTTTCTTCTTCCAGCACGTACTCGCCCTTCTCACGCGAGTAGAAGTTCTGCATTTTCGGGAATCGTCGACGTACCTGCTCGAAATAGTGCAATACGGATTCGCGGCCCTGAGGCAGGTCCATCTCCGTTGCCAAATTCATATTGAGATAAAAATCATCACTCAGATCACAGTATCCACTCATTCAAAACTCCTGCGGTTGGGGACATGTTGCTGGCCACCATCTCTCACGCTCATTATAGACACCCGCATGTCCGCAAAGAACCATCGCCGGTCACGGTTATGTCCCCGACAGACCCCGGAACGGCCCGATTGTGCGGGATTTGCCGGTTGGAAAAAAATCGCGTGTCATCAAATTGACTTTCTTGTTCGTCCGAAGTCGGGTAAATCGGTTTTGGCAAGATTTAGCGGGTAGAGTTCCCTGCCATGAATCACTCCAACGATCGATTGACACCGAAGACACCTCGCACGTTCGAACACCGATCGCGGCGGACGCTGCGTCACGGATTCACTTTCGTCGCCGCGACCTTCGTGATTTCCAGTGCCGGATATGTCTTGGCTGGCTGGAATTGGGTCGACGCGATCTACATGGTCACGCTCACGATCTTCGGCGTCGGGTATGGCGAAGTCCACCCGATCGAGGGTGCGTGGATGAAGTGGTTCACGATGGGCGTGATCTGCGCCGGATGTTCATCGTTGATCTATGTGGTCGGCGGCATCGTTCAAATGTTGGCGGAAGGGGAAATCGAAGAAATCATGGGAATTCGCAGACGATCACGCGAGATCGACACGTTGCAGGATCACACGATCATTTGCGGATACGGTCGCGTCGGCCAAATGCTGGCGGCTGAATTGGCTGGCCAGGGCGAGTCGCTGGTGATTTTGGATTGCGACGCGAGCCGAGTCGACAAAGCGGTCGCGGACGGATTTTTGGCGATGGAAGGCAACGCGGTCGACGACGATACGCTGCACGACGCCGGTATCTTCCGCGCCCGCACCCTGGCCACTGTCCTACCCGACGACGCCGCCAACGTCTTCATCACGCTGACCGCACGCGATCTTTGCGAATCGATCTGCATCATCGCCCGTGCCGAATGTCCAACGACCGAACGCAAACTGATCCGTGGCGGCGCGACACACGTCGTGATGCCGGCCGCGATCGGCGCAATCCGCATCGCTCAATTGGCGACTCGTTCCGACACGGAATCTGAAAACCTGTCCGAAGCCCGACTTCGCATGCTTGATTCGCAACGCCGATCTTGCCCGGTTCGCCCGGCGACCGCAAAGTCCGTGCAAGATCAAGTCGCCGAGTTGGCCAACTTGGCATCCGACCTGACGCAATCGATGGTCAAATCAAGTCGCGAATCGATTTCATCGCCAACGGTTCCTTCGTAGCGAACGGTTCGCCGTAACGACGACCGATCAAGCGACCCCAGTTCGCAGCCTCGTTCTCGAGCTGGTCGATGATCGTCGGTGGCTCCATCGATCGACCTTCGATGAACTGACTTTCGTAAGCACGAATCGACGCCAACTTGGCCGGCATGTGTTCGCTGATGTCGACGATCCAATCCGGATCGACGGCCAGACGCAAGTGAATGCAAAAGTAGTAATAGACTCGTTCGGGATGAAACCGCTCGCCCGGCATTTCGGTCTTGGACAGCTTCGACCAGAACCGCGCGGCTTCGATCAGATCGGTCGCGGCAACATGATCCGGATGCGCGTCATTCCAGTACGGCGCAAAGATCCAGCGCGGTCGCAGCACGCGAAAGTAGCTGGCTACCAACTCACGAGCTTCCAACGTGTGAACCAGTTTGCGATTGGGAAGCCCGGCGTTGCCCCGCCATGTAATTCCGAGCGCATCGGTCGCGACCTGCGTTTCGCGGCGACGGATCGATTCGCTGCCGTGCGGCGTCGGCTCACCCGTGGTCAAGTCCAGCACGCCCACGCGCATGCCTTCACCGATCATCTTTGCGATTGTGCCACCCATGCCAAGTTCCGCATCGTCCGGGTGCGGCGCAACGACCAACATGTCCAGCGGATCGGCGCCGGCGAGTTCCCCAGCCAACTCGGCGGGCGACGCGGTGTGAATCGGAATCGTCATTCGGTGTCCGGATGATGCTTGGAGGTGATCGCGATGATGTCATCGTGCAGATGCGAGTTGCTGGCCGCGACGCTCGTTTTTTGGATCTTCAACGGCTCGCCCTTCGCGTCGCTGATCTTACCACCAGCTTCGGAAACGATCAGCGCGCCGGCGGCGAAGTCCCACGGCGACAACTGGTATTCAAAGAAGCCGCCGAACTGACCGCAGGCGACCTGGCACAGATCCAGCGACGCGGTTCCGAACCGACGAATGCCATGGATGTCGTGTCCAAAGAATTCTTCGATCGCCGCCAACGTGGATCGCATCATCGCGCCGCGATCATAATAAAATCCGCAACCGATCAATGTTTGATTGAGCGTCTTCGACTCGCAAACGTGAATGGGTTCGCCGGCAAAGAACGCTCCGCCGCCACGAACGGCGGTATACATCTCGTTGCGAACGGGGTTGAGCACCGCGCCGGCGACGGCTTCGCCGCGATGGTAGTAGCCGATCGAAACGGCAAAGTGTGGCACGCGATGGACGAAGTTGTTGGTACCGTCCAGCGGATCGATGATCCACAAGTGTTCGGCATCGACATCGCCGGCCTGGCCTTCTTCGCCAAGGATCTCGTGGTCAGGGAATTCCCGTTTCAGAAACTTGACGATCGCGTGTTCGCTCTCGACATCGGCGTCGCTGACCAAGTCGTAAGTCTTGCCGCTCGACGCAGATTTATTGCGAACGACGACGCCGTCTCGCCAGTACCGCATCAAGACATCGCCGCCGATCTTGGCCGCCGCCGTCGCGCCGATCAAGATTTGTTGTTCCGTATTCATCGCCGAGGTTCTTTTAGAGGTGATTTCGTTTGGCGAGCGCCAGCGGCTAGCTTGTTCATCGGCATTGGGGTCACGAGACGGCCCAGCTATCAAGCATACCGCGAAGCGGTCAAAGCCATTAGCCGGGGGTCGCGATAGCGCACCTCCGGAACCGTTCGCCATGATTGTCCCGACCCCGAAGGGTGTCGCAGCGCCGGTAGGTCTGCGACACGCTTCGGGGTCGAAATCCTTTGGTTACTTCGTGTCCGGTGGTTTTCGCTTCGCTCGACCACCGGCGAATCGATTGGATCCCTTTCGGGATGAAAAACAAGGGTAATGATTAAGGTCACTGGGTAAACGAAAAAAGCCGAGCCCTTGGGAGGACTCGGCTTTCACCGTTTTCAAAAAGTATCGTCGAAGACGATCAGTCGCCGAGTTCGTCGGTCAGAACGAATTCTGGCCAAGGCACGTTGCTGCTCTTGCCGCGCGGTGTCATCAGAGCTTGGTAGACGCGGTAATCAATCGTGTCGATGATGAAACGAGTCGCACCGTCGCCGAAAGCTGCGTTGACGCCGTCAACGTGAGCGGACGATGGACGAGCGAGGTTGCGTGCATCCGCCACGCTTGTGCCGATCGTCTTGACGAAGATATCGTCGGAAACCGTAGCGCCACCACCGTTGATTTTGTGCAACGAGTTCACTGCGACGGGGGTTTCAAGGGTAGTATCGCCGTTCCCATTCCATGCTGATGCGAATCCCGTGTCCGCGAAGTCTCTGTCCTCGTAGTGCCATACCATTCCGTGGATATAACGTGCAGCCTCGATGTTTGTCGTCGTCGTTGCATTGAAGACAATGTCTGTATGAGCCGGGTCAGTCGTAATCAAATCAGCAGCACCAATGAAACCGGCACGGTGCCAAGGAAGTGCTTGCACGTTCTCTGAGAACAGCATCGTGAATCCCAATCCGTCTTTTAAATCGTCAAGACGTACGTTGGGGCCCTCAAAGTCATGAACGCCACGTCCGTTGGCAGCAATGCTGATCACGTTGTACTTGTTGTTGCCAACACCATTGGATCGCTCTTGAGACTCTTCGAAAGAAACTTCACTGCTGGCCGCACCGAGGTTGATCATGCCATTGTTGTAGATGTAACTGTTCTTGCCGTTTTGGCCAACGGATACCGGGTTGCTCGGGCACTGCATGATCGCCAAATTCGGCGCAGCGAGCGTATGGAATCCGACGCCCGATTCGTCGGTCGTCGATCCCGATGAAGGCGGCATCGTCGGGTCAGCAACTCGTACTGGGTAACGATCGGTTGTCCAATGTTCGTAGGTCGGCTGAGCATCGAGCCAGGGCAGCAATGCAACTGCCCATGTGCCAATCTTCTTGTGACGAGGCACAGCGCTATTGGTCGGATCCGATGGGTCCGTCGCGGTGGCACCACCAGCGTACAGCCCGTAGTCTTGAACATAGCCGGGTAAGCGTTCTTTTTGGCCATCGTGTTGGACGGCTGCAAGCGCCAAGTTTTTCTGCTGCGTTGCGCACTGATTACGTCGCGCTGTTTCGCGGGCCGCGTTGACGGCGGGAATGAGAAGTCCCATCAAGATGCCGATGATCGTGATGACCACCAGCAGTTCGACCAGCGTAAAACCAAGATTCTTTTGTTTCATCAGACGCTCCGGAAGGAGTAAGAGAAGAGGGCGGGTGCAATGATC
>JBGSLZ010000039.1:0-1915 GCA_041740415.1 Rubripirellula sp.
TGGGAACCACACTTGGTCGTTTCATCCGCAAGACGTTCCTGCCGAAGCGCGACCCTGGATCGAGCCATTGGTGACAAGTCGCTGGCAAAGCTATTTCGTTCGATTCCCAGGATTTGAACGTCGCGTGAATCTTCCCTACGCAACGATCAGTTCCGATCATTTTGCAACCGTCGTTACGGAATCGTTTGGAGAGCTTCAGACAGACGGACATCGAGAAACGTCCGCCAACGCCGGCTATTCACACCACTCCATCAGCACTGAGAAAAGCTCGCAAGCGATCGGCGACAACGCGTCGACAGGATGGTTCCACGACCAAGTCGAGTCTCGCTTGCTGACCGAAACCGACGTCGAGTTCATCGGCGAGAAAACGGTTCGGACTCAGGACGGCTTAACCTTCGAAGGCATGGTTGTGATTGACTGTCGAGGCCCGAGACGTCTTGGCAACGACACGTAAAACGACGGTGGTTTTCAAAAATTCTTTGGGTTCGAAATCGAGCTCGACAACGATTGGCCGGAATCCTATCCGGTGGTCATGGACGCTTGCCAAGATCAATCTAAAGGGTTTCGCTTCATCTACTCGCTTCCATTTTCAAAACGTCGCGTGTTGGTTGAAGACACACAATTCTCCGATGACCCAAACATCAATCGCACCGAGTGCCTGCGCAATGTTGAGGCTTTCGTTCGCACGAAAATAGACACCACGTGGTCGATCGTCCGCGAAGAGTCAGGCTGTCTACCAATGCCGCTAACCGTATTGAGCATTCCTCAAGCCAGTCTTCCCTTACAAGGCGGATACGCGGGCGGCTGGTTTCATGCAGCGACCGGGTACTCCTTTCCCCTCGCTGTTCGTTTTGCAAACGCTGTTGCCAATGCGGAGCCAGAGCGTGCATTCGAAGCAGTGGCTTCCCTCGTCGTAGAAAATCAATCACAAGCGAAGTTCGCTCGCCTGCTCAACCGTTTGTTATTTCGTCTGGTCAAGCCAAGCAAACGCTACAACATCTTTCGAAGATTTTACCGAGTGCTGTCGGAAGAGACGATCTCAAGATTCTATGCACATCGATTTACGAAAAAAGATGCATTCCGAATCGTTGTCGGTCGTCCACCTGCTGGCTTAACACCCCTGCGTTTCTTGCTCTCGATATGGAAGCAAAGGTAATCAACGCGATGATTCTAGCTACCGCACCCCAGGCCGTAACGGAAACCGACTCAGTGAGGCAGACTCGAGATCCTGTTCTCGACCTACTTCAGCTTGGCCTGTTCCAGCCCGCAAATGTATTTCTTGGACATCGAGGAAAACGATTTCGCGCGGCACTCGTTGAGCTTAGCTATCGTATCGGCGGTGGAACGGATGATGTTCCTCGCAGTCTGACTGATGCCATCGAAACGCTCCACGCGGGATCGTTGATCATCGACGATATCGAAGATGGCTCGGAACTGCGACGTGGAGAACCAACGCTGCACCGACAAGTGGGTCTGCCGCTTGCCTTGAATACGGGCAACTGGATGTACTTTCGAGCGTTGGAGTCGCTGGCCAGGCTTTCACTCAATGACGCTGATCGGCATCGAATGCTGGGCATCTCGATTGCCACGATTCGGGAGTGTCACGAAGGGCAAGCGATCGACTTGGCTGTCAAGATCTATGAAGTAGATCAGCAAGCCGTTTTTGCGATTGCCAACGGCATTGGCGAACGAAAGACAGGTGCGTTAACGTCATTGGCGGCTCGCATGGGGGCCATTGCGGCAGGTGCGTCGAATGATCACGAGCAGGCGCTTGCTTCGTTTGGATGTCAGCTAGGCAACTGCTTGCAAATGCGAAACGACCTTGATGAACTTCGACAGGTTGGGAGTGACGGTTTGCGACGTGACGATATGAAAAACGCTCGCGTGACTTGGCCCTGGGCTTGGTATGCCGCAA